>NZ_JANUGW010000009.1 GCF_024753285.1 Massilia pinisoli | reverse complement strand
CCCGGCCGGGCCGTTTTATACGGTGCCCGCGCGTCTCTCCTCCGGCGTGGCCACGACGTGTTCCCGGATGAGGGCGCCCATGCGCGCGCAGGCCGGCGACGGCGTCGCCGCCGCGTTGAACAGCGCGAGCCGGATGCCCGGAAGGGCCGGCAGGCCGTCCGTGCCGTCCAGGAGGCACACATCGCCGGGCAGGCCGAGGGGCGTGCGCACCGTGACGCCGAGCCCGGCCGCGACGGCGGCCCAGATGCCTGCCAGACTCGGGCTCGTGTACACGATCCGCCAGGGAATGCCGGCCCGGTCGAGCGCATCGGTCGCCACCTTGCGCATGAAGCAGGGCGCCTGCAACACGACGAGCCGCACGGGCTCGCGCGCAGGCGCGTGCGCCGCGGCGCCCACCCACCGCATCGGATAGTCGCCCAGCACGTCCACGTGCGGAAGTTCTGCGCCCGTGTGCCACGCGAGTGCGAGATCGAGCTTTCCCGCTTGCAGCTGCGCGACCAGGTCCGCGTTGCGGGCAATGACCGCCTCGATCTGCAAGTCCGGATGGCTGCGCGTGAACCGGGCCAGTACGTTGGACAGCAAGCCCTCGCCGAAGTCTTCCTGCAACCCCAACCTGACGGCGCCGTCGAGGTGCATGCCGGTCACGGCCGCGCACGCTTCGTCGTTCAGATCGAGGATGCGGCGCGCGTAACCGAGCAGCAGTTCGCCCGCGGCCGTCAGTTCCAGCCCGCGTCCCGATTTGCGCAACAAGTCCGTGCCCGCCTGGGCCTCGAGTTTCTTCATTTGCATGCTGATGGCCGACGTCGACCGTCCGAGCCGGTCGGCCGCCTTCGCGAAGCTGCCGAGGGCGACGCCTTCGCAAAAGCTGCGCAACGCATCCATGTCGAAATTCGTGCGACGCATGATAGTCCCGTTTTATTGAACAATTGGTTCAAATATATTCGATTTTCCAAATGGTTTCACGTAGCTATGATGGCCACATCAACCACGACAGGAGAAACGACGATGACGACTCTGAAAGGCATGGGCCAGCGCGCCCTCGGCGCCGTGCCGGCGTTGGCCGTGACGCACCTTGCGTTCTACGCCGGCTGGCCCGCCGCCGCAACGGCTGCGCGCCTGCTCGGCGATGTCCCGACCACGCCACGTTGAGGAGGCCGCCATGCCATTCGCCCGCATTTCCCTCCGGCGCGGCAAACCGCGCGACGCCGCCACCAAGCAGGCGTTCTATCGACGGCTCGCCGAGCTGCTGGCCGACTCGCCCGGATTGCGCGCGGAAGATCTGATGGTCATCGTCCAGACGACGGATTACGCCGACTGGTCGTTCAGCAACGGCATCGCGGCGCCGCAGGCGGAACCGGGAGCGTCGTCATGATCGCGATGCAGTATCGCTTTCCGCTGCCGGCGGATTACGACATGGCGCTCATCGACCGCCGCATCGCGGACAGGGGGCATCTGACGGACGGCTTTCCGGGCTTGCTGTTCAAGGCGTATCTCGCCGCGCGCAAGGCGGGGCCGGGCCGGGACAACGCGTATGCGCCGTCCTACGTGTGGAACACGGTTGAGGGCATGCACGCGTTCCTGAACGGCGCCGGGTTCGCCGGCGTGTCGGACGCGTTCGGGCGGCCGTCCGTCGCGACGTGGCTCGTGTGGGACGCACGGCTTGCGGACAGTATCGCGCAGGCCCGCTTTGCGACGGTCGAGCGGCGGCCCATCCCGCCCGGCACCGACCTCGCAGCGCTGCGCCGGCACGAAACGGCGCTTGCCGCGGAGGCGGTCGAAGGCGGCCGGGCGCTCGCGGCGGTGGCGGGCTACGAGCCAGGCGACTGGACGCTCGTGCGGTTCCGGTTGTGGGAGCGCGAACCGGCGGCCGACACGGGCGTCGCCGTCTACGGGGTCGGGCACGTGTCCTTGGCGTGATCCGCTACCAGATCGCGTTCATCTCGCTTTCGTCTTCCGTGTAGCGCACGGGAGCCAGGTTGTGGTCGGCGACGAGTTCCCGCACGTTCGCGGGAGCGCCCCGTTCGATGCGCTCGTGCGCGAGGACGCGATCGACGATGTCCGCTTCGCTGATGCGCCCTGGCGTGGCGAATTCCAGCGGCTCCTCGTTATTGCGGTACCAGACGCGATACATTGGCATGGTGATCTCCCTGTCATCAGTCGAGTGGCACGGCGCGCCACCGGTTGACCTCGGGCGCGGTGACGGCCGGCGCCGCATTGCCCCAGCTGTTGCGCACATAGGTCACGACGGCCGCCACTTCCGTATCGTCCAGTACGGGGCTGTGCGGCGGCATCCCGAACGGGCGCGGATTTCCGGACGTCGACGGTGGAAAGCCGCCATTCAGCACGATGCGGATGGCGTTGACGGGGTCCGGCATCGTCAGCGCGCCATTGCCGGCCAGCGGCGGATACGCGGGCTTTCCGGCGACGCTGGTGCCGCGGCCGTCCGCGCCGTGGCAATCGGCGCAGTGGTGCCCGTACAGCGCGCGGCCCGCCTTCATGACGTCGTCGGGCGGCGGTGCGCCGGCGCGGCGCGGCGCCGGCTCCGGCGGCAGCGATTTCAGATACGTCGCCATCGCCCCGGCATCCGCCTCCGTCAAGTATTGCAGGCTCTGTCCCACGACTTCCGCCATCGGCCCGAACACGGCGCCGCGCGGCGCGACGCCCGTGCGCAGCAATTGCACGATGTCGGCCCGGTCCCACTGGCCGAGGCCCGCCTCGTCGTCCGCGTCCAGCGCCGGTGCGTACCAGCCGACGATCGGGATCGCGCCGCCCGACAGCCGCGCGCCCGTCGCGCCCAGGTCGTTGCGCGCGCTGTGGCAGGCGCCGCAATGGCCCAGGCCGTCGACCAGGTAGGCGCCGCGGTTCCAGTCGGTGCCGCGCGCCGGCTGCGGCGCGTACACGCCCGGCTTGAAGTACAGCAGGCGCCAGCCGGCTAGCACGGCCTGGCTGTCGTACGGGAAGCGCAGCGCGTGCGCGCGGTTCGGCTGGCGCGCCGGCGGCAGGCTGCGCAGGTAGGCGTACAGCGCGTCGGCGTCGTCGCGCGTGATCTTCGTCGTGTTCGGGTACGGGAACGCGGGGTACAGCAGGCGGCCGCCGGGCGCGATGCCGTTGTGCAGCGCGTGCCAGAAGTCGTCCGCCGTCCACGTGCCGATGCCCGTCGCCCTATCCGGCGTGATGTTGGGGGCGTAAACCGTGCCGAACGGCGTCGCGAGCGCGCGAGCGCCCGCGTACGGCGTGCCGCCGCGCGCCGTGTGGCAGGCCATGCAGTCGCCCGCGCGCGCGAGATAGGCGCCGCGCGCGATATTCGCCGGGCTCGGCACCCAGGCCTCGCGCGACCGGGCCGGGATGAATTCGGCGCGAGGCCAGGCAGCGACGACGGCGACGAGCGCGGCCAGCACGAGGACGGCGATGACGCCCAGGACGACGCGTCTCATCGCTGCTCCGGCTCGCTGCCGCACGCGAGCGGCATCGGATGCGCGACGTCGGCGGCGGGATCGGCATCGTCCGGCACCGGTTCGCTCGCGAGCCAGGCGGAGACGGCCGCGACGTCCGCCAGCGACAGCCGTCCCGCGATCGTGGCCATGCAATCGGGCGCGGCCGCGCGACGCGTGCCGTTACGCCAGGCGCCGAACTGGGCGTTGATGTAGTCGCGCGGCAGGCCGAGCAGGCCGGGGATGGCGGGCAGGGCGCCCGTCAGGCGCTGGCCGTGACACGCGACGCAGGCCGGCACCTTCAACGCCGGGTCGCCCCGGGTGACGAGCGCGCGGCCCCGCTCCAGCTGGTCGGCCGGCAGGCTCGCGCGCGCAAGCACGGGCGCGGGCACGTGCTGGGTCGCGAAATACGTCGCGATCTCGCGCAGGTAGTCGTCGGACAGATGCTCGACCATATAGGTCATCAGCGGATACTGGCGGCGGCCGTCACGGAAGTTCTGCAGCTGGTTGTACAAGTAACCTGCCGGCTTGCCGGCGATGCGCGGATAGTAGTGCGGGCCCGTCGTCGGTGACGGCGCGGACGGGCTGCCGTGGCACGACGCGCACGCGGCCACGCGTTGGGCCAGCGTGTCCGGCACGGCGCGCTCCGGCTGCGCGTGCGCCCGCGCCGGCGCGAGCAGGGCCGCGGCGGCAAGCAAGGCGAAGTGGAGGGTGGCGACGGACATGACGTTCCCATCATACCGCGCCCACTTGAATTTCCCGCAATCTTTTAAGAACGACAACGGGGTCGGCCGTCAGTGCGCGTCCTGGTACGTGCGCAGGTAGGCGATCAATGCGGCCAGGTCGCGCTCGTCGTGGATGCCCCAGAAGCGCATCTTCGTGCCCGGTACCGCCTTTTCCGGATCGCGCAGGAACGCGGCCAGCGTGGCATCGTCCCAGACGATGCCGGACGTCTTCATGGCGTCGGAGTAGGCGAAATCTGCGGTGCTTCCCGCGCGCCGGCCGAACAAGGCGTTCAGCTGCGGACCGAAGCCGCCGCGCGCGTTCGCGCCGATCTGGTGGCACGACGCGCACGGCTTGAAGACGGTGGCGCCGTCGACGGGGCCGTCGCGGCGCGAGCAGCCGGACGCGGCCAGCGCCAGCAGCAGGGCGGCGGCGCAGGGAGCGACGCGTTGCATCCTAGGTGCGGGGCTTGGGCTGCGCGGCCCGCATCGGTCCGCCGGTGACGGGCTTAGTCGGCAACGGCGGCGGCGGATTCGCGCGCCAGTGGCGATAGATGCGCAGGGCGACGTGGGCATCGTCGGCCGCGTACAGGATCTGCTTGTCGGTCAGGCGCGGCAACGCCCAGTTGGTCGTCGTGATCTTGCGCGATTTCTGCAGGCGCTGGCCGAAGAAGCGCGCGACGGCCGTCTTCGCGCCCAGCGCATTGCGCTCGCCCCGGCGCAGCGCCGTCGACAGGTCGAGCACGTTGCGTGTTTCGATGCCCAGCTTGGCGCGCAGGCGGCGCAGGTCGTCGCCGAGACCGAAGCCGACTTTCAGGATCGACTGCGATTCCAGCACGGCACGCAACACGTCGATGCCGGGCACGGGGGCAGGCGCGGCGCCTTCCGCCGGCTCGGGCGCGCGGGCCGGCCGGGCGCCGATCTGGAACAGATAGGCATGGTCGTCCGTCGCGAGCTGCACGAGGTGCGGCCCCGTCGATTGCTCGCCCTTCTGGAACGTGGGCTTGGATTCCGTATCGAAGCCGATCGCGTCGGACGCGAGCAGCGCGGCCAGCGCGCCGTCCGCATCGGCGCGGTTGCGCACGAGGCGCACGTCCGCGAGCGTGATGCCCTGGTACGGGGGGAGGTCGTCCTCGGCCTCGCTCATGCGGCGCGCTGGCTCAGCGTTTCGCGAACTTGGACGCCAGCTGCTGCAGCTTTTCCTGGCGCTTGCGGTCGGCTTCCACCTGTGCGGCCGCGTCGCGTTCCGCTTTCTTGCGGTCGGCTTCCTTCTTGAAGCGCTCCTGCAGCAATTCCTTCGCGTGCAGGCGGTGCGTGTCCGTCACTTCGGCGCCGGGATTGCCGTCCAGGTCGTAGCGGACGGTGGCTTTTTCCATCGCGCGCAGGTAGCGCATCGAGCCCGTGTGGATGCCGAGGGCGGCACGCATCGTCTTGCGGTTCAGGCCGGGCAGGCGGGCCAGCACCTGCTTGTCGATGCCGATCGCGAGCGGCAGGCAGTTGCGGAACGCCACGAATTGTTGCTGCAGATGCTTGAGCAGCGCCCGCGGCGATTGTGCGGCTTCCGCCGGGACGTCAGCGTGCGCGTCGGCTTCCGGGGCCGGCGCCTGTGCCGCGCTGGCGGAAGGCTGCGCATCGGGCGTGGCGTGGGTGGCGGTTTCGGTGGCCTCGGGGAGCTCGGCGACAGGACTCATCGTATTCATTGACTTCATGGTAAGAACGGGAAGCGGAAGGATAGCATGGTCGCGCCGTGCGTGTGCCGCTCGACCATGTAACGGATCGTCGTGTTGACTGAACAACCGTTATTTTCGTGCATGTGCGGCGGCGCACAACCGAGAAATCGTGTATGATCCGCCCCTTTCCCTGCGCACGGTTTGCGCCGACGCAGCCAGGATAGGAAGAGGAAAAGGAAATATGCGCTGCCGTTATATCCCTTATCGGATATTTCAATTATCGCTAAACATTTCCTTAAGGCATAATGCTTCTGTCTCCTCTATTTCTCCCCTGGAAAATAGATTCAAGCCCGTTGTCTGACGGGCTTTTTTTCGTTCCGACATGCTAAGCCCCGATTTCAACCACATACCGTTCCGCCCGATCCCCTTGCGCGTGCGTGCCGCAGCCCGTCCCGGCTGTCCAGGACGCCGCCCGCCGACCGGCGCCCGCGGCAGGAGTGCTTGATATCCGGCTATCCGCCCCTAGCTAGGGCCTTCCCATCATCCCCGCCCTCCGGGGTCCGCGTTGCGGACCAGGTGGGTTATTGACTTCGCAGGCATGCGCCACGCCTCGATTGGAGAAAGTTTATGAAAAACACCGCCAAGACCCTGACACTGACAGCGAAAAAAGCGCCGGCCAAGACCACGGCGCAGCTGTCGGTGCCGAAGACCGCGACCTCGTATTTCCTCGAAACGGAAGCGGCCGCCAAGGTGACGGTGGTGAAGACGCGTTCGCGTCTGGCCTCGTTGAAGGCCGTGCAGGCCGAGCCCGAGCAGGCAGAACAATTCGATGACGCGGTCGCCGTCGGTGCCGCCGAAGCCGACGCGGTCGCCGCCGAGGTGACGCAGGCCGAGCCGGCCGAGGCCGCCGCCGAGATGGAAGCGACCGCACCGGCCGCGCCGCCCGTGATCGTCAAGAAGCGTTCGCGCCTCGCCGCGCTGAAGGCGGACGCCGAACCGGCCGCCGCGCCGGCCGTCGAGCAGGAAGCCGCAGCGGAAGCGCCGGCCGCGCAAGCCGCCGAGCCGGCCCCGGCCGTGCGCGTCGTGCGCGCCCGCACGGCGCGCCGCATCGAGCCGTCCGCCGCGACGACGACGGCGACGCCGGCCGGCACCGTCAGCACGACGACGGACGCCGCCGCGCTGGCCGCGATCGACACGTCGGGCTATCTGCTGCCGCAAGTGAAGGTGCCGGGCCGCCGTGGCCGCAAGCCGAGCGAATTCGTGCCGGAGAACGACGAGATCGCGGCGCTGAACGCCGTCGAGCGCGCCGAACTGAAAGCGGCGTCGAAGCTGCGCGAGCGCAAGGCCAAGGGCAGCGCCAACCTGTTCGGCGCCGCGGAAGGCTTCTCGGCCGAGGAACTGGAAAAGCGCCGCCAGCAGCTGAAGAACCTGATCAATATGGGTAAGGAGCGCGGCTACCTGACCCACGCGGAGATCAACGACCAGCTGCCGGAAAACATCATCGATCCGGAAGCGATCGAAGGCATCATCGCCACGTTCAACGACATGGGCATCGCCGTCTACGAGCGCGCGCCGGAAGCGGAAATGATGCTGCTGTCGGATGCCGTCGTCACGCCGACGTCCGAAGACGAAGTCGAAGCGGCCGCCGCGACGGCGCTTTCGACCGTCGATTCCGACTTCGGCCGCACGACGGACCCCGTCCGCATGTACATGCGCGAGATGGGCGCCGTGTCGCTGCTGACGCGCGAAGGCGAGATCGCCATCGCCAAGCGCATCGAGGACGGCCTGAAGGACATGGTGCAGGCGATCTCCGCCTGCCCGGTGACGATCTCCGAGATCATCGCGCTGTCGCACAAGATCGCCAAGGACGAGCTGAAGATCGATGACGTCGTCGACGGCCTGATCGACCCGAACGATGGCGCCGGCGCGAGCGCACCCGTCAGCGCGTCCGACGAGGACGACGAAGACGACGAGGACGACGTCGAGGAAGAAGAGGACGAGGGCGGTGCGGGCGGCAGCGCCGCGGCCGGCTATTCGGCCGAGCAGCTGGCTGCGCTGAAGAAGGGCGCGCTGGACAAGTTCGCTCTGATCGAAAAGCAGTTCGACAAGATGGGCCACGCGTTCAAGACGCAAGGCTACGGCTCGGACGCGTACACGGCGGCGCAGGAAGTGATCTCGTCGGAACTGCTGGGCATCCGCTTCACGGCAAAGGTCGTGGAAAAGCTGTGCGACACGCTGCGCCACCAGATGGACGAAGTGCGCGCGATCGAGCGTTCCGTGCTCGACATCTGCGTGAACCGCTGCGGCATGCCGCGCGCCCACTTCATCAAGGTCTTCCCGGGCAACGAGACGGACCTCGAGTGGGTGCAGCGCGAAGTCGACTGCGCGTACCCGTACAGCGCCGTCCTGAAGCGCAACGCCCCGGCGATCCTGGAGCTGCAGCAGCGCATGATCGACCTGCAGGCACGCGTGGCGCTGCCCCTGGCGGACCTGCGCACGATCAACCGCCAGATGGCGGCCGGCGAAAAGCGCGCCCGCACGGCCAAGCGCGAGATGACGGTGGCCAACCTGCGTCTCGTGATCTCGATCGCGAAGAAGTACATCAACCGCGGCCTGCAATTCCTGGACCTGATCCAGGAAGGCAATATCGGCCTGCTGAAAGCGGTCGACAAGTTCGAGTACCGCCGCGGCTATAAATTCTCGACGTACGCGACGTGGTGGATCCGCCAGGCGATCACGCGTTCGATCGCCGACATGGCGCGCACGATCCGCGTGCCGGTGCACATGATCGAGACGATCAACAAGATGAACCGCATCTCGCGCCAGATCATGCAGGAAACGGGCACCGAGCCCGATATGGCGACGCTGGCGACGAAGATGGAGATGCCGGAATCGAAGGTCCGCGAAATCATGAAGATCGCGAAGGAGCCGATTTCGATGGAAACGCCGATGGGCGAGGACGGCGATTCGCAGCTGGGCGACTTCATCGAAGACAACGCCACCTTGGCGCCGCTGGACGCCGCGATGCACGCGTCGATGCGCAACGTGATCAAGGAAGTGCTGGATTCGCTGACGCCGCGCGAGGCGAAGGTCCTGCGCATGCGCTACGGCGTCGAGATGTCGAACGACCACACGCTGGAAGAAGTGGGCAAGCAGTTCGACGTCACGCGCGAGCGCATCCGCCAGATCGAAGCGAAGGCGATGAGCAAGCTGCGCCAGCCGTCGCGTTCGGACAAGCTGAAGACGTTCCTGCAGAACCAGTAAGCGTATCTGCGACGACGAGCCGCGCCGCCCGACCGGGCCGCGCGGCTTTTTTTTCGATTACGGTTTGGAGAGGAATGCCCGGGCGCACGTCCTGACCGGGCCATCTTTGGCATACTGTCGGCATTTCCGAACAGATCACCATTGCGATGCTTTTTCGTCATTCTTCCTGGGTCTGCCTGCTGGCCGGCATCCTGTCCTTTCCGGCCGCGCGTGCGGACGACGACACCATCAACCCCGACCGGCCGAATGTCGCGAATTCGAGCCAGGTGGTCGGCCCGTACCGCGTGCAGCTCGAACTCGGCGTCGAATGGGACCGCCAGCGCGACGCCGACCTACACGTGCGCACGCTGACGACGCCCGCGCTGCTGCGTGTGGGCCTGTCCGACGCGTTGGAGCTGCGCCTGGAAACGGCTGGCCGCACGATCGCGCATGCGAGCGACCCGGCGACGGGCATCCACACGGTGAGCGCAGGCTGGGCCGACAGCGCGGCCGGTATCAAATGGCATCTGGGCGACCAGGACGGCATGCGGCCGTCGTGGGGCGTGATCGCGGAAGCGGCGCTGCCGACGGGGAGCAGCACGCTGCGCGGCACGGGCTTCCGGCCGTCGCTGAACGTGCCGCTCGAATGGGATCTCGGCCATGACTGGTCGCTGGGCGTGATGCCGGGCGTGGGTCGCGACGGCGACGACAACGGCGCGCGCTACACGTACGGCGTGTTCGCCGCGTCGTTGGGCAAGGCGTTCAGCGAGCGCCTGCACGGCTTCGCGGAACTGGCCGCGCCGCAGATCGCGCGCGCGGCGCACGGGGGCTCGCAGACGGTGGTCGACGCGGGCGTCTCGTGGCTCGTGAGCCGCGATTGCCAGCTCGATGCGATGGTCGTGCATGGCTTGAACCGGAACACGCCGGACTTGAGTCTCGCGTTCGGCATCTCTGTGCGGCGATGAGGAAAAACGTCGCCCCCGCCGAGGCAGGGGCGACGAGGCCGGATCAACCGGTGTTGCGCAGGCCGGCGGCGACGCCGTTGATCGACAGGTGGATGCCGCGGTGCACGCGCTCGTCGACCTTCTGCTCGGCCGACAGCGCGCGGTGGCGCTGGATCAGCTCGACCTGCAGGTGGTTCAGCGGGTCGAGGTACGCGAAGCGGTTCTGGATCGAGCGCGCCAGCAGCGGATTGTTCACGAGGCGTTCTTCCGTGCCCGTGACGAGTGCGAGGCACTGCAGCGTCTCCGCATACTCGGCCGCGATGCGCTTGAAGATGCGTTCGCGCAGTTCGGCGTCCGGCACGAGTTCCGCGTAGCGCGACGCGATGGCGAGGTCGGACTTTGCCAGCACCATGTCCATGTTCGATAGGAGTGTCGCGAAGAACGGCCAGTGCTGCGCCATCTCGCGCAGCAGCGCCAGGCGTTGCTCTCCGTCGCCATCGGCCAGCCAGCCGGAGACGGCCGCGCCGAATCCGAACCAGCCCGGCAGCAGCAGCCGGCACTGGCCCCACGAAAAGCCCCAGGGAATCGCGCGTAGGTCTTCGATGCGGCGCGTCGACTTGCGCGACGCGGGACGCGAACCGAGGTTCAGTTCCGCGATCTCGGCGATCGGCGTGGCCGCGAAGAAGTAGTCGGTGAAGCCCGGCGTTTCGTACACGAGGTTGCGGTACGCCTTGTACGCGCGCTGCGACAGTTCCGCCATCACGGGTTCGAAGCGGGACAGGCGCTCGATCTGTTCGCGGTCGGCGCCATGCGGCATCAGGCCCGCTTCCAACGTGGCGGCGACGAGCAGCTCGAGGTTGCGACGGCCGATTTCCGGATTGCTGAACTTCGACGAGATGATCTCGCCCTGTTCCGTCAGGCGGATCTGGCCGTTGACGGTGCCGGGTGGCTGCGCGAGGATCGCGTCGTAGCTCGGGCCGCCGCCGCGGCCCACGGTGCCGCCGCGGCCGTGGAACAGCCGGAGCTTGACGTTCGCATCCGCGAACACTTTGACGAGCTTCAGCTCGGCCTGGTACAGCTCCCAGTTCGACGTGAGGAAGCCGCCGTCCTTGTTCGAGTCCGAATAGCCGAGCATGACTTCCTGCAGGCGGCCCTGGTGCTCGATCACGTCGGCGACGACGGGCAGCGCCATCCACTCGCCCATGATCTCGCTCGCGCGCTGCAAGTCGGGGATCGTCTCGAACAGCGGGATGACCATCACGTCGCTCTTCTTCTCGCTGGGGCGGTACAAGCCCGTTTCCTTTTGCAGCAGCAGGACTTCGAGCAGGTCGGATACCGTCTCCGTGTGCGAGATGATGTAGTTGCGGATCGCGCGGCGGCCGTAGCGCTTGCGGATCTCGCGCGCCGTGCGCAGGATCTGCAGCTCGGCATTCGTCGTGTCCGAATAGCTTTCGTACGGTGTGTACAGCAGGCGCGGCTGGGCCAGTTCGTCCAGCAGCAGTTTGACTTTCGCGTCTTCGTCGAGTGCCGCATAGTCGGCCTGCACGCCCGCGCGCGCGAACAGCTCGGCCAGCACTTTCTCGTGCACGTCGGAGCTCTGGCGCATGTCGAGCGAGGCGAGGTGGAAGCCGAAGATGCGGGCGGCGCGCACGAGGCCGTTCAAACGCGGCACGGCGAGGATGGCGCCGTGGTTCTCGTTCAGCGAATCGACGAGCACCTGCAGCTCGGCGCGAAACTCCGCCGCGTCGCGGTAGGCGTCCGCATGACCCACTTCCTTGCGCAGGATGTTCGTCGCGCCCAGCTCGCGCGCCGTCGACGCGAGGCGGGCGTAGATGCCGATCAGCGCGCGGCGGTACGGTTCGTCGCTGCGGTGCGGCGAGTGGTCGGGCGAGGCGTCCGCCAGCGCCAGCAGCGCGGGGCTCGCGGGCACGAGCAACGTGGACGGCGACAACTCGGCGCCCAGCGCGTGCACTTCGTCGAGGTAGAAATCGAAGATCGTCGTGGAGTGGCGGACGAGCGCGCGCTGCATCGTCGCGGCGTTGACGTTCGGGTTGCCGTCGCGGTCGCCGCCGATCCAGCTACCCATCTGCATGTAGGCGGCGTCGTCGAGGCCGGCGGCCGCCGCGCCGTACTGCGCCGCGATCTCTTCCTCGACGTCGTCGTACACTGCGGGCAGCTCGCGCAGGAACGTCGTGCGGTAGTACGACAGCGCGTTCTCGATCTCGTCGGCGACCGTCAGTTTTTCATAGCGCAGCATCCGGGTCTGCCACAGCGTGGCGATGCGGGCTTGCAGCAGTTGCAGGTTGTGCGCGCGTTCCTTCGGCGTCAGCGGCAGGTCGCGCTCGGCCAGCAGGCGCGCGATGTCGTGCTCGGCGTCGAGCGTCGACTTGCGCTGGACTTCGGTCGGGTGCGCCGTCAGCACGGGCGCGATCAGCGCCTCGCGCAAGAAGCCCTCGACCGTGTCCTGCGCGACGCCGGCGTCCTTCAGGCGACATAGCGCGTAGGCGACGCTGGACGGCTGCGGCTTCGAGCCCGCGAGCAGGTGGGCGCGGCGGCGGCGGATGTGGTGCTGGTCTTCGGCGATGTTCGCCAGGTGCGAGAAGTAGGAAAACGCGCGCACGACGGAGTTCGTCTCTTCGCGCGACAGTTTCGCGAGCAGGGCCTTCAGTTCGGCATCCGCTTCCTGGTCGTCTTCGCGGCGGAAGCGCACGGCGGTCTGGCGGATCGTCTCGACGAGGTCGAACACGGCTTCGCCTTCCTGGTCGCGCAGCACGTCGCCGAGGAGGCGGCCGAGCAGGCGGATGTCTTCTTTCAGCGGCGCGTCCTTGTCGACAGTGCCGGGCGGTTGGGGGGAGAGTGCAGCAGGATTGTCCATATCGACCATGGTTGAATTGTTGAAACGACAGATACAACGAATCGGTATTGCGAAATGTTCCTGCGCGGCACGGTGGCGGTTGGCCATGGCCTGCGGGTAGGCCCATGCTAGAATTTATGGACTCAGGTATGGGTTTAACCGGCGCTGCCCGATCCGGGCGCAACGACAGTGAAAGAAACCGTTTTGAATTCCAACGACACGACGCAGCACGTTCCCGCGCAACTGATTATCGCATCGCGCGAAAGCCGCCTGGCCATGTGGCAGGCCACGCACGTGCGCGACCGGCTCGCGGCATTATATCCGCAGTGCCAGATCGAGATTCTCGGCATGACGACGCGCGGCGACCAGATCCTCGACAAGACCTTGTCCAAGGTCGGCGGCAAAGGCTTGTTCGTGAAGGAACTCGAGGTGGCGATGGCCGACGGCCGCGCGCACCTGGCCGTCCACTCCCTCAAGGACGTCCCGATGGAGTTGCCGGAAGGCTTTGAACTCGCAGCCATCCTCGAGCGCGAAGACCCGCGCGACGCCTTCGTCTCGAACGACTTCGACACCTTGGCCGCGCTGCCTGCGGGCAGCATCGTCGGCACGAGCAGCCTGCGCCGCCAGGCCCTCATCGCCTCGCGCTATCCGCAGCTCGTGATCAAGCCGCTGCGCGGCAACCTCGACACGCGGCTGTCGAAGCTCGACCGGGGTGACTACGCCGCCATCATCCTCGCCGCCGCCGGCCTCAAGCGCCTCGGTCTCACGCGCCGGATCCGCGCCTACCTGGAACCGGAAGACAGCCTGCCGGCCGCCGGCCAGGGCGCGATGGCGATCGAGATCCTGTCGGGCAATGCCGCAGGCTTCGACGTCCGGGCCATGCTGGCGCCGCTGAACCACATACACACGGCGCAGGCCGTGCAGGCGGAGCGAAAGGTGTCGCAAGTGTTCGGCGCCAGCTGCCAGATTCCGCTCGCGGCGCACGCCACCGTTGACGGCGACACGTTGCACCTGCGCGCGATGGTCGGCACGCCGGACGGCCGCCGCAGCGCCTACGCCGAAGCGAGCGGTCCGGCCGCGCTGCCGGAAGCCGTCGGCGAGCTGGCCGCGCAAAAGCTGGCCGCGCAAGATGCGGAAGGCATCCTTGCCGAGTGCAGGGCGGCAGCCGCCGGCGATGTCTGACACGGTCGTCATTACCCGACCGCGCCAGCAGGCCGAGCCGCTGGCGCGCGCGGTGGCGGCGCTCGGCCGCACGCCGCTGATCCTGCCGCTGCTCGACATCTCCCCACTGCCCGACGAGACGCGGCTGCGCGCCGTGCTCGCCCATGTGCGCGACTATGCGCTCGTCGCGTTCGTGTCGCCGAACGCCGTCGACGCCGCTTTCGCCCACATCGACGCTTGGCCGCCCGAAGTGGCGCTGGCCGTCGTGGGCGAGGGCAGCCGCGCGGCGCTCGCGCGCCACGGCGTGGACGAGCCGCGCTATCGCATCCACGCCCCGCAGGATGCGTCGCGCAGCGATTCCGAACACCTGCTGCAGGCGCTCGACACGGCCGCGCTGCAGGGCCGCAAGGTGCTCGTCGTGCGCGGCGAGACGGGCCGCGAACTGCTGCCGGACGCGTTGCGCGCGGCCGGTATCGACGTCGAGACGGTGGCCGCCTACCGCCGCGCCGTGCCCGGCCTGACGCCGGACCTGGCGGCGTCGCTGCGCACCTTGCTGGCGCGCCCGAACGATTGGATCATCACGAGCTCCGAAGCGTTGCGCGGCCTCGCGGGTCTCGTCGAACAGCTTGATGGCGCAACAAGTGTGGCAAAATTGCAACAGCAGCGCCTGATCGTGCCGCACGCGCGCATCGCGGAAACGGCGGGCGCGCTCGGTTTCACGTTGGTCACCCTCACCGGGTCCGGCGACGAGAGGCTGCTTGCCGCGTTACAATCACGAGCATGAATGAATTGCCCAACAATCCAGAAAAACCAAACGTGGGCGGTCAGGTCGTGCCGCCGGAAAGCTATGTGACGCCGCTGCCGCCCGGGCCGCCGCCCAGCGGCACCGGCCTCGGTGGGCTGCTGCAGAAACCGCAGAACGTGGCCATCCTCGCGCTGGCCGTGCTGCTGGCCCTGCAGACCTGGTCCACGCACGCGCGCTTCAACCGGCTGCGCGAGGACGTCGCGCGCACCCTGCAAAAAGACAACGCCTCGAACGCCGAGACGGCGCAAACCGTGCGCGAAGTGCAGGAAGCCGCGAAGGAGTTGCAAGTGAAGGTCGGCGTGCTGGAAAATCGTCAGACCGAGGCGCAGAGCCAGCAGGCGGCGCTCGAGCAGATGTACCAGGACATCTCGAAGAACCGCGACGAGTGGGCGCTGTCCGAGATCGAACAGGTGCTGTCGACGGCGAGCCAGCAGCTGCAACTGGCCGGCAACGTGCAGGGCGCGCTGATCGCGCTGCAGAACGCGGACCGTTCGCTGTCGCGTTCCGACAAGCCGCAATTCATCACGATCCGCCGCGCCATCGCGCGCGACATCGAAAAGCTGAAGGCGCTGCCGGCCGTCGACCAGCCCGGCATGGCGCTGCGCATCGACAACGTCATTTCGCAGATCGACGACCTGCCGCTGCTGTCCGACGAAAAGCCGGCCGAGCCGATCGCGCCCACCCGCGTGAATGCGTCCGGCGCGAAAGGCGCGGCCAAGGCGGCGCCTGCGGCCGAGCGCACCTTGGGCCAGCGTGTGACGGACACGTGGCGCGACTGGAGCCACGAGATGTGGGACGACATGCGCCAGCTGATCCGCGTGCGCACGGTCGACAATCCGGACGCGCTGATGCTGTCGCCGACGGAATCGTATTTCGTGCGCGAGAACCTCAAGCTGCGGCTGCTGAACGCGCGCCTCGCGCTGCTGTCGCGCAACGAAGGGACGTTCCGCGACGACTTGAGCACGGCGCAGCAGATGCTCGTGAAGTACTTCGACACGAAGGCACGCTCGACGCAGGCGGCGCAGGCATTGCTGCGCCAGGTGCAGGCCAATAACGTCACGATCGACGTGCCCGACCTGTCGGAGAGCCTGAACGCCGTGCGCAATTACAAATCGAAGTCTTAACCAGCGGGACCTGCACCATGCGTTTACTCCTCTGGTTAGTCGCCCTGATGGCCGCCGCCATCGGCATTGCCGTGACCGCGCGTTTCAATCCCGGCAACGTCGTCTTCTTTTACCCGCCGCACCGGATCGACCTGTCGCTGAACCTGTTCGTCGTCCTCGCGTGCCTGCTGTTCCTCGTGCTGTACGGCCTCGCGCGGGCCGTGCGCGCCACCCTCGGCATGCCCGAGCGCGTGGCCGAGTACCGCTACCGCAAGCGCGAGCGCGAAGCGAATCGCGGTCTGCGCGAGGCGCTCAAAGCCCTGTTCGAAGGCCGCTTCGGCCACGCCGAGAAAGCCGCCATGCGCGCCGCCGACCTGCCGGACAACGCGGGCCTCGCCGCGTTGATCGGCGCCCGTGCCGCGCACCGCATGCGCGAGCCCGCACGGCGCGACGCCTGGCTCGCCGGCATCGTGCAAGACCAGTCGCTGAAGACGGCCCGGCTGATGACGGTCACGGAACTGCTCGTCGACGACCACAAGCCGGAAGGCGCGCTGGAAGCCGTCGCGGAACTCAACGCGAGCGGCCAGCGCCACATCCATGCGCTGCAATGGGCCATGAAGGCCAACCAGCAGGCGCGCAACTGGCCCGAGGTGCTGCGCCTCGTGCGCATCCTCGACAAGCGCAACGCGCTGCATCCGGCGCTGTCGGGCCGGCTGCGCGAGATGGCGTACGACGCGATGCTGTCGGAAGGCGGGCATGACGCCGAATCGATCCGCCGCGTATGGAACACGGTGCCAAGCGCCGACCGCGTGAAGCCGTACATCGCGGCGCGCGCGGCGGCGGCGTTCAACGCGCGCGGCCTGCATGACGAAGCCCGCGGCATCGTCGAGGATGCGCTGAAGGCGGAGTGGGACGAGCGCGTCGTGCGCGCGTACCGCGAAGCGGCCGGCGCGGAAGGCTCGCCTGCCTTGCTCGCGCAGATCGAGAATTGCGAAGGCTGGCTGCGCGCCCATCCGAACGATCCGGAACTGGAGCTGACCCTGGGCTCGCTGTGCCTGCGCCAGAAACTGTGGGGCAAGGCGCAGCGCTACCTGGAACAGGCGCTGTCCGACGCGACGGAGCCCGCCATGGTGCGTGACGCCCACCTGAAGCTGGCCCAGTTGCACGAGGCGCTGGGCCAGCGCGAGGACGCCGACAATCACTACCGGCAGTGCGCGCTGGCCACGGTGCTCTGAGGGGCATCACGCACCACGCGCCGGACGGTGGCCGTGTACGATGATCACGGCCATGTGACCCGGCGTGCCGATGTTGTTCTCGACGGGCAGCGGTGCGGCTGCCGGCCGGGCCTGGGCGTCCGGCAGGCGGTCGATGACGAGCGACCCCGCGCTGACGACGGCAAGCGTGGTGATGAAGATGGCTTCCATATGCTTCTGGATGTTCATGTTGTTCCCCTCGATGGTGGTTGAGAATTCGCGGAGCGGCTGCTCACGACGTCAATACAGCAGAAGGCGTGCCAGCCTCGATAAGGGCGTGTTTGGCGGGGTTTGAGGCCGTTTTACGGCTGCCGAGTGGGGCGTGGAGCAACACGAGGCGCGGGACCTGTCGGCGCCGGACCAACACGAGCGCCGTTGCGGCGTCTCTTCCATGCCTTGGCGACCTTGTGCGACGCACAAGGCCAGGGTGATTCGTTATAATCTCTGTTTTATTGTTTCCCCAGCAACCAAGGACAACCCATGAGCCTGAACAACGTCAACGCCGGCCGCGATGTGCCGAACGACTTCAACGTCGTGATCGAAATCCCGATGAACGCCGACCCGATCAAGTACGAAGTGGACAAGGAATCCGGCGCGATCTTCGTCGACCGCTTCATGGGCACCGCGATGCACTACCCGTGCAACTACGGCTACGTGCCGGACACGATCGCCGACGACGGCGACCCGTGCGACGTGCTGGTGATCACGCCGTACGCGCTGATCCCGGGCGTCGTCGTGCGTTGCCGCGCGCTGGGCGTGCTGAAGATGACGGACGAAGCCGGTGGCGATTCGAAGATCCTCGCCGTGCCGGTCGAGAAGATCCTGCCGGTCTACGCGAACCTGCAGAAAGTGGAAGACGTGCCGGAACTGACCTTGCGCCAGATCCAGCACTTCTTCGAGCATTACAAGGACCTGGAAAAGGGCAAGTGGGTCAAGGTCGAAGGCTGGGAAGGCCCGGACGCGGCCAAGGCCGAGATCCTCGCCGGCGTGAAGACGTACAATTCGTCGAAGGCGTAAGACGCCGACGCGGCGTGCGCGCCGCGCGGATGAACAGGGCCGTCACCTGCGGGTGGACGGCCCTTTGTTTTTGGATCAGCCGCGCGCGCGGCGCAGTCGCAGCTTGCCGACGATCCCTATCGGGAAGAAGTAGATCGACAGGATGAACAGCACGCCCAGCCACAGCATCCACCGGTCCGGGTGCAGCGCGGCCGCCAGCAGCGGCACGCCGGACGCCAGCTCGGACGCCTGGCCCATCAGCGTTTTCAGGTAGTTCTGCGCGAGGATGAACAAGGTGGCCCCGACGACGGCGCCGTACATCGTCCCCATGCCGCCGATGACGACGATGAGCAGGATGTCCGTCATGACTTCGAAGTCGAGGCTCGTCTTGGGCCCCACATAGCGCAGCCACAAGGCCATCAGCGCACCCGCCAGCGCCGCCACGACGGCCGCCAGCACGTTCGCCCAGATGCGGTAGACGACCGTGCGGTAGCCCAGCGCCTCGGCGCGGAATTCGTTTTCGCGGATCGCTTGCAGTACGCGGCCGAACGGCGAATTCACCAGGCGCAGCAGGAACAGGAACAGCAGCAGGCAGCCCGCGAACACGATGTAGTACGTGATGAGCCGGCCGTCGACGGCGCGACCGAACACGTCGTGGTCGACGAGGGTAAAGCCCGGGGACAGCAGCTCCGGCACGCTGAACGTGCGTCCGTCCTCGCCGCCGGTAAAGTCCGACAGCTGCGACGCGAGCACGGCGAACGACGACGCGACGGCCAGGGTGATCATCGCGTAGAAGATGGCGCGCACGCGCAGCGCGAACAGCCCGATGACGAAGGCGAGGGCGACGGTCAGCAGCAGCGCGGCCGCGACGCCCCACGCGATCGCGCTCCATGTGGGCTCGTCCACGCTCGCCAGCGCGATGCCGACGCCGTAGGCGCCGATGCCATAGAACATCGTATGCGCGAACGACACGATGCCCGTATAGCCCAGCAGCAGGTCGTACGACGCGACGAGCACGATGTAGACGCAGATCGTCGCGGCCGTGTTCAGCGGCCGGGCGCCGGAAAAGAGGAACGGCGCGGACAAGAGGCCCAGCACGATGGCGATGAGGAGGGCCGTCAGCGCGCGGCTGCGCGGCAAGTCGCCGGAAAGCAGCTTGATCAGCATGTCAGAGGCGTCCTTTCGCATACAGGCCGGCCGGGCGCCACAGCAGCACGGCCACCATCAGCACGATGTTCGACACGAGCGCCACCTTCGGCGCGAGGAATCCGGCGTAGTTCGCGACGAGGGCGATCAAGAGCGAGCCGATGAAGCAGCCGCCGACGGAGCCGAGGCCGCCGATGATGATGACGATGAAGATCAGCACGATGATCTCGCTCCCCATATGCGCCACCAGCGTTTCCTTGTACAGCCCCCACATCACGCCGCCGAGCCCTGCCAGCGCGGATCCGGCTGCGAACACGCCGACGAACACGCGGCGGATGCGGTAGCCCATGGCCTCGACCATCTCGGCGTTTTCCACGCCGGCGCGGATCAACAGGCCGATCTTCGTGCGGTTCAAGGTGAGCAGCATGGCGGCGAACACGACGAGCCCGACGACGACCGCGAGCAGCCGGTATTTCTCGATCGCGGCATCGCCCACGAAGACGGCGCCCCGCAGCGCGGCCGGCAGCGGCACGGCGATCTGTTCCGGGCCCCAGATCACGTTGATCAATTGTTCGGAGACGATCATGCCGGCCACGGTGATGAGGATCTGCTTCAGGTGCTGGCCATACACGGGCTGGATGATGATGCGTTCGAACGCCCAGCCGAGCAGGGCCGTCACGGTCATCGCCAGCAGCACGGCCAGGCCCAGCACGCCGAGGTTGGCGAGCAGCGAATCCATTTCGAGCCAGCCGCGCATCGGCAGCAGCACGAACGTGGCGGTGAACGCGCCGACGGACACGAACGCGCCGTGGCCGAAGTTCAGCACGCTCATCAGGCCGAACACGAGCGTGAGGCCGCTGGCCATGATGAACAGCATCATGCCCATCGCGAGCCCCGCCACGGTCAACGTGACCCATGTGGGCAAGCTCATGAACGGAAGCGCGGCCAGCACGACGGCCGGCACGAGCAGCAGCGGGGTGATGTCGCGCCGCGCGGCCGGCAGCGGCGCGTCGGCCTGGGTGATCGGTAGAGTTGCACTCATGTCGGTTCCGTTCATTGGTGCGAGTCGAGCGACAGGCCCAGCAGGCGTTGCTGCAGGGGCTCGTCGTACGCAAGGTCGTGCATCAGGCCCGCGTGTACGGCACGGCCGTCGTCCATCACGCTGACGGTGTCGCCCAGGCTGCGCACGAAGTTGAAATTCTGTTCGACGAGCAGGATCGTCGTGCTCGTGTCCTTCAAGTCGCGGAACGCGGCCATCAGGCTTTGCACGATGGCTGGTGCCAGGCCCTTCGTCGGCTCGTCGACGAGCAGCAGCTTCTTTGGCTCGACGATCGCGCGCGCGATGGCGACCATCTGTTTCTGGCCGCCCGACAGGTTGCCGGCCGGGTAGTGCCAGAATTTCTTCAGCGCGGGGAAGAAGCCGCAGATCCAGTCCACGCGGGCCGCGTCCAGCGGGCCGCTCTGCGCGGCGAGGAGCAGGTTCTCGCGCACGGTGAGCTCGGAAAACACGGCCATGCTTTCCGGGACGTAGGCGATGCCGGCACGGGCGATGTCGGGTGTGGACATTGTCGTGATGTCGCGGCCGTCGAACGTGATCGTCCCGCGGCTGGCCTTCCACAGCCCCATGATCGTGCGCAGCGTCGTCGTCTTGCCGGCGCCGTTGCGGCCCAGCAGCACGGCCAGGCCGCCGCGCGGCACGACGAGGTCGACGCCCTGCAGGATGTGGTACTGGCCGATGTGCGTGTGGACGCCGGCCAGGGTCAGGATGGGTTCGCTCATGGGCAGCTTCGTCGTCAGGTCGTCACGCGGGTTCGGGGGTGCCAAGATAGGCCTCCTGCACGATTTTCGATTGCATCACCTCGGCTGGCTGCCCGTCCGCCACCAGGGTGCCGTTGTGCAGTACGATGATGCGGTCGGCCAGCGCGCGCACGACGTCCATCTTGTGCTCGACGAGCAGCACGGTCTTGTTGCGCTCCGCCTTCACCTGCTGGATCAGGTCGAGCACGACGGGGACCTCGTCCACGCTCATGCCGGCCGTCGGTTCGTCGAACATCAGGATCTCGGGTTCCAGCGCGAGCAGGATCGCGACTTCGAGCTTGCGCTGATCGCCGTGCGACAGCGTGCCGACGAGGGCGCCGCGCTTAGTCGTCAATGCGACACGTTCCAGGTAGTGCTCGGCGCGCTCGATGACGTCGCGATGGCCGAACCACAGCGACAGCATGCTCATGCCGATGCCGGCGCGGCTCTGCACCGCGAGCCTCACATTTTCCAGCACAGTCAGATGCGGGAACAGATTCGTCAGCTGGAACGCGCGCCCGACGCCCAGCCGCGTGCGGCGCGCGGGACCGAGCCGGGTGACGTCCTGCCCGCGCACGATCACGGTGCCGGACGTCGCCGGCAGCTGGCCCGACACGAGGTTGAAGTACGTCGTCTTGCCGGCCCCGTTCGGACCCACGATCACGGTCAGCGTGCCCGGATAAAACTCGGCCGTCACCGCGTTGACGGCCACGTGGCCGCCGAAGCGGATGGTTAGGTCGCGCGTGGCGAGCGAAGGTGCGGTCATGTCAGCGCTTATTGCGGACCGGCAGAGGCAGCTCGCTGGCCGGGATCTCGCGCACCAGTTCCAGCAAGTCCCACTCGTTCTTCTGGTCCTTCTTGATGCGGAAGTGGTACATCGGCTGCAGCGCCTGGTGGTCTTCCTTGCGGAACGTCATCGTACCTTTCGGCGTCTCGAACGACATGCCTTCCATCGCCGTCACGAGTTGGTCGCCGTTCCCCGACGGGACCTTTTGCAGCGCCGCGACGACGGCCGCCGCGGCCGCCATGCCGCCGGCCGTAAACATGTCGGGCGGGACTTTATAACGCTTCGTGTGCTCGGCCACGAGCCAGTCGTTCATCTTGTTCTTCGGGAAGCCGTAGTAGTAATTGATCGTGCCTTCCGTGCCCGCGTATGCCTTCCACGTCTTCATCACGGGCAGGATGTTGCCGCCCGGCGCGAGCGAGATGCCATAGCGTTCCGGCTTCATGTCGGCGATCTTGTTCATCGGGTTCGGGCCGGCCCACACGATGGCCAGCACGCGCGGTTGCGGCTTGTCCTTCAGGGCGTCGAACAGGCGCTGCGTGGGTGCCGTGAAGTCCGTCGCGGCGGCCGGGGCGTATTCCTCGTGCACGACGGTGGCCTTGCTGCCCGTCGCGGCCAGCGCTTCCTTGCCGGCCTTGATGGCGTCGCGGCCGAACGCGTAGTCCTGCGCGAGGAAGCCGATGCTGCCGCTCTTCAACGTGGATGCGGCCGCCAGTGCATCCTGCATCGAGTTGCGCGCCGTGCGGAAGATGTACTTGTTCCACTTGGCGCCCGTGATCTCGTCGGCGACGGCCGGCTCGACGACCAGCACCTTCTTGTATTCCTTCGCGACGGGCAGCATCGCGAGCGCGGCACCGGACGACGTGGTGCCGACGGCGATGTCGGCCTTGTCGTCGCCATAGGCCTCGGCCAGCAGGGTGCGCGCGAGGTCGGGCTTGCCCTGGTCGTCCTTGACGATCACCTTCAGCTTGCGGCCGTTGATTTCCATCTTGCCGCCCGTGAGGTATTCGAGGCCCAGCATGAAGCCGGTCTCCGTCTCCTTCGCATACGATTCCAGCTGGCCCGTCTTGCCGGCGATGAGGGCCACCTTCAGGTCGGGGGCGGCGAGGGCGGTGCCCGTTGCCGTCAGGGCGAAGGCGGCGAACAGGGCGGCGGGCAGGGATTTCATGTGGTTCATCTCGTCTCCTAGTGGTTCTTTTCAGGGTACTCGTGACAGGAACTGGACGATGGCGTCGAGCGCCGCCGGTTCCGTCAGCATCGGTGCGTGACCCACGTTCGGCACCTCGACATAGGCCATCGCCGGTGCCGCGCGCCGCATCCACGCCGTCTGCCGTTCTTCCATCAGGTCGGACAGCGCGCCGCGCACGAGCAGCAGCGGGCGCTCGCGCGCGAGCTTGCGGAACGCCATCCGCAGCGCCAGCGACGTCGGCCTGAGTTTACCGGTTTGCAGGGCGATCGCGACGTTCGGATCGTAACGGGGCGCGAGCCCGCCCGCCGCGGCCGGAGCGAAGGCACGGCGGGCCCACTTGTCCCACTCGGCCGCGTCGTTGTCGGGGAACGCGCAGGCGTTGATGTGGCGGATACACGCGGCGGCCGCTTCCCACGAGTGTACGGTGGCCGCGCGGCCCGCGTAGCCGGCGATGCGCCCGAGGCCTTTTTCCGAGAGCACGGGGCCGATGTCGTTCAGCACGGCGGCGGCGACGAGGTCGATGCGCCGCGCCGCCAGGGTCATCGTGATCAGCCCGCCCATCGATGTGCCGATGAAGACGGCGCGCCCGATGCCGAGGTCCCACGCGAGGCGGGCGATGTCGGCCGCGTAGACGCCGGGTGCGTAGTTGTCGGGATTCGGATCGCGCTGCGACTCGCCCCGGCCACGCACGTCGACGGCGAGCACGCGGCGGCCGAGGGCGGCGATGCGCGGCGCAAGCTCGTCGAAGTCGGCCGCGTTGCGCGTGAGCCCGTGGATGCAGATCACGGGCAGGCGCGCCGGACCGCCCGCGCCCGCGTAGTCGCGCGCGTGCAGCGACAAGCCATCGTCACTGCTGAAGGTGATGTCGGTGTAGGTGGACATGTGACCGTTAATGGGTTGAGCGGCACCCGGTGGAGAGCCCCGTCCGGGACTCTCCTCGCGGCCGGACGGACGATCAGAACTTCACGTCCAGCGTCGCGCGGTAAGTGCGCGGGTCGCCGTAGAACGCGGTGACGGAGTTGAAGAAACCGGAGAAGTTGTAACCGGCCACCTTGTAGCGCTTGTCCGTCAGGTTGCGGCCGTGCAGGCCGACCTGGTACTTGCGGTCGGCGCTCGTCCACACGAGGCCCGCATCCCACAGGCTGAAGCCGCCTTGCGACAGCGCCAGGTTGCCGGGGATGGTGGCGTCGAGGCTGGCGACGCCGGTCGGGCGCGCGATCTCGGTCTGGTACACCTTGCTCTTGTACGCGAGGCTGTTCGTCAGGCTCAGCGTGCCGGCGCGGCCCGCCACGGCGAGCGGCCAGTCGTAGTTCACGGACAGGTTGGCGGCGTTCTTCGGCGTGTTCTGGAACTCCGTGCTGCTCGCGATGTTCACGAGGCTGGCGCCGTTGGCGACGAACCACTCCTTGTACTTGGCGTCGATGTGGCTGTACATGGCGCTCACGCTCAGCGCGTTCGTCAGGTAGGCGATCATTTCCAGCTCGAGGCCGTCGATCTTCGCCTTGCCCGCGTTCGTCAAGGTGCCGGCGAAGCCGTTCACGTTGCCGTTCGCGTCGTAGGTCGGGATCGAGCCGGGGATCTGCACGTTCTTGTAGTCCGTGTAGAACACGGCCGCATTCGTCTGCAGGCGGCCGCCGTTCATCGACGACTTCAGGCCTACCTCGATGGTACTGACTTCTTCCGGCGCGACGCCGCGGCGCTTCGCGAGCGACGCTGCGGAGTTCGGGCCACCCGATGCCGTCAAGTCCATGCGCGGGTCGAACATGCCGCCCTTGAAGCCTTTCGAGAACGTGCTGTACAGATTGTGTTCCGGCGCGAGCTTCCAACCGATGCCGACCTTCGGCGTGAAT
This sequence comes from Massilia pinisoli, assembly GCF_024753285.1. GTDB lineage: Bacteria > Pseudomonadota > Gammaproteobacteria > Burkholderiales > Burkholderiaceae_D > Telluria > Telluria pinisoli. Next base: position 213,892 of record NZ_JANUGW010000009.1, on the reverse strand, counting down.
TTCTTGTCGGTGCGGTCGAGGTCGTCCTTGCCGAGGTCCGTGTTCGGCTTGCCGAACGCGACGGCATTCGGATTGCCCAGCAGCGCCGAGCCGCCCAGGCCGAGATAGGTCTGCTTGAAGATGCGCGCGCGCCGCTGGTCGTCCGTATAACGGCCGCCGAGCGTGACGTTGAAGGTGTCCGTGACGCTGTAGCTGGCGTCGGCGAAGGCGGCCCACGTCCTCGTGTCGATGTCGTCGTAGGTCAGCAGCGACAGGCCGCCGGCCGCGTTGTACAGCACGTCGAACTTGTTGAATGCATTGGCCTTCATGTAGAACACGCCGGCCACGCCCTGCAGCCGCGAGCCCGTGTACGTGAGCTGGAATTCCTGGCTCGTCTGGTGGTCGCTGTAGATGGCGGGGGCCTCGAACAGCGGGGTCTCGAGCGAATCGAAGTCGATCGGGGCATACGATTCCGACTTGCGGTTCGCCGTGATCGACTTGAACGACAAGGTGGGATCGATCGTGTAGTCGAGCAGCAGCGACGTGCCCTGGTTGATCACCTGCTGCTTGTGGCCGACGACCGAGTACAGGTCGGCGCGCGTGTCGTACAGGCCGGGCAGCGGCTGCACGCTGGCCGGCGCCGGGCCGGGCGTCAGGCGGTAGCCCTGGCGCGGCTGCGAGTCGTCGACGGTGCGGTCGTAGGCGAAGCGGATGAACAGGTCGCTGCTCGGCAGCAGTTCCGCGCTGACGCGGCCGGCCCACAGGTCCTTGTTGTAGTTCTGCTGGCCGGTGAGGACGTTGTGGCCGTAGCCATGGCGGTTGAACGTGGCGAGCGTGCCGCCCACGCGCAGGATGTCGGAGACGGGCGTGCTGCCCTTGACGACGAGGTCGCGCTCGTCGTAGTTGCCGAGCGTGGCCTTGGCGTCGAGCATGGGCTTCGGTGCCAGCTTGCGCGTGACGTACTTGACGGCGCCGCCGATCGTGTTGCGGCCGTACAGCGTGCCTTGCGGGCCGCGCAGCACCTCGATGCGCTCGAGGTCGTAGATGTCGGTGAGGGCGCCTTGCGGACGCGCGAGGTAGACGTCGTCGAGGTAGATGCCGACGCCTTGCTCGTAGCCGGCGACGGGGTCTTGCTGGCCGATGCCGCGGATGAACGCGGTCAAGGTCGTGTTGGTGCCGCGCGACGTCTTCAACGTGGTGTTCGGTACTTTGTCGGTGAGGGCCGTGAGGTCGGGGATCGCCTGCTTTTCGAGCTCGGCGCCGGACAGCGCGGTCACGGCACCCGGCACGTCCTGGATCAATTCGGCGCGGCGGCGGGCGGTGACGACGACCTTGCCGATGTCGTCCTGCGGCGCCGCGGCAGGGGCGCCATTCGCGTCTTCCTGGGCATGGGCGATGCCGATCGCGCTGCCGTACATCGCGATCAGCACGGCGATGGAAATGGCGGAGCGGATCGGCCCCTTCGGGTTCTGCTTGCTAACACGCATTGAATGTCTCCTGATTTTGTTTGGTGTTATGCGTTCAGGTACGTTTCGCATGATGGAAGTGTGCCTCGGATAAATTTGGCTGAAAAGACAACGCCGCGCCCACTGGTTGTGCAATTATGCACAGCAGAGTGAAGCGCCCTTTAAAGGGGGCGCCAGGGGCGTGGCAACGATGCGACGTCTGGAAATCCCGTTTGCTGTGCATACGCAAGGGCTGATTCGAAAACGTTGCAGCGGCAATGTGCACTGGTGCACAATATGTCATCTTGATATCAAACAACGGGTTCTCGAAAAAGCCGCGTCGAACGGCGAAGGAGACGACATGCACAGCCTGCCGGAGTGGACGGACATGCGGTTTTTCCTCGAGCTGGCGCGCGCCGGCACGTTGTCGGGGGCCTCGCGCCGCCTCGACGTCGAGCACACGACGGTGGCGCGCCGCATCGACCGCCTCGAGCAGCAGCTCGGCACCACGTTGTTCGACCGCTCGCGCGAAGGCTACGAGCTGACCGAGATGGGGCTCGCGCTGCTGCCGCATGCGGAGGCGATGGAAGGCGCGGCGCTCGCGGCCACCGAGCAGCTGAGCGGCGCGGAGATCGCGGCGCAGGGCGTCGTGCGCCTCGGGCTGCCGGAAGTGTTCGGCGTGCGCGTGGTGGCGCCGCTGCTCGTGACACTGCTCGAAGCGCACCCGGACCTGTCGATCGAGATGCTGTCGCTGGCCCGCTTCGCCAACCTTGCCAACCGCGAGGCCGACCTCGGCGTCATGCTCGACCCGCCGTCGACGGGCCGCTACGTGGTCGCGCGCCTGGCCACGTTCCGCTTCTACCTGTACGGGGCGCCCGCCTACCTGGCGAAGCATCCGCCGATCCGGACGCACGCGGACCTGGAGCGCCACGACTTCGTCGACTACGTGCAGGACCGGCTGGCCAGCCGCGAGCTGTCGTACCTGAACGAACTGGGTTTCACGCCGCGGCGCCGCCTGTGCGCGCTGGGGATGGGCGCGCAAGTCGAGGCCGCGTCGCTCGGGATGGGCCTCATGATGGCGCCGCCGTACGCGGTGCCGGACGACGGAAGGCTCGTGCAGGTGCTGCCGGGCTTTTATGCGGAGCGCTCGTTCTGGCTCGCCGCGCCGACCGACCTGTACCGGCTGCGCCGCGTGAAAGTCGTGTGGGATTTGCTGCGCGACGTGGCCGACAACAATCCGGCGCTGTGGCTGGGCAGGGGCGACCTGGGACGGGCCGCATGAGCGGCGTCGCCATCCGCACGTACGCCGACACGGACCGCGCCGCCGTCAACGCTGTCGCGCTGGCGGCGTTCGCCCAGTACGCGGACGACTACGACGACTGGCCATCGTTCGGCACGGGCATTGGCCGCATGGCCGACCTCGCGGCCGTTGGCGACCTGCTCGTGGCCGAGCGGGAAGGTGCCGTCATCGGCGCCATCGTGCACGTGGGGCCAGGGCGGCCGCGCAGCGCGATCTTTCCCGGCGACTGGTCCGTGATCCGCATGCTGGTCGTGGACCCGGCGGCACGCGGCGCCGGCGTCGGGCGTGCCCTGGTTGCTGCCACGCTCGAACGGGCCGCGCGCGCGGGCGCGCCGGCGGTGGGCCTGCACACGAGCCCCATCATGGCGACGGCCTTGCGGCTGTATGAAGGCATCGGCTTCCGGCGCGAGCACGATCTGCCACCCATCCGCGGCGTGCCATATGCGCGCTACATGCTGCCGGCCGGGGCGATCGATGCAGCCCTCGCTCGCCTCGCGACCTAGTGCCGCGGCGCCGTCGTGTCGAGCACCACGTAGTTGTGCCACGTCGCGCGGCGCCGGAACATGGTGAGCTTGTCCAGCCAGCGCGCGTCCGGCAGACAGAGGTAAATCAGGATGACCCTGCGCGGGTGGGCTTGCAGGGAGGCGATCAGGTTGTCGAGCACGCTGCTCAGCACGGGCGCGCTGAACGGGTTGAAGAAGTACAGGACGAGGTCGTCCTGGGGCAGCGGGAACTCGGTCGCGTCCGCATGGACGGAGACGACGGCGTCCGCCTGTCGTTTGCCATAGCGCTCGATATTGTCCTGCGCCCGTCGATGCAGGTCGGCGCTGAACTCGACGCCGACGACCTGCTTGAACGGCAGTTCGCTGGCGATGAGCAGCGTGCGTCCCTTGCCCGAGCCAAAATCGACGAAGGAAAAGTCGGCGTAGCGAATGTCCAGCCGCTTGAGCACGCGCCGCAGCGAGTACACGGGCGATGGCTGGTAGCGTTCGCCGTGCCGTTTGTTCGCCCCGCCGATGTCCAGTGTCTTCAGGTCGGCGAATGTGCGCGTTTCCGTGCCATGGACGCTGTCGAAGGTGCGGTCGGCGTACTTTTCCAGGAGCTGGGTGGGCGCAAAGCGCCACCAGTGAGCGACTGCAGGGAGCGACATTGACTCTCCTCCGGCTGAGGTTATCTCCTCATCATTGTACGCGCGGATCGCTCATCCATATCACGTCCGGAACGGATTCCGGTCATTGAGCTCGTCGATGTAATCGTCGATACCGCCAGCCTCGCGTTCCAGGAACCGCTCGACGGCATTCGCGAACGACGGGTGCGCGAGCCAGTGCGCGGACCACGTGCGCGTCGGCAGGAAGCCGCGCGCCATCTTGTGCTCGCCCTGCGCACCGCCCTCGAATACCTGGATCCCTTGCTCGATGCAGAATTCCAGCGGCTGGTAGTACGCCGCCTCGAAGTGCAGACACGGCACGTGTTCGAGCGCGCCCCAGTAGCGGCCGTACAGCGTCGTCGCGTCGTGCACGACGAGCGACGCGGCAATCGGGCGGCCGTCCCGTTCCGCGATCACGAGCATCAGGTTGGCAGGCATCGTCTTGCCGATGCGGCGGAAGAAGTCCAGGTTCAGGTAAGGTTTCGAAAAATGTTCCGCGTACGTGTTGCGGTAGCAGCGCGTGAAGAAGCGCCAGTCTTCGTCGAGGATGTCCGGCCCGCGCACCCGGCGTAACGTGACGCCCGCGTCGCGCACCTTGCGCCGCTCGGCGCGGATGTTCTTGCGCTTCTTGTGTTCCAGTGTCGCGAGGAAGTCGTCGAACGTGGCATAGCCGGCGTTCATCCAATGGAATTGCACGCCGCTGCGCAGCAGGAAGCCCGCGGCCGCAAGTTGCTGCGCCTGGTCGTCCGGCGGGAACAGCACGTGCGTGGACGATACGTCCGTCGCCTTCTGCGTCGCGACCAGCACGTCGACGAGCGCCGCGCGCGCGCGGGCGTCGCGCGCGAGCAGGCGCGGGCCCGTGACGGGCGTGAACGGGATCGCGCACAGCAGCTTCGGATAATAGTCGAGCCCATGCTCCTGGTAGGCATTGGCCCACGCCCAGTCGAACACGTACTCGCCGTACGAATGGCCTTTCACGTACAGGGGGAGGGCGGCGGCCAGCGCATCGTCGGCGTCGTACAGGGCGATGTATTGTGGCTGCCAGCCCGTTTCCGGTGTCGCGCTGCCGGATTCGTGCAGCGCGTGCAGGAACGCGAACGACAGGAACGGGTTCGGTTCCGGCTGCAGCGCGACGAGGGCATCCCAGGCCGGCTGGCCGATCTCGGACAGAGAAGAAACGATATGCGTGCGATAATTCAAGATGACTTCCGTTCGCGATGACTCAGCTGTGACGACTTATGGATAAGCGATTCCTCAACCTGTATTCCCACGATTTCGCGCGCGTGGCCGTCGCCAGCCCGCGTTGCAAGGTGGCCGACCCCAAGTTCAACGCGCAGGAAACGATCCGCCTCGCGCGCGACGCTGCCGACGCGGGCGCCGTGCTCGTCGCCTTCCCCGAACTGGGCCTCTCGGCCTACACCTGCGACGACCTGTTCCACCAGCGCGCGCTGCTCGACGCCGTGCTGGCCGCGCTGGCCGACGTCGTCGCCGCATCGGCGTCCCTGCCGCTGGCACTCGTCGTCGGCGCGCCGCTGCGCGTGAACCACGTGCTGTTCAACTGTGCCGTCGTCGTCGCGGGTGGGCGCATCCTGGGTGTGGTCCCGAAAAGCTACCTGCCCAATTATGGCGAATTTTATGAAAGTCGGCAGTTCAGTGCGGCGGACAACGCGGCCGTCGACCGGATTTCGCTGCTCGGCCAGGACGTGGCGTTCGGCCCCGAGCAGATCTTCGAGCTGGAGAACCAGCCGCTGTTCCGCTTCCACGTCGAGATCTGCGAAGACGTGTGGGTCCCGATTCCGCCGTCGTCGTATGCCGCGCTGGCCGGCGCGACGGTCCTGGTGAACTTGTCGGCGTCGAACGTCGTCGTGGGCAAGAGCGGCTACCGCCACCAGCTCGTCGCGCAGCAGTCGGCGCGCTGCCTCGCCGCGTACCTGTACACGTCCGCGGGGCGAGGCGAATCGACGACGGACATGGCGTGGGACGGCCAGTCGCTGATCTACGAAAAGGGCGATTTGCTGGCGGAGTCCGAGCGGTTCCTGGATGAATCGCACATCATCTTCGGCGACGTCGACCTGGAGCGCCTGTCGGTCGACCGCATGCACACGACGACGTTCGCGCAGTCCGTGCGCCGCCACGCGCACGAGGTGGAGAAATTCCGCGTGCAACCGTTCAGCGTGGCGCTGCCGCTCGACCGCGACCTGCCGCTGGCGCGCCTCGTCGAGCGCTTCCCGTACGTCCCCGCGGACGGCCGCCGTCGCGACGCGCGCTGCACGGAGGTCTACAACATCCAGGTGCAGGCGCTCGTGCAGCGGCTGCAGTCGTCGGGGCACAAGAAGGTCGTGATCGGCATCTCGGGCGGCCTCGATTCCACGCACGCGCTGCTCGTCTGCGCGAAGGCGATGGACAAGCTGGACCTGCCCCGCACGAACATTCTCGCGTATACGATGCCGGGCTTCGCGACGAGCGAGAGGACGCTGCGCCAGGCGCGCGAACTGATGCGCGTCGTCGGCTGCACGGCGCACGAGATCGACATCCGCCCCAGCTGCATCCAGATGCTGAAGGACCTCGGCCACCCGTACGCGGAAGGCGCCGAGCAGTACGACGTCACGTTCGAGAACGTGCAGGCGGGCGAGCGCACCAGTCATTTGTTCCGCCTCGCGAACCACCATCATGCGATCGTGATCGGCACCGGCGACCTGTCCGAGCTGGCGCTGGGCTGGTGCACGTACGGCGTGGGCGACCACATGTCCCACTACAACGTCAACGCGAGCGTGCCGAAGACGCTGATCTCGCACCTCGTACGCTGGGTCGCCGACACGAAGCAGATCGGCGAGACGGGTTCCGACGTCTTGATCAACGTGCTGGAGACGGAGATCAGCCCGGAACTGGTCCCCGGCAAACAGGGCGAGGCGGGCAAGCCGGCGCAGGTGACGGAAGACTTCATCGGTCCGTACGAGCTGCAGGATTTTAATTTGTACTACACGATCCGCTACGGCTTCGGCCCGGCCAAGGTCGCGTTCCTGTCGTGGAGCGCGTGGCACGATCGCGCGGCCGGCCCGTGGCCCGAAGGCGGCAACCCGGCGCGCAACCAGTACGACCTCGCGGCGATCAAGAAAAACCTGGGCATCTTCCTGTGGCGCTTCTTCAAGACGAGCCAGTTCAAGCGCTCGTGCGTGCCGAACGGACCGAAGGTCGGCAACGGCGGCTCGCTGTCGCCGCGCGGCGACTGGCGCGCGCCCAGCGATTCGGAAGCGACCGTGTGGATGGACGAGCTGGCGAGGATTCCGGACTGACCGGACGCCGTGCGATAATCCGGCAAACTGGACTAGGAGATAAACGATGAAACAGATTACCTGCGTGATCAAGCCGTTCAAGCTGGACGAAGTGCGCGAGGCGCTGGCCGAAGTGAACGTCACGGGCCTGACCGTCACGGAAGTGAAGGGCTTCGGCCGCCAGAAGGGCCACACGGAACTGTACCGCGGCGCCGAATACGTGGTCGACTTCCTGCCCAAGGTGAAGATCGAAGTGGTGGTCGACGACTCTCTGACCGAGCAGGTCGTGGACGCCATCATCAAGGCGGCGCGCACGGGCAAGATCGGCGACGGCAAGATCTTCGTGCAGGAAGTGGAGCAGGTGATCCGCATCCGCACGGGCGAGACGGGACCGGACGCTGTCTGACCGCGCCGGGGCGACGCCTTATCGCCCCACTCGGAAATCGAACTTCCAGGTCACGAGCCGGAACGCGACGATGAACATCGCGCTGGACCACAGCGCGAAATCGTGCGGGAAGCCGTTCATCCCGAGCAGCAGGAACATCCAGTTGCCGAGGAACGCGCAGATGGCGTAGGGCTTGCCGTCCCTGAACACCATCGGGACCTCGTTGCACACGATGTCGCGCATCACGCCGCCGAAGATCCCCGTGATCACGCCCATCATCGACGCGATGAACAGCGGCATGTGGGCGTCCAGCGCGGACGACACGCCGGCGACGGAAAACAGCCCGAGGCCGACGGCGTCGGCGATGACGATCAGCCGTTCCGACACGATCTGGCGCAAGGTGCGAATCAGGGGCGTCGCGACGAGGGCCAGCACGAAGATCAGGATCGCGTACTCCTCGTGGATCACCCAGAACAGCGGGCGCTTGTCCAGCAGGATGTCGCGCAAGGTGCCGCCGCCGAACGCCGCGATGAAGGCCACCGTGAACACGCCCACCACGTCCATGCGCTTGCGCCGCGCCTCGATGAAGCCCGAGAACGCGCCGACGAGGATCGCGATGATTTCGATGACGGTGATGAGGTGCATGCGGCGGCGGGTTGTGTCGACACCGCTAGGCTAACATGCCCACGCGGACGCCGGCATCATGCATGCGTCACGCGTCGGCGGAGGGCCGCCCACCCTACGGATTCGGAACCAGCGGCAGCCGCACGGAAAACACCACCTTGCCGTCCTCGTGGCGGTACGCGATCTCGCCCTCGTGCTCGCGCACGATCTGCTGGGCGATGTACAGCCCGAGACCCATGCCCGTGCGGTTGCGCGGGTTGTTCAGCGAGCTGCGCTTGAACGGGTTGAACAGCGCGCTTTCCGTCTCCGCCGGGATCGGTGCACCCGCGTTCGCGATGTCCAGCACGGCGAGGCCGTCGTGCGGCGCGAGACGGATCGTGATCGGCTGGTTCGGCTCGCCGTGGTGGCGTGCGTTGGACAGCAGGTTCGAGATCACCTGGCCCAGGCGACCGGCGTCCGCCAGCACGAACGCGGGGCCTGTCGTCTGCAGGTCGTAGACGATGGTCGGGTAGGCGAGGCGCGCTTCCTCGACGAGGTCGCCGGCGAGGGCCGCGAGGTCGACCGGTTGCAGTTCGACGCCGAGCGACATGCCGCGGTCGATGCGGCTCATGTCCAGCACCTGGCCGATCATGCGCTGCATGCGGTTGCTCGAGGACTGGATGCGCTTGCCCAGCGTGCCCTTGTTGCTGCCGCCGTCCGTCCGTTCCAGCACCATGCCCGCCATGTTGATCGAGTTGAGCGGGTCGCGCAGGTCGTGGCCCAGCATCGCGAGCAGCTGGGCGCGCGTCGCTTCCGTCTGCGCGCGGCGCGCGTTCGACACGCGCGCGAGCTCGCCCAGCAGCATGCGCGCATGCTGGAGGACGCCGTCTTCCCATGGCCGGGCGCAGCCGCGCACCGTTTCGTGCCAGGCGTCGAACGAACCGCGCGGGGTCAGGCGCTCGCCCAGCGGGCCGGCCTGGCTCTTGTCCGGCTTGCCGCCCCAGGCCACTTCCTCGATCTGTTCCGCGCGCAGCAGCACGCACCAGCCGCCCGTATGCGGGTCGAACGGCAGGGCCAGCATGCCGGCCCATTTGCCGAGCAGGGGCTGCAGGGCCGCGGGCCATTCCGTCACGCAGGTGCGCACGACGATGTGGTGCGGCTCGGCCGGCAGCGACGCGACGATGGCGTCGCCCAGCGCCTGGTCCACGCCGCGGCACACGACCCGCCCGTACTGGCTGACGAGGAGCGCCTGCGCGTGAGTGGATTCCAGCAGGCCGTCGCCGTGGTGGACGAGGGCTTCGAGCGGGTCGTCTTCCAGCAGCAGCGATTCGACGAGGCTCGTGCGCACGCGGGCGGCGCATTCGACGAGGCCCGCTTCCTCGCGCGCCTCGATGCCTTGCACGGTCGATGCGATCACCTGGGCCAGCACGTCCGCCGCCATCCGCACCGAGTAGGGCACGCGCTTCGGGCCCATGTGGTGGCAGGCGATCAGGCCCCACAGGCGGCCGCCCACGACGATGGACACGCTCATCGACGCGCCCACGCCCATGTTCTGCAGGTATTCCACGTGGATCGGCGAGACGCTGCGCAGCACGGCGAAGCTCATGTCCAGCGGCGTCGCATCGGGCGCGCCCACCAGGGGCACCGGCGTGTAGCCGACGTCGGCGATCATGCGCAAGGTGTTCAGCACGTACAGGCGGCGCGCCTGCGGCGGGATGTCGCCGGCCGGATAGCGCTGGCCGAGATAGGGCACGAGGTCGTCGCGGCGCGCCTCGGCCACCACGTCGCCGGAATCGTCGGCGCGGAAACGGTACGCCATCACGCGGTCGAACCCCGTGACGTCGCGCACCTGGCGCACGGCCGTTTGCAGCAGGTCGTCGATCGTGCGCTGGCGGCGCAGGCGGTCGATCGTCGAATGGGCCTTGATCGCGAAGTGCGCGACTTCGCCCATGCCCACGTCGCGCGCCTCGAATTCGACGAGCACGCGGCCGAGGTGGGCGTGCACGATACAATCGTATTCGCGGCCGTCGACGTCGAGTGCCGTCACGGTGGCCGGCGATTCGCCCTCGGCCATCGTGTCGTAGCATTCCTGGATGAGTGCCGTCACCGGCTGCGGCAGGCCGAGCGCGCCGAACGGCTGTCCCAGCGCAGGTGCGCTGCCGATGACCGTGGCGATGTTCGCGCTCCAGCCTTCGACGAGGCCGGCGCTCGAGAGGAAAATCAGTGCGCCATGCGGCTGGATCGTGCCCGGGATGTGGATCGGCTCATCCGCACAATTGTGCAGGTCGACCCGCTGCGGCGCTGCCATCGGCACTGGCGTACTGGACTTCACTCATGCATCCTCAAAACTGGCGGCGCCCGGGTGGCGCGGCGGCGGAGGAATATTACAGCTTTCATCAAATCGTTGCGGATTCTTGACAATGAATCGTGCCCGAACGAATGTATTTGGACACATTCATTCTGTGACTTGACAAAAGAGGAAGCTGATCAGTCCAGCAAGGCGGGGCGGAGGAGGACGATCAACGCGCCGTTGCCCCCATCGGCGCGATTCGCCACGCAGAAGGCGACGACGTCGCCCGTCTGCACGAGCCAGCTGTGGACCATGCCGCGCAAGACCGGTTCGCCGCCGGCCGAGCCATAGCCCACGCCGTGGATGATGCGTACGCAGCGGATGCCGCGCCTGGTCGATTTGCGCAGATAGGCGTCGACGTGGCGCCGCGCCTCGTCGCGCGTGAGGCCATGCAGGTCGAGTTCGTCCTCGACGGGCCAGTGGCGCTTGCGCAGTTTTTTCACGACGTCGGGGCCGACGCCCGGTGCGGACCAGCTGAGGGACGGGTCTTCATCGAGCAGGCCGTCCACGTCGAACTGGTCGGACAGCATCGACTCGCGCAGCACGGCGGCCGTCTCTTCTTCCTGCGTACGGGGACGCGTCGGCAGCGGTTGGCCGCGCGTTTCGAATTCGTGCATGGGCCGCCACACGTAGCGGTCCGATTCGGGCATCTTGACGACGTCCTTGACGGCCGAGCGGAATTCGACGGCGCGCTCGCGCGCGATGCGCTCGCGCTTTTCCCGCTCGGCCTTCTCGATGGCGCGCAGCCGCTCTTCTTCCTTGAGCTTGTCGCGCAAGGCTTTTAAATCAGCGAAGTCTTTCATGCCCGCCATCGAACAACCTGCAAAGATTTACTCCAGGGCTTCCAGGTAGCGCTGGGCATCCAGCGCGGCCATACAGCCCGAGCCCGACGACGTGATCGCCTGGCGGTACACGTGGTCCTGCACGTCGCCGGCCGCGAACACGCCCGGGACGTTGGTCGCGGTGGCCATGCCTTCGCTGCCGCCGCGGGTCTTGATGTAGCCGTTGTGCATGTCGATCTGGCCGTCGAAGATGCCGGTGTTCGGCTTGTGGCCGATCGCCACGAACAGGCCGTGCACCTTGATCTCTTTCGTCGCGCCGCCGTCCGTCGACTTCAGGCGCAGGCCCGTGACGCCGCTCTGGTCGCCCTGGACCTCGTCCAACGTCTGGTTCAGTTCCAGCACGATCTTGCCTTCCGCGACCTTGCCCATCAGGCGGTCGACGAGGATCGGCTCGGCGCGGAACTTGTCGCGGCGGTGGATCAGCGTGACTTTCGTTGCGATGTTCGACAGGTACAGCGCTTCCTCGACGGCCGTGTTGCCGCCGCCGATCACGGCGACTTCCTGGTTGCGGTAGAAGAAGCCGTCGCACGTTGCGCAGGCCGAGACACCTTTGCCCATGAATTCCTGCTCGCTGGGCAGGCCCAGGTATTGCGCGGAGGCGCCCGTCGCGATGATCAGCGCGTCGCATGTGAATTCGTGCGAATCGCCCACGAGGCGGATCGGCTTCTCGTTCAGGAACGTCGTGTGGATGTGGTCGAACACGATCTCGGTGTTGAAGCGCTCGGCATGCTGCAGCAGGCGCTGCATCAGTTCCGGACCCTGGACGCCCAGCGGGTCGCCCGGCCAGTTCTCGACGTCGGTCGTCGTCATCAGTTGACCACCCTGCTCGACACCCGTCACCAGCATCGGACTGAGGTTGGCGCGTGCGGCATAGACGGCGGCACTGTAACCGGCGGGGCCGGAACCGAGGATCAGGACTTTGGCGTGTTTGCGAGTGGTCATGTTGAACTTCTTCTATTGGATGATGCCCGGAAAGTGGGGGCCGGGCCGTGCGGAATCAAGAGGCGTTGGAGCCGGGATTATAGTCGATGATGCAGACAAGCATGAATCGTGGGGCCAGGGCGGCAATATATCGCTTAGAATGGTCATCTTTGGGGCATTGTGACCCGGCAGTACCGTTTCAAACCGCAATGAGCAAGAATAGTCCACCGACGAGCACGACCTATACTCACAAGCCGAGGCCACCGCGGCAGCCGTTGCCGAACCGGCTCGTGCGCCTGTTGTCCGAGGCCCGCTGGCTGGCCACGGCCGTCGCACTGTTGTATTTCGTCCTCATTTTGCTCAGTTATAACCGGGCCGATCCAGGCTTCTCGCACGAGAACGTCGTCCCCCGCATCGCCAACCTGGGCGGCCGCGCCGGCGCGTGGCTGGCCGACCTGTTGCTGTTCATCTTCGGCTTTTCCGCATGGTGGTTGTGCGTCTGCTTTACGCGCGCCGTATGGAGCGGCTACCGCCGTCTGCACACGCGGTTCATCGTGCAGGAAGCGGACCAGGAGCCTGAGCACCAGGGCGAGACGCTCGTGCGCTGGATCGGCTTCGTGCTGATGTTCGCCGGCAGCGTCGGGCTCGAATACCTGCGCATGTGGTCGCTGAAAGTGGAATTGCCGCGCGCGGCCGGCGGCGTGCTGGGCCAGCTGATCGGCCATGCCGCCCATAACGCGTTCGGCTTCACGGGCGCCACATTGCTGCTGTTGCTGATGTTCGGCCTCGGCTTTTCCTGGTACTTCCACGTGTCGTGGCTCGCGGTGGCCGAGCGCATCGGCGAATCCGTCGAGGCGACGTGGGACTGGTTCCGCCTGCGCTACGAAGACCGCGAAGACCGTCGCTACGGCGAGGTCGCGGCGCACAAGCGCGACGAGGTCGTCGTGCACGAGCGCGCCAAGTACGTGGAAAAACATGCGGGTTCGCCCGTGCGGATCGGCACCCCGTCCGACGACGACGCGGACGACGCGGGGCAGGATGCGCCACCGGCGCCGGGCTTCCTCGCCAAGATGAAGGCGAAGGTCAAGGCACGCGGCGAGGCGAAACTGGCGCGCGCGAAGGCGGAACCGCAGATCGCCGGCGACGGGCCGGCGCCCGCACCGTTCGCGATGGAGCCGTCGTTCGACGACGCGGACGACGTACCGCCGGCGCCGCGCGCACCCGCGCTGGTACCCGCGTCCGCGAAGGCGGCACCCGCGACCTCGCTGCCGCCCGCATCCGCGCCGAACCCGAACCCGATCAAGATCGAGCCGGCGATGACGAGCGTGCCCCGCTCAGAGCGCGCCGAGAAGGAACGCCAGTCGCACCTGTTCGAGGTGACCGGCGACGGCTCGTTGCCGCCGCTGGCGCTGCTGGACGACGCGCCGCCCACGCAGGAATCCGTCGCCATCGAGACCCTGGAATTCACGAGCCGCCTGATCGAGAAGAAGCTGTCGGACTTCGGCGTCGAGGCGAAGGTCGTCGCGGCGTATCCGGGCCCCGTCGTCACGCGCTACGAGATCGAGCCCGCGACGGGCGTGAAGGGCAGCCAGATCGTCAACCTGGCGCGCGACCTCGCGCGTTCGCTGTCGCTGACGTCGATCCGCGTCGTGGAGACGATCCCCGGCAAGAACTACATGGCGCTGGAACTGCCGAACCCGAAGCGCCAGATCGTGCGCCTGACCGAGATCCTCGGCTCGAAGGTGTACGGCGACAGCGCGTCCAGCCTGACGGTCGCACTCGGCAAGGACATCGCCGGCAAGCCCGTGGTCGCCGACCTCGCGAAGATGCCGCACCTGCTGGTCGCGGGTACGACCGGTTCCGGTAAATCCGTCGGCATCAACGCGACGATCCTGTCGCTCCTGTACAAGGCCGATCCGGCCGACGTGCGCCTGATCCTGATCGACCCGAAGATGCTGGAGATGTCGGTGTACGAAGGGATCCCGCACCTGCTGGCGCCCGTCGTCACGGACATGCGCCAGGCCGGCCACGCGCTGAACTGGGCCGTGAACGAGATGGAGCGGCGCTACAAGCTCATGTCGAAGCTGGGCGTGCGTAACCTGGCCGGCTACAACAGCAAGATCGCGGAAGCCGCCAAGCGCGAAGAGCACATCCCGAACCCGTTCTCGCTGACGCCGGACGCGCCGGAGCCGCTGGACAAGCTGCCGACGATCGTCATCATCATCGACGAGCTGGCCGACCTGATGATGGTGGTCGGCAAGAAGGTCGAGGAGCTGATCGCCCGTATCGCGCAGAAGGCGCGCGCGGCCGGCATCCACCTGATCCTCGCGACGCAGCGTCCGTCCGTGGACGTCATCACGGGCCTGATCAAGGCGAACATCCCGACGCGTATCGCGTTCCAGGTGTCGTCCAAGATCGACTCGCGCACGATTCTCGACCAGATGGGCGCCGAGACGCTGCTGGGCATGGGCGACATGCTGTACATGCCGCCGGGGACCGGTCTGCCGATCCGCGTGCACGGCGCGTTCGTGTCGGACGACGAAGTGCATCGAGTTGTAAAACATCTCCAGTCCACCGGCGAACCGAATTACATTGAGGGCATTCTCGAAGGCGGCGTGGCCGAAGAGGGCGGCGGCGCCGACGGCGTACCTGCCGGCGAAGGCGGCGGCGAGTCCGACGCGATGTACGACCAGGCCGTGGCCGTCGTGCTGAAGAACCGCCGGGCGTCGATCTCGCTCGTGCAGCGCCACCTGCGCATCGGCTACAACCGCGCCGCGCGCCTGCTCGAGCAGATGGAGCAAAGCGGCATCGTGTCGCCGATGCAGTCGAACGGCAACCGGGACATCCTGGTGCCGGCAACGAACGCGGAATGAGTATGTTGAAACTGAAAACCACACTGATCGCCACCACTTTCCTGATAGCGGGCGCCGCCCACGCCACGGCTCTCGACCAATTCAAATCCTTCGTGGCCGGGACCAAGTCCGCCCGCGGCGAATTCACGCAGACGCAGGTCATGAAGACGAAGACGGGCAAGACGTCGAGCGGCACGTTCGTGTTCGCGCGTCCCGGCAAATTCATCTGGACGTACCAGAAGCCGTACGAGCAATTGCTGCAGGCCGACGGCGAGACGCTGTACCTGTACGACAAGGACTTGAACCAGGTCACGACGCGCAAGCTGGGCGGCGCGCTGGGCAGTTCGCCCGCCGCGATCCTGTTCGGCAGCAACGACCTGGAAAAGAATTTCACGCTGGCCGAGGCGGGCACGCACGACGGCCTGGAATGGCTGAACGCGACGCCGAAATCGAAGGACACGACCTTCGAACAGATCGGCATCGGCCTGAAGGACGGCATCCCGCAGGCGATGGAGCTGAAGGACAACTTCGGCCAGACCGTGCTGCTGAAATTCACGAGCTTCCAGCGCAATCCGGCGCTGGGCGCGCAGACGTTCAAGTTCGCGATCCCGAAGGGCGCGGAAGTCGTCAACCAGTAAGCCCGCCGTGCGGCCGCCGGCCATCCGTTACACTTGCGCTTTCGACGGACCGGCCATACATAGGCAGAATGAACAATAACAACGCCGCGCGCACCATGGGAGCCGCCCATGGATGACCTTTTCAAGACCGAGCCTGCCGCCCCGCTGGCGGAAAGCCTGCGGCCGAAGACGATCGCCGAGGTGATCGGCCAGAGCCACCTGCTGGGCGAGGGCAAGCCGCTGAACCTCGTGTTCAAATCCGGCCGTCCTCATTCGATGATCCTGTGGGGCCCGCCCGGCGTGGGCAAAACGACGTTGGCCCGCCTGACGGCGAATGCCTTCGACTGCGAATTCATCGCGCTGTCGGCCGTGTTGTCGGGCGTGAAGGACATCCGCGCCGCCATCGAGCAGGCCGAGCACTACCTGGCCGGCGGCCACCACACGATCCTCTTCATCGACGAGATCCACCGCTTCAACAAGTCGCAGCAGGACGCGCTGCTGCCGTTCGTGGAGTCGGGCCTCGTCACCTTGATCGGCGCGACGACGGAAAACCCGTCGTTCGAAGTCAATTCGGCGCTGCTGTCGCGCTCGCAGGTGTACGTGCTGAAGGCGCTGAACGACGACGAGATGCGCCAGCTGCTGGAACGTGCGCGCCAGCAGGGCGGCCTGTCGCACCTGCAGTTCGACGATATCGCCGTGCAGACGCTGATCGGCTATGCGGACGGCGACGCGCGCCGCTTCCTGAACCTGCTGGAACAGACGAAGACGTCGGCCGACACGTCGAAGACGGCGCACATCACACGCGAATTCGTCGAGAACGCGCTCACGCTGAACGCGCGCCGCTTCGACAAGGGCGGCGACAATTTTTACGACCAGATCTCGGCGCTGCACAAATCGGTGCGCGGCTCGCATCCGGATGCCGCCCTGTACTGGCTGTGTCGCATGCTGGACGGCGGCGCCGACCCGAAATACCTGGGACGCCGCATCGTGCGGATGGCGTGGGAAGACATCGGCATCGCCGACCCGCGCGCGATCCAGCTCGCCAACGACGCGGTCGAGACGTACGAGCGCCTCGGCTCGCCCGAGGGCGAACTGGCGCTGGGCCAGGCCGTCGTCTATCTCGCCATCGCCGCCAAGAGCAATGCCGGCTACAACGCGTTCAACGCCGCGATGGCCTTCGTGCGCAAGGATAAATCGCGGGAGGTGCCCGTCCACCTGCGCAACGCGCCCACGAAACTGATGAAGGAACTGGGCTACGGCCACGAATACCGCTATGCCCACGACGAGCCGCACGCGTACGCGGCCGGCGAGACGTATCTGCCGGACGGCATGCCGGAGCCGGGCTGGTACCAGCCGGTGCCGCGCGGGATCGAAGCCAAGATCGCGGAAAAGCTGGCCTGGCTGCGCAGCCTGGACGACGACGCGCGCGGCGGTGAGCCGCCGGGCGGCGCTCCGCCGGGCGGCGCTCCGCCGGGCGGTGCCCCGCCGGGCTGATCCGCGCGGGTCGATAACAAGCGAAAAGGCCGCGGATCCGCGGCCTTTTTCGTTGCGTTGACCCGGCACGACATGGCGCCGGGGCGGCGGGACGATTACTGCGCCACGCTCGAGTAGTAGCAGTACTTCGCGTGGCCTGGCGCCGGGTCGCCGAACACGGTGGTGGTGCAGGCGACCGGACCGGTCACGACCTTCGTCGCGTAGACCGTCGTGGTGCCGAAGCGGACTTCACGCTGGCCGCTGAAGGAGCAGGTGCCGCCTTGCGTTGCGCAGTAGGCCCAGGTCGCCGAGGTCGTGTCCGTCGTGCCCGTCGTGCCCGTCGTGGACGCGCCCATTTCGTAGGCGCCGATGTCGAACGCGCCGCCGCTCGGACGTGCAGCGCCGAGGAAGTCGGTCGTCGGGGCCCAGGTCGACGTGCCCTTGTTGATCGCCGGCGAGGTGGTCTGCAGGCGATAGTCGCCGGTGCCCGTCGGGTTGTAGCTGACGAACTGCGGATTCGCGCTGACGGTGTTCGTGGGGCTGCCCACCTTCATGCTGATACCCTGGCCGTTACCGTAGACGAGGTTGTTCGCCACGACGTTGCCCGAACCGATACACGACACGCCCGAATAGCAGTACTGCATGATGCTGGCGCGCGGGTTGTTGTAGACGATGTTGTTGACGACCTTCGTATTGACCAGCTGGACGCCGCCCGGCGAGTCGCCCACACCGGTCACGATGCCGCCGCCCATGCCGGTCGAGCCGTTCGCGAACACGGTGTTGTTCGCGATGATCGTGCCGCTCGCGGCGTGCCACAGGTGGATGCCGTAGGCGGAGACGCGGTACACGATGTTGTTCATGATCTTGCCGCCCGCGTTGGACGAGTAGATGCCTTGCACGCCGTTGCAGCCGCCCGGCGTGCCGATGTCGTGCACGACGTTGCCGATCACGTCGCCATTCGAACCCGAGTAGGTCGCGTTGACGACACCCGCGCCGCCGCTGCCCGTGCAGCCGCCCGACAGCGTCAGGTTGTGGATGTGGTTGCCTGCGACGAGCGTGTTCGATGCATAGTTCAGGATGCCGAGGCGGCCGGGGCCGGTGATGTCGAAGCCGACGATCTGGACGTAGTTACCGTTATTCGTCCACATCGCTTCGGTACCGCTGCCGACGACCTTGGCGCCCCAGTTCGTGGTCGACAGGAAGATGATGGGGTTGGTCGACGTGCCGCTCGTCTTCGTGGCGACGTTGCCGTAGTAGGTGCCGGGCGCCATGTGCACGGTCGTGCCGGGCTTGGCGACCGCGGCCGCCTTGGAGATGGTCTTGAACGGGCTGCTCGAGCTGCCGGTGTTGTAATCCGAACCGGTCGGCGACACGTACAGGTGATAAATGCTGGTGCTCGTGGTCTGCGCGCCCGCGTCGGCGCCGACGGCGGCCAGGAGGACGGCTGCGCTGCAGGCCAGCAGGGCGTTGGTACGGCGGGAGAACATCGTGGAGACTGCTTTTTTCATGAGAGGAAGTTCCTTACATCAACAAGTGAATGAGTTACTTTTGAGCGCCGGAAACTTCCTAAGTTCAATCTTTTTTAAAAAAAATTTTCCCCAGGTATCAAAACGAAAACGGATGTGTTTGCATGCCAAGTTTCCGGGATCGCGCGGTGCGCTTGCCGTGCGCGCTGACGGTCGGCGGGTTTCGCGACGAGGAGGGGCCGGTCGCGTGAAGGCGCCAGTGGGGGTGTCGATGCGGATTGCGCACGTGGCCTGCGCCGCGACGGCGCCGGGCAGGGTCAGGACGATTGGCGCCGGTTCATGGCCTGCGACCTGCAAGTGCGCCGGCTTGGCCGTGCTGTCCGCTTCAGCGCTGCGGGCGTGCGCCGATGTCCGGTGCTGTTGCGCTCGCGCCGCGCGCATCGCGCGCGGTGGACTGCTCCGGCGCGATGCCGCGGCGCCTTGCCGGCGAGCCGCGCCGCAGCGCGAAATCGCCGGTGCCGTCGAGGCGGAAGCGGACAAACATGGGGTCCTGGGCGATCGTCCCGGTGGCTGTGCCGACGAGCATCTCGATGTCGCTGCCGTTGCCGTACACGACGTTGTTGGCGACGACGTTGCCGGCGCCGACGCACGCCTTGCCCCGATCGCAGTACTGGCGGATCGACGCGCCGGGGTTGCGGACCACGATGTTGTTGACGATGTAGGTGTCGCTCAGGACGACCCCGCCCGGATTGTCGCCCGTGCCGGCCACGATGCCGCCGCCGACCTGCGCCGATCCGTTCGCGAACACCGTGTTGTGCGCGACGAGGACGCGGTCGGCCGCGTGCCACAGGTGGATGCCCCAGGCCGACGCGCGGTAGACGATATTGTCGTGGATGTTGCCGCGCAGGTTCGAGTAATAAATGCCGTGGACGCCGGCGCACGCGCCGGGCGCGCCGATGTCATGCACGAGGTTGCCTGAAATCTCGGCATCGGACGCCCTGTAGTTCGCGTTGACGATGCCCCCACCGCCGTTTCCCGTGCAGCCGCCCGACAGCGCCAGGTTGTGGACGTGGTTGCCGGTGATGCGCACGTCGGATGCGTAGTTGACGATGCCGATGCGCCCGCTGCCGCTGATGTCGAAGCCGGCGATCTCGACGTGGCCGCCGCGGTTGTCCCAGACGGCCTCGGTGCCGCCGCCGACGATCTTCGCCTTGCGGGGCCGGCTCGACACATAGCGTATCCAGGCGGCCGCGTCGCCCTGCGCGACGGACCGGATGTTTTCGCGGTACGTGCCGGGCGCAACCAGGACCGTCGTGCCCGCCGTCGCGGCCGCGGCGGCGGCCTGGATCGTGCGCAGCGGCGCGCCCCGCGTGCCGGGATTGTGGTCGTCGCCGTCGGGAGCCACGTACAGCGTGCGGGCCGATTGCGCACCGGCTCGCCCCGCGACGGCGGCGCAGGCGAGCAGCGCGAACAGCACGAACAGACTGGGCAGGGAAGGCATGCTCATCCTTTCTGCGATGTCGGCCCCGTGGCGACATGCGAGGCCGCGCATCCGCGACTGTACACGCCAACGCCGACGGTCACTTTGCGTCAGGTCGAACGTGCTGACGTCCGCATTCTCATTTATTTTCAGCAACTGATTTCTCTCCGATGCACGCTTGATGCGGCTCAGTTCCGCGCGATTCCCCCATCCGATAATGGCTCGACATGGCAGCCCTTCGGCCGGTGCCGGAAACTCAACGGATATGCTGACGCGAATGAAATACCTGCTGGCATCGTTCTCTTTCGGCCGCACGCCGGACGCGCGGTTCGATCTCTCGGCGGCCATCGGCTCGACCTTGTTGCGCCAGGTCGTGTCGAGCGGCTTGTACTTCGTCGCCTTGTGGATCACGACGCGCCAACTCGGCCCGCACGACAATGGCCTGCTCGTCACGGCGCTGCTTCTCCCGCAGACGCTGTACGCGTTCCTGAACCTGGGCGTCGGGCCGAGTCACGTGTTCCACCTGAGCAGCGGGAGCGGTAGCCCCCGCGCCATGCGCCGCATGAACTGGACCTTGGCGTTCGCGCTGTGGGGAAGTGTCGCGCTGGCGCTGGCGCTCGCGAGCGAACGGTTCGTCGCACACTACCTGCCCGGCACGGCCAAGTCCACGGCGCTGTACGCCAGCCTGCTGTTCCCGATGATGCTGCTGGCCGCGTGGACATCGGCGCTGCTCCAGGGCGCGCGCGACTATGCCGCGTACAACAGGACGGCGCTCGTCCAGCCGTCCGTCTTCTTCCTGGGCGTGCTCGTGCTGGGCGGGCTGCACGCCGTCACCGTGCCGGCCGTGCTGGCCTGCCACATCCTGAGCCAGGGCGCGCTCTGGCTGGCCGGCGAGGCGAGGGTGCGGCGCCACGACGCGCCGCCCGCGCGGCCGGGGCCGGCGTTCGGCGCGGCGATCGCGTTCGGGCTGCGTGCCCACCTCAGCAACGTGATCACGTTTCTCAACTACCGGATCGCGTTGTATCTGGTGAGCTTCCTGCTCGACCCGACCGCGGCCGGCCAATATGCGCTGGCTATCCAGCTGGCCGAAGTGTTGTGGCTCATCGCCGGCGCCGCCTCCGTGATCGTGTTTCCCGAGTCGGCCGCGCACACGAGCACGCCGGCGGCGCTGCGGGCGATGGTCCGCCGGGTCGCGCTGTCGGTCTTCAAGTTCACGGCGGTGGGGGCATTGCTGGCGGGCGCGCTGGCACCTGTCGTCATCCCGTGGGTGTTCGGCCGGGCTTACGGAGGCGCCGTGCTGCCGTTCGTGATCCTACTGCCGGGTGTCGTCACCTGGAGCTATATGAGTGTCGTCGCCAACTCGCTCGCCGGCATGGGCTGCCAGCGCGTGAACATCCTCGGCGCACTGCTGTCGCTGACGCTCAACAGTGCCGGGTGCCTGCTGGCGATTCCCGTATGGGGCATGCGCGGCGCGGCGCTCGCGTCCACCGTTGCGTTCGCCGCGACTGCGTCGTATACGGCCATCATGTACCACCGCATCATGGCCGACCGTGTCGCGCGGACGGCGGCCGGTGCCCACGTCAGCCCGGTTGAGGCAGAGCCATGGCACCCAGAACAATGATGGTGGTCACGTCGCTGTACCCGTACGGGCAGGGTGAAGCGTTCGTGGCGGCCGAGCTCGAGTCTCTCGCGTGCCGGTTCGACCGCATCGAACTGGTGCCGATCTTCCACGATCCCGACGACGTTGCGCGCGCCGTCGCCCAGCCGGTCGACCTCGGTTATTCGGAACAGCGTTGGGGCGTCTTGCGGCCATGGCACGTGGCGGGAGCGCTGCTGAGCGGACTCGTCCGGTACCGCTGGGGTGCCGACCTCGGCTTCATCCTGCGCCATCGCAGCAAGCTGGCGAACTTGAAGGAACTCGTTCGGGCGATCTACCGCGCCCGCTTGTTCGAGCGCTTCCTGGCCAGCCGTGCGCGCCGCGGCGAGCGCGTCGACGTCATCTATTTCTATTGGCTGCTGCCCGAGATCGTGGGCGCGCTGCAGTATCGCGCGTCCAGCGGCGGCGACGTGCGCATCGTCAGCCGCGCGCATGGCGGCGATCTCTACGAAGACCGCAAGCCGGGCAGGTATGCGGGGTTGCGGCACGCCATCCTTGCCGGCATCGACGACGTGTACTGCGTGTCCGGCCACGGCCGGCGCTATCTCGCCGACGGCTTTCCCGAGCTGGCCGCAAAATTCCACGTCGCCCGGCTCGGCGTCCACGATCCAGGCCGGCTGAACCGCGGGTCGTCCGGCGGACCGTTGGAAATCGTCTCCTGTTCTTTCGTCGTTCCCGGCAAGCGCCTGCATCTCGTCGTCGATGCGATCGCGTGCCTGCTCGCGGCCGATCCGGCGCTGGCCGTGCGCTGGACGCACGTCGGCGACGGCCCGCTGTTCGACGACCTGCGCGCGTACGCGCGCGCGCGGCTGGGGGCGCGGGCGCAGGCTGTGTTCAAGGGGTATTTGACACCGGCAGAACTGCGGACGCTGTATCGCGAGGAACCGTTCGACGTCATCGTCAACGTGAGCGACAACGAAGGCATCCCCGTCAGCCTGATGGAAGCCAGTGCGGCGGGCATCCCGATGGTCGCCACGGACGTCGGCGCCAGCGCCGAGATCGTCAACACGTCCAATGGCGTCCTGATTCCGGCAGATGCCGACGTGCCGACGATTGCTGCCGCGCTGCACCGCTTCGCGGACCGCCGCGCAGCGCGTGCCTGGCGCCACGCGGCGCGCGCGTGGTGGGAAGTCCGCTACGACGCGGCCGTCAATTACGCGCTGTTCGGTCGTGCGCTGGCCGAGTGTGCTCATGCCGCCGCGTGCGCGGAGGCGTCGGATGCGGCGGCGTGCGGCATCGGGCCGGGCGCGCCCGCGTCGACCAGGAGGGCAGACCCATGCACCCGGCTGCACGACGGCGAGTGAAAGGCAGGGTGGCCTTCGTCGCCTTGTTCGGCGCGCTATTCCTGCTGTTCACGCCGTTCGAGCAGGGCGGCCAGAACCCGTCGATGTTCCCGAAATATTTTTCCGCGGGCGTGTCGTTCGTGGCGCTCGTCCCATTGTTCGCGATCACGAAGGTGCGCTTTCGGGTCGAAACGCGTCTGGTCCTCGTCGTGTTGGCCATGGTGGCGTTTCACTCGCTGGCCGTCAGTCCCGTGCCTTTCCATTTCACGCTGTTGATCGTCTTGAACACGCTGCTGGCCGTATTCATCTACGAGGCCAGTTTCGCGTGGCGGTCGGAATTCGTGGCGGCGGTTACCTGGCTGTTGCTCGTCAATGCCGCCATGATCACCGTCCAGGCCATGCTGTTCTATGTGGCGGGCGGACCGATCGTCGATTTCCACAAGATGATCTTCGGTTCGGACAGCCGCTTCGTCGAGGACTTCCTGCACATCGCACGCTTTTCGGGGTTGCAGGTCGAACCCGGTACCTACGCGAACTATATGGGGTGCCTCACGGCGATTCTCATTCTGTCGTCGGCGTTCACCACACGGTTCGTCGTGACGTCGTTCATGGCCGTGCTGTCCGTCTTCGTGACGAATTCGGGCTCGTCGATCTATTTCGTTCCCGTGCTCGTCGTACTGTTCGGCTACGTGTGGCGGTCGAAGGTGCGCGTCGTGCACCTCGTCGTGCTCGTCGGCGCCGTGCTCGCGTACATGGCGGTGTCCGGCGTCGTGGCGCACCTGGAGACGCGCTTCCTGGAGCACGACGACGGGAGCCTGCTGCACCGCGTCGAGGGCGTGCACGCGTGGACGGCGCTGAGCCTGGACGAGAAATTCATCGGCGTCGGCTTCGGCGCCGACCCGTGCGTGCGCTGTTACTACCAGGACATCGGCATGGTCTTCAATCTGCTGACCCGTGGCGGCGTCATCGTCACGCTGGCGTTCGCGTTGATGCTCGGCCGCATACTCGTGGCCAACGGGATCGTGCTCGGCGTCATCCTGATCCTCATCCCCATCAATGAAAAGATGTTCTTTTACGATGCCGCGATCTGGCTGTTTTTCCTGTTCGCGATGACGCGTCGGGTCGAGGCGTCGCCGCAGCCCCGGACGGTATCCGCTGGCGAGCGGGCACGCCCGGCGTGAGGAACGCGCCGTGCGGCGAACGTGGCATTTCTTGCGGACACCGGGCGCCGGCGATGTTGCGCGGCCAAAAGTTCGGTGCACGGCCATGGTTTGCGGCTTGCGACTTGGTACAATTGCGCTTTCGATATCCCACCCTGCAACAATCCGACAATGATAGACATCCAACTGCTTCGCAAAGACATCGACAACGTCGCCGCCCGCCTCGCGAGCCGCAAGTACCAGCTCGACGTCGCCGGATTCAACGCTCTCGAAGCCGAGCGCAAGGCGATCCAGACGCGCACCGAGGAATTGCAGGGCAAGCGCAACTCGCTGTCCAAGCAGATCGGCATGCTGAAAGGCAAGGGCGAGGACACGAGTGCCGTGATGGCCGAGGTCGCCGGCATCGGCGACGAGCTGAAGGCGAACGAGACCGCGCTGGCCCAGGTCCAGGACAAGTTGGCGCACTTCATGGCCGCGATCCCGAACGTGCCGCATCCGTCCACGCCGGTCGGTCAGGACGAGTCGGGCAACGTCGAGGTGCGCAAGGTCGGCACGCCGCGCCAGTTCGATTTCGAAGTCAAGGACCACGTCGACGTCGGCGCCCCGCTGGGCCTGGATTTCGACACGGCCACCAAGCTGACGGGCTCGCGCTTCGCCGTCATGAAAGGCGGCATCGCGCGCCTTCACCGCGCGCTGGCGCAATACATGCTGGACACGCACACGGGCCAGCACGGCTATACGGAATGCTACACCCCGTACATGGTGAATGCCGATTCGCTGCGCGGCACGGGCCAGCTGCCGAAGTTCGAGGAAGACCTGTTCGCGGTCAAAAAAGGCGGCGCGGAAGGCGAGGGCGAGAATTTTTATCTGATCCCGACGTCGGAAGTGTCGCTGACGAACATGGTGCGCGACGAGATCG
Source organism: Massilia pinisoli (assembly GCF_024753285.1). GTDB lineage: Bacteria > Pseudomonadota > Gammaproteobacteria > Burkholderiales > Burkholderiaceae_D > Telluria > Telluria pinisoli. Next base: position 188,741 of record NZ_JANUGW010000009.1, on the reverse strand, counting down.
TGGCGGCGGAAACGCTGCCGATCAAGATCACGGCGCACACCCCGTGCTTCCGTTCGGAGGCGGGCAGCTACGGCCGCGACACGCGCGGCATGATCCGCCAGCACCAGTTCGACAAGGTCGAGCTCGTGCAGATCGCCCATCCGGACCAGTCGTACGATGCGCTGGAAGAGATGGTGGGCCAGGCCGAGACGATCCTGAAGAACCTTGGGCTGCCGTACCGCGTGATGCAGCTGTGCACGGGCGATATGGGGTTTTCTGCCGCAAAGACGTACGACCTCGAAGTCTGGCTGCCGGCGCAGAACACGTACCGCGAGATCTCGTCGCTGTCGAACTGCGAAGATTTCCAGGCGCGCCGGATGCAGGCCCGCTTCCGCAATGCGAAGGGCAAGCCGGAACTGCTGCACACGCTGAACGGCTCGGGCCTCGCCGTCGGCCGCACGTTGGTGGCCGTGCTGGAAAACTATCAGCAGGCGGATGGCAGCGTGGTGATTCCGGAGGTGCTGCGTCCGTACATGGGCGGCATCGAGCGCCTGACGGCCTGAAGCGCGGTTGCGTAATTAGCCCTTCCGTTTTTGCCGAAGGCCGTCTATAATGCGGCCTCACGCGAAACGACCGCGACACGGAGAGGTGGCAGAGTGGTCGAATGTACCTGACTCGAAATCAGGCGTACGGGTGACCGTACCGTGGGTTCGAATCCCACCCTCTCCGCCAAAACAAAACAGGCTCCCTTGGGAGCCTTTTTTGTTTGCCGGAGAGAGCAGGGCGCCTGCGCGCCCTGCGCGGTGGGATTCGAAGGGCCGGGCTTGCAAGCCCGGCCCTCTTCGAATCGCCCATATGCCGTCCGCAAGGCGGACGGCGTCGCGCGCCGAGGGCGCGCGCTGCAAAGCGGAGAGGCACGCACCAGAAGCAGGATCGCCTTTGCGACGCCGTTCCAATTCGAAGGCCGGCGAAGCTCGGCCTTCGAATCTCCGACTGCTGTCCGCCCCGCGGACAGCCCCGCGCGCCGAGGGCGCGCGCTGCAAAGCCAAAACGACACGCACCAGAAGCAGCACCACCTTTGCGCCGCCATTCCGATCCGCATGATGGCATCACCCATCTAGTGTCCGCGCCGCGCCGCAAGTCAAAATATACAAACAAGAAACAGCACCGCTGCGCGCCCGTCCCGACCCGCGAAACCGCCACCACCCACCCAGCCCCATGCGCATCCCCATCAACCCACGAACCCTCGTCGTTACCGCACCCGCCCCAAATAACACAGACGCCAACAATCCTTCAACAATCCGCACACCAACAGCAATCCTCATCATTCGCACTATCTCCCAGGCACCGAATCTTTCTAACCTGCACACCTACCCATAACAACAACGAGGAGATCCCGTGAGAGTTTCATCCCTGCTTTGCGCCCCGATGCTTGCCCTGCTGCTGACAGCCTGCGCTGGCGGCGGCGGTTCCGCACCGTCCGCTGCAACACCCACCGGCACCACGACGCCAGCGCCGACGCCGACGCCGACGCCGGCTCCCACGCCGACGCCCACGACGACCGCCGCCCTGTACCCCAGCTACAACCCGAACCCCGCACCGGCCGACACGACAGGCATGTCACACAACGCCCAACAAATCGCGTCATCGATCCGCATCGGCTTCAACATCGGCAATACGATGGAAGCGATCGGCGGCGAAACGGCATGGGGCAATCCCCTGGTGTCGAACGCGCTGATCCAGGCCGTCAAGCAGGCCGGGTTCAACGCGATCCGCCTGCCTGTGTCGTGGGACCAGTACGCGGACCAGAAGACGGGCCAGATCAGCGCCACGTGGCTCGCCCGCGTGAAGCAGGTCGTCCAGTATTGCGTCGACAACGACATGTATGTTCTCGTCAACATTCACTGGGACGGCGGCTGGCTGGAAAAGAACATCACGGCCGACAAGAAGGACGCCGTGAACGCGAAGCAGAAGGCGTACTGGGAGCAAATTGCCACGACCTTGCGCGAGTTCGACGAGCACGTGATGTTCGCCAGCGCCAACGAGCCGGACACGAAGGATGCGACGGGGATGGCGGTCCTGATGAGCTACCACCAGACGTTCGTCGACGCCGTGCGCGCGACCGGTGGCAGGAACGCCTACCGGGTGCTGGTCGTGCAGGGCCCGCAGACCAACATCGACCTGTCGGTGAAGCTGATGCCCACGCTGCCGGCCGACAAGGTGACGGGCCGGCTGATGGCCGAGATCCATTTCTACGATCCGTTCAACTTCGCCTTGATGACGAAGGATGAAACCTGGGGCAACCAGGCGTATTACTGGGGCGCACCGAATCACTCCACGACGGACACGAAGCGCAACTCGACCTGGGGCGAGGAAGATTATGTCGATGCACAATTCGCCAGTCTGAAGTCAGCCTTCATCGACAAGGGTATCCCGGTCGTGCTGGGCGAATTCGCCGCCCAGCGGCGCACGAACCTGACAGGCGACGCGCTCGCGCTGCACCTCCAGTCGCGCAACTACTACCATACCTACGTCGTGAAGAAGGCGGTCGCTAACGGCGTGCTGCCATTCTTCTGGGACGTCGGCGCACCGGACGACCAGTCGGGCAGCATTTTCGACCGCAGGACGACCCAGGTGCGGGGCCAGCAGACGCTGGATGCGCTGATGGCGGGCCTGCCGCCGAAATGATGGATTGGTGGGGAGGCCTTGCGATTCTCTTACCCACCGTCTATAATGCGGCCTTCACGCGAAACGACCGCGACACGGAGAGGTGGCAGAGTGGTCGAATGTACCTGACTCGAAATCAGGCGTACGGGTGACCGTACCGTGGGTTCGAATCCCACCCTCTCCGCCAAAACAAAACAGGCTCCCATCGGGAGCCTTTTTTGTTTTGCCGGAGAGAGCAGGGCGCCTGCGCGCCCTGCGTGGTGGGATTCGAAGGGCTGGGCTTGCAAGCCCAGCCCTCTTCGAATCGCCCAATTGCCGTCCGCAAGGCGGACGGCGTCGCGCGCCGAGGGCGCGCGCTGCAAAGCGGAGAGACACGCACCAGAAGCAGCATCGCCTTTGCTACGCAGTTCCAATTCGAAGGCCGGCGAAGCTCGGCCTTCGAATCTCCGACTGCTGTCCGCCCCGCGGACAGCCCCGCGCGCCGCGGGCGCGCGCTGCAAAGCCAAAAAACACGCACCAGCAATCCCGGCCAAAATTAGCTCAACTCCCGCAACTTCCCCGCCAGAATCCCCCTGACGGTCTGCACCCCAAACATCCCAATCACCAGCGTCGCAACCCCAAGCACGACCAACGCAATCGCATCCATCACCGCGCTCCCCGCAACACTCGCATACCGCAAACTAGCCACCGCCGCCGCCGCCAACGGAAAACTCCCCGCCCACCAAGCCAGCCGAAACGGCGCCCTCGCAGGCAGATGCGCCAACCGCCCAAGCAGCACCGGCAACAAAAACAGCATGACCATCACCAGCCCCTGCGCAAACGCATCCACGTGCCCGAACGTGGCGACATAAGCCGAAAACCCCACCGCGAACGGCGCCACCAGTATCAGCAGCGACGGCTGCAACGCCACGGGCAACGGCTCCTCCGTGACGAGCCGGTGCAGCACCATCGCGAGCAACGGCAGCGCAAAGAACAAACCGACCGCAAGCCCGAACACCATCACGCCATGCAGCCCGTCCCAGCGCAACACGGGCACGGCGAGCGGAATGTCGAGCATGCCGACGACGGGCACAATCCACGCCGGCGCCACCTGGGTGGGTGCGTGGCGCACCGACAGCCAGCGCATCACGATGGTCCACGCAAATACCGTCATGCCGGCGGCCCCAAGCACCCAGGCAAGGCGGGCGAGGGCCAGGCTGACGTCGGCCAGCAGGAACGGCAACAGCAGCAGGCTGATCAGGGGCGTGCCGAACAGGTTGCCAGCCACGGGATGCGCGAATTCGGCACGCACGGCGTAAAAGCCGGCCGCGGCCTTGATCCCGTACGCGACGGCCAGCACGACGAAGGAGACGAGCGCGAGAACGCCGATGGCCTGCCCGACCGCGGCCGGCGCACCGAACGCCTGGTGCGCGAGGCGCCATGCGAGCGACAAGCCCGTCAAGCCCATGACGGCGCCGAACGTGCCGACAGGCAGGTACGCGAGCGTGGTCGATACGGCTGGGGCTGCGGCGGGCGCGGTAACGCCGGCGGGGTGTGCGGCTTGCATATGTCCTCCTCGTGAGCAGCGGCGGTATGCGCTGCGTGGAGGCTATTCTCGTGCGGCAGCGCGCGCCCGGCCATGCTCGGGCGCGCCAGTGTTTTGCCCGATCGTCTCAATCAAGCCGCTCAGCCCCGCTTGACGGCGTGCAGCCACACGGCCGCGATGCGTTCCACCTGCTCGTAGCCGGGACAGTCCAGTTGCCCGCCGAAGATGTCCGGATCGAGTTCCTCGTACGACCAGCAATCCGTATCGGCATCGAGGCGGTCGCGGATGCCGGCCAGGAAGGGATCGGCGCCGTCGACCATCGCCACGCCCGTGTACAGCAGCAGGCTGCCGCCGGGATGCAGGCGGTCGAGCGCTGCGTGCACGATGCGCGTCGACAGCTCGGCGCCGTGGTCGCCGCCGCCGTGCCGGTACGTGAGCGCGTCGGGGTCGAGGATGTACGGTGGATTCGACATGACGAGGTCGAAGCCGCCGTCGACGCCGTCCAGCAGGTCGCTGCGGCAGGGCATGACGTTGTGCGCGCCGTTCAGGCCCGCGTTGACGTCGGCCAGGGCCAGCGCCGCCGGGTTGATGTCGGTGGCGTAGACGGTCGCGTCGCGGCAGCGCAGCGCCAGTTCGATCGCGGCCGGTCCGGCGCCCGCGCCGATGTCGACGGCGCGCCGCACGGGACGGCGCAGGCTGCCATGCTGGCCGAGCACGCGGCGCAGCGCGCACGTGTAGCGGTAGGTGTCCGGGCCGAAGAACACGGCGTCGTCGTCGGACGTGGGCCAGGCCGAGTGGAAATACAGGCGGTCGCCGATGGTCGACGCGCGGAGGCGCGCGCGCCAGCCGGCGGGCGCGCTACCGTCCGGCGCGTCGCTGCCGTCCGCGGCGACGGGAATGACCAGGTTTGCCGCGCGCAGCGGGACGTCGATCGCGTCCGGCAGCAGGCCCCGGGGCAAATGGCCGGCTCCAGCCGAACACGCCCCGCAGGTCATGCGCCCAGGCGTTCTCCGGGCGATTGTTCACGCGCCGGTGCGTGGCCGGTGTGACGGTCACGAAACGGTAGCCGGAGGCCTGTAGACTGCGGCCGAGCGCGGCCAGCGCGTCGTGGTTCGCAAAGGAGGGAGCGGTCATGGGCCGAGCATGCGCCACGCCCGCGCGCGCTTCCGTACGCGGGCGCACAAAGATGTGGACACGCTGTCATGCAGCACCGCCGGCCGCTATGGCATTATTTGATTTATGTGAAAGTTCGAACAGATGCGGCCGCTTACGGCACGCACAATTGACCCGGGTTAACGCAAGAAGCGTGGCCCACGGACGAGGACGACCATGAAGACGACGACGCCGGACGTATCCCTGAACGAGCGCCTGGAACGTGAGGTCGAGCGCGAGCGCCGCGAGCGCGTGCTGCATGACGAGCAGCGCAGCGGCCTGGCGCGCGACGACGAGTTCCGCCTGAAGGATGCGCGCGAACACATGGGATCGGTGAACATCAGGCGTTCCGGCGGACGCTGACGGCGTCCGCCACGACAATGACGACGACGGCACCGGCGACGGTGCCGCAAGGAGAGCGATATGCGTTGGGAAGGTGATCGGCAGAGCGACAACATCGAGGACCGCCGCGGCGACGGCGGCGGGGGCGGCGGCTTCAGTTTCGGCGGGGGCACGGTCGGCATCGGCACGATCGTCATCGCGCTGGTCGGTTCGTGGTTCTTCGGGGTGTCGCCGTCGACGATCCTGAACCTGCTGTCGGGCGGCGGGTCGCCGGCGCAAGTCCAGCAGGCGCCCGCGCATCCGCCCGCGAACGACCGCGAGACGCAATTCGTGCGCACGGTGCTCGGCTATACGGAAGACACGTGGACGCAAATCTTCCGTGCCAACGGCGGCACCTATTCGCCGCCGCATCTCGTGCTGTACTCGGGCCGCACGCCGACGCAGGGCTGCGGCATGGGGCAAGCGGCCGTCGGGCCGTTCTATTGCCCGGCCGACCGGAAGGTCTATCTCGACCTGGACTTCTTCCGCATGATGCAGCAGCGCTTCAAGGTCGGCGGCGAATTCACGCAGGCGTACGTGATCGCCCACGAGGTCGGACACCACGTGCAGAACCTGCTGGGCATCTCGGGCAAGGTCGACAGCGCGCGCCAGCACTTGTCCGAGACGCAGGCCAACGCGGCATCCGTCCGCCTGGAACTGCAGGCCGATTGCTTCGCCGGCGTGTGGGCCTATCACACGAACCAGGCCAAGCAGATCATCGAACAGGGCGACGTCGAGTCCGCGCTGAATGCCGCGAGCGCCATCGGCGACGACGCGCTGCAGCGCCAGTCGCGCGGCGTCGTCGTGCCCGATTCATTCACGCATGGCACGTCGGCCCAGCGCGTGCGCTGGTTCACGCGCGGCCTGCAGACGGGCTCCGTCGAGCAGTGCAACACGTTCGAGGCGCGCCAGCTCTGACCCCGCTTCCTCTTCGACGACAACGGCCGCCGTGTTGCGGCCGTTTTGTTTCGACCACCCTGGCCACCGCAGAAAATACCGGGCCCCGTTCAGATTGAAAAGGAAACTGCTCGAGTCTCGGGGCAATACGGCATTTCCGTAGTTGCCGTATCCATACACTTGTGTTCATCCACTGCCACCCACGTAGGAGATGAACCACATGACATACCAACCCAAATACATCAGCTTCGATTGCTACGGCACGCTGATCAATTTTGAAATGGGGCCGACGGCGAGGGCGATCTTCACGGATCGTGTTCCGAGCGACCGGATGCCGGCGTTCCTGGACAGTTTCCGTTTCTACCGTCTCGACGAAGTGCTGGGCGACTGGAAGCCGTTCTTCGACGTCGTGGCCAATGCCATCCAGCGGGCCTGCGCGGCGCACGGCGTCGACTACCGGCCGTCCGACGCGGTCGCGTTGTACGAGGCCGTGCCGACGTGGCAGCCGCACCCGAACGTCGTCGAGACGCTGCAGGCCATCGCTCCGCACGTCCCGCTGGTGCTCCTGTCGAACTCCATGGTCGACCTGATTCCGCACAGCGTCGCCCACCTCGAGGCGCCGTTCCACGCCGTGGTCACGGCGGAGGAGGCGCGCGCCTACAAGCCACGCGCACAGATGTTCGAGTACATGTGCGACCGGCTCGGTTGCGGACCGGAGCAGATGATGCACGTCTCGTCGAGTTTCCGCTACGACCTCATGACAGCGTCCGATCTGGGATTCATGGCCCGGGCGTTCATCGATCGCGGTCACGAGCCCGTCTGCGACGGCTATGGCGTCAACAGACTGACCGATATCCGCCAGCTTCCCGGCTTGCTCGGGCTGGATTTCCAGCCTCGGGTCGACACGCCGAAGCGAGCCGCATGATGCCGGACGACTGCCCAACCGCAGCCGCGGCATTGAGCACCGCCGCCCCCTGCCTGGCCCAGGACGACGTCGCGGCCCTGGTGCGTCGCATCTACGGCATCGAAGGCGCCGTCACGCCGCTGGCGGGCGAGCGCGACCAGAACTGCCGTATCGAGACCGGGGACGGCACACGTTACGTCGTCAAGATCAGCAATCCGTCCGAGCCGGTTGGCGTCGTCGATTTCCAGATCGCCGCGCTCGACCATATTGCGCGCGCGGCGCCAAGCCAGCCGGTGCACCGCGTCGTGCGGACGCTCCGCGGGCGCACGCGTGACAGCGTCGTGTTGCCCGACGGCCGCAGGAGCGCCGTGCGGATGCTGACCTATCTCGACGGTGTCCAGATCCGGGAAACGCCCCGGACGGCCGCACAGCGCCGGGCGATGGGGACGGTGCTGGCGGGCTTGAACCTTGCGCTGCGGGGCTTTGTGCATCCGGCCGCAGCGCATCCTCTGCTCTGGAACGTGTCGGCGGCGCACCGTTTGACGGACAAGCTCGACGGCATCGTGGACGCCCCGCGGCGCGCGCTCGCCAGGGCGTTCATGCGCCGTTTCGTCGACCACGTGCTGCCGCGCCTCGCCTCGGTGCGCTCGCAAGTCATCCACAACGACTACCACCTCTACAACGTGCTGGTCGCGCCCGACGACCACGACCGCATCGTCGGGATCATCGACTTCGGCGACATGCTGCATGCGCCGCTGGTGGGCGAGGTCGCGACCGCCGCGGCGTTCCACATGGCAGGCAGCGCCGATCCGTTCGCGGGGCCCGCGCAGTTCGTGGGTGCGTATCACGCCACGTTGCCGCTCGTGGACGTCGAGCAGGACATCGTGGCCGACCTCATGGCGACGCGCCACCTCATCACGGCACTGATTTCGGAGTGGCGTGCCGCGCGCTACCCCGAGAACCGGGCCTACATCATGCGCCACAACCCGGCGGCATGGGAAGCGCTGTCGCAGATGGCCGATCTGTCCCGCAACGAGGCGCGCGACCGCCTACTGACCGAACTACGAAAAGGAACCGACAATGACAACCACTGACCTCAACATGGTGAACGCCTATATTCCCGGACGCGCCGACGTGGGACCGCTCACCGCGGCGATGATCGAGCGGCGCGATGCGCTGCTCGGTCCGGCATACCGGCTGATGTACGAACATCCGCTCCACATCGTGCGCGGCGAAGGCGCGTGGCTGATCGATCCGGACGGGCGCCGCTACCTCGACGTCTACAACAACGTGGCGTCGCTCGGGCATTGCCACCCGGCGGTGACCGAGGCGATCTGCGCGCAGGCGCGCACGCTCGCGACCAACACCCGCTATCTGCACGACACGATCCTCGAATTGGCCGAGCGCCTGCTCGCGACCGTGCCCGGGACAGCGCTCGCGCACCTCATGCTCACCTGCTCCGGCAGTGAGGCGAACGACCTGGCGTACCGCATTGCCCAGGTCCGCACGGGCGGCACCGGCGTGATCGTCACCGACACCGCATATCACGGCTTTACCGACGCCGTGTCGAAATTCTCGCCGTCGCTCGGCGCATCGGTCGATCTCGGCGCGCACGTGCGCCTGGTCCCGGCGCCGCGCCTGTATCACGCGGGAGGTGCGGACCTCGCCGAACGCTTCACGCGCGACGTCGAGGCCGCGATCGCCGACCTGCGCCGCCACGGCATCCGCCCGGCCGCGCTGATCGTCGATTCCGTGTTCACCAGCGACGGCATCCTGCCCGAACCGGCCGGCTTCCTGAAGGGCGCGGTCGACGCGATCCAGCGAGCGGGCGGCCTATTCATCGCCGACGAAGTCCAGCCCGGCTTCGGTCGGACGGGCGCGCATATGTGGGGCTTCCAGCGTCATGGCGTCACCCCCGACATCGTCACGCTCGGCAAGCCGATGGGTAACGGACAACCCGTCGCGGGGCTGCTGGCCACCACCGATGCGCTGGCGGAATTCGGCAAGAACTCGCGCTACTTCAACACGTTCGCCGGCAATACGGTCTCGTGCGCCGCCGCGCTGGCCGTGCTGGACACGATCGAACGCGAAGGCCTGGTGCGGCACGCGGCCAAAGTCGGGAAGATCCTGCGCGATGGCGTCGCCGACCTCGCGAGCCGGCACGAGGCCATCGGTGACGTGCGCGGCGTGGGCATGTTCGTCGGCGTCGAGCTGGTGTCCGACCGCGCGTCGCGCACGCCCGACCGCGAATTCACCACGCGGGTGGTCAATCGCATGCGCGACAACGGCGTCTTGCTCAGCGCTTGCGCGATGGGGCACAATGTCCTCAAGATCCGGCCGCCGCTGATCTTGTCCGCGGACCAGGCCGGCATGGTGATCGAGGTCCTCGACGAGGCGCTCACCGCGGCACGATCGGGGCACCGCAACCGGCATTGATTCGGTCCATGCATTCCACAGCGTCCCTCGACAAGTTCGACATCAAGATCCTCGTGCACCTGCAGCGCGAGGGACGCTGTTCGAACGTCGAGCTGGCGGCGGCCGTCGGCCTCAGCGAAAGCCCGTGCCTGCTCCGGACGAAACGGCTGCAGGACATGGGCGTCATCCGGGGTTATGGCGCGGACGTGGCACTGGAAAAGCTGGGCAGCCACGTCATCGTGTTTTCCGAAGTGACCCTGGGCAGCCACCGGTCCCAGGATTTTCGGAAATTCGAAGCGGGTGCCGCGACATATCGCGAAATCGTCGAGTGCTACAACATCAGCGGCGGCTACGATTACCTGCTGAAGATCGTCGTGCCCGGGGTCGCCTATTTTCAGGCACTCATGGAGCGGCTGCTGGACGCCGATATCGGCATCGAGAAATTTGCCAGCCGGATCGTATTGCGTCAGCCATTCGGTCCGCGCGACCATCCGTTGACAATCCTCCTCACACGGGAACCGGAATGGGAGTGAACACGGCCGCCGCGTGCGGCCGTTTTTCATTCAGATTTTCAACAAATTTCTCTTTAAAAACAAAGATCTCCGACTCGGCAAAAAAGTGTTCAGGAACCCTCGTACGTTTCCGTGCGCGTATCGCCTTCCTTAGCGATTTGACATACCGTGTTGTCGAGGGCTCGTCCTTGAAGGCGGGCCGACACATGATATGGAGGAGTTATGCTGGCAATGAATTACCGGGGACCTTATCGCGTCCGTGCCGATTACAAGCCCGATCCCGTCATCGAACACCCGGGCGACGCCATCGTGCGCGTGCTGCGTTCCTGCATCTGCGGATCCGACCTGCACCTGTATCACGGCATGGTGCCCGACACGCGCGTGGGCCACACGTTCGGCCACGAATTCGTCGGCGAAGTCGTGGACGTCGGCCGCGACGTGCAGACCTTGAAGGCGGGCGACCGCGTCCTCGTGCCGTTCAACCTGTTCTGCGGGTCGTGCTTCTTCTGCCAGCGCGAGTTGTTCGGCAATTGCCACAACACGAATCCGGAAGCGACGGCCGTCGGCGGCGTCTACGGTTACTCGCACACGGCGGGCGGCTACGACGGCGGCCAGGCCGAGTACGTGCGCGTGCCGATGGCCGACGTGGGCCCGTACCCGATCCCCGACGACCTGCACCTCGACGATGCCGTCCTGTTGACGGATGCCCTGCCGACGGGCTACCAGGCCGCCGAGATGGGCGACATCCACGAAGGCGACACGGTCGTGATCTTCGGCGCGGGTCCCATCGGCATCTTCGCCGCGAAGTCCGCGTGGCTGATGGGGGCGGGCAGGGTGATCGTCGTCGACGAGGTCGAGTACCGGCTGGAATTCGTCAAGCGCTACGCCCAATGCGAGGTCGTGAACTTCCGTGAAGTGAACGACATGGCGGAGCACATCAAGAAGATGACGGACTGGATGGGCGCCGACGTCTGCATCGACGCCGTGGGCGGCGATGCAGCGGGCTCCATCGCGCAGACCTTGACGGGCCGGCTGATGAAGATGCAGGCCGGCGCCGCGACCGTGCTGCACTGGTGTATCAACTCGGTGCGCAAGGGCGGCAACGTGTCGATCGTCGGGGTGTATGGCCCCACGTTCAACGCCGTCCCCATCGGCAATGTCGTGAACAAGGGGCTGACGATCCGCGCCAACCAGGCCAGCGTCAAGCGCCACCTGCCGCGGCTCATCGAGCACATCCGCGAAGGGCGGCTGAATCCGAAGGAAATCATCACGCACCGGGTGCCGCTGGAGGAAGTGGCGGACGCGTACCACATCTTCTCGAGCAAGCTCGACAACTGCATCAAGACCGTCCTGATCCCGCCGTCCGCGCGCGAGGTCCAGGCCGTGAACGCCAGCGCACTGCATTGAGGAGACGTCATGGAAGCGAAAACCGATATCGGTGCGCAGCACCACCACCATCATCACGACCATGGCGACGGCCACGTGCACACCCACCCGCTGCAGGGCGACATGGCCGAGGGCCCGCGCCGGCCCGGCCGTGACGAACTGAAGCACATCGAAGGCTGGGGTGCGGACCTCGATCACAAGGACCGCCCGGCCATCCCGATGGAGCGCACGCCCGCGCGCTTCATCCACCCGCACGAGGGCAAGCTGCGGCAGCAGCCGGAAAACGTCGAGATCCTCGTGTCGACGGAGCGCCCCGGCATCACGCCGATCTTCGGTACGGCGCAGCCGCCGACAGGCGTGTCCGGCATGATGCGGCGCCTCGCTTTCAAATGGTCGGAAAACGACTTCCGCCGCTGGCTGCTGCTGCTCGCCGCCGATCGCGTGAACGTCGTCGAAGGCATCGGCGAGGACCTCGCGCACGGCAAGGTCCCGAACGTGCTGGCGGAGATGGGCATCAAGGCCGAATGGGAGCACAACCGGGCGGGCCTCGTGAAGAAGGCCGTGATTGCCGGCGCCGTCCTCGGCACGGCCGTCTACCTGATGCGCCGGCGCGAGCGTTGACGACCCGGTAGACGCACCCCGGCGCACCGTCTTCCGCTGCTTTACCGCGCGTCCCGCGGCAGCTTCCAGTTGCTGCGGGCTTTTTGTGCTTGAGCAAATTCCTTTGAGCGAGGTCGGCCACACTGCGCGTGTGTCCGCTCACTGAAAGGAAAAACCATGAACAAGCGCAAGATGTGGCTGGCGTCGCTCGGCGCCGTCTCCCTGGCCGTCGCCATGCCTGCCCGTGCGGCCGGCCCCGGCGTCATGAGCGCGCCGGCCGCCGTCACGCCGCAGGCGCAGGCGGCGCTGCTGGCCCAGTTGGATGCGCGTCGCGCCGCCCGCGGCCAGGATGCGCGCCACGGCTACGCGATCCTGCGCCAGCATCCCGGCACGGCGGGCACGCAGGTGGCGCGCGTCGCGCACACGTTCGAGGGCGTGCCCATCTTCGGCGTCGACGCCGTGCTCGTGCTGGACGCGAACGGGAAGATCGTGTCCGAGTCCGACGCCGCGCGTCGCGCCAACGTCGTCGGGCTGGACGTGGGGCCGGGCACGGACTTCAGCGTCGTGCCGGCGATCTCGGCCAAGGCGGCGATCGACGCGGCGCTGGCCGTGCTCGCGGCGCCGCCCTCGGCGTCTCGGCACGAAGCGCCGCCCAGCGCGGAGCTCGTCATCTGGCCCGCCATGCGCACGGAACGCGTGCCCGCCGCGCGCGACAAGGCGGAGGACGACCTCAACGCGCTCGACGTGCAGGACGTCGTCGACCGCTACGAACTCGCCTACCTCGTGCGCACGCGCATGGTCGTCGGCGCGAAGCCGGCCTACCACGACACCATCGTCAGCGCGCGCGACGGCACGATCCTCGCGCGCTGGACGATGCTGCAGACGGTCGTGGGCGTCGGCCACAGCCAGTACAACGGCGACGTCCCAATCGGCACGACGTTCGCCGACGGCAAGTACCGGATGGTGGACGCGACCCGCGGCACGGGCGGCACGTTCGGCGCGATGGCGATCACGAACGCGGACCACGGCACGAGCGCGGGCAGCGTCTACGTCAACGACACGAACACATGGGGCGACGGCAAGCAGTACGTGGCCGGCGGGTCGACGATGAACGCGAACGGGCAGACGGCCGCCGTGAACGCGATGTGGGGCCTGATGAACACGTACGACACCTTGAAGAACGTGTTCAACTGGCTGTCGCTGGACGGCCACGACACGGCGACGTACATTGCCGCGCACGTCAACACGGCGTACGACAACGCGTACTACAGCGACACGTGCCGCTGCATGTTCATCGGCGACGGGTCCAGTTTCTACAGCCTGGGTTCGATCGACGTGATCGGCCACGAGATGGGACACGGCGTGACGGCCGCCACGTCGAACCTGACATATGCTGGCGAATCGGGCGGCCTGAACGAATCGTCGTCGGACATCAACGGCGAGGCCGTGGAAGCCTACGCGCGCGCGGGCGGGCACGGCGACCACGTTCCGCCGACGGGCAACGACTGGGTGCTAGGCAAGGAGATCAGCCGGACCGGCACGCCGCTGCGCTGGATGTACCGTCCGAGCAAGGACGGCAACAGCCCGGACGCGTGGAGCAGTGCGTTGAAGCGGCTGGACGTCCATTACAGCAGCGGCCCGAACAACCGCATGTTCTATTTCCTCGCGCAAGGGTCGAGCGCGGACAAGACGAGCGACCACTACAGCAAATACCTCGTGCGAACGCCGGCCGCGATGACGGGCATCGGCATCGACAAGGCCTACCGGATCTGGTTCAAGGCGAACACGACCAAGTTCACGTCGAGCACGAACTACGCGGACGCGCGCGCCAAGATGATCGAGGCGGCCGCCGAACTGTACGGGCCGGGCAGCCGCGAGGCGGTTGCCGTGCAGCACGCGTATGCGGCCGTGAACGTGGGCGCCGATGAGGATGAGCCGGCGCAGTAGAACCTCATCGACGGATCACGGCTGCAGCAGCGGATACGGATCCACCGGCGTCCCTTTCCACCACTGCTTCTCGGGCGTCAGCTCGAACACGGCGAAGTGCAGATGCGGCGCGTTCGGGTCGGCGTTGCCCGAGGACCCCACGTACCCGATCAGGTCGCCGCGCTTGACGTCCATACCTTCCTTCAGGCCGTCGGCGTAGCGATCGAGGTGGGCATAGTAATACGCGTATTTTTCCGTCGGATCGAACTGGTACACGGTCAGCCCGCCCGGCTTGCTCGTGAAGAGTTTCACGATCTTCCCGTCGGCCGTGGCGATGACCTTCGTGCCTTTCGGCGCCATGATGTCCAGTGCCTCATGGTGGCGCTCGGTGCCGCGCGGCTGGTCGAACGTGTCCGTGATCTTGGCCAGCGGCATGCCTTCGACCGGCACCATCAGCTTGCCTTGCGCGGCGGCCGGTGCCGGGGCCGAGGTCGATGCCGATGCCGAGGCTGGTGCGGCGGCGGTCGCCGGCGCGTCCGTGCCGCCGGGGCGCAGCGGCAGGTCGAGTTCCGTCAGGTCGGGCATCACTTGCGGCGCGGGCGGCAGCTTGCCGTCCAGGCCGGGGCCGGGCGCCGCCGGCGCGGGCAGCGAGCCCGTGTTCACCGCCACGGCCGGTGCCGTGGGCGCGTGCGGCATCTGGCGCAGCCAGACGAACAGGCCGCCGGCGCCCACCAGCACGCCGAGCACGAAGGTCAGCAACCATCTCATCGTCGTCTCCTATCGCTTGGTCCTGTCACTTGATTATTACTCCTGCAGCACGACCTCGGTGCCCTTTTGCACGAGGCCCGCCACTTCCGACGCGCTCCAGTTCGTCAGGCGGATGCAGCCGTGCGACTCGCTCTTGCCCACCGAACCCGGCACCGGCGTACCGTGGATGCCGTAGTGCGGCTTGGACAGGTCGATCCACACGACGCCCACCGGGTTGTTGGGGCCGGCAGCTATCGTCGTGTTCTTGTCGCCGGGCTTCGCGTCCCAGAACAGCTTCGGGTTGTAGTGGTACGTCGGGTTGCGGTGCACGCCGTCGATCTTCCAGTTCCCGATCGGCAGCGGATCGTGTTCGCTGCCGCTCGACACGGGATACTGCGCCAGCACCGTACCGCCGGCGTCCTGCAACTGCAGCGTGCGGGTGTTCTTCGACACGACGACGCGCGCGGCCGACGCCAACGCCGGTGTGCCGACGACGTTGGGCACGGCGATCTGTTCGCCCGCGCGGCCCAGGTCCTTGCCTGGATTCAGTTTTTCCAGCAGCGCCGGGCTCGCGTGGAATTTCTCGCCGAGTCCTTCGGCCGGCGAGCTGTAGCCGAGCGTGGGCAGCTTCGCTTTTTCCATCATGTCGTCCGGCACGGGACGGAATGGGCCGGCGACGTCCTCGTCGGCCAGCGTGTACGTGAGTAGGGTTGGCGTCGCGTCGGCGTTCAGCGCGTTCCACGTGGCGTCGTCGAGCTTGCCGGTGACGGTCAGGTCATGGGCCTTCTGGAAGCCGGCCAGTGCTTGCCGCATATTGGAGCCGTAAGCGCCGTCGATCTCGCCGGGCGAGAAGTGCGCGCGATCCAGCAGTACCTGTGCGCGCAGCACGTGGTCGGATTCGGCGGCGGGTGCAGCCGCGGGTGCAGCGGCGGGTGCGGCCGTGGCTACACCCGTGGCCGGTTGCACGTCGGCCGGCGCCGGCCGGACGGCCGGGTGATGCACGGCCCGGTGCGGTGGCTCGGCGCCCGCGGAGCCGCCGACGAGGCCGGCCACCAGGGCGATCAGAATGGGGAGACGGTGCGTTTTCAATGGATGTCCTGCCTGAAGATGCGATGGCTTCAGGGTAGTGCCGCGCACGGTCCCGCTCTGTGCGGGAACGAACCCAGCCACGGCTGAGCCGGTCCGGCGGCGCGGGCGGTACAATCGGCGCCATGACCACGTTGACCATCACCCTGCAGCCGTCCGGCTGGTCGTATTCAGCCGACGCGGACACGACGGTGCTGCATGCCGCCGAACGGGCCGGCATCGACTTGCCCAGCTCGTGCCGCAACGGCACGTGCCGCACGTGCATCTGCCGCCTGATCGGCGGCTCTGTGCGCTACCTCGTGGAATGGCCGGGCCTGTCCTTCGACGAAAAGCGCGAAGGCTATATCCTGCCGTGCGTTGCCGTCCCGCAGGAGGACCTCGTCATCGACCAGCGCCTCGCGAAACGGATCGTGTTCCCGAAGTAAAACGTCAGCGATTGTCCGCCATCCCCAGCGCCGCCTCGATCGCGCGCAGCACGCGCGGCCACGCGCCCGACGTCGCCGCCACTTCGTCGTAGTGGCTGGCGCCGGGCAGGATCACGACTTCGGCGGCGTCGCCGGCCGCACGGGCGCGCGCCGCGAAATCGTGCGCGACGCGCGGCGGCGAGATCGTGTCCAGCTCGCCCGTGATGAGGATCGTCCGGCTGCCGTTGGGCATCAGGTCGCCGGCGTTCGTGTCGGCAAACACGTCCGGCCGCGCGGCGCTGGGCGTGCCGGCCAGTTCGACGATGTCGCGTTCGCAGCTCGTCTTCAGCAGCGCCGCTTCGCGCCGCAGGTCGGCCAAGCCGCCGAGGCTCACGACCTGACGCACGGGCACCGGGTGGGCCTGGTACAGCGGGCTCGTCGCGGGGATGCGGGGACGTGCCGCCAGCCACTGCACGAGCTGCCCGCCGGCCGAGTGGCCCACGGCGACGAGGCGGTCGAGGTCGAGCGGATGGTCGCGCGCCGTGCGGGCCAGCAGGTCGAGCGCGGCGTTCATGTCCTGGTACGTGCCGGGGTAGCCGCCGCCCGCTTCGTCGACGCGGCGGTATTCCACGTTCCAGACGGCGATGCCGCGCGCCGCCAGCGCCCCCGCCATGTTGCGCAGCTGCGTGATGCCGCCGAATGCCTTCGTCCAGCAGCCTCCGTGCACGAGGACGGCCACGGGGAACGGTCCCTTGCCCGGCGGGAGGAACAGTTCGGCGTACTGCGACGGCGCGGCGCCGTAGTGCAAGGTGACGGCGGGCGCGGGGCCGGACAACGCGAGGTAGTCGGCGAGCGCCATCGGTGCGGCGTGCAAGGTCGTGGACATGGCGAGGGTCAGGGGCAGCACTAGGGTCGGCAGGCGACGCGGCATGGCGGCGATGGAAGGATAAAACCCGACTATACCGCAAGGCCCTGCCGGCCCGCACGATTGAAAAACCGGGTCCGGTCTTCCATGCTAGGCTGCGCACAACGTCAACGGCAATCACAGGAGATCATCATGACCCAATCGAAATCCAGCGGCAGCCAGAACAAGCAATCGGGCAATCTGTCCGAGGAAGAATCACGGAAGCGCGAGGCCGGCGTCAAGGACAAGAGCAGCCACGACCACATGTCGACCACCAAAGCCGGCAAGGACAAGGGCGCTGGCGGCGGTGCGAAGCAGAAGGAAGGCCGCTGAGCCGGCCGCGGAGCATCCCATGAGTTCGCTGGAACAGGATGGACGCACGGACGGCGCCGCCGTCCGCCGCGCCCACTCGACGCCGGACCCCACCACGTCCGACCCCGACCTGCCGCCGCCGCAGCCGCGTCCCGATCCGGATGATGTGCCGGCGCCGGCGCGCGCGCCCGTGAAGGAACCGGACTTGCCGGAGCCGCCCGTCAAGGCGCAGTGACGGCTGAGGGTGAACAGGAAAGGGTGCTGCCCCGGCGCGCCCGACGCTTGCGGGTGCCGGGCGCGTCCGGCGACGCGCGGTGTACGGGTGGGATGATGCCGACGCCCGACCGATGGACGCCGGTGCGCGAACCGGCCGCGTGGCCGGTTCGCGGTCTGACGTCAGGGCTTGGCCGGCCGCCCGTCGCGCGTGGCTTGCTGGTTGCCGGACTGGGCGGCGTCCTGCTGGTTGCCCTTGTCGCTGCCCCGTGGCGGGATGTCGCGGATCATGGCGTCCGTTTCGTGCTGGCCCGGCGAGCGTTCGCCGCTGCCGATGTCGGCCTCGTGCATGTTGGGAGGGGCGTCGGCGCCCGGGTCCGGCTTCGGGGTATTCGTTCTCATGGCGTGCTCCATTGCGTTGTCGTGTTGGCGCGATACTAACAGCCTGTGTCCAGCCCCGGCGCGCAATAGACGCGGTGCAGCATGACGGCGTTGTTGCTAATCAGACACAACTGACGCTTGTGTACGGTGACGCACATATGCCCGCAAGGAATTTTTTAATAATGCGCTGATGGCCAACGACATTCGGAGGAGACAAGTATGAGCACCACGCTGTACAACAGGATTCCGCTGGGCCGCGGCCCTCTGCTGGGCACGCACAAGATGCATGCGGCGGTGGCGCTGGGCGTGCTGGCGGGCGCCGGCCTCGTCTGGGTCGCGGTGCGCGCGTTGCGATAACAGGGCAACCAGGTTGCCGGGACGGCCCGCCGCCGTTACCATGGCGGGCTTGTTTCCTTGGAAAGCGTAATGAAGAATCTGAAACTGACGGGCGACGAATACGATGCGCTCGAATTCATCCGGCGCGGCGCGAAGACCGACCGCGTCAATGCCTGTGTCGGGCGCAATGCGAAGCGCCTGTCGGGCTTGAAACTGATCCAGTATGCGAAGAGCGGCAGCCTCGCGCTGACGGAGCAGGGCGCCGAATTGCTGTTCCTGCGCCGCTGCGTGCAGGCGCTGCGTGCGATCGACGCGGATCCGGCGGCGGCCGTCGACGACGACGTCGTCCAGTTCCTGAGCCGGAAATCCCACATTGCCCCGCGCGCCGAAGGCGGGTTCGCATTGACGGCGCGCGGCCGCGAATCGCTGGCCGACATCGCCGCACAAGAATAAAGCTGCGCGCACATTGGTGGGCACGCCGTGCCCACGCGACCGCCGGCGTTATGCTTCAGTTCGTCCGGCGTCGATTCGGATACACGAGGGCGCGCACGGCGATTTCGGCCGGCACGCCCATCGCCGCCAGGAATTCGGCGGCGCGCTGCAGACCCAGCGTGGGCACCGATGCGACGGCTTGGTTGACGAGGTCGCGCGTGCGCATGTCGGTACGCATCCGGCGTTGTGCCTGGGTGGCGGTGCCGGCGTCGATATTCAGTTCAGTCATCATATGCTCGGTGAGTGGTATTGCTAAAGAGTCACCGAGCATTGTAGAAGAATGATGTCGACAAGGCTATAAGTAAATGCACTAATTAATGCATTTGCGGCCAGAACTTAAAGCGATTTCGAGATTGCGTCAGGCGACGGCCGTTTGCGGCTCGTCTTCCGGGGCCGCCAGGCCCCGCCGCTGGCGCAGCAACTGCTCGAATTCGTTGGCCGGCAGGGGTTTCGAGAAGTAATAGCCCTGCATTTCGTCGCAGCCCTGGTGGCGCAGGTAGTCGAGCTGCTCGGCCGTCTCGACGCCCTCGGCGATCACGGACAGGCGCAGGTTGTGCGCCAGCGCGATGATCGAGGCGACGATGGCGGCGTCGTTGGCGTCGTGCGTGATGTCGTTGACGAACGAGCGGTCGATCTTCAGCACGTCGATGGGGAAGCGCGACAGGTACGAGAAGCTGGAGTAGCCCGTGCCGAAGTCGTCGATCGACAGGTTGATGCCCAGCGCCTTCATGCGGTGCAGCAGTTCCACGGCCGGCGTGACGTCGCTCATGAACAGGCTTTCCGTCAATTCCAGTTCCAGGCACGACGGGTCCAGGCCCGTGTCGTTCAGGACGGCCTCGATGCCCGGCACGAGGTCGGCCGCGCTGAACTGGCGGGCCGACAGGTTCACGGCGACCCGGAGCTTGCCCAGGCCCGCATCCTGCCAGGCCTTGTTCTGGGCGCACGCGGTGCGCATGACCCAGGCGCCGATCGCGACGATCAGCCCCGTGTCCTCGGCGATGCCGATGAAGCGCGACGGCGGCACCATGCCCAGCTCCGGATGCTTCCAGCGGATCAGCGCTTCCATGCCGACGATGCGGCCCGTCTGCAGGTCGACCTGCGGCTGGTAGTGCAGCACGAATTCGTTGCGTTCGAGGGCGTTGCGCAGCGCGCTTTCGATGCGCACGCGCTCCAGCGATTCCTCGTTCATCGCGGGGGTGTAGAACTGGAAGTTGTTGCGGCCAAGCTTCTTGGCGCGGTACATGGCGATGTCCGCGTGCTCGATCAGGTTGTCGGCCGGCGTGCCGTCGCAGGGGAAGGCGGCCACGCCGATACTGCACGTGACGAAGAATTCCTTCGTCCCGAGGATCACGGGCTGCGCGACGGAATCCATCACGCGCTGGACGATGTCCGGCGTCAGGGGCTGGTCGGAATGCTCGGACAGGATCACGACGAATTCGTCGCCGGACAGGCGCGCCACCGTGTCCGTGTCGCGCAGCGACGAGCGCAGGCGGGCGGCCACCGTCATCAGGAGGACGTCGCCGGCCTTGTGGCCCATGCTGTCGTTGACGAACTTGAAGCGGTCCAGGTCGATCAGCATCACCCACACCGGATGCCCGCTGCGCGTGGCGTACGCGACGGCCTGGCCGAGGCGGTCCTGCAGCAGCGAACGGTTGGGCAGGCCCGTCAGCACGTCGTGCTGCGCGACGTGGTGCACGCGCTGCTCGGTGACCTTGCGCGCCGTGATGTCGCTGCCCGTGCCGCGGTAGCCGGTGAAGCGGCCCGTCTCGTCGAACGTGGGCTGGCCGTTGATGCAGAACCAGCGCTCCTCGCCGTTGTCGTCGACGACGCGGTATTCGAGGTTGCGGAACGGTTCGTGCGCTTCCAGGGTGGCGATGTGGTCGCGGCCGAGTTCCGTGTCCGTCAGTGCCGGCACGTAGTCCCAGCGGCGGCGGCCCAGCACGCGCTCCGTGGCGATGCCGGATTTTTCCGTGAAGTCGCCGGTGACGTGGGTGAAGCGGAACTGCTCGTCCTGTTCCCAGTACCAGTCGGACGACATGGCGACGAGCTGGCGGAAGCGCTGCTCGCTTTCCTGCAGCGCTTTTTCCGTGCGCTTGCGGGCGAGGACGTCGTCGATCAGCCGCTGGTTCGTGAGCTTCAGGTCGGCCGTGCGCTCGCGCACCAGTTCCTGCACCTTGCGCGTGCGCTCGCCCGCGGCCTGGACGAAGGCGGCGAGCAGCAAGGTCGACAGCAGGCCGCCGGCCAGCAGCAGGGTGGAACCGAGGTGGTCGGCCAGCCACGTGCTGTGCGCCGCGATGGCTTCCACGGTCCACGACTGGCCGCCGACGGTGAACGTGGCGACGGTGCGGCCCGTGTACCCGGCCGCCAGCAGGGCGGTCGGCGGCACGGCCGGCGTGGCGTGGTGGCTCGTGTAGACGAGGCGGGCCGGGTCGGCGCGGCCGCCGGCGTAGAACTTCAGGCCGATGCTGTGGTCGTCGAGAAGGCCGGCGCGCGCCAGCGTGGTCTTGACGAGGGTCGGTACGGAGATCACGGCGGCCGTGTCGCCCAGCAGGCGGCCGCCCTGGGCATACACGGGCATCACGACTTCGAAGCCGGGGGCGTCGGGCGCTTGCGCCAGTTGCAGCAGGTCCGTCACGGCCGCGCGGCCGCTCGCCTGCGCGCGCGCGAGGCCGTCGCTCACCTGGCGGTTTTCGCTGATGTTCAGGCCGAGCGCGGCTTCGTTCCCCTGCATCGGCTCGAGGTAGTCGACGATGTTGTAGCGCGGGCGCGCCGGCGCGGGCACGCGTTTGCCGTTGTGCATTTCGCGCACGACGAGGTCCGGCTGGAACTGGCGCAGCTCCGCCTCGACGGCAGGCCGTTCGGCCGCCGTCACGACGCGGTGGAAATTGAACGCGCGGATGTACGGATTGCGCTGCAGCAGCGGCGTCGTGAAATCGTGGAATTGCGCGCGCGTGACGGGTTGGACAGTCGTGAACAGCTGGTTGGTGACGTTCAGCACTTCGACCGCTTCTTCCATGCCCTGGCGCAGCGCGGCCACGCGCACGCCGGTGCCCTGTTCGAACGCCAGCGCTTTGTTGTCGTATTCGAGACGGCTGACCGCAACCGTCAGCACCGCGGTGGCGGTCAGGCCGCCGGCGAGGGTGAGGCCTGCGGCGAGCGTGAGCGAAAACGGCAGTCGGCGACGCGACATCCAGTGATCCCTATGCATGAAAGATATGTGGTTGCCCGAGGGCACTAAGAGCGTCAGTTTGTCACAGAAACTCTAGTTACCGCAAACAAATTGTCACAGGCGGGGGCGTACGGACCGTAGTTGTGGCGGGGCCAGAACAGATCGCGATGCGATCCAGGCAAGGATGAATCGAATGGCTAGCCGGTTCAATAATCCCGCGCCGAAACCGCGGTGCCGCGCGAGTGCGGCCAGGCGGCGCGTGGCGGCATCCGCAGGCTGCCGCAGCGCGTACACGATGCGGTTGTTGCCCGCGACCTTGTCGAACCAGCAGATGCGGCCTGCGAACGTGCCGTCCAGCGCGGCCATCACGTCGCGGTAGCGCGGGTCGTACGTGAACACGTTGGCCACGAGTACGCCGCCGGGACGCAGCGCGCGCCGGCAGTCGGCATAGAAGGCCGCGTCCGCCAGGCGCTCGGGCAGGCCGCGTGCGTCGAAGCCGTCCACGAGCAGCACGTCGGCCGTGCCCGGGTGGGCCGCCAGCCAGTCGGCCGCGTCCGCGTGCACGACAGCGAAACGGGGACCGTCTGGCGGCACGTGGAAGGCGTCGCGCAGGGCGATCACGTCCGCGCGCAATTCGATGACGGTGATGTGTGCGGCGGGGAAATGCCGATGGCAGAACTTGGCGAGCGAGCCGCCGCCCAGCCCCACCATCACGATCCGGCGCGGCCGGGGCTGGAACAGCACGAAACCCATCATCGCGCGCAGATAGTCGAGCGTGAGGGCGTCCGGGCGCGCCAGCAGCATCTCGCTCTGGATGTCGCCGGGTGCGAACTCGAGCGTGCGCCGGCCGCGGCGCGTACGCACGAGCGGCGCGGAAGACGGCGGGCTGGACGGGCGGAAAGGGTCGTCGTGATGCGGCATGGCATCAGTCAGTATAGGTGAAATCGATATCGGCGCCGTCTCTCCTTGGCGTAACTTGTTGCGCACGATAGGTTTCTGATAAGCTGGCCGTTGCAGCCCAAGCGGAGACCTCATGTTCCTGGACCACCCGACCATTACCGCCACCAACAGCCAGACCGAGCCGGACCGCATCGAGCGCCTGGACCGCGTCTACGGCTACGCGATGGCGTTGGCGGACCTGGACGGAAATCCCGCGTTTGTCGAGAAGCTGACTCAGATCCACGATCACAAGGGCACCCTGATCGTGTTCTGGCACGAGCCGCCCAGCGAGGTCGAGCGGAACTACTGGACGCGCGCCTGGTCGAGCCGGGTCGGCGACGGCACGACCGCGGTCGTGCACGAATTCTGAGGCGCCCATGGATTCCACCACGATGGTACTGGCGCTGGCACTCGGTAATCTGGCCTTGTGCGCGACGCTGTTTTTCTTCGAACAATCGAACCACGGCGGCCGCCCGGTCGTCCCCACGTGGGGCTGGGCGCGCCTGTGCCAGGGCGCCGGCTGGCTGCTGCTGGCCATCGGCGCCGCGGGTGTCGTGCCGGAAGGCCTCGCGCTCCCGATCGCGTATGGTCTCGTGTTCGCCGGCGTCGCGTGGGAAGCGGGCGCCGCGTGGGAGCGCGCCGGCCGCCTGCGCTGGCGCCGTGCCGTCATCCCCGCGCTGGCGCTGGGCATCGCCGCGTTCCTGCTGTGCTGGCTGATCGACCCCATCGGCCTGCGCGCCGTGGCCGCGTCGCTCGTGCTGGCCGCGTTTTACCTGGCGCTGGCCGCCGCGTTCGCGCGCGGCTGGGCGGCGGCGTCGATGCTGCAGCGCTTCCTTGCGCTGGCCACGACGGTGCTCGCGCTCGTCGTCGGCGCGCGCGGCGCCCTCGTGCTGCTGGCCCCGGCCGGCTGGGGCTGGATGACGAGCGACATGCTGCGCCAATTCCACTCCGGCGCGCTGTATCTGCTGGCGCTGCTGGGCGGCTTCGGCTGGCTGCTGCTGGGCCGCGAGCGCGAACAGGCCGAGCTGGCGCGGCTGGAAGTCGTCGACCCGCTCACGGACGTGCCGAACCGGCGCGGCTTCTTCCAGGCCCTCGTGCCGTGGATGGCGCTGGCACGCCGCCCCGGCCAGCCGACGGCCCTCGTCGTGCTCGACTTCGACCATTTCAAGCGCATCAACGACAGCTACGGCCACCCGGCCGGCGACGTCGTGCTCGCGCACCTGATCGGCGCCTGCAAGGGCCAGCTGCGCGACAGCGACCTGCTGGGCCGCCTCGTCGGCGTCGAATTCGCGATCCTGCTGCCGCGTACCGGCCTTGACGATGCCGCCATGGTGGCCGAGCGCATGCGCGCCGCCATCGAAGGGGAGCGCGTCAAGACGGAGCGCGCGATGATTTCGCTGACGGCCAGCTTCGGCGTCACGACGATCCGCCCGGAAGACAGCACCGTCACGTTGCTGGCGCGGGCCGATGAGGCGTTGCGTGTGGCCAAGAAGGCCGGCCGCAACCGGATCGAAGTGGCGGCCGCCGTGCTGGCGCCGGTCGAGGAATGACGTCGCGCCTGGTCCACGGGCACGCACGCGTGGCCGCGTCCGCCATGGCACGGTCGTCCCGCATGTCTTATGATGATGCGATCAACGATGCTCCTGTCATCGATCCGTCATCCTGGCCCGCTATCGTGGCGCCGTTTTCGACTTCGGAGTCTGCATGAGCACCCCTTCCCCCATTCACGCCGCGCTCGTCCTCGGATCGGACAGTTTCCGCCTGCTGGTCGGCGCCGTCGAGGAGGGCACCCTGCGTCCCCTCGACAGCTATCACGCGCCGCTGCGCCTCGCTGCCGCGCTGGACGCCCAGGGCTGCCTGAGCCCCGAGGCGATGCACGCCGCGTTCGATTGCCTGCGCGGCATCCGCGCGCGCCTGAACGACCACGCGCTGGCCGCCGTGCGCGTCGTCGCCACCTCGACGTTGCGCATGGCCCGCAACAGCCACCTGTTCCTGCCGGCCGCGCAAGAGCTGCTCGGGCATCCCGTGCAAGTGCTGACGGGCGAGGAAGAGGCCGTGCTGACGTATCTCGGCGTGGCCGACGGCGCCGCGGCGGACGGCGACAACACGCGCACCCTGGTCCTCGGCATCGGCGGCGGTTCCACCCAGCTGGCGCTGGGCAGCGGCCGCCGCGTGCAGAAGGTCGCGTCGCTGGGCCTCGGGACGTCGCGCCTGGCGCTGACGTTCTTCGGCGGCGGACGCATCGACGCCGTGTCGTTCGCCGCCGCGATCGCGTCCACGCGCGCCAAGCTGGGCGACGAGGCCCCCGCGTTCGGCCCCGGACGGCGCGAGCGCACCTGCGGCGCCTCGGGCACGATCCACACGCTGGCGCGGCTGCTGGTCGACAATGACCTGGGCGGCCCCATCACGCGCAACCGCCTGGAAGGGCTGGCGGCGCGCGCGCTCGAGCAGGGCGGGGGCGGCGCGGCGCTGGCGGGCCTCGGCCCGCTGCGCCTGCGCGACGTGACGGCCGCGCTGGCCATACTGCTGGGCCTGATGGAAGAACTGGAGATCGACGAACTGGAAGTGCCGAAGACCGGCCTGCGGGCCGGCGTGCTGGCCGAGCTGCGTCACGGCCGCGCCGCGCTCGCGGCCTGACGGACGGCCGCGCGCCGCCGCTGCCATGCTGCCGTCCGTGCCGCCGCCCGTGCTGCGACGCCTGCGCCTCGGCC
The DNA here is from genome assembly GCF_024753285.1 of Massilia pinisoli. Lineage (GTDB taxonomy): Bacteria > Pseudomonadota > Gammaproteobacteria > Burkholderiales > Burkholderiaceae_D > Telluria > Telluria pinisoli. Next base: position 162,703 of record NZ_JANUGW010000009.1, on the reverse strand, counting down.
TGATCGCCTGCTGGCTCGGCGCCGGCGCGGCGTGCGCGGCGCCCCCCGTCGCGGACCGGATGGTGTCGCTGTGCTTCGAACGCCAGGAAGTGCTGCCGTGGCGCACGCTGGACGGCGGCGGCCTGAATTTCGAATTGCTGGGTGACGTCGCGCGCCGCCTCGGCGTCGTGTTCGACTACCAGAGCATGCCGTGGAAGCGCTGCCTCGCGCAGGTCAAGGAGAACCGGGTCGACGGCGCGTTCGCCGTCAGCTTCAGCCGCGAGCGCCTCGAAGTCGGCGCGTACCCCGGCGTCCACGGCGACGACGGCCAGGCCGATCCGGAAAAGCGCATGCACGTCGACCGCTACGTGCTCGTGCGCCGCAAGGGTAGCCGCGTCGACTGGGACGGCAAGCACTTCGCCAACGTGGACGGCCGCATCGGCTTCCAGCTCGGCTATTCCGTCGGCGACTTCCTGCGCGCGCAGAACGTCCCCGTGGACGAGGGCAGCCAGCAGGCCGACGAACTGGTGCAGAAGCTCCTCGCGGGGCGGGTCGCGGCGGCCGCCCTCGGTGGCGGCGACGCGGTGCGCGTGATGCGCACCCCGGTCGCGCAGCAGATCGAGGTGCTGCCCGCGCCGCTCGTCGAAAAGCCGTACTACCTGATCCTGTCGCACGCGTTCGTCGCGCAGCAGCCCGAGCTGGCGGCGCGCATCTGGAAGGCGATCGAGGAGGTGCGCACGAGTCCCGCCTACCGCCGGCGCGAACGCGAGCTGACCGGCCACCCGGGAGGCGGCCATTAACTCGATCCCGTCCTCCGCGCCGCGCCCGGCCGGCCTCGTGCGCGGGCTTGCCGCCAGCTGGCGCCAGAACATCGTGTTCCGCCTGGGCGCCGGCATCGTGCTCGCGGTCGCGCTGTCCACCGGTGTCTACACCACTTACGTCATGCGCACCTTGCAGGACGAGGCCGACCAGCGCCTGCACGAGCGCGTGGAGCGCCAGGCGTCGGTGCTGGCGCACGCGCTGGCGCGGCCGCTGTTCGACATCAACAGCGCGGCCGTCGCATCCGTCGTCGACGCGCTCGGCGCCACGCCGGAAGTCAAGATGCTGCGCGTACTCGCGCCGAACGGCGCCGTGCTGGCCGCGCTGGGCACGGGCGAGGAGGAAGGTGGCGCCATCCAGGTCAGCCGCGCGATCGCCTACCGCGACGGCAACCGCGACTTCCCGGTCGGCCGCATCGAGCTGGCGTTCTCGCGCCGGCAGGTCGACGACGACCTGCGCCGCCAGATCATGCACACGGTGATGGCCAATTTCATGCTCACCCTGGCCATCGTCGGCTGCGTGCTGCTGATCGGGCGCCGCATGACGCAGCCGTTCGCCGACATCCAGGAAGCGCTGGAAAAGCTCGCGCGCGGCGAGACGGACATCCATTTGTCCGGCATCGGCCGGCGCGACCAGATCGGCCGCCTGTCGTCCGCCGTGCGCAGCTTCCGCGACACCTTGAACCGGCTGCGCCGCGCCGAGCAGGTGACGAACGGCCTGCTGCGCGAAAAGAACGTGATCGAGCAGCAGTTGCGCGACTTGAACGAAGACCTCGAACAGAAGATCGCCGCGCGCACGCGCGAGCTCCTCGATTCCATCCGCGTGGCGCAGGGCAGCCAGGCCAAGCTGCAAGCGATCGTCGACACGGCGCTCGACGCCGTCGTGCGCATGGACCGCGGCGGGACCATCGTCGGCTGGAACGCGCAGGCGGAAAAGATCTTCGGCTGGACGGGCGAAGAGGTGCTGGGCCGCCCGCTCGACGAATGCATCGTCCCCGAGCGCCACCGCGCCGCGCACCGGAGCGGCCTCGCGCGCTTCGAGAAGAGCGGCGTGGGCGGCGTGCTGGACACCCGCATCGAAACGTATGCGCTGCGCCGCGACGGCGTGGAGTTTCCCATCGAGCTCGCGATCACGCGCGTGCAGCTGGCGACGAGCGACGACTACGAATTCTGCTCGTTCATCCGCGACATCTCGGAACGGCGCGAGCGCGAGCAGTCGCTCGTCGCCGCGAACGTGCGCGCCGAGGCCGCGAACGTCGCCAAGTCGGAATTCCTCGCCAACATGAGTCACGAGATCCGCACGCCGATGAGCGCGATCATCGGCATGGCCTATCTCGCGCTGCGCACGGAGCTCTCCCCGAAGCAGCAGGACTACGTGGGCAAGATCCACCGCGCCGCGCTGTCGCTGCTGGGCATCATCAACGACATCCTCGACTTTTCCAAGATCGAGGCGGGCAAGCTGGACGTCGAACACATCCCGTTCTGCCTGGACGACGTGCTGGCGAACGTGGCGAGCGTCACGAGCCAGGGCGCGGCCGACAAGCAGCTCGAATACCTGTTCCACGTGCCGCACGCGATCCCGCGCATGCTCGTGGGCGATCCGCTGCGCCTGGGCCAGGTCCTCATCAACCTCGTCAACAACGCCGTGAAGTTCACGCCGGCCGGCGAGCTGGAATTGTCGTGCCGGCGCGTGGACGATGCCGAGAATGACCGCTTTGGCGCTGACCGCGTGACGTTGCGCTTCGCCGTGCGCGACACGGGCATCGGCATGAGCGAGGCGCAGCAGGCCAAGCTGTTCCGCGCGTTCAGCCAGGCCAACGGCAGCACGACGCGCGAGTACGGCGGTACCGGATTGGGCCTGTCGATCTCGCAGCAGCTCGTCGGCCTGATGGGCGGGCGCATCGACGTCGACAGCAGTCCGGGGCAGGGTTCGACGTTCCACTTCGACCTCGACTTCCCTTTGTCCGGCGAGCCGGAACGCGTCGCCGTCGCGCCGCCGGAACTGGACGGCGCGCGCCTGCTGCTCGTCGACGATTCCGAGGTCGCGCGCGAGATCATGAGCGAGGCGCTGCAGGCGCTGCCGCTGCGCGTGGACGTCGCAGCCAGCGGCGCCGAGGCGGAAAGCGCCTTGCTCGCCGCGGACGCGGCCGGCGACCCGTACAGCGTCGTGCTGACGGACTGGCAGATGCCGGGCATGGACGGCATCGAGCTGGCGCGCCGCATCGCGGGCAACCCGGCGCTGCGGCGGCCGCCGTCGACCGTGCTCGTGACGGCATTCGGCCGCGAGGAAGTGCAGAAAGAAGCGGAGGCCGCTGGCATCCGCGGCTTCCTGTGCAAGCCGATCGGCCAGTCCGCGCTCGTCGACACGCTGGTCGCCCTGTTCGCGCCGCCGCGCGCACCGCGCGCGCGCAGCCGGGGCGAGGACGCGGGCGACTGCGTGGCGCGCGTGCTGCTCGTCGAGGACAACCTCGTCAACCAGCAGATCGCGCGCGAACTGCTGGAGGCGCAGCACATCGCCGTGGACGTCGCCGCCACCGGACGCGAGGCGCTGGACATGCTGCGCGCGGGCGGCCCGCAGGCGTATGGCCTCGTGCTGATGGACCTCGAGATGCCGCAGATGGACGGCCACGCGGCCACGATCGAGCTGCGGCGCGATACGCGCTTCGACAAGGTGCCCGTCGTCGCCATGACGGCCCATGCGCTGGCCGAGATCCGCGACCGCTGCCTGCGCGAAGGCATGCAGGACTACATCACGAAGCCCGTCGAGCCGGAGAAGCTGTACGCCACCCTGGCGCGCTGGATCGGGCCCGCCGTGCCGCCGCCGCTGCCCGCCGCCGTCGCGGAGGGGCCCACGTTGCCGGGGCTGTCGAACCTGTCCGGCATCGATTCCGCGTACGGCCTGCGGCACGTGGCCGGCAACGCGGCGCTGTACGTGCAGTTGCTGGATCGCTTCCGCGACGCCCAGCGCGACGCCGGCACGCAGATCCGCGCCGACTTCGAGGCGGGACGGCTGCGCGAGGCCGCGGCGCGTGCCCACACCTTGCGCGGCGTGGCCGGCAACGTCGGCGCGCGTGAGTTGCAAACGCTGGCTCAAGCCGTGGAAGAGGGGCTCGCGCTGGCGGCGCCCGACCCTGCGCGCCTAGCGTCGGGCGTGCGCGCGCTGGAGACCGCCGTGGAGGCCACGATGGCGTCACTGGACCGCTATTTCACGCGCGCCGCGGAGACGCCTCCCGAGCCGGCGCCCGCGGCATCCACGCCCGCCGACGGCGACGGTCTGGCCGCCGCCGCCCAGCTCGACCACTTGCTGGCCGAATACTCGGGCGACGCCATCGATTATTTCGAGTCCGTGCGCGCGCGCCTCGCGGGCGTGCTGGACGGCCAGCGCCTCGCGCACCTCGCGCAGCACCTGTCCCGTTACGAATTCGAGGAGGCGCGCCAGCTGCTCGCCGCCGCTTCCGCCACCGCGCCCGCCCGATGAACACCGCCATCACCACCGATTCCTCTGCCGCCAGGCCGACCATCCTGATCGTGGACGACACGCCCGACAACATCATGCTGCTGTCGCGCCTCCTGAAGGACAAGTACAACACGAAGGTCGCGACCAACGGCACGCTGGCGCTGCAGATCGCGCAGGCGACGCCTGGGCTCGACCTGATCCTGCTGGACGTCATGATGCCGGGCCTGGACGGCTACGAGACGTGCCGCCGGCTGAAGGCGAATCCCGCGACGGCCGGGATGCCCGTGATCTTCCTGACGGCGAAGAACCAGGCCGAGGACGAGGCGCTGGGCTTGGCGCTGGGCGCCGTCGACTACATCACGAAGCCCGTCAGCCCCGCGATCCTGTTCGCGCGCGTGGCCACGCAACTGACCTTGCTCGACGCGCGCCGCCAGCTGCAGGCGCACAACGAGAACCTGGAAAAGCTCGTGCAGGACCGCACGGCGCAGCTGGCGCTGATGCAGGAGGCGATCATCCTGGCGATGGCGTCGCTCGCGGAGACGCGCGACAGCACGGGCGCGCAGGCTGGGGACGGCCATTTGCGGCGCACGCAGCGCTACGTGCGGGCGCTCGCGCAGCACCTGCGCGGCCATCCGCGGTTCGCGGCGGAGCTCACGGACGCCAACATCGACCTGCTGTACCGCTCGGCGCCGCTGCACGACATCGGCAAGGTGGGGATCCCCGAGCGCATCCTCCTGAAGCAGGGCCAGCTCGACCGCGAGGAATTCGAGGTGATGAAGCTCCATGCCGTGTACGGGCGCGACACCATCATGCTCGTCGAAAAGCACATCGGCGGCACCAACGGCTTTCTGATGTTCGCGCGCGAGATCGCCCACTCGCACCAGGAAAAATGGGACGGCTCCGGCTATCCCGACCACCTGGCCGGCGAGCAGATCCCGCTGTCGGCGCGGCTGATGGCCGTGGCCGACGTGTACGACGCGCTGATCTCGCGCCGAGTCTACAAGCCCGCGTTCACGCACCGCCAGGCGCTGGACGTGATGCGCAAGGGTCGCGGCACCCATTTCGATCCGGACGTGCTCGACGCGTTCTTCGAGATCGAGGACCAGTTCGCCGGGATCGCCGGAGAATTCCGCGACGCGGGTGCCTGATGCGCGCCGCGCCCTTCCGCGGGCCGGTCAAATGATATATATTGTTTGGCTTGTTTGAAGAAGGAGGTTCCGATGGCGAGGACGACGGCGGCCAAGGTGGCCGCAAAACTGGTGGTGAAGAAGGCGTCGTCCGCGAAGGCGTCGTCGGCGAAGGCGAAGGCGCCTGCTGCGAAGTCCCCGGCTGCGAAGAAGAGCGCGAAGCCGGCCGGCCCGGCGACGGCGGCAACGGCAGTGAAAGTGGCCCGGAAGGCGGCCCGCGCCGTCGCGGCGCCCGTGAAGACCACACGCGTGAAGGCGGCGCCCGCGCAGGTAACCGCGCCCGCGCCCGCACGCCCGCGTCTCGTGCGCGACAGCTTCACGATGCCGGAGCAGGAGTACGCGGTGCTCGCCACCGTGAAGCAGGCCTGCCTGAAGGCGGGCTTCGAAGTCAAGAAGAGCGAGCTGCTGCGCGTCGGCGTGGCCCTGCTGGGCCGGCTCGACGTGGGCGACCTGCGCGCCGTGCTCGCGAGCCTCCCGCAGCTCAAGACGGGCCGCCCGCCGGGCGAGTGACGCCGCGGCCCCGGCCCTCGTGTCCGCACGGCCGCGCGCTCAGTGATGGGTCGGCGGCGTCTCCGTGCGCGCCTCGGCCGTCAATTCCTTCAGCTCGCGGATCGGGATGTTCGACTTTTCGTGCATCCGCAGCAGGATCGTGGCGCCGACGTTCAGCTTGCGGTGCCGGATCTTGCTGATGATGGGCGGCTGTACCTCCAGGACGCGGCATAGTTCCGCATCGTTCTTCAGCTGCATTCGTTGGATCAATGTGTCGAGCAATTTGTTCGGAACAAAACTCGACGGCTCCATGGCCCGGGCGCGCTGCATCGCCTCGAGCAACTCCTGTTTTTTCTGCCGTACGCTCATGAACTCCTCCTGGGGGATGGACATTCAAGACTGATCGACTGTTTTGGAGAGTTGCCGGTCCGTCCGGCGCGTCGTGCGCCCGAACGGTATCCAGCCCGACCGCATTCTTTATCGCTGGCTTATGCCTGGTGGGTTTGTTGGAATGCTACTACGGACTTGACAAATCCGACGCACTGTTCATGACTAAAACGCTATAACGTCCGTCTTTCTGCCAGGAACTTGCGCTATTTCAAGCCCGAGCGGGTGAGGACGAGCGTGCGGTCGGCCATCGCCGCCGCCGCGTGGGAGTGGGTGACCATGATGGCGCCGGCGCCGCTGGCCTTGATCTCGGCGCGCAGCAGGCGCAGGACGCCGTCCGCCGTCTCGGGGTCGAGGTTGCCGGTCGGCTCGTCGGCGAGCAGCAGGGCGGGCCGGTGCACGAGGGCGCGCGCGATGGCCACCCGCTGCAGCTCGCCGCCGGACAGCTGTTGCGGGAAATCGGCGCCGCGGCCCGCGAGCCCGACGGCGTCCAGCATCTGCGCGGCGCGGCCGGGGTCCGGGGCGCCGTTGAGCAGCAGCGGCAGCGCGACGTTCTGCGCCAGCGTGAGGTGCGGCAGCACGTGGAACGCCTGGAAGATGAAGCCCATGCGCGTGCGCCGCAGCCGCGTGGCCGCGTCGTCGTCCAGCGCCGACATCGGAACGCCGTCGACACGGACTTCGCCGCTGTCCGGTACGTCGAGCCCCGCGATCAGGTTCAGCAATGTCGACTTGCCTACACCCGACTCGCCCATGATCGCGACGAACTCGCCGGCTTCGAAGCGGTGCGACAGGGCGGTCAATACGGTGCGGCCGCCGTAGGATTTGCTGAGGTCGACGAGTTCGAGCATGGATTGCCGGGTTGCCAAAACCACTACTCTAGCATGCGGGCACGGCTCGCCGGTCTACGCGTGCGGAATCGCGGAATCGCGTATCATGGCCGGAACGGCAACATTGCAGCCGGCCGCATGGTGCGGCCGCACCACCGAGGACACCCGATGCTGAACGCCACGTCGCCCGCAGTGCCCGCAGTACACGATGGATTGCACGTCCCCGCCGAGCTGGCCGCGAGCCTGTCGGCCCGCCAGCCCTGGATCTCGCCCAAGTTCCTGTACGACCCGCTCGGCTCGAAGCTGTTCGAGGCCATCTGCGAATTGCCCGAGTACTATCCCACGCGGACGGAAGCGGGCATCTTCGACCTGCACGGCGTCGAGATCGCGCAGACGGTCGGCACGGGCGCGACATTGATCGACCTCGGTGCCGGCAATTGCGCGAAGGCGGCCAGCCTGTTCCCGCTGCTGCAGCCGCGCCAGTACGTCCCCATCGACATCTCGGCCGAGTTCCTGCACGACGCCGTCGAGCGCCTGCACCAGCGCTTCCGCCACATCGACATGCGCCCGCTCGGCATGGATTTTTCGAACCGCCTCGACCTGCCCGACAACGTGCGCGAAGAGCGGCGCCTGTTCTTCTACCCCGGCTCGTCGATCGGCAACTTCACGCCGGACGAGGCCCGCGACTTCCTGCAGCGCGTGCATGCACAATGCGGGCGCGACGGGGGCCTGCTGATCGGCATCGACCTCGCGAAGGACCACGCCGTGCTGGACGCCGCCTACGACGACGCGCTGGGCGTGACGGCCGCGTTCAACCTCAACGTGCTGCGCCACGTGAACCGCCTGCTCGACGCCGACTTCGACATCCGCCAGTGGCGCCACCGCGGCTTCTACAACCCTGCGCAGGGCCGCGTCGAGATGCACCTGGAAGCGCAGACGGTGCAGCACGTGACGTGGCGCGGCGGCAGCCGCCGGTTCGCGGCGGGCGAGTGGATCCACACGGAGAACAGCTACAAATACCGCCAGAGCGACGCCGTCGAGCTGCTAGGCCAGGCCGGCTTCGCTGCCACGCGCGTGTGGACCGATCCGAAGCAGTGGTTCGCCGTCGTCTACGCGCGCGCAATGTCGCATTGAGGAGCGGCGATGGGAGCTTCCGAACACCGCCTGTCGACCGCGTTCGAGCACGTGCGCGAGCGCTCGCTGCACCTCGCCGAACCGCTCGGCGTCGAGGACTGTTGTGCCCAGTCGATGCCGGACGCGAGCCCAGTCAAATGGCACCTGGCGCATACGACGTGGTTCTTCGAGACCTTTATCCTGGAACCGCGCGAACCCGGCTTCCAGCCGCACGATCCCGCGTTCCGCGTGCTGTTCAACTCGTACTACAACGGCGTGGGCGCGAAGCACCCGCGCGCGCAGCGCGGCCTGTTGACGCGGCCGTCGCTGGCCGCCGTGCATGCCTACCGCGCGGACGTCGACGCACGCCTGCTGCGCCTGATGGCGTCCGCGCCGGACGACGCGGAGCTTGCGGCGCTCGTGGAGCTGGGCCTGCAGCATGAACAGCAGCACCAGGAACTGATCCTCACGGACGTCAAGCACCTGTTGTCGCGCAATCCGATGTATCCCGCGTACGTCGATTCACCGCTGCCGGCATCCGGCCCCGTCGAACCGCTGACCTGGATCGCCTTCGACGGCGGCCTCGCCGAGATCGGCCATGGGGGCGACGGCTTCGCCTTCGACAACGAAAGCCCGCGCCACCGGCAGTACCTGGCGCCGTTCGCGCTGGCGTCGCGCCTCGTGACGAACGGCGAGTACCTGGAGTTCGTGGAGGCGGGCGGCTACCGCGATCCGGCGCTGTGGCTGTCGGACGGCTGGGATCTCGTCGCGAACGGCACGCTGGCCGAACCGCTGTACTGGGTGCGCGACGGCGACCGCCTGCGCGAATTCACGTTGCACGGCCTGCAGGCGCTGGACCTCGCGCGGCCCGTCACGCACGTGTCGTTGTACGAGGCCGACGCGTACGCGCGCTGGCGCGGCGCGCGCCTGCCGACGGAATTCGAATGGGAATTCGCCGCGCGCGACGCGGCCCTCACGTGCGGCGACCTGCATCCGCGCGCGGCGGGCAGCACGGGCCTCGCGCAGATGTTCGGCGAATGCTGGCAGTGGACGGCCAGCAGCTATGCGCCTTATCCCGGCTTCGTGCCGGCCGCCGGCGCAATCGGCGAATACAACGGCAAGTTCATGGTGAACCAGTACGTGCTGCGCGGCTCGTCGTGCGCCACGCCGCACGGCCACGCGCGGGCCAGCTACCGCAACTTCTTCCCGGCCGGTGCGCGCTGGCAGTTCACCGGCATCAGGCTGGCGCGATGAAGCGGGCCCACGGCCTGCGCCTGCGCGTGCTGAACCGGCGCGCCAACGCGTGGATATTCGCCCATCCGCTCGACTTCGTCCTGCAGTGCGTGCGCGCATTCCGCGCGAACCAGGGCCTGCTGCTGGCGGGCGCCGTCGCCTATTACGCGCTGTTGTCGATCGTGCCGTTCCTGATGCTCGTCGTCGTCGTGCTGTCGCACTTCATCGACGAGTTGAACCTGCTGCTCACCCTGCGCCGCTACCTGGAACTGATCGTGCCGGGCCAGTCCGGCCCGATGGTGGAGGAGGTCGCGCACTTCCTCGAGACCCGCGACCTGATCACGTGGGTGCTCGGCTTCACGATGCTGTTTTTCAGTTCGCTCGCGTTCACCGTGCTGGAAAACGCGATGAGCGTGATCTTCGTGCACCGCGTCGCCGTGCGCCGCCGCCACTTCCTCGTGTCGGCCGTGCTCCCGTACTGCTACATCCTCGCTTTAGGCTTCGGCGTCATGATCGTGACGCTCGTCGCCGGCACGTTGCAGGTGATCGGTTCGGAGAGCGTGGAGTTGTTTGGTCACACGTGGTCGCTGCACGGCGTGTCGGGCGTGCTGCTGTACCTGCTGGGACTCGCGGGCGAGATCCTCGTGCTGACGTCGATCTACCTCGTGATGCCGGTGGGGCGGCTGTCGGTGTCGCATGCGCTCGTCGGCGGCGTGACGGGGGCACTGCTGTGGGAAATCGCGCGGCACGTGCTCGTGTGGTACTTCACCACGTTGTCGAAAGTGAACGTCGTGTACGGCTCGATGAGCACGGCGATCGTCGTCATGTTCAGCCTCGAGATCGCGGCAAGCCTGCTGCTGTTCGGCGCGCAGGTGATCGCGGAATACGAGCGCGTCGGGCAGAGCGGACACGCTACGCCGCCGAAGCCGATGCGCACGGCGCCCTGAGAGGTCATTCCGGTGCTGGTTGAACGCGTGGACAGCCGAGCTGTCCACGCGTTCAACGCACGTAACCCGTCAGGGTTCAGGCCGCGCGCTGCGGCGCCTGTTCCGCGGAGAGCGCCAGCTGGCGGTTCACCGCCGACAGCACGGCCTTGAACGACGCCGTCACGATATTGCTGTCGATCGCGGCGCCGAACAACGTGGGGCCGTTCGCGAGGCGCAGCTCGACGTAGCAGGCGGCGCGCGCATCGGCACCCGAGCCGATCGAGTGCTCGTGGTAGTCCATCAGGCGGATGTCCAGGCCGAGCGCGTTGACGAACGCGTCGATCGGGCCGTTACCCGTGCCGTGGCGCGCTTCCGTCACGCGGTTGTGCTGCACGGTCGTGTCGATCTGCACGCGCTCCTCGCCCTCGCTGTTCTCGACGAGGCGGTGCGACACGTAGCGGTACGCGGCATTCTCCTGCTCGAAGTACTCGCTCGAGAACAGGGCGTGGATGTCGCTCGCCACCACTTCGCGGCCCGTGGCGTCCGTGTGCTTCTGCACGACGCGCGAGAATTCGATCTGCAGGCGGCGCGGCAATTCGAGGCCGTATTCCTGCTCGAGCAGGTAGGCCATGCCGCCCTTGCCGGACTGGCTGTTCACGCGGATCACGGCATCGTAGCTGCGGCCCAGGTCGGCCGGGTCGATCGGCAAATAGGGCACTTCCCAGATGGCGTCGGCCTGCTGCTTCGCGAAGCCCTTCTTGATCGCGTCCTGGTGCGAGCCGGAGAACGCCGTGAACACGAGGTCGCCGACGTACGGGTGGCGCGGGTGCACGGGGATCTGGTTGCATTCCTCGACCAGCTGGCGGACGCTGTCGATGTCCGAGAAGTCCAGGCCTGGGTGCACGCCCTGCGTGTAGAGGTTCAATGCCAACGTGACGAGGTCGACGTTGCCCGTGCGCTCGCCGTTGCCGAACAGGCAGCCTTCGACGCGGTCGGCACCGGCCATGACGGCCAGTTCGGCGGCGGCGACGGCCGTGCCGCGGTCATTGTGCGGGTGCACGCTGATCACGAGGTTCTCGCGGTTCTTCAGGTTGCGGCACATCCACTCGATCTGGTCGGCATACACGTTCGGCGTCGCCGCTTCCACCGTCGACGGCAGGTTGATGATCGCCTTGTTGTCCGGGGTCGGCTGCCACACGTCGACGACGGCGTCGACGATGCGCTTGGCGAAATCCAGCTCCGTCGTCGAGAACGATTCCGGCGAATACTCGAAGCCCCATTTGGTGTCCGGGTGCTGTGCGACCAATTCCTTGATCAGCTTCGTGCCGTTGACGGCGATCTGCACGATCTCGTCCTGGTTCATGCCGAACACGACGCGGCGGAACACGGGCGCCACGGAGTTGTACACGTGGACGATGGCTTGCTTGGCGCCCACGCACGACTCGACGGTGCGGCGGATCAGTTCATCGCGCGCCTGCGTCAGGACGATGATGGTGACGTCGTCCGGGATGCGCTTTTCCTCGACCAGCATGCGCACGAAGTCGAAGTCCGTCTGCGACGCGGACGGGAAGCCCACCTCGATTTCCTTCACGCCGATCTGCACGAGCTTTTCGAAGAAACGCAGTTTCTTTTCCGGGCTCATCGGCTCGATCAGTGCCTGGTTGCCGTCGCGCAGGTCCGTGCTCATCCACACGGGCGGCTTGTCGATGATGCGGTTCGGCCACTGGCGGTCAGCCAATGGGACGGCGGGGAAGGAACGGTATTTGGCGGCGGGATTGGTCAACATGGCGGTGGCTCCTGATTTCTGAATGCGGTGAAGGTGTCTTTCGATCGTTGTGGCGAAGGCTGCCGGACGGGCCACGGGACGCTAGGCCCGGCAACCGATCGGTAGGATTAGCAGCGAGCGAAATACCACACGTGCGCCGGCAGACGGCAGGAAGGCTCCGGCGAAAAAGACAGACAGCGTGGATGAGGTGGTCACTAACATCGGTACAACTTTCCTTGGGCTACGAATCCGGCGGATGGGCCGGGCGGGACAGCGGCGATTTACGCGCGTAGTAGCAGGGCTGCCAGCGTTAGCGCGCCGGCAAGCGATAGGGAAGTCGACAGAGGCAGGGAGGAGAACATTTCTCCACTCTAAGTGAATTTTGTTTGGTGTGTCAAGCGTTTCGTGTGTTGTCGTTTGGTTACGACGGTTGTACTCGGTTTGCGACTGGCGGTTTTTGCGAACAATCAATTGATCCAGACCATGGCAATGGCAGAGTACCCGCTTTATGTCGCGACGGGAGGCACGATGCCGGTACGCAAAGGGCTGGACACGACGATGGAGCTGACGCGCCACGCGGCGGCGCTGAAGGCGCAAGGCTACGATTTCGTGCTGCGTTACTACAGCACCAATGCGGCCAAGAATCTGTCGCTGGGGGAGGCACGGGCGTTGTCGCAGGCGGGCCTCGCCATCGGCGTCGTGTGGGAGACGAGCGGCACCCGCGCCGGCTTCTTCACCCGCGCGCAAGGCCTGGCGGACGGCGCCGCCGCGTTCCGCATGGCGCGCGATGCGATCGGGCAGCCGTTCGGCTCCGCCATCTATTTCGCCGTCGACTACGACCCCACGCAGGTCGACCTCGATGGCCCCGTCGGCAATTATTTCACTGGAGTCCACGCCGCGCTGTACGTGGCGGCGGAAGGGCAGCCGTCGTACCGCGTGGGCGTCTATGGCTCGGGCCTGTGCTGCGGCAGGCTCGTCGAGCGCGGCGCGGCGGACTTGTCGTGGTTGTCGCAATCGACCGCGTTCGCCGGCTCGCGCCAGTACGCCGAACAGCAGCGCTACGACATCATCCAGCGGCTGCCGATGCGCATTCCCGGCGCGGACGGGATCATGCTCGACGTCGATCCGGACGCCACGCATCCGGACCGCGACGGCGGCGTGTTCACTGTTTAGCCGACGACCACATGCGGATCGCCCGCCGCCATCGATCCGATGACGGCCGCGTCGCCGAAGCCTTCGCGGCGGAACAGCGCCAATACCTCGTCCACGCTGCCGGGATCGCACGAGACGAGCAGGCCGCCCGACGTCTGCGGGTCCGTCAGCAGCACGCGCTGCGTGTCCGTGACGGCGCCGCCCAGTTGCACGTCGTGGCCGTACGCATCCCAGTTGCGGCCGGACGCGCCCGTGAAATAGCCGGCATGGGCCAGCGCTTCGACACCCGGCAGCAGCGGGATCCGCGCCATGTCCAGCTTCGCCGTGAGCTGCGCGCCGCGGGCCAGTTCGAGCAGGTGGCCCAGCAGGCCGAAGCCCGTGACGTCCGTCAGCGCGTGCACACCAGGCAGTTCCGACAACGCCTTGCCCGGCTTGTTCAGCTTCGTCGTGTTCGCGATCATCGCGGCATAGCCGTCCGCATCCAGTTGATCCTTCTTCAGCGCGGCCGACAGCACGCCCACGCCCAGCGGCTTGCCGAGGACGAGCACGTCGCCCGCCCGCGCGTCCGCGTTGCGCTTGACCTTCGATGGATGCACGAGGCCCATGACGACGAGGCCGTAGATGGGTTCCACCGAATCGATCGTGTGGCCGCCCGCGATGGGGATGCCCGCTTCCGCGCAGATCGATTCGCCGCCTTGGATGATCTTGCCGATCGTCTCAAGCGGCAGTTTATTGATCGGCATGCCGACGAGGGCCAGCGCCATGATCGGCGTGCCGCCCATTGCGTACACGTCCGAGATCGCGTTGGTGGCGGCGATACGGCCGAAGTCGAACGGGTCGTCGACGATGGGCATGAAGAAGTCGGTCGTCGCGATCAGCGCCTGTTCGTCGTTCAGCTTGTAGACGGCCGCGTCGTCCGCCGTCTCGATGCCGACCATGAGTTCCTTCGGCACGGGGAAGCCGCTCGACTTCTTGAGGATCTCGGACAGCACGCCCGGCGCGATCTTGCAGCCGCAGCCGCCGCCGTGGGAAAACGAGGTCAGTTTGATGGGTTGGTCGGCGGATGTGTTCATGGGGTGCTCTTGTCGTCCTGCGTTCATCGGAATAGCAGATTATCCACCAACTCGAGCAGGTGCGCTCGCTCCGCGCCGGGGGCGAACAGCCGCGCACGCGCCGCGCACTGGCGCCGCAGCCGCATGATGAAGCCGACGTCGCGCGCGCTGCGGTCGATGAGGGCCGCCAGCGCGGCGGCGTTGCCCGGCGCGAAGTAGCCCGCATAGTCGTCGCCCAGCATGCCGACGTTGCCGGCGATGCGCGACGCCAGCACGGGTACGCCGCTCGTCACGGCTTCGATGATGACGTTCGCGCCGCCTTCCATGCGCGACGCGATGACCATCGCATGGCAGCGCCGCAGCCGGCGCCGCGTCGCCATGTGGGGCAGGGCGCCGAGCCAGCGGTACGCTCGTGTCGCGTCCTGCGTGGCGCGCGCGCGCTGGCCCAGCGCCGGGTCGAGCGCGGCGCCGATGTGCAGCAGGCGCACGCCGGGCGTGTGGATCAGGCGGGCCGCGTCCATGAACGTCTGCGGATCCTTTTCCGCGCGCAGGTGGCCGATCATGGCGACGTCGAGCGGCGCGCGCGGCCGCGCGGGACGCAGGCGCGGGGCCGACTGATAGATCACGTGCGTTTTAGGTCGCAGCGCTGCCGGCAGCTCGTCCAGCCCGCGCGGCTGCAGCACGACGAGCGCCGTCGCGCGTTCCAGCGACGCGCGTGCCGTATCGTCCTCGTGGATGTCGCGATACAGGTCCGTGCCGGTCAACACGAGCAGGGCGGGGCGGTCGGGATGGGCATCCGTGAACGCGGCCAGCGCGGCGGCGGAGCGGCGCGCATGCAGCGCGATCAACAGGTCCGGGACCGGATCGCCGGCCTGCCAGCCGGGACCGATGGTGACGCGGCAATCGCGCGCGAGATGGCGCTGCCAGCGGCTGGCGGTCTGCCAGTTGCCGTTGTTTTCGCGGGCGGATGCGGGACTGACGATGTGGATGTGTGCGCTGGCCATGCGGTGGGAGGGGCTCGTAAATGGTCGTACAATGATGCATGACCGTTCATCAAGCATCGTTCCGTTATGCGGGACCCGGAGAGCTGGCCGTCGCGCTGCAGGATGCGCGGCATTATACGCTGGCGCTGTTCGAAGCTCTCGCCGCCGCCGGCTACGATGCCGCGGCGCGCGTGCCACGCCTGTCCACCGTGAATCCGCCGTTGTGGGAGCTGGGCCACGTCGCGTGGTTCGCCGAATGGTTCGTGCTGCGCGGCGCGCTGGACAGCCGGCCCGGCGCCGCCAGCGGCCATTCGCTGCTGGCGCGCGGCGACGACTGGTTCGACTCCGGCACCGTCGCCCACGGTGCGCGCTGGACGCTCGACCTGCCGCCACCGGGTGCCGTGAAGACCTATTGCCACGAGGTGCTGGACCGCATCCTCGACCGCCTGAAGCACGAGCCCGACGACGATGCGGCGCTGTATCCGTACCGCCTCGCGCTGGCGCACGAGGACATGCATGGCGAAGCGTTCCTGTACACCTTGCAGACGTTGCAATCGCGCGGCGCGCCCGCGCCTGCGCACATGCTGGTGCCGATGCATCCAGCTGCCGGGGCTCCCGCGGGCGAGATCGCGTTCGCCGGCGGCAGTTACGTGCGCGGCGGCGACCAGTCGACCGGCTTCGTGTTCGACAACGAGAAGAGCGCCGCCGTCGTCAAGGTGGCGCCGTTCGCGCTGGACGCGGGCCCCGTCAGCACGGGCGCGTTCCTCGACTTCGTGCACGACGGCGGCTACGAGCGTTCGCAGTACTGGACGGATGCGGGCCGCGCCTGGCTCATGACACAGGAGCGCTCCGCGCCGCGCTACTGGGCGCGCGAAGGCGACGACTGGCACACGGTGCGCTTCGGCCGCCCCGTCGCGCTCGACCTCGCGGAACCCGTGCGCCACGTGAACCTGTACGAGGCGCAGGCGTGGTGCGCGTGGGCCGGGCGCCGGCTGCCGACGGAAGACGAGTGGGAATTCGCGGCCGCGTCCGGCCAGCCAGGATTCGCGTGGGGGCAGGTGTGGGAATGGACGGCGTCGCCGTTCCTGCCGTTCGCCGGCTTCGAGGCGGACCGCTACCGCGACTACTCGGCGCCGTGGTTCGGCACGCGCCAGACCTTGCGCGGCGCATCGTTCGCGACGCCGGCGCGCCTGCGCTCGCCGCACTTCCGCAATTTCTTCACGCCGGAGCGGGACGACATCTTCGCGGGGTTCCGCAGCTGCGCGTTGTGAGCGGCGCGGCGCCATAAAAACAAAACCCCCGGCATTGCGGTGCCGGGGGTTGTTCGTTCATGCAAGGGGCGAAGCGCCCCTGCGATCAACGGTCGCCGAACGTGCGGCGGGCCGAGTCGGCCGAGCGCGGATGCGCGCCGAAGCCCGAGCGTTCGCGGCGCGGGGCGCCTTCGCTGCGGAAGCCGCCTTCGCGACGCTGGCCTTGATAGCCGCCGTCGGCGCGCGGTGCGCTTTCGCTGCGATAGCCGCCTTCGCGACGTTGGCCTTGATAGCCGCTGTCGGTGCGCGGTGCATCGCCCCGATAGCCGCCTTCACGCTGGCCGCTTGGCTTGTCGCCGCCGCGGTAGCCTTCACCGGCCGGCTTGTGGAAGCTGCGCTGACCCGGCTTGCCGCCGCGGCCATCGCCCGGCTTCCAGCCCGGACGCGCGCCCGAACGGGGTGCCGCCGAGCGCTTCGGCTCGAAACCTTCCACGACATCGACCGGGATCGTCTGCTTGGTGAAGCGTTCGATGCGGCGCACGTTCATGCTTTCCGCGTGGTTCACGAGCGAGACGGCCGTACCGTTGCGGCCGGCGCGGCCCGTGCGGCCGATGCGGTGCACGTAGTCTTCCGGGAACTTCGGCAGGTCGTAGTTCACCACGTGGGTGATCGACGGCACGTCGATGCCGCGTGCGGCGACGTCGGTGGCCACGAGCACACGCACCTGGCCGCGGCGCATGCTGTCCAGTGTGCGGTTGCGGGCGCCCTGGTGCATGTCGCCATGCAGTGCGGCAGCCGCGAAGCCGGCGATGTTCAGGCGGTCGGCGATCATGTCGGCATCGCGCTTGGTGGCGGTGAACACGACGGCCTGGTCCATGGTTTCATCGCGCAGCAGGTGGTCGAGCAGGCGGTTCTTGTGCGACAGGTCGTCGACAAAGTGAACCTTCTGCACGATGTTCTCGTGGCGATTGGTCGCGCTCATGATCTGGATCACTTGCGGGTTCTTCGTGATGCGGCGCGCCATGTTGCCGACGACGCCATCCAGCGTGGCCGAGAACAGCATGGTCTGGCGCGTGTCCGGCGTCGCGGCGACGATCTTCTCGATGTCTTCGATGAAGCCCATGTCCAGCATGCGGTCGGCTTCGTCCAGCACGAGGATCTCGAGCTGCGAGAAGTCGATCTTGCCCGACTCCATGTGGTCGATCAGGCGGCCCGGCGTCGCGACGAGGATTTCCGGATTCTTGGCCAGCAGTTGCATCTGCTTCGGATACGGCATGCCGCCCAGGATCGAGACGGCGCGGATGCGGCGCATGTGCGCGGTGTACTGCTCGGTGGCAGTGGTCACCTGCAGGGCCAGTTCGCGGGTCGGGGTCAGCACGAGCATTTTCGGCTGGGCTGCTTTAAAACGGACGCGCTCGCCACGAGCGCGTGCCGCCTGCGCATCCTGCGCGGGCGTACGGCCGGCCGCGGCCGGTTCGGTCTCAGCGAATTTGTGCAGGGAGGGCAGCATGAATGCCGCCGTCTTGCCGGAACCGGTCTGGGACGACACCAGCAGATCGCGGCCCGCGATCGCCGCAGGCACCGCCTCCGCCTGCACCGGGGTCGGCTTTTCATAGCCGGCCTGGAAGACTGCCTTGACGATGGACGCGTGTAAACCTAGTGCTTCAAAACTCATGTGTACTGTACTTTCGGTATGGATCAGTGAGCGTCCACGCTATTCGGAGCGGAACGCGAAATAGCAACGCGAGCCAACAATACGAAATGACTCTGAAACGAAAGAAATTTCGGCACAAAAGCTTTGCGCCGGGACGGTGCCTGTTTCGGCACGCAGGGCGGGAGGGCTTTATGAAAGGACACCCAACTTCGTGGATGCCTGGGCTTGCGATGCTGCGGTTGTACTGCTTTACGACTTTGGTGGGCTGCCCTCGCGGAGCATGACAACGCGTTTATTGCAGCGCACAACCGACACTATACCGTACTTTTGAAGAGCGTGCACGGCACACGTCGGTATGTGCGCGATTGGACGGGCCGTGGGCCCGTCGCGTTGTCGGGATGATACGGCGCGCGATCAGCGGCGCTTGCGGCCGTTCGCGTTGACGGCCGGCTTGTTGCTTCGCGACACGCGGCTCTTGATCTCGGCCACGGCATGGGCCGCGCTGGCCTTGATGCGCTGCGCACCCGACAGCCTGTGGGGGCTGCGGCGCGATTCTCCGCGGTCGGCTTCCAGCGCCATCGACGCGTTCTCGACGATGCTCTCGGCGATGTCGTTGCCGGCCGTGGCGGTGGTTTTCGGCACGAGGATCGTGGAGCCGGCCTTCAGGCGCATCTGCGGCGGGATATTGTTCGCCTGGCGGATCACTTCCGGCGTCGTGCCCAGCTTGGCGGCCAGCGACGCGATGCTCTCGCGTGCCGACGTGATCTTGTGCGTCGTCCACGACGACAGCGCGCGGCCCCATTGCGCGAGGTTCAGGTTGAACTTCTCGGCGTTTTCCTTGGGCAGCAGGATCTTCGTGGATTCGCCCGTGATGACGGGCTTCTTGAATTGCGGGTTCAGTGCCTTGAATTCGTCGACGGACATCTCGGCCAGCTGGGCGGCCACGGCCAGGTCGATGTCGGACGTCTTGTCGACGGCGACGAAATACGGCGAGTTGTCGATCACGGGTAGCACGACGCCGTACTGGGCCGGATTCGCGATGATGTTCTTGACGGCCTGCAGCTTCGGCACGTAATTGCGCGTCTCGGTCGGCATCAGCTCGGACAAGCTCTCGAAATCGGTCGGCTTGCCCAGCGCGCGGTTCTTCTGGATGGCTCGCTGCACATTGCCTTCGCCCCAGTTATAGGCGGCCAGCGCCAGCTGCCAGTCGCCGAACATCGTATATAAGCGCTGCAGATAGGTGAGGGCGGCGTCCGTGGAGGCGAGCACGCCGCGGCGCTCGTCCTTGAACATGTTCTGCTGCAGGTTGAAGTCGCGTCCCGTGCCGGGCACGAATTGCCAGATGCCGGCCGCGTCGGCGTTCGACAGCGCTTGCGGGTTGAACGCGGATTCGATGACGGGCAGCAGCGCGAGTTCCGTCGGCATGCCGCGCTTTTCCAGTTCCTGTACGACGTGGTACAGGTACAGCGACGCGCGGCCGGAGGTGCGAGCGAGGTAATCGGGACGGCTTGCATACCACTGGACGTGCTTGGCGACGAGGGCGTTGTCGATGTCGGGAATCGCGTAGCCGCTGCGGATGCGGGCCCACAGGTCGGGATCTTTATAGTCGTCGGACTTGGCCGGGGTGAGCGCCTGCGGCAGTATGGACTTGGTCAGCGCTGCCGTACTAGTGGTGGTGCTGCCGCTCTGGGCGATCGGGCTCGGGGCGCTGTCGGCGGCGTGACCGAGCGCGGGTCCGAGCAGGAGCGCGACGGTCAGGGCGTAAGTGGAGCGAGTCGTTTCGTTCATAGCTTTCCAGTGTTGCGTCCAGGAACGGCAGGACTGACGAGTAAACTCGGAGTGTACGGACCAGTTACCGGGCCAGTCAAGAAATAAGTCGTCTCGGTTACAAAAAACCTTGTCTATTCTTTTTGCTAACGGTCACCTGCGGTAAGACGTTTTTGAGGGGAGTATGGTTCCTGCCTTGGAATTTTTTTTATGATAGATATCAAGCGTTTTTCTGCATACTCCAGGGGGTACCGTGGAATTCGCGGCGGCTGCGCCGGTGCCCGCATTGTCAAATCGGTTTCCGTCGGCGCGCAACCGGCGGGTAATACCAGCTGCGCGCGCGGACGTTGTCAAGGTAGCCCGGCGGGCCGGCCGTTCTATGAGAGGACGCAAAGTGCGCGTACAATTGCCGTCTCCGCAGCATGCGGTTTGTGCCGTTTCCGCAGCATGCGGGGTTTATTCTTTTGAAAGCGTTACATGAGCACTGCCAACGAGAACCTGGACGATGAAGCGATCGTCGCCGCCACCCGGCGCTGGGTCGACCGCGCCGTCATCGGCCTGAACCTGTGCCCGTTCGCCAAGGCCGTGCAAGTCAAGGACCAGGTCCGCTACGTCGTGTCGCACGCGCGCAGCCCCGAGTCGCTGCTGGACACGCTGATGGATGAATTGCAACTGCTGGCGGAAACGGATCCGGAGCAGGTCGACACCACGTTGCTGATCCACCCGTACGTCTTGCAGGATTTCCTGGACTTCAATGAATTCCTCGACGTGGCCGACGCGGCCGTCGAAGACATGACCATGGACGGCGAGCTGCAGATCGCCAGCTTCCACCCGGACTACCAGTTCGCCGACACGGACCCGAACGACATCGAGAACTTCACGAACCGGTCGCCTTACCCGACGCTGCAACTGCTGCGCGAGGACAGCATCGACCGCGCCGTGGAGGCGATCCCCGACGCGGCCGAGATCTTCGAGAAGAATATCGAGACCATGGAAAAGCTCGGTCATGAAGGCTGGGACAAGCTCGATGTCGGCCCGGCCCGTTGATGCGCAGGGCGGGCCGTTGCCCATCCGGCCGGACACTCCTTGTGTCGCCGTCTGTTCCACGACGTTCGACGACATCTGTCGCGGTTGCGGCCGGACCGTCGTCGAGGTCGCGCACTGGGTCTCGATGACGGCCGAGCAGAAGGAAGTCGTGTGGCAGCGGATCCTGGCGCAGGGCTATCCGCGCCGCAACACCTGATTCCTCAGAACGTCCCGACGAAATCCCGTTTCCCGATCTCCAGCCCGTTATGGCGCAGGATGTCGTATGCCGTCGTGGCATGGAAATAGAAGTTCGGCAGCGCGTAGTGTAATAAATAGACCTCGCCCTTGAACTGGCGCTTGTTGTCGCCGGTGCCGATCGTGATGTCGCGCTCGCCCCCTGCGTCGACGGCTTCGCGCGCGACCGTGTCGAGGAACGCCAGCGTCTTTTCCAGGCGCGCCTGCAAGCCCGCAAAATCCGTCTCGACGTCGTCGTAGCGGGGCACTTCCATGCCCGCCAGGCGCGCGCCCGCGCCCTTGGCGAAATCCGTCGCCAGCTGGACTTGCCGCACCAGCGGGAACATGTCCGGGAACAGCCGCGCCTGCAGCAGCGCGTTCGGGTCAAGCTTCTTCGCATCGACGTGCGCTTCCGCCTTCGCCAGGATGGCCGCCAGGCTGCCGAGGATCTGGCGGAAGACGGGCACGGAAACCGTGTACAGGGAAATGCTCATCAGGCTCTCCTTTGTGTAAAGAGTTCGATCATAACAAGCTTGCATCGATGACGCTTGGCGCCCTCCGAAACTCGGAGTTGCTATGAGGAACTATCTCCGCAGCGTGTCGCGCCGCCGCCGCCGATCGCGCGCGCGCGACACCCGGCCCCGGGCGAAATAACAATTTTTCCGCGCGAAACTTCAACTTTTTGAATCCTCCTAGGAAATCGAAAAATACTTTTACGGGGAGACCCTTACCCGAAAAATATACTTTCCCACGTAAGCGGAAGGGCTTGCTCCGAAGCATTGTCACGCTGCGGAGCCGGCTGGTTGCACTAGAGACGTCCGGACAGGACGCAACGTGGAGACTTGCATGACGACTTCTAAGACGCATCGGATCGCGCTGCTGTTCAACGCAAACAAGGTTTTCGATCGGGAGATCATCGCCGGCATCGCCGGGTACCTATCGAGCAGGCGGGCATCGTGGGAATTGTTCGTGGAAGACGACTTCCGCCTCCGCCTGCCCAGTCTTGCTAATTGGCAAGGCGACGGCATCATCGCGGATTTCGATGATCCGGCGGTCGCGTCAGCCTTGTCGGGCAGCCGGGTCCCCGTCGTCGGGGTAGGCGGCTCGTATGCCGACGACGCCGATTATCCCGTCGGCATCCCCTATGTCGCGACCGATAATTTTAAGCTCGTCAATCTCGCCTACACGCACCTGATCGACGTCGGCTTGCGTCATTTCGCACTGTTTTCCTTGCCCAACGGCATCGAACACCGCTGGGCGCACGAACGCGAAAAGGCGTTCGCCAGTTTGATGCGGCGCGACAAGCTCGATGTCGCCATCTTCCGCGGACAAGCGCATGCGGAGTCGTCGTGGGACGACGTCGTCGCGCAGCAGGTCGAGTGGCTGCGCAGCCTGCCCAAGCCGGTCGGCATCATTGCGGTCACGGACGCGCGGGCGCGGCAACTGCTGCAAGCTTGTCAGAGCGCAAACATCGCCGTCCCGGAACAGGTCGCGATCATCGGCATCGACAACGATCCCCTCGCGCGCATGCTGTCGTGCATCCCGCTCAGCTCCGTGATCCAGGGGACCCAGGAAATGGGCCGGACGGCGGCCCGCATGCTCCATCAGTTGCTCGAGGGCACTTATCTAGAATGCAAGCGCATCCTCGTGCCGCCCGCCGGTATCAACGTGCTGTCGTCGAGCGCCCACCGGCCGATCAAGAATCCGCGCGTCATGCGTGCCCGGCATTTTATTCGTCAATATGCCTGTCAGGGCATCAAAGGCGACCAGGTGGCCGATTACGTCGGCGTGTCGCGCTCGACGCTCGAGTTATATTTCCAGCAAGAGCTCGCGTGCAGCGTGCACGATGAAATCCTGCGCTTCAAGCTCGAAGCGGCGACCGCGTTGCTGACGCGGGGCGACGTCAGCGTGGCCGAGGTCGCACATCGTTGCGGATTTACGTCAATGCAATATCTATTCGCCGTGTTCAAGCGCGAGTTGGGATGCACGCCGCGCGAGTATCAGCAGCGTGCCGCGAATGACGCGCCCGTCTGCGTCGGTGCCGCCAACGATGCCGACGCCAGCGTCATCGCCGTGTAGTCCCGACGGACGCGGTGCCTGCCCCCGGCCGCGTCGACTGCGGGCGCGCAACAGCCCGCTCGACAGATATACATGCTACCTGTCATTATATTGACGACGCCAGGGTGACCCGTTGCCCCGGCGGCTCGTACGATGTCAGTCAGCGTAAATTTGCCGGGGCAGTAACACCGTAATGCAGAGTTTCTACAATAAGGCGCTCACGGGGCTGTTGGCCTTGATGGTCGCAAGCGTTCTCATCGGCTTCATCTGTATGCGTTGCACGTACATCCGCATGACCGTGCTGCCCGCGGCGGACCGCAGCGTGGCGATGCGGACCAGTGTCAGTTCCGACAAGGATACGGGCGGACGCTCGACGATCAGGCTCGTCGACGACACGTCCACGCTGAGTTTCGAATTCACCGGGGTGAAGGCGGTGGATTACCCGTACGCCAATGCCGAGCTGGTGTTCCTCGACCATGCGGGCAAGCCCGCGCTCGTCGACCTGTCGCGCTACAGCGCCGTTTCCTTCGATGTCACCTGCACGCCCACCAACACGCTGGCGTTCGGCCTCCTGATGTTCGAGGACAATGTGTCCGTCCCCGGCGATTACACGACGTACCGGCTCGCCTATTCCTATTACTTCTGCAACGAACGGGGTGAGCACCTCGAGCTCGACCTCGCGCGTCTCAGAACCGACCAGTGGTGGTTCGGCACACACCAGCTGAGCCTCGCGCAGCAGGAGCTGGCGCCGACGAAGGTCGCAAAGCTCTGCTTCGGCAACACGTTCCAGAGTCCGTTCGGCGTGCTGTCCAAGGTGCAGATCAAGAACGTGACTCTGATCGGCCGCGACATGCGATATATGTACTTGTTCTGGGCATTCATGATCATCGCGTGGCCCGCCTACGCGTTCTGGTTCTTCCGGCGGCACACCCAGGCCTTGCTCGTGGACGTCGAAGACAAGGTGCGGCGTGACCTGCCGCTGGTCGCTTACCAGCAACTGTCCCAGGACCTGCACCGGGACAAGGAGCACAGTGCCATCCTGCGCTTCATGGCGACGGCGTATCCGAACCCGGAACTCGACGTCGAGACCATGGTGAGCACGCTCGGTATCAGCAGAAACAAGATCAACGAGATCCTCAAGGCTGAGCTTGGCTTCACGTTCTCCACCTATCTCAACAAGCTCAGGCTGACCGAGGCGGCCCGCCTTCTGGGCGAAAAGGAAGACAGCAGCGTGGCGGAAATCGCCTATGCGGTCGGCTACCGCAACGTCTCCTACTTCAACAAGCTGTTCAAGGAAGAATACGGCTGCACGCCCAAGACCTTCCGCAAGCTGCGCGAAGCGACGCCGGCCGACCTGGGATCGTAGCGGCCCGCCGCGCTCGCGGCGCCTTCTTTCACGCCGGCCACCACGGAATTTCACCGTCCCATCGATGGATTTCGTTGTGGCGGCGCCGCCAAGCCGTTCGTACAATCATGTCATCGTATTGCACATCGTGCCGGATCGGGCAGCGCGCCAGCGCGGTCCCGCTCCCCGATTTCATTGCGATCTCCTCCCGCGATCAAGTGGGTTCGGGGCGGCTCTGGCCGCCCTTTTTTTCGGCCGCGTGCGCCGCGAACGATCCCTTGTTTTCGTTGATTGTTTGAGGGATTTCATGATTGCCGCACGAAACACCGGCAATCAGAATGAAATAGTTCGACGGCAAAACCAAAGACATCGTGCGACCGATCCAACCCGGCGCCGCAAAACAGCCGCGACATCATCCAAGATAAAAACGGAGATAGACCAAGGTGAAGACTATCAGGAAAACAGCGATCGCCATCGGCGTCGCGCAGCTGGCGTTGATGACAAGCGGCGTCGTGCTGGCCCAGACCGAAGCGACCCAGGTCGTCGTGCACGGCCAGCGCGCAGCGCTCGAATCGGCGCAGAACATCAAGAAGAACTCGGACGAGATCGTCGACTCGGTTGTTGCGGACGACATCGGCAAGCTGCCGGACAAGTCGGTGACGGAAGTCCTGCAGCGCATCGTCGGCGTGAGCATCGACCGTACGCTGAACCGGGTCGATCCGCAGCAGGGCGTGGGCGACAGTATCAACCACTACGCGGCCGAAGGCACCGGCGTGTCGATCCGCGGCCTGGGCGCGGGTCAGGTGCGCTCCGAATTCAACGGCCGCGACGCCTTCTCCGCCAACGGCGGGCGCGCGCTGAGCTTCGAGGACGTGCCGCCCGAACTGCTGGCCGGCGTCGACGTGTACAAGAACCCCTCCGCCGAGCAGATCGAAGGCGGCATCGCCGGCCTGGTCAACCTGCGCACGGCGCTGCCGTTCGATGCCAAGGGCCGCAAGGTCGCGTTCTCGACCGAGGTCTCCCGTTCCTCGCTGCGTCAGAAGACGACGCCGCCATCTGTGTCCGGTCTGTTTTCGGACCGTTGGGACACGCGCTTCGGCCAGGTCGGCGTGTTGATCGACCTCTCGCGTTCGAAGGGCGCGAACCAGAGCGACAGCCTGTCGATCGCGCCGTACATTTCGCGCGACGACCTCGTGCCCGGCAAGCGCGTGTGGGTCACCCCGTCCGCGAGCTGGGGCCAGAACACCTTCGACCGCACCCGCGACGGCCTGTACGGCGCGCTGCAGTGGAAGAAGGGCGACTTCAGTTCGTACGTGACGTTCCTGCGGTCGAGGTACAAGCAGCACTCCGACGAGAATTCCTACTTCGGCGGTACGAACCCGGCCACGCTGCAGCTGGACCCGGGCGCCACGTTCGACGACCATGGCGCCCTGCTGACGGGCACCTTGCGCGATCCGACCAACAGCGGTCCGGGCTTCGGCACGGGCCTGGGCTTCGGCACCGATGCGCGCGCGAGCGGCCGTACGTCCGACACGCGCGACGTGTCGTGGTCGGGGTCGTGGCGCGCCAGCGATGCATGGACCGTCAAGGCCGACCTGCAGCACGTGCAGGCCACGACCGACGGCTACGACAACACGGTCGGCCTGGGTGGCTGGGTGCCGGGGCAGACGGTCGATCTGCGCGGCGGCCAGCCGTCGATCACCTTCGACCAGTCGTCGCAGGCCTACCTCGCCGATCCGTCGCACTACTACTGGGGCTTCACCCAGGTTCACCACGACGTGGCGAAGGCGCAGATGAACACGGCGCGCCTCGATGCCAAGTACACGTTCGACGGTCCGATCTTCAACGACCTGAGTTTCGGCGTGCGCGTGACCGATCGCTCGGCGGTGACGCAGTCCACCCACGATTCCGAATGGACCCAGATCTCGCAAGGCTGGGCGGTCGGCACGCAGTCGTGGCAGCCGCTGGCCCAGTTCGCCGGCCTCGGTGACCCGCGCTTCGCCCGCGACTTCAACCTGCACCAGTTCAACAACTTCTTCGGTGGCGGCATGGCGGCGCCGGCGCCGGTGATCGTGCCGGACAGGGCGCTGACCGATTCGGTCGACGCCATCACGAAGCTGCATGAGTTCTACACGTTGCTGTGCAATGAAGCCAACGCCACCGGCCGGAACAACGACTGCAGCTACAAGCCGCCCAAGTTCGGCGACGCGCAGGGCCTGAACGACCAGCACGAGCGTTCCCAGGCCGCGTATGCCCAGCTGCGCTTCGCGTACGACAAGCTGGCGTATCCGATCGACGGCAATGTGGGTGTGCGCGTCGTGCGGACCAATCCGAAGTCGATCGGCTACACGCTGTTCACCCCGCCGAACAAGCCGCTGCAACCGGGCGTGCCGGACATTCCGGCGCAGTCGCAGAAGCAGACCTTCGAGAGCACCTACACCCGCGTGCTGCCGAGCCTGAACCTGCGCCTGAAGGCCAGCGACGAACTGCAATTCCGCCTCGGCCTGTCGAAAGGCATGGCGCGTCCGGACTTCTACTTGCTGCAGGCGTACACGACGCTGGGCATGGACATCAAGACGCACACGCCGCCGGGTGATAACCAGCAGCCGGTGCTCGACTCGATCTCGTACAACGGCCAGTTGCGCGGCAATACGTCGCTGCGGCCGGTCATGTCCACGAACCTCGACCTGACGGCGGAGTACTACTTCGGCCGCGCCAGCTCGGCGACGCTCGGCGTGTTCAACAAGAAGCTGAAGGACATCATCATCAACCAGACGACGGTCTACCCGCTGAACGACGTCACCGGAAAGACGTACGACTTCATGGTCACCGGACCCGTCAACGGCATGGACGCCCGCGTCAGCGGCATCGAGGCCAGCTTCCAGACCTATTTCGACAAGCTGCCCGGCCTGCTGTCCGGCCTCGGGGTGTCGAGCAACTTCACGTACATCGACAGCAGTACGTCGTACCACGATCCGATCAACGGTACCTGGTGCACGCCGAAGGACACGCTGACTGCCAACACGATCCGCAACCTGCAGGGCTGCGACACGGACGGCAAGGTGTTCGGCAACATGCCGCTGACGGGCCTGTCGCGCACGTCGTACAACGTGGCACTGCTGTACGAGAAGGATGCGCTGTCGATGCGCCTGGCGTACAGCTGGCGCGACAAGTACCTGCAGTCGACCAATGCGTACGGTACGGCCGGCGGCGAGGGTATCGACCGCAACCCGGACAGCCCGAACTTCGGCCAGGCGTACTCGGTCAACTACGGCCTGCCGACCTGGGGTGGCGCGTACGGCCAGCTCGACTTCGGCTTCCAGTACAAGCTCACGGAGAACCTGCGTCTCGGCGGCCAGGTGGGCAACCTGACGAACCAGATCTACAAGCAGTACATGCAGCAGCAGGTCGGCATGAAACTGCACAACGCGTTCTACACGGGGCGCACGTTCAATGCGCAGCTGAACTACTCGTTCTAAGCTGCTCCCTTCCGGGACAGGCCTCCCGCGACCGTCGCCGGTCGCGCGAGGTTTTTCCATTCAACCCAGTGGTATCCGATCGCATGAAGAAAACCTCCCAACACCTGCTCGCCGCAGCTTGCGCGCTTGCCTTCTCCGCCACGCACGCGGGCGCCGCAACCGCGTCGAAGAACGCACCCATTCCCCGCCTGGTGCAGAGCGATGGCCGCTATGCGCTGATGGTCGACGGCGAGCCCTACACGATCCTGGGCGTGCAGGCCCACAATTCCAGCAATTATCCGGGCGCGCTCGACAAAGTCTGGGCTGCCGTCAAGGACGTCCATGCGAACACGCTCGAGATCCCGGTCGCCTGGGAACAGATCGAACCCGTCGAAGGCAGGTTCGATTTCAGCTACGTCGACACGCTGGTGGCCCAGGCGCGCCAGAAAGGCGTGCGCCTCGTGCTGCTGTGGTTCGGCACCTGGAAGAATACGGGGCCCGCCTACACGCCGGAATGGGTCAAGTTCGACAACCGGCGCTTCCCGCGCATGGTCGACAAGGACGGCAAGACCGGCTATTGCCTGACGCCGCTGAGCGAACAGACCCTGAAGGCCGACACCCGGGCGTTCGTGGCGTTGATGACCCACCTGAAGAAGATCGACGAGGCCAAGCGCACCGTCATCATGGTGCAGGTCGAGAACGAAGTCGGCACCTACGGCACGGTGCGCGACTTCGGCCCGCAGGCCGAGGCGGCGTTCCGCCAGCCGGTGCCGCAGGCGGTCCTGGTGCACAAAAAATCGCCGGTACCGGGCGCGGCCAGCGGCACGTGGTCCGAAGTCTACGGCCCGTACGCCGACGAGTACTTCCACGCCTATGCGATTGCTCGCTACATCGAGGAAGTCGCAAAGGCAGGGCGCGCCGTGTACGACCTGCCGATGTATGTCAACAATGCGCTGCGCGACCCGGTCGAGCCGCTGGCGCCGTGGAAGGGCAACTTCGCCAGCGGCGGCCCGGGCTACGACGTCGTCGACATCTACAAGGCCGCCGCCCCGCACATCGACATCGCGGCACCCGACATCTACATCGGCGAATCGCACAAGGTGAGCGCCGTCCTGACGCAGTTCCAGCGTCCGGACAACGCGCTGTTCGTGCCGGAGATGGGCAACGCGCAGCACTATGCGCGCTACCTGCTGCAGATCCTGGGGCGGGGCGCCATCGGCGTGTCGCCGTTCGGTGTCGACTATGCCGACTACAGCAATTATCCGCTGGGCGCCAAGCAGAAAGACAAGACGATGGCCGAACCGTTCGGCCAGATCTACGAGGTGTTCGGTTCGCTCGCACCGCTATGGGGCCGGTGGGCGCTGGAAGGGCGCACGTACGGCATGGCGGAAGGCGACGACCGCAAGCCGCAGCCGCTGGAAATGAAGAACTGGGGCGTCACCGCGTCGTTCCGCCAGTGGCAACTGGGCAGCCAACCCGATCCGATCAACCTGGCCGACATCCCGCCGGGCACCGAATCGCCGTCGGGCAGCATGGCGATGGCGCAGATCGGCGACGACGAGTTCGTCGTGGTCGGCCAGCACATCCGCCTGCACTTCTGGCCCGCCGGCGCCAACGCCGGCAAGCCTTTCATGTTCGCGCGCGTCGAGGAAGGGCGTTTCGACGCGCACGGAAAATGGGTCATGGAGCGCAACTGGAACGGCGACCAGACCGACCACGGCCTCAACTTCACGGGGCGGCCGACCATCCTGAAAATCCGTCTGCGCACCTATTGAACCATCCATGACCAGCATGAAGAACACGACTTTATCTGTTCTTGCCGCCTGTGTGATGGCGGCGTCCGGTGCCACGGCCGCGGCGGTGGAGGTCGGCGTCACGATCGACGCGGCGAAGCCGGGTCCCGTCATCAGCAAATACGTCTACGGCCAGTTCGCCGAACACCTCGGCACCGGCATCTACGGCGGCCTGTGGGTCGGCCCGGACTCGACGATTCCCAACACGCGCGGCTGGCGCAACGACGTCGTGGCCGCGCTGAAGGCGCTTCACGTGCCCCTGGTGCGCTGGCCGGGCGGCTGCTTCGCGGACCAGTACCACTGGCGCGACGGCATCGGCCCGCGCGCGCGCAGGCCCATGCGGATCAACACGCACTGGGGCGGCGTCGACGAGGACAACGCCGTCGGCACGCACGAATTCTTCGACCTCGTCGAGCAGCTCGGCGCCGACGCCTACGTCAACGGCAACCTCGGCACGGGCACCGTGCAGGAAATGGCGGAATGGGTCGAGTACATGACGGCGAACGGCGCCTCCAGCCTGGCGCGGCTGCGTGCCCGCAACGGCCATCCGGCGCCGTACAAGGTCGCGTTCTTCGGCATCGGCAACGAGGCCTGGGGCTGCGGTGGCAACATGCGGCCGGAACAGTACGCAGACGCCTACCGGCGCTATGCGACGTTCCTGCATCCGGCAGGCGACACGCAATTCATCGCGGCCGGCGGCCACGACGACGACACGAGCTGGACGGATTACCTGAGCCAGCACATCTACGGCTGGGGCGTGCGTGCCCACGGCATCTCGTTCCACTACTACACGTCGCCCGGCGCGGACAAGAACGGCAAGTACGGCGCGACCGGGTTCGACGAAAGCCGCTGGATCGAGACCCTGAAGCAGACGCAGCGCATGGAGGGCTTCATCGCCGCCAACGTCGCGAAGCTGGACGCGCACGACCCGCAGAAGACGTTGATGTTCGCCGTCGACGAATGGGGCACGTGGTACGACGCGGAAGAGGGCAGCAAGTCGGGCTTCCTCCAGCAGCAGA
Source organism: Massilia pinisoli (assembly GCF_024753285.1). GTDB lineage: Bacteria > Pseudomonadota > Gammaproteobacteria > Burkholderiales > Burkholderiaceae_D > Telluria > Telluria pinisoli. The sequence goes on along the minus strand of NZ_JANUGW010000009.1, from coordinate 131,731 downwards.
ACACGCTGCGCGACGGGCTCGTGGCGGCGCTCAATTTCAACATCTTTCACGCGCACGCGGACCGCGTGCGCATGACGAGCATCGCGCAGATGGTGAACGTGTTGCAGGCGATGGTACGCACGGATGGGGCGAGGATGGTGCTGACGCCGACCTATCACGTCTTCAGGATGTACGTGCCGTTCCAGGATGCCGTGTCGGTGCCCGTGCGGCTGGCGAACAATCCATCGTACGCGTTCGGCGACGTGGACATCCCCGCGGTCAGCGCGTCGGCGGCGCGCTCCAAGGACGGCAAGTTGGTCCTCGCGCTCGTCAACACGAACCCGCACGAGCAGGCGGATGTGACGGTGGCCGTGGGCGGCGCCGGCGCGCGTGGGGCGACGGGGGCGGTGCTGACGGCCGCCGCGATGGATGCGCACAACACGTTCGCGACACCGGCCGCCGTCGCGCCGGTGCCGTTCGATGCGAAGGCCTCAGACGGCCGGCTGGTGCTGCACCTGCCGGCGAAGTCCGTCGTGGTCGTCGCCGTGCAGGAATAACCCGGTCGTAGGGTGGGCACCCCGTGCCCACGCTACGGCTAGAACTGCGGCAGGCTTCGATGCCCCTTCACATCGACCTTCAGCCCGACGCCGGCGGCCTGGCCGCCCGGCTGTCCACCACCGACCCAGACGGTGCCCGGACCCGCCTCCACGCTGCGCTGGCCGGCCGCATCGACCGTGCTCAAGGCCTTGCCGTCGAGGTCGAACGTCAGGCGGCGCTTTTCTCCCGGTTGCAGCGTGACGCGGGCGAAGCGGACGAGGGTGCGGTTCGGCGCCGCGGAGGCCTTTGGCCGGGCGACGTAGACCTGCACCACCTCATCGCCGGCGCGCGCCCCGTCGTTCTTCACGTCGACGGCGACGTTCACTGCGCAGCCGGCGCACACCGCCTTCGGCGCCGGCGCCGCGAGCTTGTACGAGAAGTGCGTGTACGACAGGCCGTGGCCGAACGCGTACAGCGGCTCGCCCTTGAAGTATTTATACGTGCGGCCCTGCATGCCGTAGTCCTTGAACGGCGGCAGGTCGGCAGCGGACTTGTAGAAGGTCACCGGCAGGCGGCCGGCGGGACTGAAGTCGCCCGCGATCAGTTCGGCCACCGCCTGGCCGCCTTCGCCGCCCGGATACCACGCCTGGATGATGGCCGGGACGTGGCCCGCGGCCCAGTTCAGTGCGACGGCGCTGCCGCTCATGTTGACGAGCACCAGCGGCTTGCCGAGGGCGCCCAGGCGTTCCAGCAGCGCTTCCTGCGGGGCGGGCAGGTCGAGGCTCGTGCGGTCGCCGCCGGCGAAACCCGGTGCGTTGACCGACATCTCCTCGCCTTCCAGTTGCCACGTGAGGCCGGCGGCGTACACGACGAGGTCGGCGTTGCGGGCCGCTTCCAGCGCGGCCGTGTCGTCGAAGCTGGGCCGCGTCCATTGCAGCTTCTGCTCGCCGTCCCAGCCCAGTTGCCGGGCCTCGATCTCGATCTTGTAGACCTTGCCGGCCGCGAGTTCGACCGGCGTGTTGGACGTCGGCCAGGCGATGTCCCACAGGTCCGTGACGAGATGGCCGTCGATACGAATGCGATAGCCCTGGCCGCCCTTCAGGCGCAGGTGATGCGGACCGCTTTCGCCGGCGCGCAGGTAGCCGCTCCAGCGCGTCGAGGTCTTGCGGTCGAACCGGTCCGGCCAGCCCCACTGGAATGCCGCCTGCTTGCCCGTCTCGACCGCAGTGGGCGTGCCGGCCAGGTCGACGTTGCCGAACCGTTCCACCTTGACACCAGGATGGGCACAGTCCGCGTCCAGGCACATCGCGTCCGCGGGCACGTCCTGCAGCGGCGGCGCCACCCAGCCCGTGCCTTCGACGAACGTCACCTGAGCCTGTGGGAAGCGGGCGCGCAGGCCGGCCAGCACCGTGACGGGTTTCGACGGGGTGCCGCTGTAGTTGCCGAGCAGTGCATCGACGCTGTCGGCGTTGGGGCCGATCACGGCGATGCGGCGCGGTGTCGTCTTCAAGGGCAGCAGGCCGTCGTTCTTCAGCAGCACGAGCGACTGGCGTGCCGCTTCCAGGTTCAGGCGTTTGTCGGCCGGCGTGTCGTAGTCCTTGGCCGTGATGCCGGCAAACGGCTGCGGCTTGTCGAGCAGGCCCAGGCGGATGCGTGCTTCCAGCAGGCGCAGCACGGCGCGGTCGACGTCGGCCTCGGCCAGCAGGCCCTGCTTGACGGCGCGCACCGTGGTGGCGGGATTGGCCGTCGGGCTGCCGCCGAATTCGCACATCACGTCCGTGCCGGTCTTGATGGCCGCCGCCACCGCGCGCTCCGGTGTGTCGACGTAGTGGTGCGCCCAGTCCGAGTGGATGTCGGCGATGGCGCCGCAGTCGGACACGACGTGGCCCTGGAATTTCCACGTGTCGCGCAGCAGGTCCTTGAGCAGCGGGCCGTTGGCGCACGCTGGCATGCCGTCGACCGCATTGTAGGCGCACATGAGGGACAGCACATGCGCTTCCGTCACGGCGGCGTGGAACGCGGGCAGATAGGTTTCCGTCAAGTCGCGCGGGGAAGGATGGACGTCTTCGCGGTGACGGTCCGCTTCGGGCCCGCTGTGCACGGCGAAGTGCTTGACGGTGGCCGAGACCTTCGGCGCGCCCGCATCGGGACCCTGCAGGCCGCGGATATAGGCCACGCCCATGCGCGACGTCAGGTACGGGTCTTCGCCATAGGTCTCCTGGCCGCGGCCCCAGCGCGGGTCGCGGAAGATGTTCACGTTCGGCGACCATACCGTCAGGCCGCGGTACAGGTCGGAACCGCCGTCGGGATGCACGGTCTCCAGGTACTTGGCGCGGAATTCCGTGGCGACGGTATCCGCCACGCGCTCGACGAGCGCGTGGTTCCACGTGGCGGCCAGGCCGATCGCCTGCGGGAACACGGTGGCGTTGCCGGCGCGCGCGACGCCGTGCAGGCCTTCGCTCCACCAGTTGTAGGCGGGGATGCCGAGCCGCGCGATCGCGGGCGACGTGGATTGCAGCAGGCCGGCCTTTTCGTCCAGGGTCATGCGGGCCAGCAGGGCCTGGGCCCGTGCGGCGGGTGCCGCCTGCGCGGCGAGTACGGGCAGGGTGGGCAGGGCAAGCGTCAGCGCCACGGCCGCCGCGAGGGCGTTCCTGGCAAGGTGTCGAGAAGTCATATGCGTGTTCGAATGGGTTGTGGGCGGCGCACGATGCGCGCGCGAATGCTAGCACCGGCGCGGGCACGCGGCGCCGCTGCGTGACGGGGTCGGAAGATTTTTTCCACTGGCCGACGGATTTCATCATGCAGCGCCGGCGATTCCGGTATTTCGTTGGCAACTTGAGGTTTTTCGTCATTGCCGCGGGCCCGGCATGTTCACAGAATGTCTCCAACGCCGCGAGCATCGGACGATTTTCCGGCGGTCGGACACCGGCGATCGGGTGTGCCCGGGGGACGTGGCGCGCAAGGCCGGCACCTCATAACAATCATCATGGAGTACACAAGCATGCAGAAGATGCGACTCATCGCGCTCGCCGGCATCGTGGCGGGCCTGGCGGCCGGCTGCGGCGGCGGCGATGCCGATCATGGCAGCGGCAGCACCGTGCTCGCGGGCACCATCGGCGCCGCGAGCCCCACCATCAAGACGGCCCGGTTCGCGAGCGTGAAATTCGGCGGCGGCGGCTACGTGCCGGGCCTCATCTTCCACCCGACAAGCCCGGACGTGCTGTATGCGCGCACGGACGTCGGCGGCGCCTACCGCTGGGATGCGGCCACGAAGAGCTGGATCGCGATCACGGACGGCTTCGGCCCCGACGAGGGCGGCTACCACGGCAGCGAAACGATGGCGCTCGACCCGAACGACGACCAGCGCGTCTACATGAGCGGCGGCATGTACGACTCGGCCGATGGCCACGCGCGGCTGTACATCTCCACCGACCGCGGCGACCACTGGACCCACGTCGAACTGCCGTTCTCCGCGGGCAGCAACAACCAGGGGCGCGCCGTCGGCGAACGCCTGATGGTCGATCCGAACGACCCGACCATCCTGTTCTACGGCACGCGCACGGCCGGCCTGTGGAAGAGCACGGACCGAGGCCAGACGTGGAGCCAGGTAACGTCGCTGTCGCCGGCGAAGATGACCCAGGCGCAGGTCGACGCGACCTACTGGAGCAGCCCGGTCGGCGTGGAGCAGGTGATCTTCGACACCAACACCAAGGGCACCGGCAGCGCCACGCAGACCATCTACACCGCGGTGGCGCCGGACTACGCGGGCGTGGCGGGCCTGAACTACGCGCTGTACAAGACGACCGACGGCGGCGCGTCGTGGACCGGCATCGCGACCCCGGCGGACGTAGCGGGCTTCGTCATCCCGCACATGGTGCGCGCCAAAGATGGCGTGATGTACGTGGCGTTCACGAAGGGCATCGGCCCCGGCGCGAACGGCCCGGCGCGGCTGTACAAGTTCGACGGTACGAACTGGACCCTGCTGAAGCGCTACGACGACACCCAGTGGTCCAGCTTCGGCATGGGCGGCCTGTCGGTGTACGGCACGGGCGCCAACACGCGCATCGCGCTGGGCGTGACCAATTCGTGGGGCAACTGGCAAGGCCAGTCGGTCGTGCAGTTGTCCGACGACGGCGGCGCCACCTGGCGCGAAATCGCCGCGATGATGCCGCACGTTCCGGCCGACGGCGGCTTCTCGGGCTGGGTGGACGACGTCGAGATCGACCCGAACAACAAGGACCGCATCCTGCACGTGACGGGCGGCGGCGTGGTGGAGACGCGCAACGCGTCGGATCCGACGCCCACGTGGACCTTCCCCAACGACGGTATCGAGGAAGTCGCGTCGAAGGCCCTGATGACGCCGCCGGCGGGCGCAAACTACACGCTGCTCCGTAGCGGCCTCGACGTCGGGACCTTCGTGCAGACGGAACTCACCAAGCACCCGACGCGCGCGCCTGGGGGCTTCAGCAGCACGTTCGGCGTCGACACGGCATGGTCCAACCCGGCCTATATCGCCACCATCGGTGCCGCGACCTGGGGCCAGCCGGACAACCTCGGCGCCTACTCGATGGACTCCGGGGTGACCTGGGCCGCGTTCGCGACCAACCACCCGGACGCGAAGGCGCACCAGTCGGAAACGGCCAGCATCGCCGTCACGAAGGCCGGCAACGCGGTGTGGGCGCCGGCGGAATCGGTGCCGGCGTGGACGGCCGACAACGGCAACACGTGGACCTACACGAACCTGCCCGCGCTGCCCAGCGCCGGGATCTCGCGCGGCTACCACGTCGTGGCCGACCGCAAGAACCCGAACAAGGTCTATGCGTACGACTCGGGCGGCTCGTGGTGGATGCAGTGGGGCGGTGCGACGCACTTCTTCACGTCCACGGACGGCGGCCACACGTTCACCGAAAGCACGACGTTCGCGACCAGCGGCGCCTCGCTGAATTCGTTCCAGGAGACGTCGGTCGCCGTCAACCCGAACGCGGAAGGCGACGTCTGGGTGGTGGACGGCTTCACCATCCTGCACTCGACCGACTCGGGCGCGCACTGGACCAAGCTGAACGTGACACAGTCGATCCCCGACCCGAACAACTACTTCCAGCCGAAGATCTTCGGCGCCACGTCGATCGCCCTCGGCAAGGCGCCCGTCGGCGCGAAGTACTCGGCGTCGATCTACATCGCGGGCGTGATCAGCGGGCAGTGGGGCTTGTACCGCTCGGATGACGGCGGCGTGAACTGGACCCGCTACAACGACGACTTGCACCAGTACGCCGGCATCGGCCTTCTCGCCGCCGACCAGACCGTGCCCGGTCGCGTGTACTTCGCCGGCGCCGCCCGCGGCGTGCTGTTCACCTACTGATGCACGCGCCGGTCCCGCGCATCGGGCGCGGGACCGGCTTGCGAATCCAATCGATACGGAGACATTCCAATGACACTGAAAGCAATCCTGGCCGCTCTCGCACTGGGCGTCGCGGCCGCCAACGCCGGCGCCACCGTCCTGACGTTCGACAGCCTGACCGAGTCGATGTACGGCGACGGCTTCCCGCTGGCCGCCAACATGCACTACGACGGTACCAACCTCGTGTACGAAGAGTCGGGCTTCCGCGTCACGCTGAACGCGCCGGGCGCGGCAGCCGGCGCGGCCCACGTCGGCGACGGCACGTTCGACTCGCAGACCTACAACTGGCACGACGGCTTTGAAAACGGCGCCAACACCTTCGTGACGCTGACCCGCATCGGCGGCGGCCAGTTCGACCTGCGCAGCTTCGACTATTACACGGTCGGCGGTGCGCTGTCGACCGACGGCACACTGCAGGCTTTGCTGCAAGGCGGCGGTACCTGGGACACGGCGCTGAACGGCATCACCGAGCTGCGTTTCACCTCGGGCGCGGCCAACGCGATCGCCAACGTCGACGTGGACGCCGCGAGCACCGTGCCGCTACCCGGCACACTGCCGCTGCTGATGGGCGGCATGGCCGCCTTCGGTCTCGCGCGCCGTCGCCGGGTCTGATCCGCACGCCGCAATGGCACGCGCAGGCTACGTGCCTGATGCCAGTCAGTCCGCGCTGACTGGCATTTTTTCATAGTCGACCATACCCCCACGATGAACCGCTTATCGATTCTTGTTGTCCTGACCCTGTGTCTGGCCGCGCTGCACCCTGCGGTGCGGGCCGCATCCGCCGGCACGGCGTCTCCCGCCGCGTTGCGGCAAACCCTGTCGCTGGACGAGGGATGGCGGTTCCACCTCGGCGACATCGCGCGCGATTCGTTCGCCGGCGGCCAGGGCGTCAACCTGTACGGGCCGGACATCACCTATCACGGCGCGAAGGCGGGCAGCGCCTGGGGCGCGGCGGCGCGCGGCTACGACGACAGGGGCTGGCAGCGGGTCGACCTGCCGCATGACTGGGTCGTCGAGCAGCCGTTCGACGAGAAGGCCCTGAAGCAGCAGGGCTATCGTCCGCGCGGCATCGCGTGGTACCGGCGCACGTTCACGCTGCCCGCGTCCGATCGCGGCAAGAACATCGAGCTGCAATTCGATGGCGTGGCGACGCACTGCACCGTCTACTTCAACGGCACCGAAGTCCATCACAACTTCAGCGGCTATGCGTCGTTCCAGATCGACGTGACGCCGATGGTGCGCTACGGCGACGGCGCCATCAACACGGTCGCCGTGCGGGTGGATGCCGAGGACACCGAGGGCTGGTGGTACGAAGGCGGCGGCATCTATCGCCACACGTGGCTCGTCAAGCGCAGCCCGATCCACATCGCCACCGACGGCGTGTATGCCAATCCCGTCAAGGATGTCCGTGGAGGCTGGGTGATTCCCGCCGAGGTCACGCTGGCCAATACCGGCGTCGGCGTCGCCTCGGCCGCGGTGGACGTCGGGGTATTCGATGCCGCGGGCCGGCGGGTCGCGGGCGGCCGCTCCGCCCCGGTGCGTATCGCCCCCGAGGGCGCCGCGGTGGTGAAGGTCGCCGTGCCGGTGACGGCACCGCGGCTCTGGTCCGTGGATGCACCGACTCTCTACACGGTGCGGACCACCGCGCTGCGCGATGGCACGCCGGTGGACGCCGCGGATACGCGCGTCGGATTCCGCACGATCCGCTTCGATGCGCACAAGGGCTTCCTGCTCAACGACCAGCCCCTGAAGCTCAAGGGCACCAGCAATCACCAGGACCACGCGGGCGTCGGCGTCGCCGTGCCGGATGCGCTCTGGGACTTCCGCCTGCGCAAACTGAAGGAGATGGGCTCGAACGCCTACCGCACGGCGCACAACCCGCCTGCGAAGGAATTGCTCGACGCCGCCGACCGCCTGGGCATGCTCGTGATGGACGAGACCCGGCACTTCAACGCCTCGCCGGAATACCTTGAACAACTCCGGTGGCTCGTGCGCCGCGACCGCAACCACCCCAGCGTGATCCTGTGGAGCCTGTTCAACGAGGAGGGGCTCGAGGTCAACGAAGAGGGCATGGAGATCGCGCGCGTGATGAACGCGGTGGTCAAGCAGCTGGACACCACGCGGCCCACGACCGGCGCGCAGAACAAGGGACAGCTCGGGCCGGACGGCAAGGCGAACCCGAAGAACGCCGCGCAGAGCCTGGACGTCGTCGGCATCAATTACCAGGCCGACGACTACGACAGGATACGCGCGGCCTATCCCGACAAGCCCATCGTCAGCACGGAAGACACGTCCCAGGTCATGACGCGCGGGGAGTACACGACCGACTGGGCGAAGGTCGTGGCCTCGTACGATGACGTCTATCCGGGTTGGGCGGCGACCAGCACGGCCCGCGGCGCATGGGAAGCGATTGCCCGGCAGCCGACGTTCGCCGGCGGCTTCTCCTGGACGGGGTTTGCCTACCGCGGCGAACCGACGCCCTACGGCTGGCCGTCCGCGAGTTCGCACTTCGGCGCGCTGGACCTGTGCGGCTTTCCGAAGACCGAGTTCTACGTGCGGCAGGCGCTGTGGGTGAAGGACAGGCCGGTGCTGACCCTGGTGCCGCACTGGAACTGGGCGGGCAAGGAGGGGCAACCGATCAAGGTGCTGGCGGCGACGAACGCCGACACGGTGGCGCTTTACCTCAACGGCAAACTCGTCGGGGACAAGAAGGTCGATCCCTTCAAGATGGTCGAGTGGCAGGTGCCCTGGGCCCCAGGCCGGCTCGAAGCGGTCGCGCAGAAGGATGGACGCAACGTCGCGCGCTTCGCCGTGGAGACTACCGGGGAGCCCGTGGCGTTGCGACTCACGCCGGACCGGAACGCGCTGTCCGGCGATGGCCGCGACGCCGTCCCGGTGACTGTCGAGGCCATCGACGCGCAAGGCCGGCCCGTGCCCACCGCGAACCTCGCCGTCGCGCTGGAAGTCAGTGGCCCCGGTGCGATCATCGGCGTCGGCAATGGCGACCCGAACAGCCACGAGCCGGAGAAAGCCAGCAAGGTCACGATGTACAACGGACTGGCCCAGGTTATCCTGCAGGGGCGGCGCGCCGGCTCGGGCAGTCTCGTCCTGCGCGCCGCGTCGGGCGGCCTGAAGCCGTTCGAGACTACGATCGACGTCCGGGCCGTACCGGCGCTCCCGTCGGTGCCGGTTGTGGCGGAATAGCTCCGCCACGTCGTCCAGCGCCGTGCCGTCGGTGCCGGCAAGGATGACGTCGCGGGCTCGGTAACCGGCGGCGGGGCCGCGATCCTTCTTCCCCAACGCTGACCCAGCGGACAAAGGACGGCGTGCCATTACGTCGATCGCTTCAACGCGTGCCCGTTGCCTGCAGGCGGCGGAAGGGGCGCCAGCCCGGCAGCGGAGGCTGTCCGCTGCGCGGGAAGGCGCCACCCGCCGTTATGGAGCAACGATCCGTGCGGGGCTCATGGACGACTCACTTCACGAAGCGCGCCAGCAGGCGGATGTATGCCACCTGGTAACCATTCGAGGGCTCGGAGATCGACCACGAGTTCAGCGGCCAGCCGGTGTTGAAGTCGAGGTAGGACTTCGTACCCGGTTGGCCGTACGGCGGCGTCGGACGGGTCGAGCCGCATTGCGACGACACGTTCGGGCAGCCGGGATCCCAGTTCCACTGGTCGCCGGCCGGGCCGCCGACCAGATACCCCGGCGCCGGGCCGTAGAGCGAGTTCTTGGCGTCATCCCATTTGGTGCCGTCGAAGAACCAGGTGTGCCAGAGCTGGTTCACCGAATTTTCGGCGCCGAAGCTGTACATGTTGCTGAGATAGACCTTGCCCAACGGATTCACGCCGTGCAGGTAGTGCACGTAGTCGAGCGCGGCGCTGGCGTCCTGGTCGGCCGTGTGGGTGCTGATCCCGTAATAGCTTTCTTCCGCGAACAGCGTGCCCTCGTTGGCCTTGGTCGAGTTGCTGGCCCAGGTGTAGCCGGTCTTCGCGCGGTATGCGTCGCGCTGCGCATCGATGGCCCCCCAGTTGTCGTAGTCGGAGCGGTTCATCATGCCGATGTACTGCTGGCGGATCGCACTGGCCGTGGTCGCGGTCGCACCGGGCAGCGAAGCGTAGTACAGGAAGGGGCGTGCACTGCCCGCGCTGTACCCCGACAGCGACCAGTTCTTGTACCAATCTGCCGAGGTGTAGTGTGCGTCGACATAGTCGCGGTAGGCGGTATTTCCAGTGAGGGCGAACAGCTTGATGGCCGCCACCATGCGCAGTATCACGCGCCCGGCGTCATCGGTCTCCTGCTGGCCGACGCCGAGGCCGGCGGTGCCGTGGTTGCCATCGTTGTTGTAGAAGATCACACTGGGGTTCGCCACTGCCCAGTTATAGGCATTGATGGCGCGCTGCTGCAGGTCTTGTACATACGACGTCAGCGACGAATTGTTCAGGCTTCCCAGGACCTTGGCGCCCTCCGCGAAGGCCGCGGCCGCCGCCAGCGTGGCCGACGTGCTGGCATCGCCGTAATAGCTGGGGCTGGTGTCGGCCGATGGCGGGCTGGCACCGCCGACGCCGACGATCGACAGCACCGAGCCGTCGGCGTTCTGCAAGCGCTTCAGGTAGTCCAGGCCATACTTCGCTTCGTCGAGGATGTCCGGGATGCCGTTGTACGACTCGGGGATGTTGAAGTCGTCGGTAAAGACCGTCGGATTCTGGACATAGGCGTCCATCAACTCCTGGGCATAGCCGGCTTCCCAGCTGGTGTACTTGTTGAAGTCACCGGCGTCGGCCCAGCCGCCGTGCACGTCGCGCGCGGTGGCCGCGTTGTTCTTGTCGAGGAAACGTCGCGCCTGCGGATCCTGTCCCGGCCCCATGTTGCTGGCGCCGTCGGCCCAGTTCGCACCGGCATTGCCCACGCTCTTCTCTTGGCCGAGGCGCTGGTAATAGAACATCCGTACGGCCTGGATCAGCACGTTGCGGTAGGGGTTGTCGTTGATCACGAAGCGCGCCGAGCGCGCGCCGCCGGAATCGACGATCTCGTACGTGCCCGGTGTGGTGACGCTGCTGAAGTCGAAGTACCACACCTGGTCGCCCGAGTCGGGGTCGGTGGCCCGGTTGTTCCATTCCGTCGGCCAGAAGGTCATCACGCTGGCGCCGGTGTCGGAGTTCACCACACTGAGCTGCTGGGGCCAGAAGCTTGGGCCGCTCGCATCGAAGCCGACCTTGGGTGTGCGCAGCACCGCGATTTTCCTGGCGTTGGTCGGGTAGCCGAACTGGTCGACCTTGATGAACTTGCCGGCATTGGCGTCCGGTGCCGGCCAGATTTTGAAGGTAAAGTTCTGGGTGGTTTTCGCGCCGCAGGAGTTGGTGAAGGTGGCGGTGGCCGTGCAGGTGCTGGCGCTGGTGCCGCCGTTGGTGAGCTTGACGGTCTGTTCGCGGGAGGAGCCCGAGGTGCCGCACCCGCTCCATGACCAGGTGCCGTTGAATGGCTGCGGTCCGAGAACGACGGTCGTGCCTGTGTTCACCGACGCGGAGGACTGCGTCGTCCATGCGGTGGTACCGTTGATGTTGAGGTAGGGAGTGATCGCACTGGGCTGGCACGTCTGGGCCCATATTGGCGTGCTCCATGCTGCCATTGAAAGCAGCAGGCTTTTCTTGATGTCCATATTACTCCGTTAGGGTGAAATCAAGCTGGGCTCGTGACGCCCCAACGATCGCCAGGGCACGACTTCAACGGCCAGCCGTCGTTGAAGCCGGTGGAAATGTCGTCGATGTTTTCGCGGAGCGCGCTGCGCATTGCTCCGGCTCGATGTCGCGGCCCTGGCGCCGATGTCCAGAGTCGTCGCCTGCGCTACGGTCCCGCGGCACGGGCGGTACTGTCGGCGTGGCTCTGTGTGTCGGGATAGCCCGAACTGACGGACCAGCCGAAGAAGCGATGGAGGGATTGCGCGCGCCGGCGACGAGGATAGGCAGGCGGCCAGTAAACTATTTATACTGTTTATGCGCATGGCATCCATGGCCTTTCTGGTTAGGCGTTCGATGCTAGCACCGTGCTTGCGTGTCGAGATCCCCCTCGTGGAATCTCGTTCGCCACATTGATGGATTTCATAAGCTTATTGATGGCCTGGCGCTCGTTTTTTTCGGCATTGCTTCCGTTGGGAAGCGCGCCGTGCCGGCGGGCAACGGTGCGCACATGGTCACGCTGCGCACATGGCAATCAGGGAAGCCACGAAATAGGGCGAGCTGCGGCCAGCATGTTGCATCGGTTGCTCGACGGCGCCGATCGCGAGTGCAATCGGATTCTCGTGCCACCTGCGGGCATCAATGTCGTCGCGTGGCAACCGGTTTGCCGGCGCGTGCGACTGCAGCGGGACCGAGATCGCGTGTCGTTGCGGACTTGCAACAGTGCAACGCTTGCTTGCGGTGTTTAAACGGGAGCTTAAACGCACGTCTCGCGAATACCAGGAGCGCGTCGGACGGGCCGCGGCGGCCCGCCCGGGCGCCGCCACCGAGGCCGGCACTCAACGTTCGGCCAAGTGGGCGCCGGCTGCCAGCCAGGCCGACTTCCTCGACAGATGCGCACGCGACCTGTCATCATACCGATGGCGCGGAGGCAAGTTTGCCCCTGGCGGTGAAGATGACATCGGTCAGCGTAGAAGTGTCGAGGTGGCAATACTGTCATGCAGAGTTTTTACAATAAGGCGATCGCGGGGCTATTGGGTCTGGTGGTGGCAAGCGTTCTCATCGGTTATGTCTGCCTGCATTTGACGTATCTCCGTCTGCCGCTCTTGCCCGCCGCGGAAAGCGGCCTGCAGTGGCAGAGCGAACCAGGCGCGGATAACGGGCAATCGACGGTCAAGTTGCTCGACGACGCTGCCACACTCAGTTATGAGTTCACCGTCGTGAAGGCGGTCGAGTACCCTTACTCCAGGGTGGAACTGGCGTTTCGCGACCGTGCCGGGAGGCCCGCCCTCGTGGATCTGTCGCGCTACAGCACTGTTTCCTTCGACATCAAATGCGCGCCGTCCAATACCCTGCAATTCGGGCTCCTGATGCCTGAAGACCATGTCTCTACACCGGGCGATTACACCACCTATCGTCTGCCATACGCCTACTTCATCTGCAACGAGCGCGGTGACCGCGTCGAGATCGATCTGGCGCGCCTCAGGACCGACCAGTGGTGGTTTTACGCGTTCAAGATGAACCTGGCGCAACAGGACTACAGGCGCAACAAGATCGCAAAGATATCGATAAGCAGTACGTTTCAAAGTCCATATCGGGTCTTGTCCAAGGTCCGGATCAAGGACATGGTCTTGCTCGGCCGTGACATGCACTACATGTATTTGTTTGGCGGCTTTTTGATCATTGCATGGCCCGCTTATGGTCTGTGGTTCTTCCGGCGGTACCCGCGCGTCTTGCGCGCGGAGGTGAAGGACAAGATGCGACGGGATATCCCCCTCGTCGCCTACCAGCAGCTTTCCCGCGACCTCCACAAGGACAGGGAGCAGAGCACCATTCTGCGGTTCATGGCGACGGAATACGTCAACCCGGAACTCGATGTCGAGACCATGGTGAACGAGGTCGGCCTCAGCCGTAACAAGATCAACGAGATACTCAAGGCCGAGCTGGGCTTTACTTTCTCCACCTATCTGAACAAGCTCAGATTGACCGAGGCGGCCCGCCTGTTGGGTGAAAAGGAAGATACCAGCGTAGCGGAAATCGCCTATGCCGTCGGCTACCGGAACGTCTCTTATTTCAACAAGCTGTTCAAGGAAGAATACGGCTGTACGCCGAAGACCTTCAGAAAGCTGCGCGACAACGCGCCCGACAGTACCGGATCGTGACCCCCCGGTCACGCTTGCGGCAGCGTGGGGCCCGGCGCCGCGTCGTGTCTGGATTCCTGTCCGAGGAAGGCCGTGATTGGCCGATAGGACATTACGGACGTGGCGCGGGCAAGCGCATCTGCGCCTGGTTGCGCACGACGACGAGCTCGCGCGCGCCTGACGTCCCCGCATCCAGCCACGCCTGGAGCGCCGCCATGTCGTCCAGCGCCGCGCCATCGACGGCGCCGACGATGACGTCGCGCGCGCGGTAGCCCGCGGCGGCGGCCGCGCTGCCCGGCTGCACCGCCAGCACGAGCACGCCGGCGATGCGGCCCAGGCCGGCGGCCGATTGCTCGCCCGCCGTGCGCACGTCCTTCACCGTCATCCCGGCATACGCGCGTGGCGCGGTCTCGATCTCTGCTTCGGCAGGAGCCGGCGCCGCGAACGACGGCTTCCGCGCCAGCGCCTTCAGGCGGGCAGGGCGCACGCCGAAGTCGCTCATCGAAAAATTCACGAAGCCGATGCGGGCGGCGGCCGCCGCATTTGTCACGGTATAGTCCCCGGCCAGCGGTGCGGCAAAGACGGGATCGCCCACGATCGACCCGGCATCCGTGCCGCGCGCCTGCGCCGCCGTCAGCGCCGCCGCTGTCGTGAACAGGTTGCGATCCACGCTGCGCCCCCAATGGCGGATGTCAATCGGCTGGTAGGGCGCCATCACGACGTTGCGCTCGAAGACGTCGCCGCTGGCGTCGAACCACACGTGGGGATGGAAGGTGTTGTTGACGAAGATGTTGTTGCGCACGACGCGGGCGAACCCCTCGCGCAGCTTCAGGCCGCCGGACAGCAGCAGGTTGGAGTCGATCACGTAGTTCGACGCGCCGTCGTCGAGGTCGACGTCCCAGCCGTGGTCGCAGCGGAAGCGGTTGTACTGCATGACGATCGGTTCCACCGCGTCCAGCAGCGCGAGACCGGGTTCGGCCGCGACGCGCCGGTCCATCTCGGCGCGGTCCGGATGCCAGTAGCGGTCGCGCCCCCAGCTGTTGAACGCGCCATGGTCACCGGATTCCAGTACCGTGTCGAACACGTCGTTGTGCGTGATGCGGTGCCCGCCCCAGTTGCCGTCGCCGATGTTGATGCCGGCACGCGGCACGTGGTAGATCGAATTGTGGTCGACGGTGATGCGAGCGGACATGGAAATCTCCACGCCTGCGGCCTGCTTGTCGATGGTGCCGACGTCGTGGATCAGGTTGTCCACCGCGGACGAATCGTGCGGGTAGTCGTCGGACGCCGGCCCTGGTGTGCGGTCGATCTTGTCCAGGTCCAGCTGTTCATGGTATTCGAACAGCGGAGAGCGCACGGCCTCCGGCCGCCCGACGAACGCGATCGCCGTGGCGCCGATGCCGTGGATGTGGTTGCCCGTGACGGCGATGCCCGCAGCGCGCCCGTTGACGACGACGGCCTGGCCGCCCAGGTCCGTGAACTCGCCGTCGGCGATGCGCACGTCGCGCGCGTGTTCCACCGTGACGGCGCCGCTCCTGGCGAATTTCCAGTCGGAGCGCAGCAGCGGCTCCAGCGCCTGCAGCACGGTGGGCTCCGCGCGCGTGAACACGAGGTTGCGCAGCGCGACGTCGTGCACGTCGCCGCGCCGTCCGGCGATGCGCACGAGCGTGTCCAGCGCGCCGGCATGAAAGCCGCGCGCCGGCGGACGACCCGGCGTCACGGGCTTCAGGTACAGCCAGCCGGCTGCGCGGTCGTGGAACCACTCGCCCGGCGCGTCCAGTTCCTCGAACACGTTCTCGACCCAGCGCGCGGTCGTGCTGGGCTCCATGGCGCGGTTGTTGGCCACCTGCGGGCCGTAGCGGAGCGCGCCGTTCGCGTCCTTGCCGAGGATCGGGACCTGCACGCCGCCCCAACCAAGGCCATGCAGCGCGTGCAGGACGGCGCCCGCGGGGTCGTGCCAGCCTGCCACGCGTGCCGGTGAGGTGGCGTCGGCGGCGCCGATGAGGGCGTCGGGGTCCGGGCCGACGTTCGGATAGCGTGCGCGCACCAGTCGCCGGTCGTCCAGCCACAAGCGCTGGAATGCCGGGCCGGTGTAACGGGCGCGCCAGATGCCGTCGCGCCACGGTTCCCAGCGGAGCGGGGGCAGGGCCGGTGCGCCGCTGAGGATCACGCGTGCGCCGGGCGCGCCCACCAGTTCGAATGGATGGCCGGGCCGGCCGGACAGGCGCTCGTCGATGACGATCGTTTCCGCCAGCACGTACGTGCCGGGGACCAGCGTGATGCGGTCGATGCGCTTGTCGGCGCGCGCCCGCTCCAGCGCGGCGGCGAGGGTGCGCGGATCGTGCACGGTGACGGTCGCGGCGCTCGCTCCCGCGCCGTGGAGCGCGACGGCGATGGCGATGGTCAGCAGGCGTGGTGTCATGGCAAGGATCAGTCCTGGTCGGCCGGGATGACGGTCAGCTCGGCCGCGTTGGCGCCGCCCGTATGCCACACATCGTTGATCGCCGTGAAGCGGAAGAAGCGGGCGTCCACGGGGGCGAAGCGCGCCGTCTGCCAGTCCGGATTGTTCTGGATGTTGGAGAACGTGCCTTGCGCGACGGCGGTCTGCCACTGCACGCCGTCCATGCTCGTCTCGAAGCGGTAGTTCACGACGGTGCCGAGGACTTGTCCATCCTGGCGCGGCAGGTAGGCCAGGCCGGCGATGCGGCGTGCCGCGCCCATGTCGATCGTGATCGATTTCGGGCCCTTGTCGGCGTTGTTCCAGCCCGTGTCCCAGAACGTGGCGGGATTGCCGTCGACGGCCAGCGCCGCGTGGCCGGCTGGATCGACGTCCACGGCCGCGACCTTCCAACCGCGCGGCGACAGGCCGACGAAGGAGCGCGTGCCGACCACGCCCAGGCGTCCGCCGGGCAGCAGGCGCGCCGCCTTCACGACGGCGTTGCCGGGCAGCGGGATCGGCGCGCGGTACACGGGCGAGGCCGCGGTGGGCGCCGACCCGTCGACCGTGTAGACGATCGTCCCGCCGCCCGGATGGCTCAGGTGCACGGCGCCGTCGGCATCGCGGTCGGCGATGGCGGGCGGCAGCAGGTCCACCGCCTGCTTGTACAGGCCGACCTCGGCCAGCGTGGGCGCCAGGCGCGCGCCCGTGATGCGGATGCGCACGCGGTCCGTCGTCACGGGGTTCGCCAGGCGGATCAGCCGGCGGTGGCCGACCGTCGTCGTCACGTCGGCCGGGTGCAGCGCGGGCGTCGTCCAGGCGGCGCCGTTCCACGTCTCGATGGCGAACGACTCGACGCGCTGGCCGCGGTGATCGACCGCTTCCTGCAGCGACACGACGTCGAACGTCGCCCGCCGCGGCAGGGTCAAGGTCAGCGTACCGTCCGTGCGGCCGGGCGCCGCTTCCCACCACGTGTCGAGGTTGCCGTCCAGGACGGCGGCCGGGCCGTGCCGCGGCGCGGCGTGGTCGGCGGCCACCTTCGCGCCGCGCGCCAGGTTGACGGCGAACGTGTCGCGCACGATTTCGCCCATCTGGCCGAGCGTCGTGACCTGGTCGTCGGGTACGAGCCCGCGGTTGTCGGGCGACAGGTTCAGGATCAGGTTGCCGTTGCGCCCGACCGATGAATAAAAGATGTCCACCAGTTGCGTGACGGGGCGCGGCCGCTTGTCGCGGGCCCAGAACCATTGGCCGTTGCCGAGCATGGTGACGTTGGTCTCCGCCGGATACCACCACAGGTGCGAGCCAGGGACGAGTTTCGCCCTGCTGCCCAGGTCGCCGTCCGTCATGTCGGGCCAGCGGAAGTCGGCGGGCGCGTTCGGCAGCGGCACGACGCTCCATTCCGTCGGGCGGCCGTAGCCGCTCTCGCTGCCGACCCAGCGCACGTCCGGGCCCTTGCCCATGATGACGGCGCCCGGCTGCAGCTTGCGAATCAGGTCGTACCAGGCCGTGTAATCGTACGTCTCGGCCACGCTGGGGTCGGGATTGGCGCCGTCGAACCACACCTCATCGACGGGCCCGTACTGCGTCAGCAGCTCGTACAGCTGGTTCAGGAAGTAGCGGTTGTAGTCGTCGACCTCGTACGTGAACGTGCCGAAGCCGGGCGTCGGCGCGCGGCCCTGCGCGGGGTCGCTCTGGAAGCGGGCCGGATCCGTCGGGATGACGGACGTGCGTTTCGGGCTGCCGTTGCCGTAGTAGCCGGCGGGATTGGCCGGGTTCGTCTTCAGCTGGTACAGGTCGGCGGGGGACAGGTAGATGCCCAGCTTGACGCCGGCGGCGCGGGCAGCGTCGGCGACCTCGCGCACGAGGTCGCCCTTGCCGCCGCGCCAGGGACTCGCGGCCGACGAATGCGCCGTATAGCGCGAGGGCCACATGGCGAAGCCGTCGTGGTGCTTGGCCACCAGCACGAGCATCTTGCCGTCCAGCTGCTTGACGGCGCGGAGCCACTGGCTGGCGTCCAGTTGCGTGGGGTTGAAGATGGCGGGGTCTTCCTTGCCGCTGCCCCATTCCACGCCGTTGAAGGTATTGACGCCGAAGTGCAGGAAAAACGTGCGCTCCAGCCGCATCCATGCGGACTGGTTCGGCCTGGGCAGGACCTTGGCCGCTTTTTCGGCCACGATGGCCGGGGTGTCGCCGGCGGCAATCACCTGTTCCGTCGCATAAGGCACGGGCGCGGCCATGCCGGAAGAACAGGTGCCTGCGAGCGCCAGGCCGAGGGCCGCGCGGGCCCATGTCGTCGTGTTGGAGAGTAGGGTAATCATGATGTCGGGGTAAAAAGTCGCGTGCCGATTCTGTGATCACGGACACGGCCGCGCAAGTGCGAAATTCATCAATGGGGACACGAAATTCCGGACGGTAGCGCAATGCCAACGTGGCGGTCTGGTAACGGTTATCGCTACCAAACCTAGCACAATCGAAAAACTTGTGACGTACGGCAATTGTTGCGTGCATAATCCGAACATAACTCTAACTACTTGATTTGCCACATTAGTTGTCGTGCCGGCCACAAGCGGGTCGGCACCGCATCCCACGCCATGGCCTTCCTATCCAGAGTTGCCTTGTCCGCACTGCCGGCGCGCCTCGCCCGGCTGTATGGCCGTTCGTTGTACACCGCACTGCTCGTGCTGGTGTCCGGCGGCCTGGGCGTGCCTGCCGTCGTGGGCGGCTACCTCTTGATCGGCGTGCAGGAGCAGCAGGCGGCGCGCCGCGAACTGGACGACACCTTGCAGCGCAACGCCGACATCCTCGCGCTCGGCATGCAGGAATCGCTGTGGAACATGAACGTGGACGCCGCGCGCTCGCTCGTCGATTCGCTGATGCGCGACCCGGCCGTCGTGCACGTGCACGTGGGCGCGCAGGTCGAGGGCGATTTCATCGACCGCCGCGCCGTCGCCGCGCCAAGCGGGCACGTGCTGCGGGCGGAGCGCGACGTCGTCGTGCACGGGCAGCCGATCGGCCACGTGGCCGTCGAGATGGACGACAGCCGGAGCCAGCAGTCGCTGCGCGCGAAGCAGGCGCGGTACGCGCTCGTGCTGGCCGTCCAGCTGGGCGTGTCGCTGCTGCTGATCCTGATCCTGCTGCGGCGCCGCCTGCTTGCGCCGCTGGGCACGTTGATGAGCTTTTCCGACCGCCTGTCGCGCGGCAAGTTCGACGCACCGCTCGCGCTGTCGACGAATGACGAGCTGGGCCGCCTCGGCGGGCAGCTCGAGCGCATGCGGATCGCGATCGGCGACCTGTTCCAGGACATCGGCCGGCGCGAGGAACGCTTCCGCACGATCGTCACGCAGGTGCCGGGCGCCGTGTTCCGGGCCCGCCCGGGCGGCCTGATCGACTTCGTCAGCGATGCCATCGAAGAGATTTCCGGCTACCCGGCGAGCCGCTTCATCGGTGCGCACACGGACACGTGGGCCGACGTGATCTGCGCGGAAGACCGCAAGCTGCAGCGGCACTTCATCAAGGACGCCGTGCTGGCCGCGCGTCCGTACGAGATCGAGTACCGCATCCGCGACGCCGCCGGCATCGAGCGCTGGGTGCTGGAGAGCGGCCAGCCGGTCGGGTTCGAAGGCAATGCCGTGTTCTGGATCGACGGGATCATCTCCGACATCAGCGAGCGCAAATACAACGAGATGCGCATCGAGGCACTGCTGGCCGAGCAGGGCGCCGTGCTGGACAACGTCATGTTCGGCATCCTGTACGTGCGCGAGCGCCGCGTCGTGTCGACCAACCGCCGCTTCGACGAATTGTTCGGCTACGCGGAGGGCGAGCTGGTGGGCGACCCGATCGGCGTGCTGTTCCCCACCGTCGACGACTACGCGCAAGGCCTGGACGCCGCGACGCCCGTGCTGGCGGGCGGCGGCGATTTCAGCGACGACCGCGCATTCCGGCGCCGCGACGGCAGTCTGTTCTGGTGCGCCGTCAGCGGCCGCGCGCTGGACCCGGAACGCCACGACGACGGCAGCATCTGGGTGTTCGCCGACATCACGGAGCGGCGCCAGGCCGAGGAAAAGCTGCGCCTGTCGGCCACCGTGCTGGAACATATCGCGGACGGCGTGATGGTGATCGACGTGCATGGCCGGATCGTCGCGACGAATCCCGCGTTCACGCAGATTACCGGGTACACGGAGAGCGAGGCGGTCGGCACGCATTCGAACCTGACGCGCATGATGGGCGACGACGCGGGCCTGCACGAGGCGCTGTGGGCCGGCCTCGCGGAGGCGGGCTTCTGGCGCGGCGAGATCCACAACCGCCGCAAGAACGGCGAAGCCTACCTCGAGTGGCTGACCGTGTCGGCCGTGCGCGACGACCACGACGCCGTCACGCACTATGTCTGCGTGTTCTCCGACATCACGAAGGTCAAGGAATCGCAGGACAAGCTCGATCACCTGGCGCACCACGACCCGCTCACGGGGCTGCCGAACCGGCTGCTGTTCCACGATCGCCTGCAGCACGCGATGGTACGCGCGGCGCGCGACGGCCGCCAGCTCGCGGTGATGTTCATCGACCTGGACCGCTTCAAGACCGTCAACGACACCTTGGGCCACCACATCGGCGACGAGCTGCTGAAACAGGTCGCGGGCGAGCTGGCCCAGTGCCTGCGTGCGGGGGACACGCTGGCGCGCCTGGGCGGCGACGAATTCATCGTGCTGCTGGAAGACGTCGACGGCGCGAGCGGCGCGCGCCACGTCGCGGAGAAGCTGATGCGGCTGTTCGAGCGGCCCGTCGTCGTCTCCGACTACGAGCTGTTCGTCACCGGCAGCGTGGGCATCAGCCTGTTCCCGCACGACGCCGTCGACATGAACGTCCTGATTCGCAATGCCGACGTGGCGATGTACCAGGCCAAGGCGCGCGGCCGCAACGGCTACCAGCTGTACGTGCCGTCGATGGACGGCGACGGCGCCGAGCGCCTGCGCATGGAAGGCCTGCTGCGGCGCGCGATCGAACGGGGCGAGATCCACCTGCACTACCAGCCGCAGGTCGACATCGACACGGGCCGGCTGACCGGCGCCGAGGCCCTCGTGCGCTGGCACAGCCCGGAACTGGGCCACGTGCCGCCCGTGCGCTTCATCCCGCTCGCGGAGGACATCGGCTTCATCGGCCAACTGGGCGCCTGGGTGCTGGAACAGGCGTGCCGCCAGGTGGTATGCTGGGAGTCTGCTGGACTGCACGTGCCGAAGATCGCGGTGAACCTGTCCGGGCGCCAGTTCGACCGCGGCAGCCTGGCGCCGCTCGTCGCGCGCGTGCTGGCCGACACGGGCCTCGCGCCGCAGCGCCTGCAGCTGGAGGTGACGGAATCCGTCATCATGAATACGTCCGATGCGCTCCAGTACATCAACGACCTGCATGCGCTGGGCGTGGAACTGGCGATCGACGACTTCGGTACCGGGTATTCGTCGCTCGCCTATTTGAAGCAGCTGCCGGTGCAGACGTTGAAGATCGACCGCAGCTTCATCAAGGACATCCCGGCGGACAAGGACGACGAGGCGATCGCCGTCGCCATCGTCCAGCTGGGCAAGAGCCTGGACCTCGCGGTGATCGGTGAAGGCGTGGAGACGGCCGAACAGGCCGCATTCCTGCTGCGTCACGGTTGCCGGCGCGCGCAGGGGTATCTGTATGGCCGGCCGATGGCGCCGGGCGAATTGCTGGACACATGGAGGGAGGACGATGCGGGACACGAGCGGACCAGGTTCGGATAAGGACGGGCGCGAACCGGTACCCGGCGTGCGCGGCGCGCGCAAGGGCCGGCGCCGGTTCCTGCTCGGCGGCCTGGCTGCGGGTGCCACGCTCGTCGTGGGTTGGGGTGTCGCGCCGCCGCGCCAGCGCCTGCGCGCGACGGCGGGCAGTGCCGTGCATGACGCGGGCACCGTCGCGTTGAACGGCTGGGTCGCCATCGCGTCCGACGGCACCGTCGACGTCGTCGTTCCGCGCAGCGAGATGGGGCAGGGCGTGCACACGGCGCTGCCGATGCTGCTGGCCGAGGAACTGGACGCGCCTTTGGCCTCCGTGCGCGTCGTGCAAGCCCCCATCGACAAGATCTTCGCGAACCTCACCGTGCTGCGCGACACGCTGCCGTTCCATCCGGACGACCTGGGCAACGTGCCGCAGGGCGCGCGCTGGATCGCCGGCAAGGTGGCGCGCGAGCTGGGCATCATGTTCACCGGCGGTTCATCGAGCGTGAAGGATGCGTGGCCGACGATGCGCGCGGCGGGTGCCGTCGCCCGCGCGATGCTGCTGCGCGCCGCCGCGGAACAGTGGAAGACGAACGTCGATACCCTGACCACACGCGACGGCATGGTCGTGCATCCGGATGGACGGCGCGCACCGTACGGTCTGCTGGCCGCGCGTGCGGCAGCGCTGGGCGGCAGCATAGCTGCGTCCGACGTGCCCCTGAAGACGCCCGCGCAATTCACCCTGATCGGCAAGCCGCTGCCGCGGCGCGATGCGGCGTCCAAGGTCAACGGGCAGGCTCGCTTCGGCGTCGACGTGCGGCCCGAAGGCCTGCTGTACGCGGCGCTGCGGATGGCGCCCGTGCTGGGGGGCGGCGTCGGCGGGTTCGAAGCGGATGCGATCGCCGCAATGCCCGGCGTCGTGAAAGTGGTCGACGTGTCGGCCGCACTCGCGCCGTTGTCCGGCGCGGGGGCCGGCGTCGCCGTCGTGGCCGAGGGGTGGTGGCAGGCGAAGCAGGCCGCTCTCGCGCTGCCCGTGCGCTGGACCGTCAGTCCGCACGCGGCGCTGTCGAGCGAGTCCGTGTTCGCGGGCTTCGCGCAAGCGCTCGACCGCGAGTCGGGCTACACGTATTTCGAGTCCGGCAGCCCGGATGCGCCGGCACCGGCGGGCGCGCGCACCGTGCAGGCCGAGTACCGCGCGCCGTTCCTCGCTCACGCGACGATGGAACCACAGAACTGCACGGCGCAAGTCCTGAACGGCAAGGTCAAGCTGTGGGCGCCCACGCAGGTGGCCAGCATCGCCGTGGACGTGGCGGCGAAGGTTGCCGGCGTGTCGCGCGACGACGTGAGCATCGAGGTGACGATGCTGGGCGGCGGCTTCGGCCGGCGCCTCGAGACGGACATGGTGGCGCAGGCGGTCGCCGTCGCGATGCAGACGCGCGGCCGGCCCGTCCAGCTGATCTGGACGCGCGAGGACGACACGGGCCACGACGTCTACCGCCCGGCCGCGCTCGCGCGCTACACGGCGTGTGTGGGTGCGGACGGGCGCGTGCTCGCGTGGGACAGCAAGCTGGCCAGCGGCGCCATCGGCCACCAGTACTTTCCGCGCAACCTCGGACTGCCCGGCGTCGGTCCGGACAAGACGACGGCCGAAGGCGAATACGACATGCAGTACGCGATCGCGAACCGGCGCAGCCGCCACGTGGCCGTGGAAAGCATTGTCCCCATCGGCTACTGGCGCTCGGTGGGCCACTCGCACAACGCGTTCTTCAAGGAGAGCTTCGCCGACGAACTCGCGCACGCGGCCGGCCAGGACCCGGCAGCATGGCGGCGCGCGCTGCTGAAGGACCATCCGCGCCACCTCGCGGTGCTGGACGCCGCCCTCGCGCGCGCAGGCACGCCGGCGGCAGGGCGCGCGCACGGCCTCGCCGTGCACCAGTCGTTCGGCACGGTCGTTGCGATGGTGGCGGAGGTGTCGGTGGCGGAGGTGCCGCTGGCGGAGGTGCCGCTGGCGGACAAGGACATCCGCGTGCACCGGGTCGTGTGCGCCGTCGACTGCGGCATCGCCGTGAATCCGAACATCGTCGCGCAGCAGGTGGAGTCGAGCGTCGTGTTCGGCCTGTCGGCCGCGCTGGCGGGCGAGATCACGTTCGCGAACGGCCAGCCGCAGCAGACGAATTTCGGTGACTATCCGGTGCTGAGGATGGCGCAGGTGCCGGACGTCGAGACGATCGTCATGCCCAGCGCGGCGCCGCCGGAAGGGATGGGCGAACCCGCGGTGCCGCCCGTCGCGCCGGCCGTGGCGAATGCCGTGTTCAAGTTGACGGGGCAGAGGTTGCGTAGCTTGCCGCTGCGGCTCGCGTGACGTTTCCGTAGGGTGGACGGGAGACCCGTCCACCCTACATCACCGCAATGCCGCGCATTTATTCGTCGGCGTTCGCCATCAACGTGCGCAAATTGCACTCGCGCTGCCACGCCTGCCGCTCCGGTGTCGATGCGGCCTGGCGCGACAATTCATCGGCGCTGAGCCCCGCCTGCGCCTGGATCAGCCGGTCGGCCACGCCCGCATCGGGCAGCATCGTGCCGAAGAAGGCGACGGTGTCGTCGCGCTGCAGCAGCAGGGTGGGAAAGTTGTCGACGTCGAGGTCGCCGACGACGTCCGCCTGGTCTTCCACGTCGATCCACACGAAGGTTTTATCGGGATGGCGGGCGGCGAGGCCGTCGAACGCGGCGCGGTACGACGAGCAGGTGCCGCACCAGGCGGCGCACAGGCAGGCGACGATCCAGCCGTCGCCGCTGACGGCGGCGGCGACCTGGTCGCGGGTATCGGGCTCGAGGGTCAGACTGGACATGGGCGGGATTTTACAACGGTTCCGCGCTTTTGGCCGGCCGCGCCGGCGGGTTACAATACGCCATGCCTATCATCCTCGCAATCGAAACCTCGTCCGAACTGGCGTCCTGCGCTTTATTGAACGGCACGGATGCCGCCGTCCTGACCCGCGAATCGGCCGGCGTGCGCACGCACTCGCAGTCCGTGCTGCCGATGGTGCAGGAGCTGCTGCGCGACGCCGGCATCGCCCTGGCCGACTGCGACGCCATCGCGTTCGGCGCCGGTCCCGGGTCGTTCACGGGCGTGCGCACGGCGTGCGGCGTGGCGCAGGGCCTCGCGTTCGGTGCCCGCAAGCCCGTGCTGCCGCTCGTCACGCTGGAAGCGATGGCCGAGGCATGCCGCGCACGCAAGGGCGCGACGGACGTCGTCGCCGTGCTCGATGCGCGCATGGGCGAAGTGTATTGGGCGCAGTACCGCTGGATGGACGGCTGGCAGGTCGTGCGCGAGCCCGCGCTGTGCGCGCCGGCCGACGTCGCGCCGGAACCCGTGACAGGCCTCGCCGCCTGCGGCAACGGCTTCGCCGCGTATCCGGAAGCGTTCGCGTCCAGAGCGTTCGCCGCGGATGCACTTCCCGACATCCTGCCGCATGCGCGCGAACTGGCCGTGCTGGGCGCGGCCGCGCTGGCATCCGGCCGCGCCGTGCCGGCCGACGACGCGCAGCCGATCTACCTGCGCAACAAGGTCGCGTACACGAGTGCGGAACGCCAGGCCATCAACGCGGCCAAGGCCGGCGCGGAGCAGGGCAAGCCATGAGCGGGGAGGCGCAGCCGGCATTGCGGCCGATGGTCGTGGCCGACGTCGACGACGTGCATGCGCTCGAATGCAGCGTGTTCCCGCATCCGTGGAGCCGCGCGAATTTCATGGATTCGCTGGCGAGCGGCTACGATGCGTGGGTGCTGCGCGAGCCGGAAGGCGCGCTGGCCGGCTACTTCCTGCTGATGTACGCGCTGGACGAAGCCCACCTGCTCGACGTGGCCGTCGCCGCGCGGCGCCAGGGCCATGGCCTCGGGCGTTATCTGCTGGACCGCATTGCGGCCCGCGCGCGCGCGGAGCGCATGGCATCGATCCTGCTCGAGGTGCGCCCGTCGAACATGCGCGCGCTCGACGTGTACCGGCGCTACGGCTACGCGGAGATCGGCCGGCGCAAAGGTTATTATCCGGCGCACGAAGGCCGGCGCGAGGATGCGATCGTGATGAGGTATATGTTATGAACGGTGTCAGCGAACGCGATGCCATCTTCCTGAACGAGATGGGCTTGACCCCGCTGTGGCAGTTGCGCGCGGTGCCGGCGCGCGAAGCCGCGGCGGAACCTGCAGCCGCGCCCGGACCGTCGCCGCTGCAGCCCGTGGCGCAGTCGGCGTCCGCGCTGGCGCCCGTGGCCGAAGCGCCGGTCGCCGAGGCACCGGCGGCACCGCCCGCGCGGCGGCCCGTGCCGCCGGCCGGGCCGCGCGCGCCGGGTCCATCGCCCCTGCAGCCGGTGGCGCAGTCGGTGTCCGCGCTGGCGCCCGTCGACACGGATTCCGCCTGGGACGACGCCGCGCTGCCGAGCGACGCGACGCCGGAAGAAATCGCGATGATGGATTGGGACCAGCTGGCCATCGCCATCGCCGCGTGCCGCCGCTGCAGCGCCTGCCGCGAAGGCCGCGCGCCGGTGCCGGGCACGGGTGCGAAACAGGCGCGCTGGCTCGTCGCGGCCGGTGCCACGACGGCCGCCGACGAAAAGGCACGCGTGCCGCTCGCGGGCGAACCGGGCAAGCTGCTCGACAACATGCTGGCCGCCGTCGACCTGGCGCGCGAGCGTGACGTGTACGTGACGAACCTGATCAAGTGCCGCCCGACGACGCCGAATGGCGGCGAGCGCGCACCCACGCCGGACGAGGCCGCGGCGTGCCGCCCGTACCTCGAACGCGAAGTGGCGCTGACGGGCGCCGACACGGTGCTCACGCTGGGCCAGATCGCCGCCAACAGCTTGCTGGGCCGGCCGCTGCCGGAGCCGCTGGCCGGCGCGCGCGGTGACGTGCACGCGCTCGACGCGGGCGGACGCGCCGTGACCCTCGTGGCCACGCTGCATCCTGGCGAACTGCTGCGACGCGGCGCCGACAAGGCGCTTGCGTGGGCCGACCTGTGCAGGGCAAGGAACGCCCGTGCACGATCCGACTGACACCTACCAGGACTATTTCGAACGCCGCTGGGGCCATCTGCGGCGCGCACGCGTGCGCGCGCTGGCCTGGCTGCTGGATGCCCCGGACCTGCTCGACGTCCACGACCCGCACTGGGACGGCCGCATCGCCACCCTGGGCCCGGTGACGCCGGAGACGGAATGCTGGCTGGCCGACCTCGATGCCGACCCGTCCGCCCTCGACGCCGCGCTGGGCGACAAGATGATGACGCGCCTGGGCTTGTACGCGGAAAAGCTGATGGCCTTTTATTTCGCACAGCAGGGGCGCCTCGTCGCGCACGGCCTGCAGGTGCGCGCGAACCGCAACGACACGGTCGGCGAATTCGACTTCCTGCTGGATGCGGGAGCGGGTGTCGAACACATCGAGTTCGCCACCAAGTTCTACCTGCTGCAAGGCGATTCCACGGCGGGCTTCGACACGTTCGTCGGCCCGAACCTGGCCGACAGCCTGGGACGCAAGATGCGCAAGGTGTTCGACCGCCAGCTGGAACTCGGCAGCCATCCGGCCGCGCAAGAGCTGCTGCCGCGGCCCGTCGTCGCGGCACGCGCGCTCGTGAAGGGCTGGCTGTTCTATCCGAGAGGGACGTACCGGGCGATGCGCGGCATCACGGCCGGCCACTGCCGAGGCTTCTGGTGCGCATTGGAAGAACTGGAGGCGTTGCCAGGCGACCGCTTCCTCGTGCTGCCCCGGCTGCAGTGGTTGCCGCCATTTCGCGCGCAATCGGCCACGTGGATGCTCGACAAGGCCCAACTCGCGGCGGAACTGGACGACCATTTCACCGTGTCCGATGCGCCGGTGCTCGTGTCGCTCGTGCGCGAAGAACCGGGCTGCATCGTCGAATTCGAGCGGGGCTTCATCGTCCCCGACGACTGGCGCGAACGGGCCGCGGCCCGCCTGCATCCCTGATCAGTGCTTGTGCTCGCCGATCAGCGCGAGCGAGTCGTGTTCGCGCTGGTTCGTCGCGTGGCGGCGGCCTATCAGCCACATGATGCCTGCCAGCGACAGGCCGAACAGGACGATGATGACGTTCAGGTCCAGGTTCAGCGTGATCATGATGGCGTACACGGCCAGCATGGTGAGGATCGAGAGGTTCTCGTTGAAGTTCTGCACGGCGATCGAGTGACCGGCGCTCATCAGGACGTGGCCGCGGTGCTGCAGCAGTGCGTTCATCGGCACGACGAAGAACCCGGACAGCAGGCCGATGAGCAAGAGCATGGGCACGGCGATCGTCAGCGAGTGCACGAGCGTCATGGCCGTCACGACGAGGCCCATCACGATGCCGAGCGGGATCACGGTCAGCGACTTCTTCAGCGGGATCATCTTCGCGGCCAGCGCGGCCCCGACCGCGACGCCGATGGCGACGACGCCGATCAGGCTCGTCGCCTTGTCGAGCGGCATGTGCAGCGAGCGCTCGGCCCACTTCAGCACGATGAATTGCAACGTGGCCCCGGCGCCCCAGAACAGTGTGGTCACGGCCAGCGAGATCTGCCCGAGTTTATCTTTCCACAACGTGGCGGAGCAGTCGGCGAAGTCGGCGATCAGCTTGGCCGGGTTGCGTTCCTGGTGCTCGTAGCGGGCGTCCGTGTCCGGGATGCGCAGGTTGAAACCGGCGGCCAGCGCGTACACGCCGATCAGCACCGCGAGCTGGCCCTTCGTCGGGGTGTTGATGCCGGTGTCGATATAGGGCACGTCGAGAGTCATCAACCAGGCGCTGCCGTGCTGGCTGACGAGGGCGCCGCCCATGACGGTGCCGAGGATGATGGACATGACGGTCAAGCCCTCGATCCAGCCGTTCGCGGCCACGAGTTTTTCCGGCGGCAGCAGTTCGGTCAGGATGCCGTACTTGGCGGGCGAGTAGACGGCGGCGCCGAAGCCGACGACGGCGCACGCGATGAGAGGATGCACGCCGAAAAAGATCAGGCAGCACCCGAAGACTTTGATTAAATTGGCGATGAACATCACCCGTCCCTTGGGCATCGAATCGGCGAACGCACCGACGAAAGCGGCCAGCAGGACGTAGAACAGGACGAACGACAGCTTCAGCAGCGGAGTCAGGGAAGCCGGGGCTTTCATCGCCGTTAGCAGACCGATCGCGACAAATATCAGCGCGTTGTCTGCCAGCGACGAGAAGAACTGCGCCGCCATGATGGTATAAAAACCACGATTCATTCGAGAGGTTCAAAAAACTGGATGGGTTGCTTTATACCATGAAAGACGGGTTCGCCCAAGGAATCGACAATACGGCATTTCACTGCCGCAGGTAAAATAAACCTTTCGTTCCCGGTCGACCGCCCCCATCTGCAAGCCATGCCACGTCCCCTGCACGCCACCATCCATCTCGACTCCATGCAGCACAATCTGGCCCGTGCGCGCGCATGCGCGCCGCAGGCGCGCGTCTGGGCCGTGGTCAAGGCGAATGCGTATGGTCACGGGCTGGAGCGGGGCGTCCGTGGCTTCGCCCAAGCGGACGGCCTTGCGCTGATCGAGACGGACAACGCGCTGCGCCTGCGCGCGCTGGGCTGGACGAAGCCGATCCTGTTATTAGAAGGAATCTTCGACACGTCCGACATCCCGCTGCTGGCCGAGCACGGCATCGACAGCACCGTGCACTGCATCGAGCAGGTCAAGATGCTCGAGTACACGCAGCTGTACCGCCCCATCGACGTGCACCTCAAGATGAATACGGGGATGAACCGCCTGGGCTTCCGTCCGGAAGATTTCGCCGCGGCGTACGGCCGCCTCCGCGCCATCCCCGGCATCCGCAACATCACGTTGATGACGCATTTCGCGAACGCGGACGAGCTGGAACATCCGCGCCTGTCGATCGGCGAGCAGGTGCGGCGCTTCCGCCTCGGTGCCGATGGCTTGCCGGGCGAGCGCAGCCTGTCGAATTCCGGCGGGGTGCTGCACACCGCCGAGCTCGTCCAGGAATTGCAAAACGACTGGGTCCGGCCCGGCATCATGCTGTACGGCGGCACGCCAGGCGGGCGGTCGGCCAAGGATTACGGCCTGTTGCCGACGATGACCCTGAAATCGGAAATCATCGGCATCCAGCGCCTTGAACCCGGCGACAGCGTGGGCTACGGCAGCCGCTTTCAGGCGGACCGCCCCATGACGATCGGCGTCGTCGCCTGCGGCTATGCGGACGGCTACCCGCGCCACGCGGAACACGGCACACCCGTCCTCGTGGACGGCGTGCGCACGACGCTCGTCGGCCGCGTGTCGATGGACATGATGGCCGTCGACCTGTCCCCGATCGCGAATGCGCATGTCGGCAGCAAGGTCACACTGTGGGGCGACGGCCTCCCGATCGACGAGGTGGCGCAGGCCGCCGGCACGATCGGCTATGAATTGATGTGCGCCGTGGCGCCGCGCGTGCGCGTGGCCGAGGCGCCGCTCGGGTGCGATCCCATTTTATAAGTAAGGAACCATGGCTAAACCCCGTACCAGTTTCGTCTGCAGCGATTGCGGCAGCGTCTCCAGCCGCTGGACCGGCCAGTGCACCGACTGCAAGGCCTGGAACACGATGACCGAGCAGGTCGAGACGCAGGGCCTGAACCGCATGTCGCAGGCGGCGCATATGCACAAGAGCCTCGCGCAGACGGCGCCCGTGCTGTCGCTGAAGGACATCGAGGCGATCGACGTGCCGCGTTTCGGCACCGGCATCGACGAATTCGACCGCGTGCTGGGCGGTGGCCTCGTCGCGGGCGGCGTCGTGCTGATCGGCGGCGATCCCGGCATCGGCAAGTCCACGTTGCTGCTGCAGGCGCTCGCGAACCTCGCGACGGCGCGCAGCACCTTGTACGTCTCGGGCGAGGAATCCGGCGCCCAGATCGCCCTGCGTGCGCGCCGCTTGCAGGTCGAGGCAAAGGATTTGAAATTGCAGGCCGAGATCCAGCTGGAGAAAATCCTCGGCACGATCGCCGACCTGAAGCCCGACGTCGCGGTCATCGACTCGATCCAGACCTTGTACTCCGACGCGCTGACGTCGGCGCCCGGGTCCGTGTCGCAGGTGCGCGAATGCGCAGCGCAGCTCACGCGCGTCGCCAAGCAGACCGGCGTGACCATCATCCTCGTCGGCCACGTGACGAAGGAGGGCGCACTGGCGGGCCCGCGCGTGCTGGAGCACATCGTCGACACGGTGCTGTATTTCGAGGGCGATACGCAGTCGAGCTTCCGCCTCGTGCGCGCCATCAAGAACCGTTTCGGCGCCGTCAACGAGCTGGGCGTGTTCGCGATGACGGAAAAAGGTCTCAAAGGGGTGTCGAACCCGTCTGCGTTATTTCTTTCGCAACACGACAGCCAGGTGCCCGGTTCCTGCGTGATGGTGACGCAGGAGGGGACGCGGCCGCTGCTCGTCGAGGTGCAGGCGCTCGTCGACGCGAGTCATCTGCCGAACGCGCGCCGACTGTCCGTCGGCCTGGAGCAGAATCGTCTCGCGATGCTGCTCGCCGTGCTGCACCGCCACGCGGGCATTGCCGCGTTCGACCAGGACGTTTTCATCAACGCCGTCGGCGGCGTCAAGATCACGGAGCCGGCGGCGGACCTCGCTGTGCTGCTTGCCATTAATTCATCGATGCGCAACAAGGCGCTGCCGCGCGGTCTCGTCGTGTTCGGCGAAGTGGGCCTCGCGGGCGAGATCCGCCCCGCGCCGCGCGGCCAGGAACGCCTGCGCGAGGCGGCGAAGCTCGGCTTCTCCGTCGCCGTGATCCCGAAGGCAAATGTGCCGAAGCAAAAGATTGAAGGAATGAACATCGTGGCCGTCGAGCGCATCGACGAGGCGTTCAGCAAGCTGCGCGAACTCGATTGACGTGGTTGGGATTGGCGCACGGCAATACACGGAACGCCGTTTGCCCCTATAATGCCACCTCGTTTCCAAACGCATCACAGGCTATCGTGGCAGATCAAAGGACTTCCGCACGCAAGATCTTGAAAGTAAGGGCAATGTTGGCGATGGAAGGGCAGGCGCCCGTCCAGGGCCGCACGTCCGACATCGGCGCCAACGGCGTCAGCGTCACGGTGCCCAATCCGCTGCAGACGGGGCAGACGGGCCACGTTGCCTTCGACCTGCTCGTCGACGGCGAGCCGTTCCCCCTGCAGGCGCGTGCCAAGGTCATGTATTGCATTTTCAGCAGCGGCGAATTCAAGGCCGGCTTCCAGTTCATGAACCTGGACCTGGCGGCGATGGGCAAGCTGTCGCGCTTCCTGCGCTGACCTCGCTCGTAGTGGCGACAAGAAAAGCGGCGAGCGCCTCGGGCCCCGCCGCTTTTTCTTTGATGAGGCCTCATCGGTCTCCAATGCTATTCGTGATAGCGGTCGTGCAATTTTTGCGAACTGCCGATACCTTCCGAGATCACCTCGTACAACACGAGGACGACGATACCGGTCAGCATTCCAGAAATAAATAACATAACCATCGAACGCCGTTGGGCGCTCCCTCCGATCCTGCCTGACTTGTCGATTGTTCAGTTTGTAGGACAAATCCTCCATGCTTTTCGATATCTTCAACATAGCAAATGCCGAGGCATTTACAAGGCGCTTTTGCACGACCGGACGCACAGCAATATGACGGCCGCCGGCAAGCGTGTGACACGATTTTTTGACATGTCACATTATGCAGGCCGGATGTCATATGGCCGAATCGACCATGTCATAAAGCCGTCATATTTGCTCTCTACACTGCGCAGCATCAACCGTGTCACTACCTCAACAAAGGACTTGATATGCGCATGAAGCAACTGCTGGCAACCATCATCATCGGCACCACCGCTGCGTTCGCGAGCACCGCGACGCTGGCCGCCGACATCACCGGTGCTGGTTCGACCTTCGCCTACCCGATCTATTCGAAGTGGGCGGAGATGTACAAGAAGACCAGCGGCAACGGCCTGAACTACCAATCGATCGGTTCGGGCGCCGGCATCAAGCAGATCAAGGCCAAGACCGTCGACTTCGGCGCGTCGGACATGCCGCTGCCGGTCGAAGAGTTGAATGAGGCGGGCCTGATGCAGTTCCCGACGATCATGGGCGGCGTCGTCGCCATCGTCAACCTGGAAGGTGTTGCTCCCGGCCAGCTGAAGCTGACGGGCCCCGTGCTGGCCGACATCTACCTCGGCAAGGTCACCAAGTGGAACGACAAGGAAATCGTCGCCCTGAACCCGGGTGTCAAGCTGCCGGCCGAAGACATCACGGTCGTGCACCGCGCCGACGGTTCGGGCACGTCGTTCCTGTTCACGAACTACCTGTCGCAGACCAACGCCGACTTCAAGGCGAAGATCGGTGCCGGTACCGCCGTGAAATGGGTCGTCGGCGTGGGCGGCAAGGGCAATGACGGCGTCGCCGCCAACGTCCAGCGCATCAAGGGCTCGATCGGTTATGTCGAGTGGGCCTACTCGAAGAAGAACAAGCTGGCGCACACCCAGCTGAAGAACCACGACGGCAACTTCCTGCAGCCGGACGACGACGCGTTCAAGGCCGCCGCCGCCAACGCCGACTGGGTCAAGGCACCGGGCTTCGGCGTCGTGCTGACCGATCAGCCGGGCAAGGCCGCGTGGCCGATCACCGGTGTGACGTACGCCATCGTGCACAAGCAGCAGGCCGACGCTGCCAAAGGCAAGGACGTGCTGAAGTTCTTCGACTACGCGTTCAAGAACGGCGCCGCCGCCGCGACGGAACTGGATTACGTGCCGATGCCGGATGCCGTCACCAAGCTCGTGGAAACGGCCTGGAAGAACAATCTGAAAGACGCGTCGGGCAAGGCGATCTGGTAATTGAGCAAATCCCGCATCGTGGGTAGCGTCGCTCCCACCGTCCCGGCGAGCGGTCGGGAGGGTGGGAGCGACGCGTTTTGCTGCAGGTAATAAATTGGACAAACACATGAATGGACAAACCGCGCTTGCCGCCGACGCTGGCGGCCAGGCCGCGTTGCAGGACGAGGCCCGCAACGCCGCGCTGCGCAACACGATGCGCGTGCAGCGCATCCAGGACTTCGTCTTCCACAAGGTGACCCTGCTGTTCGCGGCGAGCGTCCTCGTCGTCCTCGTCGGCATCATCATCTCGCTCGCGATCGGCGCGGCGCCCGCGTTCCGCGAGTTCGGCGCAGCCTTCCTCGTCACGAACGAATGGGACCCCGTCAACGACAAGTTCGGCGCGCTGATCGCCATCACGGGGACGCTGGTGACGTCCATCATCGCGCTGCTGGTCGCGTTCCCGATCAGTTTCGGCATCGCCCTGTTCCTCACGGAGATCTGCCCCGTCTGGCTGCGGCGCCCGATGGGCATGGCCGTCGAACTGCTGGCGGGCGTGCCGTCGATCATCTACGGCATGTGGGGCCTGTTCGTGTTCGCACCGCTGTTCGGCGATTACGTCCAGCCGCTGCTGAAAAAGACGCTCGGCGTGCTGCCGTTCATCGGCCCGTTTTTCCAGGGCCCCACGATGGGCCTGGGCCTGCTGACGGCGGGCCTGATCCTCGCCGTCATGATCATCCCGTTCATCGCCTCCGTCATGCGCGACGTGTTCGAGATCGTCCCGGCCGTGCTGAAGGAGTCCGCGTACGGCCTCGGCTGCACCAAATGGGAAGTCGTGCGCAAGATCGTGCTGCCGTACACCCGCGCGGGTGTCGTGGGCGGCGTGATGCTGGGCCTGGGCCGTGCGCTGGGCGAGACGATGGCCGTCACGTTCGTCATCGGTAACGCGAACGACATCGCACTGTCGCTGTTCGCGCCCGGTAATTCGATTTCCTCCACGCTCGCCAACGAATTCGCCGAAGCCAGCTCGCCGCTGCACGTGTCGTCGCTGTTCGCGCTGGGCCTGATCCTGTTCGCCATCACGTTCATCGTGCTGTCGGCCGCCAAATTGATGCTCGTCGGGATGTCCCGCAAGGAAGGGGTGAAGTAATGGATGCCGCCGTCAACTCCGTCTACCGCCGCCGGCTGCTCGGGCACCGCATCGGCATCGCGCTGTCCGTGCTCGCGATGGCGATCGGCCTCGGCTTCCTGCTGTGGATCCTCGCGACGTTGCTGATCAATGGCTTCGGCGCGCTGTCGCACACGCTGTTCACGATGGACACGCCTGCGCCGGGCAGCCCGGGCGGCGTGCGCAACGCCATCGTCGGCAGCCTGATGATGGTGGGCCTGTCCACCGCGATCTCGACGCCAGTCGGCATCCTCGCCGGCATCTACTTGGCCGAGTACGGCCAGAACAACAAGTTCGCCGCCGTCACGCGCTTCGTCACCGACATCATGCTGTCGGCGCCATCGATCGTGATCGGCCTGTTCGTGTACGCGCTGTGCGTCGCGCGCTTCCAGCATTTCTCCGGTTATGCGGGCACGGTGGCGCTGTCGCTGATCTCGATTCCCGTCATCGTGCGCACGACGGACAATATGCTGCACCTCGTGCCGAACAGCCTGCTGGAAGCGGCGTTCGCGCTGGGCGCGCCGCGCTGGAAGGTGTCGATGACGGTGCGCCTGCGCGCCGTGAAGGCCGGCGTCGTGACGGGCGTGCTGCTCGCCGTCGCCCGCATCGCCGGCGAGACGGCACCCCTGCTGTTCACCGCGCTGAACAACCAGTTCTTCAGCCTCGACATGAAGCAGCCGATGGCCAACCTGCCGGTGGCGATCTATCTGTTCGCGATGAGCTCGTACGAAGACTGGCGCAGCCTCGCGTGGGGCGCCGCACTGCTCGTCACGTTCAGCGTTCTCATGCTGAATATCCTGTCGCGGACGCTGTTCCGCCAAAAGAACCCGCAATAAGATGACCTTAGCGACCATGATGACCCAGACCCTGTCCACCCCGGCCCAGACGACCACATCGAAGGCCAAGACCAAGACCATCGAGATCGCCGGTCTGGACTTTTACTACGGTAAGACGAAGAGCCTGAAGAACGTCAGCCTGGACGTCCACGACAAGCAGGTCACCGCGTTCATCGGCCCGTCCGGCTGCGGCAAGTCGACGTTGCTGCGCACGCTGAACCGCATGTACGACTTGTACCCGGGCCAGCGCGCCGAGGGCGCTATCCTGTACCGCGGCCGCAACATCCTGGAGCCGGGTGTCGACGTGAACATGCTGCGCGCGAAGATCGGCATGGTGTTCCAGAAGCCGACGCCGTTCCCGATGTCCATCTACGACAACATCGCGTTCGGCGTGCGCCTGTACGAGAACCTGTCCCGCGGCGAGATGGATGAGCGCGTGGAATGGGCGTTGAAGAAGGCCGCGCTGTGGACCGAAGTGAAAGACAAGTTGAACAAGAGCGGCCTGTCGCTGTCGGGCGGCCAGCAGCAGCGCCTGTGCATCGCGCGCGGCGTCGCGGTGAAGCCCGACGTGCTGCTGCTGGACGAGCCGACGTCCGCACTGGACCCGATCTCGACCGCGAAGATCGAGGAACTGATCAGCGAACTGAAAGGCGACTACACGATCGCCATCGTCACGCACAATATGCAGCAGGCGGCGCGCTGCTCCGACTACACGGCCTATATGTACCTGGGCGAACTGGTGGAATTCGGCGAGACCGACCAGCTGTTCCTGAACCCGGTCCGTAAAGAGACCCAGGACTACATCACCGGTCGCTTCGGCTGATACGGTAAGATTACATTATTGAACAGGATGGACACATGGTAGGCGAGCACTCTTCCAAGCAGTACGACCAGGAGTTGGAGGCGATTCGTTCCAAGGTGCTGCTGATGGGCGGCATGGTGGAGACGCAGTTCGACGAGGCGCTGAACTGTTTCCGTGTCGGCAATACCGAACAGGCCGACAAGGTCATCGCGGACGACCATTCCGTCAACCAGCTCGAAGTGCAGCTGGACGACGCCTGCAGCCACCTGATCGTGCGCCGCCAGCCCGCCGCGAACGACCTGCGTACGATCATGGCGACGATCAAGGTGATCACGGACCTCGAGCGCATCGGCGACGAGTCGTCCAAGATCGCGCGTACGGCGAAGAGCCTGCACGAACGCGGCATGGTCAGCTTCAACCACTACGAGACGGTGCGTACGATCTCGCGCGCCACCGCCGACATGCTGCACGACGCGCTCGACGCGTTCGCGCGCCTGGACGGCAAGGCCGCCGTGCAGATCATCGCCCAGGACGACGTGATCGACCACGAGTTCCGCACCATCCTGCGCAGTACCATCACGTTCATGATG
This sequence comes from Massilia pinisoli, assembly GCF_024753285.1. Taxonomy (GTDB): domain Bacteria; phylum Pseudomonadota; class Gammaproteobacteria; order Burkholderiales; family Burkholderiaceae_D; genus Telluria; species Telluria pinisoli. The sequence continues at coordinate 94,638 of NZ_JANUGW010000009.1, read as the reverse complement.
GAAGACCCGCGCACGATCTCGTCCGCGCTGGACGTGCTGTGGGTCGCGAAGGCCATCGAGCGCATCGGCGACCATGCCAAGAACATCGCGGAATACGTGATCTATGTCGTCGAAGGACGCGATATCCGCCATAGCAAACCGGCCGCCCTGGCGGCCAATGGCGAAGGGTGATCGATGGCGGCCAACACGAGCGTGCTGATCGTCGAGGATGAGCCGGCGATCGTCGAACTGGTGAGCTACTCCCTGCGCGAGACGGGCTGGGAGATCCGCACGGCCGCCAACGTGGCGTCGGCCTGGGATTCGATCGTGCACGGCAGGCCCGACCTGCTGCTGCTGGACTGGATGCTGCCGGACCAGAGTGGCCTGCGGCTGCTGTCCCGGTTGCGCGGCGACCGCGATTTCCAGGACATCCCCGTCATCATGCTGACGGCGAAGAGCATGGAAGAGGACAAGATCGCGGGCCTGAACACGGGCGCCGACGATTACGTGACGAAGCCGTTCTCGCCGCGCGAACTGGTGGCCCGCTCGAAGGCGCTGTTGCGGCGCAAGAGTCCGCACCTGGCGGAGGCGCCGCTGTCGGCCGGCCCCGTGACGCTCGATCCGGCCAGCTGCACCGTCACCCTGGACGGCCGCCAGCTCGATATGGGCAACGCCGAATACCGCCTGCTGAAATTCCTGATGGCGCACCGCGAGCGCGTGTTCTCGCGCAGCCAGCTGCTCGACAAGGTGTGGGGCGACGCCGCCGCGGTCGAGGAGCGCACGGTCGACGTCCACGTCCTCCGCCTGCGCAAGGCGCTGAAGGAAGCGGAAAAGCTCATCAAGACCGTGCGCAGCGTCGGCTACATGCTGACCGAGAAAGAAAAATAAGGAAAGGTCGTTCGCTTGAATCCACGTGTCGTGTTCTGGGTGCCGGCGCTGCTGCGCCTCGGCCTGACGCTTGCCGTTGCCGGCATCGCGTGGTGGCTGCTGGGTGCCGTGTCCGGCCTCGCGCTCGCGCTGCTCATCACCCTCGGTCTCCTGATCGTCCAGCTGAATTACCTGCACAAGCTGGGGGAGTGGCTGAACGACCCGCAAAGCACGAAGCTGCCGGACGGGTGGGGCGCGTGGACCGACGTCTTCGCCCGCTTGTACCGCCTGCGCCGCGACGACGAGCGGAATCGCGACGAGCTGACGGAATGGCTCGCCCGCTTCCGCCAGGCGATGCACCTGCTGCCGGAAGGCGTCGCCATCATGGACGACGTGCTGTTCCTCGAATGGTGCAACCCGGCCGCCGAGCGCCACCTGGGCCTCACCCTGGACCGCGACAAGGGCCGCCGGGTGACGAATCTGATCCGCCATCCGGAGTTCATCGACTACCTGATCCTCGGGCGCTACGAACAGCCGCTCACCTTGTCGATCCGCGGCCGCAAGCTGATCGTGCAGATCATCCCGTTCGAGAACCGCCGCCAGATCCTCGTCACGCACGATGCGACGGACACGGACCGCATCGAGGCGATGCGCCGCGACTTCATCGCCAATGCGTCGCACGAACTGCGTACGCCGCTGACCGTGATCGTCGGCTTCCTCGAGATCGCGATGGCCGATCCGGGCCTGGACGAAAAGACGCGCACGGCGCACCTGATGCTGATGACGGAGCAGGCGGGGCGCATGCAGCGCCTCATCGAGGACATGCTGACGTTGTCGCGGCTCGAATCGGACGAGTATCCGCTGAAGCGCGAGCGCGTGGACGTGAAGGCGCTGGTCGAACAGGTGGCCGTCGACGCGCGCGCGTTGTCGAACGGCCGCCACGAGATCGACTTCACCGTCGACGGTCCGGACGTCATGGGCAGCACGGAAGAATTGCGCAGCGCGTTCGGCAACTTGGCCAGCAATGCCGTGCGCTACACGCCGGAGGGGGGCAAGATCGAGCTGCACTGGCTGCGCGGGCCGAACGACTTGCGCTTCGAAGTCGTCGACAACGGCATCGGCATCGACGAGCAGCACATCGCCCGGCTCACCGAGCGCTTCTACCGCGTCGACAAGAGCCGCTCGCGCGAGACGCAGGGCACGGGCCTCGGTCTCGCCATCGTCAAGCACGTGCTGCTGCGCCACGGCGGCAAGCTGGCGATCCGCTCCGTGCCGGGCAAGGGCAGCGTATTTACCGCCACGTTGCCGAATACGTCGCTGCCGGGCTGACGCTTACAGGCGGCTTAAGCGGGGGCGGCAAACGGGCGGGATCGGGTTACAATCCCGTCTTTGCCTCGTTTCCTGTCTTCGGATGACATTCTCCCGACGTTCCCTTCTCGCCACGCTCGGCGCCGCGGCCCTGCTGGCCGGCTGCGGGTCCACGCCCACGCGACCGCCCGCACCGGTCGCTGCCGCGCCCGCACCCATGCCGCTGCCGCCGCGCCACGTGAAGATCGCGCTCGCCCTGGGCGGCGGCGCCGCCCGCGGCTTCGCCCACATTGGCGTGATCAAGGCGTTGGAAGCACAGGGGATCGTGCCCGACATCGTCGTCGGCACGAGTGCCGGTTCCGTCGTCGGCGCGCTGTACGCGTCGGGGTACAACGGCTTCCAGTTGCAGAAGATCGCCCTCGACATGGACGAGACGACGATCTCCGACTGGGCCATCCCGTTCTTCAGCAAGTCGTCCGGCGTGCTGAAAGGGGAGGCGCTGCAGGCCTACGTCAACAAGGCCGTGCACAACCAGCCGATCGAAAAGCTCAAGATTCCGTTCGGCGCCGTCGCCACGGACCTGAAAACGGGGCAGCCGATCCTGTTCCGGCGCGGGAACACGGGCATGGCCGTGCGTGCGTCGTCGTCCGTGCCGGGCGTGTTCCAGCCCGTCGTGATCGGCGGCCGGACCTATGTCGACGGCGGCCTCGTCGCGCCCGTTCCGGTGCGCTTCGCGAAGGAGATGGGCGCGGAATTCATCATCGCCGTCAACATCTCGAGCGCGACGGAGGCGCAGGCGACGGCCAGTTCGATGGACGTGCTGATGCAGACGTTCACGATCATGGGCCAGCGCCTGAACCAGCACGAGCTGAAGGATGCCGACGTCGTCATCACGCCCGCGTTGGGCGCGATGGGCAGTGCCGACTTCAATGGCCGCAACCTGGCCGTGCTGGCCGGCGAGCAGGCCGCGGCCGGCGTCATGGGGGAACTCAAGGCCAGGCTGAAGGCCAAACAAAGCATGCCCGCCCCGCTGGCGGCGGCGCGCTGACTCGCAATCACTTTGTAACGCTTCACGAAAGAAAGACTCAAATGCAGACCAAGCCCGTCCTTACCCTCGAAGACATCAAGAAAATCGCCGCCGGCGCGGAAAGCCACGCCATCGCGAACGGCTGGAACGTCGTCATCGCCATCTGCGACGACGGCGGCCACCCGCTGTGGCTGCAGCGCCTGGACGGCGCCGCGCCCGTGTCCGCACACATCGCCCCCGCGAAGGCCAAGACGGCCGCGCTGGGCCGCCGTGAATCGAAGATTTACGAAGACATGATCAACAACGGCCGCGTGTCGTTCGCCCGCGCGCCGGAACTGGACGGCATGCTGGAAGGCGGCGTGCCCATCATCGTGGACGGCCACGTCGTCGGCGCCGTGGGCGTGTCGGGCGTGAAGTCGGCGGAAGACGTGCAGATCGCCAAGGCCGGTATCGCGGCGCTGGGCCTCTAATTTACGTATCCGTCAAGTCGGCGGGCGTGGTGCGACGGATCGTCGCGCCCGCCCGCCGATTTTTTTATGCGGGGCCTTTTCCCGAGAGCATTTAGACGAAAAGTGAAGGCAAGGCGATTGCCGACCGATATAAATCGCGCTATAATTCAGAGGTTTAGCCATCACTTATCTGCCGTAGCGACTACCCACCCATACCTCTATCTAGCGACCTGTAACACTGGGCGAAATGCATGCCCACACCTTGTGCAGGCCGGTCTGACGTGGCGCAGCCTACGGCGACTTTATCGGGAGTTGCCCTTGCCGCCATTTTTTTCTGGCCCAGCCGTTCCAGCCATCCTCGCCTTGGCAGACGGAACCATTTTCAAAGGATATTCGATCGGCGCCGCCGGTCACACGACGGGTGAGGTGGTGTTCAATACCGCCATCACCGGTTACCAGGAAATCCTGACCGACCCCAGCTACTCGCGCCAGATCGTGACGCTGACCTATCCGCACATCGGCAACTACGGCATCAATCCGGAAGACGTCGAGGCGGCCAAGGTGCACGCCGCCGGCCTGATCATCCGCGATCTGCCGCTGCTGGCCTCGAACTTCCGCTCCACCCAGTCGCTGGCCGACTACCTGAAGCAGGAAAATGTCGTGGCCATCGCCGGCATCGACACCCGCAAGCTGACCCGCATCCTGCGCGAAAAAGGCGCCCAGAACGGCGCGATCCTCACCGGCACGCAAGGCAACGAACCTTCGGAAGCGCAGGCGCTCGAACTGGCACGCTCGTTCCCGGGTCTGAACGGCATGGACCTGGCGAAGGTCGTCTCCGTCAAGGAGCCGTACACGTTCGACCAGACCGAATGGAAGCTGGGCGAGGGCTACGGCAAGCAGGAGAACCCGCAATTCCACGTCGTCGCGTTCGACTACGGCGTCAAGCGCAACATCCTGCGCATGCTGGCGGAGCGCGGCTGCAAGATCACCGTGCTGCCGGCGCAAGCCACGGCGGAAGAAGCCCTCGCGCTGAACCCGGACGGCATCTTCCTCGCCAACGGCCCGGGCGACCCGGCCGCCTGCGACTACGCGATCGCCGCGACGAAGAAAGTGATCGATTCGGGCATCCCGACGTTCGGCATCTGCCTCGGCCACCAGATCATGGCGCTGGCCTCCGGCGCGAAGACGGTCAAGATGAAGTTCGGCCACCACGGCGCCAACCACCCGGTCCAGGACCTGGATTCGAAGCAGGTGATGATCACGTCGCAGAACCACGGCTTCGCGGTCGATGCCACCACGCTGCCCGCGAACTGCCGCGTGACCCACGTCTCGCTGTTCGACGGTTCGCTGCAAGGCTTCGAGCGCACGGACAAGCCCGCGTTCTGCTTCCAGGGCCACCCGGAAGCATCGCCCGGCCCGACCGACGTCGCCTACCTGTTCGACCGTTTCATCAGCAAGATGCAAGCCCACGCCAGCAAGTGAGAAGAAATAAATGCCAAAACGTACTGACATCAAAAGCATCCTGATCATCGGCGCGGGCCCGATCGTCATCGGCCAGGCGGTCGAATTCGACTACTCCGGCGCGCAAGCATGCAAGGCGCTGCGCGAAGAGGGTTACAAGGTCATCCTCGTCAACTCGAACCCGGCCACGATCATGACGGACCCGGAAACGGCCGACGTCACCTACATCGAACCGATCACGTGGAAGGCCGTCGAGCGCATCATCGACAAGGAGCGTCCCGACGCGATCCTGCCGACGATGGGCGGCCAGACGGCGCTGAACTGCGCGCTCGACCTGCACCGCCACGGCGTGCTGGACAAGTACAAGGTCGAACTGATCGGCGCGACGCCGGAAGCCATCGACAAGGCGGAGGACCGCTTCAAGTTCAAGGAAGCGATGACGAAGATCGGCCTCGGTTCGGCCCGTTCCGGCATCGCCCACTCGATGGACGAAGCGCGCGCCGTGCAGCGCGAACTGGGCTTCCCGACGATCATCCGTCCGTCGTTCACGATGGGTGGCTCGGGCGGCGGCATCGCATACAACGAGGAAGAATTCGAAGCGATCTGCAAGCGCGGCCTGGAAGCGTCGCCGACCTCCGAACTGCTGATCGAAGAGTCGCTGCTCGGCTGGAAAGAGTACGAGATGGAAGTCGTCCGCGACAAGAAGGACAACTGCATCATCGTCTGCTCGATTGAAAACCTCGACCCGATGGGTGTGCACACGGGCGACTCGATCACCGTCGCGCCGGCACAGACCTTGACGGACAAGGAATACCAGATCATGCGCAACGCGTCGATCAACGTGCTGCGCGAGATTGGCGTCGACACGGGCGGCTCGAACGTGCAGTTCTCGATCAACCCGAAAGACGGCCGCATGATCGTCATCGAGATGAACCCGCGCGTGTCGCGTTCGTCCGCGCTGGCATCGAAGGCGACCGGTTTCCCGATCGCGAAAGTGGCGGCGAAACTGGCCGTGGGCTTCACGCTCGATGAGCTGCGCAACGAGATCACCGGCGGCGCGACCCCGGCCAGCTTCGAGCCGTCGATCGACTACGTCGTCACGAAGATCCCGCGCTTCACGTTCGAGAAATTCCCGACCGCCGACAAGCACCTCACCACGCAGATGAAGTCCGTCGGCGAGGTGATGGCGATGGGCCGCACGTTCCAGGAATCGTTCCAGAAAGCGCTGCGCGGCCTGGAAGTCGGCGTCGACGGCCTGAACGAAAAGACGCGCGACCGTGAAAAGATCGAGGAAGAACTGGGCGAGCCGGGTCCGGAACGCATCTGGTACGTGGGCGACGCGTTCGCGCAAGGCTTCACAATGGAAGAGGTGCACAACCTCACGAAGATCGATCCGTGGTTCCTCATCCAGATCAAGGAAATCGTCGACATCGAACTGTGGCTGGATCACCAGAAGCTGGACAGCCTCGACAAGCCGACGCTCTATAAACTGAAGCAGAAGGGCTTCTCCGACCGCCGCCTCGCATTCCTGATGCAGACGACGCCGGAAGCCGTGCGCGCCAAGCGTCATGAAATGGGTATTCGTCCGGTCTACAAGCGCGTCGACACGTGCGCCGCCGAATTCGCGACGAACACCGCGTACATGTACTCGACGTACGACGAAGAGTGCGAATCGAATCCGACCGACAAGAAGAAGATCATGGTGCTGGGCGGTGGCCCGAACCGCATCGGCCAGGGCATCGAGTTCGACTACTGCTGCGTGCACGCGGCCCTCGCGATGCGCGAAGACGGCTACGAGACCATCATGGTCAACTGCAACCCGGAGACCGTGTCGACCGACTACGACACGTCCGATCGCCTGTACTTCGAATCGCTGACCCTCGAAGATGTGCTCGAAATCGTCGACCTGGAAAAGCCGGAAGGCGTGATCGTCCAGTACGGCGGCCAGACCCCGCTGAAGCTGGCGCTGGACCTGGAAAAGAACGGCGTCCCCATCATCGGCACGTCGCCGGACATGATCGACGCCGCGGAAGACCGCGAGCGCTTCCAGAAGCTCCTGCAGGACCTGGGCCTGCGCCAGCCGCCGAACCGCACCGCGCGCACGGAAGCCGAAGCGCTGGCGCTCGCGTCCGAGATCGGCTACCCGCTCGTCGTGCGCCCGTCGTACGTGCTGGGCGGCCGCGCGATGGAGATCGTCCACGAGCAGCGCGACCTCGAACGCTACATGCGCGAAGCGGTGAAAGTGTCGAACGATTCGCCGGTGCTGCTGGACCGCTTCCTGAACGACGCGATCGAAGTCGACGTCGACTGCATCTCCGACGGCGAGACGACGTTCATCGGCGGCGTGATGGAGCACATCGAGCAGGCCGGCGTCCACTCGGGCGACTCCGCGTGCTCGCTGCCGCCGTACTCGCTGGCGCAAGCCACGATCGATGAACTGAAGCGCCAGACGTCGCTGATGGCGAAGGCGCTGAGCGTTGTCGGCCTGATGAACGTGCAGTTCGCGATCCAGCAATCGGAAGTCGACGGCCAGACCGTCGACACCGTGTACGTGCTGGAAGTGAACCCGCGCGCCTCGCGTACCGTGCCGTTCGTGTCGAAGGCGACGGGCCTGCAGCTGGCGAAGATCGCCGCGCGCTGCATGGTCGGCCAGACCCTGGCACAGCAGGGCATCACGAAAGAGATCGTCCCGCCGTTCTACAGCGTCAAGGAAGCCGTGTTCCCGTTTGTGAAATTCCCGGGTGTCGACACGATCCTCGGCCCCGAGATGAAGTCGACGGGCGAAGTGATGGGCGTGGGCATGACGTTCGGCGAAGCGTTCGTCAAGTCGCAGCTTGCCGCCGGCATCATCCTGCCGGAGACGGGCCGCGTGTTCCTGTCCGTGAAAGGTTCGGACAAGCCGCGCACCGTGAAAGTCGCGCGCGACCTCGTCGACCTGGGCTTCTCGCTCGTCGCGACGAAGGGCACGGCGGCCGTGATCTCCGCCGCCGGCATCCCCGTCACGCCCGTGAACAAGGTGATCGAGGGCCGTCCGCACATCGTCGACATGATCAAGAACCACGAGATCGCGATGGTCGTGAACACGGTCGAAGAGAAGCGCAGCGCCATCGCCGACTCGCGTACGATCCGTACGTCGGCACTGCAGTCGCGCGTCGTCACCTACACGACGATCGCCGGCGCCGAGGCCGCGGTGCAGGGCATGCGCCACCTGGACGAGTTGCGCGTGTACGATTTACAAGGCCTGCATAAAACCTTAAACTAAGCGCAATGCAGTAAGATTGCAGTAACGCTTAGCAGTACCTAAGACCACAGAGTTCGCGCGGCTCGCGCCGTGCGGCTCTGTGGTTTTCACTTGGTACGTCCGCAAACAACACAGAACAGATAGCCATGAACACTCCATTGACCAAATTCGGCGCCGAGAAGTTGAAGGCAGAGCTGCACCAGCTCAAGACCAAGGAGCGCCGCAACGTGATCGACGCGATCGCCGAAGCGCGCTCGCATGGTGACCTGTCCGAAAACGCAGAGTACGACGCCGCCAAGGAGCGCCAGGCCTTCGTCGAGGGCCGTATCGCCGAGCTGGAACAGAAGCTGTCGACCGCCCAGATCATCGACCCGGCCACCCTGGACGCGGAAGGCCGTGTCGTGTTCGCGTCGACCGTCGACCTCGAAGACCTCGACAATGGCCAGAAGGTCACGTACCAGATCGTCGGCATCGACGAAGCCGAGCTCAAGGAGAACAAGGTCTCCGTCACCTCGCCGATCGCGCGCGCGCTGATCGGCAAATACGCCGGCGACGTGGTCGAAGTGCAGGCCCCGTCCGGTCCGCGCGAATACGAAATCCTGGAAGTCCGCTACGTCTAAGCCCGCCACGATGCTCGCCAACGCGCGCTTGCTACTCGCCGCCCTGTGGGCCGGCAGCGTGTGGGCCGTCAGCTATCTGGCCGCGCCGAGTGCGTTTACCGTCCTCGACAGCACGCAGGCAGGGAACGTCGTCGGCGTGATGCTGACGCGTTCGGCCTGGCTGGCGATCGCGCTGGCCGTGGTGCTGGGCCTGATCGTCGCGCGTGCGCGCGATGTGGACGCCAGGCGCCGGCACTGGCTGTTCGGCCTGATCGGCGCGATGCTGGCGTGCAGCCTCGTCGTCTATCTGGGCCTGCAGCCGATGATGGCGGCGATCCGCGAGGCGGCGGGGGCGGCCGGGGTGCGCGCGTCGCCGCAATGGGGCACGTTCGCGGCGCTGCATGGGGTGTCGCAGGTGTTGTACCTGGCCGAGAGTATCCTGGGCGCGATCCTGGTCGTGAAAGCGCGGTGATTCAGACGTTTGGTGGGCACCCCGTGCCCACCAAACGTGCGCGTCGACACATAAAAAAACCGGGGCAGCGGCCCCGGTTAATTTTTTTTGAAGAAGGGTTATTTCAACGCCGTCTTCTTAGTGCTGGCCTGGCGCGTCTTGGCCCGTTTGATGTTGCCGCCCTGGGTCACGCGCTCGTTCCCTTTCAGCAAGACCTTGGTGACGGACGGCTTCTTGGTGCCGCTGGGGCTCGGCTTGACGATGGTGACTTCGCGCAAGCCCTTGCCGGACTTGGTCGAACGTTCCTTGACGTCGTCCTTCTTCGGACGGTACAGGACGAGCAGCTTGCCGATGTGCTGGACCGGGGCCGCATCGAGTTCTTCGCAGATCCGTTCATAGATCGCGACGCGCTCTTCGCGGTCGTCGCCGAAGACGCGGACCTTGATCAGGCCGTGCGCGTCGAGGCTGGACGAGATTTCCTTCATGACAGCCTCGGTCAGGCCGTCTGCGCCGATCATGACGACAGGATTGAGTCCGTGGGCTTCCGCACGCAGCGCTGCACGCTCGACCGGTGTAAGTTTGATCATGATGTTATTTTGAGATACCTATTAAAAGCAGTATTTTACGCGAATGGCCAAGAACAAATTCAATAAAAACTGGATCCACGATCACATCAACGATCCCTATGTCAAATTGGCACAGAAAGAGGGCTACCGGGCCCGTGCGGCCTACAAGCTGAAGGAAATCGACGAAAGCGAAAAGCTCATCAAGCCGGGCCAGGTGATCGTCGACCTCGGGTGCACACCGGGCAGCTGGGGCCAGTACACGCGGCGCAAGCTGGCGGGCGGCGAGGAGGGCGGCATCAAGGGCACGATGATCGGCCTGGACATCCTTCCGATGGAGCCGATCGCCGACATGCATTTCATCCAGGGCGATTTCCGCGAACAAGAGGTGCTCGACGAGTTGGCCGGCGTGCTCGAGGGCCGCATGGCCGACCTCGTACTGTCCGATATGGCGCCGAATCTGTCCGGCATTCCGTCGGCGGACGCGGCGCGCATGGAGGATTTGATCGATCTTGCCATTGAGTTCTCTCAATCTCACCTCAAACCGTCCGGGGCATTGTTGGTGAAATGCTTCAAGGACATGGGTTTTACGCAAATTCTTGAGAAATTCCGGACCGAATTCAAGGTCGTGAAGCAGCTCAAGCCCAAGGCCAGCCGCGATAAATCGTCGGAGATTTTTCTGCTGGGGCGCGGTCTGAAGAATCCGGCCGGCTGAGTTTGCGAAAATCGCCGGCACCGCCCTTGATTTTCAGAAGTGCAACCGCACATCAGCATGGGACAACCCTATCCGTATCCATCCGGATGGAATGTTCGCCGTGCCTGCACAACGGAAATAAAAACCGTTTATAGTGGAGCATGGGCACCATGGGCGGGCGTGCGTGGCACGGGCTGCTTAATGCGGTAAAATCTGCCTTTGAAAAAATGGGAAAAGATGCGTTCGCATCAGAGGAGTCTTCGTGAATAATATGTTTTCCAAATCCGCCATCTGGGTGGTCGTCGCGCTGCTGTTGTTCATGCTGTTCAAGCAGTTCGACAACCACAGCGTCTCGGGCGGCAGCAAGACCATTGCTTATTCCGAGCTGCTCGATGACGTCAAGGCGAAACGCATCAAGGACGTCGTGATCGAAGGGTCGAGCGTCACCGCGACCCGTACCGACGACACCAAGGTCCGCACCACCGCCACCATGCTCGACCGCGGCCTGATCGGCGACCTGCGCGACAACAACGTGCACTTCGACGTCAAGCCGCCCGAGGAACCGTCGTTCCTCCAGCAAGTCTTCATCTCCTGGTTCCCGATGCTTCTGCTGATCGGCGTCTGGGTCTTCTTCATGCGCCAGATGCAGGGCGGCGGCAAGGGCGGGGCGTTCTCGTTCGGCAAGTCGAAGGCGCGCATGATGGATGAAACGAACAACACCGTCACGTTCGCCGACGTCGCCGGCTGCGACGAAGCGAAGGAAGAAGTGGGCGAGATCGTCGACTTCCTGAAGGACCCGACCAAGTTCCAGAAACTGGGCGGCCGCATCCCGCGCGGCGTGCTGATGGTGGGCCCTCCGGGTACCGGCAAGACGCTGCTGGCGCGCGCCATCGCCGGCGAAGCGAAGGTGCCGTTCTTCTCGATCTCCGGTTCCGACTTCGTCGAGATGTTCGTCGGCGTGGGTGCATCCCGCGTGCGCGACATGTTCGAGAACGCGAAAAAACATTCGCCGTGCATCATCTTCATCGACGAGATCGACGCCGTCGGCCGCCACCGCGGCGCCGGCATGGGCGGCGGCAACGACGAGCGCGAACAGACGTTGAACCAGTTGCTCGTCGAAATGGACGGCTTCGAGGCATCGTCGGGCGTCATCGTGATCGCCGCGACGAACCGCGCCGACGTGCTGGACAAGGCACTGTTGCGTCCGGGCCGTTTCGACCGCCAGGTGATGGTGGGCCTGCCGGACATCCGCGGCCGCGAACAGATCCTGAACGTGCACATGCGTAAAGTGCCGATCGGCACCGACGTGAAGGCCGACATCCTGGCCCGCGGCACCCCGGGCTTCTCCGGCGCCGACCTGGCCAACCTCGTCAACGAAGCGGCGCTGTTCGCCGCGCGCCGCAACAAGCGCCTCGTCGAGATGAGCGACTTCGAAGATGCGAAGGACAAGATCTACATGGGTCCGGAGCGCAAGTCGATGGTGATGCGCGAGGAAGAGCGCCGCAACACCGCGTACCACGAGTCGGGCCACGCCGTGATCGCCAAGCTGCTGCCGAAGGCCGATCCCGTGCACAAGGTCACGATCATGCCGCGCGGCTATGCACTGGGCCTGACTTGGCAGCTGCCGGAACACGACAGCCTGTCCGGCTACAAGGACAAGATGCTGGAAGAAATCTCGATCCTGTTCGGCGGCCGTATCGCCGAAGAGATCTTCGTCGGCCAGATGTCGACGGGCGCATCGAACGACTTCGCCCGCGCCACCAAGCTGGCCCGGTCGATGGTGACGAAGTTCGGCATGTCCGAGAGCATGGGCGTGATGGTGTACGAGGACAGCGAGAACGAAGGCTTCTTCGGCGGCTCCGTCAAGACCATCTCCGAAGCGACGCAGCAAAAGGTCGATGCCGAGATCCGCAGCATCCTCGACACGCAGTACTCGCTGGCACGCCGTCTGCTGGAAGAAAACCGCGAGAGGGTCGAAGTGATGACGAAGGCGCTGCTCGAATGGGAAACCATCGATGCGGACCAGATCAACGACATCATGGCCGGCCGCGAGCCGCGTCCGCCGAAGTCGGTGGTGCTGACCAAGCGCACGCCGCCGAACGACAACGGCGTCGCCCCGAACGCGACCGCTCCGGCCTGACGCGGCCCGGCCTGATCACCCTCGATCAGCGCACGGTCTCATAAAAGGCACCCGAGCGGGTGCCTTTTTATCGTTCATTGAGTTGGTGTTTTAACATGCGTCAATACCTGCAGTGCGGCCGTTTCGGCTATGACCTCGCCCAGCGCCCGTTGGTCATGGGCATCCTCAACGTCACCCCCGATTCGTTCTCCGACGGTGGTCGCTACCAGGCCCTCGAATTCGCCGTGGAGCGGGCCGAGCAGATGATCAAGGATGGCGTCGACCTCATCGACATCGGCGGCGAATCCACCCGTCCGGGCTCGCCCAGCGTGCCCGTCGACGAGGAGCTGCGCCGCGTCATGCCGGCGATTTATGCGTTGCGCGAACTGGGGTATCCATTGTCGGTCGACACGTGCAAGCCCGAAGTGATGCGCGAGGCGATCATCGCCGGCGCGGACATGATCAACGACATCAATGGCTTCCGGTCGCCGGGTGCCATCGACGCCGTGAAGGACAGCGATTGCGCGCTGTGCGTGATGCACATGCAGGGCACGCCGCAGGACATGCAAGCCGGTCCGGAATACGTCGACGTCGTGGCCGACGTGATCGCGTTCCTGCGCGAGCGCGTCGATGCGCTGCTGGCAGCCGGTGTGGCGCGCGAACGCATCACGGTCGATCCCGGATTTGGTTTTGGGAAGCGTGTCGAGCATAATTACGCTTTACTTCGAAACATAAGCCGTATGGAAAGCGAACTGGGCCTGCCTGTATTGGCGGGGCTGTCGCGCAAATCGATGATCGGGGCCGTGACGGGACGCAGCGTCGAGCAGCGCCTCGCGGGCAGCCTGGGCGGGGCGCTTGCTGCGGTAGCGCAGGGCGCGCGGATCGTCCGGGTCCATGATGTGGCAGAGACGGTGGACGCGCTGAAGGTCTGGCAAGCGGCCACTACGAATAATCAATAGACAACGAGAATTTAACTAATGGCACGTAAATATTTCGGTACCGATGGCATACGCGGCCTGGTGGGCAAGTCGCCCATCACGCCCGATTTCGTGATGCGCCTGGGTTATGCGGCCGGCAAAGTGCTGGCGAAAGACAACGCCAAGAGCGGACGTCCCACCGTGCTGATCGGCAAGGACACGCGTATTTCCGGCTACATGCTGGAAGCTGCGCTGGAAGCCGGTTTCTCGGCGGCCGGCGTCGACGTGATGCTGGCCGGCCCGATGCCGACCCCGGCCATCGCCTACCTGACGCGCGCGCTGCGGCTGCAGGCTGGTGTCGTGATTTCGGCGTCGCACAACCCGTTCCAGGACAACGGCATCAAGTTCTTTTCCGAGCATGGCACCAAGTTGCCGGACGCCGTGGAACTCGAGATCGAGGACGCGATCGACCAGCCGATGGGCTGCGTGTCGTCCGAAAAGCTGGGCCGTGCCACGCGCCTGCGCGACGCGCAAGGCCGCTACATCGAATTCTGCAAGAGCACGTTCCCGAACGAGCTCGACCTGCGCGGCCTGAAGATCGTCGTCGACTGCGCCCACGGCGCCGCGTACAACATCGCCCCGCACGTGTTCCATGAACTCGGTGCGGAAGTCATCGAACTGGGCACGAAGCCGGACGGTTTCAACATCAACGACGGCGTCGGCGCCACGGCACCGAAGGCGATGGCCGCGGCCGTCGTCGAGCACAAGGCCGACCTGGGCATCGCGCTGGACGGCGACGCCGACCGCCTGATCATGTGCGACGCCAAAGGCCGCCTGTACAACGGCGACGAACTGCTGTACGTGATGGTGCGGGCGCGCATGGCCACGGGACCGGTTGAGGGCGCCGTCGGCACCCTGATGACCAATATGGCACTGGAAGTCGCGTTCAAGGAGATGGGTATCGGCTTCGCGCGCGCGAAGGTCGGCGACCGTTATGTCCTGGAAATGATGCAGGAACGGGGCTGGCTGCTGGGCGGCGAAGGTTCCGGCCACCTGCTGGCGCTGGACAAGCACTCGACCGGCGACGGCATCGTCTCGGCGCTGCAGGTCTTGACCGCGCTCAAGCGCTCGGGCGGCGGCCTGGCGGATTGCTGCAGCGATTTGACGCTGTACCCGCAGACCTTGATCAACGTCCGTGTGCAACCGGGTACGGACTGGACGAAGAATGCCGCCGTCGTCGCGGAGAAGGAACACGTGGAACGCGAACTGGGCGACAACGGCCGCGTGCTGATCCGGCCGTCGGGCACGGAACCGCTCGTGCGCGTGATGGTGGAAGCGAAGAGTGCGGACCTGGCCGAGACGATGGCCAAGCGGATCGCGGCACGATTCGAAGTCTGATCGATCGGCGGGAGGCTTCATTGACGCTGCCCTCCCGGCGGGGTATGATCGTCCAATCGGAGTGTAGCGCAGCCCGGTAGCGCACCTGCTTTGGGAGCAGGGGGTCCAAGGTTCGAATCCTTGTACTCCGACCACCGTTTCGCAAACGGGCTGTCGCCGACGGCCCGTTTTCATTTCTGGGCCGTACTGCCGTACGGTCCTCAAACTGCCCATAGCTCAGTTGGATAGAGCATCAGCCTTCTAAGCTGAGGGTCGCAGGTTCGATTCCTGCTGGGCAGGCCATCCATCTTCCTCGTCGTGTCGTGCGGCCGTCGACCTCGGGCCCATGCTAGCCTTGCTCGACATTGGCGAGGAGGCGACATGACGTGGTACCGGATGCTCGGACGTGCGGTCGTGATGACGACGATGATCCTGTCGACTTGCGTCCCCACAAGCGTGCATGCGGCGCCGCCAACTCCTGCCGTTCTCGCGCTCAGGCTGCGGTCGCCGGACGCGGGCACGCCGCCCGGGCCCAATGGTACCGTACAGTTCATCGGCACCGCGACGGTGCTGATCCACTACCAGGGCTTCACGATCCTCACGGACCCCAACTTCCTGCACAAGGGCGAAGACGTGCATCTCGGGTACGGCATCACATCCGAGCGCCTCACGAATCCCGCCTTGGGGCTCGAACAATTGCCGCCAATCGACCTCGTGCTGCTGTCGCATTTCCACGATGATCACTTCGACAAGCTCGCGCAAGAGAAGCTCGACAAGAACATCCCCATCGTCACGACGAAAGAAGCCGCCGAGCACCTCAAACGCATCGGCTTCAAGCGCACCTTCGGGCTGTCGACGTGGGACCGCATCGACGTCGAAAAAGGCGAGGCGCGACTGCGTATCTCGGCAGCGCCGGGACGCCACGGCAAGGCCGGCATGCAACTCCTGCTGCCGCCCGTCATGGGCGCGGTGCTCGACTTCGGCCCGAATCTGGCGGCGCCGAGCCATCGGATGTACATCAGCGGCGACACATTGATTTACGACGACCTGAAGGCGATTCCGCAGCGTTTCCCCGACGTCGATCTTGCCCTGCTGCACCTGGGCGGGACGCGCATCCTGGGCGTGTTCAAGGTGACGATGGACGGCAAGGACGGGGTCAAGCTCATGCAGATCGTCCAGCCGAAAAAAGCGATTCCCATCCATTTCGACGACTACGACGTGTTCAAGTCTCCCCTGTCGGATTTCGCGCGCGAAGTGAAGGACGCCGGGCTCGAGCGGCAGGTCGTCTTCCTCGCGCACGGCGACACGTACACGTTCACGCCCAGCGAGCGCTGAGCGCGCCGCACCGTGCTCTCGATCGATCACTCGCTCTCTTCGGTGCGTGGGGCCATGGTCGCGTCCTCGTCGAAGGGCCAGCCGCTGGGCGGCGGCACGTGGCGCTGGAATTCGTGCGGCATCACGATCGGCACTTGCAGGCAGACGCTCTGCGTCGGCAGCACTTCCATCCAGGCGCGCACGAGTTCCTTGTAAGCAATGCCGACGGGACGGATCTTGCGGTCGAGGTCGAACAAGCCCAGCGCATTCACGTTGCCGTTATTTTCGCGCAGCGCGGTGTCCCAATCGACCTGGTCTGTGAGCGAATACCATGTGAAGCCCACCAGCGGCACGCCGTTGTTGCGCACGCGCAGGACATTGGCCCATTCCTTGCGCAACCAGTTGACGGCTTCGTCGCCGCGCGGCCCTTCCGACAGATTCGTTTCCGTGTGCATCACGGGCAAGCGGTAGCGGTTGTAGTACTGGTGCGTGATGACCGCATAGCCGAAGATCTCGCCGGCCGCGCGCGTCAATCCATCCGCAGACACGTAGTGCTCGTTCGTCTGGTAATAATCGTTGCCCATGATGCAGTGGTGCTTCAGATTATTGTTCAGGAAGAAGTGATACTCGTCCCGCGTCATCCCGTTGTCCATCATGTACTCGTACATTTCCGAATCGACGCGCCGGCCGTAGTTCAGGTCCAGCGACAGGAAGCGGCGGGAGTTGTAGAGTTCGGCGGGACCGATCGCGGAGGGGCTTTCTGCGTGAAAATACTCCGTCGATTCGCTCTGGATGAACAGCGCGTCCGGCCGTACTTGCAGGATGGCATGCATGGCCAAAATATTGGCCTTGACGAGGTTCTTCGTCGCGGTGACGAACGCGCGGTCCGTCGTCATCTGTTCGTTCCACCAGCCGTACAGCGCGGAAAAGAGGGCGCAGATCGACATCTCGTTGATGGGCGTGTACAACTGCAGCCACGGATAGCGACGCGCGAACGTGCCGGCATAATCGGCGAACAGCTCGGGAAAATCAGGGTTCTGGAAATTCCCGATCCAGTCGGGCACGCCGAAGTGGCACAGGTCGACGATCGATGCGATATTGCGCTGGCGCAGGTCGTTGAGCGAGAGGTCCGCGAATTCCCAGTCATAGCGCTTGGGACCGAGCCAGGTCTTGTGTAAGGGGGGACCGTAGCGCAGGACTTTCAGACCGAGTTCCTGCACCAGATCGAAATCCGTGCGCCAGTGGGTGTAGTGGCCGCACTTTTCCATTTCGTCCATCCGCACGCGACCGTTATTAATCGTCGGAATACTGTTTTCGATACCGGTGGCGAAAATAAATCCTGGCGACATACAGAACCTCTGGGCTGATCGGTCAAAATCATTGTAGCCGGGGATTACGAACAACGTTCCGAACCGTGCGCGGCCCCATTCGTGCGCGGCCACTTTACTGCCGAGTGTAAGCTGTGCTATCAATCAGGCAACGTTCCGTTCGCCATTCCTGACGTCCACGACCAGCATGCCCAACGCCACCGCGGCACGACCCGTACCGTCCATGGACGCCTCCCAGCGCCGGCTCGCGATGGGTGTACTGGTGTCCCTGCTGTTGCACGGCCTCGTGCTGTCGCTACAGTTCGGCATTCCCGGCCTGCGTCCCGGTCCCGGGGCGCCGATCGCGATACGGTTGGCACCGCCCCCTGCCGTGGTTCCCGTGCCGCTTGCGCCGGCACCCCAGCCTCCAGCGCCGATCACGGCCGCACCCGGCTCACCGGCACCTGCGCCGGCGGCGGCCGCGCCCATGCCGTTGGCGCAGGCGCGGCCGGATGCGCCGCCGAATGTGCCGCATCACGGCTTCAGGCTCGTCGATCCCGTCGTGCCTGCGCCGGCTCCGGCGCCGCCCGCGCCCGCACCGCCACCGCGGCGGCCGGCAAAACGCCGCCGCAAGGCGCCGGCGCCGCGCGTGGCCGATGGCTTGCACACACGCGTGATCGCACAGGAAGCGCAGCGGCCGACGACGTTCGAGATCCCGCTTCCGGCCGTGGAACCCGATCCCGCTCCGGAGCCGCCCGCCCGTGCGGAGGAATCTCCGGCGACGGAGAAGTCCGGCGCCGACGACACGGCGACCGGGGACGAGGCACAGGCCGAGAGAGCCCGTCTGGCGGACGAACGCGAGCGTGACCGCATCCGGCAGCGTGAAGCGGACGACGCCCGGCTGCGAGCCGACGCGGAGGACCGGCTGCGCGGGGACGCCCAAGAGCAACGACGGCAGCTCGCGGAACAGTCCGAGCAATTCGAGGCGGGGCTCGCCGCGCAGCGTGCCGCCGAAGACGCGCAGGCGCGCGCGCGTCAGGAAGCGGAGCGCCAGGCCGAACAGGAGCGCGCCCGGCAGTTGGCCGAGCAGCGACGGCAGCAAAGGGCTGAGCAGGAACGTGCCCAGCGGCTCGCCGATCAGCAACGGATGCAGCAGGCAGAGCAGGAGCGGGCACAGCAACTGGCTGAGCAGCAACGTCTGGAGCAGGCGCGCGCACAACAACTGGCAGAACAGCGGCGCATTCAGCAGGGCGAGCAGCGGCGGGCACAGCAGCTGGCAGAGCAGCAGCGTCTGCAGCAAGCCGAGCAGGAGCGGGCACAGCAGCTGGCAGAGCAGCAGCGTCTGCAGCAAGCCGAGCAGGAGCGGGCGCAACAACTGGCAGAGCAGCAGCGTTTGCAGCAAGCCGAGCAGCAGCGGGCACAGCAGCTGGCAGAGCAGCAGCGTCTGCGCCAAGTCGAGCTGGCGCGCACACAACAGTTGGCCGAGCAGCGGCGCCTGCAGCAGGCCGAGCAGGAGCGCGCTCGTCAGGAACAGGCGCGCGTCCAGCAGTTGGCCGAGCAGCGTCGCGCAGAGGAAGCCGTCCGCCAACAACTGGCCGACCAGGCCCGTGCGCGGCAGGCGGACGAAGAGCGGCTGCGTCAGGCACGCGCCGGCCAGGCCGACGACGGCGCGCGCCAGGCCGGGGAGCCGGCGAGCCCGGCCCGCGCCGGCACGGCCGCGGTCGACGGCGACGGGGCAGGGCGTGGCACCGGCACGCTCCCGCGTGCCGCGCTGGGCAGCGACATGGCCTCGCGGGCGCGCGAGATGATGCGCGGGATCGATATCCTGAAAGCCGTCCCGCAAGCGGTGCGTCCCGCGGAGGACGCGGCACGCGCCGTCCGGCGTGCGCTTGCGGAGGCCGTGCGCCGCGACGTCCCGCTACGCATGTACGTGGACAGCGTGCGCGAAAAGATCGAACGCAACGCGGTCCTGAGCGAAGCCCAGCTGGCGACCGACGTCGTGCGCACCGACCCCATCGTCAGCGTGGCGATCCGCAGCGACGGCACCGTCGAGGACGTCACCATCCTGCGGTCGAGCGGCCGCGCCGACGTCGACGAGTTCGTGCGCCGCATCGTGCGCCTGAACGCGCGTTACTCTGCCTTTCCGCCGAACGTCGCCGCGCATTACGACGTCGTGGAACTGCGGCGCGTGTGGCGCTTCGCCGGCGCCCTGCGCCTGCTGGAAGAGATGCGCTGACGACCGTCGGCACAAGTGGTCGACCTATGCGTGGTGCTTGACGTGCGCCAAAGTCCCGTCGGTTGAGCGGCTTACGCTGACTCTGATCGCCAGAGGCTGGCGGCTCACTCGACAGGCGACACATGCATGCTTCCATCACTCAATTTCTAAGACGGTCACGCCGTGCCGCGCCGGTGCGGGCGGGCGCGCGCGCATGGATGTCGATGCTGCTTGCGGGAGCATTGCTTGTCCTGCCATGGTTGTCCGGTGGCTTGCTGGCGGGCTGCGCGCCGGCCATCCATTTCCGTTCGCCGGACCACGCCGGCGCCGATGACCCCGCTCCGCCCACGGAAATGATCACCGAACAGCTGATCGCCGAGGAGCGCCAGCAACACCAGGTCCGCGCCAACGAGGATCTCGAACAGCTGCTGGTACCGAATCCGCCGGCCTACGCGATCGGCGGCGGCGACATCCTCGCCATCGTCGTATGGGACCATCCCGAACTGACGGGGGGCCTCGTCACATCGGCCAATTCCGATCCGGCCGTGTCCGCTGCGGCGGCGGCGAGCGCGAACGCGGCGCCGCAAGGCTTCGTTGTCGATCGCCAGGGCCGCATCCAGTTCCCGCTCGCGGGCCTGCTGACCGTCGAGGGACTCACCGAAGAACAGGCACGCGCACTGCTGACGTCGCGCCTCGCCCGATACCTCGCCCACCCGAACGTGACGCTGCGCGTGCAAGCCTACCGCAGCAAGCGCGTGTACATCGACGGCGAGGTCAAGTCGCCGGGCCTGCAAGCCATCAACGACATTCCGATGACGCTGGTCGAAGCCATCAACCGCGCAGGCGGCCTGCTGCCCATGGCCGACCAGAGCCGTATCGAGCTGGAGCGTGGCAAGGCGCATTACGCGATCAACCTGCGCGATCTCGTCCAGAAAGACATCAACCCGGGTCTCGTCATGCTCGCACCGGGCGACGTCGTGCGCGTACACTCGCGCGACGAAAGCAAGGTCTTCGTGTCCGGTGAGGTCGTGACCCCCAAGGCGCTGACCATGCACGACGGGCGCCTGACGCTCAACGAAGCGTTGGGGGAGAGCGGCGGCATCAGTCCGTTGAGCGGTGACGCGCGTCAGGTTTATGTGGTGCGCAAGACGCCGCAGCGCACGCGCGTGTTCCAGCTCGACGCACGCATCGCAGGTTCGCTGGCGATGGCCGAAGCATTCGAACTGCAGCCGAAGGACATCGTGTACGTGGCGGCCACGCCGCTGGCGAACTGGAACCGCAACCTGAGCCTGTTGTTCCCTGGCGCGCTGACGTCGGCGGTGAGCGCGGCCAGCCGACCCTGATACGCCGGGCTTTACGCCTTTTCAGCATGTGTCCGCATGCACCGACCTACGGAGCGATTCCATGAGTACCCACGGTGTGCCGCACGCCCTGTCAACCGTTCGTTCCCAGCCGCCTTTCCTCGGCGTGCCGTTCGACCCGAGCGTCGTCGACGCCGCGAGCGATGAGCCCGCGTTCAACCTGAAGGGTTACCTGAACACGCTGTACGACAGCCGGTGGCTGATCGGCAGCATCACGGCATTCGTCACCCTGGCGGCGGTGCTGTATGCGCTGGTCGCCAAGCCCGTGTTCGAGGCCGACCTCATGATCCACGTGGAGGAAGAAAGCCCGAACGCGTCGAAGAACATTCTCTCCGAGGCGTCCTCACTGTTCGAGACGAAGAAGGCGGCCATCGCCGAGATGGAGCTGCTGCGGTCGCGCATGGTCGTGTCGCGGGCGGTCGACAACCTGCAGCTGTACATCGATGTGCGACCCAAATACTTCCCCGTTGCCGGATTCTGGTTCGCCAACCAGAACGGCCAAGCTCTGTCGACGCCGGGCCTGCTCGGCTACGGAGGCTATGTGTGGGGCAGCGAAAAGGCCGACGTGTCGCTGTTCGACGTGCCCGACGCGTGGCTGGGACGCGAATTCACCTTGACGGCACTCGGCCAGAACCGTTTCCGGTTTTCCGGCGGCGGCCAGCGGATCATGTTCGACGGCGAAGTGGGCGTGCGCTATCGCGTACCGACCCCTGCCGGGGTGATCGAGCTGAAGGTCGGCCGGCTGGCCGCGAACCCCGGAGGTCGTTTCCGCCTTCGTCGCATGTCGCGCCTCGCCATGATCGAAGCGATCCAGAACGCGCTCGTGATCACCGAACAGGGCAAGCAGTCGGGCATCATCGAAGTCAAGCTGCAGGGCGAGAACGCGCGCCGGACGTACGCGGTGCTGAGCGAGATCGGCCGGGAATACATGCGCCAGAACCTGGCACGCAAGACGGAGGAGGCGGAAAAGTCGCTCGCTTTCCTCAACCAGCAGTTGCCCACCCTGAAGCGCCAGCTGGAACAGGCGGAAGACCGTTACAACCAGTTCCGGAACGCCCACGGTACGGTCGACCTGCAGGAGGAGGCGCGGATGAGCCTTGCCCAGGCCGGGGCGGCACGTGGGCGGCGCATGGATCTGATCCAAAAAAAGACGGAGTTGCTGGCGCGTTTCACGGAAGATCACCCGATCGTCGCCGCGATCAACCGCCAGATCAGGGAAGTCGATGCCGAGATCGATCAGGTCAACGTGCGCATCAAGGACTTGCCCGTACTCGAACAGGACGAAGCCCGGCTCACCCGCGACATCAAGGTCAATACCGACCTGTACACGGCCTTGTCGAACACGGCGCAGCAGCTGCGCCTGATCTCCGTGGCCCGGGTCAGCAACGTACGCATGGTCGACGCCCCGATCGCACCGGAAAAGCCGATCAAGCCGAATCGGCCGCTGATCGTCGCGCTTGCCGTCGTCACCGGCCTGTTCCTCGGCACGCTGATCGCGTTCACGCGCAAGGCAATGGCGGGCGGGATCGACGATCCGCAGGCCATCGAGCGCCTCCTGCGTGCGCGGGTCGTCTACGCGACGATTCCGCACAGCGTCCACCAGGACAAGCTGATGCGCAAGGCGCGAGGCGACGACGGCGCGTTGCCGCTGCTCGCCCAGGTTATCCCGGAAGATGCCGCCATCGAAAGCTTGCGCAGCTTCCGTGCCGCGCTCTTGTTTGCCATGCCCCACTTCCGGAACAACATCGTCATGTTCGCAGGGCCAACGCGCGGCCTCGGCAAGTCGTTCGTGTCCGCCAATTTCGCGGCCGTGATGGCGGCGAGCGGCAAACGCGTACTGTTGATCGATGCGGACCTGCGCAACGGCCAGCTGCACCGCTATTTCGGCATCGGCCGCGATCCGGGTCTGTCGCGTGCCATTCTTGGCCAAGCCGCGATCGACGAGGTGATCCATCACGACGTCGTGGAAAACCTCGACTTCATCCCGACGGGCGAGCTGCCGCCGAACCGATCCGAGTTTCTCCTACACTTGAATTTCGCCGGGCTGCTGCAACAGGTCGCGGCCCACTACGACCTCGTGCTGCTCGATCCGCCGCCACTGCTCGACGTCGCAGACGCCCTGATCGTCGGCGGACACGCCGGCACCGTGTTCATCGTGGCGCGCGCCGGCCACACGAACGAATCCGAGATCAACGAATCGATCAAACGGCTGAACCATGCCGGAATCTCGCCCCAGGGTGTCGTGTTCAACGACATGGCATTGCGCCTAGGCGCCTATGGCACCTATGCGAAGGTCACGCCGGCCGGGCAC
This sequence comes from Massilia pinisoli, assembly GCF_024753285.1. Lineage (GTDB taxonomy): Bacteria > Pseudomonadota > Gammaproteobacteria > Burkholderiales > Burkholderiaceae_D > Telluria > Telluria pinisoli. Next base: position 71,078 of record NZ_JANUGW010000009.1, on the reverse strand, counting down.
ATCGGCTTCGCGGCAGGCTGAGCGGCGCCACGCGTGCCCGAGACGCGCACATAGCAGCGGAATCACGCGTCAACCTGGTGCCCCGTCGGCGGGACAGCGCGTCACCCATCACTTGATCGATGACGCCATCGACGTGCTCCGCAGACGCGGTTGCAGGGCATTCTTGACAGCGCGCCGCACCCGCGCCGTGCGGGACTCGAACAACAGGTAGCACAGCCACGCGGCGACGAGCAGCGCGAGCAACATGCCGCCATAGATCACACAGTCCAGTGGCGCATTCGGTGCGAGGCGATCGCGGCCAATCATGTGCCGGCCGATATATTGCAGGAGTTTGATGACGGGGATGTGCGTCACGTACAGCGTGAACGACAACTCCGACAGGAAGCGCGAGACGCGTGCGATGAGCCGCATCGACGATGATCGTACGGCGAGAGGTGCCTGCATCGTGGACAGGAAGACCAGCAGGGGCAGGCTGACCACGAGGTCTTGCGGGAACGATTCAAGGCTGAGGTCGTCGTTGCTGCCCCGTAGCCGGAAGTAAATCGAACACACGGCCACCAAGGCCAACAGGACGGTGCGCGTGCCGCGGCCACAGTCGATACGGATGCGCGAAAAGGCGGCGCCGAGCAGCCATAGCACGAAATAGACGGTGATCGGCAACCGGAGCGTCGTGCCCAGCAACAGCAGGAGCGCGGCAACCCCGAGCCGGCGCGTCCAGCTCGGACTCGTAAGCGCGATCACCAGCAAAGGGAACTCGATGTAGTACCACGTCTCATTTGCCAGGCTCCACAAGGCGTAATTGCCCCCGTAATTGTCGACAGCCATCGTCTGCAGACCGAGGAGATTACCGAAGAACGCGGTCGCCGAGTAGTCGTTGGCCGTGGAAACGTCGGTGCGCGTGGGATCGACAGCACCCGTCAGTATGCCGACGAGCAGCATGAGGCCAAGGGCGGGTACCAGCACGGTCCACAGACGCGTGAGCCGGTCGATCGCATAGACGCGCCAAGGCGAATCGCCACCCACCGCCGTGGTCGTCGCAGCACTGCCCGTTGCAGCCAGCTTGTTGAGCAGGCTGCCGCCGACCAGCCAGCCGCTGATCAGGAAGAAGACGACCACCGCATGGTGCGCGAAGCCTGTCGCGAAGGCCAGTACCTGATAGTGGATGGCGGGATGGCCGACGTCGCGCAGTCCCGGAAACATCTCGGCGCGCAGGTGGGCTGCCGCGACCTGCAGGGCCGCCAGACCACGCATCAGGGCAATCAGCAACGAGCAGCCGGTCGTGTTGCCGGGGCGGCTCTGTCGTTGCCAACGTATCGATGGACGATGCATGTGGTACATGGGGACTCCTGATAAGCGCCCCGGAACGTCAGCCACAAATGTTCCAGGAATGGGGATAGGCGTTGCCGGACAACGCTGTCGCGAGGCGGATCATCCAATAGCCGACGGAGACGGTCCGCAGCGCCCATGCCGTGACGGCGAACGCGAGCGCGGCGGACGCGAGTGCGACGTCGACTCGGGGCGCGGCGGTATCGCCCGCAACGTGGACGGTGGACACGAAGGCGGCCATGCCGACGACCCAGCCTGCGGCGGCCTCGATCGGTGTGTGTTCGCCAGCGCGGACGAGTGCCACGGCCACGACCGCGCCAAGCGCGAGCACCGCCACGCCGGCGGCGCTGCGGGCGGCGGACGGGCAGCGCTGCGCCAGCAACCAGCACAGCGTCGGGGCGGTGGCCGTGAAGCCGGCGGCATGGCCGCTGATGGCCTTGTAGCCCAGCGCCGGCACGCCCGTCGCCCATCCCAGGAAGGCGATCTTTGTCGCCGCAACGATGGCCAGCGTCAGCCCGAACGCGAGACTCCAACGGAGCGCGGCACGCCCCGCCCGGGCCGCGAGCAGCCAGGCGGCGATCGCACTGCCTGCCGGAAGGGTGAGGGACAGGTCGCCCAGGTGGAACAGCTTGGACCAGAGCATGGCGTCGATGACTCGCTACCTGAGGATCGCGCCCAGTGTCCGGACAAGGATGCACAGGTCGAGCCAGAATGAACGGTCGCGCACGTAGCGCTGGTAATACTCGAGCTTCACGGGGAGGATCGTCTCGATATATTCACGTTCGGGATCCGGGGCGCGGCCGAGGATGTCGTTCTCGTCCTTGTACAGGATGGCAGCGAGGTCGGTGATGCCTGGCGCCGCCGACAGGACCGTCTGCCGGACCGCCGGCGGATAGCAGTCGACGTAGCGCGGCACTTCGGGCCGCGGGCCGACGAGGCTCATCGTACCCGCCAGTACGTTGAGGAGTTGCGGCAGCTCGTCCAGCTTCGTGCGCCGCAGGACACGGCCGGCGCGGGTGATGCGCGGATCGTGGCCGACCGTCAGCTGGCGCCCGTGGTCGGGGTGAATGACCATGGTGCGGAATTTGACAATGTCGAATAGCCGGCCGTGTCGCCCGACGCGCCTCTGGCGGAACAACGCCGGGCCGGGCGAGTCGAGCCGGATCCACAGCGCGATCGCGAGCAGCACGGGCGCGAGGACAACAAGGCCGCAACCGGCCGCCACGACGTCGAACAGGCGCTTGCTCATGCCAGCAGCTCGCGCAGGTGCCCGATGACGCGGTCCTGGTCGGCGTCGCTCATCTTGGTGTACAGCGGCAGCGTGAGCATGCGCGGATAGCACGCCTCGGCCACGGGGAACCGGGCGGGCGACAGGTCGCAGGTGTCGCGCCAGTAGGGCTGGCGGTGCAGGGGAATGAAGTGCACGCTGGTGCCGATGCCGCGCCGGGCGAGCTCGCCGATCAGGTCGTCACGCCCGAGCGGCGCGCCGGGCGCCAGGCGGACGACGTACAAATGCCACGCATGCGTGCAGGCGCCGTCGGGCCGGGCCGGCAAGTGCAGTGGCAGATCGGCGAGGCCGTCATGGTAACGCCGTGCCAGATCAGTGCGGCGGAAGGCGAAGCGGTCGATCTTGCGCAGTTGCTCGATGCCGATGGCAGAAGCGATATCGGTCAGGTTGTACTTGAAGCCGGCAGCCACGACTTCGTAGTACCACGCGGGCTTGTGCGACACGTAGCGGTCGAAGGCGTCGTGGCTGATGCCGTGCAGGCGCATGACGCGCACGCGCTGCGCGAGGTCCGGATCGCGTGTGACGACCATACCTCCTTCGCCCGTGGTCATCGTCTTGTTGGCGTAGAAGCTGAATACGGTGATGTCGCTGTCCAGTGTGCCGACCAGGTGGCCGTTGTAACGTGTCGGGAATGCGTGGGCCGCGTCCTCGACGACGCGCAACCCGTGGCGCCGCGCCAACGCCAGCAGGCCGTCCATGTCGCAGGCCAGGCCTGCATAGTGGACGGGGACGATCGCGCGCGTGCGCGGCGTGAGCGCCGCTTCGACGGCGGCCACGGACAGCGTCATCCGGTCCGGTTCGACGTCGACGAACACGGGGCGCGCGCCCAGGTAGCGCGCGACCTCGGCCGTGGCGGTAAACGTGAGCGTGGGAACGATGACCTCGTCGCCGGGGCCGATGCCGAGGCTTTCCAGCGCCAGGTGCAGGCCCGCCGTGGCCGAGTTCACGGCGATCGCTTGCACGCCGCCTCCCAGGTAGGCGCCGAAATCCTGTTCGAACCGGCGCGTGACGGGACCGGTCGTGACCCAGCCGGAACGCAGGCACGCGACGACGGCGTCGATCTCCGCGTCGTCGATGTCGGGCAGCGCGAACGGCAGGAACCGTGCTGGGGCTTGGGTCGGGGCGTCAGGCATGGCAGTGGTCTCCGGCGAGTGCGGCGAGGAAGCGTTCTCCAAGGACGGGATACGCGTGGTTGGCGAGTACATGGGCGCGTCCGCGCCGGCCCAGTGCTGCGCGCGCGGACGCGTCCAGCGCGTGCAGCGCGAGGACGGCGTCGGCGATGGCTTGCGGATCGTTCGGTGGCACCGTCAATCCGCAATCCGCTTCCCTGACGGGGTCGTTGCCGGCATCCACGGCATGCACGATCGGGCAGCCGGCCATCATGTAGTCGAGCAGCTTGTTCGGTGAAATGCCGAAGCGGTACAGTGGCTGACGCTGCCAGCCGATGTAGGCGGCGTCGAAGTGTGCCAGCAGGGCCGGCACCTGGGATTTCGCGACCGGATCGATGAAGTGCACGTTGTCCAGACCGAGCTCGGCAGCGCGTCGCATCAGCCCCGGTTTCTCGGGACCGGTTCCGACCAGCACGATGGCGACCGGATGGCCGCGCAGGCGGCGCGCCGCGTCGAGCAGCGTGTCGAGCGCGTTCGCAACGCCGTGCGTGCCGGCATAACCGACGACGAACCGGCCCTGCCGTCGGAGCCCGTCGAGCATCGCGTCGAGCCCGGCAGGCAAGGGCGCCTTGTTCCCTTCCCACTCCGCCGGGTCGACGCCGTTCGGCACGACGTGCAGCTTGTGGGGGGCCATGCCTTGCGCCTCGAGGTGCGGGCGCACCTTTGGCAGGATCGACACGATGCCGTCCGCGCGGCGGCACGCGAAGTCTTCGGCCGCTTGCAGCAGCATGATGAACGGATGACGGCGCGAGCAGCCGCCCAGTTCCATGGGCGTCAAAGGCCACAGGTCGTGCACCTCGTGCAACAGGCGGGCCCCCGCGTGGCGCGCGATCCGGGCCGCCGGCCAGATGTCGAGCGGATACGTGCTGGATGCGATGACGGCGTCCGGCCGGACGGTCCGCGCCAGCTGCTCGCCCGCCGCGGCCAGGCGCCACAGGAACGCCGCCATATTGCGCACCCGCGCAGCGCCGTTGCCGCGATACGAGGGCGCCGCAAGCCATATGTAGTCGATGCCGTCGATGACCTCGTCCATGCGCGCACGCCCTCCCATCTGCGGCGCCTGCGTGCGCACGTGCGAGGCGGAGGCGGCAACGATCGTGACCCTGTGGCCCGCCCGCACCCATTCGCGCGCGAGGTAGTACGGACGGTACTCCATGCCGTGGCGTACCGATCCGGCGTAATGGTTGATCAGCAGGATATTCATGTGTGCCATACCACTTCCTCGGCCAGACGCACCATGTTGCAGCGGGTGCTCTCGAGCCAGTTCGTCTCCCATTGCACGGGATGCGTCAGCAAGCAGATGCGGTCGTGGCGTCCGAGCGCGTCGAACGGCGACACGGGAGCGTAGTACATGGGATGCGGGCGGTCGCTGATGTACACGTCGAAGTGCCGCAGCAGATCGGCGTCGTACGATTCGCATTCGATGCCGCAGCGCCGGCGCAATGCCGGATCGCTCAGCAGCTCGTGGTTGATCACCTGCAGGCGGCGATTCGCGAAGTCGCCGTGGCTGGCGACCGTCGTCATCGGCCTGCCCAGCCGCTCGCCGATACGCATGAAGTTACGCACGAACAGTTCGCGGATCTCGGGAAAACGGGCGCGCACGTCGTCGCCGCGGCGCAGGCGATGGCGCTTCGCAAAAGTCGCGACCTCCTCGTAGTGGTAGCTGGCTTCACTCCCCGCCGCTTCGATGGCGCGCATGAAGCCATAGTCCAGCGTGCTCAGGCGAAAATAATAGCTGGCGTGCACACCGTGCCTCGTCTCCAGCGCGAACATCTTGCGGGCCGTGCGCAGGTCGCTGTCGATGTCGTGGCGGTGCACGAGTACCTTGTCCAGCGTGCACGCCTGGCGCAGGATCGCGCCATGGAATTCGCGCACGGAGAGCTGCCGGTAGCCGCACTGGGCCGCACGGACGAGCATGGCTTCGTACTCGGCCAGGCGCGACGGCATCAGGTAGTCCGCATAGAGGCGGTTGAGCAGCGTCTTCATTGCAGGCTGTACCTCACGCGATAGGGCTCGAAGCCGACGACGCGCTTGAAGTTCTGCAGACCCGCGCGCGCGCCGAAGAACGTGTCGTACATCACGTAGCGCACGCATTGCCGCTCGATGAGGCGCATGACGATGTCGACGACGAGCAGGTGCATGATGCCGTCGTTGTTGCGCAGGCCGATCAGTTGCGAGAACGCGCTGAAATTGCCGTAGCGTCCGATGTTCGCGTACGCGACCAGCCTGCCGTCGTTGTCCAGGACACCGTAATAATCGAAGTGCGGTTGGCGCTCGAACCGCGCGAGCTTCTGCAGATACCGCTGATCCATCGGTCGCCCCTGGCGCGTCTCGAGCGACGTGTTGATGGCATGGATGTCGTCGACGTAGTCGTTGCGATCGATCTCCGTGCTGACATAGCCCCGCGTGCGGGCGCGCCTGGCGTGCCATGCACCGCGGTTCTTGCCCTGGAGCGCGTCGACATACGCGGTGGCGGCGGGGAAGCGCGCGAGGTCGATCAGTGCCGCGCCGATCGTCTTGTGCCGGATGAGCTTGTAGCGCGGATGTGGCTTCGTGTAGTAGCGATAGGTCGCCTCGATGTCGCCGGGCTCGATCCGGGCATCGAAGTGCAGGTCGGCCTGCGGGAGGCTGAGGACCTGGCGCAGCGTGTCGAAGTGGCGCAGCAGGGTAGTCATGGTACGGGTCGATTCACAGTGGTCGCTGGTTGTGGCAATGTGGCGGTTGTGCTGTGGCGCAGGTCGCGGTTCAGGGGCACCTGGCGTGCAACCCGTCTCCCCGGTCGTGGCGGCAATGGGCAGCGGCGGCCGGCAGCAGGGCGTCGTAGAATGCCGCGAGTTTGCCGGCTTCGCTTTCCCAGTTGTAGCGCGCGAGGACCGCGCGGCGCCCGTTCTCGCCCATGCGCCGCGCAATGTGCGGATGACGGCAGAAATGGTCGATGGCGGCGGCAATCGCGGCCGGATTGCCGGGATCGACGCAGACGCCGCACCGGTTGCCCTCGACGATGTCCTGCCAGAGCGGGAAGCGCGAGGCGATCACGGGCAGGCCGGCGGCCATGTACTCGAACATCTTGACCGGTAGCGCGTCCAGATAGTTGACGACCGGATGCAATGTGACCAGGCCCGCCATTGCGCGCCGCATTACCTGCTGCACGCCGACGCGGTCGAGGTGGCCGTGCGCCTGGACCCGCGCCCAACCAGGCAAGGCCGCGACCTCGCGCGCCAGCGCCGGCTCCGCGAACGTGCCGACGAGGGCCAGGCGTGCCGGCGAATGCAGCAGTTCGCAGGCGCGCACCAGTTCGCGGATGCCGCGGATCGCGGAGATGCTGCCGACGTAGCACACTTCCTGTGCCTTGCGGTCCCATTGGGGCGCGCCGGCGAATTCCTGCAGCAGCGGATAGTTGTTGACGTCGATCGTGCGGGGATGCACATGGGCCAGCCGGGTTCGGATGAACGGCGTCGCGGTGATCAGGCCGTCGAAGCGGCGACACACGTAGTCCTCGTAGATGCGGAACGCACCGGACAGCAACCGCCGCGACAGCTTGCCGAGGTAGGGCTTGGCGAGGAGCTGCGTGGGTACGTCTTCGTGGGAATCGAAGATTACGCGCTTGCCGAGGCGCTTGATGCGCAGGCCTGCCGGCAGCAGCTCCGGGTCGTGCAGCTGATAGACGTCCGCGTCGAGCCGCAGCGCCGCGCGCAGCACGCGCCGTGTCGTCCTCAGCATCCGGTCGATGCGTCCGCCAGGGCGGCCCACGTCGACGATGCGCACGCCGTCGGCAGTTTCGTTGCCCAGGCCGTCGGCCACCACCAAGGTGACGTCATGCCCCCGTTCGTGCAAGCTCCGGCATTGCTTGACGAAGATCCGGGTGTCGTAGCGCGGATGGGCTGAGGTCAGATGGACGATATTGGCCATGGTTTCTCCCGTACCGGTATTGCGCATGGGCGCAGATCGCGGCACAGATCGCGGCGGCGACCGGCATGCCGGCGAAGGCTTGGGGCCATATGCGCGGCGCGAATCACCGGATGAATGCCGAAAGACCGCGGCCGGTGGCGCCGTGATTGCCGACGGGGCAGGCTCATACGGACACCGCAACCGTTGCGCCAGTTGCTGGCTCGTGGAGGACGGACGGATCCTTCGCGGACGTGCCGACGGCGTCCAGCAGCGCCGCGCACACCTCGCGGATGTCCTCGTCGGGCAGGTAAGGCCCCATCGGCAGGCTCATCACCTTGTCCGCCAGCGCGTGCGCGACCGGACAGGCCGCGTTTCCACTCACGTGGACATACGCCGGCTGCAGGTGGATCGGCACCGGATAGTGCACGGCCGTCGGCACGCCGGCGTCCTGCAAGGCGCGCTGGACCTCGTCGCGCCGCTCGACGAGTACCGTGTACTGGGCGAATGCGCTGGTGCGGTCGGAAGCGCGGCCGATGAGGCCGACCTTGCCAGCCAACAGCGCGTCGTACGTGGCTGCGGCGCGCCGGCGCTGCGCCAGTTCCCAGTCGAACAGGCCGAGTTTCGCCAGCACGATCGCGCACTGCAGCGTGTCCATGCGGCCGCCGACGCCGATCCGCGTGTGAACGTAGCGCCGGCTCTGGCCGTGCACCCGGATCTCGCGCATGGCGCGCGCGAGGCTGTCGTCGCTCGTGAACAGCGCGCCGCCGTCGCCGTAGCAACCGAGCGGCTTGCTGGGGAAGAAACTCGTGCATCCTATCGTGGACAGGTTGCCGCTGCGGCGGCCGCGGTAGTCGGCGCCGAAGCTCTGGGCGCCGTCCTCGATCACGGGTAACCCGTGGCGCGCCGCGACGGCATTGATGTCGTCCATGTCTGCCGGCTGGCCGTACAGCGAGACGGGCACGATGGCGCGCGTGCGCGGTCCGATGCGGGCTTCGACGAGGGACGCGTCGAGGTTGCCGGTACGGGCATCCACGTCGACGAACACGGGGAGGGCGCCCAGCAACACGATCACCTCGGCCGTCGCGATGAACGTGAACGGCGTCGTGATGACTTCGTCGCCCGGCCGGACACCGAGCGCCATCAGGGCGATCAGCAAAGCCTCGGTGCCCGACGCAACCGTGACGCAATGGCGCGCGCCCGTGTATGCGGCGAGGCGCTCCTCGAGTTCCGCGACTTCTGGGCCCAGGATGTATTGGCCGTGGTCGAGCACGGCCCGGATGCGCCGGTCGATCACGTCGCGCGATGCCTGGTACTGCGATTTCAGGTCGATGAATTCCATGATGGTCCGTGGACGGGTTCAGGATCGATGGGCGGCCGGGCGCAGGGTGCAGGTCCCGTCCCGCAGTTCGTAGACGTCGCCCGTGTGGGGGCACGTGGCCTCGCCGACGCCGGACAGCGGCAGCGCGAGGCGTTCGCCGAAGCGGCTGATCCAGCCGAGCTGGCGTGCCGGGACGCCGGCCATGAGGGCGAAGTCCGCCACGTCGCGCTTGACGACAGCGCCCGCGCCGATGAAGGCGAAGCGGCCGATCGTCACGCCGCAGACGATGGTGGCGTTGGCACCGATGCTGGCGCCGCGCTTGACGACGGTGCGGCGGTACTGGTCCTTGCGGACGATGCCGGCGCGCGGGTTGTAGACGTTCGTGAAGACCATGCTGGGCCCGCAGAAGACCTCGTCCTCAAGCGTGACCGCGTCGTAGACGGATACGTTGTTCTGGATCTTGACCCCGTTCCCGATCACGACGTCGTTGCCGACGAAGACGTTCTGGCCGAGCGAGCAGTCGGCGCCGATGCGGGCGCCGCCGCACACGTGCGCGAAATGCCAGACGCGCGTTCGGGGCCCGAGGACGGCGCCCGCATCGACGATCGCGCTGGGATGGACGGCGTGGATGTCATTCGCGTGCATGTCAGTACTCCAGGGGCAAGGCGACGCGCCGGCCGTCGCGCGCGGACATATAGGCGGCCACGAGCACTTCCAGGGACTTCAGGCCTTCGCGCCCGTCCGTCTCTGGTTCGGCCTCGCCGCGCAGCACGCGGATCACGTTGTCGTAGTACAGCGGATGGCCGAAGCCGTAAACCGACGTCGTCTGGTAGCTGGCATTGGCAACGAGCGCGTCGTCGGGGTCGGGTGTGGCGAACTCCCATTGCTGGATCTCGTTGACGGCGACGCCCCCGATGCGCACGGTGCCGTGTTCCCCCAGCACCGTGATCGAGCCTTCCAGGTTGCGTGGGTACGTGAGCATCGTGACGTTCATCGAGCCGAGCGCGCCGTTGCGCCAGCGCAGGCTGATGACGCCCGTATCCTCGACCTCGATATCGCGTGCCAGCGTGGCCGTATAGGCCTGCAGGCTCTCGACGGGACCGACGATCCAGTCGATCAGGTCGACGTAATGGCTGGCCTGGTTCATGAAGGCGCCGCCGTCGAATTCCCACGTGCCGCGCCAGCCGGCGCTCTGGTAATACTCGGGAGGGCGCGTCCAGAACACGTTCAGGTTGACCATGTAGATACGGCCGAAGCGCTTCTTGTCGACGGCACGCTTGAGCAGTTGCAGCGTGGCGTTGCGGCGGTTCTGCTTGACGACGAACAGCCGCACGCCCGCCGCGTCGGCCGCAGCCACCATGCGCTTGCCGTCATCCCAGCGCGTGGCCATCGGCTTTTCCGTGACCACGTGGCGGCCCGCCTGGGCGACGCGGATAGCCTGTTCCGGGTGCAGCCCGGACGGTGTCGTGACGATGAAGGCGTCGGCCGCGCAGTCGCGCAGCATCGTCTCCAGGCTCGTGTAGGCCGCCGCACCGGTGGCCCCGACGGCGCGGTCGAGGGCGCGCGGGTCGACGTCGCATACGCCGACCAGCTGGGCGCGGTCGTGATGCTGGCGCAGCGCTTCGAAGTGGTTGGCCGCGATGCGGCCGCAGCCGACGAGCGCGAAGCGGATCTTGCGGTCCGTGATGGGAGCGGGATAGTGGCGCACGGCGGCTCCTCAGGCTTGGACGACGTTCGGCAGCGGGGCCGTGTAGACGCCGCGGGTATCGACGATCAGCGTGGCGTACTGGCGCACGAGGTCGTAGTCGAACGCGCTGTGCGCCGTGGCGAGCAGCACGATGTCGTACGACGCGATGCGCTGCGGCGTGAGTTCGACGCTCCTGAGGTCGAAGCGGTGCTCGCGCATGCGCGGGAACACCGGCACGTGCGGGTCGGAATAATCGACCACGGCCCCCTTGTCGCGCAGGATCTCCATCAGTTCGACCGACGGGGATTCGCGCATGTCCTCCACGTCCTTCTTGTAGGCGATGCCGAGCACCAGCACCCGGCTGCCCATGACGGCCTTGCCGCGGCTGTTCAATGCGTCCACGAGCTTGCCCACGACCCAGTGCGGCATGTCGCTGTTGATCTCGCCGGCGAGTTCGATGAAGCGCGTGTGCAGACCGTATTCGCGCGCCTTCCACGTGAGGTAGAACGGGTCGATCGGGATGCAGTGTCCGCCCAGGCCGGGACCCGGATAGTACGGCGTGAAGCCGAACGGCTTCGTGGCGGCCGCGCGGATCACCTCGTGGATGTCGATCCGCATGCGGTCGGCGATGATCTTCATCTCGTTCACGAGGCCGATGTTGACGGCGCGATGAATGTTTTCCAGCAGCTTCGTGAGTTCGGCGGCGCGGGTCGAGCTGACGGGAACGACGCGGTCGATCGCGGGACTGTACAGTGCGACGCCGGCTTCCAGGCACGCGGGCGTGACGCCGCCGCAGACCTTCGGAATCGTCCGGGTATGGAAGTCGGGATTGCCGGGGTCTTCGCGCTCGGGCGAGAACACGAGGAAGACGTCGCGCCCGATCACGAACCCGCGCGACTCCAGCCGCGGCTTGAGTTCTTCGTCGGTCGTGCCCGGGTAGGTCGTGCTTTCCAGCGACAGGACCTGGCCCGGCCGCATGAACGGCAGCAGGGCGTCCGTCGTGCCGAGGACGAACGACAGGTCGGGCTCGCGATAGGCGCCCAGCGGCGTCGGCACACAGATGATCAGGGCGTCCGCTTCGTCGGCACGTGAGAAGTCGGTCGTGGCTTCGAAGCCGTTCGCGCGCGCGCGGGCCAGGTCGGTGGTCGCGATATGGCGCAGATAGCTTTCCCCGCGGTTCAGGCGGTCGACCTTGTCGCCGTCGATGTCGATGCCGAGCACGCGAAAGCCGGCCTCGGCGTAGCGCAAGGTCAGCGGCAGGCCCACATAGCCCAGGCCGACGATGCCGATGACGGCGTCGCGCTCACGCAGCCGCGTCGTGAGCTGTTCGAGATAGGCCGGTTTGCTTTCGTCACGCATTGTTTCCTCGCCAAACGGGTGGGTGGATGCCGCCGTCAGATGCGGAACGGCACGAATTTCTTGATCAGGGCCAGGCGCTGGTGCGGGGTGACGAGCGGGGCTGTCGCTGCCGCCGCAGCCGCCGCGGCAACGGGCGCCGCGGCCGGCTCCGCGATGGGCCGGCTGGGGCTGTATTCGGTGACGATGGCCTTGACCATCGCCTCGATCATGGTTCGCTCATGCGTTTCGCACGCCATCATCAGGCACGTGACGAACGTGTCCAGAACGCCCGGCCGCAACGCGTTTTCCTTCATGCGCATGATGCGCGGATGTTCGCTGGGGAAGACGACGCCGTCGGTCAGTAATTCCTCGTGCAGTTTTTCGCCGGGGAACAGGCCGACGTAGCGGATCTCGATGTCACCGCCCGGATTCTGCGGCGATTTCTCCGTAAGCCCGGACAGCGCGATCAGCGTGCGTGCCAGGTCGACGATGCGGACGGGTTCGCCCATGTCGAGCACGAACACGTCACCGCCCTTGGCCATCGCGCCGGCCTGGATCACCAGCTGGGCCGCCTCGGGAATCAGCATGAAGTAGCGCGACACGTCGGGATGCGTGATGGTGAGCGGGCCGCCGCGCGCGATCTGGCGCTGGAACAAGGGGATCACGGAGCCGGACGACCCGAGCACGTTGCCGAAGCGGACCATGCAGAACGTCGTGTTTGCGCCGTTGCCGGGACCGTGGCGCACCGCCGCGGCCTGGAAGATCAGTTCCGCGATGCGCTTGCTGGCGCCCATGACGTTGGTCGGCCGCACGGCCTTGTCGCTCGAGATCAGCACGCACGTTTCGACACCGTGCCTGGCCGCCTGGGCGGCGATCACCTGCGCACCCAGCACGTTGTTGCGCAGACCTTCGACGATGTTCATTTCGACGAGGGGTACGTGCTTGTAGGCGGCGGCATGGTAGATCGTGTCGACCGGGACCCCGCGCAGGATCCGTTCGACGAGGTCGGCGTTGCAGACGGAGCCCAGGTGCGCTTCCACGCCGAGGTCGGGGAAGCGGGCCGCGAGCTCCTGGCGGATCGTGTACAGCGCGAACTCCGAGTGGTCGAGCAGGTGCAGCCGGCGCGGGCCGAGGGTGGCGATCTGGCGGCACAGCTCGGCGCCGATGGAACCCCCGGCACCCGTGACGAGCACCGTCTTGCCGCTCACGCAGCGGGCAAACAGGTCGACGCGCGGCGGTACGGCCGGACGGCCCAGCAGGTCTTCGAACTTCAGGTCGCGGATGCTGTCGCGCGGCGTGGCCTTGTCGTCGGCGAGGTCGACGAGGCGGCTCAGGATCTTGGTGCTGATGCCGGCCTGCGCCAGCCGCTGCATGATGTCGCGCAGGCGTTCCGGCGATACGGACGGGAGGGCGATCACGATCGACCGGATGCACATCGCATCCACGACTTCCAGCAGCCGGTCGGTGTGGAATACGCGCAGTCCGCCGATGTTCCGGTCGTTCAGTGCGTGCTTGTCGTCGAAGAAGCAGACCGGGCGGTATTCCTCGCTGTTGCGCATCGCCTGCGCCAGCCGCGCCCCCGCGTCGCCGGCCCCGTAGATCGCCACCACCTCCGTGGCGACGCGTTGTCCGGCATGCCGGTTGCGCAGGAAGGTGCGGACGCCGATGCGCGATGCGATGACATAGGAAAACACGATGAACCAGTAAATGGCCAATGCACTGCGGGGGAAATTTTCCTCTTTGATGGAGAACGTCACGGCATAGGCGCCCGATATGGCAATGCCCAGCGCAAGACCCGTCGCGCTCAATAAACGCTGGTCGATGAAGCGAATGACGGCGCGATATAAATCCGAAACGGAAAAGGCGGCAATCGTGACCACCGCCACGAGAATATAGGAAGCCGGCCCGAAATGGGACGCTAGTTTCAGATCGCCGCCGCGCAGCAGCATCGCAATCAGAAAACAGAAAGGCAGTGCGATCAAATCGGCTATGACCATCAGCGCGATTTTCGTGGCGCGATGCAAGGACACCATCCTGGAGCAAAATCGGCTGATAAGCGCTTGATATAGCTTGATCATGATTCTGAATCACGGCGTGGGTTGGCGAATATGAATATCCGTTAGAAAACAGAACGGTTATCGTTCCTGCGTTTTTGTTTCCTGGCCGATTTGTCGAAGGATGATGTGCATCGCCAATGCGATTGAATTTCGCGATTGGGTTTATTATCTCGGCGCGCTTGAAATGCCGATTTGACGATGCTCAACCGGCTAAACGGAATTCGCCAGGAATAACACGAGCGTATAAACAGGAAATTGAATTGCGGATATTATTCAAAAGAATTGGTCAATTGAAAGAGCCGTAATTCTTAAGCGAAATTATTTTCCGAAATTCTGGCGAACGGGGCACGCCGCGCTCGGGCGCTGGAGGCGAACACGGATCACATGGCGGGCGTCGGGATGCGGCCCCGCGTGGCACGTGCGGGAGCGCGGATGCGCGGCCGGCAGCCGCGCGATGATGGGGCCGGGGCTCAGGCGCCGGCCGGATGGCCCGGGCGCGGCTGCGGTGCCATCGGCGGCACCGTGATGTCGTCGTTCAGGCGCAGGAACTTGAACCCGGCCAGCACCTGGCCGTTCTTGTCCGCCTGCCGGTTGCGCTCCTCGCGCGCGGCCGCGCGGGCGATGAACGATTCGAACGTCTCTTCGCGCACCTGGGGGTCGGACGAATGGAGGAAGTGGCGCTGCCCGTCGGCGCCCAGCACGACGAGGCCCACGTGCGACGCCCAGTACTGGCCGTCGCGCGTCGAGATCACGTTGACGAGGTCGCCCTCGCGCAGCTGGCCGGTGATGGCGGCCACGCGGTCCTTCGGCACATACGCCTGGCGGCTCGTCTCGACGGGGACGCTGGCGTCCGTGTGGTGGCGCGTCTTGAGGAAGCGGGCGCGGTCGATCGTCATCGTGTATGCGGGCCCGTCCGGGCCCGCCAGCTCCGCGCTGACGTCCGTCACGAGCCAGCGGTTGGCGACGTTCCAGTCCATTTCCGTGTAGTGGTTGCGCGTGGCCACACCGACGACACCGTCGCGGTAGCGGATGCGCTGCAGCATCCAGAAGAATTCTTCCCACGACTGCGACAGCGCCATCGCGTACGTGTGTTCCGCGAACACGACGCAGTCGCTGTGGTCCAGGCTGAACATCGGCAGGTCGTCATGGACCTGGTACGGGAATTCGCCCAGGAGGTTCAGGCGGTAAGGCTGGCCAAGGTTCTTGCGGGCGATGGCGGCGATGCGCTTGCGCAGGTCGGGTTCCGCGTCGTGGACCCACGCGATGTAGCGTCCGGCTTCGACCGGATGCATGCGGTACAGCGGCTTCGCCAGGATCGCGTCCAGCGGTTCACTGGCCGCGACCTGTGCCGTCGGGACGGTATCGACGGTGGCCACGGGCGGTGCCGCGGGCGGTGCGGCAGGCGGCGTCGCGCAGCCGGCGACGAGGGTGGCGATCAGGGAGGGCAGCAGAAGCGCGGGCAGCGCGCGGGCAGGACGCATGACGGGTCTCGGACGATAAAACGCTACGCTAACCCGTCCGGCCGATGCTGTCAAAATGAAAATATTTATGCGGGTATAACCCGGCGTCATCGGCGCCGCCGCACATGCCTCTAAGTTATAGATTCTTTAACAGTAATCATTATCCAATGGCGTTGCCATCATCAATACTGTCCGCGCGACCGGGAGACACCGGCCTTGACAAGACAACGACAGGAGAGAGAAATGTTGAAGCAGAAGCCGCTCGCGGCCGCAGTCTCGATGGCGCTACTGGCCGCGGCGGGTGCGCCCGCGCTGGCCCAGAGCGACGCCGGCAGCCCGCAGATGCAGACGGTCGAAGTGACGGGCATCCGCGCATCGATGGCGAAGTCGCTGGCCGTGAAGCGCGACGCCACCGCCAACGTCGAAGTGATCACGGCCGAGGACGTGGGCAAGATGCCGGACAAGAACCTCGCCGATTCCCTGCAGCGCCTGCCCGGCGTGGCCGTGCGCACCGATTACGACGAAGCGGAAAAGGTCGCCATGCGCGGCACCAATCCGGACATGTCGCTCATCATCTTCAACGGCCACACCGTGAGCAGCGGCGACTGGTACATCGCGGATCAGGCGTCCAGCAGCCGCTCGACGAGCCTGTCGCTGATGCCGTCGTCCGTGCTGAACCAGGCCATCGTCTATAAAACGTCGCAGGCGAACATCGTCGACGGCGGCCTCGCGGGCACGATCAACGTCACGACGCGCAAGCCGCTGGCGCAGAAGGAGCGCCTGTCCGGCGTGGCCAGCGTCGGCGCCAGCTATGCCACCTTGCCGGGCAAGACGGCGCCGGACCTGAATGCGTCCGTCAACTGGAAGAACGAGGCGGGTACGTTCGGCTTCATCGTCCAGGGCTTCGCGGAAAAGCGCTACATCCGCCGCGATTCGGCGTCGCGCCTCGCGTACGGCACGAGCAGCGGCTGGGACGTCATCAACACGAGCACGATGAAGGGCATCACGGACGCGTCGCTGGCCGGCACCGGCTACAAGGCAGCGGACCTGAACGGCGTGCGCATGCCCGGTTCGATGAGCACGGAGTTCGTCGAAGGCGTCCGCGACCGCAAGGGCGGCATGTTCTCGCTGGAGTTCAAGCCGAACCAGGATCTCGATTTCACCGTGACCGGTTTCACGTCGACGCTGAAGGCGCCGAACTACGGCCGCTTGAAGGCCGGCGCCATCTACAGCATGCTGCTCGGGAAGGCGTCGCTGGCGGATGGCGCCACCGGCGCGTCCGCGCCGAACACGAACTCGAACGGCCAGCAGGTGTTCGCGGCGATCCGCAATCCCGTCATCGTCACGGAGACGACGATGTACGGCGACCAGCTGCGCGTGCTGAAAAGCGCCGACATCATGTTCCCCGACGGGACGACGCCCCAGTACACCGGCAACTCGGAAGGCTTTTATCGCCAGGGCGCGCGCGCCACCAGTTCGTTCCTCGACCTGGACGGCAAGTGGCGCGTGAACCCCGACTTCACGCTGAAGACCTTGCTGTCGACGACACGCGGCGTCGGCAAGACGGACTGGGACCAGGGCCTGACGTATGCCAGCTTCGGCACGGGCGTGTCGTATGCGCTGGCCGGCGTCGACAATGCGCCGTACGTGAAGTACTACGGCACCGGCATCAAGCCCGACCAGCTCGTCGTGCGCACGATCTCCGGCCTCAAGACGACGGACCGCGAGACGAGCGGGCAGGTCGATGGCGAGTACCGCGTCGCGCAGGGCTGGCTCCAGTCCGTCGAAAGCGGCCTGCGCTACGCCGACCACCATCGCGACAGCGCGCGCCGCTATCCCGCTTACCACAACGCGAACCTGCAGGCGGGCGCGCCCACGAGCACGATTCCGTGGCCGTCGAACTTCGGTGCGGGCCTCGATGGTCCGGTCGGCTGGGACAACACGGGCTACACGTTCGACCCCGCCGTGCTGATGGCGTATTTTGCCAACGCCACCAAGACGACGAGCGACGAGTACGAGCGCCGCATCGCGTCCGAGCTGCACCTGCGCGAGCGCCAGACCTCGGGCTACGTGATGGCCAACCTGGAAGGCGAGCACTGGTCCGGCAACGTGGGGCTGCGCTTCGTGCAGACGCGCATCAATGCCGACATCCCGACCCCGATCGCGGCCGGCATCTGCCAGCGCGCGGCGCCGGGACAGCCGGCGATCCCGTGCGCCGCGTATCCGGGCGCCATCTCGACGGCCGGCGACCTGCAGCCGTATTACGACGACGTCCCGTTCAATCCGCTGACGGGTAATATGTACTACTTCACGAAGACGAACCGCCGCTTCGATAACTGGCTCCCCAGCATGAACGTGCGCTACGAGCTGAGGCAGGACCAAATCGTGCGCTTCGGCGCGAGCCGTACGGTGGGACGCCAGAACTACAACCTGCTCGGCGCCGGCTTCGGCACGCCGACGTGCGATGCGCAGGGCTGCCGCGTGACGGGGCCGAACCCGGACATCAAGCCGCTCACGTCGGACAACCTCGACGCATCGTGGGCCTGGTATTTCGCGCGCCGTTCGATGGTGGGCGTGGACCTGTTCTACTCGCGCATCGAGGGCTATGCGAAGACCGGCACGTCGGGCGGTTCGACGATCGACTTGTGGGACCCGGCCGCGCAGGCGATGAAGACGTATGCCGTGCAGACGTCGCAGCAGCAGGGCGCGCACATCGCGGGCCTGGAACTGTCGTACGAACAGCCGATCGGCACGACGGGCTTCGGCATCACGAGCAACGTCAGCCGCGCGCACACGAAGGTCGACGATGGCCGGCCGATGGTCGGTGCATCGGAATGGGCCGCGAATGTCGGGGGCTATTTCGAGAACGACAAGGTGTCGCTACGCCTCGTGGCGAACTATCGCAGCGAGTACGTGAACAGCTCCACGGCCCCGGCGCCGACGGCGAACAGCCAGGGCTTGTACAGCGTGAACGGTGTGTTGATGCCGACTGCGCCGACGATGGCGGCACCGGTGACGACGCTCGCCTTCAACGCCAGCTGGAACATCACGCGCAACCTGTTGCTCGCCTTCGATGCGACGAATCTGACCAACGTGAAGCGCGCCTACTATCGCTACAGCGAAGAGGAACAGCAGAAGCTGGACGTGAGCGGCCGCCAGTTCTACGTGAACCTGAAATACCGGTTCTGACCCGTCCCGCGCGTTCGCAAAAGGAGGCCGCGGCCTCCTTTTTTCATCATGTTGCACTGCCGCGTAGGCGGAGTTGAAGGTGGGCTGTAGGACTGGAACTCATGGGGACGGACAGTGTGCGGCACCTAACGGTCCATACCCCTCATGCTTCGTTACGATGGAGGCGTCGAGTGAGGCGCCATGCGATGTCTGCGGCGACCAACCACCTCGACAGGTCAGCCGGTCGCCTCGAGGACCGGCACCAGAATTCACGCCGGCGATGCGAACGCGCCGGCCTAACGGAAGCGGAGGTTGCCATGTCCACGACGACGACGAACCATCCACCCAAGCACCTCGTGCGGGAATACCTCGAACGGCGCACGAAGGACACGACGCCCCCGCCGACACCGGAAGAAATCCGGCGCCAGTTGGGGTGGGGCATGCTGATGCCGTCCGACGACCGCATCGGCACCTCGCGCTCCTGAACCCGGATCGCGCGCGCCATGCGCGTGCCATTTCACTCCCACCGTCACGAACAGGAGAACCACCATGACCGCCAAGATCGGCAGCAAACACATCGCCCAGCACCGCGGCAAGAAAGAGCGCGAGGAAATCCACAAGATGAACATTGCGCGCGAGGCCATCAAGATCGCCACGGCGCGCGCCAAGTACCGCAACCAGCAGAAGGGCCAGCGTCCGCAGGCCACGGCCGCGTGATCGTCGCCTGATTCGTCCGCCACATCCGCTTCCGAGGGCCCGCCATGGCAACATGGCGGGCCCTTCCGCATTCGCCGGCGACGTTCGCCGACACCGCCGCCATTGACCGGCACCGGCCCGCCATTGGCCGAAAAGCGCTTCCATCCCGGCCCCCGTCTCCGTTATCGTGTCGACATTCGATCCAACGACAACCGGAGATGACATGAATAGCGAAGCTTCCTACCACCTGCGGCGCCAGGTGTTGTGGGGCCTGGTGCTGGTGGGGCTCGGCGTGGCCTTCCTGCTGGACCAGATGGATATATTCGACATCCGCAGCTTGTGGCATTACGCGCCGCTGCTGCTCGTCGTGGTGGGCATCAACCAGACCATCGGCTACCCGAGCGCCCGCGAATTTTCCAACGGCCTGTGGACGGTGTTCATCGGGCTGTGGCTGTTCGCCGTGCTCGAGGGGCTGTGGGGTCTCACGTTCGGCAACAGCTGGCCGCTGCTCATCATCATCAGCGGCATCACGATGGCGGTCCGGCCGATCGCCGAGCGCCGCTTCGGCCAGAAGGGAGGCAACGGCCATGGAAAATAACACGAACCGCGCGTCGAGCCAGGTCGTGCTGGGCCTGCTCGTCGTGGGCATGGGCGTCCTGTTCCTGCTCGATAACCTGGACATCCTGAACTTCCGCCACGCGATCGGTTTCTGGCCGCTCGCCTTCATCGTCGCGGGCGCCGTCGCGTTGTTCGGCAACGGATCGCGCAGCAGCAATTACATGGGCGGCGTGCTTGTCGCGATCGGCGTGCTGATGATCGCCGGCCGCATGGGTTTCTTTTACATCAGCTGGGGCACGCTGTGGCCGCTCGTGATGATCGCGCTGGGCGGCCTCGTGCTGTTCCGCTCACTGGGCCCGGGACGCGTGGCGCGGCCCGGCATGGCCGACGGGGCGGGGGCGGACAACGTGGTCGACGTCGTCGCCGTGCTGGGCGGCTTCGAGCGCCGCGTCACGACGTCGGATTTCCGCGGCGGCGAGATCACGGCGATCCTCGGCGGCTGCGAACTCGACTTGCGCGAAGCGTCGATCGTCAAGGAAGCCGTCATCAACGTCTTCGCGATCTGGGGCGGCATCAACATCAAGGTCCCGCCCGACTGGACCGTCGTCCTCAACGGCACGCCGCTGATGGGTGGCTTCTCGGAAAAGACGGTGACGCCACCCGACGCCAGCAAGCGCCTCGTCATCACCGGCTACGCCATCATGGGCGGCGTCGAAGTGCGCAACTGAGGCCAGGCCCGTGCACGGCATCTTCGCGAACTGGCGGGCGACAGCCCTCTACCTGCTGGCCTGGCTGATGCTGGGCCTGCTGTTCGCGGCCATGTTGGCCGTCAGCGGCGCGGGGTGGGGCGCCAGCGTGCTGTTCGCCGTGCCGCTGGCGTACCTGTACGCGTACGCGGCCGGTTTTTCCGCCTACTACGTGTGCCGCGCGTATCCGCTGGGCCGGCGCCGGCCCCTCGCCATCGCGGCCGGCGTCGGCGTGACGGCCGCGTGCGTGGCCGCGCTGTGGTGCGGCATGGGCGCCGCCTGGAACAGCCTGCTGGCCGCGCTGGCGCCCGACAGCTACGTGCCCGTCGCGAGCGGCCCCGTACTGGCGGCGATGTTCGCCGTCGGCCTGATCCTGTACGGCCTCGCGGCCGCCGTGAACTACCTGGCGATCGAGTCCGAACGCGTGCGCCAGCTCGAGACGCAGCGCCTGCAGATGAAGCTGACGGCCCAGGATGCGGAGCTGCGCATGCTGCGCGCCCAGGTCGATCCGCACTTCCTGTTCAACAGCCTGAATTCGATCAGCGCGCTGACGTCGCTCGATCCGGCAGCCGCCCGCGCGATGACCGTGCAACTGGCCGAATTCTTCCGCCTCACTTTGGGCCTGCGCGCCGACCACATGGTGACGCTCGACCGCGAATTGCAGCTCGTGCGCCATTTCGTCGCGATCGAGCAGGTGCGCTTCGGCGATCGCCTGCGCTTCGACGCGGCGATCGATCCCGCGGCCGGCGCCTGCCTGCTGCCGCCGCTGCTGCTGCAGCCCCTGATCGAGAACGCCGTCAAGCACGGCATCGGCCAGTTGGTCGAGCCTGGCCAGGTGCGCATCGAGGCCGTACGCGCCGGGTCGATCCTGCGCATCCGCGTCGAGAACGACGTCGACCCGGACGGCAGCGCCGGCACGGCGCGCGGCACGGGCCTCGGCCTCGTCAACGTGCGCCAGCGCCTTGCCGCCGTCCACGGTCACGAGGCCAGCGTGCACTGGGCGCACCGTGACGGCCGCTTCGTCGTCGAGCTGGCGCTGCCGGCCGTCACGGCGGCCCTCCCGCACACCGCAACCGAACTGGAAGGAATTTGACGATGCGCGTGATCATCGTGGACGACGAACCGCTGGCGCGCGCCGTGCTGCGCGAACACCTGGGCTTTTTTCCAGACGTCGAGATCAGCGGCGAATGCGCGAACGGTTTCCAGGCCGTGAAGGCCATTGCGGAACTGGCGCCCGATCTCGTGTTCCTCGACATCCAGATGCCCAAGCTGGACGGCTTCGAGGTCGTCGAGCTGGCCGGCGCGAAGACGCATTATGTGTTCGTGACCGCGTACGACCAGTTCGCGCTGCGGGCGTTCGACGTCCATGCGCTCGACTACCTGCTGAAGCCGTTCACGCGCGAGCGCCTCGCCCAGGCGCTCGCGCATGTGCGCGAACGCGTGGCCGCGCCCGCGCAGGGCGGCGACACGATGCGCGCGCTCGTCGCCGACGCGCAGGCACGGCACCAGCCCATCGAGCGTGTGCTGATCCGCGACGGTGCGCGTGTACAGGTGATTCCCGTCGACCGCATCGATTACGTCGAGGCCCAGGACGACTACGTCGCCTTCTTCGCCGATGGCCGCCAGTGGCTGAAGAACCAGCGCATGGCCGAACTGGAAAACCAGCTCGATCCGCAGGCGTTCCTGCGCGTGCACCGGTCGTACATCGTCAACCTCTCCGCCATCGCGCGTATCGAGCCGACGGGCAAGGATGGTCACTGCGCCGTGCTGAAGTCCGGTGCGCGCATTCCGATCAGCCGCAGCGGCTACCCGAAAGTGCGCGACCTGATGCGCTAGGCCGCCTTGGCGACGTGCCACCACGCGGGCAGCAAGGATTTGACGTCGGCCCGCGTGAAGCGGTCGTCGATCAGCCAGACGACGCCGCGGTCCTGTTCCGTGCGGATCACGCGGCCCGCGGCCTGTACGACCTTCTGCATGCCGGGATACAGGTACGTGTAGTCGTAACCGACACCGAACATCGCCTGCATGCGCTGGCGCAGCTGCTCGTTGACGGGATTCACCTGGGGCAGTCCCAGGGTCGCGACGAAGGCGCCGATGAGACGCTCGCCCGGCAGGTCGACGCCTTCGCCGAACGAGCCGCCCAGCACGGCGAAGCCGATGCCGCGGCCACCAAGGGCGAAGCGCGCGAGGAATTCGGCCCGTTCCGGCTCGCTCATGCGGCGCGCCTGGCGCCACACTGGAATGTCGGGATGCGCCTGCTCGAAGCGGTCCGCGACCTGCTGCAGATAGTCGAAGCTGGAAAAGAACGCGAGGTAGTTGCCGGGCCGCGCGTGATACTGGTCGGCCATCAGCGTGGCGATCGGCGCAAGTGAGCCGGCGCGTTCCTGGTAGCGGGTCGAGATGCCGTGTGCCACGTGCACGTCCAGCTGGCTCGCGCTGAACGGTGAATCGACGTCGATCCATGCCGTGTCCGCGGGCATGCCGAGCAGGTCGGCGAAATAATGCCACGGACTCAAGGTGGCGGAGAACAGTGTCGTCGAGTGTGCACAGGCGAAGCGCGGGCCGAGAAAGGGGGCCGGCACGACGTTGCGGATGCAGAGCGTCGTGTCGCGCTCGTTGTCGCGCGTGACGTCGAACAGCGAATGCTCGCCGAACGATTCGGCCAGCCGCCCGAATTGCAGCGCCGCGAAATAAAAGTCCTGCAGTTCCGGGTCCAGCGGCACGGGGAACGCCGCCATATGCTCCGTGATGGCGCTGGCCGCGGCCTGCAGCGCGTTCAGCAATTTGTCGGGCAGCGCGTCCAGCACCTGGTAGGGCAGGGGCGCGGACTTGCTCACGTCGGTCCAGGCGCGCTTGACCTTGTCGAGCGGCTTGTGCAGCGCCGGCGGCGCGACGGCGCGTGCCGCCCGCAGGTCGCCGCGCTGCATGGTCGCCGTGTACATAGCCCGTGCGCGCGACACGAGGTTGTGCGCCTCGTCCGCCAGCACGCTGACCTTCCAACCCCGGTCCAGCGCGAGCGCGTACAGCATCGCGCCGCCGTCGAACCAGTAGTTGTAGTCGCCCACGACGACGTCGCTCCAGCGCACCATTTCGCTGCCCAGATAGTACGGGCAGACGTCGTGCGCGAGGCCGATGTCGCGCAAGGTGGCGCGGTCGAGCATGTCCGCGTTCGTCGCTGCTTCACGCGCGGCCGGCAGGCGATCATAGAAACCCTGCGCCAGCGGGCACGATTCGCCGTGGCAAGCCTTGTCCGGATGCTCGCAGGCCTTGTCGCGTGCACTGAGTTCGAGCACGCGCAACGGAACCGTGCCGCCAGCCTTCAACGTCGCGGCCGCGTCCAGCGCGAGCTGGCGGCCGGGCGTCTTCGCGGCCAGGAAAAAGACCTTGTCGAGCTCCTGGGCCGGCGCCGCCTTCAGCACGGGGAACAGCGTGCCGATGGTCTTGCCGATGCCGGTCGGCGCTTGCGCGAGCAGGGCGCGCTTGCCCGCGTTCGCGCGGAAGATGGCTTCGGCCAGCTGGCGCTGGCCGGGACGGAAGCCGGCATGCGGAAAGCGCAGCGCCGTCAAGCCCGCGTCGCGCGCCGCGCGGTGCGCGAGCTCGCGCTCGGCCCAGGCGACGAACTGGCGGCACTGGTCGTCGAACAGCGCCGCGAGTTCGGCGCGCGTGCGGGTCTCGCTCAGCACCGTCTCCTGCTGGCTGCCGATGTCGAAGTAGACGAGCGCCAGGTTGACGTCGGCGAGATCCAGCTCCGTGCACAGCAGGTGGCCGTAGACGCGCAGCTGGGCCCAGGCGAGATGCCGGTGGTTGTCGGGTACGGAGGTGAACTGGCCGCGGTACGTCTTGACTTCTTCGAGCAGGTTGCGGTCGGGGTCGTAGCCGTCGGCCCGGCCGCGCACGTGCAGCGGACCCCAGTCGCCTTCCAGCGGCACTTCGCTGCGATAGTGCTCGCCGCGCCGCGATGCGACGACCGCGTGTCCGGCGATGCCTTCCTGTGCCATGGGCGACGGCGTGAAACGGAGGTCGAGGTCGCCCTGCTTGGCCGTGAACTCGCATAGCGCGCGCACGGCGACGACGTAGCGCGCGTCGGTCGTGGCGGCGCTCATGCCGCGGCCTGCTCCCACTGCAGATAGCACACCGTGATCGGCATGCCGTGCGCGGCGCAGTAGTCGATCCAGCGCAGCTGGTTGCCTTGCAGGCGGTCGCCGGGACCCTTCACCTCGATCATGTCGTAGCGCGCTTCGTTCGGCCAGAACTGGATCAGGTCGGGGAAGCCCGTGCGGTTTTCCTTCACGTCCTGCAGGATGCGGCGGAACCACAGCTGCAGATGCGCGGCCGGGATACAGTCCAGTGCCAGTTCGATGACGTCGCGCTCGAGCCAGTCCCACGCGACGAACGGCGATTGCAGGCCCGCTTTCTCGTCGTACGTGGCGAGGATGGCGGCGCGGTGCCGCCCGTCGTCCAGCAGGGCGAGGCAGGCGTCGAATTCGGCCTTGCGGCGCTGGTAGAAGTCGGCCGCGTGCAGGTCGGCCGGGCCGCGGTGGAACGGGTGGAAGAAGGCGCCGGGAATGGCCGCGAACACGGCGCGCCAGCACAGGAGGCCGAACAGCGTGTTGGCCAACGTGTTCTCGACATAGAACACGGGTGCGTCGTCGCGCCACAAGTGCTCGAGTACGACCCCTTCGACGCGCCACTCGCCGGCCGGCAGCGGCAGACAGAGGTCGAGGCGCGCGGCCGGCGTCGCGCGGCGTGACGGCCCTTTCGGATGGCCCAGCTTGCGCGCCAGGCGCGGGCCGATGCGCAGCAGGTGCTGGCGTTCCGCCTCGTTTTCCGGTGCCGCGCACGCCGTCTCGAACAGGGCGTAGGCCGCGTCGAACTTCTCGTGCTTTTCCAGCACGCGCATGGCGCGTCCGCGCGCGCCCGGGTAGCGGCACCCGGCGTACACGGCGTACGCATTGTCCCAGTCCCGTTCCTTTTCGAGCAACTGGCCCAGCTGGAACAGCAGGCGTTCGCGGCGGCTGTCGAGCCAGTCGTTGCCGAACGCGTGGCGCGGCAGGCCGGCCAGGATGTCCAGCGCCGGCTCGCCCGCGTAATAGCGCTCCTTGCAGGCGTGCAGTTGCAAGTAGTGCTCGATGTCCTGGCGCGCCCGGAAACCGCGCGACGCCGGCGAGAACTCGACCCGCTCGTAACGAAACAGGCCCAGGTCGGACAGGACGAACTCCGTCCAGTCCTGCGACAGGTTGCCGAAGAAGACGAGACGCAGCCGGTCGCACAGCGGTTGCACGAGCAGGCGCAGCGCGAGGTCGTCGCAGCCAGGATGCCATTGCGAGAACGGGCGCTCGTCCGCGTGGGCCGGGTCGGCGCGCAGCGCCTCGAGCTGGTCGGCCTTGCGCGCACTCTTTTGCGCGCCCGTCAGGCCGAACGCGTCGGCCAGCTCCGGCTTGGACAGCAGGTCGAACAATTCGTCGAGCGTCAGCGCGGGATCGGACTCGATCCAGCCGCTGGGCAGCAAGGCCTGTGCCGCGGCGCGGGGGCAGCCGATCTCGGCATAGTTGAGCTTGCTGGCCCGGAATAGCGTGCCTTTGCGCATCACCATCCGCACGAACAGGGCACGCGCGGGCTGCGGCAGCCGCGGAAAGGCGGCGATGAAGGCGTGCTCCTCGTCGATCAGGAGGTCGGCGTAGCGCTCGGCGATCCAGTCCAGCACGCGCTGGAAGTTATCCAGATAATAAAACTCGTTTTCCAGGACTTTGATCATCGTCATGCGGCACCAACTGTACTTTTGTACAGTATAACGGTGCCGGCGGCGCTGGCCCAGTGCTTTTGGCATGCGGCGTGTCGCCGCGTGGTTTTTTTCGTGCCGTCTTATTGTCGGGATGGCATGCGTGGTCCGCAAGACCTGTCGGCGCATGGGGGCGTGATGGCGCCATCGGCGGCGGCCTCGTGAGGGGCGCCGGTGTGCTGGAGGATGGCGGAGATCAGTGCGACGTCCGTATCGATCGTGGCAGGGGGCGTCGTCTTCGCGGCTGTAGCCCGTTTCTGTCGGGGCGGCACGCCGCCCGCATGCGCCAGCACGGGTGCCTGGTTCGTTACCGTCCGAGATGCCGGTTGCGCCCGCGTCGCCGGGTGATGGACTGCGGGCGGTTGCGCGCGCGATGGCGTCATGTCGGCTGTGGAATGCGGCGGGGCGGCGGGCGGGGGCGTCGCAATCGATGGCGTCGCAATCGATGGCGGCGATGTCGGCCCGGCGAGATCGACGATGACGGCGCCGCGTATCGTGGCCGATGCGTGCGCGCCTGGTTCGGCGACCGCGCGCGCGGATGCGGGCGGCTGCGCGGACGTTTCGGCGGCCAGTGCCGCATTCACGTCGTGCTCGATCGCGAAGGCGCTGGCGCGGGCTGCCGTACCGCCACCGGGCGCGACGGTCGCGTGCACCTCGTGTGCGACGGACGCGTTCGCGCCTGCCGTGTCCTTGTGCCGCGGTGGCGTCGCATTGCGCACGAGCCAGGCCAGTGCGACGAGCAGGGAGCAGGCCAGTACGCCCGCCGTACCGTACCAGAACACGGGGCGGGCGCGGAACCGCCGGCCGCGCGCCTGGCCGTCGAGCAGCGCAAGGATATTGATGTCGCCGGTCGCCCGACGCGACGACGACATCAGGTTGGGACGTCTGGAGCCGGGTTGATTTTCATCTGTAGGGCGCACCGCTTTACTCCTAAGATTTGAGACTAATGCCTATTAGAAACAAGCCGGAGAAGCCGATGCTGATCTTCCAGTTGTTCGACAAGGGCGTGCTGGACGACGCGGAAGGGCGCCAGATCGACTTCCGCAACACGATCATCATCCTCACATCGAACGCGGCGTCGAGCCAGATCATGCAGGCCTGCCTGAACAAGGGGCCGGAAGAACGGCCCACGCCGGACGCGCTGGCGGAACTGATCCGGCCCACCCTGATGAAGCATTTCAAGCCCGCGTTCCTGGGCCGATTGACGGTGGTGCCGTTCTATCCGATCGACGACGCCGTCCTTGCCAATATCATCCGCCTCAAGCTGAACCGCATCCGCGAGCGCGTCGCGGCAAACCACCAGGCCCGCTTCGACTACGACGACGCACTGGTCGCGGCCGTGCTGGCGCGCTGCACGGAAGTCGACTCGGGCGCGCGCAACGTCGACACGATCCTGAGCGGCACCTTGCTGCCCGAGATCGCGGACGCCGTCCTTGCAAGGATGGCGGAAGGTGGCGCGATCGGACGCGTGAAGGTCGGCGCGACGAAGGCCGGCAAGATCAAGTATGCCGTCGAGCCGGCATGAGGAGGCCGCCATGCTGAACCTGGACCGGTTGCTCGCGCCCGTGAGCGCGGAGAAGCCCTGCGGCGAGGACCTCGCGTTTTCCAGCGAGATCGACGCCATTGTGCGTGCGCGCCAGGCCGACGATCCGTCGCTCGAGCAGGGCGCCTGGGTCACGGACCTGAAGGAGGCGGATTGGAAGTTCGTCGCGCGCCAGTGCGCCCAGCTGATCGAGACGCGCAGCAAGGACTTGCAGCTGGCCGTCTGGCTGGCCGAAGCGGCCGCGCGGACGGACGGCCTGCGCGCGCTGGGCGACAGCCTGCTGCTCGTCGCGATGCTGTGCGAGCGTTACTGGGACGGCCTGTATCCGCTGCCCGACGAGGACGGCGTCGAGCGCCGCATCGGCAATCTCGCGTGGCTGGCTGCGCGCATCGCGCCGTGGCTGCGCGACGTGCCGCTGACGGAGGGACCCCATGGCCACGCGCTGCGCGAGTTCGACGTCGCGCGCATGGAGGGCGGCGACGCGCTGTTGAAGCTGGAAGGGGCGCGCCAGCGTACGTCGGCGGCGTTCGCCGCGAACCTGATGCGCGACTGCGAGCATTGCGCGGCCGCGATCGACCGGCTAGAGAACAGCGTCGACCCCGTGCTGGGCGCGGACGGACCCAGTTTCAGCGCCGCGCGCTCGGGGCTGGAAAGCCTCGTCCTGTTCGTCAAACCGGCATTGAAGGAAACGGTGCCGACGCCGATGCAGGCCGTGGCCGACGTCGTGGTCGCCGCGCCGATGCATGCACCGGCGCCGGCGGGGCCGCTGCAATCGCGCGCGCAGGCGCTGGCCCAGCTGCGCGCGGTGGCCGAGTACTTTCGCCGCACGGAGCCGCACAGCCCCGTCGCCTATTTGGCCGACAAGGCCGCGCACTGGGGCGAGCAGCCGCTGCACGTGTGGCTGCGCGCGGTCGTGAAGGACGATGCGGCGTTCGCCCAGATCGAAGAGATGCTGGGCGTGGGCGCGCGCACTTAGTGCGCAGGCGGTTTCGGCATCTGCGACTGGGCGGCCTTCAGCTGCTCGGTCGCGCGCGCCACCTGTTCCTCCACGCGGCGCATGGCGTCGCGCGTGGACTGCGTCACCTGTTCGTAGCCCTTGAACGCGTTCTCGATCGCCGCCTTGATGATCTCCACGGCGTTTTCCTGGCCCGGCTTGACGTTCTGCGTGACGTCGTAGATCAGCGCGGACAAGGTGTTCTTCGCTTCGGCCAGGTGGGTGTCGGCAGCCTGCTCGAATTCCTTCTTGATGTCGCCGATGATCACCTTGAGCTGGTCGCCGTAGGCCGCGGCTTCCGTCACGCCCGGCTGCACGCGCGAGGACAGGGCGTCGATGGCGGCCTTCGGATCGGGCGCCTGGCTGAACTGGCGGCTGGCCTCCAGCGTGTTTTCCATCGATTGCTTGGCGGTCGCCAGGTTCAGCGCCACGACTTGTTCGACGCCCTGCACGGCCTTGCTGGCCAGGGCATTGAAGGTCTGCATCTGCAGGTCGAACAGCGTCTTGGTGGCGGATGCGAATTGCTCGGGATTGTTGAACATCGATTTCTCCTCGGTTAGGAAACTACGGCGGCGACCTGGGTGACTCCTTCGTGTTCCGGCTGTTAATTATTTAGTAGGCAATGGTTTTTCGCAACGGGCGTCACGATAGGGCCCGTCGGCACGCGCCCAGCCGGGGCCCAGCGGTGTCTGCGAGCACGTCATGGTGCCCGTGCTCTTGCTGCGCCAGTGGTACCAGGGCGCGGGCTCCGCGTGCAGCGCGATGGGCCCGAGCAGGGCGACGACCAATGCGGTCAGAATAAACTTCGTCATGGTTCGTCGAGCTTAACCGCTTCGTGCCCCAAGTCAAGCGGACTTGAGCTTCCCATCGTGGGAAGGTGTATGCTGAGCGCATCGACGAGGACCACACCATGGATACGACGGCACGGGAAACCAGTTTCAACATCGGCGAAGCGGCGCGGGCATCCGGCGTGACGGCCAAGATGGTGCGTCACTACGAATCGATCGGCCTGCTGCCGCCGGCGCGCCGCACGGAGGCCGGGTATCGGCAATACGGCATGGACGACGTGCGCATCCTGCAATTCATCCACCGGGGCCGCGCGCTGGGCTTTTCGCTCGACCAGATCGGCGGCCTGCTGGCCCTGTGGCGCGACAAGGACCGTGCGAGCGCCGATGTGCGCCGCCTGGCGCTCGAACACATCGACGAACTGGATCGCAAGATCGCCGAGCTGGAAGCGATGAAGCGCACGCTCGCGGCACTGGCCAGCTCGTGCCATGGCGATGAGCGCTCGGATTGCCCCATCCTGGACGACCTCGCCGCGCACTGAGTCGCTGGACCGCACGGCGGCATTGCGGTGTAATGGCGCCATGTCTTTCCGCCCATCACTGTCCACGAGCCTGATCGCGCTCGCCATCGTCGTGCTGGCGGCCGCCGTGGTCGTTTGGTTGATCGGCTCGCGGCTGATCGCCGTCGCGCCGCACGCCGTGCCGCTGCCGGGGCTAGTCGCGGAAGACGTATGGCTGCAAGCCGCCCCGGACCAGCGCGTGGCCGGCTCGTTCCTGCGCGGACGCGGCAACGGGGCCATACTGCTGCTGCACGGGATCCACGGCGACCGCCGCGACATGGTCGACCGTGCCCGGTTCCTCCATGCGCAAGGCTATGCCGTGCTGTTGATCGACTTGCCGGGCCAGGGTGCAAGCACGGCATCCGCCGTTACGTTCGGCCTGCGCGAAGCGGACGGGGTGCGGGCGGCGCTCGAGGAATTGCGGCGCCGCGCGCCGGGCCAGCGCATCGGCGTGATCGGCGTGTCGCTGGGGGCGGCGTCGCTCGTGCTGTGCCGCGACTGTCCGCCGGTGGATGCCGTCGTGCTGGAATCGATGTATCCGACGATCGTGGACGCCGTCGCGAACCGGCTGCGCATGCGGGTGGGGCCCGTGGGCGGACCGCTGTCCGCGCTCCTGCTGTGGCAGCTCCCGCTGCGGCTTGGCATCCGGCCGGATGCACTGCACCCGATCGCACACATCGCGGACCTGAAGGCGCCCGTGCTGATCGCGGCCGGCGCCGCCGACCTGCACACGACGCTGCCCGAGACGCAGCGCCTGTACGCTGCGGCCGCGGCGCCGAAAGCGTTGTGGGTCGTGGAAGGCGCCGCGCACGTGAACCTGCACGCCTACGCGCCTGCGGACTACGAACGGCGCATCGGCGCGTTCTTCGCGCAGCACCTGAATCCTGCCCCGGTCGCCGACGCGCACTGAAACGCAAAACGCCGCAATCCTTGAGCAAAGATTGCGGCGTTTTGCGCCAGTATCCTGGAGGTCATTACGACCGGTAGCATTTGGTGCCCACGGAGGGACTCGAACCCCCACACCTCGCGGCACATGGACCTGAACCATGCGCGTCTACCAATTCCGCCACGTGGGCATGCAAAACTTCAAACGTACAGTAAACAACAAGGTAGCTTTTGGTGCCCACGGAGGGACTCGAACCCCCACACCTCGCGGCACATGGACCTGAACCATGCGCGTCTACCAATTCCGCCACGTGGGCATGCAAAACTTCAAACGTACAGCAAACAACAAGGTAGCTTTTGGTGCCCACGGAGGGACTCGAACCCCCACACCTCGCGGCACATGGACCTGAACCATGCGCGTCTACCAATTCCGCCACGTGGGCTATCAAATGAACCTGTACAATGCTCGCCAGCTGGTGCCCACGGAGGGACTCGAACCCCCACACCTCGCGGCACATGGACCTGAACCATGCGCGTCTACCAATTCCGCCACGTGGGCATTGGACCGCTTTGCTTGCATTGCTCGACGTTACCGCCGAATTCCGCTACGATATCAGGCTTTGCTGTTTTGCGCTAGACCAACTTCCGTTCGTCCCAGCGCGCATCGCCTGCGCAGCGCCTTCGTTTTTGGCTGTGCCGTTTCCGAAGAGACCGAGAGTATAGCGGATGGCCGGCAAATGTCAAAGGCCTCCGAGCGGGACACTCGCGGCACGCTTCGCTGTCGAAGTTAGGCGAATCCCACCGTCCTCCGTTACACTACGCCTGCCCATGTGTCAATGTAACGAGATCCGCGCCGTCAGACAGAGGGCGGCGCCACCACTGAGAAGAAGAATACGAATTTGAAGCACCCAACTCATACCATCCCAAGCCGCGAGGAAATCCTCGGCGTGTTTCGCGAAGCCCGCGGTCCGCTCGACAGCGGCGCCCTGGCCCGAGCCCTGCAAGTCAATCCGGAAGCGGAAGGCGTGCTGACGCGCCGCTTGAATGCGATGGA
Source organism: Massilia pinisoli (assembly GCF_024753285.1). Taxonomy (GTDB): domain Bacteria; phylum Pseudomonadota; class Gammaproteobacteria; order Burkholderiales; family Burkholderiaceae_D; genus Telluria; species Telluria pinisoli. The sequence goes on along the minus strand of NZ_JANUGW010000009.1, from coordinate 38,779 downwards.
GCGCGACGGCCAGCTGCGCGCCAATCCGGCGGGCGAGTACGCGCTCACGGACCATTCCAGTTTCATTTCCGGCCGCATCAGCGCGCACCGCGACGGCTTCGGCTTCGTCATCCCGGACGAGGGCGGCGAAGACCTGTTCCTGCCCGATAAGGAAATGCAGAAGGTCCTGCACGGCGACCGCGTGCTCGCGCGCGTCGTCGGCACCGACCGCCGCGGCCGCGCCGAAGGCACGATCGTCGAAGTCACCGACCGCGCGAACACTCACGTCATCGGCCGCCTGCTGAACGAGAACGGGGTATGGGTCGTCGCGCCGGAAGACAAGCGCATCGGCCAGGACATCCTCGTGTCGGGCTCGCCGGGCAAGGCGAAGGCCGGCCAGGTGGTCAGCGTGGAACTCGTCGAACAGCCGTCGCGCTTCCGCCAGCCCACGGGCAAGATCGTCGAAGTGCTGGGCGAACTGGATGACCCCGGCATGGAGATCGAGATCGCCGTGCGCAAGTTCGGCGTGCCGCACATCTTCTCGCCGGCCGCCATCAAGCAGGCCAATAAACTGCCGAACGAGGTGCGCGACGCCGACCTCGCCGACCGCGTCGACCTGCGCGACGTCCCGCTCGTCACGATCGACGGCGAGGATGCGCGCGACTTCGACGACGCCGTCTACTGCGAACCCGTCAAGATCGGCCGCACGAAGGGCTACCGCCTGCTCGTCGCGATCGCCGACGTCAGCCATTACGTGAAGCCGAACGATGCGCTCGACGGTGATGCGATCGAGCGTTCGACGTCCGTGTACTTCCCGCGCCGCGTGATCCCGATGCTGCCGGAGAAGCTGTCGAACGGCCTGTGCTCGCTGAACCCGGCCGTCGACCGCCTCACGCTCGTGTGCGACATGGTCGTGACGACCGACGGCGAAGTGACGGCCTACCAGTTCTACCCGGCCGTGATGCACTCGGCGGCGCGCCTCACGTACAACGAGGTCGCGGCCATCCTCGGCAACACGAGCGGGCCGGAAGCGGGGCGCCGTCCCGGCATCGTGCCGCATCTGCTGAACCTGAACGAAGTGTTCCGCGCGCTGCTGAAGGCGCGCCAGGAGCGCGGTGCGATCGATTTCGAGACGACGGAAACGTATATCGTCTGCAATGCGATGGGCAAGATCGAGAAGATCCTGCCGCGCACCCGCAACGACGCGCACCGCCTGATCGAGGAATGCATGCTGGCCGCGAACGTCTGTGCCGCCGACTTCCTGATCCGCCACGACCAGCCGAGCACCTTCCGCATCCACGCCGTGCCGACCGAGGAAAAGCTGAACCAGCTGCGTACCTTCCTGAAGCAGGTGGGCCTGAACTTGGGCGGCGGCACGACGCCGCAGGCGCGCGACTATGCCGAACTGATGCTGCGCATCAAGGAACGCCCGGACGCCACCTTGCTGCAGACGATGCTGCTGCGCTCGATGCAACAGGCCGTCTACAGCCCGGACAACGTCGGCCACTTCGGCCTCGCGTACGAGGCGTATGCGCACTTCACGAGCCCGATCCGCCGCTATCCCGACCTGCTCACGCACCGCGCCATCAAGGCCGTGCTGAAGGGCAAGAAGTACGAACCGACGGGCGTCGACCTTTCCAAGCTCAACACGACTGTGTCGAACGCCGTGCGCAAGCAGGCGGCGAAAGACAAGGCGCAAGGCAAGCAGAAGAACCCGAAGGACTTGACGATCTGGGACGCGCTCGGCGTCCACTGCTCGGCGAACGAACGCCGTGCCGACGAGGCGTCGCGCGACGTCGAGAACTGGCTCAAGTGCTACTACATGAAGGATCGCCTCGGCGATGAATTCACGGGCGTGATCTCGGGCGTGACGCCGTTCGGCATCTTCGTCCAGCTCGACCAGTTGTTCGTCGAAGGCCTCGTGCACGTCACGGGCCTGGGCACCGACTACTTCCAGTACGACGAGGCCCGCCACGAGCTGCGCGGCGAGCGTACGGGGCAGGTGTACCAGCTGACGGGCCGCGTCACGGTGCAGGTGGCCCGCGTCGACCTGGAATCGCGCAAGATCGACCTCGTGCTGGCCCAGCCGAAGGCGGACGCGAGCGTGCCGGCACCACTGGAACGCGCCCGCGCCGCCGCGCTGGACGCGCGCGAGCCGAAGCCGCCGCGCCGCCGCAAAGCCAGGAACGGCGGCGTGCCCGTGTCGCAGCAGGAAGCGCACGTGACGCCGGCCGAGCCGGCCGCCGCCGCGCTCAGCGCCAGCGACGAGAGCGACGACGACGTCGTGTTCGTGCCGCCCACGCGCGGCCGCCGCAGCCCGCGCAATACCGCATCCGCAGCAAACCCGACCGCGGCCAAAAAGACCGCGGCGAAGAAAAGCGCTTCCACCAAGAGCGCGTCCAAAACAAGGAAGAAGAAGTAACGCATGAAAAATAAAATGATTTTTGGCTTCCACGCCGTCACCTCGCGCTTGCGTCACGAGGCCGCCAGCGTGGAAGAGATCTTCGTCGACGCCGGCCGCCAGGACCGCCGCATGCAGGACCTGATCGCGAACGCGAAATCGGCCGGCGTGCGCGTGATGCCGGTCGATGCCGAGCGCCTCGACAAGATCGTCGGCACCCGCCGCCACCAGGGCGTGATCGCGTTCGCCAGCCAGCTGTCGCTGGCGCGTAACCTGGACGAGCTGCTGGATGCCGTGGAAGGCCCGCCGTTGCTGCTGATCCTGGACGGCATCACCGACCCGCACAACCTGGGTGCCTGCCTGCGCGTGGCCGACGGCGTCGGCGCGCACGCCGTCATCGCCCCGAAGGACCGCTCCGTCGGCCTGAACGCGACGGCGGCCAAGGTGGCGAGCGGCGCCGCCGAGACCGTGCCCTACATCACCGTGACGAACCTCGCGCGCACGATGCGCGACCTGAAGGAGCGCGGGATCTGGCTGATCGGTACGTCCGACGATGCGGACAAGGGTTTGTACGAAGGCGATTTCACGGGCCCGACGGCGCTCGTGATGGGTTCGGAAGGCGAGGGCATGCGCCGGCTGACCCGCGAGACGTGCGACCTGCTCGTCTCCATTCCCATGTTCGGCTCCGTCGAGAGCCTGAACGTCTCCGTCGCGTCGGGCGTCTGCCTGTACGAGGCGCGCCGGCAGCGCCTGGTGCGCGAGCCGCAATAACCGTCGGCGTCACGCATACGTAATGGTGGGCACGGGGTGCCCACCAAGCGCCAGCGGAACACCATCCCAAATTCGTTTCCCTCATAAGCAAGTACGGCGCGGATAGGCTACCATGCTGTTTCATTGCCTATGTCCACGACTATGTTTTCCAACCTGCGCGAAGATATCCGGAGCATCATTGAACGCGACCCTGCGGCCCGCAACGCATGGGAAGTGCTCACCTGTTACCCGGGCCTGCATGCCGTCGTGATGCATCGCTGGGCGCATGCTTGCTGGCGCGCGAACTTGCGCTGGCTCGGCAGGTTCATCTCGTATTTTGCGCGCGTGCTCACCGGCATCGAAATTCACCCGGGCGCGACGATCGGCCGGCGCGTGTTCATCGACCACGGCTTCGGTGTCGTGATCGGCGAGACGGCCGTCGTCGGCGACGATTGCACGATCTACCAGGGCGTCACCCTGGGCGGCACGACGCTCGTCGCGGGCACGAAGCGCCATCCCACGCTCGAGCGCGGCGTGATCGTCGGCGCGGGCGCGCAGGTGCTCGGCGCGTTCACCGTCGGCGAATATGCGAAGGTCGGCTCGAACGCCGTCGTCGTGAAGCCGGTGCCCGCGGGCGCGACCGCCGTCGGCAACCCGGCCCACATCGTGCGCAAGGAAGACCAGACGCGCAGCGCCCAGATGTTCGCCGCGTACGGCGTCACGCCGAACGGCGACGATCCTCTGTCGAAGGCACTGCGCAACCTGATCAACCACGTGGCCCAGCAGGACGAGCAGATCGAACGCATGTGCGCGACGATGAAGGCGGCCGGCATCCGCTGCCATACGCCGGACGAGAGTGATAAACTCGACCAGGCGCAACTGAACCGGCTCGTCGATTGAAGCGGCCGGCGGGCGCCGAACGAACAAAGGACCACCGATGCAAGACGATATCCCGGGCAGCTTCGACCCGGCCTCCGACCTCGACCCCCAGGAAATCCGCGTCCTCGGCGTGCTCGCCGAAAAAGAGGCGCTCACACCCGACAATTATCCGATGTCGCTGAATGCGGTGATGAACGGCTGCAACCAGCTGTCCAGCCGCGATCCCGTGATGCAGATGTCCGAGGACGTCGTCCACGACACCTTGCAGCGCCTCATGCAGCGTAAGCTCGTGAACGGGATCGCGCAGGCCGGTGCGCGCGTCATCAAATACGAGCACCGCATGCGCATCAAGTGGACGCTCGAGCAGGACAAGGTGGCCGTGCTGGCCGTGCTCATGCTGCGCGGCCTGCAGACGGCGGGCGAGATCCGCAACCGCACGGGCCGCCTGCACGACTTCAAGTCGGTGGCCGAAGCCGAAAGCGCGCTGCAATTCCTGATCGACAAATATCCGCCGCTCGTCGCGCGGCTCGAGCGCGCGCCCGGCACGAAGGAGCCCCGCTACGGACAGTTGCTGGGCGGCCCGATCGACGTGGCATCGCTCGACGCGGGCGGCGGCGCTGCCGGAGCCGGCGGCTCGACGGGCGGCTCCGCCGGCGCCCGTATCGCCCAGCTGGAGCAGGAAGTGGCGGCACTGCGCGGCGAAGTCGACGAACTCAAGGCGCAGTTCGCGGCGTTCCGTCAGCAGTTCGAGTAGCGTTCTCGGGCGCGCCGTCGTCGAATTGCACGACGGCGTCGTCAGGCCAGCTGGTGTCGCCGATCGGCACCAGCGCATTCCATCCATGGACGTCCAGCGTGCGCGACCGGTCACCGGCGCGCAACCTCGCCCGCGCGCCCGGCCGCGGGGCCAACGTACCGTAATTGAAATCCTTCTTCGCGCACCAGTCCGACGTCAGCATCAGCGTGTTCACGGCAGCCTTCGCCAGGAACGGCATCTGTTCCTTCACGATAGCGATCGTCACCCTGCATTCGAGGCGCAAGTCGCCCATCCGGCGGACGTTGTCGGGCAGCCCGGCCGTGCGAACCTCCGGATGGCCCGTGTACTTGCCGCTCTTGCGGTTCAGGATGAACGTGGCGTCGGCGTCCCGGGCCGCCTCGCTGCGCTGCACGGTGAGCAGGCCTGCGGCGTCGATCGGTACCGTTTGCTGGAACGACCCGTCGTCGCTCGCAAGCCGCAGTTGCAGGCCGTCGTCCGCCGTCACCGGGCTGCCGTCCGCGTGACGCATGCGGAAGCGTAACGTGGCGTTCGGCGCCAGCGCGCGCTTGGCGTCGAACGCATCGAGACCGGCAGCGACGCTGCGGTAGGAACGCATCTCCGGATCCGCGATACCGGTGACGTGCACCGATTGCACGGGCTCGTCGGCATGCGCGGCCGGCAGGGCGCATGCCAGCAGCAGCGCGCACAGCGACAGGCTGGGGCGGATTTGTTTCAAGGTGCGGCTCCTTCCGGTGTGGTAGCAGGTTCGGGCGCTGCGAATACGAGGTCGACGATCGCGTCGTTGCTCCAGCTGGCATCGGAAAGCGGCAGGTCGAACTCGCGTCCCTTCACGCGCAGCGGCAACGAGCGTTCTCCTTCGCGCAACACGGCCGATGCGAGCGGCGTCTCCACGTTCACGGACCAGGTGCGGTCGCCATCCTTGAAGAAGCTGCACCAGTCGCCCGTCAGGAACACGGTGTTCGCCAGGGCGACGACCCAGAACGGCGCCTCCTTCTTCGCGATGGTGATGAAGACCTTGCATTCGAGCCGTAGGTCGCCCAGGCGGCGCTGATTGTCGGCCAGGCCCGGCGTGCGCACGTACGGCCACACCCTGACCTCGCTGCGCTTTCGACTCAGTACGAGCTCCGCGTTCGTGTCCCACGCCTGCTGGCTGCGCGGGACGTCGAACAAGGCGTCGGTGCCGACGGGCAGCGCCAGCGTGAAGTCGTCGCCGGCGAGCCTGACCGTCGGGATATCGCCCGCCAGCACGGCGCCGCCGCGGGTGCGGACGGCAAACCGCAGGTGCGGCACGGCCGGCGCCAGCGCGTGCTGGTCGTCGAACGTGTCCAGACCGGCCGCGATGGCGCGGTACGAATGCATCGCCGGGTTCTTGATGGCATTCACGTGCACGACGCCTTCGCGGTTGGCGCCCGGCGCGACGTCGTCCTGGGCGTGGGCCGCAGCGGCTGCGAACAGGACGAGCCCGAGGAGCCGGCTTGCGCGGAGCGGGCGCATCGCTCAGCCTTCGTCGCGCCAGCGGCGCATGCGCACTGCGGCGACCAGCATGGCCACGCCCAGCACCACGCCGATCCAGGCATCGATGCCGGCCAGCGACAAGTAGGACTGGGACACCACCCCGGTCATGTCGACGCCGTTCCCGCTGACGGGCATGCCAGCCAGCAGGTGTGGCTGGAACGTGAACCAGATGCCGGGCACGATGCCGCCCAGGAAGCGGGCAACGACGTCGCCGGCATAATGCGACAGCAGCAGCGTCTGGCCGGAAAAGTTCTCGAGCGCGGCATTGATCCACTTGATGACAATGAGTGCGACGACGGGTATGCCCACGGCCCACATGACCGGCTTCGATTTCGCCCAGCTCGACACGAGCATCAGCCAGCCCACGGTCGGCAGCGCCCACACGACGTACACAGGCAGCAGGGCGATGAGGCGCAGCGGCGACAGATACAGGCCGGACGACGCCAGCAGCGACGGAAACAGGTTCAGCCCCTGCGTGCTGATCGCCAGGCCGGTGATGACGAGCAGGGCCAGCGAGACGATGATGGCCAGCACGAGCGTGATGGCGGGCGCGACGACCATCGCCATGACGGCCTTCGACAACACCGTCACCGGATCGGACACGGGCAGCGATTTCCAGAACAGGATGCTGCGGTCGCGGCGCTCGTCGTACAGCGCGCCCAGGCAGTAGAAGAACACGACGCCGGTCAGGATGGCGAACAGCGGCAAGCCCGCGCCCAGGTACATCCCGGTGGCGATCTTTGCCACCATCAGCTTCGTTTCCTCGGGCAGGATCTGGTCCAGCCGGGCATGGTGCAGCGCCTGCCCATTGATCGTCACGTGCGCGGGAATGCCGTGCTGCATGATGCCGTAGGTGATCGTGCCGCCCATCAGCACGACGAGCACCGCGCCGACGATCAGCGGCGCCCAGAACATCGAGCCCTTGTGCTCCCAGAACTCGCGCCGCAGCAGCCACTGCATGGTGTCTGCGTAGTGATTGGTTTTCATGCGTAGGTTCCTTTCATGGTCGCGACGAACAGGTCCGCGACGCTCGGATTGCGGGTCTCGCCGAGGGCGGCCAGCTGCTGGCGCGACGCGCCGCCGGGGCCCGCGTCGAACAACAGCACGGCCTTGCCGAAGACGGTGCGGCGGTCGATCGGTTGCAGCGCGTTGGCGGCGCTCAGTTTTTCCTGCGGCACCATGACTTCGATATAGCGCTCGCCGATCTCTTCCATCGACGCGGCCAGCACGATGCGGCCGTCACGGATGAACATCAGGTCCGTCAGGATGTGCTCGACTTCCTCGACCTGGTGCGTCGTGATGACGATCGTCTTGTGTTCGTCAAAATAGTCTTCGAGAAGGTTCTGGTAGAACTGCTTGCGGTAGATGATGTCCAGGCCGAGGGTGGGCTCGTCCAGCACGAGCAGCTTCGCGTCGATGGCCATCACGAGCGCCAGGTGAAGCTGCACGATCATGCCCTTCGACATTTCCTTGACCTTCATCGATGGCTGCAGCTTCGTGTCCGCGATATAGCGTTCGGCCTTTTCGCGATTGAAGCGCGGGTGCACGCCGGCCACGAAGTCGATGGCGTCGCGCACGCGCAGCCAGCGGGGCAGGATGGCGACGTCGGCGATGAAGCAGACGTCCTGCATCAATTCGTCGCGGTGCGTGCGCGGGTCGAGGCCCAGCACGGACAACTGGCCTTCGAACGGAATCAGGCCCAGCGCGGCCTTCAATGTCGTCGTCTTGCCCGAGCCGTTCGGGCCGATCAGGCCGACGATGCGGCCGGCGGGGATGGTGAAGTCGATACCGTCGACGGCCGTGCGCTTGCCGTAGCGTTTCGTCAGGCTTTTCGCTTCGATGACGGCGCTCATTTTTCACCTCCGACCGGTTCGCGCAGCAAGTGCTCGACGTTCAAGCCGAGGCGGCGGATCCGTTCCAGCATCGCCGGCCATTCCTCGCTCAGGAAGCGTTCCCTTTCGCTGGCGAGCAATTTCTCGCTCGCGCCTTCCGTGACATACATACCGATCCCCCTTCGTTTTTCCACTAAGTTGTCGTCGACCAGTTCCTGGTAAGCCTTCGAGACCGTGATCGGATTCAGCTGGTATTCCGCTGCGATCTGGCGCACGGAGGGGAGCGGGTCCCCGGCCTTCAGCGCGCCGTCGAGCATCATGCCGATCACCCGGTCCTTCAGCTGCCGATAGATGGGTGAGTTGTCATTCCAGCCGATCGTCATTGCCGGCCCCCTTTCGTCGTAGTGCAGTCCATGTCATGCCTGCCTCCGTGTTGGTGATGTGATGTTGTGGTGTTGTAGTGAAGTATAACACTAAGTCGGCGCGAGTCAATACGGAAGATGCCAGGGCGACCTAACAGGATTGACAGGGTGTGGTCAGCGTCCGGAACGTGAGCCCGGCCGCGAAGTCAAACGACCAGCTCAGGCCAGTTCGTGGCCGGCGAGGTCGACACGCAGGATGCGTCCGTCTTCGTCGACGGCGATCCAGCCGCCCCGGACGGGTTCTTCGTCGAGTTCCCAGTCGGGCAGCACGTAGCGCCGCATGTGGCCGGCCTCGTGCAGGGCAGGGCGGTGCGTGTGCCCGTGGATGATGACGTCGGTGCCGGTGTCCGCATGCAGCGCGGCGACGGCGGCCGGGTTGACGTCCATGATGTCGTACGATTTTTCCGCGTGCGCCGCGCGGCTGCCTTCGCGCAGCCCGGCGATGATTGCCTTGCGCTGCGCGAGCGGCATGGCGAGGAACTGCTGTTGCCACGCGGGGTCGCGCACCTGCGCGCGGAAGGCCATGTATTTGGTGTCGTCCGTGCACTGGGCGTCGCCATGGACGAGCACGACCCGGCGCCGTGCACCGTCGCGGCCGCTGAACGTCGCGACGTGCGGTTCCGGCAGCAGGATGAGGCCGGCCGCCTCGGCGAAGCGGGTACCGACGAGGAAGTCGCGGTTGCCGCCGAGCCAATAGACGGCCGTGCCGCCATCGCTCACGCGGCGCAACGCGTCGACGACGGTGCGGTTGAACGGGTCGTCGACGTCGTCGTCGCCGGCCCAGTATTCGAAGATGTCGCCGAGCAGATAGAGTCGCTCGGCATGCGCCGCGCGTTCGGCCAGGAAGCGGAAGAACGCCTCGGCCGTACGCGGGTGGGACGCCTGCAGGTGCAGGTCGGAAATGAAGAGCGCGAGCAAGCGCGCGGGAGAAGCCATCGCTGGTGAGGTCATCGTGTTGCCAGGACGACCGCCGGGCGAACGTCCCGCGCGTCATGCCTGCCTGTTCGGGAATTACTGGACGACTTCGACTTTTTCGATGATCACGTCGTCGCTCGGCACGTCCGAGTGCATGCCGGCGCGGCTCGTCTTGACGGTATTGATCTGGTCGACGATGTCCTGGCCTTCGACGACCTTGCCGAACACGGCATAGCCCCAGCCGTCCTGGCCCGGGTAGTTCAGGAAGTCGTTGTTCTTCGTGTTGATGAAGAACTGGGCCGAAGCGGAGTGCGGGTCCATCGTGCGGGCCATTGCGATCGTGTACTTGTCGTTCTTGAGGCCGTTCTTGGCCTCGTTCTCGACCTTCTGCTCGGCGTCTTTTTGCTTCATGCCCGGCTCGAAACCGCCGCCCTGGATCATGAAGTCCTTGATCACACGGTGGAAGATGGTGTTCGCGTAGTGACCCTTGTTCACGTAGTCCAGGAAGTTGGCAACGGTCTTCGGTGCCTTGTCGGCGTCCAGTTCGACCTTGATGTTGCCCTTGTTGGTGGTCATGAGTACGGTGGTCATGTTTGTGTCCTGTGATGGTTGGTGATGCCGCGGCTCCCGGCGCAAAGCGACGCAGGTTGCCGGGCCAGAATTGCGAGTTCGCTATTTTACTAGCTTATCGCCCTTGAGGATGGTCGCGGACTGGATCACGACGGGCGTCACGGGCACGTTCTCGAGCCCGTGGATGTCGTCGACGACGACGCCCTTGATCTTATCGACGACATCCTGGCCTTTCACGACCTTGCCGAATACGGTATAGCCGGAGCCTTGCATGTTCGGATAGTCGAGGCCTGGGTTGTCGACGACGTTGATGAAGAATTGCGAGGTGGCCGAGTCCGGATTCGATTCGCGCGCCATGGCGACGGAATACTTGTCGTTCGACAGGCCGTTGTTCGACTCGTTCTTGATCGGCTTGTTCGTGCGGCGTCCGTGGAACTGGGCGTCCATGCCGCCGCCCTGGATCATGAAGCCGTCGATCACGCGGTGGAAGATCGTGCCCTTGTAGAAGCCGGACTTCACGTACTTGAGGAAGTTGTCCACGGCGATCGGCGCTTTGTCGTGGTTGAGTTCCAGCACGATCTCGCCCATCGACGTTTTCAGCGAGACTTGCGGTTCGGCGGCAAACGCGGCGGCGGACAGTGCCAGCGCGGCCAGGCCGGCGGCACACCGGACGGCAAACCGGGTGGCGAGCGGGGCGCCGGGCGATTTCAGGACGTGCATCGTAGCTTCCTCTCGGTGGATATAGCGCAAAGTGATGTCAAGGGTTTTGCAGAAAAATAAACCTATTGCATATGCGGCCAGTCGGGTTTTTATCAATGCTATACTTTGCGACGGACTGCCGATTCTATCAAAAAGAACAAGGTTTCCCGAAATCGCGGTCCTGACACTCCGACGCGTCCGCCCCGTCGCGGCATCGCCGCAAGGCTGCGCTTCGAGCGTCATGCTCCAACCCTCTAGCAAACATCCGATGAGCCAACTCAAGATCTACAACACGCTCGCGCGTGACAAGCAGGTATTCGTTCCCCTTCAACCCGGCAAGGTCAACATGTATGTGTGCGGGATGACGGTGTACGACTACTGCCACGTTGGTCACGGCCGGATGATGATGGCGTTCGACGTCATCTACCGCTGGCTCAAGGCGTCGGGCTATGACGTCAAATATGTCCGCAACATCACGGACATCGACGACAAGATCATCAAGCGCGCCGTCGAGAATGGCGAAACCATGACGGCGCTCACGACCCGCTTCATCAAGGCGATGGATGAGGACACGGCCGCGCTGGGCATCCTCCCGCCGGACGTCGCGCCGCGCGCGACGGACTACGTGCCGCAGATGCTGTCCATCATCGACAAGCTGGAAACGAAGGAACTCGCGTACCAGGGCGCCGATGGCGACGTGAACTATGCCGTGCGTAACTTCCCCGGCTACGGCAAGCTGTCCGGCAAGTCGCTGGACGATTTGCGTGCCGGCGAGCGCGTGGACGTCAACACGGGCAAGCGCGATCCGCTCGATTTCGTGCTGTGGAAAGCGGGGAAGGAAGCCGAGCCCGACGAAGCGAAATGGGACTCGAAATGGGGTAAAGGCCGTCCCGGCTGGCACATCGAGTGCTCCGCGATGTCGTGCGCCGTGCTGGGCGAACACTTCGACATCCACGGCGGCGGCGCCGACCTGCAATTCCCGCATCACGAGAACGAGATCGCGCAGTCGGAAGGCGCGTTCGGCGCGCCGATGGCCAATTACTGGATCCATAACGGCTTCGTGCGCGTCGACAACGAGAAGATGTCCAAGTCGCTGGGCAATTTCTTCACGATCCGCGACGTGCTGAAGCAATACGATGCCGAAGTCATCCGCTTCTTCATCCTGCGCGCCCACTACCGCAGCCCGCTGAATTATTCGGACGTGCACATCGACGACGCGAAGGGCGCGCTGACGCGCCTGTACACGGCGCTGGCCGAGGTGGACGTTGGCAGCGACCCGGTCGCCGTCGACTGGGACGAGGCGCATGCGCAGCGTTTCCGCGAAGCGATGGACGACGATTTCAATACGCCGCTCGCGGTGGCCGAACTGTTCGACCTGGCGTCGGAGGTCAACCGCAGCAAGTCGGTCGCGGCCGCGCGCCAGCTGAAGGCGCTGGCCGGCGTGCTGGGCCTGCTGGAGCGGAACCCGCAAGCCTTCCTGCAAGCCGGCAGCCCGGGCACGGGCGGCCTGGACGAAGCGGCGATCCTTGACGCCATCGCACGCCGCGCCGCGGCCAAGAAGGCGCGCAATTTCGCCGACGCCGACGCGATCCGTGCGGAGCTGACGGCGGCCGGCGTCGTGCTCGAAGACAAGCCGGACGGCAGCACCAACTGGCGCCGCGCCTGACGCCAGCGCGCCCGGACCCATCACGAGCATGGCACTTTCCAAGGACCTCACGGGCGCCGTTCCCGCGCCGTCGGACGTTCAGCCTTCCGTCCCTCCCTACTGGGCGGAGGCGAAGGCCGAGCTCATGCGTCGCGACCGCATCATGAACAAGCTGATCCCGCAGTTCGGCGACATGCACCTGCGCGGCCATCCCGATCCGTTCACCACGCTGGCCCGCTCCATCGTCGGCCAGCAGGTGACGGTCAAGGCGGCCGAGGTCGCGTGGACGAAGTTGCGCACCTTGTGTCCGAAGATGACGCCGTCGCAGGTCATCAAGGTGGGCGCGGCGGACCTGTCCGCCTGCGGGCTGTCGAAGCGCAAGACGGAATACATCCTCGACCTGGCCGACCATTTCAAGGCAAAGCGCGTGCATGCCGACCAGTGGTCGCAGATGGACGACGAAGCCGTCATTGCCGAGCTGGTCCAGATCCGCGGCATCACGCGCTGGACAGCCGAGATGTTTTTGATATTTAATCTGCTCAGACCGAACGTCCTGCCCCTGGACGATTCCGGCCTGATCCAAGGCATCAGCCAGAATTATTTTTCCGGCGAACCCGTCTCGCGCAGCGATGCGCGCGAGGTCGCGGCAAACTGGGAACCCTGGCGCACCGTTGCCACATGGTATTTATGGCGTAGCCTGGATCCGGTTCCGGTATAAAATAGCGCCCTTGCCGCCGCGTGGACGATCTTCCGCGGCCACGAACACACCCGGAGGTACAATGAGTAAAACAACTTTCCTCAGTTTCGAGCAGCCGATTGCCGAGCTCGATTCCAAGATCGAAGAGCTGCGCTTCGTGCAGGATGATTCCGCCGTCGACATCTCGGAAGAAATCGATCGCTTGGCCAAGAAGAGCCAGCAACTGACGAAAGACATCTATGCCAAGCTGACGCCTTGGCAGGTTTCCCAGATCGCCCGCCATCCGCAGCGTCCGTACACGATGGATTACGTGAACGCGATCTTCACCGATTTCCATGAACTGCACGGCGATCGTACGTTCTCCGACGACCAGTCGATCATCGGCGGCCTGGCCCGCTTCAACGGCCAGTCGTGCATGATCATCGGCCACCAGAAGGGCCGCGACACGAAGGAGCGCGCGGCGCGCAACTTCGGCATGCCGCGTCCGGAAGGCTATCGCAAGGCGATGCGCCTGATGAAGCTGGCCGAGAAATTCAACCTGCCGATCTTCACCTTCGTCGACACGCCCGGCGCGTTCCCCGGCATCGACGCGGAAGAGCGCGGCCAGTCGGAAGCCATCGGTCACAACCTGTACGTGATGGCCGAGCTGAAAGTGCCGCTGATCGCCACGATCATCGGCGAAGGCGGCTCGGGCGGCGCGCTGGCGATCGCCGTCGGCGACGCCGTGCTCATGCTGCAATACGCCACGTATTCCGTGATCTCGCCGGAAGGCTGCGCGTCGATCCTGTGGAAGACGTCGGAGCGCGCGGCCGACGCGGCCGATGCCCTGGGCCTGACGGCGCACCGCCTGAAGGCGATGGGCCTGATCGACAAGATCGTCAACGAACCGCTGGGCGGCGCCCACCGCGACCCGGCCCAGATGGCGCAATTGCTGAAGCGCGCGCTGGCCGACACGCTGCGCCAGTTCCAGGGCATGAAGACGAAGGATCTGCTCGATGCCCGTCACGCGAAGCTGATGGCCTACGGCAAGTTCAAGGAAACGACGCCGCGCGAAGAGTGAGCCGTCGTCCCCACGGACCGGGCCCCGCGTCCGGTCCGGCTGCCACATTCGCGCAGGCCATCGAGGCCCTGCGCGCCGAATATCTCCCCGATGCGCTGCCTCCGGTCGCGGTCGCCCTCAGCGGTGGCCTCGACTCGATGGTCTTGCTGCGCCTCGCGCATGCGCACGGGCTCGACGTCCGCGCGCTGCACGTCCACCACGGCCTGAGCCCGAACGCGGACGCATGGCGCGACCATTGCGCGGCCGCGGCCGCCGAACTCGGTATCCCGTTCGACTGGCGCGCTGTCGTCATCGCGAAAGGGAAGAGCGGCATCGAGGCCGCAGCCCGCAAGCTGCGCTACGCGGCGCTGGGCGAGATGTGCCGCGCGCACGGCGCCGGCGTCCTGCTGACGGCCCACCACCTCGATGACCAGGTCGAAACGGTACTGCTGCAATTGCTGCGCGGCTCCGGCCCGGCCGGCCTGTCCGGCATGGACCCGGCCAATCGCGCGCCCGGCCTGCTGGGCGACGAACGCCTGGCGATGGCGCGCCCGCTGCTGAGCGTCGCGCGCGCCGACCTCGAACGGTTTGCGCGCGAAGAGGGTATCGCCTGGGTCGAGGACGAATCGAATACCGACCCGCGCTATGCCCGCAATGCGCTGCGCCACCAGGTGATGCCGGCGCTGGCCGCCGCGTTTCCCGGCTACCAGCAAAGAGTCGCACGCGCCAGCGCCCACACGCGCTCAGCCCAGCGCCTGCTGGATGAGCTGGGTGGGCAAGACCTCGCAAGCTGCCTGGAAGGTGAAGCGCTCGACCTCGTGCGCGTGCGCGGATTGAGCCGCGACCGCATCGACAATCTGCTGCGTCATTGGTTCGCCGTGCGCCGCCTCGCGATGCCGTCGACGGCTTGGCTCGCGCAGATGGTGGCGCAGATCCTGTCCGCGCGCGACGACGCGCAACTGCTCGTCGAGCATCCGGACGTCGAGGTGCGCCGCCACCGCGACCATCTGTTCCTCGTGCCGCGCCGCCCGCAGCTGGCCGGCATGCGCGACCCCGAGGACGCCGGCATCATCGAGAAGCACGCGCAGGCCTTCCGCTGGCAGGGCGAGGCATCCATCGCGTTCCCGGACTATGGCGGGGTGCTGCACTTCGATGCGGCCGAACGCGGGTTCGATCCGGCCTGGCTGCGGGGGCAGGGACTCGAGATCGATTTCCGCAAGGGCGGCGAAAAACTCAAGCTGGCGCACAACCGGCCATCGCGCAGCCTCAAGATGCATTACCAGTCGAGCGGCATCCCTGCCTGGGAGCGGGGGCGCCTGCCCATCGTCAATGCCGGGTTCGACCTGCTGTTCGCGGCCGGGCTCGGCATGGATTGCCGGCACGTGACCGAGGGGCCGGGGCGCATCGCGCTGCGTTGGGAAAGCGCGACGCCAGCCATCCCGGGCTAATACCCTTTCCGTATTACCATATTCCTATTTGGTATAGATTTCGGCCCTTGACGGCTTGTGATTCCGCGCCGCAGCATGTAGAGTTAAAAGCTCATTTGATTTTTTACAAGCGGAAATCCCTTCAGTCATGGCCTTAATAGTCCACAAATATGGCGGTACGTCGATGGGTTCGACGGAACGCATTAAAAACGTCGCGGCCCGCGTCGCCAAATGGCACGACGCCGGTCACAGAGTCGTTGTCGTCCCCTCGGCAATGTCCGGTGAAACCAACCGTCTGATCGGCCTGGCGAAAGAGATTATGTCGCAGCCGGACCCGCGTGAACTGGACATGATTGCCTCGACCGGCGAACAGGTATCTGTCGGTCTGCTGGCCATGGCGCTGCTGGCGCGCGGCAAGGATGCCGTGTCGTACACGGGTTGGCAGGTCGGTATCAAGACCGACTCCGCATTCACGAAGGCCCGTATCCAGTCGATCGACGACAGCCGTGTGCGCGCCGACCTGGACGCCGGCAAGATCGTCATCATCACCGGTTTCCAGGGCGTGGATGACGAAGGCAATATCTCCACGCTGGGCCGCGGCGGCTCGGACACCTCCGCCGTCGCCATCGCGGCCGCGTTGAAGGCCGACGAGTGCCTGATCTACACGGACGTCGACGGCGTCTACACGACCGACCCGCGCGTCGTGAGCGAAGCGCGCCGCCTGCACCAGATCACGTTCGAGGAAATGCTGGAACTGGCGTCGCTGGGCTCGAAAGTCCTGCAGACCCGCTCCGTGGAATTTGCCGGCAACTACCGCGTGCCGACGCGCGTGCTGTCGTCGCTGACCGACCCCCTGATGCCGCTGGAAGAAGAAGCCAACTCGGGTACCCTGATTTCGTTTGAGGAAGAAAGCAACATGGAACAAGCCGTCATCTCGGGCATCGCCTTCCACCGCGATGAAGCCAAAATCACCGTTCTGGGCGTGCCCGACAAGCCGGGCGTCGCTTATCACATCCTCGGGCCGATCTCGGAGGCCAACATCGAGGTCGACATGATCATACAGAACCAGTCGGTCGACGGTAAGACCGACTTCACGTTCACCGTGTCGCGCAACGATTACCAGCGCGCCATGGGCGTCCTGGAAGGCGTGAAGGCCGAGATCGGCGCCGCGAAGATCCTGGGCGATGCCAAGGTCTCGAAGGTGTCGGCCGTGGGCGTGGGCATGCGCAGCCACGTGGGCGTGGCCTCGCAGATGTTCCGCACGCTGTCGGAAGAGGGCATCAACATCATGATGATCTCGACGTCCGAGATCAAGATTTCCGTCCTGATCGACGAGAAATACATGGAGCTGGCCGTGCGCGCGCTGCACAAGGCGTTTAACCTCGAGCAAGCTTAACTTTTTTCAAAAATTTAGCCGTGCTTCCTTGACCAAACGAGGTGCGGCTATTAATATGCGTGCACTCAGCGCTGACGCATAAACGTTGCTGCTGACTGGAGGCGTGGCCGAGTGGCCGAAGGCACTTCCCTGCTAAGGAAGCATACGGGCTTAAACCTGTATCGTGGGTTCGAATCCCACCGCCTCCGCCAGGACAATTGTTAGAGAGAAATCTTTGACATTCAGGAGAGACCCGCTAGCTCTGAGAGCTGCGGGTCTTTTGTCTTTCTGGGCTCTGGATTCGACAATCAATACGAGTCCCGCAACCGGATTTGTATTGGTCGACACGACCTGCGAAGGGCCGTTCCGGACTGGGTGACCGAACCCGAATCTGCCAAAGTTTAAGGGTAGGATTGGCGCTCTACGGCGGCGCCGTACCCTGGGAATACCGGTCGGGCGACCTTATGTGAAAAAACGTCCAAGTTTTTCCTGTAGCAGCCAGTCCGCTTCATAAGGCAAGCCGCATAGGAGGCTTATCGCGCCGGTGCGTATGCGGACGTCGACTGTCGGGTCGCGTATCGGCTTGCGAATCCACGCCTCAAGCTGCGCACGTGGATTTCTGACTCCATCACTTGCGCCGCAGCCGCAGCATCTGGTAGCCAGTGCCGAGCAAGAACAACCCGAACACGCAGGCGAGCGCCAGTTTGACAGGTGGCGAATCGGGGCCGTGGCCGATTGGATGGCCGGCAGGAAGCCGACTCAGGGTCTCGTTCGTCCCTGGCACCAGCAACAGCATGAAGCTGAACGACATCAGGCCCACCTGCACATACGCGGCGGCGCGGCCGAGGAAGGCAATCCGCGGCGCGATGGTGGCGATAGCCATCACCAGCAGCGTCAGCAGGCCAAGCGCATGACCGGGATTGAAGCCACCGGTGCTCGACAGTCCAAAGGTGGTGATTACGGACGCGGCCATGCCAACCCAATAGATCTTGCCGAGGCCGCTGGCGGGATCGATCCTGCCGTGGCGGCCGAAGGCCAGCAGGCCGGCGACCACAGGGACAAGGCTCAGTACGGTGTGAACGGCGCCCAGGCTCGAGAGGGGATGAGACATGGCAAACTCCTTTAATGATATTGACCTACTAGTTGGTAGGTGCATTGCGCACAAAAATGGCCGCCCTGGACAGGACAGCCTCGATGCTCAGGCCGACAGGCGCGCGAGCTGCGGGTCCATGATGGTGCCGAACACAGTGGTATCGCCATAGGCACGGGCCGACAGCATCGCACCGTGCACCGTGGCCATGAACGCTTCCGCTTCCACGCGCGGCGTGCCGGCCAGCGTCACGGTGCCCGATTCCACGCCGCGCGTAAGGACAGACGTGAGCCAGCCCGACAGGAAGCGGAAATACGCGCGGATCTCCAGTGCGATCTCGTCCGGCAGCACCGGCAACTCATTGGCCAGCAGGGCGCAAATGCAAAAGGGCGCGCTCGCATCTCCAATACACGCCTTCCAGTACGCGATGTACGCCCGGAGCTGGTCGAGCGGTCCGGCGACGGTGCGCTCGAGATTGGCGATGCCTTCCTCGGCAGCTTCACGGTATTGGATGACAAGCGTTTGGACCAGGTCGACCTTGCTCGGGAAGTGATGGTGGATGCTGGGCTTGCGGATGCCTACCACCTTGGCGATGTCCGCATAGCTGAATCCGTTGTACCCGCCCGCCACGATCAGGCTACGGGCGCAGTGCAGGATGTCGTCGGCGGTGGAGGATATCTTGTTCATGCGACGCAGCCTACCTTCTGGTAGGTTGGCTGTCAAGCGCCCGAGCCCGATCGGGCAACCCGACGCCACGGCTGACGTAAGAATTTGTCATTGGTCCAGACCGCGGAATTGACCTTTTTGGTATACATGCATAACATTGGTCTTTTGTCACATTAATTTTTAGTTTCACAAAGGCAAGCAAACCCATGACAGAACCGACCGATCAGCCTAACAGCAAAAAACGGCGCGCGGCAGCGGAAGCACCCGCTGAGTCCGAACGCAGCCTGCGCGCCCAGGGCCTGCGCACCCGCAATGCCATCATCGAGGTCGCAAAAGGACTCTTGCTCGAAGGCGGCAGCCTGGAGTTCACACTGCGCGAAGTCGCGCAACGTGCCGGCATCAGCATCAGCAACCTGCAGTACTACTTCCCCACCAGACTGGCGGTGCTGCGCGCCGTCGTCGAACCGGTGGTCGACGCCTACCTCGACGAATTGCGCCGGGCGTTGGACGCCAAAGGGTCGCCCCGCGCGATGATCGATACGCTGATCGATCGTGCCCTCGAGGATGCGAAGAACGCGGAGCGCACCGCGCTGTGGTGGCATTTCGTGTCGCTCGCCGCCATCGATCCCGAGTGCTCGCAGCTGCTCGACGAATGGTACGAGGAGGTTACGCCGGGTATTGCGAAGTTCATCCGCGGCGTGGACCCCGACTGCAAGCCTGCGGACAGCATGCACCGCGCCACGCTGCTGATCGCGATGGCCGATGGCCTCAGTTTCCAGCTCGGCGCCGGCCGCCGCAAGCGCAGCTACACAAGGGGCCTCGATGCCAAGTTCCGCGCGGCCGTCGACTGCATCCTGTTCGGAGGTGCACCGCGCGCCGGGGACGGCTGACTCCCCGGGCACGGACCCCCACCACCCGGCAAGGAACGACAGGCGATGCCTGTCGTTTTTTTATGCTCCTTATTTTTGTAATTTGTCCTAACTTTGGTAGTATGTTCTAATATTAGGGCAGGGCGACCGGCATCCGCGGCCGGTGGCCACATATCGAAAAGGAGACAATCATGATTCGTCTGTACAAGTCCACAGCGTTGCCGTTGGCCGGTCTGAGCGGTTTCGAGACCCCGCTCTCCGAAGAGGAGACGGCGATCCAGCACACGGTGCACCGGTTCGCGCGCGAGGTGCTGCGCCCCGTCGGACGTCAACTCGACGGCATGACGCCGGAAGACGTGATCGCGCCGGGTTCGCCGTTCTGGACCGCCATGGTCGAGAGCGCGAAGCTGGGACTCGATCCGCAGCTGATCGCCCAGTTTCCGCCGGAAGTCGCGGTCCGCATCGAATCGCTGATCGGCGAGGAACTGGGCTGGGGCGATCCCGGCCTGGCCATCGCCATCGGAGTGGCGACCGCGCCGTTGATGATGGCGCAGTCGGTCGGCAACCAGGAGTTGATCGACCTGTGTACCGGCAAGATCGGCTGCTGGATGAACACGCAGCCGGACCGCGGTTCCGACGCGGCGATCCTGTATCGCGAGGAGTTGAGCGCGGGCGGCAAGCAGCCCGTGGGGAACATCAGCGCGAAGGTGGGCGCGGACGAAATCGTCATCAACGGCCAGAGCTCGGCCTGGATTTCCAACGGCTCGGTGGCGCAGGTGGCGCTCGCCTACATGGCGGCGGATTACGGCGACGGCTTCTACGGCAGCGGCGACAACGCCGCCTTCACGAACGGCATCGGCCTGATCATCCCGCTCGACCTGCCGGGTATCTCGCGAGGGAAACCGCTAGACAAGATCGGCCAGCGCGCGCTGCCGCAGGGCGAGATCTATTTCGACAACGTCCGCGTGCCCAAGCGCTTCGCCGTCGCACTGCAGGACGAATACCTCGGCAACCTGACGTCGATGTGGTCGTACGCCGGCACGCACATGTGCCAGGTGTTCGTGGGCGCCGCCCGTGCCGCATTCGAGCTGGCGCTGGCCTACTGCCACGAGCGCAAGCAGGGTGGCGCGCTGCTGATCGATCACCAGATGACGCAGCTGCGCCTCGGCGACATGCTGCGCCGCCTGGAAATGGCGCGCGCGATTGCCCGGCGCAGCCTTGCCTACGCGCGCATGTCGCCGCAAAGCCATCCGTTCGTCACGGCGCAGGCCAAGGTGAGCGTGACGGAAGAGGCGATGAAGATCACGCACGAGGCGATGCAGCTCTTCGGCGGCAATGCGACCACGCGCGAATTCCCGATCGAGAAAATGTTCCGCGACGTGCGCTCCGCGCTGATCGAGGATGGCGAGAACTACATCCTGACGTCACGCCTCGGCGTGCTGGCGGGCCGTCTCTACCGCAACGGTTGGACGCAGGAGTGACCATGGATTCCAAGACCCTCATCCTCTGCACCGCCACGGTCCTGCTGCTGGCGACGTCGCTGATCTACGGCATCAAGTTCCTCGGCAGGCGTAACTACCTGCTCGGCGTCGAATGGCTCGTCGTGACGCTGTCGACGTCGAACCTGCTCGTCTTTCTGCTGAGCGGCGCGCAGACCGCGTACAAGATCTCGTATTTCTGCGACGCGTTCTCGCGCGGCTTCGGCATCCCGATCATCGCCACGGCGGGCCTCATGGCCGTGACGCACCGCTACAAGCCGTCCACGTTTACGGACATCGTGTTCTTCGCGGCCGCGATCGCGGGAACGGCGGTGCTCGTGTCGGCCGGCTTCGTCGCCAAGCCGCTGCCGTATTTCTATGTGCTCATGTGGTCGGCGTACTCCGTCTATCTCGCGTATTTCGCCTACCGCCTGGCGCACGCCGGGCAGGTCGGCCATGCGTTCGGCGTGATCGTCGTCCTCGTTCTGGGCGAAACTGTCGCCTGGACCTACGACCTGTTCCAGTTTCCGCATGACGATGGCCGCATCCTGTTCTACACGTTCGCGCTGACGACGTGGTCGTACACGGTCGTGCAGCTGTATTACTCGTATGGCGCCCTGGAGCGCGCGGAGTCCGCAGCATGAGCCAGTCATCCAACGCGGCCGTGCGCTTCACGGCCTGGACCGCGATCGTCGGCGGCCTGTTCGCGTACGCCAACGTGGGCCTCGTGCTGGCGGTCACCCGTGGAGACACGGCGATGATCCTGGACGGCGCCAGCATGCTGGCACTGCCGGCCGACCAGCGCGACCTGTTCCGGTGGGGGATGTTCGCCGATATCCTCGGCTTCTACCTGCCGGTGCTCGCCATCGGGGCGTACCTGTGGCACCGCTTTCGCGACCGCACGGGGGCGATGGGCGACATGGCGCTGCTGGCCATTGCGCTCTACGCCATCGTCGGCGTAGCCGGCGCCGCGCTCCAGCTCGCGGCACTCAATCCGTTGGCCCAGCTCCATGCGGGCGGCGATGCGTCGGTGCGCGCCGCCGCCGAGACGGCGTGGACCGCCATCGCCAATGCCAGCCAGAAGGGATTGTGGTGGAGCGAGGGTCCCGTCGTGCTGTTCTGGGGGCTTGTCGTCGGGCCGCAGCTCGGCAAGGAGGCTTGGGGTCAGCCGCGCCTCGTCCTGCTGAAGATCACCGGCTGGTGTTTCGGCCTGTTCTTCCTGTCCGGGATGTTCGCGGCGCTCGAGCCACTGATGAAGGCAATGCTGGTGATCGTCGTGCTGATCTTCCCGCTGTGGATGCTGTCGTTCGGCACGCAGCTGCTGCGCTGCTGGTCGGGAAGGGCGGTCATCACTTGAAGACGATGGTCGCGGCCTGACGCGCGCCGCATCCATGCGAGGCCGGCTCCGACGTTCGTTCGGATCCGGCCTCGTTCGTTTACATCCCGTGCATGCCCGAATATTACCGCTTCGTTGTTTTTCAAATTTATGTTTGTATGTTTGACCTATCTTTAGTAGGATGTCCTAAAAATAGCAGGCGATATTCATCAACAGGAGACGAAGATGGACATGAAGACGATTTTTCTCGGCACGACGTTCGTGCTCGGCGCGGCGACCCATGCCGCGGTTGGCGCACAGGACGCGGCAAAACTCGGCAAGGAGCTCACGCCCGTGGGTGCCGAACGGGCTGGTAACAAGGACGGAACGATCCCCGCGTGGACGGGTGGCGACGTGAAGGCGCCGTCAGGCTGGAAGGTGGGCGCGGCGCGTCCCGATCCGTACGCGGGCGACAAGCGCCTGTTCTCGATCGATGCATCCAACGTCGACAAATACAAGGACAAGCTGGCCGCCGGCCAGGTCGAGATGATCAAGACGGTGCCCGGCTACCGGATGGACGTGTACCCGACGCACCGTTCGTGCGGCTACCCGGAGTTCTACTACGAACGTACGAAGAAGAACGCAACGAGCGCGAAGCTGGCCGCCAACGGCTACGATATCGCCGAGGCGATCGGCGCGGGCGTACCGTTTCCGATCCCCCGCAACGGCGCCGAAGCGGTCTGGAACCACAAGCTGCACTGGAAGGGCGAAGGTTTCACGTCGCACTACGCAGGCTACATTCCGCCGAAAGGCAGCGACAGCATCGGCGAGCCGATCGCGCAGGACGAATTCGAAATGTCGCCCATGTGGTCGCCCGCTAACAAGGGCATCGCGGACGCCCACGGCGTCGAGTACCAGCTGCTGAACGTCTTCACCGGTCCGCCGTCCATCGCCGGCGACGCGACCCTCGCCCAATACAACTTCTCCAAGCCGAACGACGTCTGGCTGTACTTCGCGAGCCAGCGCCGCGTGCGCCGCGCGCCGACGTACCAGTACGACGCGCCCGTGCTGAACACGGAAAACCTGGAGATCGTCGACCAGTACCTGCAATTCAACGGCCCGCTCGACCGCTACGACTGGAAGCTCGTCGGCAAGAAGGAGCTGTACGTTCCCTACAACACGTACCGCCTGAACTCGCCCACGAACAAGGTCGCGGACGTCGTCAAGCCGAAGTACTTCAACCGCGACCTGACCCGCTACGAGCTGCACCGCATGTGGGTCGTGGAGGCCAACCTGAAAGGCGGCATGCGCCACATGTTCCCGAAGCGGACGTTCTACATCGACGAGGACACGTGGACGATCCTCGTGGAGGACATGTTCGACGCGCAGGGCAAGGTCTGGCGCACGGCCGAAATGGGACCGTACATGGCGTGGGAAGTCCCCGCGTGCGTGTGGGCCGCCAACAGCAGCTACGACCACGTCTCGGGCCGCGTCGTGCTCGACCGCGTCCTCGCCGGCGGCAAGGAACCCGACTGGCTCGCGGCCCGCGAGGGCCGGCTGAAGGCGGGCACGTTCGAACCGGACGGCCTGCGCCGCGCGACGACGCGCTGAACGACAAGGTGCTGAACGAAAACGACAAGGATGCGGAAATGAAGACACGTAACGATGTGGATGTGCGCTCGACCAGGACGCTGGCTTGCCTGGCGGTCCTGGGCGCATTGGCGGTGATGGACGCCGGGACGGCCCGCGCCGCGGAATGGCCGTTGGCGGACGGCTGGCAGGTGAATCTCGATTCGACGGTATCGTTCGGCCTGGCCGTACGCACGTCGAAGGCGGATTGTCGCAACGTCGGCAACGACAACGGTGGTTGCGTCGGCGATGCCGTGACGCCGCTGCAGGCCGCGTATCCGGCCGCGTACTCGATGAACCTCGATACGCTGCGCCTGAACCAGGACCTGGGCAACCTGCATTACAAGAACGGCCGGGCCGTATCGGCCAACCTGCAATACACGGCCGACCTGCTGGTCAAGGGCACCGACGGCTGGAGCGGCTTATTGCGCGGCGTCGTCAACCACGACTTCGCCATCGACCACACGAAGCGCGGCCCGCTGGATCCGGACGCGAAGGATTTCGCCGTCAGCAATCCGCGCTGGCTGGACGCCTATGTGTCGAAGGAATTCGACATCGGGGAGCACCAGGCACGCATCCGCGTCGGCAATCAGGTCCTGAGCTGGGGCGAAGACCTCTACATCACAGGCGGTGTGAATTCCATCAACCCGATCTATGTGCCGGCCGCGCACCAACCGGGGACGCCACTGAAGAATTTGTTCATCCCGGCGCCGATGGTCTCGTTCAGCACCTCGCTTGCGCATGGCCTCGGCCTCGAAGCGTTCTACCAGTGGAAGTGGAACCGCTTCGAATTCGACGCACCCGGCACGTTCTTCTCGACCAGTAACTTCCTCGGCAAGGGCGGACGCGGCATCTATCTGCCGACGTCCGTCCTGAACGCGGCCGTGGCGCCGTTCGGCCTCGGTCCGTTCCCCGCCGGGACGATCGGCAACACGGGAACCGTCATCACGGGCCCGAATCCGGCGACAGGCCTGCCGTACGATCGGCGCCTGGGCTTCGGCGAACTGGCGGATCCGACCGCCAACCCGGCCGGCGCCATCCTCGGCACGGGCACAGTCATCCCGCGCGCCGCAGACCGCACGCCCCGGAACGGGCAGGGCGGCATCGCGCTGCGCTACCAGTTCCCCGATTCCGGCAACGAACTGGGGCTGTACTACACGCGCTACGACGACAAGGTCCCGTTCGTGAGCTACCAGGTGGTGGGCGGTACGGCCAATCCGTTCGGGTGGGAGGCCGCGCTCGACTATGGCCGCAACCGCAACCTGTTCGGCGTCTCATATAACTTCCAGGCGGGCGAATGGGCGATCGGCACCGAGCTGTCGTTCCGACCGCGCGACGGCGTCGCCATCGATCCGAGTGCCGTCATCGATCCGCGCAACGCCCATTACTGCAATGCGCTGGCCGATTTCACGGCCGCGCCGGTCGGCACGCATTGCCGCGGCTGGGTCGACACACGGCACTACCAGCTGCACCTGACGGGCATCCACATCATGTCGCCTTCGGGTTCGTTCGGCGGCCTGCTGCGGCTGCTCGGCGCGAGCGAAGGCACGATCACGGCGGAGACGGCCATCGCCCACTATCCGAAGCTGAAACTGGACGGCAGCGTGCCGTACGCCGTCACGGCCGACTACAAGCTGCCGACGAAGACGTCGTGGGGCGTGGTCGTCGCGAGTTCCGTCACTTATCCGAACGTGTTCGGCACGCGCGCCTCGCTGGCGCCGGACATCGCGATCTCGCAGGGCCTGTCGGGCGTCGCGGCGACGGCGCTCCCGGGCTTCGTCAAGGGCATGGGTGCCGCCGTCCTGGGCGCGACGATCGACTTCAAGGTGAAGCCGGAAACAAAGCTGCGCGTCGACGTCACGCAGAATTGGGGCGGTGGCGCGAGCAACTTGATGCGCGACCGGAATTTCATGTCCATCAGCCTGACGTCGTCCTTCTGACATGCTTGCGCGCCTCATTACTCGCCTCGAACGCACCCTGTTCGGGCATCGCTTCGCATTCCTGCTCGTGCTGGCGGGCTTCACCGCCTTCATGGGATTCCATGCGACGAAGCTCCAGCTCGAGGCCGGATTCGAAAAACAGCTGCCGCAGGGGCACGAATACATCCGCACGTTCGAGCAGTACCGCGGCCAGCTGTTCGGCGCGAACCGCCTGACGATCGCCGTCCACGCCCGCCGCGGCGACATCTGGAATCCGGCCGCGCTGACGCAGGTGCTCAAGGTGACGGACGCCCTGACGTACCTGCCGGGCGTGGACCGCACGAGCGTGACGTCGCTGTGGACGCCGAACGTGTTCTTCACGGAGATCACGGAAGACGGCTTCCGCGCCGAGCCCGTGGCCGGCGGCGACATCGTGCCGGACAAGCTGTCGCCCGACGTGATCGCGCAGATGCGCCAGCGGACCATGGCCGGCGGGCACGTCGGCACGCTGGTCGCGCGGGACCAGACCAGCGCCCTGATCACCGCGCAGCTGACCGACGTCGACCCGCGCACCGGGAAGAAGCTCGACTACATCGCGTTCAACCGCCTGCTCGAGGACAAGATCCGGAAGCCGTACGAGAACGACCAGGTCGAGATCGAGATCATCGGCTTCGCCAAGCAGATCGGCGACATCGCCGACCGCTCGGATGAGGTGACGCACTTCTTCGCCATCGCGTTCCTGCTGACCGGGGTCGCCGTGTACTGGTATTGCCGCTCGATCCGCCTGACATTGCTGCCGCTCGCGTGTTCGCTCACGTCGCTCGTCTGGCAGTTCGGCACCCTGCACCTGCTGGGCTTCGGGCTCGATCCGCTCGCGATCCTCGTGCCGTTCCTCGTGTTCGCGATCGGCGTGTCGCACGGTATCCAGCAGATCAACTTCATCGTGCGCGAAGTCGCCCGCGGTACCGACTCGTTCGGCGCCGCGCGGCACAGCTTCACGGGCCTCCTGATCCCCGGTTCGCTGGCCCTCGTCACGGCCCTGGTGAGCTTCGTCACGCTCGTGCTGATCCCGATCCCGATGATCCGCGAACTCGCCATCACTGCGGCCATCGGCGTGGGCTACAAGATCCTCACGAACCTCATGATGCTGCCGGTCGCCGCATCGTACTTCCGGTTCACGCCGGAATTCGCGCAGCGCGCGCTCATCCGGCGCGAGAAGCAGGGCGCGTGGCTGGGCGTCGTGGCCCGCGTCGCGAAGCCGCGCAACGCGCTCGTCATGACGCTGATCGGCGCAGCGGTGTTCGGCCTCGCGTACTGGAAGAGCCAGGGCCGGCACATCGGCAGCCTGCAGGCCGGCGCGCCGGAACTGCGCGCGGAATCGCGCTACAACCGCGACGCCGCCGCCATCGTCGACCGGTTCGACGTCGGCCTGGACTGGCTGACGGTCGTCTTCGAGGCCACGCCGCAGCAGCAGGGCGACGTCTGCTCGCGCACCGAGGAGTTCCTGTTTATCGACGAATTCGCGTGGCGGATGGGCAGTGTACCGGGCGTCGTCTCGGCCGATTCGGCGGCGGGGCAGCTCAAGCTGTACAACGCAGGCCTCAATGAAGGCAATCCGAAGATGGCGACGATCACGCGCGACCCGCGCGGGCTCGGCTCGCAATTCCAGAACGTGAACAACCGCATCGCGGGCCTGGCGTCGAACGACTGCCGCGTGCAGGGCGTGAACCTGTACCTGCCGGACCACCGGGCAACGACGATCAAGAGCGTCGTGGCGGCCGTGAAGGATTACCGCAACGCGAACCACCTGGACGGCGTGAATATCCGGCTCGCGAGCGGCAACGCGGGCGTGCAGGCCGCGACCAACGAGGTGCTGGAAGAAAGCGAGATGCCGATGATGCTGTACGTGTATGCGGCGATCCTGATCCTCGTGTTCCTCGTGTACCGCGACTGGCGCGCGATGATCGCGTGCTGCCTGCCGCTCACCGTCGCGACGTGGATCGGCTACTGGTTCATGAAGGAATTCCAGATCGGCCTCACGGTGGCAACCTTGCCCGTGATGGTGCTGGCCGTCGGCATCGGGGTCGACTACGCCTTCTACATCTACAACCGCCTGCAGGTGCAGCTCGCACAAGGCCTGGACTTCACGCGCGCCCTCGGGCTCGCGCTGACGGAGACGGGGCTGGCGACCGTGTTCACGGCGATCACGCTGTCGATCGGGGTGGCGACGTGGACCTTCTCGAGCCTGAAGTTCCAGGCCGACATGGGCGCGCTCCTGACCTTCATGTTCATCGTGAACATGGTCATGGCGATCACGTTGCTGCCCGCGTTCGCGGCGGTACTCGAATGGCTTTTCCCGCGCCGCGGTCCCGTGCGCATGCCGGCGATCCTGCAGCACTGACCGACAAGGAGTGATCACATCATGCAACCCAACCGAATCATTCCGATCCTCGCGCTCGTCCTGTGCAGTGCACGCGTGGCCGCGATCGACGACCCCGCCGCCGGCACGCCCGCGATGAAGCGCTGGCCCTCGATGGCGCCGGCGCAGCACGTGGCGAACGCGGCTCAGGCGCCGCTGCTCGCGGCGACCCGGGCCGGTAACCGGATCGTCGCCGTCGGCGACCACGGCGTGGTGCTGCTGTCCGACGACGGCAAGACGTATCGCCAGGCGAAGACGGTTCCCGTGCGCTCGCTGCTGACGTCCGTGCAGTTCCTCGATGATCGCCGCGGGTATGCGGCCGGCCACGACGGCGTCGTCCTCGCCACGCAGGACGGCGGCGAGACGTGGAGCTTGCTGCGCGCCATGCCCGGCCAGGAGCAGCCCGTCCTGTCGTTCCACTTCGACAGCCCGCAGCACGGCATCGCCGTGGGCCTGTACGGCTGGGCGATCGAAACGAGGGACGGCGGGCGCACCTGGACCGAGCGCCATATCGGCACCGGCGAGGACAGCGACCGCCACCTGTTCCACGTGTTCGCATCCGGCCACGGGACGCTGTTCATCGCGGCCGAGGCGGGCGCGTTGTATCGCTCGGCCGACGGGGGTAAGTCGTGGCAGACGCTCGCCACCGGCGACAAGGGCTCGCTGTGGCACGGCCGCGCGCTCGTGGACGGCACGCTGCTCGTGTGCGGCATGCGCGGCCACCTGTATCGCAGCCGCGACGACGGCCTCACGTGGCAGGCCGTGCAGACGCACACCACCCAGTCGCTGACCGGCATCGCGCAACTCGCCGACGGCAGCACCGTGGTCGCAGGCATGGCCGGGACGGTCCTGCGCAGCACGGACGGCGGCGCAACGTTCGCGCTCGCGCAGCGTACCGAGCGCGAACCTCTCACGGCGGTGATCGCGGCGGGCGCGCACCCGCCCGTGCTGTTGTCGATGGCGGGACTGGTCGCGAGGTGAGCACCATGAAACGGAACATCACGAAACACGAGACGCCGGGTCTCACGCTCACGCGGCGCGGCTTCCTCGGTGCGACGGCGTCCGTCACGGCGGCGGCGATCGCCTTGCCGAAGGGTGCCAGCGGCGCGGCCGCGGCGAATACGGAGGGCGACGTGCTCGACGTGGCGATCATCGGGGCCGGCCTCGCCGGGCTGACGGCGGCGCGTGACCTGCAGCGCGCGGGCTGCACGTCGTTCGTCGTGCTGGAGGCGCGCGACCGCGTCGGTGGCCGCACGCTCAACCACGATCTCGGCAAGGGCTATTTTTCCGAGGCGGGCGGTCAGTGGATCGGGCCGGGCCAGACGGCCATCCTCGACCTGGCGCGCGAGCTGGGCGTCGGCACGTTCCCCACGCATTGGCAGGGCAAGCTCACGATCCTCGCCGGCGACGCGCGCGCCACCATCGAAAGCGACGGCGGCTTCGGCACGGATCCCGTGCTGCGTCACGAGCTGGAACAGATGGCGAAACTGGTGCCGTCCGGCGCACCGTGGACGTCGCCGCGTGCCGCCGAATTCGACGCGATGTCGCTCGCCGACTGGCTGGCGACGAAGAACCTGGCGCCGGAAGACCAGTTCAACTGGGTACTGGCGGCAACGCTCACTACGGGCACGGCGCCGACGAAGATCTCGCTGCTGCACTACCTCGCGCTGATCAACTCGGCGGGATGCAATTACGAGCGGCTGGAAGCGATCAAGGACGGCGCCCAGGAGACCCGGATCGCGGGCGGCTCGCAGATCCTGTCCGTGAAGATGGCCGAGGCGCTGGGCGACAAGGTGCGGCTCGCGACGCCCGTGCTGCGCATCGAGAACTGGAAGGACGGTCCCGTCGCGCTTCACACGCCGCAGGGCATCGTGCGGGCACGCTCCGTGATCGTCGCGCTGTCGCCACCGCTGTGCAACCAGATCGCGTTCGATCCGCCGCTGCCGGACAAGCGCCGCGAACTGCAGCGGCGCTGGCCCGCGAACGCGCCGATGCGCAAGACGGTGCACGTCTACCGCAAGGCGTTCTGGCGCGAGCAGGGCTACAACGGCTGGATCGTGCAGGCGCGGGGACCCGTGCTGTGGGCCTTCGACAACTCGCCCGAAGACGTGTCGTTCGGGGTGATCACCGCGTTCGTGAACAACGGCGTGCTGCCGTCCGACCCGAAGCAGGCCGAAGCCGAACTCTCGCGCGTCTATGCGCAGGCGTTCGGCGACGAGGCGCTGCACCCCGTTGCCTATCACGACTACGACTGGGGCAAGGCCGACCGTTGGTCGCTCAGCTGCGCGTCGCCCGTGCCGCCCGGTTTCTACACGACGTACGGCGATGCGCTGCACCCGGCCGTGGGACGGCTGATCTGGTCGGGCACCGAAACGGCGGAGATCTGGGCGACGTCCATGGACGGCGCCGTGCGTTCCGGTCACAAGGCGGCATTGCAGGCACTGCGTGACGCCGGCACGCGCAAGACCGCATGAATTCGATTTTTGAAGGTGACAAGATGGACAAGGCTAAAAAACAAAAGGATGACGGGCTCACGCGCCGCGGCTTCCTCGGCATGGCGACAGCGGCAACGGCCGCGGCGGCGCTGCCCCGGGTGGCCGGCGCCGTCGGCGAGGGACGCGATGTGCTCGACGTCGCGATCATCGGCGGGGGTCTCGCGGGCCTGACGGCCGCGCGCGACCTGAAGCGCGCCGGTTGCGAATCGTTCGTCGTGCTGGAAGCGCGCGACCGCGTGGGCGGCCGCACGCTCAACCACGACCTCGGCAAGGGCTATTTCACGGAAGCGGGCGGCCAGTGGATCGGACCGGGCCAGACTGCGGTCGCCGACCTGGCGCGCGAGCTCGGCGTCGGCACGTTCCCCACGTACTGGGAGGGCAAGACGACTTTCCTGGCCGGGGGCGCGCACGCCACGGTTGCCATGGGCGGCGGGTTCAACACCGACAAGCGGCTGACGAGCGAACTGGAAGCGATGGCAAAGCTGGTGCCGTCCGGGGCGCCGTGGACGTCGCCCCGTGCTGCCGAATTCGACGCGATGTCGCTGGGCGACTGGCTGGCGAAGAAGAACATCGCGCCGGAAGACCAGATCGGCTGGACGACGGGCTCCGTACTCTCCGGTGGCAACGTACCGGCCAGGTTGTCGCTGCTGCACTGGCTGTCGATGATCAATTCGGCCGACTGCAATTACGAGCGCCTCGAAGCCGTCAAGGATGGGGCGCAAGGCACGCGCATCGCGGGCGGCTCGCAGATCCTGTCGATCAAGATGGCACAGGCGCTGGGCGACAAGGTGAAGCTGGGGACGCCCGTGCTGCGCATCGAACACTGGAACGATGGTCCGGTGACGATCCGGACGGCCAAGGGCGCGATCCGCGCGCGCCACGTGATCGTCGCCCTGTCGCCGCCGCTGTGCAACCAGATCGCGTTCGATCCGCCGCTGCCCGAGAAGCGCCGCGAGATGCAGCGCCACTGGCCCGCCATGGCGCCGGCGCGCAAGACAGCGCACGTCTACAAGAAAGCGTTCTGGCGCGAGAAGGGCCTGAACGGCTGGATGATCCAGGCGAAGGGGCCGGTCCTCTGGGCCTACGACAACTCGCCGGAAGACGCGTCGTTCGGCGTGATCAACGCCTTCGTCGCGAACGGCCAGCTGCCGTCCGACCGCGAGGCCGCCGGCGCCGAGCTGGCGCGCATTTATGCCGAGGCGCTGGGCGACGAGGCGCTGCATCCGGTCGCGTACTACGACCACGACTGGGGCAAGGTGGACCGCTGGACGCTGACGTGCGTGTCGCCGATGCCACCGGGCTTTTACACGACCTATGGCGAGGCGCTGCATCCGCCCGCGGGTCGCCTGATCTGGTCGGGCACGGAAACGGCGGAGATCTGGGCCGGTTACATGGACGGCGCCGTCCGCTCGGGCCACAAGGCCGCGCTGCAGGCGCTGCAAGCATTGAACGAAAGGAAAGCATGATGGGGACCACGACGACACCGCGCAAGGCCCGCACCGCCACCGCGACGGCACCGCGCAGCCGCGCCAAACGATTCTTCGCCTGGACGGGCGGCCTGCTGCTGGTGGCGGCCATCGTGGCCGGCGTCCTGTACGGACCGGAACTCATCGGGCTGTACCAGGTCGGCAAGCAGATCGACACGATCGCAGCCGACAGTGTACGCACGGGCGGCCCGTGGCCGCGCGCGACCGACGCCTGCGTGTACTGCCACGGCTACGACGGCAACGCGCGTGCCCAGACCTATCCGCGTCTCGCGGGCCAGCCCGAGGCCTACCTGAGGAAGCAGCTGGCGGGGTTCGCCGCCGGTACGCGCACCGACCCGACGATGACGCCGCTGGCGCTCAGCATGTCGGACAAGGAGATCGGCGCATTCGCGGCGCACTTTTCGAAGATGGCGCCGCTGCCCAACGCGACCTTCCACGCCGATCCGGCCCGGGTCGCGCGCGGCGAAGCGCTCGTCAAGGGCGGCAGTTGCACGGCATGCCACGGCCAGAAACTGGAAGGCAACGGCGAATTCCCGCGCCTGGCGGGGCAGGGCTACGACTACCTGCGCGACCAGCTGATGCGCTTCAAGGACGGCACGCGCCGTGATCCGATGGGCGCCATGGCCGGCGTTGCCGCGCCGCTGTCGCAGCAGAACATCGACGACCTGGCCCAGTACCTGGCCAGCAGATAAACGTTTTTTTCACACACACAAACAAGGAGACTCTCATGGCTAAGCATCCTGTCGTCGTCTACGGCGCAAGCGGTTACACCGGCATGTTGATCATGGACTGGCTGATCGACCAGAACATCCCGTTCACCGCGGTGGCGCGCAACGCGAAGCGGACGAAGGAGATGATGGAGCAGCGCGTCGTGCGCCTCGAATCGGCACGGTACGAAATCATCGAAGCGGAGCACAACGTCGAATCGCTGACGAACGCGTTCCGCGGCGCGAAGGTCGTGTGCAATACCGTTGGACCGTTCAGCAATTTCGGTCTCGTCGCCGTCGAAGCGGCGCTCAAGGCGGGCTGCCACCACCTCGATCCGGCCGGCGAGCAGGCCTACATCCGCAAGGTGCGCGACGAGTTCGGCGAGCAGTTCCGTCAGGCCGGCCTGCTGGTGTCGTCGTCGAACGCCTACATGTACACGTATTCCGAAATCGCCGCCGAGCTGGCGCTCGAGACCCCCGGCGTGGACTCCCTGCAGACGGCGGCACTGTGCCGCGGCGCGCGCGGCGCCGGTGCCGGCGTGAGCGTCGGTTCGACGGCCACGATCTTCGAAGGCTATCGCCAGGAATCGTTCTACCTGTGGGAAAACCAGCTGATGGCGCATGCGCCGGACGCGTCGTTCGAGATCATCGACCCGTCGTTCACGCAACCCGTGTTCAGCCTGCCGTGGGGCGGCACGTCGCTGCCGATCTATTTCGAACACGACGCGCGCGTGCGCAGCTGCATTTCCAGCGTGGGCTTCTACGACAACGACGCGATGCGAATGGTACATGCCCTCGGCAAGAAGTGGGAAGCGGAATACAAGCACCTGCCGCGCGAACAGCAGGACGCGGTGTTGAAGCAGATCGTGGACTCCACGACGCCGTCGATGCCGCCGCGCGAACGTACCACGATCCATCGCACCGTCGATTTCGCGATCGGCCGCGGCCAGTTGGCGGCCGTGCGCGCGACCGTGCACGGTATTACGCCCTACATCGCGACCGGTGCGATCCACGCGGCCGCCGCCCTCAAGCTGCTCGACGGCGACACGGCGAAGGTCGGCTTCGCATCGGGATCGAAGGCGTTCGGCCATCGCTACCTGCTTGGCTTCCTCGAGCAGCGCGGCCTGGCCCGCGCGACGGTGACGCAGCTGTAAGAGGACATCATGGCCATCATCGATTTCTTCGACCGCGGCTGGCGCATCAATCCGCGCGGCATCGCCTACATCCAGGACGAGCGCACCTTCTCGTTCCAGGAAGTGGGCGAGCTGTCGTGCCGCATTGCCAACGCACTGGTCGACAACGGCTACAGCAAGGGGACCAACGGCGCCGTCTGGGCCGACAACGACGTCGGTGCCTGGACCTGCGCGCTGGGCCTGTGGCGCGCCGGCATGGCGTACATCCCCGTCAACGGCCGCAACGTGCCGGAAGAGAACCAGTACGTCCTCGACGCGTTCGATTGCGAAGTGGTGTTCTTCCAGAACGCGTTCGCCGGCATCATCAACGAACTGCGGCCGCGGCTGCCCAAGGTCCGGCGCTGGGTATGCATCGACGCCGACCTGCCGTGGGCACCGGCGCTGGCGGAATGGAGCGACGGCCAGCCCGCGACGCCGCCGCGCGTCGCCATCGACATGGACGACGTCGTGGCGCTGTCCGCGACGGGCGGCACGACGGGCATGCCGAAAGGCGTGATGAACACGCACCGTTCGCTGCAGACCTATTTTGCGCAATTCATGATGGCGCACCCGTACCAGGGCGCGCGCCCCGTGAACCTGGCGGCGGCCCCGATGACGCACACGGCCGGCATGCTGTCGCTGCCGTGCACGGCGCAGGGCGGCACCGTGGTCGTCGTCACGAAGCCCGATCCGGCATCCGTCTTCGGCGCCATCGTGAAGCACCGCGTCACGGAGCTGTTCCTGCCGCCGACGGTGATCTACCGCCTGCTGGACATCCCCGGCGTCGACAAGCTGGATCTCTCGTCGCTGAAGTACTTCCTGTACGGCGCCGCGCCGATGTCGGTCGAGAAGCTCAAGCGCGCGATCGAAGTGTTCGGTCCCGTCATGTCCGGCGGCTACGGCCAGACGGAGGCGCCGGCGTCGATCGCCTACCTGCCGCCGGCGGAACACTTCGCCGACGGGAAGATCGCATCGGATGCGCGCCTGTCGTCCGTGGGGCGGCCGAATCCGCTGATCCGCGTCGAGATCATGAACGAGCGTAACGAGATACTCGCCCAGGGCGAGACGGGTGAGATCTGCGTGCGCGGCGATCTCGTGATGAAGGGGTATTACAAGGCGCCGCAGAAAACGGCGGAGACGATCGTCGACGGCTGGCTGCACACGGGCGACGTCGGCCACATCGATGCCGAGGGCTACCTGCACATCACGGACCGCAAGAAGGACATGATCATCAGCGGCGGTTTCAACGTGTATCCGAGCGAGATCGAGCAGGTGATCTGGGCGCACCCGGCGGTGCAGGACTGCGCCGTGATCGGGGTGCCGGACGAGCAGTGGGGCGAGGCCGTGAAGGCCGTCGTCGAGTTGAACGCCGGCCAGAGCGTCGATGCGGCGGAACTCGTCGCCCTGTGCAAGCAGAAGCTCGGCTCCGTCAAGGCGCCGAAGACCGTCGACTTCGTGGACGCGCTGCCCCGCAGCCCCGTCGGCAAGGTGCTCAAGAAGGACTTGCGCGAGCGGTACTGGCAGGGCGTGGAGCGCCGCATCTGAGGCGCCATGCAACGCGGCCGGCCTCCGGGTCGGCCTTCACCAGAAAGACATCATGAACAATATCTACATCGCCGGCATCGCCATGACGGTGTTCGGCCGGCATTTCGAGCGCAGCCTCGACGACCTGGCGGGCGAGGCGCTGCAGGGCGCCCTGCGCGATGCCGGTTGCAATGCGGCCGACATTGGCGCCGCGTTCTACGCCGGCATCACCAACGGCCCGCTGCAGGGGCAGTTGTCGATCCCCGGACAGGTCGTGTTCAGCAAGATCGGCATCGAAGGCATCCCCGTGTTCAACGTCGAGAATGCATGCGCGTCCGGCAGCACGGCCGTGCATCTCGCCTTCCAGCACCTGAAGGCCGGCGCCTGCGACGTGGCGCTGGCACTCGGCGCGGAAAAGATGAATGTCCCGGACAAGGCCAGATCGCTGGCGCTGTTCGAGTCTGGATGGGACGTGGCGCGCGTCGACGAGAATTTTGCGACATTGGCGGCGCTGGGTGACGGCGTCGTGCCGCCCGCCGGCTCGGAATCGGAACGGCCCTACAGCCGCTTCATGAAGATCTATGCAGCGATGTGCCGCTACCACATGAAGACGTACGGCACGACGCAACGCCAGATCGCTGCCGTCTCGGCCAAGAACCACCAGCATTCCGTGCACAATCCGTATTCGCAGTTCCGCCAGCCGTTCACCATCGACGAGGTGCTGGCCGCGCCTCCGATCACGTATCCGATCACGTTGCCGATGTGCGCGCCCGTCACGGACGGTGCCGCCGCGGCGATTCTCTGTACCGAGGCGGGACTGCGCCGCCTGGGCCTCGACCGCAAGCGCTACGTGCGCGTGGCGGCCAGCGTGATCCGCAGCTTCACGCACCGGCCCGTCGACGCGCCGGAGCGCGGCATCGGGCACCTGGCCGCGCTGCAGGCATACGCGCAGGCGGGCCTGGGACCGGGCGACATCGACGTGGCCGAGGTGCATGACGCGTCCGCGATGGGCGAAATCATCCAGGCGGAAAACCTGGGCTTCGTGCCGTTCGGCGAGGGCGGCCCTGCCGCCGAGCGGGGCGATTTCACCTTGGGCGGGCGCATTCCCGTCAACACATCGGGCGGCCTGGAGTCCAAGGGACATCCGCTCGGCGCGACCGGCATCGGGCAGTTGTACGAACTCGTCACGCAACTGCGCGGCGAAGCGGGCGCGCGCCAGGTACAGGGCGCGCGCCACGCGATCCAGGAAAACGGCGGTGGCCTGCAGGGCGTCGAAGAGGCGGCCCTCGCCATCCACATAGTGAGCAAGGACTGAGGAGAACGACATGACCAGCACGATGAACGTCGCATCGGATCGCGGCGCCGCCGGCGCCCTGCCGGCAGCGGCAGCGGCGACTGCGGCGAAGTTCCGCCCGATCGGCGGGTGGATCGAGCGGCCCGAGCATCCGCAGCCTGCGCTCGAGGGGCACGTCAACGCCGACGTGATCGTCGTCGGCGCCGGTTTCGCGGGCCTGAACACGGCGCTGGCGCTGCGCGCGCGCGGGGCTTCGGTGATCGTGCTCGAACGCGACTTCGCCGGCTTCGGCGCGAGCGGCCGCAACGCCGGCTACCTGGGCGGCAGCATGGCCGTCGAATTCGAGATGTTCGCGAAGCGCGTCGGCCACGAGCAGGCGAAGCGGATCGTGCAGTTCTACGACGCGGGCGTCGACTACGTGGAAGGCAAGCTGGCCGAATACGGCATCGAGTGCGACTACGTCCAGTCGGGCATCATCCGCGCCGGCGTCCATCCGTCGCAGGAAAAGAAGCTGCGCAAGGACAGGGCGACCGGCCTCGAACTCGGTTCCGTCACGGAGTACCTGGAACCGGCCGACATGCGCGCACGCGGCATTCCGCCGGCATTCCTGTTCGGGTACTACACGCCGCGCGGCGGGACGCTCGACCCGGGCAAGTACGTCACCGGATTGCGCCGTGCCGCCCTGGACGCCGGTGTACGCCTGTACGAGAACACGGCGGTGCTGTCGTACGACGAAGGCACGACGGTCCGCGTCACGACGGCCGGCGGCAGCGCGAGCGCGCCGTTCCTCGTGCTGGCCACCAACGCGTACACGCCGCAACTGGGCCTGCTCGGCAATAAAGTGGCGCCCATGCGCGTCTCGGCCATCGAGACGGAACCGTTGTCGCCGGCGCAGCTGGCATCGCTCGGGTGGCAGGGACGCGAGGGCATCATGACGCCGCACTACGTCATGGAAAGCCACCGGCTCACCGCGCGCAACTCGCTCGTGATCACGACGAAGCGGCTGAACTACGTCTACGGTTCGAAGACGCCGAACGTGCCGGACGACGACGCGTACGAGGCGCTGGCGGGCGCGCTGCGCGACCGTTTTCCCACACTCCAGGGGCTCGGCATCCGCGCGTGCTGGAGCGGCTACGTCAGCCTCGCCTACGATGCGCTGCCCGTCGTGGGAGAGTCCGGCGAATACCGGAACATTCTGTATTCGGCCGGATGCTCCGGCCACGGCGTCGCCACGCAGTCGATGATGGGGCAGATGCTGGCGGACTGGATCGCGGGCGAAGCGCATCCGCACATGGCCGCGCTGGATCACAAGACGCCGTCCACCTTGCCGGAGCCGCTGCAGTGGTGCGCCATCAAGGGCGCGCTGGCGCTGACGAACCTGCTGGACGAGCACGTGAACCGCAAGGCGCGCCGTGCGGCCGGCGGCGGGAAGTGACCGCATGCGTGCGCTGAAACTTGCGTGCCTGGCGCTGTATGGCTTGGCGCTGGCGGCCCTGGCGGGCATATGGACGGGGACGGGCGCGGTGGCCGTGCGTGACCTCGCGCTCGTGATCCTGGCCGCGCACGCGGTCGAAACGGGTGTCGCATTTCGTTTCGTGCGGCGCTATCGGGGCGCGCTCGCCCTGAGTGTGCTGCTTGCATTGCTGTTTGGATTACTTCACATCGTGCCGCTGGCGCGGCAGTCCGCCCGAACCTGATTGCGGGTGTCTCTCCATCCATCGGCGGTATGGATGGCCCTTTTGCCCGGCGGCGTAGAACCCGCTGGGTTTTTTTTGCCGCGTACATCGATAAAAAA
>NZ_JANUGW010000008.1 GCF_024753285.1 Massilia pinisoli | reverse complement strand
ACAACTTTGCCCTAACAGGGTGGGCACCCAGTGCCCACCATGCGTCAAGTTAACGCCCACTCCCGCTCCATCTGCGCGCCATACGACACGGGCGCCGTTTCCGGCGCGTCGAACGTCACGATCTCGTACGACTCCGGATGCGCCAGCAGCTCGCGCAGCAGCAGGTTGTTCAGGCCGTGGCCGGACTTGTGCGCCTCGTAGCTGGCCAGCAGCGGCGCGCCGACGAGGTACAGGTCGCCGATCGCGTCGAGAATCTTGTGACGCACGAACTCGTCCTCGTAGCGCAGTCCGTCCGCGTTGAGGATGCGGTACTCGTCCATCACGATCGCGTTTTCCAGCGAGCCGCCACGCGCCAGGCCCATGCCGCGCAGGCTTTCCACGTCCTGCATGAAGCCGAACGTGCGCGCGCGCGCCACGTCGTGCACGTACGAGACCTTGCCGAAGTCGACGATGGCGCGTTGCGTCGTGCCGTCCACGGCCGGGTGGTTGAATTCGATGAAGAAGTCGAGCTTGAAGCCGTCGTAAGGGGTCAGGCGCGCCCATTTCTCGTTGGCGCCGCTGCCCTGGCGGACTTCGACCGGTTGCAAAACCCGGATGAATTTCTTCGCAGCGGCCTGCTCCTGCACGCCCGCCTGCTGCAGCAGGAACACGAACGAGGACGCGGAGCCATCCATGATCGGGATCTCTTCGGCCGTGACGTCCACGTACAGGTTGTCGATGCCGAGGCCGGCGCAGGCCGACATCAGGTGCTCGACGGTCGAGACGCGCGCATTGCCCTGCGTGAGCACGGACGCCATGCGCGTGTCGCCCACGATGTCGGCATTCGACGGGAACTCGACGACGGGGTCGAGGTCGACGCGGCGGAACACGACGCCCGTATCGGCGGCCGCCGGGCGCAGGGTCAGCTCGACCTTGGTGCCGGAGTGCAGGCCGACACCTGTCGTGCGGACGAGCTGTTTGATGGTTCGTTGTTTGAGCATCGTCCGATTATATCGTAGGGCTTTCGGGCGCGCCGGCAGCCCCCTCGAACCGGTGGCAGGAACACCACGTTTTCAGGGATGCTCGGCCTCGGCGTGCACGGTTTCGTGGCGGATCAGGTACAAGCCGCTGCCGATGATGATCGCACCGCCCAGCAACGTATATGCATCCGGCAAGGTTTTCCACATGAGCCAGTCGATCGCCACGCCCCAGGCCAGCGCCGTGTACTCGAACGGCGCCACCACGGACGCCTCGCCGTGGCTGAACGCTTCCGTCAGCGCCAGTTGGCCGAAGAAACCGCTGACGGCCAGCGCCAGGATCAGGACCCAGTGCTCCGCCTGCACGGACACCCAGGCGGGTGCGGCGAGCGGCGTCGCGCCCGCAGCCATCAACACCATCAGCCAGAACATCATGTGCTCGCCCCGGTCCGTGCGCGCGAGCACGCGGCCAGCGACGGCCGACACCGCATAGCACACGGCCGCGGCCAGCACGGCGAGGCCGCCCAGCGAAAAGAAGCCGGCACCGGTCGGCCGCAGGATCACGAGCACGCCGGCCATGCCGACGCCGATCGCGATCCAGCGCGCGCCGTTCACGCGCTCGCCCAGCACGACCACGGACAGCGCCGTGATGAGGATCGGGCCGACGAAGAAGATCGAATACGCTTCGGCCAGCGACAGGGTCTTGAGGCCGTACGTGAACAGCGACAGCATCGCGATGCCGATCGCGCCGCGCAGCAGGTGCAGCGGCCAGCGGATGCGCAGCAGCGAATGCTGGCCCCCGCGCCAGAACAGGTAGGCACCGACGAGCGGCAGCGCGGACAATGCGCGGATCGCCGCCACCTGCATCGCGGGGAAGTGCGCGGACAGCAGCTTCATCGTCATGTCCATGATCGAGAACATGGCGACACAGACCAGCATCGCGCGGATGCTGCGCAGATTCCCCGCGAGCCGGGTCACAGGCGCAGCTCCATGAACAGCGACAGCGGGTCCTCGCGGTAATCGCCGAACGGCGTGCGGCGTTCGAAGCCCATGCGCTCGTACAGGCCGATGGCTTCCGGCTGATGGATGCCCGTTTCCAGGCGCAGCACCGACAGGCCCGACATCCGCGCGAACATCACGAGATGCTCGACCAGCTTGCGGCCCGTGCCCATGCCGCGCCGGCGCTCGTCGACGAACATGCGTTTGATCTCGCCATACTCATGCTTGTTGACGAGGGCCGCGCACCCGACCGCGGCGCCGTCCACGTCGCGCGCCACGAGGAACAGCACGTCGCCCTGCATGAGCGACGCGACGTCCGGCAGGTGGTTGCTCTCGGCCGGGTACAGCGCGGCGCAGTACGCGTCCAGGCGCGCGAGCATGTCGCGCACCTCGGGCTGGTCGGGCGTTTCGGCGTTGACGATCAAGAGCCGATCAGCCCAGTTGCTTCAGCAGCGTCTCGGCCGACGACACGTCGAAGCCGCCCGCTTCCACGTTCAGCTGCTTGACGAGGCCGTCCTGCACGAGCATCGAGTAACGCTGGGAGCGCACCCCGAAGCCCTTGGCGACGAGGTCGAATTCCAGGCCCAGCGCCTTCGTGAACGCGGCGCTGCCGTCGGCCATCATGCGCACGATGCCGGTGGCCTTCTGGTCGCGGCCCCACGCGCCCATCACGAACGCGTCGTTGACGGAGATGCACCAGATCTCGTCGACACCCTTGGCTTTCAGCTGGTCCGCGAGCTTGATGTAGCCCGGCAGGTGCTGGGCCGAGCACGTCGGCGTGAAGGCGCCCGGCAGGCCGAAGATGGCGATGGTCTTGCCTTTGACGAGATCGGACACCTTGAAGGTGTTCGGACCGAGCGCGCAGCCTTCGGTTTCGACGTCGATGAATTCTTGCAGGGTGCCTTCCGGCAGGCGGTCGCCGATCTGGATGGTCATGATGGGATTCCTTTCAAGTTTGAAGAATCCGCAAGTATGCCCGATCTTGAGACGGCGCGTGGGGAGGGCCGACGTTTGCGGGCGGCCACCTTCCGCGTGGGCACGGGGTGCCCACGCGTGACGTTGGCGTACCACGCGCATAAAACGAAAGGCCAGGCTGCTTGGAACAGCCTGGCCCCGCATCATGGACCGCCGGTGGTCAGCCGGCGTTGGAGTGTGCGACTCAGTCGGCTTGCTTGCGCAGGAACGCCGGGATGTCGTAGGTTTCGACGCCGTTGTTCTGCATCGCGCGCACCTGCTCGGACGCCTGCTCGCGGCGCCACACGGCCGGCTGCTTCATGCCGTCCATTGCGCCGGCGCCGGTGGCCGAACCCATCGTCACGCCGCCCGTCACGCCCGGGGTGCCGGACATCATCGGCGCGCCGTAGGTGCCGGTACGCAGCACTTGCTGCGGCTGCACCAGCGAGATGTTGGCCTTGTTCTTGCCCAGGCCCGTCGCGACGACGGTCACGCGCAGTTCGTCGCCCATCTCGTCGTCGTAGGCGATGCCTTGTGCGATCGCGGCGTCCGGTGCCGCGAACGCGCGCACGGCAGCCATGACTTCCTTGATCTCCTTACCTTTCAGGCCGCGCGACGCGGTGACGTTCACCAGCACGCCCTTCGCGCCCGACAGGTCGATGCCGTCCAGCAGCGGCGATGCGACGGCCTGTTCGGCGGCGATGCGCGCGCGGTCGACGCCCGACGCGGTCGCCGTGCCCATCATGGCCTTGCCCTGCTCGCTCATGATGGTCTTCACGTCGTTGAAGTCGACGTTGATGTGGCCCGGGACGTTGATGATCTCGGCGATACCGGCGACGGCGTTGTTCAGCACGTCGTCCGCATGCTTCATCCAGTCCAGCATCGATTCGTCTTCGTAGATGTCTTCCAGCTTCTCGTTCAGGATGACGATCAGCGAATCGACGTGCTTGGTCAGTTCGGCCAGGCCGTTTTCCGCAACGTCCATGCACTTCGCGCCTTCGTACGAGAACGGCTTCGAGACGACGGCCACGGTCAGCGCGCCCAGGCTCTTGGCGACTTCCGCGACGATCGGCGCGGCGCCCGTGCCGGTACCGCCACCCATGCCGGCGGCGATGAAGACCATGTGCGCACCGCGCAGCGCGTCTTCGATGCGCATGCGCGATTGCTCGGCCAGCTGGCGGCCGACTTCCGGACGCATGCCCGCACCCAGGCCGGACTCGCCGATCTGGATGACGTTGTGGGCACTGGATGCGGCCAGCGCCTGGGCGTCGGTGTTGGCCGCGATGAATTCCACGCCCGCCACGCCCTTGTTGATCATATGTTGAACCGCATTACCACCCGCGCCGCCAACGCCGACGACCTTGATGACCGTGCCCAATGCTGCGTTATCGACCATATCGAACTCCATGATGAACTCCTAATCTCGATGAGCCGTTTCCAAGCCCGAATCCTCGCGGACATCGCCAGGACTCGAGATTGGAAACGCGCCACTATTTTAAAAATGTTTCGTGTCCGTTACCAAGCAAAACTGCTACCAGCTGTTACATTCACCCCGAAATACCCGCCACGCGTTGCGTTTACGTTGTTCCCATCCTGGCTCACGCGCGCTGCGGTCCTTCGTCGCCTCAGAAATTCCCGAGGAACCACTCTTTCATTCGCTGCCACACCGCCTTCATCGAACCATCCTGACGCGTGACGATGTGACCGCGCAGGTACTGCTTTTTCGCTTCCAGCAGCAGACCGAGGACCGTCGCATAGCGCGGGCTGCGCACGACGTCCGCCAGTTGGCCGCGGTATTCCGGCGTGCCGAGGCGCGCCGGTTTCAGGAATATGTCTTCCGCCATCTCGATCATGCCCGGCATGATCGACGAGCCGCCCGTCAGCACGATGCCCGACGACAGCACGCCTTCGTAGCCGGATTCGCGCACGACCTGGTGCACCATCGCGAACAGTTCCTCGACGCGCGGCTCGATCACGGCGGCCAGCGCCTGGCGCGACAGCGAACGGGGACCGCGGTCGCCGAGGCCCGGCACTTCCAGCGTCTCGCCCGGATCGGCCAGCACCTGCTTGGCCACGCCGTAGCGGATCTTGATCTCTTCCGCCTCGCCCGTCGGCGTGCGCAGGGCCATCGCGATGTCGCTCGTGATCTGGTCGCCGGCGATGGGGATCACGGCCGTGTGACGGATCGCGCCGTCAGAAAAGACCGCGATGTCGGTGGTGCCACCGCCGATGTCGATCAATACCACGCCCAGCTCTTTCTCGTCGTTCGTCAGGACGGAATCGGCCGACGCCATCGGCTGCAGGATCAGGTCCGAGACCTCGAGCCCGCAGCGGCGCACGCACTTTACAATATTCTGCACGGCCGACACCGCACCGGTGACGATGTGCACGCGCACCTCGAGGCGGATGCCGCTCATGCCGATCGGCTCGCGCACGTCTTCCTGATTGTCGACGATGAATTCCTGCGGCACCGTGTGCAGCAGTTGCTGGTCGGTCGGGATGTTCACGGCCTTGGCCGTCTCGATCACGC
This sequence comes from Massilia pinisoli, assembly GCF_024753285.1. Taxonomy (GTDB): domain Bacteria; phylum Pseudomonadota; class Gammaproteobacteria; order Burkholderiales; family Burkholderiaceae_D; genus Telluria; species Telluria pinisoli. The sequence goes on along the minus strand of NZ_JANUGW010000008.1, from coordinate 243,154 downwards.
GCGCCACGTCCGTGGCCGTCACTTCCTTGTCCTTGATGGCGACCATGCCGCTCGAATTGAACGAGCGGATATGGCTGCCGGCGATCCCTGCATACACGTTGCGGATCTTGCAGTCGGCCATCAGCTCCGCTTCCTCGAGGGCGCGCTGGATGGATTCGACGGTCGCTTCGATGTTGACGACAACGCCCTTCTTCAAACCCTTGGACTCGTGCTGACCGAGTCCGATCACTTCATGGCGCCCATCGGCCATCACCTCGGCCACCACCGCCACCACCTTCGAGGTGCCGATGTCGAGGCCGACGATCAGGTTCTTCGCGTCTTTTGTCATGTTTGCTGTCGCCTGCTGTAATTAGATCTGCTTCGTTGTTTTGGTAGTCGTTTTTTTCTTAGCCGCCTTGACTGGCTTGGTCGCATCCGCGGGAATGCTCAGTGCTGCCGACGACAGGGCCAGGCCGTTCGGATAGCGCATGTCAATCGTGTCGATGCGCCCTTCCTGCAACCTCGCGACCAGCTGGGGATAGATGCTCACCAGCCGCTGCACCCGCGCATGCAGCGTGTCGTTGTCCTTCTCGCGTCCCAGCTCGACGCTCATCCCGTTGTTCAACTTGACGGTCCACGCGTACCGGTTCGACAGGCTGATCGACTCCGGCACGAGGCGGATCGGCGCGAACCAGCCGCGCAGTTCCGCGAAACGCGTCAGCACTTCCTTCTCGCTGCCGACAGGGCCCTCGAACGCAGGCAGTTCGTGGTCCTCGTCGGCCTCGGCCAGGTTCGCGGTGAACACGTCGCCCTTCACGGACAGGAGCTTGCCCTCCTCGCCCCACGTGCCCAGCGCCTCGTGCTCTTCCACCTGCACGATCAGCTGGTTCGGCCACTCGCGCCGCACGCTCGCCTTGCGCACCCACGGCACGGACTCGAACGTCGTGCGCACCTGTTCGAGGTCGGTCGTGAAGAAGTTACCGCTGATCTTCCCGAGCACGCCGTTACGCACCGTCAGTTCGTTCACGTGCTGCAGGTCCAGCCCGTACATGCTCTCGACCCGCACCGCGCGCAAGGTGAACATCGGGCGCTGCGACAGCCACCACAACCCCGACGCCACGCAGGCGAGCGCCACCAGCGCGGTGAGCGCGCTGGCGGTTGCATTCAGAGCTCGCACGTCATGCCACATCTTTGTTCCTTGTCCTTACTTCTTCACCTGACCGGCCTTGAGGCTGGCGGAGCGCAGGATGTCCACGCACAGGTCTTCATAGGTCGTGCCCTCGGCACGTGCCGCCATCGGCACGAGCGAGTGCGTCGTCATGCCCGGCGACGTGTTCACCTCCAGCAGGAACGGCGCGTTGTCCGAGGCGCGCAGCAGCACGTCGATGCGGCTCCAGCCTTCGCAGCCGAGCGCGCGGTACGCGTTCACCACGTGCGCCTGGATCGCCTTGGTCGTCTCTTCATCGAGCGGCGCCGGGCAGTGGTACTTGGTGTCGTCCGTGAAGTACTTGTTCTGGTAGTCGTAATTGCCTTCCGGGGCGACGATCTCCACGATCGGCAGCGCGCGCGCCGTGGGGCCCGTGCCCAGCACCGGCACGGAGAATTCGCGGCCTTGGATGAACTGCTCGACCAGCACCACCTTGTCGTACTGGCGCGCCAGATCGACGGCGGCCTGCAGGCCGGCGGCGTCCGTCACCTTCGTGATGCCGATGGTGGAGCCTTCCAGCGGCGGCTTGACGATCAGCGGCAGGCCCAGCTCGGCGACGATCGCATTGGCGTCGATGGCCTCATTGGCGGCGATGGTGACATACGTCGGCGTCGGCACGCCCGCGGCCAGCCATACGATCTTCGTCGTGACCTTGTCCATCCCGACGGACGATGCCATCACGCCGCTGCCCGTGTACGGAATGCCCAGCAGTTCCAGCGCGCCCTGCAGGGTGCCGTCCTCGCCGTAGCGGCCGTGCAGCGCGATGAACACGCGGTCGAAGTTTTCCGCGGCCAGCTCGGCCAGCGAGCGCTCGGCCGGGTCGAACGGATGGGCGTCGATGCCCTTCGAGCGCAACGCCTGCAGCACGCCGCTGCCCGAGATCAGCGAAATCTCGCGCTCGGCGGACCGGCCGCCGAACAGCACGCCAACCTTGCCGAGTGCCTTGGCTTCGGTGTCAGTAATACTCACGATGCCACCTTTTGATTCGAAGTCAGTTGATGGGGGACGCCGCCGATGGAGCCGGCGCCCATGGTCAGCACGACGTCGCCGTCGCGCGCCACCTTGAGGATCGTCGCCGGCATGTCGGCGATCGCTTCCACGAAAATCGGTTCGACCTGGCCGCCCGCGCGCAGCGCACGCGCGAGCGCGCGGCCGTCGGCGGCCACGATCGGCGCTTCGCCCGCGGCGTACACCTCTGCCAGCAGCAGCACGTCCGGCGCGGCCAGCACCTTCACGAAGTCCTCGAACAGGTCGCGGGTGCGCGAATAGCGGTGCGGCTGGAACGCCAGCACGAGGCGACGGCCCGGATACGCGGCGCGCGCGGCGGCCAACGTGACCTGGGCTTCCACCGGGTGGTGGCCGTAGTCGTCGACGAGCGTGAAGCTGCCGCCATCCGGCAGCGCGACCTCGCCGTAGCGCGTGAAGCGGCGCCCCACGCCGTTGAATTCGCGCAGGCCCTGCGCCGTCGCTTCGTCCGGCACGCCGATCTCGCGCGCGATGGCGATCGCGGAGCACGCGTTCAGCACGTTGTGCATGCCCGGCTGGTTCAGGACGAAGTCCGTGTCCGGATAGCCCTGCTGGCGCACGGTGAAATGCATCTGGATGCCCTCGGCGCGTGCGTTCAGCGCCCGTACTTCGGCGTCTTCCGAGAAGCCGTACGTCGTCACGGGCTTCGTCACCTGCGGCAGGATGGCGCGCACGGTGGCGTCGTCGATGCACATCATGGCGCGGCCGTAGAACGGCAGGCGGTGCGTGAAGTTGACGAACGCGCCCTTCAGCTTCTCGAAGTCGTGCTCGTACGTCTCCATGTGGTCGGCGTCGATGTTGGTGATCACCTCGATCATCGGCGACAGGTTCAGGAACGACGCGTCCGATTCGTCCGCCTCGGCCACGATGTATTCGCCGCTGCCCAGCTTCGCGTTGGCGCCGGCGCTGTTCAGGCGACCGCCGATGACGAACGTGGGGTCGAGGCCGCCCTGCGCGAGCACCGAGGCGACGAGGCTCGTCGTCGTCGTCTTGCCGTGCGTGCCGGCGATGGCGATGCCGCGCTTCAGGCGCATCAGCTCACCGAGCATGATGGCGCGCGGGACGATGGGCACCTTCGCCGCACGCGCGGCGACGACTTCCGGATTCGCTTCGTTGACGGCGGTCGACGTGACGACGGCATCCGCGCCGGCGACGTTTTCCGCCGCGTGGCCGATGCGCACGTCCGCGCCGAGGCTTTGCAGGCGCAGGCTGGCCGCGTTCGACGCGAGGTCCGAGCCGGACACTTTATAGCCGAGGTTCAGCAGCACTTCCGCGATGCCGCTCATGCCGCTGCCGCCGATGCCGACGAAGTGAATGTGTTTGATCTTGTGTTTCATTGTCCGCCGTTTGCCAGTTCTTCGAGTACGCGCGCGATCGCCGCATTGGCGTCGCGCCGTCCCACCGCCTGCGCCGCCTCGGCCATCGCCAGGCAGTCGTCGCGCGTGGTCGTTTGCAGCAGCGTTGCCAGCCGCTGCGGATTCAATTCGCCTTGCGGCAGGTGCACCGCGGCCTTCTGGCCCGCCATCCAGGCCGCGTTGTCGCGCTGGTGGCTCGTCGTGCTGGCGACGAACGGCACGAGCACGCTCGCGACGCCGGCCGCCGTCAGTTCCGACACGGTGATCGCGCCCGCACGGCAGATCACGAGGTCCGCGTTCGCGTATTCCGCTGCCATGTCGTCGATGAAGTCGACGACGTTGGCCTGCACGCCCGCTTGCGCGTACGCGGCGCGCAGCGCATCGATGTTCTTCTTGCCCGACTGGTGCGTGACGACGGGACGCACACCTGCCGGAATCAGCGCGAGCGCGGCGGGCACGCTGTCGTTCAGCACTTTCGCCCCCAAGCTGCCGCCGACGACGAGGATGTTCAAAGGACCGCTGCGATTGGCGAAGCGGTGGCCGGGGGACGGCATCTCGAGGATTTCCTTGCGCACCGGATTGCCCGTGACGACGGCCTTGCCTGCGGCCTTGCCGAAATCCGCGGGGAAGCCGAACAGCACGCGCTGCGCGAGCGGGGTCAGGGTCTTGTTCGACAACAGCAATGCCGCATCCGCGTTCACGAGCGCGAGCGGAATGCCGCGAGACCGCGCCATCATCCCGCCCGGCACCGTCACGTAACCGCCCATGCCCAGCACGACGTCCGGACGGCGCAACGCCAGATATTTGCGGACCGACGCGAAGCTGGCGACGAGCTTGAACGCGCCGGACACGGTGTGCGCGAGGCCCTTGCCGCGCATGCCGGCGAAGTCGATCGAATCCATCGCGATGCCGTGCTTCGGCACGATGTCCTTTTCCATGCCGTGCAGGGTGCCCAGCCACGAGACGTCCCAGCCGCGCTCGCGCATCGTCTGCGCGATGGCGATGCCGGGGAAGATGTGGCCGCCGGTGCCGGCCGCCATGATCATCAGGATCTTCGTCATTGGCGGCCTCCCCGCATCCGTACGCGGTTTTCGTAATCGATGCGCAGCAGGATCGCGAGGCCGACGCAGTTGAACAGCACGCCGGAACCGCCATAGCTCATCAAGGGCAACGTGAGGCCCTTCGTCGGCAGCAGGCCGAGGTTCACGCCCATATTGATGAACACCTGCACGCCGATCCAGATGCCGATGCCTTTCGCCGCGAGGCCGGCGAAATGCTGCTCCAGCGCGATGGCCTGGCGGCCGATGTCGAATGCGCGCTTGACGAGCCAGTAGAACAGGCCGATCACGACGAGCACGCCGGCCAGGCCCAGCTCTTCGCCGATGACGGCCATGATGAAGTCCGTGTGCGCTTCCGGCAGGTAGTGCAGCTTCTCGATGCTGCCGCCCAGGCCCACGCCGAAGATCTCGCCGCGACCGAACGCGATCAGGGAGTGCGTCAGCTGGTAGGCCTTGTCCAGCGCATTGCCCTCTTCCCACGGGTTCATGTACGCGAACATGCGCGCGCGGCGGAACGGCGAGAACGCGATGATGGTCGAGAACACGAGCACGAGGACGGCGCCGATGCCGCCGAACCAGATCATGTTGAAACCGCCCAGGAACAGGATGCCCATCGAGATGCAGACGACGACGCCGAACGCGCCCATGTCCGGTTCCCACATCAGCAGGAAGCCGACGATCCCCATCGCGGCGGCCATCGGCATGAAACCCTTCGTCAGCTTGTGCATGTACTGCTGCTTGCGCACGGTGAAGTCGGCCGCGTACAGGACGGACACGACCTTCATGATCTCGGACGGCTGCAGGTTGAACACCTTCAGCGACAGCCAGCGCCGGGCGCCGTTGACGGACGTGCCGATGCCCGGGATCAGCACGAGCGCCAGCAGGACGAGCGTACCGATGAACATCAGCGGCGCGAAGCGCTGCCACGTCGCGACCGGAATCCTGAAGACGAACAGCCCGGCCACCATCGAGATCGCGATGAACATGGCCTGGCGCACCAGGAAGTAGTTGTTCTTGCCGGCGAGGTAGGCGAACTTGGGCGAGTCCGGCAGCGCGATCGACGCCGAGTACACCATCACCATCCCGAACAGCATCATCAGCAGCACGACCCACACGAGCGGCTGGTCGTACTCCATCATGCGCGACGGCCGTGCGCGCGTCGCGATCGTCGCGTCGGCGGAAGTGCCACTGAACTTGAAGGGAATCTGGAACGCCATCAGATCTCCTGCCCCTTCTCGAGTGCGATGTCGCGCACGGCGTCGACGAACACCTGCGCGCGGTGCGCGTAGTTCGTGAACATGTCCAGGCTCGCGCACGCAGGCGACAGCAGCACGACGTCGCCGGACTTGGCGAGACCGCTGGCGCGGCGCACGGCTTCCGGCAGGCCCGGCAAGTCGAAGCACGGCACGCCGGACGGTTCCAGCGCGGCGCGGATCGCGGGGCCGTCGCGGCCGATGAGGAGCACGGCGCGCACGTAGCGCGAGCACGGGCCCGCGAGCGGGCCGAAGTCCTGGCCTTTGCCGTCGCCACCGGCGATGAGGAGGATCTGGCGCTCGGTCTCGCCGAACGTCTTGCCCAGGCCTTCCAGCGCGGCGACGGTGGCGCCCACGTTGGTGCCTTTCGAGTCGTCGTAGTACTCGACGTTGTCGATGCTCGTGACGAGTTCCACGCGGTGCGGCTCGCCCTTGTACTCGCGCAGCCCGTGCAGCAGCGGCGCGAGCGGCAGGCCGACGGACCGGCACAGCGCGAGCGCCGCGAGCGCGTTCGAGGCATTGTGCAGGCCGCGGATGTGCAGCGCGTCGGCCGGCATCAGGCGGTTCACCGTGATCTCGACGGGCTCCGCAACGTCGTTCTTCTTTTTCTTCTTTTCGGGTTCGTCGGCCGGATTCGCGTTCGCGAGCCACAGCACGCCCCGCTCGCTCACGAGGCCGAAGCTGCCCGGCGCGTCCGGCTCGCCCGTGCCGAACGTCGTCACGGCGGCGCCCGGCGCCGTCATGGCCATCACGACGGCATCGTCGCGGTTCAGCACGCGCACGGTGTCCGCGCCGAAGATGCGGGCCTTGTCGGCGGCGTATGCGGCCATGCTGCCGTGCCAGTCGAGGTGGTCCTGCGTGATGTTCAGCACCGTGGCGGCATCAGGATTCAGGCTGTACGTCGTGTGGAGCTGGAAGCTCGAGAGTTCCAGCACCCAGGCCTGCGGCAATTCACCGGCGTCGATGACTTCACGGAGCACGTCCAGCGCGGCGGGGCTGATATTGCCGGCGACCTTCGTCGTCAGCCCGGCGCGGCGGCACAGCAGGCCCGTGAGGCTCGTGACCGTCGTCTTGCCGTTCGTGCCGGTGATGGCGATGACTTTCGGCGCATAGCCCTGCTCCGCCTTCAGCGAAGACAAGGCTTGCGCGAACAACTCGATCTCGCCCCACAGCGGCACGTGGCGCGCGGCGGCGGCCGGCGCGATTTCCGCGAGTTCGCGGTTCGGCGCGAGGCCGGGGCTGACCGCGACGAAGTCGACGCCGTCCAGCAGGCTCGCCGCGAACGGACCGGCCACGAATTCCGCATCCGGCACCGCGGCGCGCAACTGAGGCAGGCGCGCAGGCTCGGCACGCGTGTCGGCCACGCGCACGCGGGCACCCGAGCGCGCGAGCCACAGCGCGATCGCCAGGCCCGATTCGCCGAGCCCCAGTACCAGTGCGGTTTTGCCGTCGTAGTTCATATCAGCGCAGTTTGAGGGTGGAGATGCCGATCAGGACGAGGATCATCGTCACGATCCAGAAACGCACGACGACCTTCGTCTCCTTCCAGCCCTTCTGTTCGAAATGGTGGTGCAGCGGCGCCATCAGGAACACGCGGCGGCCCTGGCCGTACTTCTTCTTCGTGTACTTGAACCAGCTGACCTGGATGATGACGGACAGCGTCTCGGCGACGAACACGCCGCCCATGATGAACAGGACGATTTCCTGGCGCACGATGACGGCGATGGTGCCGAGCGCGCCGCCCAGCGCCAGCGCGCCCACGTCGCCCATGAACATCTGAGCAGGGTGCGCGTTAAACCAGAGGAATGCGAGGCCCGCGCCGGCCATCGCGCCGCAGAAGATCAGCAGTTCGCCGGCGCCCGGGATGTGCGGGATGAACAGGTATTTCGAGTACGTCGCGTTACCGGTCAAGTAGGCGAACAGGCCCAGCGCGCCGCCCACCATCACGGTCGGCATGATGGCGAGGCCGTCGAGGCCATCGGTGAAGTTGACGGCGTTCGACGCGCCCACGATCACGCAATACGTGAGCGCGATGAAGCCCCACACGCCCAGCGGATAGCTGATGGTCTTGAAGAACGGGACGATCAGGTCGGCCTTCGGCGGCAGGTCCATCGAGAAGCCGGACTGCACCCACGCGAAGAACAACTGCCACACTTCCCACGGCGTCGCGGCCGAGACGGAGAACGCGAGGTACAGCGACGACGTGATGCCGATCAGCGACATCCAGAAATATTTTTCGCCCGAGCGCATGCCTTCCGGGTCTTTATAGACGACCTTGCGGTAGTCGTCGACCCAGCCGATGGCGCCGAAGCCCAGGGTGACGACGAGCACGGGCCAGATCAGGCGGTTCGACAGGTCGCACCACAGCAAGGTGGACACGCCGATGGCGATCAGCACCAGGACGCCGCCCATGGTCGGGGTGCCGTGCTTGGTCAGGTGCGTCTGCGGGCCGTACGTGCGCACGGCCTGGCCGACCTTCAGCGCGGTCAGCTTGCGGATCACGGCGGGACCGCACAGCATGCCGATGCTGATGGCGGTGATCGTCGCGAACACGGCGCGGAACGTGATGTAGTTGAAAACGCGCAGTGGACCGACGTAGTCCCGAAAATATTGTGCGAGCCAGAGCAGCATAAGTCTAGTGGGCTTCCTTGCCGGTGTTGGTTGATGCGATCAGGTGTTGGACCACGCGCTCCATCTTCATGAAGCGCGAGCCCTTCACCAACACAGTTGCGTCAGATTTGCTGCCCAGTCGTTGATCCAGTGCTGCCAATAATTCGTCGAACTGCTCGTAGTGTTGCGCTCCCGATCCGGTCATGTGGCGAGCCAGGTCGCCGGTCGCGAGCACGGTGTCGATGCCGCGGCTTGCGGCATACGCACCGATTTCCTGGTGAAACTCAGGTCCTTGCGTGCCCACCTCGCCCATGTCGCCCAGCACGAGGATGCGCGGCGCAGGGTATTGCGCGAGCACGTCGATGGCGGCGCGCACGGAGTCGGGGTTGGCGTTGTAGCTGTCGTCGATGACGGTGGCGCCGCACGTCGCCTGCTTGCGCTGCAGGCGGCCGCTGACGGGTGCGAACGATTCCAGGCCGCGCACGATGGCGTCGGCGGGAATGCCGGCCGCGAGCGCGCAGGCAATCGACGCGAGCGCGTTGCGCACGTTGTGGACGCCTGCTGCGGCCAGCTGGATCGTGAAGCGTGCGACACCGGCTTGCACGGCGAGTTCGCTGCCGAAACCGGTCGCGGTGTACGTCGCGCGCACGTCGCACTGGTCGTCCAGGCCGAACGTCATCACCTTGCGGTCGCCGGCCAGTTCGCGCCACAGCGCCGTGTACTCGTCGTCGCCGGGGAATACGGCGACGCCGTCCGCCGGCAGCGCCTGCAGCACGGCGCCGTTTTCGCGCGCGACGGCTTCCACCGTGTGCATGAATTCCTGGTGCTCGCGCTGCGCGTTGTTGACGAGGGCGACGGTGGGCTCGGCGATGGCGGCCAGGCGTGCGATCTCGCCCGGGTGGTTCATGCCGAGTTCCACGACGGCCGCCTGGTGCGCGGTCGTGAGGCGCGTCACGGTCAGCGGCACGCCGATCTCGTTGTTCAGATTACCCTGCGTGGCCAGCCGGCCTTCCGCGCCGAACGCGGCGACGAGGATCGCGGAGATCATCTCCTTGACCGTCGTCTTGCCGTTGCTGCCGGTGACGCCGATGACGGGGATGGCGAAGCGGCGGCGCCAGAAATTACCGATGCGGCCCAGTGCGGCCAGCGTGTCCGGCACGACGATGGCCGGCAGCGGATAGTTGTCGGGCAGGCGCTCGACGACGACGGCCGCCACCGGGTTGCCGACCAGCTGGCCGAGGAAGTCGTGGGCATCGAATCGTTCGCCGCGCAGCGCGACGAACAGCGACCCCGGCATCACCTGCCGGCTGTCGGTCGACACGCCCTGGAAATAGGCGTCGCGCGTGACGTGCGCGCCTTCGATCGATCCCACGAGTTGTTCCAGCGAGCCGCGAATCATCAGACAGTCCTCATCATCGTGAGCCGCGCAGTCAATGCCAGCGCGGCGTGGTCGGCATCGGAAAACGGCATTTTCCGGCCCTTGATTTCCTGGTAGGGCTCATGCCCCTTCCCCGCCAGCAGGATCACGTCCGGCTTGGCGGCATGCTTGACGGCCGAGAGGATCGCCGCGGCGCGGTCCTCGATGGCCTGGTAAGTCGACGTCGGGTGGTGCGCGTCCATGCCGGCCACGATCTGGTCGATGATGGCGCGCGGTTCCTCGCTCCTCGGGTTGTCGCTCGTGACGAGCACGTGCTCGGCCATCTGCGCGATTCGGCCCATCTGCGGGCGCTTGCCCGGATCGCGGTCGCCGCCGCAGCCGAACACGCACCACAGCTGCCCGCCCCGCTCGTGTGCCACCTGGCGCAGCGCTTCCAGCGTCTTTTCCAGCGCGTCCGGCGTGTGCGCGTAGTCGATCACGATCATCGGCGCGTCCTGGCCGCCGATCTGCTGCATGCGGCCCGGCGCCGGCACGAGCGTCTCGACGGCGTCGAGCGCGGCGCGCAGTGCTACGCCTTTCGCCAGCAGCGCGCCGAGCACGGCCAGCACGTTGCTGGCGTTGAAGTGGCCGACCATGTGCGTGCGCGCGGTGGCGCTGCCGAACGGCGACTCGAGGTGGAATTCGCTGCCGTTCGGGCGGCTGCGCAGATTCGATGCGCGCAGCACCGCCACGCCGTCCAGCACGGGTTGTTCGTGCACGGCGCGCAACGTGTAGCCGATGACGGCGACGCTTGGCCGGTCCGCGCGCAGGTGCTGCGCGATGCGCACGCCGGCTTCATCGTCCAGGTTGACGACGGCCGTCTTCAGGCCCGGCCAGTCGAACAGCTGGCGCTTCGCCGCTTCGTACGCTGCCATGTCGCCGTGGTAGTCGAGGTGGTCGCGCGTCAGGTTCGTGAACACGGCCACGTCGAAATGCATGCCCGCCGTGCGGTGCTCGACGAGGCCGATCGACGACACCTCGATCGCGAGCGCCGTCGCGCCCGCGTCGCGCAGGCGCGCGAGTTCCGTCGCCAGCAGCACGGCGTCCGGCGTCGTGTAGCCGGTCGCATCGAATTCAGGCTCCGCGTGACCGCGCACGAGGCCCACGCCCAGCGTGCCGATGACGGCCGCGGTCTCGTTCAGATGGGCCAGTGCCTGCGCCGTCCACAGCGCGCACGACGTCTTGCCGTTCGTGCCCGTGATGCCGACCGTGAACATGGCCGCATCCGGTGCGCCATAGACCGCATGCGCGATCGGGCCCGCATTGCGCTTGAGGTCCGGCACGGCTAGGTGCGGGACGCCGAGGCTTTCGTCGAACGCGAAATCGCGGTCGTCGTACACGACGACGGCGGCGCCGTTCCCGATGGCGGAGGCGATGAAGCGGCGGCCGTCGGCCGCCTCGCCGGGATAGGCGAAGAACACGTCGCCGCGGGTCACGCGGCGCGAGTCGGAAACGAGACGGCCGCCTGGTGCGGCGGCCTGGATCCAACCAGTGATGTTCGGCGTCTCGGCCATCAATTGCTCTCCTCGAGAGGATGTTCCGGGATGATGATATCCGTGACCGTGGAGTCGGGCGGCACGTTAGCCGCCCGCAACGCATTCGCCGCGAGTGCCGCGAATGTCGGCGCGGCCACTGCCCCGCCCGTGTGGAACGGCCCGGATGGATCGTCGATCATCACGGCGATGATGAAGCGCGGATTGCTCATCGGCGCGATGCCGGCAAAGGAGCCGACGTAGTGCGTCTGCGAGTAGCGGCCGTTGATGACCTTCTGCGCCGTACCGGTCTTGCCGCCGACGCGGTAGCCGGCCACCTGAGCCTGCGCCGCCGTGCCTTGCGGGCTCACCACCGACTCCACCATCGTGCGGATCTGCGCGGCCGTCTTCGCCGAGATGATCTGCTGGCCGACCGGCTTTTCCGTCACCTTCTGGAACGACAGCGGGATGACGTCGCCGTCGCGTGCGAAGATCAGCCAGGCGTGCGCCAGCTGCAGCAGCGACATCGAGATGCCCTGGCCGAACGACATATTGGCCTTGGCGACGATCGGCCACGATTTATACGGACGTACGCGGCCGGCCGCGGCGCCCGGGAAGCCGTAGCGCGGCGCCTGGCCGAAGCCGACCTTGGTGAACATCTCCCACATGTCCTGGGCCGTCAGCAGCTCGGAGATCTTGGTCGTGCCGATGTTGGACGACTTCTGGATGATCGTGCTGACGTCGATGACGCCATGCGGGTGCGTGTCGCGGATCGTGTGGCCGCCCGTCTGGTAGCGGCCGTTGCCCGTGTCGAACAGGGTGGTCGGCTTGATCAGGCCCTTGTCCAGCGCCAGCGCGACGGTGAACGGTTTCAGCGTGGAACCCGGCTCGAACGTGTCGGTGATGACGCGGTTGCGCAGCTGCTCGCCCGTGAGGTGCGAGCGGTCGTTCGGGTTGTACGTGGGCCAGTTGGTCAGCGCCAGCACCTCGCCCGTGTGCACGTCCAGCACGACGGCGGCGCCGGCCTTGGCGTGGAATTTCTCGACGGCGTCCTTGACGCTGTTGTACGCGATGTACTGCAGCTTGGAGTCGACCGACAACGTGATGTCCTTGCCGTCGTGCGGCTCACGCGACAGCCCCACGTCCTCGACGATGCGGCCCAGGCGGTCCTTGATGACACGGCGGCTGCCGACCTGGCCCACGAGGTTCTTCTGCTGCGCGAGCTCGATGCCTTCCTGGCCCACGTCCTCGACGTTCGTGAAGCCGACGATGTGCGCCATCACGTCGCCCTGCGGGTAATAGCGCTTGTATTCCTTGCGCGTGTCGATGCCGTCGATGCCGAGCTTCTCGATCTTCGCGATGACGTCCATCTCGACCTGGCGCTTCAGGTAGACGAAGGTGCGGTCGGAATCGAGCTTCTTCAGCAGCTCGGCCTGCGGCATGTCGAGCAGCTGCGCCAGTTCGCGCAGCTTCGCGGACGGTGCTTCCTTGACGTCGTCCGGGATCGCCCACACGGCCTTCACCGGGAGCGACGACGCGAGCACGATGCCGTTGCGATCAAAAATCTTGCCGCGCGTGGCCGGCAGTTCGAGCGTGCGCTCGTAGCGGCTCGCGCCCTGCTTCTGCAGGAACTGGTTCGACACGCCCTGCAGCCACAGCGCGCGGCCAGCCAGCGCGACGAACGCGGAGAACAGCACGAACAGCACGACGCGCGAACGCCAGTCCGGCAGGCGCACGGCCAGTACGGGGCTCTTGGAAAACGCCACGCCCTTGGCGGCGGCGACGCGGGATGCGTTGGTGCCGGCCTTCATTTACCGCCTTCCATCAGGTATTGGGTGCGCGCCGGCGACAGCGGCGCCATGTCGAGCTGCGAGCGCGCGATCTGTTCGATGCGTTCGTTCTTGCCGAGGGTCGACTGGTCGAGCTGGAGCTGGGCCCAGTCGACCTCGAGCTGGCGCTGCTGCTGTTGCAGCCTTTCCTGGTCGATGAACAGGTGGCGCGCCTGGTAGCGCGCGTTCACGACCGACAGCGCGCAGCCGACCAGCAGCGTGGTCAGGACGATGTTCAGCTTGCCGCTCATGCGGCACCTCCGGGCAGCCGCTCGGCAACGCGCAGCACCGCCGAGCGGGCGCGCGGATTGGCTTCGACTTCGACGTCGGAGGGCTTGGTCTTGCTGATCAACTTCATCAAGGGCTGGGGCAAATCGACGGCGCGGATCGGCAGCCGGCGATCCGGTTGCTCGACCTTGGCCTTGGACGCCAGGAACTGCTTGACCATGCGGTCTTCCAGCGAGTGGAAGCTGATCACCGACAGGCGAGCGCCGGGCTTGAGCAGTTCGAAGGCGGCGTTCAGACCTGTTTCAAGGTCCTCAAGCTCTTGATTGATGAAAATCCGGACAGCCTGAAAGGTGCGGGTTGCCGGATCCTTGCCTTTCTCCCGGGTTTTGACCGCGTTTGCCACGATTGCGGCAAGCTGTCGTGTGCTTGAAATTGGCTCGACTGCCCGGCGAGCAACAATCGCCTTTGCAATCTGAAAAGCAAACCGTTCTTCCCCATAATCGCGAATCACCTTTTCCAGTTGTTTCTCCGGCACCTCCGCCAGCCAGGCGGCTGCGGAAATGCCCCGTGTCGTATCCATCCGCATGTCCAGGGGACCGTCGTTGCGGAAGCTGAAACCGCGGCTCGCGTCGTCGACCTGGGGCGAGGAGATGCCCAGGTCCAGCAGGATGCCGTCGACCTGGTGCACGCCCCGTGCCGCCAACGCTTCGCGCATCGTCGCGAAGCTGTCGTGGACGATCGAAAAGCGCGGATCGTTCATCTGTTCGGCCGTCGCGATCGCCTGGGGATCCTTGTCGAAGCCGATCAGGCGGCCCTCGGGCGCCAGCTTCGACAGGATCAGCCGGCTGTGACCGCCGCGGCCGAACGTACCGTCGATATAAATCCCTGCGGCGCGCGGGCCTTCGAGGGCAAGCGCGTCGACTGCTTCATCCAACAGCACCGTACGATGCTGCAAACCGGGCACCGGCTGAGTCACGTTCATCGGCGCCTTAGAAGGAGAAATTGGAAAGGACGTCGGGCATGCCACCCGCGACGGCCAGGGCCTCGTCGGCTGCCAGCTTGGCGGCGTCCCAGATCTCGAAATGGGTCCCCATCCCGAGCATCATCACTTCCTTCTCCAATCCAACCGCGTTGCGCAGCTCGGGCGAAATGAGCACCCGGCCCGCGCTGTCCATCTCGACATCGCAGGCGTTCCCCAGGAAAATGCGTTGCCACGCCCGTGCCGACATCGGCCAGACGGCGATCTGTTCGCGGTGTTCTTCCCACACCGGGCGCGGGAAGAACAACAGGCAACCATGCGGGTGTTTCGTGAGCGTCATACGGCCTTCGCATTGCTGCATCAAGGCGTCACGATGCTTGGCCGGTATTGACAGCCGTCCTTTTGCATCGAGATTAATCGCTGACGCGCCCTGAAACACGTTGTACCTAGTTTTGGAGAGTTATCAGTCTGGTTGTTTTTAGGCGCCGGGAGATTCACCGATCCCCCACAAAACTACACTTTTTGCCACCGTTTCCCACTTTAGAGGAAGCGTTGTCTGTGGTCAAGCGAATTCACGTTTAGAAAACGCGAAAATTGCCAATGAAACCAATGACTTAGCGAACTTACTTGACGGAACCTCAAGTAAAAATGTTGAGCAAAATTAGGCACTTAGGTTAAACAATGCATGTGCTACCTCATCTGCACACATGTGTTTTACCATTGATCAAGAACAACTTTTAACCGCCGGTCGGTCGGCGGAAAACAGACGCTGCGGATGGGTCAAAATTGCGGATCGATGCGGGGCGGGTTAGGATAAACGCAAGGCGTCTACCCAGCCGTTTCCGATTCGCTTGGCGGCGTGGGGAGCCCCGTATGATAAGTGAGTCCGTACTACCGCGCAGGAGATTGCCATGAGCATCACACTGGCCCGGAGCCGCGCCGTCTATGATCTCAACGAGGTCCAGGGCGCGCTCGACCGCAGCCGCGGACGTTCGCCCGAACTCGAAGCGTTCTACGAACGCATGCTCGAGACCGGGGCCGAACGTTTCGTCACCACGCCCTCTTCCGTCGACGCGCTCGACCCGCTGTTCGAGGAATGTCCCAATTTCGACGAGGTCCTGGACGACCTGGCGCGCTATCTGCGCCTCGCCCATGCCGGTGACAAAGGCTTCAACGTCATGCCGATCCTGCTGCTGGGCGGCCCGGGCGTGGGCAAGACGCACTTCGCCAAGCGCCTGGCGAAAGTGATGCAGACGGACTGCGAACTGATCAGCATGAACGCGCTGTCGGCCGGCTTTGTCATCACCGGGAGCTCGGCCAGCTGGCGCGGCGCGAAGTGCGGCAAGGTGGCCGAGCGCCTCGTGCGCGGGCAGTTCGCGAACCCGGTGATCGTGCTGGACGAGGTGGAAAAGGCGACGGGCTCCTCGCAATCCGACCCGCTCGCGGCGCTGTATCAATTACTGGAGCCGGAAACGGCGAGCGCGTTCCGCGACGAATTCATCGACGTCGACATCGACGCGTCGCAAATCTTCTGGGTGCTGACGGCCAATTCCACGGAAGGCATTCCACACCCGCTGCTGAACCGGATGGCCGTCTATGAAGTGCCGGCGCCGACGCCGGAACAGGCGGCCGGGATCGCCCAGCGCATGTATGCGGGCCTGCTGCGCGAGCTGAACCTCACCGCATTCGATCCGGGCCTGGGCGACGTCGTGCTGGACAGGCTCGCGGGCGTGTCGCCGCGCGACTTGCGCAAGACCTTGCTGGACGGGCTCGGCTATGCCGTCGCGGACGGGCGGGCGCACGTCAACGTGGACGATATCCGGCTCAAGGCGACGCCGGGCAAGGGGCGGATCGGGTTCTGAGCGCGTACCGGGGCACCTAGCAGCCCGGGTACGCGTGTCGGATGCTTATTTGACGTTGAACGCGACCAGCGCTTCCGCGTTCTGGATGTACAGGATGCCACTGCGCGTCAACGCCAGCCTGCCTCCCATCGGATAGCTCCACACGGCCTTATGCGTGCGCAAGTCGACCGCGTAAGTCGCCTTGTTACTGCTGACGAACAACAAGTTCTTGGTAACGATGGGCTCACCGTTCCATGCAGTTTCGCTCGCCTGGCCCGGCACCCACGACCACAACAGCGCACCATCAGCCTCGGCACGGGCTTCGACGCGATAGGGCGTCGTGTTCGGCGCATACACGACACCGCCGGCGTAAGCCGGGGTCAATGGATAATTGCCCTTGACGCGCCAGTCGACATAGCCTTTGGCAGCATTAAACTTGAGCAATTCATTACCCATCGAGCCGCCATTCAAGAACGCGTTCGCATAATTTGCAGCAAACACGTTGCCAGCCGCGCCCAATACCGGCGCGCCGTTTATCTGGTACGTGTAGTTGGTGAAGTTGGCGTCCTTGATCGCGAGCTGCAGCTGGCCGGATTTGCGGTCGAACACGCTCAGACCGCCATCGTACACATACAGGTTGCTTGCGTCCGCGGCGGGACTCCACATCGATGTATCCGCCACGTTGGCGAAGAACATTTGCTCGCCCGTGTTCGTGAAGGCAAACAGGCCGCCATACGTGCCGGAGTTCGTATACACGGCGTCGGCCAGCGCCACCGGTGCCAAATAATGTTCCCACTGAGAGCGCATCGGCGCCTTGAAACGCACGGCACCCGTTGCGGCGTCGAAGGCAAACATATAGGTCGAATCCTGCGCACCGGCAGCCATGTAGACAGTCCCACTCGCGACGGCGGGCGGATTGACCGTAGCATATGGCAACCCGCTGAGGTCGTACGACCAGGCGAGAGTGCCGTCGTATTCCTTGCGGGCCTTGAGCGCTTTATCCCCCGACGCATATAACATGCCGTCCGAAGCCACCAGTGTTGCGGCATAACCGTAGAACGAGACCGTTTCCTGGCTGGCTGCGCCCGTCTTCCAGCGCGGCAGCAACTGGTCAGGCTTGATCTCCACCGGCACGTAGCCGGTATGGCCGGCGTTGCCCTGGAACGTATTCCAGTCCGCGACGTCGGTCCACGGCGTCAGCGGGGTCAGCTTGTCGCCCGGCCAAGCCGAGCCGTAGGCCAGGACGGTCACGTCATAAGGCACGGTCACCGAGGGCACCGCCTGCGGTGTCGCGCAGGCTTGGTCCGCGCACAGCTTCAAGGTGATGTCACCGGCATAGTGTCCCGCCGGCGTGCCATTGACCGTTTCGAGCGCAAGCACATAGCTGCCATCCTGGCTTGCCGTGACACCGACCTGCGTACCGATCACGCCGGCTTTATCGGTGGCGTTGACGAACAGCGTGCCTGCTGGCGTAAAACTCGGCTTGATTTGTACTTCAAATGCCACTGTGCTGTTCTGCGCAGCGTAACGCGTGACGCCGCCGGACAAGACCTTGACTTCAGGTACGGACGCCACAGGCGGCGTGGTCGTGCCACCGCTGCCGCTGCTACCACCGCTACCGCCGCTACCGCCGCCACCGCACGCGGTGAGGGCCAGGCACGCCAGGCCGATTGCTGTCCGGCCCAACAGGGCCACTTGCATTGTCTTTTTCATCATATCCCTAGTGGCCGCGTGGCGGCCCATGCGCATGCTCGACGTCGCTGCGACGCATGCCTGTTGTCGTTGTCGTGGTGTTTTGCTTCGCGGGCAGATACGGACCGGCCCGGGACCGCGCATCATGCCATCGGATGGGTATGTACAAACTCTCCAATTGTCACAATGGACATATTTATTGATAGAGAGCCATTTATATGATGGTCAGACGATCGCCATGTCCTCGGCGCGCAAGTAATTCACGAGCTCGTCACGCTCGAACGAGCCGTCCCAGTCCCGCTCGCCGAGCAGTTGCGGCAGCGCGATATGAGTCAGCAATGCGTGGAACCGGTCCTTGATGAGCTGCGGCCGGATGTCCTTCACGCGCACACGCGAGACCTTGCGCGACAACTCCATGACGATGCCGTACAGGACCCAGTCGAGCTGCACGAGCAGCATGCTGGCGGACTGGATCGCCCGCGGCGCGATGCTCGCTTCGTACAGATGGGCGACCGACGACTGCCGGGCCCCGGCGTCGGCGTCGTCGCCCACCAGTTCTTCCGGCCACCACATCAACACCTGGTTCAGCAGGCAGTCGAAGTCGGCATTTTCGGGAAGGATGATTTGCCCAACAAACATAAAACTCTCGATAAACCGGGACGATGCAGCATATGTATGCCACTGCCGTGCGATCGGGAAAAGGAACGGTATCGCGCCGGATACCCTTGATGATTAAAAGGAAAGACTCTTACCCGGCAGTATATCGACGAAAGTCAACGCAAAGCTCTCACAATTTCACATTGAGCAGATGACGCCAGGAATTTTTTTGTGCGCGTACGCTGTTATGAGTATTGCAATCAGCCCGCGGGCCGCCATATGGCCGGCATCGTTCACGATCAGGAGACGCCCATGTTCGGCGCCGGTCATCCGCGCCCGCTGCACCGCAAGGAAGTGGCCATGCAGGTCGTCCGGCATGCCGCGCGGCATGCGGTCGACCATACGCTGACGGTCGACCCGCCGGACGGGCGCGACGCGGCCCTACCGCCTGCCTCGCCGGCGACCCGGTTCGACGTCGTCTACACGCTGCCGGAATACCTCGGCTTCGTACATGATCACTTGACGTCGACGTTGCGGCGGATGACGCCCGCGCAGCGTCTGCGGCAGACGCTCGTGCCGTTTGCCTTCGCCATGACGACCCTCGCCATCGCGTGGATGATCGGCCCCGGCTGGGCCAGGACGGCACTGCTCGCGTGCGGCGCCCTCGCGCTCGCGTCTCTGCCCGCCGCCGTCAGCGCCTGGGTTGCGCTCATCGGCACGCCCGTATTCGTGTACAAGAAACGGCGGATGCCGCACTGCGCCTTCCGCATCGACGCCAC
Organism: Massilia pinisoli; assembly: GCF_024753285.1. Classification (GTDB taxonomy): domain Bacteria; phylum Pseudomonadota; class Gammaproteobacteria; order Burkholderiales; family Burkholderiaceae_D; genus Telluria; species Telluria pinisoli. The sequence goes on along the minus strand of NZ_JANUGW010000008.1, from coordinate 223,832 downwards.
CGGCATCGAGCGCACGACGCAAGCCGGCACGCTGGTGCGCAGCTGGGCCGAGATCCGCGGCGTACGCCGCTATCGGCGCGGCGTCCTGCTAATGTATTTGCGTGGCGCGATCCCGATCCCGTACCGCTGCCTGGACCGCGCCCAGGCAGCGGCCCTGCGCCGTTTCGCGCGGGCGCGCGGCGGCGTTTGATTACTCATCCACCTTCGCGTCCTCGCTCTTCGCGGCCGCCATCGCCTCCGGCTCCAGGTCCTCGGCGGCCTTGTTCATGCGGATGAACACGCCCCAGCCGGACAGCAGCACGCCGGCCGCGATCAGCACGGACGCCGCGTGCGGCAGCAGCTCCGGTTCCTCATGCAGGGCCTTGAACGTCCCGACGAGGCCCTCGATCGACAGCGCGACCACGACGACCACCATGAAGCGCGACAGATAGCGGCGGACGCGCGTGGGCGCGCTGATGTGGGCGTCGCGCACGACTTCTTCCTCGGTGATGGTCTGGGCGATCTGCAGCGACACGACGGCGATGGCCAAGAGGCCGATCGCCTCGATGGCCATCTCGGCGCTCTCGTCGGGGTCGGCGCCGACGGCGCTCCAGCCGGTCTGCACGGCCAGCACCGTGATCAGCACGGAGACCAGCACGAACAGGAACCCGAGCAGCGCGTGCGCGGTCGAAAAGAAACCCTTCAGGAATTTCAAGGCGCCTCCCGTCGCAACGTATCGATGTCGACGGATTGTGCCTCATCCGCACGCGCACGGCCGCACGCGAGGCGCAAGCGCCTGCGTCAATGCGCGTCCGGCGCGGCCCACGCGCGCGCATGCGCGACCGCGCGCGACCAGCGCGCCATCATCTCTTGGCGCCGCGCGGCCGGCAGTTGCGGCTCGAACCGGCGTTCGCTCTTCCACTGGGCTGCGATCTCGTCGCGCGACGACCAGAAGCCGACGGCCAGGCCGGCGAGGCAGGCGGCGCCGAGGGCCGTCGTCTCCGTCACCTGCGGCCGCACGACGGGCACGCCCAAGAGGTCGGCCTGGAATTGCATCAGGAGGTCGTTGCGCGCGGCGCCGCCGTCCGCGCGCACTTCGTGGACGGCACAGTCGGCGTCCTTCTGCATGGCGGCCAGCAGCTCCGCGCTCTGGTAGGCGATGGCCTCGACGGCGGCGCGCGCGACGTGGGCGCCCGTCGTCCCGCGCGACATGCCCACGATGGTGCCGCGCGCATACGCGTCCCAGTGCGGCGCGCCGAGGCCGACGAACGCCGGCACGAGCATCACGCCGCCGCTGTCCGGCACGGACAACGCGAGCGCCTCGACGTCGGCCGACTGCTTGATGATGCCGAGACCGTCGCGCAGCCACTGCACGGTGGCGCCGCCCATGAACACGCTGCCTTCGAGCAGGTAGTCGGTGTGACCGGCGATGGTCCAGCCGACGGTGGCCAGCAGGCGGTTGTGCGATTGCGGCGGCGTGTCGCCCGCCTGCATCAGCATGAAACAGCCGGTGCCGTACGTATTCTTGACCATGCCGCGCCGGTGGCAGGCCTGGCCGAACGTGGCTGCCTGCTGGTCGCCCGCGATGCCGGCGATGGGGATCGCGCGGCCGAACCACGCGGGGTCGGCCTCTGCGACGATGCCGGAACTGGGCACGACTTCCGGCAGCATCGATTCCGGCACGCCGAACAGCGCCAGCAGTTCCGGATCCCAGCGGAGGCTGTTGATATTGAAGAGCATCGTGCGCGACGCATTGCTCGCGTCCGTGACGTGGCGTCCCGTCAGTTTATACGTGAGCCAGCTGTCGACGGTGCCGAACGCGAGCTCGCCCCGCTCCGCGCGGGTGCGCGCGCCCGGCACGTGCGTGAGCAGCCATTGCAGCTTGGTCGCGGAAAAATACGCATCGAGTTCGAGGCCCGTCTTGCGCGCGATGAGCGGCGCCTTGCCGGCGGCGCGCAGGTCGTCGCAGAGGTCGGCCGTGCGCCGGTCCTGCCAGACGATGGCGTGGCACAGCGGTTCGCCCGTCGCGCGGTCCCACACGACGGTCGTTTCTCTCTGGTTCGTGATGCCGATGGCGGCGACGTCGGCCGCAACGACGCCACTGTCCGCGAGGACCTGGCGCGCGCACGCGAGCTGGCTGCGCCAGATGTCGAGCGGATCGTGCTCCACCCAACCGGGCTGCGGGAAATGCTGGGGATATTCCTGCTGGGCGATGCGCACGGGCTGGCCCTGGCGATCGAAGAGGATGGCGCGCGAACTGGTGGTCCCCTGGTCGAGGGCGAGGATGTAACGCATCGTCGTCGAGCTCCCCGGGCCGTGAATTATGTGTAAAGCAGGCCGATAGGCCGGATTCTGTGTAACGCCCTTGCGGGCGCTATGACAGCCATTCCTCTAGGCGCCGAATTACTCCGGCGCTCAAGCTTCCTACCCGCACGCTCCGCGAGCAACCTCAACGCGTGCCTATTTGGAATTGCTCCAGGTGGAGGTTACCGCGTTTCACCGTAACTTAATACGCTCGTCTCTGTGGCCCTATTCCTCGCCTTATACCTGGCTTGCGCCCGGCTTTCGGCGGACGGCCGTTAACCGTCACCCCGCTCTGTGGAGTCCGGACCTTCCTCCCGCCCACGACCTTGCGGCGTGGACCAGCGGCTGTCTGGCCTGCTTCACGGCCGCAATTGTACTCCATGCGCCGCTGCCTTTTGTGAAAGGTCGTGTCGCTATTTGAAAAGCCAGCGTTGGACGAGTTGCATAGAATGCCCGGATTCCATCGTGATAAGGACGACCTCACCATGACGCACCCTTCCCGCAGCGGCGGCCAGATCCTGGTCGATGCGCTCCAGGTCCACGGCGTGGACACCGCCTTCGGCGTGCCCGGCGAAAGCTATCTCGACGTGCTGGACGCGCTGCACGATTCGGACATCCGCTTCGTCATCAACCGCCAGGAAGGCGGCGCCGCGTTCATGGCCGAGGCCTACGGCAAGCTGACGGGCAAGCCCGGCATCTGCTTCGTCACGCGCGGCCCCGGCGCGACGAACGCGTCGATCGGCGTGCACACGGCATACCAGGATTCCACGCCGATGATCCTGTTCATCGGCCAGGTCGGCACGGACTTCATGGACCGCGAAGCGTTCCAGGAAATCGACTACCGCCGCATGTACGGCCAGATGGCGAAATGGGTCGCGCAGATCGACCGCGCCGAGCGCATCCCCGAATACATGGCGCGCGCATTCCAGGTCGCGACGAGCGGCCGTCCGGGCCCCGTCGTCCTCGCGCTGCCGGAAGACATGCTCGTCGCCCGCGCGGAAGTTGCCGACACGCGCCGCTACCAGCCCACGCAAGGCGCGCCGTCCGCCGCGCAGATCGACCAGCTGCGCACGATGCTGGCCGGGGCGAAGAAACCGTTGTTGCTGCTGGGCGGCGGCACGTGGACAGACCAAGCGTGCGTCGACGTGCAGAGGTTCGCGGAGGCGAACGCCCTACCCGTCGCGTGCGCGTTCCGCTTCCAGGACCTGCTGGACAACGACCACCCGCATTACGTGGGCGACGTCGGCATCGGCATCAATCCGAAGCTCGCGGCGCGCGTCAAAGAGGCCGACGTGCTGATCGCGTTCGGGCCCCGGCTGGGCGAGATGACGACGAGCGGCTACTCGCTGCTGGAATCGCCCGTGCCGCGCCAGCGCCTCGTGCACATCCACCCGGATCCGGAGGAACTGGGCAGCGTCTACCAGGCCGAGTTGATGATCGCCAGCGGTGCACCGCAAGCGGCCAGCATGCTCGCGGCGATGGAACCCGTCGATGCAGCGGCGTGGCGCCACACGGTCGAAGACGCGAAGGCCGATCTGCGTGCGTGGCAGGAACGCCCCGCCATCTTCAAGGACGGCAGCGCGCCGCTGGACCTGTGGCAGATGGTGCAGGACCTGCAAGCCGCGCTGCCCCGCGACACGATCATCACGAACGGCGCCGGCAACTACGCGACGTGGGCGCACCGCTTCTGGCGCTACGGCGCCATGCGCACGCAGCTGGCCCCGACCAGCGGCGCGATGGGATATGGCGTGCCGTCCGCCGTCGCCGCGAAGATCGTGCGGCCCGAGCGCACTGTCGTCTGTTTCGCCGGCGACGGCGAATTCATGATGACGGGCCAGGAGCTGGCGACCGCCGTGCAGTACGGCGCCGGCGTCATCTTCCTGGTCTTCAATAACGGCATGTTCGGCACGATCCGCATGCACCAGGAGCGCGAATATCCGGGCCGCGTGTCCGGCACGCAGCTGCACAATCCCGACTTCGCCGCGCTGGCGAAAGCGTACGGCGGCCACGGCGAGGCGGTCGAAACGACGGCCGATTTCGGCCCCGCGCTGGCACGCGCCATCGAGTTCACGCGCACGCAAAAACTTCCGGCGCTGATCGAGCTGCGCTACGACGGCAACCTGATCACGCCGGGCGCCACGCTGGACACGATCCGCCGCAACGCGCAGGCGGCTAAAGGCGGCTGATCAGGCGACGACGAGCCCGCGCAGCGCGGGCACGACGTCGTGCAGGCGCGCCACTTCCACGGTGGGCAGCGCCTCGCTGTCGTTGGCGAGACCGCCGGGATTGAACCAGCAGCTTTCGATGCCGAACCGGTTCGCGCCGAGGATGTCGGCATCGAGCCGGTCGCCGACGATGATCGTCTCGGCGTGCTTGAATGCGCGCGCCATCTGCACCGTGTAGTCGAAGAAGCGGCCGTCGGGCTTCGCGTGCCCGCACGCTTCCGACGTCGCGACGAACGACACGTGGTCGCGCAGGCCCGAGCTGGCGATGCGGCGATGCTGGATGTGCGCGACGCCGTTCGTGATGATGCCCACTTCGCCGATGGCAGCCAAAGTCGCGCACAGCTCGCGCGCGCCGTCGATCAGGACCACCGTGTCCGACAGCGATTCGAGGTACAGGCGGCTGGCCGCTTCCGGGTCGAGGTCGAGGCCTGCCGCGTCGAACGTCTGGCGGAACCGTTCGACTTTCAGCACGTCCTTGGCGAGGGTGCCCGTCTCGAACCGCTTCCACAGTGCCATATTGATGGCCTGGTAGCGCGCGAACAGGCCGTCCGGCAGCGCGGCCAGGCCGAGGGCCTGCATCGTGCGGTCGAACGACAGGCGTTCGGATGCCTTGAAGTCGAGCAGGGTGTCGTCGAGGTCGAACAGGAAGAGACGGTGTTTCATGGCGGGCGCCGCGGCGGCGGGGGCGGCAAGGTGGTCTTTCGGAAACGACAGGATACCAGCGCCGGCGCCGGCTGTGGTCTTGACGTGCCGGGACGGATGGATTGCTTTCCGGTTACCCGGCAGGGGGAACCGGGCCCGCTCTGGTAGAATACGCGCGACCCTTTCGGCACTTGCCGCCCTCCCGAATTACACAATGTTTAGTTTCTTCAAAAAGAAAAAACCTGAAGCCGAGACGCCGGCCGCGGTCGAATCCGCAGCGCCCGCCGCCGACGCGCAGCCCGAGCAGCCGGCCGAGCAGCCGGGTTTCCTGCGCCGCCTGTTCGGCGGTGGCGAGGACGCGGCGGTCGACACCGCGGCGGTCGACACCGCGGCGGTCGACACCGCGCCCGTCGCGCCTGAAGCCGACGTCGCCGCACCGGCCGACGCCACATCCACTGCCTACGACGGCCAGCTGTTCCCGGAAACGGCCGAACGCCCCGTGAGCGAAGCGGAGGCCAAGCGTTCCTGGATGTCGCGCCTGAAGGCCGGCCTGGCGAAGACGTCGAGCAATCTGTCGCTGCTGTTCGTCGGTGCGCGCATCGACGAAGACCTGTACGAGGAACTCGAATCCGCCCTGCTCATGTCGGACGCCGGCATGGATGCGACCCAGTACCTGCTCGACAACCTGCGGCGCAAGGTCAAGGAAGACAAATTGCTCGATGCGGCCGCCGTCAAGGTGGCGTTGAAAAGCCTGGTCGTCGACCTGCTGCGCCCTCTCGAAAAGCCGCTCGAACTGGGCCGCCACGAGCCGCTCGTGATGATGATCGCCGGTGTCAACGGCGCCGGCAAGACGACCACCATCGGCAAGCTGGCCAAGCACATGCAGCACCACGAGCAATCCGTGCTGCTCGCCGCCGGCGACACGTTCCGCGCCGCCGCGCGCGAACAGCTGATGGTCTGGGGCCAGCGGAACAACGTCACCGTCATCTCGCAGCAGTCCGGCGACCCGGCCGCCGTCGCGTTCGACGCCGTCCAGTCGGGCAAGGCGCGCGGCGTGGATGTCGTCATGGTCGACACGGCCGGCCGCCTGCCCACGCAGTTGCACCTGATGGAAGAGCTCAAGAAGATCAAGCGCGTGATCGGCAAAGGCATGGACGACGCGCCGCACGAGATCCTGCTCGTCATCGACGGCAACACGGGCCAGAACGCGCTCGCGCAAGTGAAGGCGTTCGACGACGCGCTGCAGCTGACGGGCCTCGTGATCACGAAGCTGGACGGCACGGCCAAGGGCGGCATCCTGGCCGCCATCGCGCGCACGCGTCCCGTGCCGGTGTACTTCATCGGCGTGGGCGAGAAACTGGAGGACCTGCAACCCTTCAGCGCCGACGAATTCGCCGAGGCGCTGCTGGGATAAACGCGCGATGATCGAATTCCAGTCCGTCTCCAAGAAGTACTCCGATTCCGCCGGCACGCTCGCGCTGGCGGACGTGTCGCTGAACATCGCCAAGGGCGAGCTGGTGTACCTGGCCGGTCCGTCCGGTGCCGGCAAGTCCACCTTGATGAAGATGGTCGCGGCGATCGAGCGTCCGACGTCCGGCCGCGTGATCGTGAACGGGCAGGACGTGGGGCGCATCCGCAAGGCCGGCATCCCTTTCCTGCGCCGTAACCTCGGCCTGATCTTCCAGAACCAGCGCCTGCTGAACGACCGCCACATCCTGGCCAACGTGATGCTGCCGCTGCTCGTCACCGGCGCGCACGCCGCTCAGGCCGAGCAGCGCGCCCGCGCGGCGCTCGACAAGGTCGGCTTGCTCGACCGCGCGCTGGCGCTGCCGATGGCACTGTCCGGCGGCGAGCAGCAGCGCGTGGCGATCGCCCGTGCCATCGTCAACCGCCCGCAGATCATCCTGGCCGACGAGCCGACGGCGAACCTCGACCGCGCCGCCGCCGACAAGGTCATCGACGCACTGCACGCGTTTCATTCCGTGGGCGTCACCTGCGTCATCTCGTCCCATGACGACGAAATCCTGGACAAGGCGGCACGCGTGATCCGCCTCGAACACGGCCAAGTGGCGGGAGGTGCAGCATGAACATCTGGTTCCGCCAGCACCGCTTCGCGCTCGGCGCCGCGCTGTCGCACGTGCGCAAGGCGCCGGGCAGCTTTTTATTCAACGTGCTCGTCGTCGCCGTCGCGCTGGCGCTGCCGTTTGCCGGCGTCACCTTGCTCGACAACGTGCGTCCGCTGTCGGAAGAATTGTCCGTCGACCCGGAACTCAGCCTGTTCCTGAAGGCGGACACGCCGCGCGACCAGGCGCAGGCGCTCGCGCCGCAATTGCAGCGCATCCTGCACGGCAGCCGCGCGAAAGTCACCTTCGTGCCGCGCGAGCAGGCGCTTGCGAGCCTGAAGGAAAAAAGCGGCCTCACGGACGTCATCGAGACGCTGGGCGACAACCCGCTGCCGGACAGCTATGTGATGAAGCTCGAAGGCTTCACCAGCCGCGCCGACGCCGCGCGCGTGGACGGCATCGCCGAGCAGATGCGCGCGCTCCCGGGTGTCGATTCCGTGCAAGTGGACTCGGCCTGGGTCAAGCGCCTGGCCGCCCTGCTGGGCGTGCTGCGCCTGGCACTGCTGCTGCTCGCCGTCACGCTGGGCGTCGTCGTGATCGCCGTCGTGTTCAACACGATCCGCCTGCAGGTGTTGACGCAGCGCGAAGAAATCGCCGTGTCGAAGCTGCTGGGCGCGACCGACAACTTCATCCACCGCCCGTTCTACTACACGGGCGCGCTGCTGGGCCTGTGCGCGGGCACGGTGGCGCTGGGCGCCGTGACGTTGGCGCTGCGTCCGCTGAACACGGCCATCGCCGAGTTCGCCCGGCTGTACGCCTCGGAATTCCAGCTCGCCCCGCTGCCGCCGCTCGGCATGGCGGGCTTGCTGGCGATCAGCGCGGGGCTCGGGCTCGTGGGCGCCATGCTGTCCGTGCAGCGGCATCTGGCACGGTTGAACTGACGATACGCAGGGCCGACATGATCCGAAGACTGGGTTCGCTCGCTGCACTGGTCATCGGATGTCTTGCCGGATCGGCTGGCGCCTGTGACTACACGGTCGAGAAGGTGGCCTATAAGAATCTCGTGGCCAAGGCGTATTTGCCGACAAGCGAACGGCCGACGCCGTTGGTACTGGCGTTCGGCGGGTCGGAAGGCGGGCTGTCGACGGGCGAATCGAGCGGCGACATGCTGGCGCCGCACTGCATTGCCGTGCTGGCTTTAGCCTATTTCAAGGAAAAAGGCCTGCCGCCCACGCTGGACCATATTCCGCTGGAATACTTTATCGATGCGATTAATTACGCGGCGCAATTGCACGGCGTTGATCAGGCGCGGCTCGGCATCCTGTCGGGCTCTCGTGGCAGCGAGGCGGCCCTGCTCGTCGCCAGCATGGATGCGCGGATCAAGTCCGTCATAGTGGCAACGCCGAGCGAAGTGGCGTGGCATGGCAGGACGGAAGCCCGTTCCGCCTGGACCTACCGAGGCAAAGATGTGTCGGCACTCTCGCTGGATGACAACCCGGCGCTGCCGCAGGTGAAACGGTTCGAGAACGCGCTCGACGCGGCCGCGGGCCGTGACGATGTCCGGATCCATGTCGAACGAATCAATGGCCCGGTGTTCCTGATCTCGGCACTGAACGACGACGTCTGGCCGAGCACCCGGATGGCGAACAGCATCGTCGCGCAACTGCAGGCGCATCGCTTCACGTACCGGATCCGGCACGACATCTACCCGACCGGCCACGGTTTCAGCAAAGACACGGCCGTGGCCATCAAAAAATCCGTCGTCGAACAATTTATCGACACGCTGTAGCGCGATCGTGAACCCAGCCGCTGCCGGCCAGTCTAATCCTGCAGCGGACGCGAGGCATTCGCCTACACGACAACGTGCGCCAGCAAACAGAAGGCGCAGCATGAGTCGCCTAACCTGTCTTCTACGAATTTCAAGCGTTACGGGTGTCACACTTGACTCAAATCATTTGAATCGCTGATGCCCTGCTCTACAGTTGAATGGAGCCCGGTTTTTGGTTCCTGTGGACAATACTTTAACGAAACTTAAACCCGTCTTCGGGGATATGGTGGCGTCTAGCACTCACCTCAAGAGAGTGCTAATATAACGTCAGACTATCGCGGGAAATGGTATTGATAGCACCGTCAGCATCCCGATCTAAGCCAGCCAGTGGTGCCTCCGGGGCTCTGGAGATGGCGAGACGATGCAGCAGCTTAACAGAGGGAGTGACTATGTCCGCACAATCCGCATTGGTCCCGGCCGGCAGTCGTGCTCTGGGGCTGGGTTTCAGTGGCAATCTCGGTAATATCGACGCCTATATCTCGGCGGTGAACCGCCTGCCGATGCTGACCCACGAAGAAGAAGTGTCGCTGGCAACGCGGCTGCAGGAAAAGAATGACCTCGATGCGGCCCAGAAACTGGTGATGTCTCACCTGCGTCTGGTCGTCTCGATCGCGCGCGGCTATCTGGGCTACGGCCTGCCGCACGCCGACTTGATACAGGAAGGCAATATCGGCCTGATGAAGGCAGTCAAGCGCTTCGACCCGAACCAGGGCGTGCGCCTGGTGTCTTACGCCATGCACTGGATCAAGGCCGAGATGCACGAATACATCTTGAAGAACTGGCGCCTGGTCAAGGTTGCGACGACGAAGGCGCAGCGCAAGCTGTTCTTCAATCTGCGCAGCAACAAACAGGGTCTGGATGCCATGTCGCCGCAGCAAGTCGACGATCTGGCCAAGATGCTCGACGTCAAGCGCGAAGAAGTGATCGAAATGGAAACGCGCCTGTCCGGCCGCGACATCGCACTGGAAGCGCCGACCGACGACGAAGACGACAAGTTCTCGCCGATTGCCTACCTGTCGTCGGACCAGCAGGAACCGACGAAGGTGCTGGAAGGCGAAGAGCAGGTGCGCCTGCAGTCGGAAGGTCTGGAAACGGCCCTGTCGAGGCTGGACCCGCGTTCGCGCCGCATCGTGGAAGCCCGCTGGCTGGCCAACGACGACGGCTCCGGTGCCACGCTGCACACGCTGGCCGAGGAATTCGGCGTGTCGGCCGAGCGCATCCGCCAGATCGAATCGGCCGCGCTGAAAAAGATGAAAACCTCGCTGGCGGCTTACGTGTAAGCCATCCGCCAGCGAACGACAAAGGCACCTGCGGGTGCCTTTTTTTATTGGATCAACCCGACATATCGATCCGCAGCTGGGGCCAACGGCCCAGCCAGTCCTTGGCGCGGATGCGCGCCAGGTACACCGCCCGCTTCTCCAGAGCGAAACGCCGGGTCGGCCGGACGGCCAGTCCGAACAGGTCGTCCAGCCCGAACGGCGCCGCAACATCGATGGTATCGCCCTGGCCGAGCCGGACACCGACCGCCGTCGCCGTCTCCGGCCAATGTCGCATCGCATCGGTGGCGGAGGCGTACGGCGCATCACCATTGCGCACGTGCATCCGCGCCTGGTTCTTGACGGACCAGTCCAGGCTGCCGTCCCGGCACCGCAATGCGCGTTCGAGCGCAGCGTCGCACTCGGCCTCGCACTGCGCCGCATCGAACCAGACCACGTCGATATCTTCCGACAGCGGCGACGCCGCGTGACCGTGCACGTGATCCCACACGCAGTTGCGCACGAACCCGGCGGCGACCCAGCAATCGGGCAGGCCGAGGTCACGCACCGCGCGCAGCACGTCCATCCGTCGTCGGTCAGACGCGATCAGCGCCCGCAGCGCGGCCAGCCGTTCCACTACGCGAGCTTCGCCTTGAAGAACGCCATCGTCCGCGTCCACGCCAGCTTGGCCGCGGCCTCGTCGTAGCGGGGCGTCGTGTCGTTGTTGAAGCCGTGCTCGACGCCGGGATAGACGAAGTGCTGGTAGTCCACGTGGTTCGCCTTCAACGCCGCCTCGTACGCGGGCCAGCCGGCCAGCACGCGTTCATCGTTGCCCGCGTCGTGGATCAGCAGCGGCGCGCGGATGCGGGCGACGTCGGCCGCCGGCGGCTGCATGCCGTAGAACGGCACGACGGCGGCCAGGTCGGGCAACTGCGTCGCGAGATAGTTGGCGATGCCGCCGCCGTAGCAAAAGCCCACGACGCCGACCCTGCCCGTCCCCTGCGGCAGCGCCGCCAAGCCGCGCGCGGCGGCGATGAAGTCGGCGCGCGTCTTGGCCTGGTCCAGCTTGGGGAACAGTGCGCGCGCCTTGTCCTCGTCGCCGGGGTAGCCGCCCAGCGGGTACAGCGCGTCCGGCGCGTACGCGATATAGCCGTCGAGCGCAATGCGGCGCGCGATGTCCTCGATGTGCGGATTCAGGCCGCGGTTCTCGTGCACGACGAGGACCGTGGGCAGCTTGCCCGCCGCATTCGCCGGCTGCGCCAGGTAGCCGTGCACCTTGCCGTAACCGTGAGGCGAGGAAAAGTCGAGGTAGCTGATCTTCAGGCGCGCGTCCGCCGGGGCGACGAGCGGCGCCGCGAACGACGGCGACAGCTGCGCCAGCAACGTGGCGGCCGTCGTGCCGCCCGCGGCGTAACGGCTCGCGCGCGCGAGGAAATCGCGGCGCGACACGCGGCCGTGCACATAGCCGTCGAACAGGCGTAATATCTCGGGGTCGAAATCAGCTGCGCTCAAACGCGTCATCTCAGTCTCCGGTCGGGTTCAAATGAGCGCCAGCATACGCCCATTTTTTCAGATCCGGACGACGATCCTCCGCTTGTACAACTGCCACAGCCCCGCCCCGAGCACGAGCAGCAGCAGCGCGGAGTACGCGGCCGACGCGACGCGCGGCTCGGGAATCGCGCGCGCCAGCAGGGCCGCCAGCCGGTCGTGCGCGCTGCCCGCGCCGCCCAGCGGCAACTGCATCACCGTATCGATCAGCGTGATGCCGACGAAGGCCAAGGTCGCGTTGGTGCCGAAGGCAAGCACGGGACGGGTCCACGCGGGCGCCTCGCGACCGGGCGGCACGAGCCGCATCAGCGCGAGCAAGGCCAGCAACGTGAAGCCGCCGGACAGCAGCGCGAAGCTGGGCGTCCACAGCTTTTTCACGACGGGCACGACCGGATCGAGCAGCAGGCCGCCCAGCAGGCACGCCGCGCCGGCGATGGCGAGGGCCGTCAACGTGGCGCGCCTGTGCGACCGCTGCAGCAGCACGGACGCGACGACGCCCAGCAGCACATTGACGAGCGCGCCCAATGTGGACACGAGCCCTTCCGGATCGTAGGTGACGACGTCGCCCGTCCGTCCCCACGGCCACAGGTGCGTGACGCCGAATACGGCGCGGTCGACGACGGCCGGCAGCGCGTGCGCGGAATCGAAGCACGCCCGGCCGCAGCCGGGTGCGTCCCACGCGAGCAGCAACGCGCCATAGCCCGCCAGCAGCACGACGATGGCCGCAACGAGTCCGGTCACGCGCAAGCCGGCCACCGCGCATCCGGTACCGGCGATCGCATAGCACAGGCCGATGCGCTGCAGGATGCCCGGCAGGCGGACGTGCGCGACGTCGAACCCCGGCAGCAGGTTCAGGAAGACGCCCAGCGCGACGAGGATCGCCGAACGGCGCAGCACGTGGCCCACGAGGGCCGCCCTCCCCTGGCCCGCGCGCCGCCGCAGCGCGTACGGCAGCGCGGCGCCCGCGCAGAACAGGAACGCGGGGAAGATCATGTCGGCGATGGCGAACCCGCGCCACGGCGCATGCGTGAGGAACGTGAAGCGCTGGTCCCAGCCGCCCGCGTACGCGACCATCACCATGCCCATCACGGCCAGGCCGCGCAGCAGGTCGATGGCGACCACGCGCGGCGCGCGGGCGCCCGTGTCCGCACCCGGCCGCGCTGTCGCCCGTGCCATGCCGGCCTCCGTCTCCGCGTCGAAACGCATCGGCTCGCCCATCGGTGTCTCCTTGATGAAATCGATTTCAAATATGCGCCGGCGGCGGACTGTCGTCAAGTCCTGATGCATGACCGGCAGGGTTGCCGGAAAGCCAATAGAATGGAAGACCACCCATCACAGGAGGTTCCATGCAACTCATCGGCATGCTCGATTCGCCTTTCGTCCGCCGCGTCGCCATCTCGTTCGACCTGCAGGACATCCCGTTCGAACACAAGGCACTGTCGGTCTTCCGCAACTACGACGAATTCGCGGCCATCAACCCGACGGTCAAGGCGCCGACGCTCGTGCTGGACGACGGCTCGTTCCTCATCGATTCCACCCTGATGCTCGAGTACGGCGACGCGTTGACGGGCCGCTCCCTCCTGCCCGTCACCCCGGCCGCGCGTGCGCGTGCGCTGCGCACGATCGGCCCGGCGCTGGCCGCATGCGAAAAGACGGCGCAGATCGTCTACGAGCACACATTGCGTCCGGCGGAAAAAGTGCACCAGCCCTGGCTCGACCGCGTGCAGGAACAATTGCTCGCCGCATTGAAGTTGCTCGAGGCCGAGGTGGATGCATTCGACGTCGACGCCCTCGACCAGGCCGCCGTCACGGCCGCCGTCACGTGGTCGTTCGTCCGGCTGATGGTGCCGCAGATCGTCGCGCGCGATGCCTTCCCGCGCCTGGCCGCGTGGACTGCGCGCGCGGAAGCGCTGCCCGTGTTCCGCCGCTATCCGATAGCTTGATCGTCGCCTGGCGCATACCGCGCCAGCCTCGACTGGCGATTTTGCTATGATTGGCTGTACGCAAACAAAGGACGCTTCATGACGCCGCCGCGCCCGCTTGCCGCTCTGGCCGCCATTCTCGTGGCGGCGTCGTTTTCCCTGCTTTCGGGCTGTGCCGCCGCACCGCCGCAGGACGCCGTGTATCCGCTCCGTCCCGAGCAGAGCGTCGTCCTCGCGCATGGTCTCGTCCTCACGTACGACAGCTACAGCGACAGCCGCTGCCCCGCGAACGCGCGCTGCGTCTGGGCGGGACGCCTGATCTTCCGCTTCCTCGTCCACGGCCCGGACGGCGTCGAGGAATTCACGCTCGGCCCCGACCAGCCGACGGCCACGCCGCCGTCGCTGCACGGCGCCCACGTCGTCCTCGACACGTCCGCGATCCCGCCCGCACGCGCGGCCGGCACGATGCGGCCGGGCGACATCATTCCCGTCACGCTCAAGATCACGTTCCGATGAGCGCCGCCACCCATATCCACTTCCTGCGCCAGCCATGACCACTTCCGTCAAAGCTCTCACCTGCGGACTGATTCTTTCGATCGTCCTCGCGCCGCCGCTCGCCCTCGCCAAGACGCCAGTCGCCACGGGCACGGGCGGCGCCGTCGCCACGATCAGCGAAAAGGCGTCGGCCGCCGCGATCGCCATCCTCGACAAGGGCGGCAATGCCGTCGACGCGGCCGTCGCGGCGGCGGCCACGCTGGGCGTCACCGATCCGTTCAGCTGCGGCATCGGCGGCGGCGGCTTCATGGTCTTGTATCTCGCGAAGGACAAGCGCGTGATCACGATCGACCACCGCGAGACCGCGCCCGCATCGTTCAGCCCGACCGTCTTCCAGGACAACGGCAAGGCGATCGATTTCGACACGGCCGTCGCCAGCGGTGCGTCCGTCGGCGTGCCGGGCACCGTGCGCGGCTGGCACGAGGCGCTGGAGCGCTACGGCACGATGTCGTTCAAGCAGGTGCTGGCGCCCGCGATCCAGGTGGCGACGAAAGGCTTCCCCGTCAGCGAGACGATGCACGGCCTGATCGTCGGGAACGAAAAGAAGTTCGGCATGTTCGAGACGACGAGCCGCCTGTACCTGAAGAACGGCAAGGCGCTGCCGACGGGGACGATCGTCAAGAATCCCGACCTCGCCAAGGCGTACCGCGAGCTCGCCGCGAAAGGGTATAAAACGTTTTACGAAGGCCCGCTGGCGCAGGCCGTCGTGGCCGCCGTCAACCGGCCGCCCGTCACGGCGGGCAGCCAGGTCCGCCCCGGCACGATGAGCCTCGCCGACCTCGCGAACTACGAGGTGCGCATCCGCCAGCCGATCCGCTCCACGTACCGCGGCTACGACGTGTACGGCATGCCGCCGCCCAGCAGCGGCGGCGTGACGGTGGCCGAGGCGCTGAACATCCTCGAAGGCTTCGACCTGAAGTCCATGCCGCGCGCGAATGCCGAGCACCTGTACCTGGAAGCGAGCCGCCTCGCCTTCGCCGACCGCAACGCGTATCTCGGCGACCCGGAATACGTCGACGCGCCCATCGAAGGCATGCTGTCGAAGCAGTTCGCCGCGCAGCGCCGCTCACTGATCCGCCCGGATCGCGCGGCCGGCGTCGTCCCCGCCGGCGACGCGTTCCTGTACGAGAACGACCAGAGCTTCCCGCTGCGCCCGCAGCAAAACCTGATCATGCGCGAAGGCACCCACACGACGCACCTGACGGTGTCGGACAAATGGGGCAACGTCGTCGCCTACACGTTCACGATCGAATCATGGGGCGGCAGCGGCATCGTCGTGCCGGGCTATGGCTTCCTGCTGAATAACGAGATGACGGACTTCGACTTCACGGGCCCGGCACCGAACATCCCGGAAGCCGGCAAGCGCCCGCGCAGCAGCATGGCGCCGACGATCGCGTTCAAGGACGGCAAGCCCGCGTTCACCATCGGCAGCCCGGGCGGCGCCACGATCATCACGACGGTGCTGCAGACGATCGTCAACTACGTCGACTTCGGCATGCCGATGGACCGGGCCATCGACGCGCCGCGGCTGTCGCAGCGCAACGCCAAGGAGACGGCCGTCGAACCGGGTTTTACCGGCACCCCGCAAGCCCAGGCGCTGGAACAGTTCGGCCACAAATGGGAAGCGAACCCGGAGGAGATCGGCGCCGCCAACGCCATCGTGTTCAACCCGGACGGCACCGTGACGGCCGTCAGCGAAGGCCACCGCCACGGCATCGGCACGGCGCTCGTGCAGAAGCGCGGGCACTGAGCCCGCGTCCCGATCACGCCATCCGTCCCGCCGGGAACGCGGGCGGGGCGGCCAGCATGCGCTTCCAATCGAACCGCAACTGCACGGTGCAGACGGCCAGCGAGATCGCGATCAGCCATGGCCACGCCGTCGTGCCCGTCAGCCTGGAAAAGCCCATGGCCACGAGTGCCTGGACGAAGACATAGGCGCCGGCACGCAGCGCCAGCGCGGCGTGCCAGCCGCCGCGCTCGCTCGCATAATCGCTCAGCAGGCCCATCATCGCCGCCTGGCCGGCCACGCAGCACAGGGCGAGCTGGCGCAGCAGCGCGTCGGGGCTCGTGTTGAACCACAGCGATGCACTCATCACGCCCACGGTCAGCAAGACCCAGAGCGAGAGCGCCTGGCGGAGTAGGCGCGTGGCGAGGCGCCGGTTCAGCAGCGCCGCATCGCCGGCCAGCGGCGTCAGGCGCAGCAAGGCCTGCTCGCCCCGCGTGCGGCGCAGTTGCTGGCCGTATTGGGCCGTGCTGAACAGGATGATCAGTGCCAGCAGGCCCGGACCGACAATGGCGATCTGGCCCACAAATGCTTGCATGGCCGCGCCGCGCGCCCCGCCCTGCGCGATGCTCGCACCGCCGCCGATGAGCAGCAAGACGGCGACGGCGCCGATCCAGGCGGTCCAGTGCGCCGTCGGGCCCAATGCGTGCATCAGCATGGCGGCCGGATCGGCGCGGCGCCGGTCGCAACGCAGCGCGACGCGGTAGAAAGACAGATTGCCCTGCCCGACCATGCCCTCGGCGGTCGCTTGCTTGCCTGGGGTACGGAAGGCGAAATGGTTCACACGTTTGAGCTGATCGTCGCGCCGTCCAAGGTAGGCGTCGCCGCCGGCCGGATACAGCCAGCGCAGGCCCCACACGGCGGCGGGCAGGAGCAGGACATCCAGTGTCCACAGGGCGGCGCTGCCGGTCATCGCCTGCCCCCACGCCGGCGGCAGGACGGTCTGCACCAGCCAGGGTCCGTTCCCGCCCAACATCATCAGGTAAGGGACGTACTTGTTCCCCGCCATCAGCAGCGCCATGCCCAGCGTGGCGAACGCGACGAGCGGCAGCGCGTGCCAGTTGCCGAGGCCGTACGCAATGCCGAGCGTGGCGACGAGCCAATATGCTGCCGTCATCTGCAGCAGGCGGCGGCGCTGGCGCGGCAGCAGCCACGCGTTGATGGGCGAATTCATGCGGATGGACCCGGGCACGAACAGGAAGGTCCAGACGAATGCCAGCGCCATGAAGGCGACGGCGACGATGAAGCGCAGCGCTTGCGGGACGTCCAGGTCGCCCAGGACGGCCACGATGAGGCCACAGGCCGCCACGGCGCCGGCGATCGCGTACACGGCACGCACCCCGCCCGGTTCGCGCTGCGCCGCGGCCGCGCGCCAGATCAGCCGATAGTCGTGCAGCGCGGCGTTCATTGCGTCACCTCGATGAACAGGTCTTCCAGGCTGAGGGGCTCCACGCGCACGCCCGGCTCGCGCGCGAGACGCGCGACGTCGTCGCCGGGCGCCTGCACGATCACGCTCGTCATGGCGCCCTCGTGGCGCCGGCGCACTTCTCCGGCCAGCGGCGCAACCGACAGGGTGGCGGCCGGGACGACGATGCGGCGCGCGCCTTCCAGCAGCGCATCCGTCTGGCCCTGCAGCGCGATGCGGCCATCCTTCAGGAACGCGAGATCGAACGCGACGCGTTCCAGGTCGGACAGGATGTGCGTCGAGAACACGACCGTCGTGCCACGCTCGATCACCTGGTCGACCAGCTCGCGCAGGAATTCGCGCCGGCCGACAGGATCGAGCGCGGACACGGGTTCGTCGAGGATCAGCAGCGCCGGCTCGTGCGCCAGCGCGCGGATGATGGCGAGTCTCTGCTGCTCGCCGCCGGACAGCCGCTTGATCGGCTTGTTACGCAGGTCGGGACCGAAGCCCCAGCGCGACAGCAGGCCCTCGACCTTGGCCTGGTTCCAGCGCGGGTACATGGCGCGGAAGTAGTCGAACATCTGCACGGGCGTCAGCCAGTCGAACAAATCGGTCCGCTGCGGGACGTAGCCGATGCGGCCGCGCGCGTCTTCCGACAGCGCGGCCACATCCTCGCCGAACAACGACACGCTGCCCGCGTCGGGCTCGCGCAGCCCGAGCATGCATTCGAGCAGCGTGGACTTGCCGGCGCCGTTGCGGCCCAGCAGACCGATCACCTGGCCGGGCGCGACCTGCCAGTCCAGCCCCTCGAGCACGCGCTGGCTACCGAAATGCTTGCTGACCGAAGACATGCGAACGATGGGGGCACTCATTTTGTTTCCTTCAGAATGGTTGCGAACAAGGACAGGACGGTGTCGGGATCGAGTTCGAGCTGGCGCGCCTCCACCGCGGCGCGCTCGAGCGTGGGACGGAGAAGGCCGACAATGTCGGCCTTCTCGGCCGGCGCAGCCGACTCGGCCACCACCATGCCGAGCCCGCGGCGGCGCGCCAGCACACCTTCCATCTCCAGCAGGCCGTACGCCTTCGACACGGTCATCGGATTCAGCGTGAGCGCCTGGGCGATCTCGCGCACGGACGGCATCTCGTCGCCGGGCCGGAGCTGGCCGCTGGCCGACAGGCGCCGGACCTGCTCGACGAGCTGGCGGTAGATCGGTTCCGGCGATCCGGTCGCGATCGAAAACAGGGAGGCAGGATGGGCTGGCATGATGTCTACTGTATTAATTAAGTAATACAGTAGGACGAAAATGGGCCAGGGTCAAGGACTTTCTACATGCTGGCATGTCAATGCCTGGGTCGCGACCAGACGCGGCGCGGGGACGCACTTGCACGCGCACAGATCATCGTGCAACGCGTACCGCCTGCCCTCCCACGCGTCGGGGAGCCGCGGGCCGGCGCAGACGATCACGCCGTCGCTGTGGCAAGCGGGACAGCGGACCTTGTCGCCCTCCAGCGCCATGCGCGCACCATCGATCGACGAAAGGCTCGACGCACTGGTCACGCGGCCTCCTGCGGTCGTCCCGGCGCCAAGCGTGATATGGTAGCGCTGCATATGTCCTCCGTGGATAGGTGCGAAGAAAGCCAATCTACGCGCGCGGCAACGGCTGCCGGCTGATCGCCGTCAATAGCAAAAAAGACGGCTCCCGAGGGAGCCGTTAAAAGGCGTGGGCGCCAAGCCGCCCACGTTGGGAAGCCGCGGACGGAGACGGGTCCGCGGAGACGACAAAAAAAGCGATTACAGGTGCGGGACGATCAGCGGCATGAGGTCGTCGAACGTACGGCCGGTGCCGTTCTCGCCGATCGCATGCATCTTCCACTCGCCGTTGTGGCGGTACAGCTTGGCCATGATCTGGGCCGTGTGCGAACCCTGCACGGACAGGTCGTAACGGGCGATCTCCTTGCCGTTGTTCGTATCGAAGATCCGGCAGAACGCGTTCTGCACCGTCGAGAAATTCTGGCCCGTGAAGCTGTTGACGGTGAAGACGAGCGACTTCACGCTCGCCGGCACCGTGCGCAGGTCGACGATGATCTGCTCGTCGTCGCCATCGCCCGCGCCCGTGCGGTTGTCGCCCGTGTGCGTGATGCTGCCGTCGCGGCTTTTCAGTTGACGGAACCAGACCACGTCGACGGGACGGTTCGCGTCGTCGAACATCACGACGGACGCGTCGAGGTCGATCGCTTCGCTCTTCGCGCCGAAGCCGAAGAAGCCGCCCTTCTTCGCGACGTCCCAGCCGAGGCCCATCGTCACGCGCGCCAGGGCGCCGCCGGCTTCCTTCTCCAGCGAGATCTTCTGGCCCTTCTGCAGATTCACTGCCATGTTGCTACTCCTTTCAAGACGTCAGCGCGCAGGCGCCTGCATCCACGCTTTGAACGCGGCGCGGTTGCGCGAACAGACGTAAATCTTGCCGCGACCGGAGAAGCGCAGGACGATGCCTTCGCCGCTGGTCTGGCTGTTGATCAAATTGCCCAGGAAGCCGCCGCTGGTGCCGGTCGTGATCGAGATCTCGTAATGTAAGGTGCTGTCCCAGGCGACGACGTGCGAGTTGTCGATGATCGCGTCCTTGCCCGGTTCCACGTCCAGCACGCTCATCGAGCCGAAGCCGGACACGACGACCTGGCCGCTGCCCGCCGTCTCCGTCACGAAGAAACCGCCGCTCTGGGCGAACAGCGCATTGCCCAGGCTCTGCGTGCGCACGCGCAGGTCGACGCCGGATGCGGCCGCGACGAACGCGCCATCGCTGATGATGTACTGGTTCGGGCCGCAGTCGACGACCTGCATCGCACCGGGCAGCGTGGGCGACAGCAGGCAATCGCCGTCGCCGCGCACCGCCTCGATGTGCTGCTGGAAGAACGACTCGCCGTTGGCGAAGGTGCGCATCAGCGCGCTGCCCAGGCCACCCTTCATCTTGCCCTTCAGGTCGAGCGTCGATTCCATCATGACCATCGCATCCGACTCGCAGTAGATGGTCTCGCCGCGCTTGAGCGACACGTGCAGGAAGGGATCGACGTCCCCGGTCACGGTAAATACTGGCATTGCTGGCTTCCTTTCAGTACGGCACGGTGGTCAGACGCTCACGCCATAGTTCTTGGCAAGGGGGCCGAGGCCGCCGTTGAAGCCCTGGCCCACCGCGCGGAACTTCCAGTCCGCGCCGTTACGATACACCTCGCCGAAAATCATCGCGGATTCGGTCGAACCGTCTTCGGACAGGTCGTAGCGGGCGATCTCGGTCTCGTTCGCCCCATTGATGCAGCGGATGAACGCACGGCTCACCTGGCCGAAATTCTGGCGACGCGTGTCGCCCTCATGGATCGTCACCGCGAGCACGACGCGGTCGACGTCGGCCGGGACCTTGGTGAGATCCACGGTGACCGTTTCGTCGTCACCGTCGCCGGCGCCGGTGCGGTTGTCGCCCGAGTGGACGACGGCACCGTCGGCGGAGCGCAGGTTGTTGTAGAAGATGAAGTCGGCGTCGGAACGCACCTTGCCGGCCTGGTTCAGCAGGAACACGACGCCGTCCAGGTCGAACGCCGCGCCGTCCGTGCTGCGCACGTCCCAGCCCAGGCCCAGTTTCAATTTGGTCAGGCCCGGCGCTTCTTTCGACAGGTTGACGTTGCCGCCTTTTTGCAAGCTGATTGCCATGATGGTTCTCCTTCAGGGTTTAAAGTTCATTCACATACCGCGCACTGCCACATCACTCGGCGTGCGCCAGTTCCTTCGTGTGCGCGCCCAACGCTTCCTGCTTCTTGCGATACCGGATCGACGACCACACCGAGGCACCGATGAAGGCGACACCCGCGAGGCCCGTCACGAGCTCCGGCACGTGGAACTTCATACTGGCCAGCATGATCAGGGCCAGGATGCCGATCGCGTAGTGGGCGCCGTGTTCCAGGTACACGAACTGGTCGAGCGTGCCCTTCTCCACGAGGTACACCGTCAGCGAACGCACGAACATTGCACCGATCGCGAGGCCCAGCATGATGATCACGACGTCGTTGGTGATGGCGAACGCGCCGATCACGCCGTCGAAGCTGAACGATGCATCCAGTACTTCCAGGTACAGGAAGCCGCCGATACCGCCGCGCTTGACCATCTCGCCCACGTCGCCGCCGCCCTCTTCCGATTTCTCGAGCAGATTCGACAGCACGTCCACGCCGACGTAGATCAGGATGCCCCACAGGCCCGACATCAGCACGACCATCTTCTGGGCGTCCGCCACGAGCGACAGGCTGCCCATCAGCGCGCCGATTGCGATCATCACGGAGATCGACGACACCTTGCCGAGCGATCCGAGCTTGGCTTCGAAGTGGCCGAGCCAGTGGTGCTCCTTCTCGTCATCGAACAGGAAGTTCAGGAAGACGAGCAGCAGGAACATGCCACCGAACGCCGCCACTTCCGCGTGGTGGTTCGTCAGGTGCATCGAGTACTGCTTCGGGTCCTGCAGCGCCATGTTCCACACGTCCATCAGGCCCAGATCGGCCGCCACCGCGACGATCACGAGCGGGAACAGCAACCGCATGCCGAAGACGGCGATGATGATGCCCACGCCCAGGAACAGCTTTTTCCAGAACGGGTCCCAGGTCTTCAGCACGGAGGCGTTGACCACCGCGTTGTCGAACGACAGCGAGACTTCCATCACGGCGAGGATCGCGGCGATACCCATTGCCGTCAGCGCGCCCGCCAGGCCCGCATGCGAGTAGCCCCACCACGCGGAGCCCACCAGGCACAAGGCCGTGACGATGAACGACATCCTGAAATGCTTCATTCTCATCTCCCTTCTGGGATGTGTGTTGTTGACAAGGCGCAGTGTAGGGGCGATGATCAGAATGAAAAAGCGAAGATACTAAGAGAATCACTTCGGAAAAACCTGCGTTATTCACTCAATAATGAAAACCGACATCAATTTCCGCCACCTGTACTACTTCTGGGTCGTCGCGAACGAAGGGGGTATCACGCGGGCCGCCGAACGCCTCGGGCTCGCCGTGCAGACGGTCAGCTCGCAGCTCACGTTGCTGGAACAATCGCTGGGCAAGACCTTGTTCGCGCAGCAGGGCCGGCGTCTCGTGCTGACGGAAGCGGGCCGGCTGGCGCTGGGCTATGCCGACCAGATCTTCCTGCTGGGCGAGCAGATGCAGGAGGCGTTGAACGAATTCGACAGCGGCCGCACGCGCCTCACGGTGGGCATCTCCGATTCGCTGCCGAAGCTGTCCGCGTACCGCATGCTGGAAGCGGCCACGCGGATGGAGCGGCCCGTGCGCATCGTGTGCTACGAGGACCAGTTCGAGGCCCTGCTGGCCGACCTCGCGCTGCACAAGCTGGATGTCGTCCTGACGGACCGCGAAGTGCGCGCCGGCGCCACGTTGAAGGTGTTCAGCCACCAGCTGTTCGACAGCGAGATGGTCGTCGTGGGCGCGCCCGCGCTCGCGGCGCGCTACGGCGGCGCGGGCGACGCATTCCCGGGGAATCTGAACAGCGCGCCGTTCCTGCTGCCGGCACGTAATAATGCCTTGCGCGGCAAGATCGACGAATGGTTCGTGCAGCACCACGTCCGGCCGGACGTCGTCGGGGAGTTCGAGGACAATGCCCTCCTCAACACGTTCGGCCGGCGCGGCCTCGGGCTGTTCTTCGCGCCGGCCGCGCTGGCGGACGACGTGGCCGAGCAGTTCGGCGCCGTGCAGGTCGGCCTCGTGCCGACCGTGCGCGAGCAGTTCTACATGATTTCGAGCGACCGCAAGATCATGCATCCGGCGGTCGAGGCCATCCTGGCGGGGTCGCAAAAAGGCGGTGCCGCGGCCTGACCGTTACAATGGTCCCGGCGTTGCCATTTGAACCAATTTATTATTTATGCAAAACGTATTGCTCGTCGTTCTCGCGCTGCTGCTGGTGGCGCTGAACGGCTTCTTCGTGGCGGCCGAATTCGGCATCGTCACCCTGCGCAAGACGCGCGTGCGCGCCATCGCCAAGACGGGCGGCCTGCGTGGACGCATCCTGTTCAAGGTCCACAGCCAGCTGGACGCCTATCTGTCGGCCTGTCAGCTGGGGATCACGCTGGCGTCGCTGGGCCTGGGCTGGGTGGGCGAACCGGCGTTCGCGAAGCTGATGGAGCCCCTGTTCGCGCTGGCCGGCATCACGAGCCCGCAGATCATCCACGGCGTGTCGTTCATCGTCGCGTTCAGCGTGATCTCGTTCCTGCACATCGTCGTGGGCGAGCTGGCGCCGAAGTCGCTCGCGATCCGCGTGCCGGAAGCCGTGGGCTTGTGGAGCGCCGTGCCGCTGTACGGCTTTTACTGGGCCATGTACCCGTTTATCTGGGTCCTCAACGAAAGCGCGAATCTCGTGCTGCGCGTCGCCGGCCTGTCCGGCGTGGGCAGCCACGAGACGCATTATTCGAACGACGAACTGAAGATCATCCTGCGCACGAACACGGGCGCGCCGGGAGAGCGCTTCACGCACGACGAGCGCCACATCCTCGCGCAGTCGCTGGAGTTTTCGCAGCACACGGTGTCGGACCTGATGCGGCCCATTAACGAGGTGAGCGCGCTGTACGCCAGCCGCACGCTCGAGCAGAACCTCGACACGATGCGCCGCAACCGCTTCTCGCGCTACCCGTATTTCGACGAGGACGGCGAGGAAGTGCTGGGCGTGATCCACCTGAAGGACTTGTTCTTCGCCGAGCAGTCCGGCAAGGACGTCGACGACCTGACGGAATACCTGCGCCCCGTCGACCTGATCTCCGCGCGCACGCCCGCCATCGAATTATTCCGCCGGTTCCGCGGCGGCGCCCCGCACTTCGCGCTGATCGGCGAAAAGGGCAAGCGGCCCGTCGGTTTCATCACCTTGGACAACCTGCTGGGCGCGATCGTCGGCGAGATCCGCGACGAGTTCCGCCTCAACGAGAACGACTGGCTGCCGCAGGGCGACGGGACCTATATCGGCAAGGCGAGCCTGCCCATCGTGTCGCTCGAGCGCGTGCTCGGCATCGATATCAACAACGAAGAGATGGGACTGGACGAGGTGGAATCCGTCGGCGGCCTGTTGATGGCGAAGCTGGGCGACATCCCCAAGCAGGGCCAGCGCATCGAATTCCCGAAGTTCGACGTCGTCGTCAAGAAAACGAACGGGCCCCGCATCCTGCTCGTGAAAGTGATTCCACAGCTGGAACGCGGGGCCGACGAGGATGAACTCGACTGAGGGGGCTTGATCAGTCGCGTGCGCCGACGGCGTTGGTCTTGCGCGTCGACGATCGTGCCGTGTGCCAGTACGACGGGGTACCGATGATGCTCAGGTCACCGGTCAACCGGGGCAGGCGCGGACGATAGCTCAGGTCGATGTCGTTGAAGTTCAAGGTCTCCGCATTCGTGCCCGGCGCGTCGCGCGTCACGTCGCCCGTGCAGTAGCCGACGTACACGTTCGAATCGATCTTCTTGTCGCCCAGCGCCTTGCTGCTGATGTACAAGGGGTACGGCTTGTGCTTCGCGTCGTCGTAATAGCGCGACATTGCCACGAACGTGTTGTGTTCGACGGTCAGCCCCCAGCTGCGCGTGGCCAGTGCCGACTCCACGCCGAACGTCAACGATGCGCCGTTCGAGCCGTTGCCGGAAAAGTTCTTCACGAAGATCGTGTTGCGCACGGTCAGTTCGCCACCATCGGGGACGTCGAGCAGGTACGACTCGCCCAGCTCGCCCGTCGCGGCACGGTGGCCGGTCAGGTAAGAACCTTCGATGATCGTCCGCTGCGCACGCGATTTCAGCTCGTGGCCGTAATACGAATCATGGCTCCACGAACCCGTCACGCGGAAGGTGAACGTCGGATCGGTGGTGCTGCCATTGATGTACGCATTGTGCTCGGGTCCGCCGCTGCCGCCATTGCTGTCGAGTTCGACATTCTCGAACACGATCGAGCCCGCCGTGTTACCGGTCGAGAAAACGCCGTTGGCGTTGTGCTGCTTGAAACCGGCGATGCGGACATTCCGCAACGTCAGGTCCTTGGCCGCGTTGACGTAGATCGCCGCCTTGCCGAGCTTGCCGCCGGTCGGCGAATCGACGATATCGAGGTTTTCGAGCGTGATGTTGCTCGCCCACGCCGTGACCTTCTTGTTCGTATCGTACGCGCCGTCGATGTAGATGAGGCTCTGTCCATAGGTCGAGTTCGACGCGCCCGTCGACGGATTGACGATCACCGGACGCTTGCCGTCGACCGTCACGCCGCGGATGGTGATGTTGCTCGGCACCGAGTATTTGCCGGCTTTGAAGTCGGCATCGTTGGCGATGTTCGGGCCGATGTAAATCTGCATGTCCTTGCCGCTATAGACTGCCGGGTAGACAAGGAACACGTCGCCGCTCTTCCATTGGAGGTAAGGCGACCGGCGGAACGGGCCGACGCTCGTGTCGGTGCCGTTCTCGCTGTTGGGCTTGGAGCGCGCGGCGTCGCCGCCAAAGGCCGTATAGGTCGCGATCGCCACACCGTCGCGCACCTGCACGATCTTCGGCGTGCCGGACGTCGCAGGCGCGGCCTGCGTGACGATCGACGCCGGGTTCCAGTTCCATGCCGTCGGGTACTGGCCGTCCTGGCAAAAGTTGGACGAGTACTGCGTTGCCGGCGAATAGCTTTCGTGACCGAGGAGCGTCGACGTGATCGGGGCCGGCGCCGGAGCGGGCGCAGGTGCCGGCGCGGGAGCGGGTGCCGGTGCGGGCGCCGTCGTCGACGTCGTCGTCGTTGGCGTCGTCGTCGTAGGCGCCGTCGTCGTCGTAGGCGTCGTCGTCGTAGGCGTCGTCGTCGTCGTCGTCGTCGTCGTCGTAGACGGCGTCGCCACCAAGGTCGTCGACGGCACGGGCGATGCGGTCGACGTCGTGGATGCCGTCGTCGATACCGGTTCACCCATGCCGCCGCCTCCGCCGCAGGCGGACAACGTGCCCACGGTACCGAGGATGGCGGTCAACATTACTGCGCGGCTGGATTTAGATTTCAATTTGTAATCTCGAGTCAATGGTAGCAATACCGACAAAAAATTATTTTCCTGTAGTAACCGAATTTTACCACAGGCAATAATTTTCCCACTGGAAAATGTCACATGAATTGCGCTAAACCAACAAAGTGTTGACAGTTGCGCCAGTGCAGCCAGGCACCGTGCCCGCATCCCGTTGTGAGTCAATCATGTGTCCTGCGTCACGCGCCGGCCGTCCGCCGCGCTTCCTCGCGATACCGCCCCGGCGACTTGCCCACGAGCCGGCGGAAGTCCGATGTGAAATGCGCCTGGTCGAAATAGCCGAGGCCTTGCGCGAGCGTGGCCAGGTCGACATCGGCGCCCGTAACCAACCGGTCCGCCGCCTCGTGCAGGCGGAAGCGCCGGATCACCCATTTCGGGCTCACACCCACGTATTCGCTGAACAGCGCCTGCAGGCTGCGCACGCCCATGCCGGCTACGCCCGCCAGCACCTCGACCTGCGTCAGGCCGGGCGTGCCTTCCGCCGCGCGCAGGATGGCGGCGATCTTGTCCACCTGCGGGTCCGGCGCCGGCAGGACCGTGCGCAGCAGCGCGTTGGCCGCGTCGACCATCGCCGTATCGTCCGGGGTGTCCAGCACGGCATCCTGCGCGGCCGCCTCGTCCCACGGGAACACGGCGGACAGCGGCAGCACCTGGTCCGTGATCGTGTGCAGCGGCCGGCCGAGGAAGGCGCGGAAGGCGCCGGGCCGGAAACGCAGGCCGCATACCTTGCCCGCCTCCTTCAATTCATAGTCGAACGGGCCCGTCGTGACGCCCCAGATGCCTGTCCGGGCGCGATCGAACACGACGTGCACGCATGGATAGGGCAAGGTGCGCTGCGTGTGCGCGGGACGGCCCCGCAAGTCCCACTCGACGATCCAGTAATGATCGAGGAACGGCGCGAGATCGGGCGGCGGCAGGTAGCGGCCCAGGCGGAACATCCGGCCGGCGAGCGCCGGTGCGACCACGCCCTTGGCGCGGTCCGTCACGGTAGGCAGATTGCTCATTGGTTTCGTCGCGGTCTCGTCGCTGTCGTGAGAATCCCGCGATTCTAGCATTCGCGTTTTTCCAAGACCGCGGCAGCAAAGACGCCTAAGCTGGCATCTCACCGCCATCACGAGGACTCCATGAACCTGACCCTCTTCCACGCGCCGAATTCGCGCGCCGGCGCCACCCGCATCCTGCTCGAGGAGCTGGGCGCGCCCTACGACCTGCACGTGCTGAACCTCAAGAAGAACGAGCAGCGTGCAGCGGACTACCTGGCTGTCAACCCGATGGGCAAGGTTCCCGCCATCGTGCACGACGGCACCCTCGTCACCGAGCAGCCCGCGATCTTCATCTACCTCGCCGACCTGTTTCCCGAAGCCGGCCTCGCGCCGGCACTGGGCGATCCGCTGCGCGGTCCCTACCTGCGCTGGCTCGCGTTCTACGGCTCGTCGTTCGAACCCGCGATCAACGACGTCGCGATGAAGCGCGAGCCGGCGCCGCCGGTCATGTGCCCCTACGGCGACTTCGACACGATGCTGGCCACCTTGACGCGCCAGCTGCGCGCGGGCCCTTACCTGCTGGGCGAGCGCTTTTCCGCGGCCGACGTCCTGTGGGGCACGGCCCTCGGGTGGACCACGATGTTCAAGCTCGTGCCGGAACTGCCCGAGGTCATGGCCTACATCGACCGCGTCAGTTCGCGTCCGGCCGCGCGCCGGGCTGCGGAAGCGGACGCGCAGCTCGCGGCCGCGCAAGGTTGACGACACCCGTCGCCAGCGCGGTCCCCAGCACGATGAGGGCGCTGCCGGCCGCCATCGCGGCCGTGAAGGTCTCGCCGAGGAACAGCACGCCCCACAGCACGCCGAATGCGGGCACGAGGAACGGCACGGCCATCGTCTTCGCCGCGCCCACGCGGGCGATCAGGCGGAAGAACAACACGTACGCAAGCGCCGTGCAGCCCACGCCCAGGCACAGCAGCGCGCCCCATGCGCGCGCGGACGGGGGCGTCGCCGGATGCAGCGCCAGCGCGGCCGGCGCCAGCACGAGCGCCGCGGCCAACTGGCTCCCTGCGGCGACCGCGAGCGGCGGCACGGCCGCGAGATAACGCTTGCTGTAATGCGCGGAAAACGCATACAGCATCGTCGCGGCGACGCAGGCCAGCACGGCCCATCCCGTCGCGACGGCGCTGGCGCCCGGCTTGAAACTGGCACCGTCCGCCACGAGCCACAGCACGCCGCAGAATCCGAGCGCCAGTCCGGCGGCCCGCATCCGGCCGATGGCTTCGCCCAGCCACACGCGGCCGATGACGGCGGCGTACAGCGGCGTGGCCGCGTTGAAGATGGCGGACAAACTCGCGTTGATGCCCAGCGCGGCCAGCGCGAACAGCACGAACGGCAGCGCGGAATTCGTCACCCCGACGAGCAGCACGGGCTTCCAGTGCCGCAGCAGCGCCCGCGTGCCGCCGTCGCGCGTCGCGGCCAGCAGCGGTAGCAGCAGCCCGGCCCCGATCGCGGCGCGCGCGCCGGCCATGGTCGCCGCGCCGAATTCAAAGGCGCCCATGCGCATGAACAGATACGATGCGCCCCACAGCGCGGCCAGCGCCGTCAGGCTGGCCAAGTCCATTTTCTTCATGGTGTCGTCCTCATCGGTTCGTTCGCGGCCAGGTTGTCGAGCGTGCGCAGGAAGGCCGGTGCATCCTGGAAGCCGATCACGCGCGCGCCGGCGAGCTCGTGCCCGCGGCCATCGAACAGCAGCACGGCCGGTGGCCCGAACAGGCCGAAGCGCTTGAGCAGCGCGCGCTCGGCCGGACCGGCCGCCGTGACGTCGGCGCGCAGCAGGCGCACGCCCGCGAGCCGCGCCTGCACGGCGGGCGCGCTGAAGGTCAGCGCCTCCATCTCGCGGCACGCCACGCACCAGTCGGCGTAGAAGTCGAGCAGCACCGGGCGGCCGTCGGCCAGCGCCGCGTCCAGCGCGGCCGACGTCGCGACGGCTTCGAACCGCGGCGCGTCCGCAGCGGCCGTCTTGAACGCCGCCATCACGGGCCATGCGGCCGCCAGCGCGAGCAGCAGCGCCACATGGCGCGCCCAGCGTCCGCCGCGCACGAGGTACGACGCGCAGCCGATCGCCAGCAGCGACCATCCCGCGGCCGCTACTCGCGCGGGCAGCAGCGGCGCGACGACCCACCAACCGGTCGCCAGCAGAACGACGCCGAACAGGATCTTCACGGCACCCATCCACGCGCCGGCGCGCGGCAGCAGGCTGCCTGCCGACGTGCCGAAGACCATCAGCGGGATGCTCATGCCGGACGCCAGCGCGAACAGGGCCACGCCGCCCAGCAACGCGTCGCGCGTGCGGCCGATCCACACGAGCACACCGGCCAGCGGCGGCGCCACGCACGGTCCGAGGATCAGCGCGGACACCGCGCCGGCCGCGAACGTGCCGGCCAGCCTGCCGGCCGGGCGGCCATTGGCGATGCCTGCAAGCCGCGCCTGAAAAGCAGACGGCAGCTGCAGCTCGAACAGGCCGAACATCGACAGCGCGAGCAGCGCCAGCACGGCGCCGAACATGCCCAGCACCCATGGCGTCTGCAGCGCAGTGGCCATGGATTCGCCGGCCAGGCCCGCGGCCACGCCCAACGCCGTATAGGTCAGCGCCATGCCGAGCGCGTACGCCCCCGACAGCATGAGGCCGCGCCGGCGCGACGCCGCGCCGCAGTCGCCCACGACGAGCGCCGACAGGATCGGCACCATCGGCAGCATGCACGGCGTGAACGCGAGGCCCAGGCCAAGGGCGAGGAACAGCGGGACGATGACGGCGAGGCGGGCGCCGTCCAGCGCGCGGCCGATGCGGTCCGGCGGCGGCGTGCCCGCGGCGACGGCCACCGGCGCCGCCGTGCGCAGCGCGAACGCCGTGTCCTGCGGCAGGTAGCACAGGCCGGCGTCGGCGCAGCCCTGCGAGCGCACGGTGAGCGTGAACGCGCCGCGCGCCTGCACGGGCACGCGGATCGTCACCTTGCCGTGGTAGACCTCGACCTCGCGTCGCAGGATCGCGTCGTACTTGCGCTGGCCCGGCGGGAACGCGGGCGTGCCCAACGTTGCGCCCGCCGCGCTGAAAGCGAAGCGGTCGCGGTACAGCGCGTGGCCGGGCGCGACTCGCGCCGTGACGGCCACCGTGTGGTCGTCGGCCAGCGCCGCCGTGATGTGGAAGGCGTCCTCCGGATCGAGGACGTCGGGTGCGGCGATGGCGCGCCCCGCCAGCATGGCAAGCAGCGCGATACGCACGAACCAGGACCAGATGCGCGTCATGACGGTCACCGTGCGGCGATGGCGCGCAGCGCCTGGTCGAGGTTCCGGTCGTCCGGGCCCAGCACGCGCGCCACGCGGCCGCTCGCATCGAGCAGCACCACACTCGGTATCGCGCGGATGCCGAACGCGGCGAACGCGGCGCCTTCGCGGTCGAGCGCCAGCGGCGGCGTGCCCGGATGCGTCTTGCGGTAGTCGGCCAGTTCGGCCGGCGACGTCCACAACGGCGCCGCGACGGCGAGCCAGTCCACGCCGCCCTGCTTCGCGAGGCGCGTCGCGTCCTCGCGCACGCGGCGGCACGCCCGCGCCGTGGCCGGCTGGCTCGAACGCAGGTACGACTCGCACCACGGCGAGAAGAACACGAGCGCCCGCGGCTTGCCCGGCGCGCCGACGCCGGCAGGGACGCCGTCCAGCGTGGCGAGCGTCATACCGTCGACCTTGTCCCCGGCACGGAACACACGTGGCGCTGCGACCTGCGGCGCCAGCGCGACGGGTTGCGTGCCCGCGGGCGGCGCGGCGGCGATGCGGTCCAGCGCGGCGTGCAGCGCCGCGTCGTCCAGATGGCCCACATAGGCGATGCGGCCGTCGGCGCCGATCAGCACGTGCTGCGGCGTCACGCGCAAGTTCACGCGGCGTCCCAGGCTGCCGTCGTCAAGCGCGATCGGCATCGTGAGGCCGTGCTGCGCGCGATAGGCGCGGATGCCTTCCTCCGTCTCGTTGAAGCCCACGTTGACGGCGACGACGTCGATGCGCTTGCCGTACTGGCGGTAAATGCGCTCGAAGCCCGGCATCTGTTCGCGGCACGGCACGCACCACGTGGCCCAGAACTTCAGGTAGACGGGCTTGCGGCCGTAACGCGCGGCGAGGTCGATGGTGCCGCCGTCGAGCGTGCGCAGGACGGCGGCGGGCGCCGGCTGGCCGACGAGGGCCGCGCCGGCGCGGGCGGCACGGGTGGCGCCGTCTTCGGCCGCCTGCGCCCCGGTCCAGGCGAGCACCGCGGCGACGAATGCGATGATTCTTGGGATGGTCATGGAATCCTTCATGGTGACGGTGATGAGGCTCTCATCGTAAGCGCCACTTGGATCAAGCAAAAGACGCAAGAATTGCACGAATCCCTGTACCATTCACCCATGGACCACGACCTTGCCATCCACCTCGACCGCGCCGCGCGCACGCCGCTGGCTGGCCAGATCGCCGCCGCGATCGGCGCCGCCATCCACGACGGCCGCCTCGCGCCCGGCGCCCGTTTGCCGTCGTGGCACGACCTGGCCGCGCAACTGGGCGTCGCGCGCGGTACCGTGCGTGCCGCCTACGACAGCCTGCGCGACCAGCAGCTCATCGTCACGGCCGGCGCGGCCGGCACGCGCGTGGCGCGCCACAGCGCACGCGCCGCGGCCGCACGGCCCGCGGCCGCGCCGGACCGCCCGGCCGTGGCGCCGGCGCCGCGCGTGGAGCCCGTTCCGTTCCAGGTCGGCGTGCCCGGACAGGACGTGTTCCCGTTCAAGACGTGGTCGCGCATCATGGGTCGCGCGGCGCGCACGGCGGCCGCGCAGCCGCTGGCGTATCCCGACCCGCGCGGCGAAGCGCCGCTGCGCATCGCCATCGCCGCCTACCTCGGCATCGCGCGCGGCATCGCCTGCCATCCGTCGCAGGTGTTCGTCACGGCCGGCTATGCGGCGGCCCTCGGCACGGCGCTGCGCGCGCTGCGGCTTGAGGGCCGCGCGGCGTGGATCGAAGACCCCGGCTACACGTCGGCGCGCACCGTGCTCGCGCAATACGGCGTAAGGCCTGCGCCCGTGCCCGTCGACGCCGAAGGGCTCGACGTGGCGGCCGCCATGGCGCGCGCGCCGGATGCCGCGCTGGCGGTCGTCACGCCCGGACAGCAGGCGCCGCTCGGCATGACCCTGTCGCTGGCACGACGGCACGCCCTGCTCGACTGGGCCGCCGCGCACGACGGCTGGATCGTCGAGGACGATTACCTGGGCGAGCTGCAGCTGCAAGGCCGCGCGACGCCGGCGCTGGCGGCGCGCGACCGCGCCGGCCGCGTGCTGCACGTGGGCACGTTCAGCAAAACGATCAATCCGGCGCTGCGCGTCGCCTTCCTCGTCGTCCCGCCGGCGCTGGCGCCGCGCGTGGCGGAGGTGGCCGACGCCTGCGCGGCCGCGCCGGCGCCCGCGATCCAGTACGCGATCGAGGAGTTCCTGCGCGATGGCCACTACCTGCGCCACCTGCGCCACCTGAAGCGCGTGTACGCAGAACGCCGCGCCGCGCTGTGCGCCTGCCTGCGCGGCCTCGGCATCCCCCATGCGGAAGCGGGTCTCGCCGTGCTGGTGCCGCTGCCGGACGGCGTCGACGAGGGCGCGCTCTCGGCGAGGGCGCGCGCGGCGGGCCTGTCGCCGTCGCCGCTGTCGTGGTGGCGCGCGCCTGGCCATGAGGGTGGCGGCGGCCTGCTGCTGGGCGTCACCAACGTGCCGCCTGCGCGCGCGCAGGCAGCGTGCGCGACGCTCGCTTGCCTGCTGCGCGACGCGGGCGCGATGTAGCATCACCGGTTCGCGGCACCGCGTGCACGGCCCGGCGCAACCCGCTCGACCGGGCGTGGCGCGGGCCGCTATCGTGGCGTCTCGTTATTTCGGAGTCCGCCATGCGCCCCGTTCTCCCGCTCATCCTCGCCGCCTGCCTCGCTGCACCGGCCCACGCGGCCACGACCAATGCCGACGCCGACGTCGCTGCCATCCGCCAGGTCGTGCAGCAATTCCAGACCGCCATCGTCGCCCGCGACGGCAAGGCGCTCGGGGTGCTGTTCGTGCCGCAGGGCGGCGCGTGGCTGTCCACGCTCGACGAACGGACGTATGCCGCGGCCAAGGCCCGCAACCCGGCCGCACGGCGAATGATGCCGTCCACGTGGCAGAAGTTCGCCGATTTCGTCCAGCACGCCGCCAAGCCGGTCGAGGAACGCTTCCACGACGTGCGCATCGACACGAACGGCACCGTCGCGTCGGTGTGGTTCGACTTCGACTTCCTCGTCGACGGCAAGGTCACGAACCAGGGCAGCGAGACGTGGCAGCTCGTGCGTACGGACGACGGCTGGAAAATCAACGCGATGCTGTATTCCATCGATCGCTGACGCGGGCTAGAATGGCCGCTTCCTTGCGCACGAGCCTCCCGTGAAAGAAGACGCCCCGCTCGCCATCCCCCTGTTCGCCGCCCTGCCGGTGTTCGCCTGCATGGTCATCCTCGGCCTGCCGGCGCTCGGCCACGGCCACGCGACCGAGTTCCGCATCCTGTTCTTCGTCGCCTGCGCCGTCTGGACCGTGCCCCTGACGCTGATCCAGCGCGCCCTGTGGCGCCAGGGCCGCGCATGGTGGACGATGGCCCTCGTGCTGCTGGCCGCGACGTATGCGATGTCCGTCGTGAACAGCTTGCTGGGCCAGCGCCTGGCGATCGCGCTCGGCCTGCAGCAGGGCTATCACTGGGGCGACCTGGTGCGGGGCCTGGACAGCTGCTGGCTCGCGCTGATCGCGTTCTGCGCCATGCACGCGGTGGCCGTGTACTACGTGTCGCTGCAGCGCACCCGGCTGCGCCTGGCGCAGGCGCTCGCGGACGCGCGCGACGCGGAGCTGCGCGCGCTCCGGCTGCAAGTCAATCCGCACTTCCTGTTCAACACGCTGAACGCCGTATCGGCCCTCGTTGCGGCCGGTGCGAACCGCGACGCGAACCGCGTACTCGCCAGCGTGTCCGACTTCCTGCGCGCCACGCTCGCGCACGACGGCCGCCACGAGCACTCGCTGGCCGAGGAGCTGGCGCTCACCGAGGCATACCTCGACATCGAGAAGGCACGCCTGGGCGACCGCTTGCAACTGACGATGCACGCGGGCCCCGACCTGCTCGATGCCTTTGTTCCCTACCTGATGCTGCAGCCGATCGTGGAGAACGCGGTGCGCCACGGCATCGCGCCGCTGGGCGCCCCTGGCCGCATCGACATCCGCATCGCGCGCGACGGCGCCGCGCTGCACGTCGACGTGCGCAACGACGGCGCACCGCCGGCGGAGACAGGCCGCGGCATCGGCCTGCCCAACGTGGCGGAGCGTCTGCGCCACCTGTACGGTGACGCCCAGCGCGTCGACGCGGGCTGGCGCGCCGATGGCCGCTTCCACGTGGCCCTCGTGCTGCCGCTGCGGGTGGCCGCATGATCCGCGTCGCGCTCGTCGACGACGAACCGCTGGCGCGGCTGGCCGTGAAGGCGCGGCTGGCGTGCCATGCGGACATCACGCTCGTCGCGGAATACGGCGACGGCGTCACGGCGGCGACCGGCCTCGCGACAGTGCGTCCGGACCTCGTGTTCGTCGACGTCGAGATGCCGGGCCGGAACGGCCTCGACATGCTGGCCGCGCTGCCCCGCGCCGAACGGCCGCTCGCGATCCTGCTCACGGCGCACGACAGCTTCGCCGTGCGCGCGTTCGACCTCGCCGCTCTCGACTACCTGCTGAAACCCGTCGACGACGACCGCCTGGACGAAGCGCTGGACCGCGCCCGCCTCGCCTTGCCGTACCGCCGCCTGGACGCGGCGCGGCCGGCAGCGGCGGCGTGGACGCGCACGTTCTCCGTCCGCGTCGGCACCCGCACCGTGCTCGTGGATGCGGCCGATGTCGAACGCATCGAGGCCGACGGCGACTACGCCACCTTGCACGTCGACAGCCGGACCTATCTCGTGCGGGAACGCCTGCAGGCGCTGGCGCTGCGCCTCGACCCGGCCGTGTTCCAGCGCGTGCACCGCTCGTCCATCGTCCGCCTGGACCGCATCGCCGAACTGCGCGCGCTGACCAACCGCGATGCGCTGCTGCGCCTGCGCGACGGCACGCTGCTGCGCGCGAGCCGTACCTACATGCCGGCGCTGACGGAGGCGCTCGCGCGCCGCAACGGCGTGCCGGCCACTGAACCACACGATCCGACCCACATCGCATGACCGCCCCCGTCACCACCCCACGCCTGCGCGGCCTCGACCTGCTGCGCGCCGCCGCCATCCTGCTCGTCCTCATGACGCATTACTCGGGCTTCGTCAACCGCGCGCCCGCGTTCGGCGCCGTGGGCCAGGTCGGCTGGGCCGGTGTCGACCTGTTCTTCGTGCTGAGCGGCTATTTGATCGGCAACCAGCTGCTGGCACCCGCCGCGCGTGGCGAAGACTTGTCGCTGAAGGCATTCTTCGTGCGGCGGCTGCTGCGCACGCTGCCGAATTACTACGTCGTGCTGGCCGTGTACTGGCTGTTCCCGGCGCCGCCGCTGGGCGGGTCGAGCACCGCCGCGGCGTGGCGCTTCCTGACGTTCACGCAGAACTTCGGGCTCGCGTACGGCCAGACGTTCTCGCATTCGTGGTCGCTGTGCATCGAGGAACAGTTCTACCTGCTGCTGCCCCTCGCCGTGCTGGCGCTGGCGCGCAGCGGCTTCCCCGTGCGCCTCGCGTGGACCCTGCTCGTCGGTGCCATCGTGGGCGGCATGGCGACGCGCGCCGCGGCGTTCCTGTTGGACGGCCATGATGCGTTTTCGGCCGAGGTCTATTATTCGACCTTCTGCCGCGCCGACGAATTGCTGCCCGGCGTCGCCATCGCCCTGCTGCGGAACTTCCATCCGCAGGCGTTCGCGCGCCTGCAGCGCCACGCGAACGCGCTGTGCGCCGCCGGCCTCGCGGCGACCATCGGCATCCTCACGTGCATCCACCTCGACTGGCCGACGACGTGGGTCACCTCGACGTTCGGCTTCTCGCTCGTCGCACTGAGTTTCAGCCTGCTCGTGTGCGCGGCCCTCGCGCCGCACTGCGTGTTGAACAGGATTCACGTGCCGGGCGCCGCGACGCTGGCGCTGTGGTCGTACGCCGTCTACCTCGTGCACAAGCCCGTGTTCATGGCCTTGCAGCCGCAGCTGGCACGTCTGCATGTCGACACCGGTGCGCCCGCGACCATCGCTTGTGTCATGGCCGCGGGCATCGCCGGCGGCTGGCTGCTGTACCGCTGCGTGGAGACGCCGTTCATGCGCCTGCGCGCGCGCTGGAGCGCCACGTACGCCACCGCTCATCCCACCGAACACGCATTCCATCGCACGGCCGGCACACGGTGACCCCGACAAGTCTAGAGTGGCCCCATCGCCACTCACCGGGATGCCGCCATGCTGGAACTGCACAACGTCACCAAGACCTTCGGCAAGAACGTCACGGCCGTCGCCGGCGTCTCGCTGCGCCTG
Source organism: Massilia pinisoli (assembly GCF_024753285.1). Classification (GTDB taxonomy): domain Bacteria; phylum Pseudomonadota; class Gammaproteobacteria; order Burkholderiales; family Burkholderiaceae_D; genus Telluria; species Telluria pinisoli. Next base: position 186,767 of record NZ_JANUGW010000008.1, on the reverse strand, counting down.
GAACCCGGCGTCGTCGGCCTGATCGGCCATAACGGCGCGGGCAAGACGACGCTGATGCAGATGATCGCCACGCTCACCACACCGAGCGGCGGGCGCATCGTGTTCGACGGCACCGACGTCGTGGCGCGGCCCGACGCCCTGCGCAACCGCCTGGGCTACCTGCCGCAGGACTTCGGCGTCTACCGCAACGTGACGGCGCTCGAATTCATGCGCTACTTCGCCGCGCTGAAGGGCGTAAGCGATGCGGGCCGCATCCGCCGCCTGCTGGAACTCGTCAACCTGCACGACCAGGCGGGCCGCATGGCCAGCACGTTCTCGGGCGGGATGCTGCGCCGCCTCGGCATCGCGCAGGCGCTGCTGAACGATCCGGACGTCCTCGTCGTCGACGAACCGACGGCGGGCCTCGACCCGGAAGAGCGGCTGCGCTTCCGCAACCTGCTCGCCGACCTCGGGGCCGACAAGCTCGTGATCATCTCGACGCACATCGTGTCCGACGTCGAGAGCATCGCCGGCAGGCTCGCCATCATGCGCAGCGGCCGTCTCGTCGCGTGCGACACGCCGGACGCCATCCTCGGCCGCGCGCGCGGCCAGGTGTGGTCGGCCAGCGTGGCGGCCGACGAATATGAATTCCTGCGTTCGACGACCCATGTCTTGCAAGCGCTGCGCCAGGGCGAACGCGTCAGCCTGCGCATCGCGCACCCGACTCCACCTTGCGCCGGCGCGCAGCCGTGCGAACCGAGCCTGGAGGAAGCGCTGATGGCGCAGCGCTACGCCGTCAAGGAAGCGGCATGACCGCGACCTTCGCCGTCATGCGCACGCTGGCGCTGGTGGAAGCGCGCGTGCGGCTGCGCCGGCTGTCGACGCTCGTCACCCTGCTCGGCGTCGTGGCGCTCAGCTGGCTCATGATCTCCGACCCGGCCGACGGCCTCACGTTGATCGCCGTGCGCGGCGCGCGCGTGCTGTACACGAGCGCCGCGCTGGCGCTGGGCAGCGCGGCCCTGGCGGCGCTCGTGCTGGCGCTGGCCGGCTTCTATCTGCTGCGCGGAAGAGTGGCGGAAGACTTGCGCAGCGGCGCCGGCGCCGTGATCGGCGCGAGCCGCAACGGCGGCGTGCCGTTCGTTCTCGGCCGCTGGTGCGGCGGCGTGCTGTACCTGACGGCGCTCGTCGGCGCCTTCATGGCCACCGTGCTGCTGTGCCACGCCGTGCGCGGCGAAGGCCCCATCCAGCCGCTCGTCTACCTGCAGACCTATGCGCTCGTGCTTGGACCGATGATCCTGTTCACCGCGGGCTGCGCGACGTTGTTCGACGCATGGGCGCCGCTGATGGGCAAGAAGGGCGACCTGCTGTACTTCTTCGTGTGGGTCGGCCAGATGGCCCTGCTGCCGACCGTGGCGGGCGGGGGCGCCGCCACCGTCGTCCCGTTCGACTTCACGGGCACGAGCGCCGTCATCGCCACGCTCGCCGCGCACTTCGATCTTGGCGACAGCCTGATGCTCGGCATCGCCGACTTCCAGCGCGACAAGGCGCCGCTCGTGCTGCCGACGTGGGTCTGGCCCGCGTCCATCGCCGCCGCGCGCTGCGTGACGGCGCTGCTGGCGCTCGTCCCGCTGCTGCTCGCGCTGCCGCTGTTCCACCGCTTTTCGCCGGACCGCGTCAAGCCCGGCAAGGCACGCATCCGCCGCTCGCCGCTCGCGGTCGTCGACGGCTGGCTGCGTCCCCTCGCCCGCCTCGCCGGTCCGCTGTTCGGCCTCGCCGCGCGCCTGCCCGGCATCGCGGGCCAGGCGCTGGCCGACGTCGCGCTGACGCTGGCGGCATCGCCGTCCGCGCTTGCCGTGCTGCTGGCGGCGCAGTTACCGGCGCTCGTGCTGGGCGCGCAGGCGCTGGCGCCGTTCGCGCTCGCGTGCGTCGCGTACTGGGGCATCCTCGTGAGCGACGTGGCCACGCGCGACGGCGACGCCGCGCTGGCGGGCATGGGCGCGGCCGTCCCGGGCGGGTCGGCGCGCCGTTACTGGCGCCAGTTCGTGGCGAGCCTCGTGCTCGGGCTGATGTTCACCGGTATCGCCGCGCTGCATCTGGCCATGGTGGATCCGGTGCGCGCCGCCGCGTTGGTGTCCGGCGTGTTCGCACTGGCCGCGTTCGCGACAGTGCTGGGCCGCACGAGCGGCACGTCGCGCACGTTCCTCGCGCTGTTCCTGCTCACGCTGTACGTCAGCGTCAACGTCAGTCGCGGCGCGTGGGCCGACGTCGTCGGCTTCCACGGCAATGCGACGGCCGCCTCGAGCCTCGCGTGGGCCGGGCTCGGTGTGCTCGCGCTGCTGGGCGGCCATCTGTGGAATCGGCGCTCAGACTAGGCGTCGCGGCTGGCCTGCTTCACGATCGGATCGCGCGTGTGCGTCCACCCGCTCATCAGCGAATAGCCGACGGCCAGCAACGTGGGCCCGATGAACATGCCGACGAAGCCGAACGCAATCACGCCGCCCAGCACGCCGAGCAGGGTAAGCAGGAACGGCAGGCTGGAGCCGCGGCTGATCAGCATCGGGCGCACGACGTTGTCGACGCCGCTGATCAGGAAGAAGCCCCACACGAGCATGAAGATGCCCCACCCCGTCTCGCCCTGCGCGAACAGCCACAGCGCCGCGCCGCCCCACACGATCGGGGGCCCGACGGGGATCAGCGACGACACGAACACGAGCACGGACAGCAGCGCCACCGCGGGCACGTGCGCGATGGCGAAGCCCGCGGCCGCGACGAGCGCCTGCGCCAGCGCCGTGCCGAGCAGGCCGTACATCACGCCGCGCACGGTCTGGCCGACGATCTCCATAACGGCCGGTGCATCGTCGTCGATGATGCGGCGCATGGCGGCCGCGATCACGCTCATCAATGCGGCGCCGTCGCGGTAAAAAAAGAAGCTGACGAACGCGGCGAGGCTCATTTGCGCGACGCCGGCGCCCAGCATCATCCCGCCGGACAGCAGCGCGTGGCGTGCCGGTTCGACCATGCGCCGCGCCAGTTCCATCATGCGTTCGCGGCTGGCGACGAGCTGGCGCAGGTAGTTGTCCAGCTGGTCGCCGACGAGCGGGATGTCGCGCACCCACGCGGGCGGCAGCAGTTCGCCCTGGTCCAGCGCGGCGCGGATCTGGTCGAACGACGACGCGACGTTGTCCGCAAGGTTGTACGCGACGAGCGCCAGCGGGATGATCACGAGCAGTGTGAGCGACAGGGTCATCGTCAGCGCGGCGGCCGTGCGCCGGCCGCGCAGGCGCCGCAGCAGCTTCTGGTACAGAGGCCAGGACGAGATGACGACGGCGGCCGCGAACAGGATCGCGGCCAGGAACGGTTGCAGGACGTACAGGCAGCCGAGGGTCAGCAGGATGACGGCGCCGGCGCGCGCATAATTCCTGCCCGGCCGCTTGTCCATCAGGAGAGCAACTGGCGCAGGTCGTGCACGATCGGGTCGGGGCCCTGGCCGTGGCGGATGAACAGGCGCAGGCGGCCGTCGCGGTCGAAGACGTAGCTGCCGGCCGTGTGGTCGATCGTGTAGCTGCCCGGCTCCGTGCCCGGCACCTTCGAGTAGAACACCTTGAAATCCTTGGCCGTCTTCGCCGTCTGCTCGGGCGTGCCGCGCAGGCCGATGAAGCGCTTGTCGAATGCCGGCACGTACTGGGCCAGCAGCTGCTGCGTGTCGCGCTCGGGGTCGAGCGTGATGAACAGGACCTGCACCTTGTCCGCGAGCGGCCCAAGTTTCTGCATGACGGACGCCATCTCCGCCATCGTCGTGGGGCAAACGTCCGGGCATTGCGTGTAGCCGAAGAAGACGACGACCACCTTGCCCTTGAAGTCGGCGAGGGTGCGCGGCTTGCCCGTGTGGTCGGTCAGCGCAAAACCCTTCGCGTAGTCGAGGCCCGTGACGTCCGTGTTCTGGAAAGCCTCTTTCTGCTTGCCCGGCAGTTTGTCGCATGCGGCGAGGGAGACGGTCAATGCGCAGGCGGCGACGAGCGCGGGCAGCAGTTTTTTCATCATCAGATTGGCAGGTAGTGTTTCACGTAGTGGTCGACGAGCAGCGCGGCGAACAGCAGCGACAGGTAGACGATGGACCAGGCGAAGGCCTTGCGCGCGACCTGGTCGCTGTAGTGCTTGTGGATCATCCACCCGTGGCGCAGGAAGATCGCGTTCAGCACGACGGCGGCCGCCAGGTACACGACGCCGCTCATGCCGACGGCGTACGGGAACAACGTGCAGGCCGCGAGCGCGACGGAGTACAGCCACACCTGCTGGCCCGTGTACCGCATGCCGTGCGTGACGGGCAGCATCGGCAGGCCGGAACGCACGTAGTCGTCGCGGCGGTACATCGCCAGCGCCCAGAAATGCGGCGGCGTCCAGACGAAGATGATCAGGACGAGCAGCCACGCCTGCATCGGCACCTCGCCCGCGACGGCGGCCCAGCCGAGCGCCGGCGGCATCGCACCGGACAGGCCGCCGATGACGATGTTCTGCGGCGTGTTCGGTTTCAGGATGACCGTGTAGATCAGGGCATAGCCGACGAACGTGACGAACGTGAGCCACATCGTCAGCGGATTGACCAATGTGTACAGGATGCCCATGCCGGCGCCGCCAATGATGGCGGAAAAGATCAGCACCTGCGTGGGCGACAGCTCGCCCATCGCCGTGGCGCGGCGCGCCGTGCGGGCCATGCGGGCGTCGACTTCCGCCTCGATCAGGCAGTTGACGGCGAACGCGGCACCGGCCAGCAGCCAGATGCCGATCGTGCCCCAGACGAGCACGTGCCAGCCGGGAAAATCGTCGGTGGCGAGGAACATGCCGATCACGGCGCAGAAAACGGCCAGCTGGGTGACGCGCGGCTTGGTCAGCGACCAGTACTGCGCGACGCGGCTGGGCGGCTTGTGGATGGCGGTTTGCGTAATCATGGGTGGCTCGCGGACGTCGCCGCCTCACGTCGTGGACTGCGCAGCGCCAGCTCGAGTTGATACTGTATCTTGTAGTTTAACATGGTCACCAAAAGCACGAGGCCCGCTGCCCCCGCGTTGTGGAGCACGGCGATGGGCAACGGGAAGCGCAGATACACCGTCGCGATGCCCGTCATTGCCTGGGCGGCAAGCACGAGCGCCAGGTTGCGCGCCGTGCCGTGCAGGCCAGGCACGCGCCACGCGCGCCACGCCGTGGCGCCCAGCACGAGCACGACGACGAACGCGAAGTTGCGGTGCGCCCAATGGATCGCCGTCAGCGCAGCAAACGGCAGATAGTGCCCGGCCGCCGTCTTGCCCAGTTCGCGCCACAACGTGAAGCCATGTTGCCAATCCATCTCTGGGACAATTTGTCCATTACAAAGCGGGAAATCGCTGCACGCCAGTGTCGCGTAATTGGTACTCACCCACCCGCCCAGCGCCAGTTGCACGAGCAGCACGGCGCCCGACAGCCACGCGAGCGGCCGCAACTTGCGCAGCGCGGCCACGGGCGCGGCCGGGACCGGCGGCGCGATCAACTTGTCTTCGCGGCCACCGAGCCAGACGGCCAGCGCCAGCAAGGTGAGGCCGAACAGAAGGTGCAAGGTGACGATGACCGGCTGCAGTTTCAAGGTGACGGTCCAGGCGCCGAACGCGCCCTGCACGCACACCCACAGAAACAGCACGGTCGGCAGCAGCGGGCCGTGCGCGGGACGCGTGCCACGCGCACGCGCACGCCGCCACTCCAGCCACGACGCCACCATCAGCCCGATGATCAGGACGCCGATGCCCATCGCGAGGAAGCGGTGGATCATCTCGATCCAGGCTTTCACTTTTGTCACGGGACCCGTGGGCATCAGCGCCTCGGCCGCCGCGATGTGCTCGTGCGCGAGGAACGGGTTCGCTTCGCCGTAGCAGCCGGGCCAGTCGGGGCACCCGAGGCCGGAGTCCGTCAGGCGCGTGAAACCGCCGAACACGATCAGGTCGAACGTGAAGAACGCGATCACCCACGCCAGCTTGCGGTATTTATTGGTACCGGTCGCCGTCCACACGAGCGCGAGCGGCACGCTGGCCGCCAGGATGCCGGTCAGGGCCAGCAGGATGAAATTCGAGACTTCCATGGTGGTCAGCCGACGGACGACGCCTTCAACAGCTTGTAGACGTCCTTGTAGACCTTGCGCACGTCCTTGAACTCGGGGTCTTTCGGGAAGCGCATCATCAGGTGGCCCAGCGGATCGATCATGTAGATGTGGTCGGCCGGCGTCGTGCCCGGGTCGGCCGGCAGCCACGCCGCGACGGTCGCCGCGTCGGCACGCAGCATGTGGGTGCCGTCGAATTCGCGGATGACCAGCGTGTCGAGCGGTTCCTTGTCGGTGATGAGCCAGACGCGCTCGATGCGGTCCATCTCCTTGCCCTGCATCAGGCGCAGCTGGCGCATTTCGAACAACTGCTTCTGGCACGTGTCCGGGCACGCGCCCGGGCCCACCATCAGCATCACCCACTTGCCCTTGAACTGTTCGAGCGCCTGCGGGCGGCCATCCAGGGTGGTCGTCGCCATCGCGGGCATCGGGTGGGCGCGCTGGTCGATCAAGGTGCCGTAGTTGTTGCGCTTCTCCGGCTTGATGACGTAATAGGTGAAATACGAGGCGATGATCGGAGACGCGCACACGGCCAGCACGAGCCACAGCATCCGGCGGCCTGGCTTGCGGGGGATTGCTGCTGCGTCAGCCTGCTTGTTTGGTTCCACTTCGAAATCCTGTCATCACAAAAAATAGGAAGGCCATCGCGGCCAGCGCATACCACTGGAAGGCGTAGCCCTTGTGGCGGTCGACGTCGATGGCGGGCGCCGGCCAGTCGCGGACGAGCTCTCCGGCCGCCAGCGCGTCGGCACTTGTCTGTTCGATCACGACGGGCAACACGGCCATGCCGCTGGCGTGCGCGAACGCGGCCGGGTCGACGTTCTGCACGATGGCGCCGGGCTTCAGCGGCGGCGCCGTCCCCAGCTCCATCACGCGCGCCGGACGCAGCACCGCGACGCCTTCGATGGTCGTGCGCCCGGCCGGCGTCGCGACGTGCGGCACGCGGTCGTGCACGGCCGGGTCGCGCGGCAGCCAGCCCCGTTCGACGAGGACGACGGCGCCCGTACCCGCTATTCTAAACGGCATCAGCAAAATGAATCCGGTGCGGCCCGCGAGCGGCCGGTTGTCGAGAAACAGCGGCCAGTCGGCGACGAATTCCCCCGTTACGGCGACGCGGCGATACTCGACGGCGACCGGATCAACCGGCTTCCCGTCGAGCACGAGCGGCGGCAGCGCGGCACGCTGCGTGAGACGCGCCTGCAGCGCCGTCTTCTCCACCGCCCGGCGCACTTGCCAATTTCCCAGCATCACCCCGAGCGTCACGAGCGCGAGCATCGCGAGGAAAGGAATGGTTCTAAAACGGAAGCGCAGTCGCATACAATGCTCGTAAAACCCTGACAACCCACTCTACTGGCCGCCCATGAAAACCGTCGTCGCCATCGCCTTCGTGCTCATCATCGGCAGCCTTGCCTCCGCACTGTTCTTCCTCATGCGCGACAAGGGCCGCAGCAACCGCACCGTGCAGGCTCTTGCGATGCGCGTGGGACTGTCGATCGCGCTGTTCCTGTTCGTGCTGTTCTCGTACAAGATGGGCTGGATCCAGCCGAAGGGCCTGCACGCATAAAAAAACGTCGCTCCCGCGCGCGCGGGAACGACGGTATCGATGCGCGGCAGGCGTCGCTTACAGCCAGTACACGACGACGTACAGGCCCAGCCAGACGACGTCGACGAAGTGCCAGTACCAAGCCGCCCCTTCGAAGCCGAAATGGTGTTCCGGCGTGAAATGGCCGCGCAGCACGCGGTACAGCACGACGGACAGCATGATGGCGCCCATCGTCACGTGGAAGCCGTGGAAGCCCGTGAGCATGAAGAACGTCGAACCGTAGATGCCGGACGACAGCTTCAGGTTCAGTTCCGTGTACGCGTGGTGGTATTCATACGCCTGGAAGCCCATGAAGATGGCGCCCAGCAGGATCGTCGCAAAGAGGAACAGCGCGGTGCGGGCGCGGTGGCCGGCGCGCAGCGCGTGGTGGGCGATCGTCAACGTGACACCAGAGCTCAGCAGCAGCGCCGTGTTGATCGTGGGGATGGGGAACGGGCCCATCGTGCTGAACTGTTCCACGGTGCCGGCCGGGCCGACGTTGCCCCAATGGCCCGAGTAATCCGGCCAGATGATCTTGTGGTCGAGGTCGGACAGCCACGGCATCGAGATCGTGCGGGCATAGAACAATGCGCCGAAGAATGCGCCGAAGAACATCACTTCCGAGAAAATGAACCAGCTCATCGACCAGCGGTAGGACAGGTCGATGCGCTCGCCGTACTTGCCCGATTCCGACTCGCCGATGGCGTCGCCGAACCAGTTGTACAGCACGATCAGCATCGCAACGATGCCGGCCGTGCACACGCCGGGCCCCCAGGCGGCCCCGTTGACCCAGCCGGACGCGCCGGCCATCGTGCACAGCATCGAGATGCCGGCCGCCAGCGGCCACCGGGACGGGCCGGGGACGAAGTAATACGGCGCGGTATGGGGTGAACTCATGTATATCTCCTCAATCAAGCATTGTTTCGAATTCCGGGTGACTACGCTTCCCTGCTTTCGTGTTGCTTATATTTCTTTTTTAACTCTTGGCGACCACCATCCGCACGACAACGACGAGGATGCCGATGAACAGCGCCACCCCGATCAACCCGCCCACGATCACGTGGATCGGGTTCAGGTTGGCCGCGTCGTGCTCGTAGTCGCGGCGCTTGCGTACGCCGAAGAACGACCAGAACACGGCCTTCATCGTGGCGCCGAACGTCGCGGTTTTGACGGGCGGCTTTTCGTCCTTGTCGTCTTTGTCCATGATCAGTTCTGCGCCGCCACGGCGCCGCCGATTTCGAAGAACGTGTACGACAGCGTGATGTCCTTCACCTCGCGCGGCAGTTTCGGATCGATGAAGAACACGACCGGCATCTGCCTCGCCTCGTTCGGTTTCAACACCTGCTCCTTGAAGCAGAAGCACTCGACTTTTTTAAAGTACGGCATCGCCGACTGCGGTGCATAGCTCGGGATGGCCTGCGCCTTCACGGTCCGCGCCTGCGTGTTCACGACTTCGTAGACGACGGTCGCCATCTCGCCCGGATGCACGGCTATGCTGCGCTGCGTCGGGCGGAAGCGCCACGGGCCCTGGGCGTTGCCGTCCAGGACGACCGTGATCGTGCGCGTCTTGTCCACCTGCGTGTTGGCCGGCGGCGCCACGGTGCCGTCCTTTTGCGTGAGCACGTTGATGCCGAGCGCCTCGCACACCTGGCGGTAGATCGGCACCATTGCATAGCCGAAGCCGAACATGATGCAGGCGACCACCACAAGCTTCGTGAGGACCGTGCGATTCAGACGAAGGCGGCCACTTTCCTCGTGGCGGCCCGCGTTCGTTTCCGCTTGCATGACGTCCTCAGCTCAGCCACAGGCGTTTGACGAACAGCGCGACGAAGAAGAACAGCGCCAAGCCGGCCAGCCACAGGGCCGTGCGCCGGTTGGCCTTCTTCAGCTGCTGCGAACGAGCGTCGTTCATCACAGTCTCACTTCACCACGGGCGGGTGTTCGAAGGTGTGGAACGGCGCCGGGCTCGGCACGGTCCACTCCAGGCCTTCCGCGCCTTCCCACGGCTTCGCCTCGGCCTGCTTGCCGCCGCGGATGGTCGGCAGCACGACGAAGAACAGGAAGTACACCTGCGTCAGGCCGAACAGGAACGCGCCGACGGACACGATCTGGTTGAAGTCGGTGAACTGGACGGCGTAGTCCGCATAGCGGCGCGGCATGCCGGCCAGGCCCAGGAAGTGCATCGGGAAGAACGTGACGTTGAACCAGACCAGCGAATTCCAGAAGTGGAACTTGCCGCGCCATTCCGGATACATATGGCCCGTCCACTTCGGCGCCCAGTAGTAGAAACCGGCGAACAGGGCGAACAGCGAGCCGGCCACCAGCACGTAGTGGAAGTGGGCGACGACGTAATAGGTGTCCTGCATCTGGATGTCGATCGGCGTGACGGCCAGGATCAGGCCCGTGAAGCCGCCCATCGTGAACACGAAGATGAAGCCGACCGCGAACAGCATCGGCGTCTCGAACGTCATCGAGCCCTTCCACATCGTGGCGACCCAGTTGAACACTTTGACGCCGGTCGGCACCGCGATCAGCATCGTGGCGTACATGAAGAACAGCTGGCTCGTCACCGGCATGCCCGTGGTGAACATGTGGTGAGCCCACACGATGAACGACAGGATCGCGATCGATGCCGTCGCGTACACCATCGACGCGTAGCCGAACAGCGGCTTGCGGGCGAATGCCGGGATGATCTGCGAGACGATGCCGAACGCCGGCAGGATCATGATGTAGACCTCGGGGTGGCCGAAGAACCAGAAGATGTGCTGGTACATCACGGGGTCACCGCCGCCGGCCGCGTTGAAGAACGACGTGCCGAAGTGGCGGTCGGTCAGCGTCATCGTGATGGCGCCTGCGAGAACCGGCATCACGGCGATCAGCAGGTAGGCGGTGATGAGCCAGGTCCAGCAGAACATCGGCATCTTCATCAAGGTGAGACCCGGCGCACGCATGTTCAGGATCGTGACGATGATGTTGATGGAACCCATGATCGACGACGCGCCCATGATGTGCAGGGCGAAGATCGCCATGTCCATGCCCGGGCCCATCTGCGTCGACAGCGGCGCGTACAAGGTCCAGCCGGCCGCGGTGGCGCCGCCCGGCACGAAGAACGACGTCGCCAGCAGGATGGCGGCCGGCGGCAGCAGCCAGAACGAGAAGTTGTTCATGCGGGCGAACGCCATGTCGGACGCGCCGATCTGCAGCGGGATCATCCAGTTGGCGAAGCCGACGAACGCGGGCATGATCGCGCCGAACACCATCACGATGCCGTGCATGGTGGTCAGCTGGTTGAAGAATTCGGGGCGGAAGAACTGCAGGCCGGGCTGGAACAGCTCGGTGCGGATCATCAGCGCCAGCACGCCGCCCGAGAGCAGCATGGTGAAGGCGAACCACAGGTACAACGTGCCGATGTCCTTGTGGTTGGTGGCGAAGAGCCAGCGGCGCGCGCCGACCGGGTGGTCGTGCGCGTGGTCGTGGCCATGGTCGTGCGTATGATCGATGGTGCTGGAAGTCATGTCGGTATCCTAGTCGTGCGGGACAGCAAGGGCCGAAAGCGGTGGCGCGACGGCCCGGTCCCTTGAATCCAAACGCTTGTTGAGCTTGTCTGCCTTATTTGCCGCGCGCAGCCAGGACCTCGGACGGCTGGACGATGTTCTCGTCCGCCTTGTTGGTCCAGTTGTTGCGGGTATAGGTGATGACGGAAGCGATCTCGGAATCCGACAACTGCTTCCACGACGGCATCGCCGACGGATACTTGCCGCTGTGCTTGCCGTTCAGCAGTACGTCGACCTGCCCGGCTTTAGGCCCGAGCACGACCGGCGATCCGACCAGCGGTGCAAACGCGCCCGGCACACCCTGGCCATTGGCCTGGTGGCAGGCCACGCAGTTGGACGCAAAGACTTTTTCGCCTTTGGTCTTGAGCTCGTCGATGGTCCAGACCTTGTTCGGGTCGTCGGCCAGCGCGGCCATGCGTGTCTTCTCGCCGTTGACCCACGCGGTGTAGTCTTCGCTTGATACGACTTTCACGACGATCGGCATGAACGCGTGGTCCTTGCCGCACAGCTCGACGCAATTGCCGCGGTAGGTGCCGATCTGCTCGGCCTTGAACCACGTGTCGCGCACGAAGCCGGGAATCGCGTCCTGCTTGACGGCGAACGCGGGGATCGTCCACGAGTGGATGACGTCGTTGGCGGTCAGCACGAGGCGGACCTTCTTGCCGACGGGGACGACGACGGGGTTGTCGACCTCGAGCAGGTAGTTCTCCGTGCGCTTCTCGGTCGGTGCGATGCCCGGCTCGCCCACTTGCGTGCGCGGCGTGGCCAGGTTCGACAGGAACGAGATGCCTTCGCCCTCGCCCTTCAGGTAGTCGTAGCCCCATTTCCACTGCATGCCGGTGACCTTGATGGTGAGATCGGGGTTCGACGTGTCCTTCATCTGCACGACGGCGTGCGTGGCCGGCAGGGCCATGCCGATGACGATCAGGAACGGGATGATGGTCCAGGCGATCTCGACCGTGGTGGATTCGTGGAAGGTGGCCGGCTTGTGGCCGAGGGACTTGCGGTGCTTGAACACCGAGTAGAACATGACGCCGAACACGCCGATGAAGATGACGAGGCAGACCACCATCATCCAGTTGTGCAGGCTATAAACGTAGGCCGCGATGCCCGTCACGGGTTGCTGCAGGTTCAGCTGAAGTGCTTCCGGACGTCCGGTCACGACTGGACCAGGCTCCGCTACTGCCGGAATGCTGGCCGCCGCTATCGCGAGACCGAGCATCAACGCTTTGAATCGTTTTGCATATGTCATGTTGTCCCCAACCACCTTTAGAAGAGAAATTTCTTGAACGGAAGCGATCCTCCACTACCGATGGAGGAAGCCACGGAAGACAACTTCCGTTCCGAAATCCTTTTTAAACTAAACGCAACCACTTCCCACGCGCGCCGGCGGGCGCTGCGGGACTCGACACCGTCCAGCGGGGCGCCGTCTGGCAACCTCGATGAACGATGACTTCAGACCTTGCTTGCGGGGGATACTTGATACGTTGCCACGTATCCCCGGGTGATGCTCCAACCTCCAGGCGTGTCGACAAACCGTTGCGATTTGTCGAGTTACCCTCCGACCCTACGCCTTTATGCTTAATTTTTTAGCGTTTTTTTGATTCAGTCGAAAAAAGTGTGTTTGATTATACTGAAAGCCGTAATTTTTATTCAAGGAAAATTACCGCGATCGTATGCACCCTGCATACACGCCGCGGTCGGCGCCCGATGCGCGGCGATCGTCACCGCGGCCTGGGCGGCTGGAAGCGGACGATCGCCTCCCCCGCCGCCGTCGTCTTTGGCGCGGGCCGGAACGCATGGCCGTAGATGACCTCGAACGTCAGCCCCAGCTTGCCGTCCGCGCGCCGCCCCGCTTCCAGCGCATCGCGCATGCGCTGCCACGCGGCCCGGCCGACGAGCCCGCGACGGCGCGTGGCGAGCGGGTTGCCGCCGAATGCGCGCACGTCGGCCAGCAATTTATCGGCGTCGTCGTACGTCACGGTGATCTGCTCCATGTCCATGACGGGCGTCGTGAACCCCGCTTCCACGAGCTGGTCGCCGAAGTCGTGCATGTCGACGAACGGCAGCGTGTGCGGCGTCTCGTCCATCGCCGCGAACGCCGTGCGCAGCTCGCGGAACGTATCCGGGCCGAAATTCGAGAACATCAATAAACCATCCACGCGCAGCACGCGGCGCCATTCGGCAAACACGCGGTCGGGCTGCGGATGCCAGTGCAACGCCAGGTTCGACCAGACGAGGTCCAGCGAGTTCGGCCCGAACGGCAGGTTGCCGAAGTCCGCGCAAACGAGGTCGATGCCAGCCTTCGCCGGAAGCAAACGGCTGAGCAGCGACCGGGGCGCCTGCACGGTTCCGGCGGCAGCGAGCATCGCCGGCACGGCGTCCAGGCCCAGCACCTGCGCGGCCGGGTAGCGCTTCTGCAGTTCGGCGATGTCGACACCAGTCCCGCAACCGGCGTCGAGCACGTGGCGCGGCGCCGTCTTGACGAGTGTCAGGCGGTCGAACATGCGGCTGGCGATCTCGCGCCGCAGGAAATCGGACGGGGCGACCCGGTCGGGGTCGGAAAACAGCTGGCGCACGCGGACCGGATCGATCGGCGCGCTCATTTTGGAAGGGGCTTGGGGTGAAACCATGGCGACGCTGCGGTGAATGGGATAATGGTGCGAGTGTACATGATGGGTTTTGCGTCCGTGCGCGATGACTGATTTTGGCAACTCGACGATGATTCGTGTCCCGGCCGTAAGACGTTGGCCGCGCGCGTTGCTGCGCGTGCTGCTGCCCTCGACGTGCGCCCTGTGCGGGGGCGGCTGCGACGACGTCGTGTGCGCCGGCTGCCGCGACGCGTACGCGCGCCCGCGCGCGATGCGTTGCGGACAATGCGCGAATCCGCTGCAGGAACCAGCCCTTCTCTGCGGCCGCTGCCTGGACGATCCGCCCGCGTTCGATGCCACCGTCGCGGCCGTCGATTACGCGATTCCGCTCGACCAGCTCGTCCTTCAATTAAAATTCGGCGCCCGCCTCGCGCTCGCGCCCTGGTTCGCGCGCCAGCTGCGCGACGCGATGCTGGCCCGGCCGAACCAGGCGCTGCCCGACCTGCTGTGCCCGGTGCCGCTGGGTCCGCGCCGCCTGGTGGAGCGCGGCTTCAACCAGGCGCTGGAAATCGCGCGGCCCCTGGCGGCGGCGCTCGGGGTAGCATGTCATCCGGCGCTGGCGCAGCGCACGCTCGACACGCCGGCCCAGTCGGGCACCGCGCCGGACGCGCGGGCGCGCAACGTGCGCGGCGCGTTCGCCGTGGCCGACCCGGACGTCGTCGAGGGACGCCACGTCGGCCTCGTCGACGACGTCATGACGAGCGGCCACACGCTGGGCGAACTGGCCGCCGCGTTCAAGCGCTGCGGCGCGGCGCGCGTGACGAACCTCGTGTTCGCGCGCACGCCACCCCATCCGTAATCGAAGGAGAGTTAATGTTTCACGTCGTACTGGTCGAACCCGAGATCCCGCCCAACACGGGCAACATCATCCGCCTGTGCGCGAATACGGGGGCGCAGCTTCACCTCGTCGAGCCGCTCGGCTTCCCGCTGGACGACGCGAAGATGCGCCGCGCCGGCCTCGACTACCACGACTACGCGACAATGAAGGTCCACAAGAACTGGGACGCCTTCCTGGCCGACGCCAAGCCGGACCCCGCGCGCATGTTCGCCATGACGACGCACGGCTCGTCACCGTTCGGAGACGCCGCGTTCCGTCCCGGCGACGTGTTCGTGTTCGGCGCGGAATCGCGCGGGCTCGATCCGGCGTTGCGCGAAACGTTCCCGCCCGCCCAGCGCATCCGCTTGCCGATGATGCCCGGCAATCGCAGCCTGAACCTGTCGAACACGGTGGCCGTCGTCGTCTACGAGGCGTGGCGCCAGAACGGGTACGCGGGCGGCGGTTGAAGCATCAGCCGAACTGGCGGATCTTCGCCACGAGCTTGGTCGTCGACCGGTCGTGCGCGAAGTCGATGGCGACGGCCTTGCCGCCGTACGCGATCACCGCCTTGCCTTCCGGGATCTCGCTCATGACGTAGTCGCCGCCCTTCGCGTAGATGTCGGGGCGGGCTTCCTGGACGACTTCCAGCGCCGTGTCCTCGTCGAATTCCACGACGAGGCTGACGGATTCCAGCGCGGCCAGCACGGCCATGCGGTCGGCCAGCGTGTTCAGCGGGCGGTCGTCGCCCTTGCCCAGGCGTTTCACGGACGCGTCCGTGTTGACGGCGACGACGAGCGACGCACCCAGTTCGCGCGCCTGCGCGAGGTACGTCACGTGGCCGCGGTGCAGGATGTCGAAGACGCCGTTCGTCAGCACGACGGGTTGCGGGAGGTCGGCGACGCGTTGCGGCAACGTCGCGCGGGTGCAGATTTTTTGTTCGAAGGTAGCCATGACCGCATTCTAACTCGCGGCCGGCGGTTCCTCTTCCGGCTCCTCGATCAGCATCGACAGCTCGGCCGGCTTCGCGGCGGCACCGCCCTCCGCGGGCTCCTTGCGCTCGCCCGACAGCTTGATCTGCAGCCGCAGGCCGTTCGCGGAGTCGGCGTTGCGGATCGCTTCGTCGTAGCTGATGAAGCCTTTGTTGTAGAGCTCGAACAGCGCCTGGTCGAACGTGCACATGCCTAGCTCGCGCGACTTCTGCATGATCTCCTTGATGCTCTGGAAATTGCCTTTCAGGATCATCTCGCCGATCGTCGGCGTGTTCAGCAGGATCTCGATGGCGGCCTTGCGCCCCTTGCCGTCTTCCGTGCGCACGAGGCGCTGCGACACGATGGCGCGCAGGTTCGACGACAGGTCCATCAGCAACTGGTTGCGCCGCTCTTCCGGGAAGAAGTTGATGATGCGGTCCATCGTCTGGTTCGCGTTGTTCGCGTGCAGCGTACCGAGGCACAGGTGGCCCGTTTCGGCGAACGCGATCGCGTGTTCCATCGTTTCCGTGTCGCGGATCTCGCCGATCAGGATCACGTCCGGTGCCTGGCGCAGCGTGTTCTTCAGCGCGTTATGCCACGACAGCGTGTCGACGCCGACCTCGCGGTGCGTGATGAGGCAGCTCTTGTTCTTGTGGACGTATTCGACGGGGTCCTCGACCGTGATGATATGGCCCGCCGAATTGCTGTTGCGGTAATCGATCATCGCCGCGAGCGTGGTCGACTTGCCGGAACCCGTGCCGCCGACGACGAGCACGAGCCCGCGCTTCGTCATCACGACGTCCTTCAGCACCTCGGGCAGGTCCAGCTTTTCGAAGTTCGGGATTTCCGACGCAATCGTCCGCACGACCATGCCCACGCTCTGCTGTTGCACGAACACGTTCACGCGGAAGCGGCACACGCCCGGCAGCGAGATGGCGAAATTACACTCCATCTCAGCCTCGAACTCGGCGCGCTGCCGCTCGTTCATCAGCGCCAGCGCGAGCGCGCGCGTCACGTCGCCTGTCAGACGCTGGTTGCTCAGGGGTTTCATCGCGCCCTGGTGCTTCATGCTGGGCGGGAAATCGGCCGAGATGAACAGGTCGGAGCCGCCCTGGTGGTTCATCACCGTGAGCAGCTTGTGCATATAAGCCTGGGCTTCCGCCGGGCCGAAGGTCGAAGACATGGGATGCCTCTTTGTTAACGCATGGCAACATCGCCAGCCCGGCCATTATATCCAGGGCTTTACCGGTAAAATAGTGCCGAACTGCCTAAAACACAGGCAAACGTGTCTTCCAGAACACGGCCGGTAAGAACATAATCAAAAACCATGACACTGACCGAACTGAAATACATCGTCGCCGTTGCGCGCGCCCGCCACTTCGGGCATGCGGCCGAAGCGTGTTTCGTGGCCCAGCCCACGCTGTCCGTCGCCATCAAGAAACTCGAGGACGAGCTGGGCGTGACCCTGTTCGAACGGGGCGGGTCGGAAGTGTCCGTCACGCCGCTCGGTGCGCAGATCGTCGCGCAGGCCGAGCGTGTGCTCGAGCAGACGGCCGCCATCAAGGAACTCGCGAAGCAGAACAAGGATCCGCTGTCCGGGCCGCTGCGCCTGGGCGTCATCTACACGGTGGGCCCGTACCTGCTGCCCCCGCTCGTGAAGAACCTGATCGAGCACGTGCCGCAGATGCCGCTCGTGTTGCAGGAAAATTTCACGGTGAAATTGCTCGACCTGCTACGCCAGGGCGAGCTGGACGCCGCCATCATGGCCTTGCCGCTGCCCGAACACGGCATGGCCGTGCAGCCGCTGTACGACGAACCGTTCGTCGTCGCGATGCCGAAACATCATCCGTGGGCCAGCCGCACGGAGATCGCCGCCGAGGACCTCAAGAGCGAGACGATGCTGCTGCTGGGCACGGGCCACTGCTTCCGCGACCAGGTGCTCGAAGTGTGCCCGGAGATGGCGCGCTTCTCTTCGTCGCCGGGCAACGGCATGCAGCGCACGTTCGAGGGCTCGTCGCTGGAGACGATCCGCCACATGGTCGCGAGCGGCATCGGCCTGACGGTGCTGCCGCGTGCCTCGGTGCCGGACATGAAGGACCCGCACGGCATGCTGACGTTCGTCCCGTTCAACGACCCGGCGCCGTCGCGCCGCGTCGTCATCGTGTGGCGCAAGAGTTTTACCCGCCGCGCCGCCATCGACGCCGTCGTGAAGGCCGTCGCGGATTGCGGACTGCCCGGCGTCGAGATGGTCACGCTCGAAGCCGCGGCCTGACGGACGGCGGCGCGCTCGCCGCCGCCATCCCGCACAAGGCATCGCCCTGCAACACCGCGTTGCGCGCCGCCGCCCGCATGCCCGCGCTCCGGGTCGCCAACTGTCGGCCGCGGCCCGACAGGCTACAATCCTGACCTTGCTGATATTCAATCACTCCAGAACATGAACAAGCTGGCGCTCTATTTCCGCCTGGTCCGGGCCCACAAGCCGATCGGCATCCTGCTGCTGCTGTGGCCCACGCTGTGGGCATTGTGGATGGCGTCGAACGGCCATCCCGATCCGCTGATCCTCGCCATCTTCGTCGTCGGCACGGCATTGATGCGCTCCGCCGGCTGCGCGATCAACGATTACGCCGACCGCGACTTCGACCGCCACGTCAAGCGCACGGTGGACCGCCCGCTGACCAGCGGCCGCATCAAGGGCTGGGAAGCGCTGATGGTGGCGGCCGTGCTCGCGATCGTGTCGTTCCTGCTGATCCTGCCGCTGAACGCGCTGACGAAGGAGCTGTCCGTCGTCGCGGTGATCATCGCGGGCAGCTATCCGTATTTCAAGCGCTTCTTCGCGCTGCCCCAGGCCTACCTCGGCATCGCGTTCGGCTTCGGTATCCCGATGGCGTTCGCCGCCGTGCAGGGCCATGTGCCGGCCGTCGCGTGGTGGCTGCTCGTCGCCAACGTGTTCTGGTCGCTCGCGTACGATACGGAATATGCGATGGTCGATCGCGACGACGACCTCAAGATCGGCATCCGCACGTCCGCCATCACGTTCGGCCGCTACGACGTGGCGGCGATCATGGTGTGCTACGCGGCGACCTTGGGCATCGACCTCGCGTGCGGCTGGTCGCTGGGGCTGCGCTGGTGGTTCGTGGCGGGCATTCTTGTTGCGGCCGGGATGGCCGTCTACCACTACACGCTGATCCGCGGGCGCGACCGCATGCGCTGCTTCGCCGCGTTCAACCACAACAACTGGTTGGGTGCGGCCGTGTTCGCTGGCGTCGCGCTAGACTATGCATTAGGATAATATTGTCCGTAACATAATCGATAACGAAAAGGTTCACCCATGATGGAAAAAATCCCGACCCAGTCCGGCGCCCGCGACCAGTTGCTGTCCGACCTGAAGACCGTCATCCAGGACGCCGAGGCGTGGCTGCGCCACAGCGGCCACCTGACCGGCGAAGAGTTCAAGGCCGCCAAGGTCAAGTTCGAGCGCACGCTCGTGAAGGCCAAGGAAGACATCATCCGCCTGGAAGAAGCTGCGGTCGAAAAAGCCAAGGTCGCCGCCAAGGCCACCGACGAGTACGTGAAGGAAAATCCGTGGAAGGCAGTCGGCCTCGGCACCGCAGTCGGTGTCGTGATCGGCATGCTGATCGCCCGTAAATAATGGGTTTCCTGGCGGCCGGAGGGCGCATCGCGGCGACGCTCGCCGCGATGGTCGGCACGCGCCTGGAACTGGCCGCGGTCGAGTTCCAGGAAGACGCGCGCCGCCTGCTGGGCCACGTCGCGTGGACGTTACTCGCCGTGTTCCTCGCGGCCGGCGCGCTGCTGCTCGCCGCGCTGTTCGTCATCGCCCTGTTCTGGGACACGTACCGCCTGCAGGCCGTCGGCGGCATGGCCGTCCTGTTCGGCGCGCTGGCCGGTATCATCCTCATGAAGGTGCGCGCCGGCATGAACGCGGAGGCGCCGCTGCTGTCCGCCACCTTGGCCGAGCTGCGCAACGACATCGACTACTTGCGCCACGCGGCGGCGCATCACACGGCCAACGCGCATGCGGGAGGCGCCGATGAATAAGGCCGCCCTCGCCGCCCGCCGCGCGGCATTGATCGAACGATGCGCGGAACAGCGCGTGGGCCTCGCCTACGAACTGAAGGCGCTGCGGCCGTCGACCGCGCTGGCCGGTTTTCCGCTGGCGGGCTATGTCACCGCCAACCGCAAGCTCGTGCTGGGCGCGGCCGGCACTGTGCTGGGGCTCGCCTTCATGCGCCGCAAACGCCTCGCGGGCCTCGCCACGTCGGCGCTGTCCGTGTGGAAGACGGCGCGCGGCGCGCTGGGCATCCTCGCGCAGCTGCGCCGCTGACCGGTCACTGACGGCAGGTCAGGCGCACGACCTCGTTTTCACGCACGACGACCCGCATCGCCTCGCTGTCGCCGCAGCGATACACGATCCGCAAATGTTTCGGCTGGCCACGAGCCGGGTCGCCGCACAAATGGTTGCCGGCGCGGGTGTTGCCGTCGTTCCGTTCGACCTCGTTGCGCACGGCCCTGAGCGCGTCGCAGGTCATGCCGCGCGCACCGTATTCCGCTTCCTCGACGTGCACACGGGGCCAGTGCCGGCCTTGCTCCTCGAGGGCGGCGTTCTTGCCGGCAACGAAGCCGTCCGCGTAACCCCGCCGATATTCGGTACTCTGGGCGAATACGGACGCCGACGCGGCGGTCAATGCGAGGATGGCGGCGACACGCATGACAGGCAGGTGGTGGATAGCCATTGTCTTCTCCTGATCAAGTTGATGATCGATGCTACCGTACAGCTCAGCCACGTTCTGTACGGCCGGTCACACTTGTCGGTTCAGGCCGGGAAGTGTCAACGGCCCAGCAGCCGCCGCAACTGTGCCCGCTGGTAGGCGCCGAAGCCCTCGCTGAACAGGCAGCGGATCAGCGGATCGTCGACGACGTCCGCGTCGGCGAGGTCGCGTTCCGTATCGGCATCGAACTGGGCATCGTTGATCCGGACGTACATCGACGTCAGCGATTCGCCCAGTGCCAACGCCGCGTACAACTTCGCGGCGGGGACGTCGGTCGTCCAGCCCAGCGGGCCGTCGTCGACGCCGGCATGCGTCGCGCTGCCCGGCTCCAGGTGGTAGCGGAAGCGCGTGACGGCGCCTTCATGATCGTAGATCGCCAATTGCCAGACGCGGGGCTGGTCGAAGTATTCGCAGCCGGCTTCCGTGTCCGCGTATTTGTCGAGCAGCGTCACACGGCAGTAGTCCAGCACGCGCGTCCACTGGTCGTGCGTCAGCGCGGGGACATGGCGGGCGATCCCGCCCGTCGGCGGCGCATCGGCATTGCCTTCGTAGACGTAGTCGACGTCCTGGTCGCCGACCGGAATCACCCAGTCCAGCGGCGGCGCCGGGTGCAGCCCATCCGCATCGAGCCGCAGCGAGACCGATGGGTTCATGCGCACGACGCGCGCCCGCGGCAGCGCCGCCCCGACTTCCTGCGCGAACCTGGCATACGAGATCGGGAAGAACGCGCGGTTGTACCACGACCACGGCTCGAGGACGAACTGGCAGGAACTCGGCACGACGTGGCGCGGGTCCAGCGCGCGCAGCTGCGCGAGCCACTCGTCCGGCAGCGCGGGCGGCGCGGGCGCGGCGCGTGTCGGCGCCAGTACCTCGATCTCGCGCATCGTCTGGAATGGCCACAGCACGAGGTCCCACGGCTTTTCCGCGACGAGGCGCGCGAGTGCCGCGTCGTCGATCCAGGAATCGACGACGTTCAGCACGTTCAGCCCGGCGGCGCGGATCTGGAACATCGAGTCCACCTCGGCATCCATCGCTTCGCGCGGCACGACCTGGAACGACCCCACGTCCACCGGCTCGTCCAGGCGCAGCGCGTGCACGTGCGTGAAACCCAGTTCGCGCACCATGTCGAACAACTCGTCGAACAGGCAGTACAGGTACAGCGGGGTCGCGCGGTCGAGCAGGTCGAGACTCTCGAGCGAGCAGTGGTCGTCGTGGAAGTGCGAGATGAACACGGCGTCGAAGCGCTGCTGCCGGATCAGCGCTAGGTCGAACCGCACGTCGGGAAACGCGTGGCAGTTGTGGCTGAACGGGTTTTCGAAGATCGTGTCGAAGGCGATGCGCGTGCCGTCGCACTCGAACACATAGCCCGCGTGCAGGATGCGCGAGACCGTCAGCGCGGCCATTCAGTCGAGACGCTTCAGGCGCTGGCCCAGGATGCCCCAGCGGCAATCGACGCCGTCCAGCCGGGCGCACAGCGCCCAGCCGGTGCCGATCTTCTCGACGGTGACGTCGGTCTCGATTTCCTTGGCCAGCTTCTCGGCCCAGCCGCGCGCGGCGCCCTGGCCCTTGAAGAGCTCATTGCCTTCGTAGATGACGGTGGCGTCGAAGACGGGCATGGCGAATACGGTCATTGCTTCCTCTGCATGGGTACATGAACCGTTATCGTACCACCGGCGTCTCCGTCAGTCCTTCGGCGCCATCCAGACGAGGTTCCACAAATGGCCGTCGAGGTCTTCGAAACCCTGGTCGTACATGAAGCCGTTGTCCTCGGGCGGATGCGGGATGCGGGCACCGGCGGCGGTCGCCTTCGCGATCAGGCTGTCGACCTCCGCACGGCTCTCGCAGCTCAGGCAGATGATGACTTCGTTGGCCTCCTTCGCTTGCACGACGGGCCGCTTCGTGAAGGAGCTGAAGAAGGTTTCGGTCATCAGCATGACGCGGAGCGTGCCGTCCACGACGTTCATGAACGCCGCGTTCTCGTTGCTGTATGCCGGATCGACACTGAAGCCCAGCGCGGCAAAAAAGGCCTTGGAGCGTTCCAGGTCCTTGACGGGCAGGTTGAAGATGATCTCTTTGTTCATGACGTCCTCGTGTGAAGTGGGTGGATGACGGGTCCTGCATGTTGACGACGAACGGCGGCACACGGAATCGACACGGCCGCGAAAAATAGTCGCAACTTACCAGGCCAGGGCGGACGCGAGCCCCAGCGCGGGATCGGACGTCGCGTCGAACCCCGTCTCGACCCGGCCGGCGAACCGCCACGCCGCGTCGCCGCAGCGCACGGCCGCGTCGTACCACGGGCCGGGCAGCGCGATGAGCTCGACGGCGCCCGCGGCGAGACTGACCGTACGCGGCGCCGGATCGGCATACGCCAGCATCGTCACCGTCGCGTCGCGTGGCGCATCCGTACCGTTGCGCAGCTCGAGCACGATGCGCTCGCCCGCGCGCGCGGCGCGCACGGCGATGCCCGGCACCCCGGTGCCGCGCAGGCCGCGGTGAAAGCCGTTCGGGCCGAGGATCCATAAATCGTAGGCGCCGGATACCGGCCAGGTGTCGGCCAGCTGCTTGCCCGCTTCCACCGTGTAGCGGCGCGGGACGGCTTCCAGGCGCAGGCGGTCGTAGACGTGGAACACGGCGCCGGCCGTGCCGCCGTTCGCGAACGCCAGCACGACGCGGTCCGGGCCCGGGTCGGCCAGCACTTCGAGCAGATAGGGCAGCGCGCGCGACGGCCGCGTACCCTCCTCCTGGCGCGGCGCTGCCTGCGCGGATTCCGGCGGCACCTCGATGGCGGACGTGGCGCGCTGGCGGTCGCGTTCCGCGTCGGCTTGCGCCGTGCCGAACCCGGGCAGGCGCGGGACCGCCGCATCGGGCGAAGCGAAGTCGAAGCAGCTCGTCAGGTCGCCGCAGACGGCGCGGCGCCACGCACCGATGTTCGGCTCCATCACGCCGAAGCGGCGCTCGAGGAAGCGCACGATCGACGTGTGATCGAACACCTGCGAATTCACCCAGCCGCCCTTGCTCCACGGGGACATCACGAGCATCGGCACGCGCGGCCCGAGGCCGTACAGGCAGCCGTCGCGGTGGCACTCGTCCGCGAAGCCGACGGTGGACTTGCCGGCGCGCGATCCGTCGGGCAACAGCGCGGGCGCGGCGGGCGGCGGCATGTGGTCGAAGAACGCGTCGTTCTCGTCGTACGTCAGCAGGAACACCGTGCCGCTCCAGACGTCCGGGTCGGCGAGCAGCGCTTCCAGCACTTGCAACGTGTACGCGCCGCCCTGTACGGGCGTGGACGGATTCGGATGCTCGCTGTACAGGCGCGGCGGGATGACCCAGCTGACCTGCGGCAGGCGGCCATGAAGGACGTCGTCGCGCAGGCCGTCCAGCGTGGCGTCGCGCAAGGTGGTCGACAAGCCCTTGTCCGCCAGCGGATGCGGACGCGCCGCGTGCGCCGCGCGAAAACTTTTGAACGTCTGCAGCAGGTTGCAGCCGTAGTTATCGGCCATGTCGTTGTAGACCTTCCAGCTGACGCCCGCCGCGTCGAGCCGTTCCGGATACGTGGTCCACGTGAAGCCCCGTTCGACGGGGCCGAAGCCTTCCATGCGATTGTCGATGGCGGGGCCGCCGTGGCGGCCGGACGGATCGTTCGTCCCCGTCATCATGAACAGGCGGTTCGGATTCGTGCCGCCTTGCAGCGAGCAGTGATAGCCATCGCACAGGGTGAATGCGTCGGCCAGCGCGAACTGGATCGGCAGCTCGGCGCGCGTGTAATAGGCCATCGACGCATCGGTCTTCGCGCGTGGCCAGTTGCCCATGCGGCCATCGTCCCACGCGGCTTGCGCGTCGGGCCATGTGTGCGGCAGGTCGAGCGCGGGCTGGGCGTTGCCGGCGCTGCCATCCAGGCGGTACGGCATGACGATGCGGCGGCCGTTGTGCTGCTGCCAGACCGTGCGGCCGCCGTGCACGGGAATCGTCATCCGGTCGCCGAAGCCGCGCACGCCGGCCAGCGTGCCGAAGTAATGGTCGAGCGAGCGGTTTTCCTGCATGAGGATGACGACGTGGCGCACGTCGGCGATGGTGCCCGTGCCGCGCCGCGGCGGCACGGCCAGCGCGGCCCGCAGCAGCGGGGGCAGCGCGCCGAGCACCGTCGCGGCGGTGACGTTGCCGAGGAAGCGGCGGCGTGACGGAGACGGCATCGTGCATCCTTTCGCCATGCGTGTTCGATGAGTCAGAATCTAGCACGGCCCGATGACAAAAGGATTGCACGCGCGCGCTTACTCCCCCTGCTGCTGCATCGCCTTGGTCAGCCCGCTCGGCCCGGACGGCTTCTTCGGCTTCCACACCCACATCAGCCCGCGCACATAGCCGTCGCCCTTCACGGACGTGTGGTCGAGCCCTTCCATCGTCCACGTCTGCAGCGCGAGGCCCTGGTAATGCCGGTCGGCCAGCTGCTTCTGGAATGCGACGATGGGTTCGCGGAACGCGGGATATTCGATGCCGCCGTGCGAGATGAACACGCGCGCCGGAAGCGTCTGATGGTCGCGGGCATAAGCGGCATCGACCTTGCCGAGCGCGCCGTGGTCCCAGCCGGCCGCGGGGCTGATGGCGATGTGGCCGGCGAAGAAGCCCGGTGCCTTGTACGCGGCCGCGATGGCGAACAGGCCGCCCAGCGAACTTCCGGAGATCACGCGGTCCGTCTTCTCGGCGCGGAAGCGGCTCTCGATCAGCGGCGCGACCTCCTTCGTGATGAAGCCGAGGAACGCGTCGGCCTTGCCGGAATCGGCGTCCGTCGCCGTGATCGTGTAGTCGCGGCGGCGCTCCACGTCGTAGTCGGCGCCGGCCGGGTATGACAGGCCCACCATGATGAACTCGGGCACCTGGTTGTCATAGACCAGGTTGCCGTAGGTGGCGGTGAGCAGCGGCGTGTCCCAGTACGCATCGAGGAAATACAGCACGGGGTAGCGCTTTTCCGGATGCGCGGCGTAGCTCGACGGCAGCACGACCACCAGTTCGTGCGCCCTGCCCGTCGACTGCGATTGCACGGGGATGATCCGCGTGTTCTCCAGCACGAAGTGGCGTTCGCCCGGCGGGACGGCGGACTGCTGTGCCCAGGCCGGGATGCCAACGCTCAGCGCGACGGCGCATGCTGCCAACAGCGTTTTCATCGATGTCTCCTTTGTCGTTATCGGGATCAGGGGATGATGATAGCGCTATCTCGATGTGCCGGGGTACGTACACGGGCGTCTGCGATACTGTTTTCGTTATCGATATCGCAAAAATTTGTATTATCGTCGAACAAATTATTCTGCTAACGTCCGGCCTGCATCCAGCTATCCACAGATCAAGAATCCCATGAAAAAACACATCGCGCTGCTCGCCCTCCTCGCCGCGGGCGCACATGCGGCGCCCTTGTCGGGCCTCGACGCCAACGGCCACCTGCTGCCGGTCGCCGCCGCGACGGCGTCCTTCTCGTATGCACCGATCGCCCACGGCGTGCAGGTCCGCGTCGGCGGCGTGACGAAGAACGTGATCTTCTACGGCCCGACGACGGTGCGCGTCAACACGACGCTCGGCGACAACTTCTGGCGCCATCCGAGCGTCGTCGTGACGCATGCGCCGGCGGCCGTCGCCTTCACGACGCGCGACGGCGCCGACACCCTCACGCTCGAGAGCAAGCTGCTGCGCATCGCCATCGACAAGTCGACGGGCGCCATCACGTTTCAGGATGCGCAGGGCAAGGTCTATACGCAGGAGAAGCGCAGCGCGCCGCAGTCCCTGAAAAAAATCGAGCTGGCCGGCGCGCCGACCTATGAAGCCACCAACACGTTCACCCTGAAGCCGGGCGAAGGCATCTACGGATTCGGCTTCGTGGGCGAAGGCGACGTCAACCGCCGCAACAAGGATCTGCTGCTGGTGCAAACGAACATCGGCATCATCATTCCCGTCATGGTGTCGACGGAGCGCTACGGCATCCTGTGGGACACGTATTCGAAGATGCGCTTCACGGACAACGCCGAGGGCGCCTCACTGTGGGCGGAAAGCGCGCCGGGCGGCGTCGATTACTACTTCATGGCCGGCGCCACGCTGGACGACGTCGTGGCCGGCTACCGCGACCTCACCGGCGCGGCGCCGATGTATCCGAAGCAGGCGTTCGGCCTGTTCATGAGCAAGGAACGCTACCCGACGCAGGACCGCCTGGTCGAGGTGGCGCGCACGTTCCGCAAGGAGCAGTTCCCGCTCGACTACATCGTGCAGGACTGGCAGTACTGGGGCGGCAGCCAGGACGGCAGCTGGAGCGGCATGACGTGGGACAAAGAGCGCTTCCCCGATCCGAAGGGCATGACGAAGGCCATCCATGACCAGCACCTCAAGCTCATGGTGTCGATCTGGCCGTCGATCGGCAACGACACCGCGCTGGCGCACGAACTCGACCAGCACAACTTGCGCTTCGCGCCCCTGCACTGGATTTCCAAGAAGGCACGCATCTACGATGCCTACAGCCCCGAGGGACGGAAGATCTACTTCAAGCACGTCAAGCAGGGCCTGCTCGACGCCGGTGTGGACGCGCTGTGGATGGACGGCACCGAAGTCGAAGTCGGCACGGCCGCGCACAACGCCGGCGACAACGAGCGCGACATCAAGGGACTCGGCACGAACGCCATGGGCGACTTCGCCCGCTACCTCAACCCGTATTCGCTGATGACGACGCTCGGCACGTACGAGGGCCAACGGGCGACCAGCAACAAGCGCGTGTTCACGCTGACGCGCTCCGCCTGGGCCGGCGCACAAAGGACGGCGGCCGCGTCCTGGTCGGGCGACACCCGGGCCAGCTGGCAAACGCTGCTCGAGCAGATCAACGGCGGCGTCAACGTCACCATCACCGGCAACCCGTACTGGACGCAGGATACCGCCGGCTTCTTCATCGGGGGTGGATTCCCCGGCGGCGACAAGAATGCCTCGTATCGCGAACTGTACGCCCGCTGGCTGCAATACGCCGCCTTCAATCCGCTAATGCGCATCCACGGCACCGACATCGAGCGCGAGCCTTACCTGTTCAAGCAGTCCGATCCCGAGATGTACAAGGCACTGCGGGATGCCGTCTACCTGCGTTACCGGCTGCTGCCCTATACCTATAGCCTGAGCTGGAAAGTCACCCATGACGGCTACACGCTGATGCGCGCCCTGCCGATGGATTTCCCGGACGATCCGCGCGTGCGCGACGTCAACGACGCCTTCCAGTTCGGCCCGTCCTTCCTCGTCCATCCGGTCACGCGCCAGATGTACCGCTTCCAGCCGCCGCCGCCCGCCACCATTCCCGCCACCGCCCTGCGCACGCCCGACGGCAAGCCCGGCCTGGCCGGACAATACTTCGAGGGCCGCAACTTCGAGACGCCGCAGGGCAAGACCGTCGACCCCATCATCGACTTCGTGTGGCCCGCGCCGCCGCTGGCCGACATGCCGGCCGGCCTCAAGAGCCTCGATAATTTCTCCGCGCGGTGGACGGGCGCCGTCGTGGCGCCGGAAGACGGCGAATACGAGCTGGGCGCGGAAGGAGACGACGGTTACCGCCTGTACGTCGACGGCAAGCTCGCCGTCGAGGACTGGAAAAACGGAGGCAGGCGCTATGCCGGCACCAAGGTCGTCCTGAAAAAGGGCCAGAGCCTGCCCATCACCCTCGAGTATTACAACGCCACGTCGGAGCGCAACCTGCGCCTGGCATGGCGCACCCCGTCGCAACTGGCCGCCCAGGCGCAGTCTTCGACCACGCCGGACACGACGATGCAAACCTATCTGCCCACCGGCTCCGACTGGTACGACTTCTGGACGCACGAGCGCTTCCAGGGCGGCACGACGGTCGCCCGGGACGTGCCGCTCGACGTCTTCCCGCTGTACGTGCGCGCCGGTGCCATCGTCCCGATGGGGCCAGTCGTCCAATACGCGACCGAGCGGCCGGATGCACCCTACGAGATCCGCATCTATCCGGGCGCCGACGGCAAGTTCACGGTCTACGAAGACGACAACGAAACCTACGACTACGAAAAAGGACGGTACGCCACCTACGACCTGGCCTGGAACGACGCCGCCAGGACGCTGTCGATCGGCGCCCGCAAAGGCACGTTCAAGGGCCTGGTCAAGGCACGCAAGCTGAACGTCGTCATCGTCGGCCAGGCGAATGCGACCGCCATCGAACCGGCCGGCGCGACGAAGTCGGTCACGTATTCGGGCGAGCCGGTATCGATCAAGTTCTGAGTCCCACTGGAGATCGCATGAATTCTTTTCTCGCCGCCCTGGCCCTCGCGCTACCGCTGGCAGCCAGCGCCGCCGACGTCGCGCCCAAGCCCGTGTTCCGCGACCCCGTGTTCGACGGCGCGGCGGACGTATCCATCGTGTACGACCGCGCCGCCAAGCTGTGGAAGATGTTTTATACGAATCGCCGGGCGACGATGAAGCTGCCCGACCCGAAGGACGTCGAGTGGGTGCACGGCACGGCCATCGGCATTGCCACGTCCCCGGACGGCGCGCACTGGCGCTATCAAGGCACGGCCGACTTTCCCAAGGCGTGCACGGACGTGACGCTCTGGGCGCCCGAGATCTACTATGAGGACGGCACGTATCACATGTGGCTTACGATCGTGCCGGGTATCTTCCACCGATGGGGCGGCCCGGGGGCGGATGGCCGCATCGAGCACCTGACCAGCACCGACCTGTCCACATGGAAGTGCGAAGGCACCGTGAAGCTGGACACCGGCCGCATGATCGACCCGACCGTCGTCAAGCTCGGGTCGGGCTACCGCATGTGGTACAAGGACGAGCGCGCCGGCAGCCGGATCCTCGCGGCCGACAGCCAGGACCTGCGCACGTGGAAGAAGCACGGCGACGAACCGGTCAATCCCACCATGGGCGAGGGACCGAAGGTATTCCGCTTCAAGGGCTATTACTGGATGGTCGTCGACGTGTGGAAGGGCCTGATGGTGCTGCGCTCCGACGATGCGACCCACTGGACGGAGCAGCCGGGCTACATCCTGGGCGAGCCGGGCCACCATGCCACCGACCGGGCGAAGGGACAGCACGCGGACGTCGTCGTCGATGGCGACCGCGCATTCATCTACTATTTCGTCCACCAGGTGAACGAGGCGGAAGCCGCCACGGACCCGCGCTGGAACCAGCGCACGGTCATCCAGGTGGCGGAGCTGGTGTTCAAGGACGGCTGGCTCGGCGTCGATCGCGACAGGGACGTCGCGTTCCGGCTGACGGCGCCGACTCCCTGACGCTCAGGCGTCCTTGCCCATCTCCTCGCCCAGCTCGCGCCCGCGCGCGGCAGCGGCCTTCATCGCGGCGACGATCGCCTCCTTGACGCCGGCCGCTTCCATGCTCGTGATGGCCGCGTACGTGGTGCCGCCTTTCGACGTGACGCGCTGGCGCAGCACGTCGACGGGTTCGCTTGACGCCGCCGCCAGCTGGGCCGCGCCCGTGAACGTGGCCAGCGCGAGCGCCTTGCCCTGCTCCGCCGACAGGCCCATCTCCGCGGCCGCCTGCTGCATCGCTTCGAGGAAGTAGAACACGTACGCGGGACCGCTGCCCGACACCGCCGTCACCGGATCGATCAGGCTTTCTTCATCGAGCCACACGGTCTGGCCGACGGCGCGCATGATGCTGTCGGCAGCATCCTTCTGCGCCGCGCTGACGCCGGCCATCGCCACCATGCCCGTGATGCCCTGCCCGATCAGCGCCGGCGTATTCGGCATCGTGCGCACGATGGCGCCGTAGCCGCCCAGCCAGCGCGACAGGTCGGCGCCGCGGATGCCCGCCGCGATCGACAGCAGCAGCGGCATGTTCGCCAGCTGCGATTGCAAATGCACCGTCACGTCGCGCATCTGCTGCGGCTTCACGGCGAGGACGATGACGTCGCTGGCGGCGACGGCCGCGCCGATGTCGGGCGACGTCGTCACGCCATACGTTGCACGCAGGCGCGCCAGCGCGTCGGTGTTGGGGTCGACGACGTGGATGTCCGCCGCCTGCGCGACCTTGCCGGCCAAGCCGGCGATGAGGGCGGTGGCCATGTTGCCGCCGCCGATGAAACTGATCTTCATGCGTATCCTTATTTATGCGTGCTGCGCACGCTTGTCATTTTGCGCGCTGCGCACGCTTGTCATTCATAGTGGCGCGCGCCGAAGATGGCACTGCCGACGCGCACGATCGTGGCGCCTTCCAGCACGGCCGCTTGCAGGTCGCCGGACATGCCCATCGACAGCGTGTCGAGGTGGATGCCGGCTTTGGCGAGGTCCTGCGCGAGCGCGCGCAGGCGGGCGAACGGGGCGCGCTGCAGCGCGAGGTCGGCCTGCGGTTCCGGGATCGCCATCAGCCCGCGCAGGCGCAGGTTCGGCAGCTGGACGACGGCCTTCGCCAGGCCCTCCAACTCCTCCGGCTTCGCGCCACTTTTGGTGGCCTCGCCGCTGATGTTCACTTGCAAACAGATGTCGAGCGGGCCCAGTTCCGGCGGCCGCTGTTCGGACAGGCGCTGCGCGATCTTCAAGCGCTCGACCGTGTGCACCCATTGGAAGCTCGCCGCGATGGGCCTTGTCTTGTTGCTCTGGATCGGACCGATGAAATGCCATTCGAGCATCAGGTCCGGTCGCGCTTTTGCCACAGCGGCGATCTTGTCGACGCCTTCCTGCACATAGTTTTCGCCGAACGCGCGCTGGCCCGCATCGATCGCTTCCAGTACGGCTTCCGCAGGAAACGTCTTCGAAACGGCCAGCAACCGGACCGTGGAACGAGGCCGTTTCGCGGCCTCGCAAGCGGCCTCGATTGTCGCTTCGACAGCTTGCAAGTTGGCGGCGATTGTGGACATAATGGTTTTCTACAGGAAATATTTTTCGGTTACACGGTGCTGCAAAAGCCCAAGGATTATAAATGGACATCTCGGAACTCCTGGCGTTCTCCGTTAAGAACAAAGCATCGGACTTGCACCTGTCGTCCGGCCTGCCGCCGATGATCCGCGTGCATGGCGACGTACGTCGCATCAACCTGCCGCCGCTGGAGCACAAGGACGTGCACGGCATGATCTATGACATCATGAACGACGGCCAGCGCAAGCAGTACGAAGAGATGCTGGAGTGCGACTTCTCGTTCGCGATCCCCGGCCTCGCGCGCTTCCGCGTCAACGCGTACAACCAGGAACGGGGCGCCGCCGCCGTGATGCGGACGATCCCGTCGAAGATCCTGTCGCTGGAAGAGCTGAACGCGCCGAAGATCTTCGCCGACCTGGCGATGAAGCCGCGCGGTCTCGTGCTCGTGACGGGGCCGACCGGCTCCGGCAAGTCGACCACCCTGGCCGCGATGATCAACCACCTGAACGAAAACGAGTACGGCCACATCCTCACGATCGAAGACCCGATCGAGTTCGTGCATGAATCGAAGAAGTGCCTGATCAACCAGCGCGAAGTGGGCCCGCACACGCTGTCGTTCAACAACGCGTTGCGCTCGGCGCTGCGTGAAGACCCGGACGCGATCCTCGTCGGCGAGCTGCGCGACCTGGAGACGATCCGCCTCGCGCTGTCCGCCGCCGAGACGGGCCACCTGGTGTTCGGCACCTTGCATACGTCGTCGGCCGCGAAGACCATCGACCGTATCGTCGACGTGTTCCCGGCCGAGGAAAAAGAGATGGTGCGCGCGATGCTGTCGGAATCGCTGCAGGCCGTGATCTCGCAGACCCTGTTGAAGACGAAGGACGGCGGCGGCCGCGTGGCCGCGCACGAAATCATGATCGGCACGCCCGCGATCCGCAACCTGATCCGCGAAGCGAAGATCGCGCAGATGTATTCCGCGATCCAGACGGGCTCCAACGTCGGCATGCAGACCTTGGACCAGAACCTGACGGACCTCGTGCGCCGCAACGTGATCTCGTCCTCGGCCGCGCGCTTCGCCGCCAAGATCCCCGAGAACTTCCCCGGCTAACCTGAAAGACGACGACGATGGAACGCGACCAGGCCTCCAAATTCATGTTCGACCTGCTGCGCCTGATGGTCAGCAAGGGCGGCTCCGACCTGTTCATCACCACCGGCTTCCCGCCCGCGATGAAGATCGACGGCCGCATGACGCCCGTATCGAACCAGGCGCTGTCGGCGTCGCACACGGCCGACCTGGCGCGCGCCATCATGAACGACAAGCAGGCCGCCGGCTTCGAGCTGACGAAGGAGGCCAACTTCGCCATCAGCCCGGGCGACCTGGGTCGCTTCCGCGTCTCCGCGTTCATGCAGATGGGCGCCGTGGGCATGGTGCTGCGCGTGATCACGACGACGATCCCGAAGTTCGAGGACCTCGACCTGCCGGGCGTGCTGAAGGACGTGATCATGACCAAGCGCGGTCTCGTGATCATGGTCGGCGCCACGGGCTCCGGCAAGTCGACGACGCTCGCGACGATGGTCGGCTACCGCAACGAGAACAGCCACGGCCACATCATCACGATCGAGGACCCCGTCGAATTCGTCCACCCGCACAAGAACTGCGTGATCACGCAGCGCGAAGTCGGCGTCGACACGGACAGCTTCGAGGCCGCGCTGAAGAACTCACTGCGCCAGGCGCCGGACGTGATCCAGATCGGAGAAATTCGCGACCGGGAGACAATGGAACACGCGATCGCGTTCGCCGAGACGGGCCACCTGTGCCTGGCCACCCTGCACGCGAACAGCTCGAACCAGGCGCTTGACCGCATCATCAACTTCTTCCCGGAAGAGCGCCGCCAGCAGCTGCTGATGGACTTGTCGCTGAACCTGAAAGGCCTGATCTCGCAGCGCCTGATTCCGAAGAAGGAAGCGAAGGGCCGCGTCGTCGCGATGGAGATCCTGCTGAACTCCCCGCTGATCTCGGACTTGATCTTCAAGGGCGAAGTCCACGAGATCAAGGAGATCATGAAGAAGTCGCGCGAACTGGGCATGCAGACGTTCGACCAGGCGCTGTTCGACCTGTACGAAGCCGACAAGATCACCTACGAGGACGCGCTGCGCAACGCCGACTCCGTGAACGACCTGCGCCTGAACATCAAGCTGCACAGCAAGCACGCAAAGAACCGCGATTTCTCGGCGGGGACGGAAGCGCTCGGTCTCGTCTAAGTGCCGCGTAGGGTGGACGGGTGCCCCGTCCACGCGTTCAGTACCGCATGAACATCCACATGAGTGTCCATGTAAGCCATAACATCAAAGCACGTCCCACCGCTGCACGAGCCCCAGCAAGTGCACGAGCCCGTACCCGAAACAGATCAGCGAACTCCACACGACGAACGGCGTGACCCTGCCGCCCTTCGCAAGAACGAGCGGCGCGAACGCCACCCCGCGCACGAGGTAGACGGCCGTGATCGCGACGAGCGCGGCCTTCGACAGCGGCAGCGGGCCGATGACGCCAGCCCCCGCCAGCGCATACGCCGACCACGTGAACAGCACTGCCGCGATCCCCAGCGTGATGACGTCCGGGTAGCGCCGTCCCTGCTCCGCCGCCCGCGCGAGGCGCTCACCGGCGCCGAAGAAGCGATACCACGCGGGGCCGCCCGCGATGATGCCCAGGTGAAGCAGCGCCGCGCTGGCGCTGAGCAGCGCGCCCGCGGCGAGCGGCATGTTCACGACAGTCTGCATCCGGTCCTCCTTTGCCTTACACTGGTGCCTTCGAATTCACCCAAGCATACAGGAGCCCACGATGAACGTGTTCGACTTCCAGGCCACTTCGCTCGACGGCAAGCCGGTCGACCTGGCCCAGTACCGGGGCAAGGTCCTCCTCGTCGTCAACACCGCCAGCAAATGCGGCTTCACGCCGCAATACGAGGGCCTCGAGACGTTGTACCGCGAGCTGCACGGTCGCGGCCTCGAAGTGCTGGGCTTCCCCTGCAACCAGTTCGGCAGCCAGGAACCGGGCAGCGAAACGGAGATCGGCGCGTTCTGCGAAAAGAACTACGGCGTCTCGTTCCCGATGTTCGCCAAGGTCGACGTCAACGGCGACGCCGCGCATCCGTTGTGGCAGCACCTGAAGGGCGAAGCGCCGGGCGTGCTGGGCACCGAGGGCATCAAGTGGAACTTCACCAAATTCCTCGTCGGCCGCGACGGCACCGTGCTGCACCGCTACGCGCCGCAGACCAAGCCCCAGGACATCGCGAACGACATCGAAAAAGCGCTGCAGCAGTAAGCGCCCGCGCGACGCGTCAGCGCCGCGCGAACCAAGCCATGATGGCGTCGTAGTCCTTCTGCACGTCGGCGAACGAACCGCCTTCCGCCACCAGCCCATGGTTTGCGCGCGCCACGCGCCGGAACGTCACGTCGCGCCCGAGCGCGCGCAGGCGCGCGTACGCGACCTCGGTCGACACGATCGGCACGCTGGTGTCGCGCATGCCGCTTGCGAGCCACACCCGCGCTTTCGACTGCACGAGGTCTTCGCCCGGCGCATGCGCGAAGAACGTGCTCCAGCGCAGGTACGTATGGCCCCACGCGAACTTGTCCGTGCTGCGCGGATCGGCGTTGATGGCGTCCACGGTCGCGTCGATGTCGGCGAGGCGCGCCTGGATCTCTTCATCGCTGCCGCCGGCATGGTACGCATTGGCGGCGAAGTCGAACAGCTGGCTCGTGCCGGTGCCGCCGATCATGGCGACATGCGTCACCGCGGGTTCCGCGCGGGCCAGGCCGGCCGCCATCACGGCGCCTTCCGACACGCCGAACACCAGCACGCGGCTGCCGTCGACCCAGGGCAACGCGAGCGCATGGCGCAGCGCGGCGCGCAGCGTGTCCAGCCAGCTGTCGTAGGAAAACGCGGTGTTGAACGCGGCCGGACATCCGGTCGCCACGCCGGGCGGCGCCTGCGGCGGCGCGTCCGGCTGGCCGGGCTTGTCGACGACCATCACGGCATAGTCGCCCTGCTGCGCCAACGGGATGAGGTTGAAGACGGTCGAATACCGATTCGGCGTGCCCAGACCGACGAATGGCGGGATGCAGCCCGAGCCCTGCACGAACAGCACGAGCGGCGCCTTGTGCGCGGGCCGCGAGACGACGTAGCGGACGTCCGGCGCGCCGGCGCGCTGCAGCGTGTAGCGGGCGCCGCCCGCCTTCCCGAAGTCCATCGGTTCTTCCCGCACGGTGGGCGCGGCCATGGCGCCGGTGGCGAGGATCAAACCGCAAACGAATGCGGCGAAACGGGTGCGTCGGATCATGCGGGGCCCTCGAAGCGAACGAATCCGCGATCATCCCACGAACGGGCACGCGACAGGCTATCGAAAACTCACGGCCCCGCCGCGGGCAGGAGCCGGTTACAATCAATTTCAGCAATTTTAACCGCCGGACAACCTGCCAGGACCGCCGTGACCAAGGACCTCGACAATACCGATACGCTGCGTCGCCTCGTCGCCGCCGTGGCCCTCGGCGACCGCGCGGCGTTCCGCCGCCTGTACGATGCGACGTCGGCGAAACTGTTTGGCTTCGCGCTGCGTATATTAAGGAAGGACGAGCTCGCAGAGGATGCGCTGCAGGACGCTTTCGTGTCGATCTGGCACGCGGCCGCCGGCTATCAGCCCCATCTCGCGGCGCCGCTGACGTGGATGACGACCATCGTGCGCAACAAGGCGCTGGACATCCTGCGGCGCCAGGATGATGCGGTCGAACTCGATGCGCAGCAGTTCGATGCGGACATGCTGCTGGCCATGCAGGACCCGGCCGCAGGGCCTTCGGACCGCGTGCAGATGACGGACGAGGCGCGCGCGCTGGCGCATTGCATGGAGGCGCTGGAACGCAGGCAGCGCCAGGCGATCGGCATGGCCTATTTCCACGACCTGTCGCACAGCGAGGTGGCGACCCAGCTCAGCCTGCCGATCGGCACCGTCAAGACGTGGATCCGCCGTGGCCTGGACAAATTGAAAACCTGCCTGTCGAAACGGGAAGCAGCATGAACATCCAAGACAACCCGGCGTTGCGCGAGAAGCTGGCAGCCGAATACGTGCTCGGCACGTTGCGCGGTGGCGCGCGGCGCCGCTTCGAACGCCGGCTCGCCACCGACGCCGCGCTGCGCAACGCCGTCGCAGGCTGGCAGGCGCGCATCGTGCCGATGGCCGAGTGGAGCCCGGTGACGCCGCCAGCGCGCGCGTGGGACGGCATCGAGCGCCGGCTCGGGTTCGCCCGCGCGGTGCCGGCGTGGCAGTTCTGGCGGATCGACGGCGCCCGGCTCTGGGGCAGCCTCGCGGTGGGCGGGGGCGTGGCCGCGGTGGTCCTTGCCGTCGTGCTGGCCGGCCGCGTGCAGGAGCCGCAGCTGCAGCAAGTGGCCACGCTGGTCGACGACAAGGCGCAGACCGCGCTGGTGGTCGCGGCCGACGCGCGCCGCGCGCGCATCGACGTGCGCGTGGCCGACACCGTGAAGGTGCCGGACGACCGCACGCTGCAACTGTGGGCCATCACGGCGGCCGGCAAGACGCGCTCGCTGGGCATCCTCCCCGACAACCGCCACGCCAGCCTGCGCCTGGACCAGCGCGCCGTCGGGCCGGACGTGGTGCTGCTGGCGATCAGCCTGGAACCGAAAGGCGGCTCGCCCGATCCGAACGCACCGACGGGACCGGTGCTGTACAAGGGCGCTTGGGTGAAGCTGTGAGGTGGCCTACACGGGGAGCAGCTTCAAGTCGAACAGGCGCTCCCCCAGCCACAGCGCGGCCACCAGCATGATCGCGCCCGACCCGCCCACCAGCACGACGCGCCGGTAGAACCACGTGCTGCGCAGCAGGTAGGCCAGCGGCAGGAACGCGGCGACGATCGCCAGCTGGCCGATCTCGACGCCGAGGTTGAAGCCCACCAGCGACGCCGCCAGTGCCCCCGGCTGCAGGCCGAGGTCGGCCAGCACGCTGGCGAAGCCGAAGCCGTGCACGAGGCCGAACAGGAACGCGGCGGCCCAGCGCCGCCCGCGCGCGACGGGCAGCACGTTGTTCAGTGCCGCCAGCAGCACCGACAGCGCGATCGCCGACTCGACCCAGCGCGACGGCGGCGCGACGACGCCCAGCGCCGCCAGGCTCAGCGTGATCGAGTGCG
The DNA here is from genome assembly GCF_024753285.1 of Massilia pinisoli. Classification (GTDB taxonomy): domain Bacteria; phylum Pseudomonadota; class Gammaproteobacteria; order Burkholderiales; family Burkholderiaceae_D; genus Telluria; species Telluria pinisoli. Next base: position 149,269 of record NZ_JANUGW010000008.1, on the reverse strand, counting down.
CGACGGTGAACGCCGTCACGATTTTCAATACGTCGGCCAGCGCCGCGCGCAGACCGGCCACGGCGCGCCAGCCGCGCCCGTCGCGTACCAGCACGGCCGGCAGCAGCAGCGACACGAGGAACAGGATGTGGTCGTAGCCGATCCAGATGTGCAGGATGCCGTGGCGGACATAGGCCAGGAAACCGCTGGCAGCGCCGCTCGCCCCCTCGTCGACCGTGGCGCGCGGATGGTCGCTGCCGAGCACCAGCGTGCGCACGCTGTCCCCGTCGCGCACGCTGGCGAGACCCTTGTGCTGCGGGTCGACGTCGGCGAACAGGCGGTACTCGACGGCGAGCGGTCCCGCGCGCGGACAGTGCGCGACGAACGCCAGCACGGTATAGGTGCCGTCCGTGTGCGTGTCGACCAGCTGCCGGCCCGGCGCGAGTGCGCACGCGGCGCCGCCGCGCTCGAGATGCAGGCGCGCGAGCGCATACGCGGCGATCGCGCCGTGCCGGGTGCGCACTTCATCCCACGTCAACCGGCCATCGTTGTCGGCATCGAGGCCGATGGCGTAGTCGAGGTCGCGCAGCGCGATGTCCCACTCGCCGCGCACGTCGGCACTGCCCTGCGCCAGCGTCAGGCGCAGGTACGCATCGCTCGGCTTGTGCGCCAACGCGGGCAGCGACCACGTCGCGCCGGCCAGGAACAGGCCGATCAGGATCCACAGGCGGTTCATCCTTTGCCTCCATCGAGGTTGAATTGCGCGGCGAGTCGCGCGAGCCGGACGTCTTCCACGCGCGCGCCGCGCATCCAGTCGAGGACGGGGCGCGCCGCTGCGGCGTCATGCGCGGCAAGCGCCGCTTCCAGCAGGATGCGGGCATCGGGCGTCTCCTTCTGCACGTCCCAATTGCGGCGTGCGATCGCGAGCGCGCGGCGGGCGTCGCCGCGCAGCGCGAGCTCGAAGCGGGCCTGCTCGCGCAGGTGGACGCCGTCGCCGCGCCGCTCGCCCGCGTCGAAGCGGGCCGCCAGCTCCGCCAGTTCGGGCACCAGGGCGCGCGCGCGGCCGCCCGCGCGCAGCGCGAGCGCGTGGCGCAGCAGCAGGCCGTCCACGCGGGCATGCGGCGCCAGCAGCGCGGCCGCCTCGTCGTGGCGGCCCTGATCGAGCAGGAAGTCGGCATAGGCACCCAGCAGATAGGTGTCGCGCGGGGCGAGGCGCAGCGCGGCGCGGAAGCGCGTGTCGGCGATGGCCGCGGCGGCGCGCCGCTGCGCCATCTCGGCCAGCATCGTCAGCACCCAGGTGTCGACGGCCGGGTCGTCCGCGCCGCCTGCGCGCGCGTGTACGGCCGCGAGCAGGCGTTCGCTCGCGGCCAGGCGGCCGTTCAGCGCGCCCACGTTGGCGATGCACGCCGTCGTGACCAGTTCGTCGGCGAGGCTGGACAGGCGCGCGCAACTGCGTGTGGCCGCGGCGTAGTCGGCGCGCACGGTTTCGACGGTGGCGCGGGTCAGCCAGGCTTGTCCGTCGTCGGGCTGCTGCGCCGTCAGCGCGGCGAGGTCGGCCAGTGCTTCGGGAAAGCGGTGTTCGCTCTGCAGCAAGGTCGCACGCAGCAGGCGTACTTGCGGTGGCGGTGCCGCTTGACTCCACCACGGCCCCAGGGCCGCCTGCGCATAGCCGTAGTAACGCGGGTCGGCTTCGCGCCGACCGGCTTCGATGTAGCGCCGCGCGACCTCCACCGCGCGCGGCAAGTCGCGCGGGGCTTCCTGCAGGCGTGCCCGCAGCGCGCGCAGCTCGCGCTGCTGCGGATCGGCGCGCCACGGCAGCTCCTCGAGCACCTCGGCGCCGGTAACCGGCAGACGCGGGGCGGCGCTGACCCCGACGGCGGCGGCCAGCAGCGCCGCCACCAGGATGGCGACGCCGGGCTTCATGGCAGCGCCCGCGGCTCGGCGTTTTCCGGCATGGTCGCCGCGGTGTCGTCCACGGCCGCCGGTTCGGCATCGTCCGGCGCGCTCGCGACGAGGCCCGCGACCTGGATCGTGAACGGGTCCGCCGCCGTCGTGCCGCCGCCCGGCGTGGGCGGTGGCGGCGTCATGGCGACGTCGTCGGCGCGGCGATCGCCGCCGCCGCACGCGGCCAGCAACGCACCGAGCAGTAGCATAAATGGCAAGAGCTTCCTCATGATCGTCTCCTTCGCGGGCTCATTGTTGCGGCGAACCCGGAATCGGGGTCTTCAGGTACGGGAAGCCGTTCGTGAAGAAACTGTCGTCGAGGTAGGCGCCATCGGTGAAGTGCAGGCCGCCGGCCGGCGCGTCGGACGGCGCGCAACCCAGGTTCAGCGTGCACAGCTTGCCCATCACGACGCGCAGCGCGATGTCGACCACGTCGTCGCCGGGACGGCGTCCGTTCGGGAAGCCGGCGTTGTCGCCGTCGATCACGCCCAGGCGCTTCTGCGCACCCATCGCCACCGGGGCGATCGACGTGTTCAGGCGCAGCATCTCGGACGGCGTCACCTTGGCCGGCTGGTTCAGGCCCTTCACGCCGGTGAGGAAGGCGGTGACGAGGTCGTTGCGCGGGAAGTTGGTCGGCGCCTTCGCACCGGCGTTCCCGTACAGGATTTCGATCAGCGCAGGCAAGGTCGGATTCGTCACGTAGTCGGCGAACTGGGCATCGTTCATCGGCTTGCTGGCATTGAAGCGGTCCTTGTCCTTCAGGCCGATCACGACTTCGTTCACGAGCGGCATGCCCAGGCGCGACACCTGGGTCCACGCGCCGCCATGTTTCGATGCGCCGGTCCCGGCGCCGCTGGCCGGCACAGGATTCAGCAGGCGCGCCTGGCGCATGCTGGCCGTGGTCCAGCCGCCGATCACGGGATCGCCGCCGGCGATGAGGCAGGAGGCTGCCACTTCGAGCTCGATGCTGGTCACGTTCTTGTCGGCGAGGTCGTCCCGCGCGGCCTTCTCGGCGTTGGCCGCGAACTCGGTGGCCGGCGCCTTGATGTTGATGAGGTCGAACGTCTCGCCCAGGTTCACGACGAACGGATCCTTGCGCTGGCCGACGAACATGCGCGCGGGCGTCGAACAGCCGGGGATGTTGACCGAGTAGACGTGCTTGGCCGCGTACGCCGCGTAGTTCGGGATCGATTTGTTGCCGATGTTGTCCAGCGGTTTGTCGAACGTGGTGCCGCCGCTGGTCGCGTTGGTCACGGCGCTGCGCTGGCCGCCGCGGCGGTCGCCGCGGACCACGTTGACGGTATAGGTCTCGCGCACGTTGGCCCCGGCCGCGTTCGGGCCGTCGATGGCGCCGCCGTTGATGACGAGCGGGATCGATACCTTCTTGCCGCCGACGCTCAGCTGGGCGTCCTTGTTCGCGTTCTGGAACCGGAACTGGAAGGTGATGTCTTCCTTCGCGTCGCCGTTATTGTCGACGTGGATCTCGTACAGCGCGTCCGGGTCCATGCTGAAGTAGTTCGGGCCGCCATACGCATCCTGCAGCGGCACGTAGTCCGCGATCAGCGTCACGAAGCCCTCGCGGCCCGGCTCGTAGCTGCGGAACATGTAGAAGTCCGTGGCGTCGACTTTCGGCTGCCTCGTGATGAACGGCGCCTCCCGGTGGCTGGACGCCTGCACGGGCACCTGGACCGCGGCGGCGGCACACAGGGCCGCCACCAGCGCGCGCAGTGCGACGCCGACGGCGGTGTTGGATGTGTTCTGTTGCAACATGATTCCCCCTCTTTGCTTGGTCAAGGTTGACGATTGGGCACGAATGCCTTCCTTGTACGCAGGACAGAAGCGGGTGGATTCAGGTTTTTTGAAAAATAATTCGGCGACTTTTCCGTCTCGGCAACATGCCAGGCGGAGAGGCGGTTTGTGGACGTCCGAGGCGCGGTCGGGACGCGGGCTCAACGGGTCTCGACCCGCGCCGACGCGTGAATCGTGCAGCCACGATGCACGTTCTCGAGGAAGCGCAGCGCCTCCTCCAGCCGGCACGATACGGGCAGCAGGCGGCCCAGCGCTTCGTCGTCGGCGATGCGGTCGACGCCATACGCGATCGCGCGCGAAATGTCGCGCGCCTCGCGGCCGTCGCTGTTGTACAGGGCATCGTACACGCCGACCTCTTCCCACAACGGCACGTAGCCGGGGCTGATGCTGTCCTGGAACGCGACGGACGGCGCCGCGTCCTCGTCCTGGGATATCAGCCGAAACACGAAACTCACGCGCAACTCCATCGAACCTTGAAACGAGGCGCCGATGCTATCACGGACCGCCCGCAAGCGCCCGGTCGACGAGCCCGATCCGGTGCGTCACCGGCGCCGCCGTGCCCGGCTGCAGGCGCGCGATGCCGGGACGCAGCATGCGCGCCCGCCCTACCGCCTCACTTGACGAAGGGCCAGCCGTCCGACGTGAAGCCGAGCGTGTTGATACCCAGCGTGGCGCGGCCGCCGTTGTTCCCGTCGTAGTAGTGGTACACGTAGGTCGGCGCGTTGTTGTTTCCGGTGTCGGTGAACACGCTGCCGCCGCCCGGGCCGATGATGTTCCCGTGGGTGCTGAGCAGGATGGTGCCGCCGCCGGCCGTCAGCGCGACGCCGCCGCGGTCCACGTAAGGCCCGGTCACGCTGGTGGAACGGCCGACGATCGTGCGGTAGGTGCTCGCGGTGCCGTTGCAGCAGGCGTTGATCGGCGCGAAGTAATAGTAGTAGCCGTTGTAATAGTAGATGAACGGCCCTTCTTCGCCCGCCGACGGATTGCCCCGTTGCGCCAGCGTGGTCACGGTGGTGTTCGTTTTCGATTGCAGGCCCGTGCTCGGGTCCAGTTGCATCAGGTGGGTGCCGTCGGTCCACGAACCCCAGGCCATCCACCAGTTGCCGCTGGCGTCCTTGAACGGCGCAGGGTCGATGGCGTTGTCGCTCGTCGCCCAGAAGCCGGACGCCGGCTGCGTGGACGTGCTGGTCCACGACCTGGTGACGAAACCCTTGTCGGTCCACGGACCTGCCGGCGACGTGCTGGTGGCCACACCGATCACGGCTTCCGCGCCGGTGCTGGGCAAGTAGGGAATCGAATAGTACTGGTAATACGTGCCGTTCGAGACCAGCATGCTGGGCGCCCAGATGTCGGTGTTGGCGCCATTGTTCCAGCCCTTCGGCGTCTGCAAGCCGCCCCACGAGCTGAAGTCCGGGCCGATCGACGGACAGTTCGGCGCATAGCCGCCCATCTGCGCGCTGGTGCAGCTGGTGTACATCGTGAAGTTGGTGCCGTCGGTCGACGTGGCCACCGTCTGGTGCGAACCGTACAACCAGTATTTGCCGCTGGTGTCGCGCAGCATGAACGGGTCATGGACGTAGATGCCGTTGCCGGCGACGGCGCGCGGCGCCGGATAGGGGCTGACCTGCGTGTTCACCAGCTGCCACTCCTGGCAGGTGCAGTTGGTCAGGCCCCACTGGTCGATGGTGGCCGCGGTGGACGTACTCGCCATGTACACGTCCAGGTACTTGCCGCTTTTGACGTTCTGGATCAGGAAGTTGCCGTCCGCCGCCTGGGTGACGGTCCACAGGTGATCGGACGTGCCGTTGTCGGACCATTGCACGACTTGCGCGCCGTCCGCGGTGGACGCGTTGGCCACGCCCAGCACCTGGTGCGTCAGCATGTTCTCGATGTTGTACTGCCCGTTCCCCATCGGCATGAAGTGCCACAGGTGGTCGGTCGTGCCGTTGTCGGTCCACTGGACCACTTTCGAACCGGCGGCCTGGCTGGCGCCGTCGATGCCCAGCACCAGGCCGCTGTTGACGTTCTTGATCTTGTACTGGACGCTCGTGTTGATGGTGATGGCGGCATGCGCTGATAAAGCCGTGCTGGCCATGCCGGCCAACATGACGAGATACGAAAATAGACGTTTCATGGATACTCCGCTGAAGGTCAGTCGAGTGCCGAAGCTGTCGGGAATGTCAGCGGAGGAAGTCGGATCCGCGCGCGTGCGCACCCGGCTTTGCAAGGCTTTCCATAGGATCTCCGTTGTCGTTGTAATCGTCCCCACACTGCCGGCGGGTGTTTACTACGATTGCAGTCTACTCAGCGGCAACGGAAGGTACCAATCGTATTTATGATGCGCGTAATACTCAATTCGATATCGGATGCCGGTCGGCTTCCAGCGCCCGGTCCACGAGCTCGATCCAGTGCGACACCGGCGTCGCCGTCCCCGACTGCAGGTGCGTGATGCACCCCACGTTGGCCGACACGTATTCGCGCGCGCCCGTCGCCTCCAGGTTGGCCAGCTTGCGGTCGCGCAGCGCGTGCGCGATGTCCGGGTGCAGCACCGCATACGTCCCGGCCGAGCCGCAGCACAGGTGACTCTCCGCGCACAGCACGACGTCGACGCCGGCCGCGCGCAGCACGCCCTCGACCTTGCCGCGGATCTGCTGGCCGTGCTGCAAGGTGCATGGCGGGTGGAACGCGACGCGCTCGTGGACGCGGCCGGCCAGCAGGCGCGCGATGTCGCCCTCGAAATCGCACATCACTTCCGACAGGTCCTTCGTCAGCGCGGAAACGCGCGCGGCCTTCTCCGCGTACGCCGCGTCGTGCGCGAGCAGGTGCCCATACTCCTTCACAGTCACTCCGCAACCGGACGCCGTCATCACGATGGACTCGACCTGTCCGCTCTCGACGTACGGCCACCAGGCGTCGACGTTGCGCCGCATGTCGTCCCGTCCTCCGTCCTGGTCGTTCATGTGGAAGCGCACGGCGCCGCAACAGCCGGCGCGCGGCGCGGACAGCAGCTGGATACCCAGCGCGTCGAGCACGCGTGCCGCGGCCGCGTTGACGTTCGGCGCCAGCGCCGGCTGCACGCAGCCTTCCAGCACGAGCATCTTGCGCGCGTGTTCGCGCGCGGGCCGGCGGCCGGGCGCGCGCACGGGCTGCAACTTGTCCTGCAAAGCCGGCGACAACAGCGGCCGCGCCATGCGCCCCGCCTTGAACGCCGCGCCGAAGACGCTCGTGCGCGGCAGGAATTCCTTCAAAGTCGTGCGCTTGATGCGGTCCGCGAGCGGGCGCGGCACGCGCTGCTCGACCACGTTGCGGCCGATGTCGACGAGGCGCCCGTACTTCACGCCGGACGGGCACGTCGTCTCGCAGTTGCGGCACGTGAGGCAGCGGTCGAGGTGCAGCTGCGTCTTGCGCGTGGGCGTCTCGCCTTCCAGTACCTGCTTGATCAGGTAGATGCGGCCGCGCGGGCCATCCAGCTCGTCGCCCAGCAACTGGTACGTGGGGCACGTCGCCGTGCAGAAGCCGCAGTGCACGCAGGCGCGCAGGATCGCGTCTGCCTCGTCACCTTCCGGCGTGCCCTTGATGAAATCGGCGAGGTTCGTTTGCATGATCGATCAGACCATCCGGCCGGGGTTGAAGATGCCGGCCGGGTCGAAGCCGGCCTTCAAACGCTCGTGGATACGGGCGATGGGCGGCGCCAGCGGCTGGAACACGCCGCTGCTCTTGTCGCCGCCGCGGAACAACGTGGCGTGGCCGCCGGCCGCGCGCACGGTCGCGCGGATGCGGTCCGCCGTCGCCGCGTCGCCAGGCGCGCGCAGCCAGCGCTGCGCCCCGCCCCACTCGATCAGCTGCGGGCTCCCGAGCACGATGGCGCCGACGGTCGACGGCACGGACAGGCGCCACAGCGGCATGTCCCCGTCAAAAAATGCGTGACGCTGTTCGCGCACGCTCGCCCAGAAGCCCGCGCAATCGGGCATCACGTCGCCGCCGAGCGACCGGATCGCCGCATCGACAGCGGCATTCGCACCCGACAGCCGCACCATCAGCACGCCGTCGTGCCAGCAGCTGGCGGAGATGGGCAACGGCCGTCCAGCCCACTCGTTCAGGCGGCGGATCGCATCGATCTCGGCCACGCCGTCGAACACGAGCGTCGCCTCGCGCGGTGCGCGCGGCAGCACTTTCACGGACACGTCCAGCAGCAGCCCCAAGGTGCCGAGCGAGCCGGCCAGCAGGCGGGAGACATCGTAGCCGGCCACGTTCTTCATCACCTGGCCGCCGAACGACAGCACGTCGCCCTTGCCGTCCAGGAGCCTGCAGCCGAGGACGAAGTCGCGCACCGCACCGCTGCTGGCGCGGCGCGGTCCGGACAGGCCCGCCGCGATGGCGCCGCCCAGCGTGGCCCCGGCGCCGAAATGGGGCGGTTCGAACGCGAGCATCTGCCCGCGCTCCGCGAGCGCCGTTTCGATGTCGGCCAGCGGCGTGCCGCAACGCGCCGTGATCACGAGTTCCGTCGGCTCGTAGTCGACGATACCCGTGTACGCGCGCGTGTCGAGGACGTCGCCTTCGAGCCGCTGGCCGTACCAGTCCTTCGTGCCTCCGCCACGGATGCGCAGTGGGCTGCCACTGCGCACACGGTCCTTGAAAGCGTCGATGATGTGCTGCATGGTCAAAAGCGCGGCAGGTGAGCAAACGGCAGCGCGCCGCCGGTCACGCGCATGCGGCCCAGTTCCGCGCAGCGCTGGAGTGTCGGGATGGCCTTGTTCGGGTTCAGCAGCATGGCAGGATCGAACGCGCGCTTCACGGCGAAGAACGCGTCGAGTTCCTTGGCGCCGAACTGCACGCACATGGAATCGATCTTCTCCACACCGACGCCGTGTTCTCCGGTGATCGTGCCGCCCACTTCCACGCACAGCGCGAGGATGGCGGCGCCGAACGCTTCCGCGCGATCCAGTTCGCCCGGCTGGTTCGCGTCGAACAGGATCAGCGGGTGCATATTGCCGTCGCCCGCATGAAAGACGTTCGCGCAGCGCAGGCCATACGTCGTTTCCATCTCCTCGATGCGCGCCAGCACGTGCGCGAGCTGCTTGCGCGGGATCGTGCCGTCCATGCAGTAGTAGTCGGGCGAGATGCGGCCCGCGGCCGGGAACGCGTTCTTGCGGCCGGACCAGAAGCGCAGGCGCTCGGCTTCGCTCTGCGACACCGTGATCGCGCTGGCGCCCGCGTCGCGCAGTACGTCCGTCATGCGTGCGATTTCCTCGGCCACTTCGAGCGCCGTTCCGTCGGCCTCGCACAACAGGATGGCGGCGGCGTCGAGGTCGTAGCCCGCCTTCACGAACGGCTCGACCATGCGCGACGACGTGCGATCCATCATCTCGAGGCCGGCCGGGATGATGCCCGCCGCGATGACGCTCGCGACGGCATTGCCGCCCGTCGCCACGTCGTCGAACGATGCCATGATCACTTGCGCCTGCGCCGGCTTCGGCACGAGTTTGACCGTGACTTCCGTGACGATGCCCAGCATGCCTTCCGAGCCGATGAACACGGCCAGCAGATCGAGGCCGGGGGAGTCGAGCGCTTCGCCACCGAGTTCGATGACGTCGCCCTCGATCGTGCAGACGCGCACGCGCAGCACATTGTGCACCGTGAGGCCGTACTTCAGGCAGTGCACGCCGCCCGAGTTCTCGGCCACGTTGCCGCCGATCGTGCAGGCGATCTGCGACGACGGATCGGGCGCGTAGTACAGGTCGAACGGCGCCGCCGCTTCCGAGATCGCGAGGTTGCGGACGCCCGGCTGCACGACGGCCGTGCGCGCATACGGTTCCACGCGCAGGATGCGGTTGAGGCGCGCCGTCGAGATCACGACGCCGTCCGCCAGCGGCTGCGCGCCGCCCGACAGGCCGGTGCCGGCACCGCGCGGCACGATGGGCACGTTCAGCTCGCGGCAGACTTTCAGGATGGCGAGCACCTGCGCCTCGTCGTCGGGCAACGTGACGACCATCGGCAGTTGACGGTACGCGGCGAGGCCGTCGCATTCGTAAGGCCGCGTGTCTTCCGGGTCGGCCAGCACGCAGCGCGCCGGCAGCACGGCACGGAGGGCGGCAGCGACGGCGCGGCGGCGATCGGGGTCGACTGGAATCGAGGGAATCATGGAACGATTGTAAGCACAATCCTTGGGATTTGGCGTATGCTCCGCCTATCTTTTTTTGTGGGCAGGACACCAGCATGGGCAATCGACTTTCGAAGATCGCGACCCGCACGGGCGACGACGGCAGCACCGGCCTGGGCGACGGCAGCCGCACGGGTAAAGACAGCGTACGCATCGCCGCTTTGGGCGACGTGGACGAATTGAACTCCTTCGTCGGCCTGCTGCTGTGCGAAGACTTGCCGGGCGACCTGCGCGAGGAACTCGTCACCATCCAGCACGACCTGTTCGACCTGGGCGGCGAGCTGTGCATCCCCGGCTACCAGCTGATCAAGACGGAGCAGGTGGCGCGCCTCGACGAGTTGCTCGAGAAGTACAACGCCGACCTCCCGGTCCTGAAGGAATTCATCCTGCCGGCCGGCTCGCGCGCCGCATCGCTCGCGCACGTGTGCCGCACCGTGTGCCGCCGCGCCGAACGCGCCATCGTCACGCTGTCGAAGCTGGAGACCATTAACGCGGAACCCCGTCAGTACGTGAACCGCCTGTCCGACCTGATGTTCGTGCTGGCGCGCGTGCTGAACCGCCACGCGGGCGGCACGGACGTGCTGTGGCAGCACGAGCGCAAGCGTACCTGACGGGGGGCGGATGACGACGACCTTCGACGTCCGCTTCCACGCCGGCCGCGCCAACTGGCCGGCGAATCCGTTCCACTTCCGCGGCAAGGGCCAGGTCGTCGTCGAGCAGGACTTCGTGCTCGTGCGCGGCAACAGCCATCGCTCGTTCCGTCTTCCCGCGCACGCGGAGCACCGGCTGCGCGTGGTCGACATCGTCAACGCCCACGCGGAAGGCGACGATGTGTACTTCCGCGTGCAGGGTGTGCACGAGGATCTCGTCATCGGCTTTTCCATGGCGGACGCCGCGACGGCTTCCCGCCTCGTCGCCCTGCTGCCCGCGCGCCAGACCGATGACTTCCGTGTCGCGCACGCGGAGCATCACGACTTTCACGACCGGATCGATTACTGGAGTCCGTCGACGCCCGTGATCTGGGGACTGCTCACCCTGAACATCGGCATCTACTTCCGCATGTGGCTCATGCGCCGCAGCCAGCCTGGCGAAGCGATGGGGTCGCTGCTGGGCTGGGGCTGGAATTCCAGGTACGACGAGATCCTGCGCAACTACCAGCTCATCGACTGGGGCGCGAACGCGGGCGAGAGGACGCTGCACGGGGAATGGTGGCGCCTCGTCTCGTCGCTGTTCCTGCACGGGAGCCTGCTGCACCTGGCATTCAACATGCTCGCGCTGTGGCAGGTCGGCGTACTGGTCGAGCGCCTGTTCGGCAGCGCGCGCTTCATCGCGCTCTACACGATCGCCGGCGTGTGCGGCAGCATCGCCAGCGTGATGTGGAATCCGCACGTGAACAGCGTGGGCGCGTCCGGCGCGATCTTCGGCCTCATTGGCGGCCTGTTCGCCTTCATGCGGCGCGAGAACAGCGGTGTGCCGCCCACCGTCGTGCGCGACTTGCGCGGTTCGCTGCTGCCGTTCCTGGTCTTCAGTCTCGTGGCGGGTTTCGCCTACCCGCACACCGACAACGCGGCGCACATCGGCGGCCTCGTGGGCGGATGGCTGGCCGGCCACCTGCTCGCGCGTTCGCTGCACGTACCGGCGGAGAATCCGACATGAACGACGACTTCATCGGCATCTACGACGCCGCCCTCACGCCCGCGCAATGCGCGCACACGTACAAGGGAGACGTCGCGGCCAGCGGCGACAAGTACGTGGCCACGTCGTGGATCCTGTACCGCCGCGCGGAGGAGCTGTTCGCACCACCGACAACATGAAAAACGGGCGGTGAATCCGCCCGTTGTTTCATTCGCGCTTATGCTCAGGTGTTGTTGACGACGAGCCGCGGCTCGCCGAGGCCGAAGCGTTCGCGAATCGACGCGCCGATGCCGTGCGCATCCAGCCCGACGGACGCCAGCAACGCGGCCGGGTCGCCGTGGTCGATGAAGCGGTCCGGCAAGCCCAGGATCAGCAGCGGCTTGACGATGCCGGCCTCCGCCAGCGCTTCCGCGACGGCCGAACCGGCGCCGCCCATCGTGCAGCCCTCTTCCACCGTCACGAGATAGTCGTGGTCGCGCGCCAGCTGTTTCACCAGCTCGACGTCGAGCGGCTTCACGAAGCGCATGTCGGCGACGGTCGCGTTGAGGTCGTCCGCGGCACCCAGGCTCGGCGCCACCATCGAGCCGAACGCGAGGATCGCGACGCCTTTGCCTTCGCGCCGCACGACGCCCTTGCCGATATCGAGGACGTCCAGCGCCGGGTCGATGGCCGCGCCCACGCCCGCGCCGCGCGGGTAGCGCACGGCGGCCGGACCTTCGAAGCGGTACGCGGTCGTCAGCATCTTGCGGCACTCGTTCTCGTCCGACGGCGCCATCACGACCATGTTCGGGATGCAGCGCAGGTAGGCGATGTCGTAGTTGCCCGCGTGCGTGGCGCCGTCCGCGCCGACGAGGCCAGCGCGGTCCAGCGCGAACGTCACGTCGAGGTTTTGCAGCGCCACGTCGTGGATCAGCTGGTCGTACGCGCGCTGCAGGAACGTCGAGTAGATCGCGACGACGGGCTTCATGCCTTCCGTCGCCAGGCCGCCCGCGAACGTCACCGAATGCTGCTCGGCGATGCCCACGTCGAAGTAGCGGTCCGGGTGTTCCTGGTTGAAGCGCACCATGCCGGAGCCTTCGCGCATCGCCGGCGTGATGCCGACGAGGCGTTTATCCACGTGCGCCATGTCGCACAGCCAGTTGCCGAACACCTCGGTGTACGTGATCTTCGTGGCCTTCGCGGGCTTGATGCCTTCGCTCGGATTGAACTTGCCCGTGCCGTGGTACAGGATCGGCTCGGCCTCGGCCAGCTTGTAGCCCTGGCCCTTCTTCGTCACGACGTGCAGGAATTGCGGGCCCTTGAGCTTCTTGATGTTTTCCAGCGTCGGGATCAGCGAGTCGAGGTCGTGGCCGTCGATGGGGCCGATGTAATTGAAGCCGAATTCCTCGAACATCGTCGCGGGGACGACCATCCCCTTCGCGTGCTCTTCCAGCTTCTTCGCCAGTTCCAGCATGGGCGCGGGCAGCACGGTCTTGCCGACGTTCTTCGCGGCCGCGTAGAACTGGCCCGACATCAGGCGCGCCAGGTAGCGGTTCAGCGCGCCGACGGGCGGCGAGATCGACATGTCGTTGTCGTTCAGGACGACGAGCAGGTCGACGTCGTCCTCGACACCCGCATTGTTCAGCGCCTCGAACGCCATGCCCGCGGTCATCGAGCCGTCGCCGATCACGGCGATGGCCTTGCGCTTTTCGCCCTTGATTTTCGCGGCCGTTGCCATGCCGAGGGCTGCCGAGATCGACGTCGACGAGTGCGCCGTGCCGAACGTGTCGTACTCGCTCTCGTCGCGCTTCGGGAAGCCGGACAGGCCGTTCAGCTGGCGCAGCGTTGGCATGCGGTCGCGCCGGCCCGTGAGGATCTTGTGCGAATAGGTCTGGTGGCCGACGTCCCACACGATGCGGTCTTCCGGCGTGTTGAATACGTAGTGCAGCGCGATCGTCAGCTCGACGGTGCCGAGGTTGGACGACAGGTGGCCGCCCGTCTTGGAAACGGAATCGAGCAGGAACTGGCGCAGTTCGTGCGCCAGCGGCGTGAGCTGGGTGCGCGGCAGCTTGCGCAGGTCGGCCGGGACGTTGATGGTATCTAGCAGTTTCATTTATGCCTTCCGCTGCACGATCAGGTCCGCGATCTCGCGCAGCCGCAGTGCTTGTTCTCCGAATGGCGCGAGCGCGTCGTGCGCCTGCTGCCGCAATTGTTCGGCCAGCGCCTGCGACGGCGCCAGCCCCAGAATCGACACATAGGTCGGCTTGTTGTCGGCCGCGTCCTTGCCGGCCGTCTTGCCAAGCGTCGCCGAGTCGGCGGTCGCGTCGAGCACGTCGTCGACGACCTGGAACGCGAGGCCGATGGCGCGCGAATACTCGGCCAGCGCTTCGCGCTCGTGCGACGCGAGGTCGCGGCCGGCCAGTGCGCCCAGCAGCACCGAGACGCGCAGCATGGCGCCCGTCTTGAGCTGGTGCATGCGCTCCAGCTGTTCCAGCGTGAGGCTCAGGCCGACGCTGTCGAGGTCGATCGCCTGGCCGCCGCACATGCCGGCGGAACCCGCGGCTTCGGCCAGCAGGCGCAGCATCGCGACCGTGCGCGCGGCGGGCACCGTCGACGTCCCGGCCAGCACGTCGAACGCTTGCGCCTGCAGCGCGTCGCCGACGAGCAGCGCCGTCGCCTCATCGTACGCGACGTGCACGGTGGGCTTGCCGCGGCGGAGAGCGTCGTCGTCCATGCACGGCATGTCGTCGTGCACGAGGGAATACACGTGGATCATCTCGACGGCGCTGGCGGCGCGAGCGAGGGCGTCCGCGTCCGCGCCGAACAGGGCGCCGGCCGCATGCACGAGCAGCGGACGCACGCGCTTGCCGCCGCCCAGCGCCGTGTAGCGCATCGCTTCGTGCAGCTTCGTCGGCACCTGGCTGGCCGGCGGCAGGAAGCGGTCGAGGTCGGCTTCGGCGGCGGCCTGGACGTCCTTCACCCAGGCCTGGAAATCGGGCGTGGCGCTCATACGTCGTCCTCGCCGTCGGTGCTGAACGGTTTCAGCATCTCGCCTTCCAGCACCTTCACCTGCGACTCGACTTTTTCCAGCTGGGCCGCGCAATAGCGCACGAGCTCGGAACCGCGCGCATACGCGGCGACCGATGCTTCCAGGGGCAATTGCCCACTTTCCATTTGCGTCACGAGTTGGGCCAGTTCGGCCATCGCCTGCTCGAAGGATTCCGGCGGCTGGGCCGCGGCCGGCGCTCCGGCGGAGGCCGGTGGTGCGGCGCTCTCCGCGTTTGTTTTATTTGGCATAATGAGTTTGTTCGATTCGGGGCCGGGCGACACCGCACGCAACCTGTGCGCGGCGCGTCAGTCTAATCGCTTATTCTAAACAATCCTGTTTCGACATGAACGGTGCACCTGTCGCCGCCAACTTGCAAGCAAGGATACATTTTATCGCAAAGCGCCTCGGGATTCATGAAAACGATGCCTTTTAGGCAATTTTTGAACACCCATGTACCACAACCCCGTGCGGGTCCGGGACTGGATGGCCTTTTACAGGCTATAATCTCCGGTTCTGTCTCCGAAATACCGTATTCCGCTCTTTAAAGGAGCGAGAACGCCAAATAAGCGGCAGCACTGTTGGTCGGGATGCGACGCCCTCGAGCGCAGCCGTACGCGATACGGCAAGCACGGGCGTTGGCCGGACCACGATGCGGCTCGCCCTGGATTCTCGATGCTCCCCTAAAAATACTGGTTCTCGGATTCTTTCTCTTCTTTGGCTGAAATCTGTGTAAAGGGGGGTTGGGATGTCCGATCTGGCTACCCACGCCAAGCTGGCGCGTTCGCTCGCCCAGCTTCCGGTAAATGTCTACTTCGACGACGCGCTGCTGCGGCGTGAATTGCAGCAATTGTTTCTCAAGGGGCCCCGCTACGTCGGCCACGAGTTGATGGTGCCCGAGGCGGGCGATTTCGCGACCCTGAAATCGGAGAACGAGGGTCGCATGCTGGTGCGTAACGCACAGGGCATCGAATTGCTGTCGAACGTGTGCCGCCACCGCCAGGCGCTGATGTTCAACGGCCGCGGCAACGCCAAGAACATCGTCTGCCCGTTGCACCGCTGGACCTACGACCTGAAGGGCGAGCTGATCGGCGCACCGCATTTCGCCGACACGCCCTGCCTGAACCTGTCCAGGACGCCGCTGCAGAACTGGAACGGCCTGCTGTTCGAGCAGAACGGCTACAACGTGATGGACAAGCTGAAGCACATGTCCGTCACGAAGGACCTGGACTTTTCGGGCTATATGTTCGACCACGTCGAGGTGCACGACTGCGACTACAACTGGAAGACCTTCATCGAGGTCTACCTGGAGGATTACCACGTCGAACCGTTCCACCCCGGCCTCGGCAACTTCGTCAGTTGCGACGACCTGCGCTGGGAATTCGGCCCGGACTACAGCGTGCAGACGGTCGGCGTGCACCGCGGCCTGCAGAAGTCCGGCTCGGCGACGTACAAGGCGTGGCAGGAGCAAGTCCTGAAGTTCAACAACGGCCAGGCACCGAAATACGGCGCGATCTGGCTCACGCTGTACCCGAACATCATGGTCGAGTGGTATCCGAACGTCCTCGTCGTGTCCACCCTGTGGCCGCTGGGCCCGCAGAAGACGCGCAACGTCGTCGAGTTCTACTACCCGGAAGAATTCGTCCTGTTCGAGCGCGGCTTCGTCGACGCGGAACGCGCCGCGTACATGGAGACGTGCGTCGAGGACGACGAGATCGCCCTGCGCATGGATGCCGGCCGCAAGGCGCTGATGGAACGCGGCGTCACGGAGGCGGGCCCGTACCAGTCGCCGATGGAAGACGGCATGCAGCACTTCCACGAGTGGTATCGCAGCAAGATCGACAATATTCCTCCGGGGATGTGATGGCTGGTCGCTGATGGCTCCACTCTGGATGTTGTGCGCCAGCTTCCTGTTCGCCGCCATGGGCGCGTGCGTGAAGCTGGCTTCCTCGCTCTACTCGACGTCGGAAATCGTGATGTACCGGGGGTTCATCGGCAGCCTGATGCTGCTGCCGATGATCCGCCTGCAGGGCGGTTCGTTCAAGACCGCGTTCCCGAAAGAGCACCTGTGGCGCAGCGTCGTCGGCGTCGTCTCGCTGTGGTTGTGGTTCTACGCCATCGCGAAGCTGCCGCTGGCGACGGCCGTCACCCTCAACTACATGGCGCCGATCTGGCTCGCCACGTACATGTTCTTCATCGGCTGGTGGCGCGGGCGCGGCTTGCCCGAATGGCCACTGGCGCTCGCCATCGCCATGAGCTTCGTCGGCGTCACGCTCGTGCTGCGGCCGGCCGTCGAGACGCACGAGTGGGTCGGCGGCTTCGTCGCCATCGCCTCGTCCGTGATCGCCGCGATGGCCTACATGCAGGTGCGCCGCCTGGGCCAGATGGGCGAGCCGGAATACCGCGTCGTCTTCTATTTTTCCGTCACGATGGGCTTCGCCGGCCTCGTCGGTTCGCTGCTGGGCAACGGCATGAGCACGTTCCGTCCGCAATCGTGGCACGGCATGGCGCTGCTGCTGGGGATCGCCGCCAGCGGCCTGCTCGCGCAGATCGCAATGACGCGCGCCTACCGCATCGGCAAGGTGCTCGTCGTCGCCAACCTGCAGTACATGGGCATCATCTTTTCCAGCTTGTGGGGCATGATCCTGTGGGGCGACGTGTTCGACTGGCACGTCTGGCTGGGCATGGGCGTGATCCTCGCCTCCGGAATCGCCGCGACGTTCTACAATACGACCCGCACGGCGCGCGGCGCCGTCGTCAAGGAAACCGACCCCATCGTCAGCGAATAAAGGAGCGCCATGTCCAGCTACACGACCCTCATCGAACCCGCCGCCCTGGCAGCGCACGTCAACGACATGCGCGTCCGCGACCCGAAGTGGGTCGTCGTCGACTGCCGCCACGACCTGATGAACCTCGCCGCCGGCCGCGACGCCTATGCGGCCGGCCACATCCCGGGCGCCGTGTTCGCCGACATGGAGACGGAGCTGTCGGGCGCCAAGCGCGACGCGGCCGGCGCCTTCCGCGGCCGCCATCCGCTGCCGGAGAAGGACGCATTCATCGAGCTGCTGCGGCGCTGGGGCGTGGACGACGACACGCAGGTCGTCGCCTACGACGCGCACGGCGGCATGTACGCCGCGCGCCTGTGGTGGATGCTGCGCTGGGTGGGCCATGGTGCCGTCGCCGTGCTGGATGGCGGCTTGCCCGCGTGGCAGGCGGCGGGCCAGCCCGTCGTCACGGACGTGCCGGCCCCGCCCGCGCGCGGGGGCGTGTCCGCCCGCCCCGCCCTCGTGACGACGGTCGACGTGAACGCGATCCTGCACAACGTGGAACACGGCGGCAAGACGATCGTCGACGCGCGCGCGCCGGACCGCTTCCGCGGCGAGAACGAGACGATCGACCCCGTCGGCGGCCACATCCCGGGCGCGAGGAACCGCTTCTTCAAGGACAACCTGCAGCCGGACGGCCGCTTCAAGGCGCCCGAGCAGCTGAAGGCGGAACTGGGCGTGGCCGTGGGCGACGCGAAGGACGCCATCATGCAGTGCGGCTCCGGCGTGACGGCGTGCCACAACCTGCTGGCGCTGGAAGTGGCGGGCATGCCGGGCGCGGCGCTGTATCCGGGGTCGTGGAGCGAGTGGACGGCGGATCCGAAGCGGGCTGTCGCCACCGGCAACGGCTGAGACCTCGATGACCTAAACCAGTAGGGTGGGCATTTGAGGCCGGGGGCCTCAAATGAAATGTGCCCACCAAACGCATGCTGGTCCGCGAACGTCAGGTGGGCACGGGGTGCCCATCCTACCAGGATGAAACTCAGTGACTGAAGTCGTAAGGCGCAGGCAGGAAGTCGGCCAGGGTGAACAGCACGACCATGACCACCAGGGCCATGATCACGTAGGCACAACGCGACGGCTTGTCGCGCAGCGCCACAACCAGTTGATTCACCAGGCTTGCCATGCTTGCCTCCGTTCAGGTTACGGTTCAGCATAGGACGCCTCGAATCGCCCTGTCAACTGGACAGCGCAACCATGGGGCCGCCAGGCCGCGATCCGTATCTTTTAGTGGCCGTGCGTCAGGACGAGGACGATCACGACACCGAGGCCGATCAACAATACCTGCGGGATCGATTCGCGCACGGTGGCGCGGCGCTGCATCTGCGGCATCAGGTCGCTGACGGCGATGTAGATGAAGCCCGACGAGGCGAACACGAGCACGTACGGGATCATGTCGCTGGCGCGGTCCAGCGTGGCATAACCGAGCACGCCGCCCAGCACGGCCAGCAGGCTGCACAGCAAGTTGAACACGTAGGCGCGCACGCGCGAGAAGCCGGCGTTCAGCAGCACGATGAAGTCGCCGATCTCCTGCGGGATCTCGTGGGCGATGATCGCGACGCCCGTCACGATGCCCAGCTGCGGATTGGCGAGGAAGGCCGCCGCGATCAGGATGCCGTCCGTGAAGTTGTGCATGCCGTCGCCGATCAGGATCATCCAGCCCGCGCGGCCCGCCTGGCGCGCGTCGTGACCGTGGGCGTGGTGGTGCCCATCACCCTCGTGGTGATGCGAATGGCGCAGCAGCGCCACTTTCTCCAGCAGGAAGAACGCGAGCAGGCCGCCCAGCAGGGTGGCGAACAGCGCGTGCGTGTCGGCCTTCGATTCGAACGCTTCCGGCAAGGCATGCAGCAGCGACGTCGACAGCATGATGCCGACGGACAGGCTCACCATGCGTTCGACGACTTTCGCCAGCAAGGTGAACGAAAACACCGCGGCGGCCGTGATGCTGACCACGCCCGCGAGGCCGGTCGCCAGCAGGATGGAGATGAGAATCGGGTCGATTTAAAGCCTCTGGTTATTCTTGGACAGCGCGGACGCAAACCCGGGATTGTACCCTCCCGCGCCCGCGCCCGTGCAATCCGGCAAGCCGCCGGATGGGCGGCGCGGTCAGCCGGCGCCGTGCTCGCGGAACCAGGCCAGTGCGCGCGCGAAGCCGTCGCGGGCATCCTTCGCGTTGTACGTGGGGCGGTAATCGGCGTTGAAGGCGTGGCCGGCATCCGGGTACACGACGATCGCGGAATCGCTCGTCCCCGCGCCCAGCGCGGCGATCATCTTTTCGACAGTGGCGACGGGGATGCCGGTGTCCTTTGCGCCGTACAGCCCGAGCACGGGTACCGTGAGCGAGGACGCGATGTGGATCGGATGCTGCGGCTGGCCCGGCGGATTCGGATCGGCCACGAGCTTGCCGTACCACGCCACGGCTGCCTTCACGCGCGGATTGTGCGCCGCATACAGCCACGTGATGCGCCCGCCCCAGCAAAAGCCGTTGACGCCCAGGCGGTCGACGTCGCCGCCGTTCTTCGCGGCCCAGGCCACGCAGGCATCGAGGTCGCCCATGACTTGCGCATCCGGCACCTTGCGGACGATGCGCGCCGTCAGCGTGTTGATGTCGGGGATGGTGGACGGGTCGCCCTGGCGCACGAACAAATCGGGCGCCAGCGCCAGATAGCCCTGCTTGGCGAACCGGCGCGCCACGTCGGCGATGTGCTCGTGCAGGCCGAAGATCTCGGACACGACGATCATCACGGGAAGCTTGCCCTGCCCGGCCGGGCGGGCGTGGTAGAGGGGGACGTCCTGGCCGTCGACGGTCAGCGTGGCCATGCCGGCGGCGAGGCCGTCGGTGTCGGTGTGGATCACGGACTGCGCGGCGACCGGCTGGGCCGCCGCCGCGAAGCCGTTGCCGGGTGCCTGCGGGGCGCTTGCATTGTCGTTCATTGCCATCCTTCGTACGGTCATGAAAGGCTTGCTATCTTAGCAGCGCCATCCGCGACACGCTCGTCCGGCAGGTGGTGCGGCGCCCGGCACGCCGCACCGCGGGCGACGCTTACGGCGTCAGCGTGAAGTTGACGCCGGTGGCGTTGGCCGTCGAGACGTCGACGAGGCTGACCGACTTCGTCGTGTAGCCCGTGCCGCTCGCGTCGACCTGGTACTTGCCCGCACCCGGCACCACCGTCGGGACCGCCGCGAAGGCCAGCGGCACGGTCGCGCCGCCGTAGATCGCGTACTGCGGCGTTGCGACCGGCAGGTTCGCGATCGTGTAGGCGCCGGTCGACAGGTCGGCACCGGCGTACTTGATGGTCACGATCGGGCCAGCGGTGAACGCCTGCTTCGCGGCCACATACACTGCCTCGGTGGCGTTCGCCGGCAAGGTCACGGTACCCGCGATCGACGCCATCGCGCTGGCGGGCAGGTCGATGGGCGCGCTCGCGCTGCTCAAGACGGTGCTGCCGGTGGATGCGACGGGCACGGTGGCGATGACGGCGGCCGCGTGGTTGTCGGCCGTGATGACGACGTCATAGTTGCCGATCGCGAGGTGCGACAGGAAGAATTCGCCCGTCGTCGCGTTCGGTACGGTGGAAGCGATCACCTGGCCGTTCTGCTCGGCGGACACGGTCACGTGGCTGCCCAGCAGCGACGTGGCGACCACGCCCGAGATGCCGACGGCCGCCGTCGGCACGACCTTCACCACCGGCTTCAGCATGTACTTGCCGTTGCCTTGCGTGACGACGGATTTGCAGGCGTTGAAGTCGAGCACGAGATCGACCTGCTGGCCGGCCGCGACGTCGAATTCGTTGACCAGCTTGATACCGCTCTGGACGGCGCTCGGCGTCGTCAGCGTCGTTTCCGTGCCGCCCGTCGGGACGACCGAGTTCGCCATGCCGTTGCCCGTATTCGGATCGAGCACGAGGCGCATCTGCGAGTAGTGGCCGGCCGGCAGCGCCGTCTGGCCCAAGGTGTCGAGCACGCCGTTCGTGAGATTCAGCAGGTTGATCTTGCGCGCGGGGTTCAGCGTGATGTCGGTCCAGCCGGCATCCGTATCGCTCGCGGTGGCACTCGTGTTGACGCGCACCTTGTTGACGGTGACGTTGACGGCGTCGAAGCCGCAAGCCGGCGCATCGGTCAGCGCAACGCTCAGGGTACCGGCCGTGGCGGTGGGCGTCGTGCTGCCGCCGCTGCTTCCGCCCCCGCCGCCACAGGCGACGAGAGATGTTGCAATCAGAACGCTGCCTGCCAACAGCCCGGCTTGGTGGAATGTCGTTTTCATAATAATTGTCCTTCGTGGATGCCCGCCTCGGCGCGGACGGTCACCCCAATGTACATTCCAAAAGGCAACTTTTATGTTAGATAACGCACATTGAAACGTATGCTTACAAATGAAGCATTTTGTAGTCGCATGCATACAACCATGGACGGGTCGCTGCGCGCGGCGGCACGGCTGGCCATCGTGCCGGGGACGACACATTACAACCTGCCGACGACGCCGGCGGTCGCGCGGCTGGCCGAGGAATTCCTGGGCGCGTCTGGTGGGCGCGGGGTGCCCACCCTACCATTAATGCGCTTCCTCCCAATTGCTGCCTACACCCGTTTCGGCCACGAGCGGCACCTTCAAGGTGGCGACGCCGCCCATCAGCTCCGGCAGCCTGCGCTTGACGAGTTCCAGCTCCGCTTCCGGCACTTCGAGCACCAGCTCGTCGTGCACCTGCATCACCATGCGCGTCGCCAGGGCCGCCTGCTCGATCCAGTCCTGCACGGCGATCATCGCGAGCTTGATCAGGTCCGCAGCGGTGCCCTGCATGGGCGCGTTGATCGCGGCGCGTTCGGCGCCGGCGCGGCGCGGGCCGTTCGGCGAATTGATCTCGGGGAGCCACAGGCGGCGGCCGAACACGGTCTCCACAAAGCCCCGCTCCTTCGCGAGCAGCCGCGTCTCGTCCATGTAGCGCTTGACGCCGGCGAAGCGCTGGAAGTAGCGCTCGATGTAGTTGCTGGCGGCGCCCCGTTCGATGCCCAGGTTCTGCGCGAGGCCGAACGCGCTCATCCCGTAGATCAGGCCGAAGTTGATGACCTTCGCGTAGCGCCGCTGCTCGCTCTGCACTTCCTCTGGCGGCACGCTGAAGATCTCTGCCGCGGTGGCACGGTGGATGTCCTCGCCGGCCGCGAACGCGCGCAGCATCGCCTCGTCTTCCGAGATGTGGGCCATGATGCGCAGCTCGATCTGCGAATAGTCGGCCGACACGATCACGCTGCCCGGCGGCGCGACGAACGCTTCGCGGATACGGCGGCCCTCCGCGGTGCGCACGGGGATGTTCTGCAGGTTCGGATCGTTCGACGCGAGGCGGCCCGTGATCGCCACGGCCTGCGCGTAGTTCGTGTGCACGCGGCCCGTGTTCGGGTTGACCATCTTCGGCAATTTATCCGTGTACGTCGACTTCAGTTTCGAGAGGCCCCGGTGCTCCAGCAGGATCTTCGGCAGCGGATAATCCTCCGCCAGCTTCTGCAGCACTTCTTCGTCCGTCGACGGTGCGCCGGTCGCCGTCTTCTTGATGACGGGGAGCTGCAGCTTGCCGAAGAAGATCTCGCCGATCTGCTTCGGCGAGCCGAGATTGAACGGGCCGCCGGCCAGCTCGTACGCCTGCTGCTCCAGTTCCATGATGCGCGCCGCGAGCTCGTTCGACTGCGCCGCCAGCTTGTCGGCGTCGATCAGCACGCCGTTGCGCTCGATCTTCTGCAGTACGACGGACGTCGGCAGCTCGATCTTGCGGTAGATGTGGTCGAGGCCCTTGTCGCTTTCCACGTGGCCGATCATCGCGTGATGCAGGCGCAGGGTGATGTCGGAGTCCTCCGCGGCGTATTCCGTCGCGCGCGCGAGCTCGACCTGGTCGAAGCAGATCTGGTTCGCGCCCTTGCCGCACACGTCCACGAACGGGATCGTCGTGTAGCCCAGGTGGCGCAGCGCCATCGTGTCCATGTCGTGCGGCTTGTGCGACTCGAACACGTACGATTGCAGCAGGGTGTCGTGCACGATGCCGCGCAGCTTGACGCCGTGGTTCTCGAAGATGTGGCTGTCGTACTTGAGGTTCTGGCCCAGCTTCGGCTTGTCCGGGTTTTCCAGCCACGGCTTCATGCGCGCGAGGACCTCCTCGCGGTTCAGCTGCTCGGGCACGCCCGCGTAGCGGTGCGCGAGCGGGATGTACGCGCCCTTGCCCGGTTCGACGGACAGCGAGATGCCGACCATCTCGGCCATCATCGGGTCGAGCGACGTCGTCTCCGTGTCGACGGACGTCAGCGCGGCCTTGTCGATCAGGTCCAGCCAGCGCGCGAACGCTTCCTCGGTGGTGACGGTCTCGTACTCGCCCTTGATGATCGGCATGCCGGGCTGGGTACCGGCTGCGCCTTCCGGCGAATTCAGCGCGGGCGCCGGTGCGCCGGGCGTGCCGTACTTGGCCGCGTTGCCGGGGCCGATCTCGCGCAGCATCGTCTTGAAGCCGTAGCGCTGGAAGAAGTCGCGCAGCGCGTCCCTGTCTTCCGGGCGGCCGATCAAGGTTTCCTCGATCGACACGACGTGGCCCACGAGGTCGCAGTCCGTCTTCACGGTGATCAATTCACGGCCCTTCGGCAGCCATTCCAGCGCGGCGCGCAGGTTCTCGCCGACGGCGCCCGTGATCGTGTGGGCATTCTCGATGACGCCGTCCAGCGAGCCGTGCAAGGTGAGCCATTTGACGGCCGTTTTCGGGCCGCACTTGGTGACGCCGGGGACGTTGTCGACCGTGTCGCCGATGAGGGTCAGGTAGTCGATGATGCGGTTCGGCGGCACGCCGAACTTGGCCAGCACGCCCGCCTCGTCGAGCTTTTCGTTGCTCATCGTGTTGATCAGCATGACCTTGTCGTTCACCAGCTGGGCGAGGTCCTTGTCGCCCGTCGAGACGACGGTGGACAGGCCGCGCGCCGTCGCCTGCGCGGCCAGCGTGCCGATGACGTCGTCCGCCTCGACGCCTTCGACCATCAGGATCGGCCACCCCATGTGGCGCACGACTTCGTGGATCGGCTCGATCTGCTTGGCCAGGTCTTCCGGCATCGAGGCGCGCGTCGCCTTGTATTCCGGGTACAGGTCGTCGCGGAACGTCTTGCCCTTGGCGTCGAACACGCAGGCGATGTACGCGGCCGGGAAGTCGGCGCGCAGGCGGCGCAGCATGTTGACCATGCCGTGCATCGCACCGGTCGGATGGCCGTCCGGACTGCGCAGGTCGGGCAGCGCGTGGAAGGCGCGATAGAGATAGCTGGAACCGTCGACGAGAAGCAGGGTATTGTCCATGGGCGAATTCAAAAGTGGGGCCGCGGCGGCACGGCAAAACGTGCGCCATTATCGCAGAATCGGGAGTGGAGAAAAGCTGGGCGGCCAACGTCATCCATATGGGGACGAAGCCACACTTTTCACAGAGAGTAGCGCGGTTTGTTACAATGAACTAAACGACAAAGGTGACCATCATGCCGCGTACCCCGATCCGCTTCGCCACTCTCGCGCTGTTCCTGGCCACGCAGGCCGGCCTGGCTGCGGCCCAGCAGCCGACCCCGAGCCCGGCGCCGCCGAAGCTGGAGCGCATCGAGCCGGGCAGCGACATTCCCGCGACCACGATCCCGCCGAAGCGCGGCACCGAGATCAAGGAAACGCGCGACGGCGGCCAGGTCACCGAAGTCGAAGTCACCACGCCCGGTGGCAGCCATTACTATATGAAACCGAACGCCCAGCCCGGCAATGCGCAGACGAATTCGATCCGCGCACCGCAGTGGAAAGTGGGTGAGTTCGACCTGTCGGGCAAGCGGAAAGCCACGAGCGAATCCGGCACCAACGCCCCGACGACGGCCGACGCGCCGCCTCCTCCTCCCATGCCGGCTACCACCGCGCCCGAGAAGAAGTAACCGCCGTCAACAGGACCGGCCGCAAGCGTGGCCGCTACAGCGACTTTTCTTTCTTACACAATGGCAGTCTTCACCCCGGTCACGCTGGATGACCTCTCGCAGTGGATCAAGCAGTTTCCTCTTGGTAAAGCCGTCGCCCTCAAGGGCATCGCGAGCGGCATCGAAAACAGTAACTTCTTCCTGACGACGGAACGCGGCGAGTACGTCCTCACCATCTTCGAAAACCTCGACTTCGAGCAACTGCCGTTCTACGTGCAGCTGATGCGCCACCTGGCCGACCGCGGGATTCCCGTGCCGGCGCCCGTCGCGAACGATGCGGGCGAGCTCGTCGTCGCATTGCACGGCAAGCCGGCCGCCATCGTCAGCAAGCTCGACGGCAGTTCGCAGATGGATCCGCAACCCGTCCACTGCGCCGAAGTCGGTGCGATGCTGGCGAAGATGCACCTGGCCGGCCGCGACTTCCCCCTGCACCAGCCGAATCTGCGCGGGCTCGACTGGTGGACCGAGACCGTGCCGAAGGTGCTGCCGTATCTCGACACCGGCACCGCCGCGCTGCTGCGGAGCGAACTGGCGTTCCAGCGCGACTTCGCCGCCGGCACGACGTACGCGGCGCTCGAGCGCGGTCCCGTCCACGCCGACCTGTTCCGCAACAACGTGATGTTCGTCGGCGAACGCCTGTCCGGCTGCTTCGACTTTTATTTTGCCGGCTGGGACACGTGGCTGTTCGACCTGGCCGTCACCGTCAACGACTGGTGCATCGACCTGGACACGGGCCGCCTCGACGACGCACGCGTGATCGCGCTGACGCGCGCCTACCACGCGGTCCGTCCGTTCACGGCGGCCGACCACGCGGCATGGCAGCCGATGTTGCGCGCGGCCGCGCTGCGCTTCTGGCTGTCGCGCCTGTTTGATTTCCACCGTCCGCGCGCGGCCGAAATGCTGACCCCGCACGATCCCACCCACTTCGAAAGAGTCCTGCGCGAACGCATCGCGCACGGCGCCCCTGACCTCACAGCATGAACGATTTACCCGCACGTACCGGATGGGAGTGGCTGAAGCAAGGCGTGGGCCTGTTCCGCAAGCAGCCCGCCGCGCTGATGACGCTCCTCTTCGCCAACATCCTGTTCAGCATCGGTCTGTCGGCCGTGCCGTTCCTGGGTTCGGTACTCGCGGTCGTGCTGATTCCGTCGTTCTCGATGGCCTTCATGCGGGCTTGCCTGATGATCGAGAACGGCGACCGCGTCACCCCGGCCGTGCTGCTGACGGGCTTCCGCCGGCCGGTGGTGGCCGCGCTGTGCAAGCTGGGGCTCGTGTACCTGGGCGTGTCGCTGCTGATGATGGTCGTCAAGCGCCTGGCGATCCCGCCCGAGTTGCTCGTGCAGATGATGCCGCAGCCCGGCGCCAAGACGCCGCCCGACATCCAGGCGTCGGACATGCTTGCGGTGTTCGGCGTGTTCGTGGCGTACCTGACCGTGCTGGTGACGCTGTGCTTCGCCGCCCCGCTCACCTACTGGAAGCACATGGGACCGGGCAAGGCCACGTTCTACAGCTTCTTCGCCGTCGTCCGCACGGCGCGGCCGTTCCTCGTGCTGCTGGCGACGTGGTTCGGCATCTTCTTCGGCGTGTGCATGGTGGCCGCTCTGGTGTTCCGCGACGCCTCGGTCGGACAAGTCGTGCTCATGTGGCTGATCTTCCTGTTCGTGCTGCTGCTGCAGTGCGCGCTGTACGCGGGCTATCGCACGATCTTCGGCAAGCCGGACGACGAGGCGCCGCAGCCAGCGTGATGCGTTCGTGGCCGGCATACGCCGCATGGACGCGTGGACGGGGAACCCGTCCACCCTACCGCGACGCGACGTCCGACGCATCGACGAACGTTACGGGTTGCATCACGGGTAGGGTGGGCGGCTCGCCGCCCACGCGTTCAACCATCGTCTGAATTACCGGCCAATGCGCTCCAATTTGGCCACAGACAAATCCAGCACCTTCATCCCCGCCGCGCCAAAATTGATCTGGGCGCGCGCACTACCGGCCCCGCCTTCGATGTTGACGATCACGCCCTCGCCGAACCGCGCGTGACTGACCGACTCGCCGATGCGCCAGCCGGTGCCGTTGCCGCTGGTCGACTTCTGCGCGATCTGCTTGGCGATATGGTTGTCGCTGCCCCCTTCGCGGAAATCGGCGTCGTCCCATGCGGTCGTCGACTTGCGGCCGGCGAACCAGTTCGTCTGCACGCGCGGCGTCAGCCATTTCAGCGCATGTTCCGGCAGCTCGTCGAAGAAGCGCGACTTCATGTTGAAGCGCGTCTGGCCGTGCAGCATGCGCTGCTGCGTGAAACTCATGTACAGGCGCCGGCGCGCGCGCGTGATCGCCACGTACATCAGGCGGCGTTCCTCGTCGACGCCATCCATCTCGCGCGCGCTGCTCTCGTGCGGGAACAGGCCTTCTTCCAACCCCGTGATGAACACGGCGTCGAATTCCAGGCCCTTCGCGGAGTGCACCGTCATCAGCTGGATCGCTTCCTGGCCGGCTTGCGCCTGCGCGTCGCCCGCTTCCAGCGACGCGTGCGCGAGGAAGGCGGACAGCGGCGACATCACGGCCGACAGCGGCGCGTCCGCATCGAGCACCTCGACGCCGTCGCCATCGACGATCGCCGTGCCGCTCGCGGCCAATGCCTGCGGCCCGAGGTGCGCCGGCGTCTGCGTGCCGAAGCCCTCTTCCTGCACGAACTGCGTGGCGGCGCCGACCATCTGCTGCAAGTTCTCGATGCGTTCCTGGCCTTCTTTCTCGTTGGCGTAGTGCGCCAGCAGGGTACTGCGCTCGAGCACGACGCGCACCATCTCCGGCAGCGGCAGTTGCTGGGTCTCGAAGCGCGCGCTCTCGATCAGTTTTACGAAGTTACCGAGCGCCGTGCCGGCCTTGCCCGTCATATAGGGCACCGCGGCGTACAGCGACACGCGGTACGTCTCGGCCGCCATCTGCAGCTGCTCGATCGAACGGGCGCCGATGCCG
Source organism: Massilia pinisoli (assembly GCF_024753285.1). GTDB lineage: Bacteria > Pseudomonadota > Gammaproteobacteria > Burkholderiales > Burkholderiaceae_D > Telluria > Telluria pinisoli. The sequence goes on along the minus strand of NZ_JANUGW010000008.1, from coordinate 120,969 downwards.
CGCGTGGGGAAGTTCACGACGCGGAGAAAAGCGGAATCGTTGTGCGGGTTGTCCATCAGCTGCAGGTAGGCGATGGCGTGCTTGACCTCGGCGCGCTGGAAGTAGCGCAGGCCGCCGTACACGGTGTACGGCAGGCCGGCCGCGAACAGCGCGTGCTCGATCACGCGGCTCTGCGCGTTGGAGCGGTACAGCACGGCGATCTCGCTCTTGCTGACGCCTTCCGCCATCAGGCTCTTCGCCTCGTCGATGATCCACTGCGCCTCTTCCAGGTCGGACGACGCTTCGTAGATGCGCACCGGCTCGCCCAGCCCCGCGTCCGTGCGCAGGTTCTTGCCGAGGCGTTTCGCGTTGTTCGAGATGAGGTGGTTCGCGCTGTCGAGGATGTTGCCGTGCGAGCGGTAGTTCTGCTCCAGCTTGATCAGATTCTTGACCTCGAAGTCGCGCTCGAACGCCTGCATGTTGCCGACGTTCGCGCCGCGGAACGCATAGATGCTCTGGTCGTCGTCGCCGACGGCGAACAAGGCGCCGCCGCGCTGCTCGCCGTGGCCGGCCAGCAGCTTCAGCAGGTTGTACTGCAGGTCGTTCGTGTCCTGGAACTCGTCGACGAGGATGTGGCGGAAGCGCATCTGGTAATGCTGGCGCAGCGGGTGATTGCGCTGCAGCAGTTCGTAGGCGCGTAGCAGCAGCTCGGCGAAGTCGACGACGCCTTCGCGCTGGCACTGCTGGTCGTACAGGTCGTACAGCTCGGCCATGCGCTTCTGCACGTGGTCGTACGCCTCGACTTCGTGCGCGCGCTGGCCCCGGTCCTTGGCGTTGTTGATGAAGTACATCAGGTCCTTCGCCGGATACTTCTCGTCGTCGACGTTCAACGCCTTCAGCATGCGCTTGATCATCGACAGCTGGTCCTGCGAATCGAGGATCTGGAACGTCTGCGGCAGCGCCGCGTCGCGGTGGTGCGTGCGCAGGAGGCGGTTGCACAGGCCGTGGAACGTGCCGATCCACATGCCGCGCGTGTTCACCGGCAGCATGGCCGACAGGCGCGTGAGCATCTCCTTGGCCGCCTTGTTGGTAAAGGTCACGGCCATGATGCCGGCCGGGGACACCTGTCCGGTCTGGATCAGCCAGGCGATGCGGGTCGTCAGCACCCGCGTCTTGCCGGACCCGGCGCCCGCGAGAATGAGGGCGCTCTGGGACGGCAGCGTGACGGCCGCCAGTTGTTCGGGATTCAGGTTGTCGAGGAGATTCATGCGGGCATTATAACGTCGGGACCCGCCCTCGGCATCGCCACGGCGCCATTTTTACTGATGATATATACAGTATCACAACAGCCGCACGCTGGCCCTGCGCCTTGTTTACAAACGGTTGCTCTTGAGGCTACACGATAAATTTTGCATGACCAGTTAGTAAATTTCGTAACTTCCGTTGCAATGTCGCAAAGTTAAAATGAGTCGCTTGGCTCACATCAATGAGCAAGTCACCGCCTCACGGTTTCGTGTTGATCCCAAGTCGATTTCATTCATGACCCACCTTAAGCTGCTGTCCCGCTGTGCACTGACCAGTGCCCTTGCCATCCTGGCCGCACATGCGCATGCGGCGAGTACGACCGAACTGAAGATCGCCGTTGATCGCGTAAAGGCGCACATCGATCCTCACATGTACGGTCTGATGACCGAGGAGATCAACTTCGCCTACGAAGGCGGCCTGTACGGCGAGTTGATCCGCAACCGCAGCTTCAAGGCAGAAGCCGGCTATGCGTACCTGGCCGAAGAGCCCGTGTACTGGAGCACCGTCGGCGCGGCCGAGATTGCCCTGGATGGCAAGAACAAGCTCAACGACGCCCTGGATCTGAGCCTGGCGCTGACGATCGCGAACGCCTCGCCCGAACAGCCTGCCGGCATCCGTAATGGCGGCTACTGGGGCATCGGCCTGACACCCGACACCACCTACAACGTGTCCTTCTATGCCAGGACCGACGGCGATATCGGCCCGTTGACGGCGTCGCTTGCCAAGTCCAGCGGCGCGACGGTCGTCTCCGCCAAGGTGGACGGCATCGGGCGCGACTGGAAGAAGTTCGACGTCACGCTGCGCACCGGTAGCAGCCTGACGCCCTCCAAAGACAATGTCTTCACGCTGACCGCCAGCAGGCCGGGCAAGTTGTGGCTGCAGCAGGTCTCGGTGTTCGGTCCGACCTACAAGAACCGCCCGAACGGGCTGCGCCCGGATCTGATGGCACTGATGGCAGGCCTGAAGCCGACATTCCTGCGTTTCCCCGGCGGCAACTATCTCGAGGGCGATATCCTGGGGCAGCGTTTCCAGTGGAAGAAGACCATCGGCGACCCGGCGCAGCGCCCCGGCCACCGCAGCCCCTGGAACTACTGGTCGACGGACGGCATGGGCATGATGGAGTTCCTGCTGTGGTGCGAAGACTTGAACATGGAGCCCCTACTGGCCGTATTCGCCGGCTACGCCCTCGGTGGCGACAGGCTGGCCACCGAAGAAGACCTGGCGCCCCATGTGCAGGACGCGCTGGACGAGATCGAATACATCATCGGCGGTGTCGACACCAAATGGGGCGCGCAGCGCGCGAAGGACGGCCACCCGGCGCCCTTCCCGCTGCGCTATGTCGAGATCGGCAACGAAGACGTTTTCGACAAATCGGGTTCGTACGACAAACGCTTCGCGATCTTCTACAAGGCAATCAAGGCCAGGTATCCGCAACTGACCCTCATCTCGACGATGGCGGCCAACGCGACACCGTCGCAGCGCCCCGACATGATCGACGATCACACCTACGGCTGGGGTGAGGCGCAAATGTACGAACACCTGGGCGACTACGACAAGCGCCCCCGCACCGACCCGAAGGTCTTTGTCGGCGAGTGGGCCACGCACCACGGCTGGCCCATGCCCGACATGAAGGCTGCCATCGCCGACGCCGCCTACCTGACCAGCCTGGAGCGCAATGCCGATGTGGTGCGGATGACGGCCTACGCGCCGCTGCTGGCCAACCTCAGCCAGGTCTCGGGCAACAGCCGTGACCGATCCATGCAGTGGGACACGAATTTGATCGGCTACGACGCGCTGAAGTCGTATGGCACGCCGTCGTACTACGTGCAGACGATGTTCTCCAGCCACCTGGGCGACGTCGTGCTGGAGTCATCCGCGCAGCATGTGCCGAACTGGACGAGCGAAGACGGCAAGACCTTCCCGGCGCTGAACTGGGTTGCGACACGCAAGGACGAGGCTGGCAAACCCGGCCGTATCCAGATCAAGTTCGCCAGCCGGGCCGCGACGCAGCAGCCGGTACGCGTCAAGCTGGCCGGCGTGAAGACGCTCGCACCCACGGCCACGCTGACGGTGATGAGTTCGCCGAATCCCGATGCCGGCAATTCACTGGACGAGCCCACCCGCATTGCCCCAAGGACAGAGACTGTCAAGGGCATCGCGTCCGAGTTTACGCTGAACGTTCCGGCCTATTCGGTCGGCGTCCTGGAACTGGAACTTCGCTGAGCTGAGTAACACAAGCCTTCGTGGCCGGGTTTCGCCAGCATTGCGTCAATGAGCGCCAGAGCAGCGTCCGCGATCCATCAGCATCGACTCTTAATATTTCCACACGGCTCGCGAGCGCCGTGATAGCCACTTTTCACGTAAGTTGACGACAGATGGGGTTTTTCATCCCTTTTGTGTTTTGCAACCGAACGTTTTTGGCATAAGGAGGTAAAAATGCTGAACCGTGTAGTGACGGTCGCCGCGCTGGCCGTCGGCGGCATGATGCTGTCGAAAAAACTCAAAGGCAATAAATCGGGCATGGGCTCGTCGATCATCGAAACCATCGAGGTCAACGTCCCCGTGCGTACCGCCTACAACCAATGGACCCAGTTCGAAGACTTCCCGCAATTCATGGGCAGCGTCCACGAAGTGCGCCAGCTGGACGACAAGCGCCTGCACTGGAAGGCCAACGTGGCCGGCGAAGAGAAGGAATGGGATGCCGAGATCACGGAACAGATCCCCGACAAGCGCATCGCCTGGCGCAGCACGAGCGGCGTGCCGAACGGCGGCGTGGTGACCTTCCACAAGCTGTCCGACGACGTCACCCGCATCACCTTGCAGATGGATTACCAGCCCGAGGGCCCGGCCGAGAAGATCGGCGACGCATTGGGCGCCGTCCGGCTGGAAGCCCGCGGCAATCTGCAGAAGTTCAAGGACATGCTCGAGAAACGCGGCAAGGAAACGGGCGCCTGGCGCGGCAGCATCTCTCAGCACTGACGACGCCCGCCCTCATGAATGCCGCCCGCGAGGCGGCATTTTCGTTGGCCAGGCGGGCGTTGCAGTAACGCGCGTTGGGTGCGTTCGCGAACATGCCATATGGGTGAACGGGGCGTAGGATGAAACCCTGACGGCATATCGGAATATGCCGGGCAACCGTTGAGGAGATTTCCCATGGCAACCACAGACGCCCCGACAAGGCCGACATTACGCGACTCGTTTCCGGTCGACAATCCGGTCCAGGCCCTGCTGCGCGACCACGACATGGTCCGCAAGCTCGCCGAGAAATACGAGAACACGCAGAGCGCCGACGTCAAGAAGCAGGCGGCGACGCAACTGATCCAGGCCATCCACATGCATTCGCGCCTCGAGGAAGGCGTGTTCTATCCGGGCGTGCGGCGCGTCGACCCGAACCTGATCGCCCGCTTCGAGGAAGACCACCTCGCCGTCGACGACCTGCTGGCCACGCTGCAAGGCATGTCGATGGACGACGCGCGCGCGGAACCGCTCGTGCGCGAGCTGCTGGGTGCCGTCCTCAGCCACATCCGCCAGGAAGAAGAACAACTGTTCCCGGAACTGAAGCAGGCTGCGCTCGACCTGACGTCGATCGGCCTGGAGATGCAAGCGTTCGAAGCCAACCTCGTGCACATGCAGGCACAGCTCAGCGACCGCGCGGCGCGGCCCTGATCCTGACGCGTCCCATCGTCGACGCCACCCGCCGGGTGGCGTTTTCATGTCAACGGCAGGTGAAAATCACCACACCCGGCAGCGCGTCTCCTTCACCATCGGCTGCCCCGCCTTGCACTGGAACGCCTGCTGGAACTGCGGCATGTTGACCATCAGCCCGTTGACGCGGTAACGGCCCGGCGAATGCGGATTCGTCATCGCGCTCACGCGCAGGTTTTCCGGCCGATCGTTTTCACAAGCCCATTGTGCGTACCCGATGAAGAAGCGCTGTTCGGGCGTGAAGCCGTCGCGCCCACTTTCCAGCTGCGCCTTCTGCGGCATGGCGGCCATCTCCGTCTGCCACGCCATCCAGCCGAGGATCAGGCCACCGAGGTCGGCCACGTCCTCGCCCAACGTCAGCTTGCTGTTGATCTTGATGTCGTCCACGACCGTGTACTGCGCGTACTGGTCGACGATGCACTGCGCGCGCTCCTCGAATGCCTTGGCATCCTTCTTCGTCCACCAGTCCTTCAGGTTGCCGTTCGCATCGAACTGGCGGCCTTCGTCGTCGAACGCGTGCGTCAGCTCGTGGCCGATCGTGCCGCCCGTGTTGCCGTAGTTCGGCGCGTCGTCCATCCGCGGATCGAACAGCGGCGGTTGCAGCACGCCGGCCGGGAAATTGATGTCGTTCATCTGCGGGTCGAAGTATGCGTTCACCGTCGGCGGCGTCATCGACCATTCCGAGCGGTCCAGCGGCTTGCCGATCTTCGCGAACTGGCGCTGCATCTCGAAGCGGTTGCCCCGCTCGACGTTGCCGGCGAAGTCGCCCGGCTTGACGACGTAGGCGCCGTAGTCGCGCCACTTGTCCGGGTAGCCGATCTTGTTGACGATGGCGGCCAGCTTCGTCAACGCCTGCTGCTTCGTCTCCGCGCTCATCCAGTCGAGTTCCTCGATGTCGCGCTTCATCGCGTCCTCGATCTGGCGCGTCATGTGCAGCGCCTTTTCCTTCAGTTGCGGCGAGAACGCGCGGCTGACGAATTCCTGGCCCAGCGCTTCGCCCAGCTGGCGATCGACGAGGCCCACGCAGCGCTTCCAGCGCGGTTGCTGCTGCTGTACGCCACGCAGCGTCCTGCTGAAGAAATCGAAATGCTCGTTGTCGAAGTTCGACGCGAGCACGGGCGACATCGTGCGCGCCACGTGCCAGCGCAGATACGTGCGCATGGCGTCGGCGTCGCTCGTCTTCCACATCTTGCCGAGCGCCTTGAAGAACGCGGGTTCCGTGACGTTGAACGTGGTGAGCCCGCCCTGCCCCAGCGCGCCCAGGTAGGCGTGCCAGTCGAAGCCGGGCGTCAGCGCCTGTAGACCGCGCGCATCGACCTTGTGGAACAGTTTATACGGATCGCGCTTGTCGACGGCCGACAGTGACGCCTTCGCCAGCATCGTCTCCATCTGCATCACGCGCGCCGCGTTGCGCTGCGCCTGCGCGGGCGCGTCGCCCAGCAGGCGGAACGTGTTCGCGATGTGCGTGACGTATTTGGCGCGGATCTCCTTCGACTTGGCGTCCGTCTTGAAATAGGCGTCGCGGTCCGGCAGGCCCAGGCCACCCGCGTACGCGAAGGCGATCACGCGCGACGAATCGGCATAGTCCTGGCTCGACGTGAGGCCGAAGAACAGGCCCGGATCGTCCAGGCCCAACTTCAGCCGGGCCAGCACGCGCGGCAGGTCGCGGTTCGAGTGCAAGGTCGCGATCGCGTCGAAATAGGGCTGCAACGGCGCGGCGCCCCGTGCCTCGATGGCGCGCTCGTCCATGCACGCGCCGAAGTAGTCGCCGATCTTTTGCTGGTTCGCGTTGCGGCCGTCCTGGCGCTTGGCCAGGTCTTCGAGGATGCCCCACAGGTAGCGGCGGTTGTCCTGCGCGAGCTTGCCGTACACCGACCAGCGCGCCTGGTCGGCCGGGATCGGATTGTTCTTCATCCAGCCGCCGCAGGCGTACTGGTAAAAGTCGACGCAGGGGTCGGCGTTGCGGTCCATCGAGCTGACGTCCAGGCCGGGCGTGTACGGGAACGACGTGGCGGGCCGCTCGGTGGCCGCAGTGGGAGCGGCCGGCGCCTGGGCGGCGGCCATGGTTGCGCATCCGGAAAGAAAGGCGCAGACGGCAAGTCGAATGGAGAATCTCATGAATAATCCTGTCAAATGGCTGGGAGACGGTGCCGCTTCGTGGGCGGCTCGTCATGCTGCCATGCTGTGGTCATTCATGCAATGCCGACGGGATGAATCTACTTCGAGTCGGGCGCGATGTCGCGGATCGCATACCCCTCGGGCAAGGCGAACGTGGAGGCCGGCACGTCGCCGAACTTCAGGTTTTCGACGCGCGTGATCATGTCGCCGAACTCCGGCATCGACATATTCATGTACATGAGCAGTCCCAGCTCGGTGGAAAACCAGGTTTCCGTCGTGTGCACCAGCGGCTTGTCGTTGCCCTGCGCGCCGGCGGGAATGGTGATTTCCGACTTGCTGCCAAAGGCCTTGACGCCGGCGATCTCTTTCTCACCGAGGTTCGTGCTTGTCACGGACGAGGCCGGCTCCGGCGTCGGCATCGCCGGCGCCACCGTGGTCGCCGGGCTCTTCATGCGCAGGATCTCCTTGCGCTCCGGGCAGATGAGGTAGGCGGTCTGCGTGGCCGGGTCGGCGATGGCGATGCGCTCCACGCCGGCCTGCGTCCACGCGGTGCGGGAGCGCCCGGTCTTGTCGAAGGCATGCGACTCCTTGCTCTGCGACTTGATCGCATTGCCGCCGGCCAGGGCCGTCGCCGTGTCCGTCACCACGTCGTACGTGTACGCCCGCGGTTTGCCGTCGTGACTCTTGAGCCTGGCTACGGCAAAGTTGTACTCATTGCGCAGGCGCACCGGACCGAACTGCTCCATGGCGGCCCGGGTCATCTCGGCCCCCACCGTCTTGGCCTCGTCGTCCGCCTGGGCGGCGGCAGTGTGCATCGTAACCGGCAGGGCCTGGCATGCGATCAGCAGGCTGAACAGCGTCGAGAAAACTTTCATGGTCTTTCCTTTCTGGTTTCGGTTCAGCGGCGCGCGACATCGCGCACGGTGTAGTCGGCCGGTACGGTAAACAGGGCCGTCGGGGGTTCGAGGCGCGAGATGTCCTGCAGGCGCGTCACGCTTTCACCCATGAACGGGTGGTCCATCTTGAGCAGGATCGGCACACGCAGCTCGCGCGCAATCCACGTCTCGGTCGTGCTGACCATCGGCTGAACGTTGCCGATGGCGCCCGCCGGCGTGGTCATCGTGGACTGGGCGCCTTCGGCCGAGATGCCGTCGATCTGCTTCGTGCCGAGCGATCGCGTCTGCGTCATGGCCGCCGCCATACCGGCCGCCAGCGCGGGGGACAGTTGCTCGGCCACGCGGGTGGCGCCGGCCGCCGCAGCCGTCGAGCCCGTCACGTCCGCACCGGACGTGGCGGCCGGCGCCGGTGCCGCGATGGCCATCCGGTAGCCCGTTTTCGTGTCCGGATACAGGCGGTAGCTCATGCCCGCGACCGGATCCTGGATCTGCACGAGAGGCTTCCCCTTCCATTCCGATTCTTCCCGGGTGCGTCCGTCGGAATCGCGGTACAGCTTTTCCGTGTGGCGCTGCACGATCCGATTACCATCGGCCAGCACCTTGACCGACTCCGTCACCCGCTGTGCGGAATACGGCAGGCCACGCACCGCGCACCCGTCGGGACAGCGCGACGACGCGCTGATCTTCAACAGCATCACTTCCAGCGCATCGCTCGCCGGCACGGCCGCCGCACCGCCCTGCTGCGCATGGGCCACCGGGGCCAGCGCGAGCAAAGCGAGTCCCGCGGACAAGAATATCCGTCTCATCACCACCTCCATGGAAAAAATCAAACGCGAAGAATCAATTCACGGCCAGCCGTATCGCCAGCGGCTCGCCCGTCGCAGCCACCATCATCTCGGTGTGCACGAGTTCGTCCGGCACATTGGCCACGATCGGGATCCCCATCTGCACGAGGGCCGCGCGCGGCAGGTCGGCCTGCTTCAACTGCGGGTCCACCGCGGCCGCCATCCGTTCCGGCGGCACGAGCGACACGAACCCGTCGGCCACTGCCAGCACACGCACGACGCGCGGCGACGGCGCACCGTCGGACAGCAGACTCATGCCGACGATGGCCAGCGCACATCCGACCGCACCGATGCCCGCCCACGACGCAACCGCGTCGGCACTCCAGCGGCGATACCACGGCTGCGGCGCGTGACGCTTGGCGAACGCGCGCAGCAATGCCTGCTCCACGGCATCAGGCGGAGCCGCCTGCGCCAGCGTGCGGCGTGCGGCGTCCCATTCCGGGGCGCGGCCCTGGCCATTGTCGCGGCCGTCGTCGAATTCGAACATATTCATGCGATGTCCTTTGCAATGGCCCGGTACGGCGCGAGCGCCTTCGCCAGGGCGCCGCGGCCGCGCGCCAGGCGCGACCGCACGGTGCCGATCTCAAGCTGGCAGATCTCGGCGATTTCCTGATACGACTTTTCCTGCAGTTCGAACAGAATCAGCACGTCGCGATAATGCGGCGCCAGCGCAGCCAGCGCGCGCCGCAGATGCTCGGCCGCCTCGTCGTCGAGCAGCCTCGCCAGCGGGCCGGCTGCCGTGTCGACCGGCTCGAACACATCGTCCTCGTCGTCTTCCGCGGCAGGCTGCACCCAGCGGCTGTTGCGCCGCGCATGGCCCAGCACGAGGTTGCGCGCCACGCCGTAGAGGAAGTTCGCGAGCATGCCCTTCAACGGATCGAAGCGATAGGTGTCGCCGAGCAGGCCCATGAAGACTTCCTGCACGACGTCCGCCGCGACGTCCGGCGCGCCGCTGTGCATCAGCGCGAAGCTGTACAGGCCGCTCCTGTGGCGCCGGTAAAGACTCTGGAATGCGGCCGCGTCGCCCTGTCGGATCAAGCGCAGCAGTTGGTTATCGTCGGATTCGTTCACGTCGGGTCCGTTCGTTCTTTTCTATTATTTGAACGGCGCCAGCGAAAAGTTCCCGAATATTTACAAGAAAAAAAACTGGCGCTGCGGGGAACAGCGCCGGAGGGGATCGGGCGACGCCCGACGATCAGAACTTGAAGACGACGCCGAGGCTGACGTTGGTCGAATCGGACGATGGCTTCTGGAATTCGACGCGGCCGGACACGGTCGGCGTGAAGTGGTAGGCCAGGCCCACGCCATACAGGGTGCCGCCCTTGCTATCGGGGTTATAGGTCTGGCCCCCCGCCGACCACTCGGTCGACAGGTCGTTGAAGCCGCCGCGGCCGAAGATGTCCAACTGCGGCGTCAGCGGGTAGGAACCGACCACCGTCAGCTGGATCTGGTCGATTTTCAGGGTGCCGCTGTAGAACGGGTCGCGGATATCCCAGTTGCCCAGCCGGCGATAGCCGAATTCGAAGGCGACGTTCGGATTGACGCCATAGCCCATCAGGGCGCCGAAGCTGGTGCCGTGGGCGTCGATGTTGTCGACGTGGGTCGAACCCGCGTCCACGCCGCCATAAAAACCCGTCGGACCCGCGGCGAACGCCGAGGATGCCATTGCGGCCAGAGCCGCCGCCACTGCAAATTTCTTGAACATGTTTTCCGATCTCTATTGGTCATTGCACCGCGCGGTGCACACGGTTATTGCGAGTCGGAAATTATACAATGAACAACAAATTGGCGCCATGACAACTTTGTGAACGGCGTCAGTAAACGACGACGGAACGGATCGATTCGCCCTTCTTCATCAGGTCGAAGCCATCGTTGATGCGGTCGAGCGGCAAATGGTGGGTAATGAGGTCGTCGATGTTGATCTTGTTTTCCATATACCAGTCGACGATCTTCGGCACGTCCGTGCGCCCGCGCGCGCCGCCGAACGCGGAGCCTTTCCATACGCGCCCGGTAACGAGTTGGAACGGCCGCGTCGCGATCTCCTTGCCTGCTTCCGCCACGCCGATGATGATCGACTGGCCCCAGCCCTTGTGGCAGCATTCCAGCGCCTGGCGCATCGTCGTGACGTTGCCGATGCATTCGAACGAGTAGTCGGCACCGCCGTCCGTCAACTGCACGATCGTGTCGACGACGTTCTCCACGTTCTTCGGATTGACGAAATGTGTCATGCCGAACTTGCGCGCCATCTCTTCGCGGCCCGGGTTGATGTCGACGCCGATGATCTTGTCCGCACCGACCATTTTCGCGGCCTGGATCACGTTCAGGCCGATGCCGCCCAAGCCGAACACGACGACGTTCGCCCCGGCCTCGACCTTCGCCGTGAAGATGACGGCGCCGATGCCCGTCGTGACGCCGCAGCCGATGTAGCAGATCTTGTCGAACGGCGCGTCCGAGCGGACCTTCGCCAGCGCGATCTCCGGCACGACGATGTAGTTCGAGAACGTGGACGTGCCCATGTAGTGGTAGATGGGCTTGCCGTCCAGCGAGAAGCGCGACGTCGCATCCGGCATCAGGCCGCGCCCCTGCGTGGAGCGGATGGCCTGGCACAGGTTCGTCTTCTGCGACAGGCAGAATTTGCACTGGCGGCATTCCGGCGTGTACAGCGGGATGACGTGGTCGTCTTTACGCAGGCTCGTCACGCCCGGCCCGACGTCGACGACGACGCCCGCGCCCTCATGGCCCAGGATCGCAGGGAAGATGCCTTCCGGGTCGGCGCCCGACAGCGTGTAGTAATCGGTATGGCAGATGCCCGTCGCCTTCACCTCGACGAGCACCTCGCCCGCCTTCGGTCCCTCGAGTTCGACCTCTTCGATCGTCAGCGGTTTCCCGGCCTGCCATGCAATCGCTGCCTTGGTTTTCATGTGTTCTGTCCTCGGAAAATGGTGCAAGAAAGGTTGCCATGATAACCAACCCGGGACCGCATGCGGGGCGCTATTTCCCTTTCAGCCGCGCCGCGAACGCGCCATGCAGGCTGTTGAGCAATTCCTCGGCCGCGACGAGCTGTTCGGCCACTTCGTTGACCTTGCGCCGGCTGGCACGGGCGTGGTCGCGCAGCACTTCGAACGCGGTGTTGCGGTCCGTCTGGAAGCGCGTCATCAGCAGGCCGACGGCGAGGCTCGTCTCGCGGCCGGCCGCCAGCGCGGCATTCAAATTCGCTTCCGTGCGGCGCAGCTGGCGGATCTCGTCGGCGCGCGCGAGCGCCGATTCCAACGCGGGCAGCAGGTGGGCGGCATCGACCGGCTTGACGACGAAACCGACGGCGCCATGGTTGGCGGCCTCGCGCGCCGTCTCGGCATCGTCGACGGACGACAGGAACATGAAGGCGACCGACGTGTGCTCCTTCAGCCGGCGCGCCAGGTCGAGGCCGGACATGCCCGGCATATTGATGTCCAACAGCGCCAGCGCGATGTCGGCTTCGCGTTCGGCCACGCGCTGCAGCGCCTCGGGGGCGGACGCCGCCGCCAACGTGTCGTGGCCGGCATGGCCCAGCACGGTGACGAGGTAGTCGAGGAATAAGGGGTCGTCGTCGACGAGCAGGATCAGACGGCGTGAAGGTGGTTGCGCGCTCATTGTCGTGGTTCTCGCGGCGGTGAGGAAAAACGCGTCCGCTGCACTGCAACGGGCCGCATGGCGCTGAGGCGCGCCAAAAATATATCACGTTGACAAGCGGCCAAGTCAAATGAATTCACGACACGTGCGCTAGCGCAAAGTGTTTTACATCAAGCACGCAACAGGGGGTGCGCACGATTGAAATCCAATTGCATATGCATAAGTTCTCAAAATAAACTGACCCGCGCTGCCCGATAAGGGTAGCGAGATGTATCGGTTGTTTGAGGAGTCACACCAAAAGCATGCGGCTCACAAGGCCAGCTGCAATAACGATACCCAATAACGGAGAAAGCACCGATGAATCAGAAACACACTCGCGCATCGACAATCGTTCCGGCCCTCGGGCTGTGCGTGGCGGCACTGGCCGTCGCGTTCGCAGGCAGTGCGTCGGCCGCGCCCGACACCACCCGCGTGATCGTCGCCTTCAAGCCGGGAACGGCTGGCAATGTCAAATCCGCTGTCGCGGCCGCAAGGGGAGCGGTCAAGCAGGAAATCTTCAACATGAACGCGATGGCGGTCGAAGTGCCGACGGTCGCACTGCAGGGCCTGCAGCACAATCCGAACGTCGAGTACGTCGAGGAAGACGTCATTCGCAAGCCGTTCTCGCTGACGACGCCGTCCACCGGCGTGCCGTACACGAGCGGCCAGCTGGTCCCGTACGGGATCAAGCTCGTGCAGGCCGACCAGCTGTCGGATGCGAATACGAGCAACCGCAAGATCTGCATCATCGACTCCGGCGTCGACTTCAGCCACGAAGACCTGAAGGACAACGGCGCCAACGTCACGGGCGAATACGATTCCGGCACCGGCTGGTGGTACACGGACGAGACCCACCACGGCACCCACGTGTTCGGCACGATCGCCGGTGTCAACAACGGCCTCGGCGTCGTCGGTGTGAACCCGAACAAGCAGCTCAAGCTGCACATCGTGAAAGTGTTCGGCAAGGACGGCGCCTGGACCTACTCGTCCACGCTGGCCAGCGCCGCCAACAAGTGCGGCGCGGCGGGCGCGAACATCATCACCATGTCGCTGGGCGGCGGCGCGAAGAGCATGACCGAGCAGCGCGCGTTCGACAGCCTGCAATCGAAGGGCGTGCTCTCGATCGCGGCGGCCGGCAACGACGGCAATGCCACGACCTCCTACCCGGCCGGCTACGGCAGCGTGATGTCGGTGGCGGCCGTGGACGAAAACAAGGTCGTCGCCTCGTTCTCACAATACAACAGCGACGTCGAGATCGCCGGTCCGGGCGTGTCCGTGCTGTCGACGTCCCGATGGGCACCGGCGTCGACACGGCGCTGACGGTCGGCTCGACCAACTACGCGTCGTCGGCGATGGAAGGCTCGCCCGTCAAGACCGTCACCGCGCCGCTGGCCGACTTCGGCATCGGCGACGCCGTCAATACGGCCGTCTCCGGCAAGGTCTGCCTGATCCAGCGCGGCACGGTCGATTTCGCCACGAAGGTCAGCAACTGCCAGAACAGCGGCGGCGTGGGCGCCATCGTCTACAACAACGTGGCCGGCAGCTTCGGGGGCACGTTGGGCACGACCGTGACGACGATCCCGTCGCTGACGGCGTCCGACACGGACGGCGCCGCGATGAAGGCGCAACTGGGCCAGAGCGCGACGGTGGCCGTGAAGGCATCGAACTACGCCTACTTCGACGGCACGTCGATGGCCACGCCGCACGTGTCCGCAGCCGCGGCACTGGTGTGGAGCTACTTCCCGACCTGCACGGGCGCCCAGATCCGCACGTCGCTGGACAACAGCGCGCTCGACCTGGGCACGGCCGGTCGCGACACCAAGTACGGCTACGGTCTCGTGCAGGCCAAGGCGGCGTACGATCGCATCAAGGCGCTGGGTTGCGGTAAATAATCCAGCGCTTCGCGGCACGGCAAAGGGCGCTCCGGCGCCCTTTTTCGTAGGGTGGACGGATCGGCCGTCCACGCGGTGATACGAGACGCGGGATATACCGCGTCCGTTCAGGCGCCATTGAACGCGTGGACGGGTTTCCCGTCCACGCTACACGCCGTCATCTATAATGATCGTCTTCGCAAATCACGCCATCACAGCCACATCATGGAACTAGCCAAGTCTTTCGAGCCAGCCGACATCGAACAATTCTGGCGCACGGAATGGGAACAGCGCGGTTACTTCGCCGCCTCCATGGACGACGGTAAGCCGTCGTTCAGCATCCAGCTGCCGCCGCCGAACGTGACGGGCACCCTGCACATGGGCCACGCCTTCAACCAGACGGTCATGGACGGCCTGACCCGCTACTACCGCATGCGTGGCTTCAACACCGCGTGGATCCCGGGCACCGACCACGCCGGCATCGCCACGCAGATCGTCGTGGAGCGCCAGCTCGACGCGCAGAAGATCTCGCGCCACGACCTCGGCCGCGAAGCGTTCGTCGAGAAAGTGTGGGAGTGGAAGGAAAAATCGGGCAGCACGATCACGGGCCAGATGCGCCGCCTGGGCGCGTCGGCCGACTGGGCCCGCGAATACTTCACGATGGACGAGCCGCGCAGCCAGACCGTCACCGAAGTCTTCGTGCGCCTGTTCGAACAAGGCCTGATCTACCGCGGCAAGCGCCTCGTCAACTGGGACCCGGTGCTGGGCACCGCCGTCTCCGACCTCGAAGTCGACTCGCAGGAAGAAGACGGCTCGATGTGGTACATCCAGTATCCGCTGGCGGACGGCAGCGGCCACCTGACGGTCGCGACGACGCGTCCCGAGACGATGCTGGGCGACGTCGCCGTCGCCGTCGACCCGACCGACGAACGCTACACGCACCTGCACGGCAAGATGCTCAAGCTGCCGCTGGTCGGCCGCGAGATCCCGATCATCGCCGACAGCTACGTCGACAAGGCGTTCGGCACCGGCTGCGTGAAGATCACGCCGGCGCACGACTTCAACGACTACGCCGTCGGCCAGCGCCACAACCTGGCCATGCCGAGCATCATGACGCTCGATGCGAAAATCGTCGACGACGCGCCGGAAGCCTACCGCGGCCTCGATCGCTTCGTCGCGCGCAAGAAGATCGTCGCCGACCTGGAAGCGCAAGGCTTGCTGGAACAAGTGAAACCGCACAAGCTGATGGTGCCGCGCGGCGACCGCACGGGCGTCGTCATCGAGCCGATGCTGACGGACCAGTGGTTCGTCGCGATGAGCAAGCCGGCGCCGGAAGGCACGCACAATCCGGGCAAGTCGATCACCGACGTGGCGCTGGAAAAGGTCGCGAGCGGCGAAATCAGGTTCGTCCCCGAGAACTGGACGACCACGTACAACCAGTGGCTGAACAACATCCAGGACTGGTGCATCTCGCGCCAGCTGTGGTGGGGCCACCGCATCCCGGCCTGGTACGGTCCGAACGGCGAAGTCGTCGTCGCGCGCAGCGAGGAAGAGGCGCAGCAGAAGGCGGCGGCCGCCGGCATCACGGGCGAACTGAAACGCGACGACGACGTGCTCGACACGTGGTTCTCGTCCGCGCTCGTGCCGTTCTCCACGGTCGGCTGGCCGGAACAGACGAAGGACATGGACCTGTTCCTCCCCTCGTCCGTGCTCGTCACCGGCTTCGACATCATCTTCTTCTGGGTCGCGCGCATGGTCATGATGACGGCGCACTTCACCGGCAAGGTCCCGTTCAAGACCGTGTACGTGCACGGCCTCGTGCGCGATTCGTCGGGCCAGAAGATGTCGAAGTCGAAGGGCAACACGCTCGACCCGATCGACCTGATCGACGGCATCAGCATCGACGACCTCGTCGCCAAGCGCACGACGGGCTTGATGGACCCGCGCAGCGCACCGAAGATCGAAAAGGCGACGCGCAAGGAATTCCCGGACGGGATCCCGGCATTCGGCACGGACGCCGTGCGCTTCACGATGGCCAGCTATGCCTCGCTGGGCCGCAACATCAACTTCGACCTGGGCCGCTGCGAAGGCTACCGCAACTTCTGCAACAAGCTGTGGAACGCCACGCGCTTCGTGCTGATGAACACGGAGGGGAAAGACTGCGGCAAGCCGGACGCCGCCGACTATTCCCCGGCCGACCGCTGGATCATCTCGCGCCTGAACCGCGTCGAGCTGGACGTGGCGAAGGGCTTCGAGGACTACCGCTTCGACAATATCGCGAACAGCATCTACAGCTTCGTGTGGGACGAGTACTGCGACTGGTACCTGGAACTGGCGAAGGTGCAAGTCCAGCAGGGCACGGAAGCGCAGCAGCGCGCCACCCGCCACACCCTGCTGCGCGTGCTGGAAGTCGTGCTGCGCCTCGCGCATCCGATCATCCCGTTCGTCACCGAGGCGCTGTGGCAGGCCGTCGCGCCGCTGGCGGGCAAAACCGGTGACACGATCATGCTGCAACCGTACCCGATCGCCGACGAGTCGCTGATCGACGCGGATGCGGAAGCGTGGATGGAGCAGTTCAAGAAGGTCACCGACGCGACCCGCAACCTGCGCGGCGAAATGAAGCTGTCGCCCTCGGTGCGCGTGCCGCTGATCGTCGAGCCGGCAAACGACGCCGACCGCGCCGCGGCCCAGGGCTTCGCGCCGTACGTCGCGCTGCTGGCCAAGCTGTCGGAAGTGCAGATCGTCGACGCGCTGCCCGATTCGCCGGCCGCCGTCGCCATCGTCGGCACGACTAAGCTGATGCTGAAGGTCGAGATCGACGTCGCCGCCGAGCGCGAGCGCCTGAAGAAGGAGATCGCGCGCATCGAAGGCGAGATCGCCAAGGCCAACGGCAAGCTGTCCAGCGAAAGCTTCGTCGCGCGCGCGCCCGCGGCCGTGGTCGCGCAGGAACGCGAGCGCCTCGACAACTTCAGCGCCACCCTGGCCAAGCTGAACGAGCAGTTCGCCAAGCTGCCGCCGGCCTGATGCCTTACGCCCTGTACTGAACAACGCGCCGGCTTGCTGCCGGCGCGTTTTTTTTATCGGATCACGCTCATGACGACTTCCCACTTCGCCCACCTGGCCCACCTTGCCACGTACAACGAATGGATGAACCGCAAGCTGTACGCCGCGGCCGCCGCACTGCCGGCGGAGCGCGTGCACGAAGACCGGGGCGCGTTCTTCGGTTCGATCTTCGGCACGCTGAACCACCTCGTGATCGCGGACGTCATCTGGCTCAAGCGCATCGCCGCCGGCGTGCCCGGCGGGTCTGGCCTCACGTCGCTGCGCTGCCTTGACGACGTGCCCCGGCCGGCATCGCTGGACCAGCGCCTGTGCCCGGACTTGCCCGAACTGGACGCACTGCGCGCGAAGCTGGACGCGGCCATCCTCGCCTTCAGCGCCGAGGTGACGCCCGCCCAGCTGGACGGCCCCCTCACGTGGACGTCGATGAAAGGCGTCGCCAGCACGAAGCGCCTGGGCGACGTCCTGCTGCACGTGTTCAACCACCAGACGCACCACCGGGGCCAGGCGACGACATTATTCTCGCAACTGGGCGTCGATGTGGGTCCGACGGACCTCCTGTTGTTGCTGCCCGACGTGGCCTGAGAAGCCATGCCTTGGTTTACCGAACGATCGTGCGATTTGCTACACTGGCAGAGCAAGGCCCCCACATAATCCAACAAGGAGACTCCATGCGCCCCGTCGCCACCGCCGCCCTTTTCGCGCTCGCCACCCTCGCCGCCCCGTTCGCGCAAGCCAGCGACGCCTCGCCCGTCGGCTTGTGGAAAGCCATCGACGACAATTCAGGCAAACCGACCGCCCTCATCCGCATCACCGAGGAGCGCGGCGAGCTGCGAGGCAAGATCGAGCAACTGTTCCGTGCGCCGGGCGAAGACCCGAACCCGAAATGCACGCTGTGCAGCGATGCGCGCAAGGACCAGCCGATCCTCGGCATGACGATCGTGTCCGGGCTCAAGAAGGATGGCGACGAATACAAGGACGGCGAGATCCTCGACCCGAACAATGGCAAGATTTACAAGAGCAAGCTGAGCGTCCACGACGGCGGCAAGAAGGTCGAAGTGCGCGGCTATGTGGGCGTGCCGATGTTCGGCCGCTCGCAAGTCTGGCTGCGCCAGGAGTAGCGACAGTCGTACATACGACGTTTGCGCGTCGTGCGCGCCATGGCTGGATACGTTATGCTAATGTGGTTAATAAGTTCATCCATTCAACATGGCGTCGCATGACCTCCCGACCCGCTGCCCCGAACCGTAAGGAGACATCCACATGATTTTCCTACGGTTGCTTTCATTCTTCATCGCGATCGCCATCCCGATGGTCCCGCCGCTCGTCCTGTCGGACGTCAGCACACCCGGCATGGACGGCTTGCCCGTGCTGGTCAGCGTGCTCGGCATCTGCCTGCTCTCTGGAAGTTTTCTGTACATCGCCCTGCTGGCGCCGCGCATGCGCCGCTCCATCCCGCTGCGCATCCTGGGCGGCGTCCTGCTGATGCTGCCCGCGGCGCTGAGCCTCGTCGCCCTGTGGTCCAGCAGCGAAGAAGAAATGCTGTGGTGCGGCGGCCTGCTGCTCGCGGTAACCGTGCTGATGTTCATCAGCTTCATCTTCCCCGCCACGCCCGACCGCCGCCAGCGCCCCATGCGCGAGCGCGAGCGCCAGGAACCGGCGCTGCCCTGACGTCGTCCCCCGTCACATTTTTCGCTACACCGGGGGCAGGTTGTCCCACAAGTCGCCGGTCGGGCTGATGCGCGGCGCGGCGATGCCGAAATGGCGGTACGCCAGCGGCGTCGCGATGCGGCCGCGCGGCGTGCGCTGCAGATAGCCCTGCTGGATGAGGAACGGTTCGAGCACGTCCTCGATGGTGTCCGCCGCTTCGCCGATGGCGGCGGCCAGGTTACCGATGCCCACCGGCCCGCCTGCGAACTTGAACAGCACGGCTTCCAACAGCTTTCGGTCCATCACGTCGAACCCGACCGTGTCCACGTCCAGCATGCGCAGCGCGCGATCGGCCATGTCCTTCGTGATGTCGCCGTTGCCCTTCACTTCCGCATAGTCGCGCACGCGGCGCAGCAGCCGGTTGGCAATGCGGGGCGTCCCGCGCGCGCGCTGGGCCACTTCGCGTGCGCCCTCTTCGTTGATCGGCGCCTCCAGCAGCGCGGCGCTGCGTGCGACGATCTTCGTCAGCTCGTCGACGTTATAGAACTCAAGGCGGGCGACGATGCCGAAGCGGTCGCGCAGCGGATTCGTCAGCATGCCTGCGCGCGTCGTGGCGCCGACGAGCGTGAACGGCTGCAGGTCGAGCTTGACGGACCGCGCGGCCGGGCCTTCGCCGATCATGATGTCGATCTGGTAGTCTTCCAGCGCCGGGTACAGAATCTCCTCGACGACGGGGGACAGGCGGTGGATCTCGTCGATGAACAGCACGTCGTTCGCCTCGAGGTTCGTCAGCAGCGCGGCCAGGTCGCCGGGACGTTCCAGCACGGGGCCGGACGTCTGGCGCAGGTTGACGCCCATCTCGCGCGCGATGATGTGCGCGAGCGTCGTCTTGCCGAGACCCGGCGGACCGAACAGCAGCGTGTGGTCGAGCGCCTCGCGGCGTTTCCGAGCCGCGTGGATGAAGATTTCGAGCTGGTCGCGGATCTTTTCCTGGCCGACGTATTCGTCCAGATGCTTGGGCCGCAACGCGCGCTCGATCGCTTCCTCGTTGGGCGAGGCGGGCGCGGCGTCGATGATGCGCTGCTCGGTGAAATTGTCGGTCTGAATGCTCATTACATTATCTTAAATGGTGCCGGGGTCACGTAGGGTGGGCGGCTCCACTCTGCAACGTGAGTATTCGGCGACATCGCCGCCGTCCACGCGCTCATGCGGCGCCCGTCCCGACCAAATTACGCCTTGGACAACGCCTTCAACGCCAGCTTGATGCCGTCGGATACGCTGGTCCCGGCCGGCATGTTCTTGATCGCGATCAGGGCTTCCTTGTCAGAATACCCCAAAGCCAGCAGCGCATTGAGCACGTCTGCCTGCGCGTCGTCGTGCGGCGTGCCGGCCGCGACGCCGATATCGGCCCCCAGCTTGCCCTTCAATTCCAGCAGCAGGCGCTCGGCCGTCTTCTTGCCGATGCCCGGCACCTTGACCAGGCGCCCCGCTTCCTGCAAGGTCACGGCCTGCGCGAGGTCGTTCACGGTCATGCCGGACAGGATGGACAGTGCCGTGCGCGCGCCCACGCCCGTGATCTTGATCAGCTGGCGGAACACGGCGCGTTCGTTCGCCGACCCGAAGCCGAACAGCAGGTGCGCATCCTCGCGCACGACGTAGTGCGTGAACAGCGTGACGCGCTCGCCCGTGTGCGGCAGGTTATAGAACGTGCTCATCGGCACGTCGACTTCATAACCGACGCCCTGGCAATCGACAAGCACTTGGGGCGGGTTCTTTTCCAGCAGGACTCCGGAGAGACGACCGATCATGGTGACCTTTCAAATTAGACGAGGCGGCCGCGCTTCATGTGCAGCGTCGGCTTCTTCGGATTGGCCGGCGCGAGCGCGCCCATCAATGCCAGCGCATCATGGCTGTTGGCATGGCAGATGGCAATGCCGAGCGCATCGGCTGCATCCGAGCCAGGCAGGCCCGGCAGCTTCAGGAGGCGCGCGACCATGTCCTGCACCTGGGCCTTGACGGCCTTGCCCGTGCCGACGACGGCCTGTTTCACTTGCGTGGGCGTGTATTCCGCCACGTCGAGGTCGGCGCCGACGAGTGCCGTGATGGCGGCACCGCGCGCCTGGCCGAGCAGCAATGTGGATTGCGGATTGACGTTGACGAAGACTTTTTCGATCGCGGCGCAAGCCGGCTGGTAGGTGGCGACGATTTCGCTGACGCCCGTCAGGATGACTTTCAGCCGCGGCGGCAACGCGCCTTCGCTGCCCGTCTTGATGGTGCCGGACGCGATGTAGCGCAGCCGGTTGCCTTGCTTTTCAATGACCCCGAACCCTGTCGTGCGCAGGCCCGGGTCGATGCCGAGAATAATCATTATCGAATGTTATACCGGCGCGGGTGTTTCGGGGGAAAAATACTGTGCAAAAACACAGGTAGCGGCAACATTATGCCGCTTCCGTAGGGTGGACGGCTCCGCCGTCCACGCGTTCAGGCGACACATGCACATCGCACGGTCAACCAACGCCGGTTGGACGCGTGGGCGGCAAGCCGCCCACCCTACCGATTAATGGCGGAAGTGACGCGTGCCAGTGTACAGCATGACCACGCCGCGTTCATCCGCCGCATCGATCACTTCCTGGTCGCGCATCGAGCCGCCCGGGTGGATGACGCAGGTCGCGCCCGCGTCGACGACGACGTCGAGGCCGTCACGGAATGGGAAGAACGCGTCCGACGCGACCGCCGAGCCTACCAGCGACAGGCCCGCGTTCTGCGCCTTGATCGAGGCGATGCGTGCGGAATCGATGCGGCTCATCTGGCCGGCACCCACGCCGAGGGTCATGCCGCCGGCGCAGAACACGATCGCGTTCGACTTCACGTACTTGGCCACGCGCCATGCGAACATCAGGTCCTGCATCTGCTGCTGGGTCGGCTGCAACTTCGTCACGACGCGCAGGTCGCCGAGGCCGACGTCTTTCGCGTCCGGCGATTGCACGAGCAGGCCGCCGCCCACGCGCTTGACGTCGTACACGTTCTGGCCGTCACCGAGGGCGATTTCCAGCAGGCGCACGTTCTGCTTCGCCGACATGATCTGCAGGGCTTCCGCCGTGAACGCCGGCGCGATCAGCACTTCCACGAACAGCTTGGCGACGGCTTCCGCGGCCGGGCCGTCGACCGGCACGTTGAAGGCGATGATGCCGCCGAACGCGGACGTCGGATCCGTCTTCAGCGCGCGCTGGTAGGCGTCCAGCGCATCGGCGCCGATCGCCACGCCGCACGGGTTCGCGTGCTTGATGATCACGCAGCCGGCCGGCATGTTGAAGCCTTTCATCGACTTGACGCATTCCCATGCCGCGTCAGCGTCGGC
Source organism: Massilia pinisoli (assembly GCF_024753285.1). Taxonomy (GTDB): domain Bacteria; phylum Pseudomonadota; class Gammaproteobacteria; order Burkholderiales; family Burkholderiaceae_D; genus Telluria; species Telluria pinisoli. Next base: position 98,534 of record NZ_JANUGW010000008.1, on the reverse strand, counting down.
GATATTGTTGTACGACAGTTCCTTGCCCTGCAGCTGGCGGTAGTTGGCCAGGCTGCCGGCCGCCGGCACGAGGTCGCGGTAGAACGCGGCCGTCTGGTGCGGGTTTTCGCCGTAGCGCATGTCCTGGACTTTTTCGAAGTGCAGGTTCAGCGTCTGCGGGTAGGCGGCGCGGTTCGTGTGGTCCTTGTCCGGGCCGAGGCTCGTCAGGTAGTTCGTGATGGCGGCATCGTATTGCGCCGTGTGCGCGAACACTTTCTTGGCCAGGCGGAATTTGGTTTCGTAACCGACGCTGCCGGCGGCCTCGCCGGTGCCCTTCATCTCCGCCAGCACCGGACCGTAGTCGGCCGGGTCGACGATGACGACGACGTCACGATGGTTCTTCGCGGCCGAACGCAGCATGGTCGGGCCGCCGATGTCGATGTTCTCGATCGCGTCTTCCAGCGAGCATTGCTCTTTGGCCACGGTCGCCTGGAACGGATACAGGTTCACCACCACCATGTCGATTTCCGGGATGCCGTGCTCTTCCAGCTTGGCGACGTGCTCCGGGAAATCGCGGCGGGCCAGGATGCCGCCGTGCACTTTCGGATGCAGCGTCTTGACGCGGCCATCGAGCATTTCCGGGAAGCCCGTGTAGTCGGCGACTTCGGTGACCGGCACGCCATTGTCCTGCAGCAGTTTGGCGGTGCCGCCGGTGGACAGGATGTTCACGCCGAGGGCGGACAGCGCGCGCGCGAAATCGAGGACGCCGGTTTTATCGGAAACGGAGATGAGTGCTTGTTTGATCATGGGAGTGGCCTGTTGAAAAAATTCTGGACGGGCTCGCGCGCGCCGGACAAAGGGCCCGACGCACACCTGCACGCCCCGGCCCCTCCGCCGGCGGCTTACAGCAGCCCGTGCTCCTGCAACTTCTTGCGCAACGTATTGCGATTAATGCCCAGCATCTGGGCCGCATGCGACTGATTGCCTTCCGCCCGCGTCATCACCACCTGCAGGATCGGCTTTTCGACGGTCAGCAGCATCATGTCGTAGATGTTCGTCGGTTTTTGCTCGCCCAGGTCGTTGAAATAGTCTTCGAGGCTTTTCTGAACGACTTCCTGGATACTTTCTTTGCTCATGGTCTACAGCTTCATCCTGGTTAAATGCTGCTTGTGGCAGCGTTTGTCTCCGACGTTCTTATTATTTTGACTATCTTTTAGGCGGCAATCGCGGCATCGACATGCGCGGGCCGGTATTGTAACCGCTCGCCGTACCGATGTTGTGATTTAAAAAACTCATCGACCGCGGCCAATTGTTCGGCAGTCGATTCCAGACGGTTCATGCGCTGGCGGAATTCCTCGCCGCCGGGCAAGTCTTCGACATACCAGCCGATGTGCTTGCGCGCCGTGCGCACGCCCAGGTATTCGCCGTAGAACGCGTAGTGGGCCGGCAGGTGTTCGTTCATCAGCGCGCGCACCTCGTCGACGAGCGGCGGCGGCAGATACTCGCCCGTGCGCAGGTAGTAATCGATTTCGCGACAGATCCATGGACGGCCCTGCGCGGCGCGGCCGATCATCACGGCGTCGGCGCCCGTGTAGTCCAGCACGAACTTCGCCTTGTCGGGCGTCGTGATGTCGCCGTTGGCCACGACGGGGATGTTGACGGCCGCCTTGACGGCCGCGATGGTCTCGTATTCCGCCTCGCCCTTGTAGCCGTCGGCGCGGGTGCGGCCGTGCAGGGTCAGCATGGCGATGCCGGCGTCCTCGGCCATCCGGGCGATCGTCAGCGCGTTCTTGTTTTGGCGATCCCAGCCGGTGCGGAATTTCAGGGTGACGGGCACGTCGACGGCGTTCACGACGGCATCCAGGATGCGCTGGACGAGGTCTTCGTGCTGCAGCAGCGCCGAGCCGCACCAGTTGTTGCACACCTTCTTGACGGGGCACCCCATGTTGATGTCGATGATCTGGGCGCCGCGGTCGACGTTGAACTTCGCGCATTCGGCCAGGTCATGCGGGTCCGCGCCCGCGATCTGCACGGCTTTCGGCTCCATCTCGCCCGCATGGTCCGTGCGCCGCGAACTCTTCTCGCTGGCCCACAGTCGGGGATTCGATGCCGCCATCTCGGACACCGCGTAGCCCGCGCCCAGCTGCTTGCACAGCTGGCGGAACGGACGGTCGGTCACCCCGGCCATCGGGGCAACGAAGACATTATTGCGCAGCGTATATGGACCAATTTGCACGGCAGAAAATCATGGGAAGCGTCGGGAACTCGCTATTTTACCCGAACCGCTGCTCAATTTATCAGCAGATTTTTTTTACTGAATTGTTGCGCACGCGCCAGAAAAGGCTTGCCAATCGCACCAGTACGGTCAAGGAAGTTCGTCCAGCACGGCCGGACGCAAATGGTCGACCTCGCCCCAACTGCGCAATGCGAGCGTCTGCGTGGCCGGATCGAAGCGGAAACGGTTGACGCTCGCGTTGTAGACCTTGAAGTCGCGCGGGGTTTCCAGAGACAGGCCGAGCGCCAGACGGTACGCGCATTCCAGCACGCCGCCATGCGCGACGAGCGCGATCGTCTTGCCGGGGTGCGCGCCCGCCAGCGCAAGGATGGCGCCCGTGGCACGGTCGAAGAAAGCGCGGAAGCTCTCGCCCACGTTGCGGCCGGGCGGCAGCTGGGCGTCGACGTCGCGCGCCTGCCATGCGGCGAACTCGCGCGGGAAGCGCTGCTCGATCTCGCTGTACAGCAAGCCTTCGAAGCCGCCATAGCCGCGCTCGCGCAACGCCGGCTCGATCGCCAGCGCCAGGCCGCGCCGGTCGGCCACGGCCTGCGCGGTCTGGCGCGCCCGCTTCAGGTCGCTCGCGACGAGCACGTCGATGGTTTCCGCCGCCAGCGCACCGGCCAGCAGCGCCGCCTGGCGTTCGCCTTCGTCGTTCAGCGGAATGTCCAGGTGGCCTTGCAGGCGGCGTTCGGCGTTCCATGCCGTCTCGCCGTGGCGGATCAAAAGGATATCGGTGGGGGCTGCGTTCGTTGTCGTCATGCGGATGCGCCGCCCCGGCGTGCGGAGCGGTCGGTAAAAGATAAACCGGTCAGGATGGCTGACCGATCAGGTTGCCCGCCACGTCGGGATTGAGCGTGTACACGCCGAAGATCTTCGCCTCGTCCAGGATGTGCCCCGTGATGGCCAGGCGCGCTTCCTTGCCGGTGAAGCGGCCTTCCAGCGGCAGCCGGGGAATGTCGAGGGCGTACAGCGTGAAGACGTAGGTGTGCACCCGCTCGTCGTTCCACGGCGGGCACGGGCCGTCGTAGCCATAGTATTCGCCAGCCATGTCGGGATCGTTCGCGAACCAGCCCGTGTAGTCGTTGATGCCGTGACGCAACTGGTGCTCGGTACCGTTCTTGATCGTGAACGGCACGAGCGGGCCGCTCTTGCCGCCCGGCGTGACCATGTCGGAGAACTTGCCTTCGGCGAAAGACTTCAGGCAGACGGGGATGTCGACGAGCGTCCAGTGATAGAAATCCGTGCGCGGCAGCGCGTCGGGCACTGTCCGCCCTTCCTGGTTGACGTCGCTGCCGTCGGACGGGACGTCGAGGTCGTGCATGAACAGCACGAGCGACTGCGTGCCCGCCGGCACGTCGTCCCACGCGATGTGCGGGCTGCGGTTGCTCGACAGCTTGATGTGGCTGCCGGGATCCATCTCGGCGAACGCGCACCTGGGCGGAATCATGTCGCCCTCGATAAAGGAATCGCTCCAGATTTTCATGTCGTTTCTCCCTGCCATCCACTGTCCGTAAGACTGCCGCCGCGGCGCGCGGTTTCGCGTTTCACGCTGCAATACGGGGTGGATCAATACGAAGCCAGAATGTCACCGGTCCGTCGTTGGTCAGCGCCACTTGCATGTCGGCGCCGAAACGACCCGTTTCGACGATACCGTGACGTTCGCGCGCCTGGCGCACGACATGGTCGAACAGCCGGCGCCCGTCGTCGGGCGCGGCGGCCGGCGAGAACGACGGCCGGGTGCCGGACCGGGTGTCGGCAGCCAAGGTGAACTGCGGCACGAGCAGCAGGCCGCCCGCGACGTCCGTCACGCTGCGGTTCATCTTGCCGGCGTCGTCGGAAAACACGCGGTAGGTCAGCAGCTTCGCGAGCAGTGCGTCCGCTTCCCGTTCCGTGTCGCCCTTTTCCGCGCACACGAGCACCATCAGCCCGCGGCCGATGCGGCCGACGACTTCGCCGTCGACCGTCACGCTGGCCTCGCTGACCCGCTGCAGCAGGCCGATCATGCCGACAGTGTAATGCGGGCGAACTTGCGCTTGCCCACTTGCAATACGAACGTGCCGGCCTGGACCTGCAACGCCTTGTCGGAGACGACGGCGCCGTCGATGCGCACGCCTCCCTGGTCGACCATGCGCATGGCTTCCGAGCTGGACGCGCACAGGCCGGCCTGGCGCAGCAGTTGCGGCAGGCCCAGTGGCGCGCCGGACACGGCCACTTCCGGCACGTCGTCCGGAATGCCGCCCTTGGAGCGGTTGACGAAGTCGGCCAGCGCATCGTCGGCCGCCTGCTGCGAGTGGAAGCGGGCGACGATCTCCTGCGCCAGCGCGACCTTCGCATCGCGCGGGTTGCGGCCGCCTTCGACCTCCGCCTTCAATGCGGCCAGGTCCTGGATCGAGCGGAACGACAGCAGCTCGTAGTACTTCCACATCATGACGTCCGAGATGCTCATCAGCTTGCCGAACATCGTGTTGGCCGGTTCCGTGATGCCGATGTAGTTGTTCTTGGACTTCGACATCTTCTCGACGCCGTCCAGGCCTTCCAGCAGCGGCATCGTCAGGATGCACTGCGGCTCTTGCCCGTAGTCCTTTTGCAGTTCGCGGCCGACCAGCAGGTTGAATTTCTGGTCCGTTCCACCCAGCTCAAGGTCTGCTTTCAAAGCGACGGAATCGTAGCCCTGCATCAAAGGATAAAGGAACTCATGCACCGAGATCGGGGTCCCACTCTTGTAGCGCTTGGTGAAGTCGTCGCGCTCCATCATGCGGGCCACGGTGTAGCGCGAGGCCAGCTGGATCATGCCGCGGGCACCCAGCGCGTCGCACCATTCGGAGTTGTAGCGGATTTCCGTGCGCTCCGGGTCGAGCACGAGCGACGCCTGCTTGAAGTACGTCGTCGCATTCGCCTCGATCTGTTCGCGGGTCAGCGGCGGACGGGTGGCGTTGCGGCCCGACGGGTCGCCGATCATCGATGTGAAGTCGCCGATGAGGAAGATCACCTGGTGGCCCAGGTCTTGCAGCTGGCGCAGCTTGTTCAGCACGACGGTGTGGCCCAGGTGCAGGTCGGGCGCCGTCGGGTCGAGGCCCAGCTTGATGCGCAGCGGTGTGCCGCTCTGTTCGGAACGCGCCAGTTTCTGGGCAAATTCGCTTTCGATCAGCAGCTCGTCCACACCGCGTTTCGTGATGGCGAGGGCTTCCTGGACGGCGTCGCTCAGAGGGAGGAGTGCCGGGCCGGCTGCTGGTGTTGCTGTTTTTGCATTACCAGAAATTTCTGGAGAAGTCATAAAAATTTTGTAGGAAAAGGACTAAAGCGGTTGTAAGACCCGGTATTTTGATATAATTCGCGATCCCGTCAATCTTGCCGCACGAAAAGTTTCAACGACAACACTAATAAAAACCACAAATAGTCTTGGGCTGTTCAAGCGGTAAATTTTAACTGATTGCATGAACCCATTACAGAAAATCACCGGCAAGCGCTGGTTTGGCCTGGCTGAAACGAGCCGCAAAACCCGCATCGTCGCCGGCGGTACCGCAGCCCTGGCACTGTGCGCATTCGGCGCCACCGCCGTCGCGCCGATCGCGCCGGACGCCAGCGACATGCCGGTCAAATCCGTGGCGCAAGACCTGCAGCTGCCGAACCTGGCAGACCAGATCGCGGCCCTCCAGCAAGGCCAGCAGCAATTCATTCACGAAGAACGCATCCGCCCCGGCGACTCGCTGGGCGCCGTGTTCAACCGTCTCGGCATCGCGGACCAGCAAGCGCAAGCCTTCGTCCGCAACGACAAGGTCGCCCGCTCGATCCTCTCGCTCAAGACCGGCAAGCGCATCCAGGCCGAGACGGACGAGAACGGCCAACTGCTGAGCCTGCACGCGACGATCGCCGACAAGGACGAGTTCAAGACCGTCACCGTCACCCGCAAGGGCGACAAATTCGTGTCGAACGCGGCCCCGGCCCAGCTCGAGCGCCGTGTCGAGATGCATTCGCGCAACATCACCAGCTCGCTGTACGCCGCCACCGACGACACCAGCGACGGCAGCCAGATCCCCGATTCCATCGTCAACCAGATCATCGAGATGTTCTCGACGAGCATCGACTTCCGCGGCGACCTGAAGCGCGGCGACCGTTTCAACGTCGTCTACGAAACCTATTGGCTGGACGGCGAGATGGTGCGCACGGGTCGCATCCTGGCCGGCGAATTCGTCAACCGCGGCGTGGCTTACCAGTCCGTCTGGTACGAAGACCCCATCAGCCACCAGGGCGGCTACTACAGCCTGGACGGCAAGGCGCTGAAGAAGGCGTTCCTGAAGTCGCCGGTGGCGTTCAACCGCATCTCGTCGGGCTTCTCGATGCGCATGCATCCGGTGCTCGGCGTGTGGAAGAAGCATGAAGGCGTCGACTTCGCGGCACCGCTGGGCACCCCGATCAAGGCGTCGGGCGATGGCGTCGTCGACTTCGTCGGCACGCAGAACGGCTACGGCAACGTCGTCGTGCTCAAGCACTGGTCCAACTACAGCACCGCGTACGGCCACATGAGCCGCTTCGCCGGCGGCCTGCGCCGCGGCCAGAAAGTGGCGCAAGGCGATGTGATCGGCTACGTCGGCGCGACGGGCTGGGCAACGGGCCCGCACCTGCACTACGAATTCCGCATCGGCGGTCACGCCACCGACCCGATGGCGCTGAAGAACCTGCAGCAGCAGCCGCTGACGCCGGGCGAAATGAACCGCTTCAAGATGGCGGCCGCCGAGATGTCGCACCGCTTCTCGCTGCTGTCGCCGGCCGGCAACGCGATGGCCGCACGCTGATCCGTCAGCTTCGGTAGATGAACGCCTTGCACGGCATGCCGGCAAGGCGTTTTGCTTTTTAGGACTGGAACCGACATGGCTTCGACTCTCTACATTGGCTTGATGTCCGGCACGAGCCTGGACGGTGTCGACGGCGTGCTGGCCGACTTCTCCGGGCGCGGCATGCGCACCCTGGACGCCGCGTTCACGTCGTTTCCCGCCGAACTGCGCGCCGAGCTGATGACCCTGCAGGCCGCCAGCGCCAACGAACTGGAGCGCGAGGCGCTCGCCGCGAACGCGCTGGCGCGCTGCTACGCCGAGTGCGTGCAGGCGCTGGCGGCCAACGCGCCGGGTCCCGTGCGCGCCGTCGCCGTGCACGGCCAGACGATCCGCCACCGCCCCGAACTGGGCTTTACGCGCCAGACCAACAACCCCGCCCTGCTGGCCGAGCTCACCGGCATCGACGTCATCGCGGACTTCCGCAGCCGCGACGTCGCCGCCGGCGGCCAGGGCGCCCCGCTCGTGCCCGCGTTCCACGAGGCGCGCTTCGGCAAGCGGGGGCAGGTGCGCGTCGTCGTCAACATCGGCGGCATCGGCAACATCAGCGTGCTGCACGGCGACGGCCGCGTGACCGGCTACGACACGGGCCCCGGCAACGTGCTGATGGACTTGTGGATCGCGCGCCACAAGGGCTTGCCGTACGACCAGGACGGCGCCTGGGCCGCGACGGGCGCGGTCGACCTGGCGCTGCTCGACCTGCTGCTGGACGAACCGTATTTCCGCCAACCGCCGCCCAAGAGCACGGGCCGCGACCTGTTCCACGCGGACTGGCTGGCCGCGAAGCTGGCGCAGCGGCCGGGAATTTCCCCGGCCGACGTGCAGGCCACGTTGACCCGGCTGACGGCCGTGTCGATCGCGCGCGCGATCCAGGCGGAAGCGAGCCCGCAGGCCGTCTATGTGTGCGGCGGCGGCGCGTACAACGGCGTGCTGCTGCGCGACCTCGCCGACGCGCTCGGCGGCCAGACGCCGGTCGCATCGACGGACACGCTGGGCGTCGCGCCGAACCGTGTGGAAGCCCTCGCGTTCGCATGGCTCGGCTACCGCTTCCTGCGGCGCCAGCCGGGCAATCTGCCGGCCGTGACCGGCGCGGCCGGACCGCGCATCCTCGGCGCGCTCTATCCGGCGTGATCGTCCCCGCCTGAGCCGTCAGGCAGCGCTTGCCTGGACGTGGCCCGCCACCAACATGTCGATCAGCGCGCGCGACGCGGCCGACAGGCTGCGGTGCGCCGGATAAACGAGAGAAAACGTGCGCGTACGCCCGCCCAGGCCGGGCAACACCTCGGTCAGGCGGCCGGCGGCCAGGCTCTCCTCGACGAACAGGCGCGGGCACAGCGCAATGCCCATCCCCTGCTCCGCCAGCCACACGACGCCCATGACGTCGGTCGCCACGCTGACGGCCGCCGGCGGCATCCAGTCGATGTCGCGCCCGTCGTCGCGCAAATGCCAGGGGATCACGCGGCCGGTGCTGGGACGGATGAACGCGATGCAGCGCTCGCGCGCCAGGTCGGCCAGGCCGCCCAGCGGTCCCGCCGCCTCCAGATAGTCCGGCGCGGCGACGAGGCACAGCGGCGAGTCCTCGAGCGGACGCGCCACCATGCTGCTGCTCGGGATCGGGCCGGAGCGGATGGCGAGGTCGAACCCTTCCGCCACCAGATCGACGTTGCGGTTGCTGATGTCCACCTCGAGCTCGACCAATGGATAGGCGCGTGCATAGGCGGCCAGCAGCGGCGGCAGGCGTTGCCGTCCGTAGCTCGTGGGCACGCTCATGCGCACTTTGCCGCTCAGCTGCACCGTCGTGCTGCGGATCGTGCGCTCCGCCTGCTCGATCTGGGCGAACGCGGCGCGCACCTCGTCGGCGTAGCGGCGGCCGGCGTCGGTGAGGCTCAGGCTGCGCGTACTCCGCCGCAGCAGCTGGGCGCCCAGCCGGTGTTCCAGCCGCGAGATGGCGCGGCTCAGCACGGAGGCCGTCGTCGACAACACGACGGCCGCCGCGCTGAACGACCCATGTTCGATCACGCTGAGCAATACCTCGACATCCGACAAGTGGTCGAATTTACGCGCCATCTTCACCTTTCGGGAACAAATCATTTGCTGAAATCCTAGTTTATTGCATGGCGAGGATAAAATACAATGCGGGCATCCATCATTCATAAGGTGCCCCATGGAATTACTCGATAAACTGCAATGGCGTTACGCCACCAAGGCAATGGATCCGACCCGCCCTGTCGCACAGGACAAGGTCGACCGCATCATCGAAGCCGCCCGCCTGGCGCCGACGTCGTCCGGCCTGCAGCCCTACGAAATCCTGGTCGTGAAGAATCCGACGCTGCGCGCGCAGATCCGCGAAGTGGCGTGGAACCAGGCGCAGGTCACGGATGCGTCGCACCTGCTCGTGTTCGCCGCCTGGGACGACTACACGCCGGAACGCATCAATCACATGTTCGACCTGACCAATGACGTGCGCGGCTTCCGCAACGAAGGCTGGGAAGCGTACCGCCAGCAGCTGCTGTCGACCTATCCGGGCCGCGGCGCGCAGGTGAACTTCGAACATGCCGCGCGCCAGGCTTACATCGGCTTCGGCGCGGCCGTGATCGCGGCGGCGTTCGAGCAAGTCGACGCGACGCCGATGGAAGGCTTCGACCCGGCCGCCGTCGACACGATCCTGAACCTGCGCGAACAGCACCTGCGCAGCGTCGTCATGCTGCCGCTGGGCTACCGCAAGGCCGAGCAGGACTGGCTCGTCAACCTGCCGAAGGTGCGGCGTCCGCTCGACCAGTTCGTCACCGAAGTGAACTGAGCGCCGCAAGGCGCCGTGTGCGGCAAAACCACGCGCGCCTTCTCAGCGGCGCGCGGCACTTGTACCATTGCGTCATCCACTACGCTTAAGAAAGATGCCGCAATGACCTTCACAACCTTTACCCGCGCGTTCGCCCTCGCGCTGGCAGCCGCCGCGTGCACCCTGCCGGCCCACGCCGACAGCGTCGCCTCGTCCGCGTCCAGCGCCGGCTCGGCCTCGTCGGCCAGCATCTCCGATTCGATCGGCGGGTCCAGCAACAGCTCGAGCGGCGACCACCGCCGCGTGACGACGGGCCCGTACCGCGTGATCGACATCGCCCAGGCGCCCGCGAAGGCGGACACCACGCGCGTCACCCTGCGCGCCGTCGCGGGCGATTCCGCCACCGAGTTCTGGGTCGACGTGCCCGACCGCGCGCTGGCCGATCGCCGCATCGCCAAGGATGAAGTCGTGCAGGTGAACGAGCGCGTATACGGCTACGAATTCGCGTACGGCGACACGAAGAAGGCGTTCTTCCTCGCGCTGCAGGACGACTGGTACCGCGAGCTCGCATCGCGCAAGGTCACGATCTGATGCTGTTCCGCCGGCTCCTCGGGGCCGCGCTGCTGTCCTGCCTGAGCGCGGGCGCGTGGGCCGGCATCCCGACGTTCTGCGAGCGCCCGCACCAGATCACGGCCGCCGAGCAGGACCGCGTGCTGCGCTTCGCGGCCGCCGTCAAGGATGAACTAGCGCGTTCCGGCGACAGCGTCGCGCTCGTGGCGCGCGCAGGGCTGGACCTCTCCCGCTTCGGCTTGTTGTACTCGCACGCCGGCATCGCCCTGAAGGACAATCCCGGCGGCCCGTGGGCCGTGCGGCAGTTGTACTATGCCTGCGACGAAGCGCGTCCGCGCCTGTTCGACCAGGGCATGTCCGGCTTCGTGCTGGGCGCCGACACGCCGGCGCGCGGCCACGTGACGCTGCTGTTCCCGTCCGCTGAACAGGGCGCGCAGCTCGAACGGGCCGCGCTCGACAAGCCGCTTGCCCTCGCGCTGCTGGGCGACCAGTACAGCGCGAACGCCTACGCCTTCGGCACGCGCTACCAGAATTGCAACCAGTGGGTGGCGGAGCTGATCGCGTTCGCGTGGGGAGGCCTCGACCCGGCCGATCCCGCCCGGGCCCGCGCGCAGGCGTGGCTGCGCGCGCAAGGCTATGCGGCCACGCCCGTCCGCATCCCGTCGCATTGGATGGTGTTCGCGGGCCAGTTCGTGCCTCTCGTGCACGTGGGCGACCATCCGCTCGACGACGTCTACGCGCTGGCGCTGCACATCAGTGTGCCGACGACGATCGAGGACTTCGTGCACAAGACCTCCCCGCAGGCGCGCCGCGTGGAGCTGTGCCACGACGAGCGCCGCATCGTCGTGCATCGCGGCTGGGAACCGCTGGGCGCGCAGTGCGCGCCGCTGCCGGGCGACGATGTGATCGCGCTGGCGCCCTGACGGCAGACCGCCGTGTAAGATGGCGGGTCACTCACTCGCCCCATCCGCCCATGTCCGCACCCCTGCTCCGCCACGTCGTCCTGTTCGCGTTCAAGGACGAAGCGTCGTACGACGACGTCGACGCCATCGTCAAGGACTTCGCCACCCTGCCCGCCGCCATTCCCGGCATCGCGGCCTACGAATGGGGCACGAACGTGAGCCCGGAAGGCTTGAACGACGGCTTCACGCACTGCTTCACGCTGACGTTCGCCGCCGCCGAGGACCGCGACGCCTACCTCGTGCACCCGGCGCACCAGCGCTTCGTCGCAACGCTCAAGACCTGCCTCGAGAAATCGCTGGTGCTGGACTACTGGGCCAGGTAAGGCCGTCACTCCTTGTGGACGGCGCTCCACGTCATGTCCGGCAGCGTCACGTCGACGGACACGGGCAGATCGTCCGCCGCCTGCCCGAACAGCACGCGATACGTGCCGGCGCGCACATGCCAGCTGTCGTCCGCGACCTCGTAGGTGGCCAGCAGGCGCGGATCGACGGCCTGCGTGAACGCGCGCGAGCCTCCCGGCTGCAGGTCGAGCTTGTGGAACGCGACGAGACGCTTCGGCGCTTCCCAGCCGGATGCCTTCACGTCGGCCGGTGCCACGTACACCTGCACGACGCCCTTGCCGGCCAGCTTGCCCGTGTTGCGCAGCGCGGCGCCGACCGTCAACGCGCCGTTCGCGACATTCGCCTTCGGCTCGGCGACGGCGAAGCGCGTGTAACTGAGGCCGTGACCGAACGCGAATAACGGTTTATATCCTTTCGCGTCGTACCACTTGTAACCGATCGCGGCGCCTTCGTCGTATGTGATGTGGACGGGAATGCCATCCGGCTTGCCGAAGCCGGGAATCTCCGCGTGCGCCAGCTGCGCGTTCGATGCGGGGAAGCTGATCGGCAGGTGGCCGGACGGATTCGCCTTGCCCGTCAGGATGCGCGCGATCGCCTCGCCGCCGCGCATGCCGGGATAGAACGCTTCCAGCACCGCGGGCACCTGCGCCAGCCACGGCATCAAGATCGCGCCGCCCGATTCCACCACGACGACCGTCTTCGGATTCGCGCGCGCGACGGCCGCGACGAGCGCATCCTGGTTGCCGTCCAGTTCCAGCTTGCCGTCGAAGCCCTCACCCAGCCACTGCGTCACGAACACGACGGCCACGTCGGACCGCTTCGCCAGCGCGACGGCCGCATCGATGTCGGCGCCGCTCGCATAGGCGATCTTCGCCTTCGGCAGCTCCGCCTTCAGCGCGGCGAGCGGCGACGACGGCATGTAGACGACGGGGCCCGGCCACGACTTCGGCGCGAGGTCCGGGACGGCGTTGCCGCCGACTGGCGTCACGCCGGACGAGCCGCCGCCCGCCAGCACGCCCTTGTCCGCATGGCCGCCGATGACGGCAAGCGACTTCACGTTCGCCAGCGGCAGCACGTTGTTCTCGTTCTTCAGGAGCACCAGCGATTCCTCGGCCGCCCGCTGCGTCACAGCGGCGTGTGCAGCGAAATCGATCTTGCCCGGCTTGGGCGGATCGTCGAACGTACCGGTCTGGAACAGCGGCCACAGGATGCGCTGCGCCATGTCGTCGAGGCGAGGCATCGACACCTCGCCCTTGTTCATCGCCTCTTTGAAATTCTTGGCCGAGTAGAACGGACCGTGGTGATTGCAGCACGGGTAACCGGTGAACTGGTCGAGGCCGAAGTTCGCCGCGTCCGCCGTCGAGTGCACGGCACCCCAGTCGGCCATCACATAGCCCTTGAACTTCCAGTCCTGCTTCAGGGTCTTGTTCAACAGGTATTCGTTCTCGCACGCCCAGCGGCCGTTCACGAGGTTGTACGAGCACATGACGGAACCGGGCTTCGCGAGTTCGTCCAGGATCTCGAACGCGAGCAGGTCCGACTGGCGCATCGCCTCGGGCGCGATCGTGACGTCGACCGTCGTGCGCTGGCTTTCCTGGTCGTTGACGGCGAAGTGCTTCATCGTCGACACCATGTGGCGCGACTGGATGCCGTTCACGAGGCCCGCGGCCATGCGCCCGGCCAGCAGCGGATCCTCGCCCACGTATTCGAAGTTGCGGCCGTTGCGCGGCTCGCGCGCCAGGTTCGCGCCGCCGGCCAGGAACGTATTGAAGCCGGATGCGCGGGCCTCGTCGGCGATCATGCGCCCACCCGCTTCCGACACGGCAGGATCGAAGCTCGCCGCCGTCGCCAACGACGACGGCAGCGCCGTGCGCTCCATGCCCGTCACGCGCACGCCGATCGATGCGTCGGTCTGCCATTGCGCCGGGATGCCGAGGCGCGGGATGCCGGGCACGTAGCCGGCCGAGCCCTCGATGTGGTGTGCCGCGATATCGGCCTTGATGGCCGGCGGTATGATGTCGTCCGGCTGCTTCGCCACGTCCTTCTTGTCCGTGTAGCTGACGATCAGCAGCAGCTTCTCGTCGAGCGTCATCGCGGCGACGGCGGCGCGGGCGCGCTCGTCGGCGGACTTCGATTTGTCGAGCCAGGTGCGGTCCTGCGCGTGCGCGCCCATCGCGGCGCAGGCCAGCAGGACGGCCAGTGCCGTCTGTTTCCTTGCTTGCTTCGTCATGCTTGTCTCCTTGTTATGTCGGGTTCGGCCGTGGCATAAGCCGAATCAGGAATGATAGCGGTAACATCATGAGGCCGATAACGTGATTTCTTTTGTCCCTGGCCTGTATTTATGTCTCGTAGCCGCCACATCCGCGCTCGGCGGACATGCCATCAGGGCGTCAGTGTACTACGCGAAATTGCTTGTTCGCCATTGATAACGCAGGCGAAAAAAAAGCCGCCCCGGCATGCCGGGACGGCTTTCGACATTCGGTACGCGCGTGGCTTACATCGAGAACGAAGACCCGCAGCCGCAGGTCGACTGGGCATTCGGGTTCTTGATGACGAACTGGGCGCCTTCGAGGTCGTCCTTGTAGTCGATCTCGGCGCCGACCAGGTACTGGTAGCTCATCGAGTCGATCAACAGCTGAACGCCGTTCTTTTCCATCGTCGTGTCGTCTTCGTTCACGATCTCGTCGAAAGTGAAGCCGTATTGGAAGCCCGAGCAACCGCCGCCCTGCACGAAGACGCGCAGTTTCAGGTCGGGATTGCCTTCTTCTTCGATGAGCTGAGCAACTTTCTGAGCAGCGCTGTCGGTGAAGTTGATGGGCGCGGGGATCGTGTCTTGTGCGTTTTGCACTTCGGCGACTGCATTCATGGATAAACTCCTGATTGGATACGGATTTCGTCCATTATAGACCGTTGGCGCCAGTCATGCTGAAGCCCCTTCGGCCGCTACGCCAAGGTGGAAAACGGGTTCGGGGGCGCTCACGGCCAAGTCCGGCTGGTGCGTCAGCTTGCCGGTGACGAGGGCGCCGCCGTGCATTTCCAGCAAACGGTAATGGACATCCCCATGTATGCGGCCTTTCGGCTGCAATTCAAGGAGGTCGGACGAATAGACGGTGCCCGCGATGTAGCCGTTGACGACCAGGTTGGCGCAGCGCACCTCGCCCTCGATGCGAGCGTGCTCGGAGACGATCAGCACGCTGTCGTTGCCGTCCGCGGCGACCACGTTGCCGTGCACCTCGCCGTCGATGCGCAGCCCGCCGGTGAACACGAGATCCCCTTCGATGCGCGCGGAAATGCCGATCAGGCTATCGATTTCGCTTTTTGCGTTACGACCGAACATGATTGTCCCCTGTGCTAGGCGTTGGTTCTGTCCAACGGTCAATGTACCGTTGCCAACACCGGTCGCCTTGATCTGTGTCTTGTGACCAAGCCTTGCCATGGGACGCGGCCCCGCCGGGCCGCAGTGGGCTTTACGGCAGCAGCGCGACCTGCTTCAGACCCATGCTTTCCGGCAGCCCGAACATGAGGTTCATGCACTGCACGGCCTGGCCGGACGCGCCCTTCACGAGGTTGTCCTGCACGACGAGAATGACGACCGTGTTGCCGTTGTCCGGACGGTGCAATGCGATGCGCAGCATGTTCGAACCGCGCGTCGACCGGGTTTCCGGATGCGAGCCGAACGGCATCACGTCGACGAATTCCGCGTCCTTGTACTGCTCTTCGAACAGGGCTTGCAGCCCTTCGTTCGTGATGTCCTGCGTCAGACGCGCGTACAACGTGGAATGCATGCCGCGGATCATCGGCACGAGGTGCGGCGTGAAGATCAGCCCGACCTTCTGGTCCGTGTAGCGCTGCAGCTGGGCCGACGTTTCCGGCGTGTGACGGTGACCGTGCACGCCATAGGCCTTGAAGTTGTCGCTGGATTCCGAGAACAGCGTGCCGATCTCGGCCTTGCGACCCGCGCCGGACACGCCCGACTTGGCATCCGCGATCAGGTTGCCGGCGTCGATGATGCCCGCCTTCAGCAGCGGGTAGAAGCCCAGCTGCATCGTCGTCGGATAGCAGCCCGGATTGGCGATCAGGCGCGCTTGCTTGATGTCGTCGCGGTTCAGCTCTGGCAGGCCGTACACGGCTTCTTCCAGCAGGTCGGGCGCGCTGTGCGGGATCTTGTACCATTTCTCGAACGTGGCCTGGTCTTTCAGGCGGAAGTCGGCCGCGAGGTCGATCACCTTCACGCCGGCGGCGATCAGCTCGGGGGCCTGGGCCATGGCGACGCCGTGCGGGGTCGCGAAGAACACGACGTCGCACTGCTTCAGGTCGGCCTTGTCCGGGCTCGAGAACGCGATGTCGACGTGGCCGCGCAGCGAGGGAAACATGTCGGCGACGGGCAGGCCGTCTTCCTTGCGCGACGTGATCGCGGTCAGCTGAGCCTCGGGGTGGGCTGCGAGCAAGCGCAGCAATTCCACGCCCGTGTAACCGGTGCCGCCAACGATGCCAACTTTGATCATGTCTGTTTCCCCTTGATAAATAGATACGTTCCGTACGAGCCCGCAATTTTAGCAGGGTGCTACGTCACGTGCTGCAGTGAACCATTCGGGGTCAGAGCATCTTATGCCGAACATCCCGTGCCAAAGCGCACAACATGCTCTGACCCCGAATTCAAAACAAAAAAACCGCCGGCTTCGCAGCGGGCGGTTTTTCGTGCTGGCAGCAGCGCGGAAAGCGCTGCAGATCCAAATTAACGCTTCGAGAATTGCTTTGCGCGACGTGCTTTGCGCAGACCAACTTTCTTACGCTCGACTTCACGGGCGTCACGGGTGACGAAACCGGCACGTGCCAGGTCGCCCTTCAGGCCTGCGTCGTAGTCGATCAGTGCGCGGGTGATGCCGTGGCGCACTGCACCTGCCTGGCCGGACTCGCCGCCGCCATGCACGTTGACCTTGATGTCGAAACGCTCGACGTTGCCGGTCAGTTCCAGCGGTTGACGGATGACCATCAGGCCGGTTTCGCGCGAGAAGTATTCGGCGGCCGGTTTGCCGTTCACGATGATCTGGCCGGTGCCAGCTTTGATGAACACACGGGCCACTGCACTCTTGCGACGGCCGGTGCCGTAGTTGTAGTTACCGATCATGTCAGTTCCTTACTTAGATTTCGAGTGCTTTGGGTTGCTGGGCAGCGTGCGGGTGCGTGGCTTCCGCATACACTTTCAGCTTCTTGATCATTGCGTAGCCCAGCGGGCCCTTCGGCAGCATGCCTTTGACGGCTTTTTCCAGGGCGCGGCCCGGGAAACGCTGTTGCATTTTCAGGAAGTTGGTTTCGTAGATACCGCCCGGGTAGCCCGAGTGACGGTAGTACTTCTTGTCGTTGGCTTTCGTGCCGGTCACGCGCAGTTTGCCTGCGTTGACGACGACGATGAAATCACCGGTGTCGACGTGCGGAGTAAATTCCGGCTTGTGTTTGCCGCGCAGTCGGAGTGCCACTTCGCTGGCAACACGTCCGAGGACTTTGTCCGTCGCGTCAATCACGTACCAATCGCGCTGGACTTCATGGCCCTTAGCGGAAAAAGTTTTCATGTTGACTTCCTAATATAGGGTAGTAATGCTCGAATGGTGGTTCCGCGGGCGATGCTGCATCGCGGACTCTGCCTTATT
Source organism: Massilia pinisoli (assembly GCF_024753285.1). Classification (GTDB taxonomy): domain Bacteria; phylum Pseudomonadota; class Gammaproteobacteria; order Burkholderiales; family Burkholderiaceae_D; genus Telluria; species Telluria pinisoli. Next base: position 81,150 of record NZ_JANUGW010000008.1, on the reverse strand, counting down.
GTCTTTTCCCGAGCAAATGGAAAGCCCACGACTATAGCCGATTCCATACCCGACAGTCAAGCCGGCCAAGGCACGCATCGGGCTGGCGCCAGCGCAAGGCTATCCGCGCGAGATCATGCAATTTTGCAACTTTGCATTGACCGCGAAATCGATGACAAATTAGTATGAGCCGCATCAAAGAGGAGACCGCTTGTTGAAATCCATCCTGCTCCTGGGCGCACTACTGACGGCCACCATCCCGGCCACGGCAGCGAGCCCGACACCGCCGGCGCAGACGCGCACCTGTCACCTGCCCGGCGTCGAGGAAGCCCTGCGCTGCCTGACCCAGCCCGTGCCGCTGGAACCGGGCAAGCCCGCCACCCTGAACCTGCACGTGACGATCGCCCCTGCCCTGCGCCAGGGCGCACGGCCCGATCCCGTGTTCGTGCTGGCCGGCGGCCCCGGCGAAGCGGGCAGCGACGTGCTGCCCCTGCTGGCCACCGCCTTCAAGCGCGTGCGGCCCACGCGCGACATCGTCTTCATCGACCAGCGGGGCACGGGGCTGTCCGGCAAGCTCGATTGCCCATCCGACGTCGACGAGGACGCGAAGCTGGGCGACGCCGAGATCGACACTGCCCTGCGCCGCTGCATCGCGGCCAGCAAGACCCCCTTCGCCGCGTACACGACGGCCGCCGCCGCGCGCGACATCGACGCCGTGCGCCGCGCGCTCGGCTACGACAAGGTCAACCTGTGGGGCGGCTCGTACGGCACCCGGCTCGCGCAGGCGTACGCGCGCGCTTACCCGGCCGCCGTGCGCACGCTCACCTTGGATGCCGTCGCCGCGCCCGACCAGGTGATCCCGGCCGGCGGACGCGACGCCCAGGCCGCCCTCGACCGGCTGTTCGCCCAATGCGCGAAGGATGCCGCCTGCGCGCGCGCCTACCCGAACCTGCGCCGCGAATTCGACGCCCTCGTCGCGAAGCTTGACGCCGGCCCGCTGAAACTCAACCTGCCCGATCCGCGCACGGCGCGCCAGGTCGACGTCACGATGACGAGCGAGCGCCTGCTCGACACCGTGCGCAACATGCTGTATTCGCCGGCCGACGCGCGCCGCCTGCCGTTCCTCGTGCACAGCGCCAGCGAAGGCCGCTGGCAGCCGTTCGTCGCGCGCCGCAACCTGGCCGCCGATTTCTCACCCGACGGCGCGCCCGCCACCTTGCTGCACCTGGCCGTCGTCTGCGCCGAGGACATGCCCCGCTTCACGCCCGCGCTGGCCGCCAGCGACGCGAGCCCGCTGACGCGCACGCTGGGCGAGCGCCTGCGCGGCCTGTGCCGCACGATGAACGTGCCGGCCGTGCCGGCGACGCCCCCGACGCGCATCGCGGCGCCCGCGGTGCTGCTGTCCGGCGCACTCGACCCCGTGACACCGCCGCGCCGCGCCCAGGATGCCGCGCGCTTCATGGATCACGCGCAGCTGCTGACGGCGCCCAATGTGGGACATGGCGTGTCGCAGCTGGGCTGTGCACCGCGCCTGCTGCGCGCCTTCCTCGACCAGCCGACCGTCAACGTCGACGGCGCCTGCCTGAACGACATCCCGGCCCCGACCTTCCAGCTCGGCAGCGCCGGGCCGCAACCCTGACGAGCGCCACATCCATGATCGAAGCACACGAAGTCCGTAAACAATTCGGCGCCGTCCAGGCACTGGGAGGCGTCAGCTTCACGGCGCGCGACGGCCAGATCACCGCGCTGCTGGGCCCCAACGGGGCCGGCAAGACCACGCTGTTGCGCACCCTCGTCGGCATGCTCAGGCGCGACCACGGCACCATCGCCATCGACGGCGTCGACCCGGAACGCGATCCGCTCGCCGTGCGCGCCAACATCGGCTTCCTGACCGACCAGTTCGGGCTGTACGAACGCCTGTCCACGCGCGAATACCTCACCTATTTCGGCGAGTTGAACGGCATGGAGAAGCGTGCGCTCGCCGCGCGCATCGACGAGGTGTCGGAGATGCTCGCGATGGACGATATCCTGGAACGCCGCAGCAAGGGCTTTTCGCAGGGCCAGCGCATCAAGGTCGCGCTCGCGCGCGCGCTGCTGCACCGCCCGCGCCATTTGCTGCTGGACGAACCCACGCGCGGGCTCGACGTGATGAGCACGCGCGCCGTGCGCCATGCGCTGTCCGCACTGCGCGGGCAAGGCTGCTGCGTCGTGATGGCCACGCACGTGATGCAGGAGGTCAGCCATCTGTGCGACGACGTGATCGTCATCGCCAAGGGCCATACGGTGGCCCAGGGCACGCCGGCGGACCTGTGCCGCCGCACGGGCATCGCCAACCTGGAGGACGCGTTCGTGCGCCTGGTCGGCACCGATGAAGGGATCGTCGCATGACCTCGAAATTCCTCGTCGTGTTCAAGAAGGAGTTGCGCGAATCGCTGCGCGACAAACGGTCGCTGGGCCTCCTCGCCCTGTTCACGCTGATGTATCCCGTGCTGCTCGGGATCCTGCTGCACCAGTGGATCGACCGCGCGACGAAGCCCGAGCGCGAAGGCATCGTGCTCGCCGTGATCGGCGGCGCGCAGGCGCCCACGTTGATGTCCCAGCTGAAGCAGAAGAACGTCACCATCCACGACACGCCGCCGCTCGGCGAGGCCGCGATCGGCGAGCTGCTGCGCGCCCGCAAGGCGGCCGCCGTGCTGCGCCTGCCCGGCAAGTACGCCACCGACTATGCCGCGATGCGGCCTGCACGCATCGAGCTTTGGTACGACTCGTCGACGGAACAGGACGGCCGGCGCGACATCGAGGAAGTGCTGAATGCCTATGCCATGAACATCGCGAGCGCGCGGCTGCTGGCGCACGGCGTGTCGCCGGCCGCGCTGTCACCCGTGCAGGTGCAGCGCTACGACACGGGGACGACGGCCGCGCGCTCGGCCGGCGTCATCGGCGGCATCCTCGGCTTCCTGTTCTTCCCCGCGTTCATCTGCGGGCTGTCGGCCGCCGTGGACTCCACGGCGGGCGAGCGCGAACGGCGTTCGCTCGAGGTGCTGATGGCGCAGCCCGTGCGCACGTGGGAACTCGTCACGGGCAAATGGCTGGCCGCCGCATCGCTGGCCATCGTCGGCATCACGTTCGAACTGATGCTGGCGCACGCGATCCTGTCATGGATGCCGCTGGAAGAAATCGGCATGACGTGGCGCGTGAGCTGGGGCCGGCTGCTGCTGGTGTGCCTGGCGTCGGTGCCGCTGTCGCTGTGCGCGGCCGGCATGCAGATCGCGGTGGCGATGAACGCGCGCTCGTTCAAGGAAGCGCAGAGCGTGCTGTCGATCGTCATGCTCGTGCCGATGCTGCCGGGGCTCGCCGTTTCGATGCTGGAGTTGAAGACGGCATCGTGGATGTACCTCGTGCCCATGCTGTCGAACCAGACCTTGCTGCGCGAGACCGCGAAGGGCGGCGACATCGGCGTGCTGCCGTTCTTGCTGACGTTCCTGTGCTCCGCCCTCGCCGCGTGGGCGGCCATCGCGTTCGCCGCGTGGCGCATGAAGAGCGAGCGCTATGTGCTGGCCGTCTGAGGCGTCATCAGCACGGTGCGCCGCGCTGGCTTAGAATGGCCGTCTTTACCTAACAAACCAAAGCGGAGAATTCGATGGAAGTCAAAGTCAGCTGGAACGGACCGTCCGGGATGAGCTTCCGGGCCGAGACCGGCTCCGGCCACCTGGTCAACATGGATGGCGCCCCCGAGGGCGGCGGCCACAACCTGGCGCCGCGCCCGATGGAAATGGTGCTGCTGGGGACCGGCGGCTGCACCGCCTACGACGTCGTGCTGATCCTGAAGCGCAGCCGCGAAGACGTGCGCGGTTGCGACGTCACGTTGAAGGCCGAACGCGCCGAGACGGATCCGAAGGTGTTCACGAAGATCCACTTCCACTTCATCGTCACGGGCCGCAACCTGAAGCCCGCGACCGTCGAACGTGCCGTCAACCTGTCGCACGACAAATACTGCTCGGCGTCGATCATGCTGGCCAAGACGGCCGAGATCACGCACTCGTTCGAGATCGTCGAAGGATAACCCGACCACACCGTAGGGTGGACGGCTCCGCCGTCCACGCGGTGGTACGCTCCGGTCAATCCGTCGAATACGATCACGACGCCGATTTTCGTCCCCGGCATGCAAGCGCCGCATGAACGCGTGGACGGCGGCCGGGTCGTCGACATGCATCCCGCCGGGTGTAGCCGTCCACCCTACCGGCGATTTCCCGTTAAATGTAGTACGCCGTCGTGGTCATCACCTTGGCCATGGCGCGCATCGCGGCCTTCACGGGCAGCGGCATCTCCGCCGCGCCCATGTCCTGCGCCTTGGCGCCGTGCTGGATCTCGTCGTCGCGCATCTGCGTGACGATGGCGCGCGACTTCGCGTCGTGCGGTGGCAACTGGTCGAGGTGGCTGTTCAGGTGGGCCTCGACCTGCCGCTCCGTCTCCACGACGAAGCCAAGGCTGACGGCATCGCCCAGGCGCGACGCGACGGTGCCCAGCGCGTAGGCGCCGGCATACCACAGCGGATTCAGCAGGCTCGGCTGCGAACCCAGCTCGGCCAGGCGTTCGGCCGTCCAGGCCAGGTGGTCTTCTTCCTCGCGGCCCGATTGCGCGAATTGCGCGCGCATCGCCTGCGTCGATGCGCGGCGGCCCTGTGCGTCGTACAGCGCCTGCGCGCACACTTCCCCGACGTGATTCACGCGCATCAGGCCGGCGCTGTGGCGCTGTTCCTGCGCGTTCAGCTCGCAGTCGGGCGCGGAGACGCCCGGATTCGGACGCCCGGCCTTCGCCACGCCGCCCACGACGCGCAACGCCTTGTCGAAACCGACGATCAGGTGGTCGAGAGGAGAGATGGTGCGGGATGCCGTTGTCATGGATTGCCTTTTCAGCCTGTTATGCGATAGGCAGAATTATATGCCCTCGGCCGCATCCCCTCCGTCCCCTGTCTTCTGCGCAAGTTTCTGCGCCTGCAGCCAGTCGTGCAGCGGCCCGTCGACTTCCAGCTTCGAGATGTTCTTCGCCACGCCCAGGTTCAGCTCCAGCAGGAACGGGATCGACTCCGGCGGCACTTCCGTACAGCTCGCGGCGAACGCGGCCATGAAGCGCTCGGATTGCACGATCGGCAAGACCCTGCGCCCGCTCATGAATTGCAGGATGCTCGTGATTGTGTGACCCGCGCCGATCGTATGGTAGATGAAGCGGTTGTATTCGCGGTCGACGGTCTTGAAATCGATGGTTTCCGTCGTCATCAGCCCGGCCAGGTAGTACAGGCCGATGGCGACGCGGAACCAGTCGGTCGACTCGGCCCGGGTACGGCCCTGGCGCGTGACGGCCAGGATCTTGTCCTTGATGAGGGTATCCATGGAGACATTATGCCCGTTTTGGCCTGCGCGATATCATCGATGATGTTGCCAAAGTGGACAGAAAGCGTGCCGCGCCGTATGCTGGAGCCCCGTTTTCCCTGCATCCTGCTCCCGCTTTTGTGCACTCTGGACTTGTGAAAACGCCGTGTGTCGCACGGCTGCTGCCTCTTCAGCTCCTTTTTAATACAATGCAACAGTCATGAAATACGTGCATTGTCACGCGCAACGGGAGTGTCCATGGAATTACAGATCCGCAATTTGTCCAAGACCTATGCCAATGGCGTGGTCGCACTGGACAGGGTCACGCTGAGCATCCCACCCGGGATGTTCGGCCTGCTGGGGCCGAACGGCGCCGGCAAGTCGACCCTGATGCGGATTCTCGCCACCTTGCAGGAATGCGACAGCGGCTCCGTCTTCCTCGACGACATCGACGTCCTCGACGAAAAAGACGAAGTGCGCCGCCTGCTGGGCTATCTGCCGCAGGATTTCGGCGTCTACCCGAAAGTGAGCGCCTACGAACTGCTCGACCATTTCGCGCAATTGAAAGGCCTGTCGCAGCGCCACCGCCGGCGCGAAGTCGTCGACGCGCTGCTGCAGCAAACGAATCTGTTCGAGGTCCGCAACCAGAAGCTGGGCACCTTTTCCGGCGGCATGCGCCAGCGCTTCGGCATCGCCCAGGCGCTGCTCGGCGACCCGCAGCTGATCATCGTCGACGAGCCGACGGCCGGCCTCGACCCGCAGGAACGGGTGCGCTTCCACAACCTCTTGTCCGACATCGGCGAAGACAAGACCGTGATCCTGTCCACGCACATCGTGTCAGACGTGGCAGACCTCTGCGCCAACATGGCGATCATCAACAAGGGCAACGTGCTGTTGTGCGGCGAACCGGCCCGCCTCATCGAAGGCATCGAGGGCAAGATCTGGGCACGGGTCGTCGCCAAGCACGACCTGCCCGACTTCCACAAGCGTCACACCGTCATCTCCACGCGCCTGCTGTCCGGCCGCACCTTGCTCCACGTGTACGCCGACCGCTATCCCGGCGACGACTTCGAACCGATCCACCCCACGCTGGACGACGTCTATTTCGCCACCATCGCCGGCCGCCACAACGACTCTGCCGGGAACTGTTGATCCATGCGCGCCCTGTTCGCCATCGCCGGCTTCGAAACCCGGCAGCGCCTGAAGCTGCTGTCGACCTGGGTGTATTTCCTCGCCTTCTTCGCGCTGGCCCTGCTGTGGATGGCCGCCGCCGGCGGCGTGTTCAAGGAAGCCTTCGTCTCGTTCGGCGGCCGCGTGCTGATCAATGCGCCGCGCCAGGTCGCGCTGAGCGTCGCGTTCCTCGGCTGCCTCGGCATCATCGTCGTCGCCGCGATGATGGGGCGCTCGGTCCAGCAGGACTTCGAGTACGAGATGCACCACTTCTTCTTCAGCGCGCCGATCCCGAAATACGCCTACGTCTTCGGCCGCTTCCTCGGCGCGCTGGCCACCCTGGTCGTCGTGTTTTCCGCGATCCTGTTCGGCACCCTGCTGGGGACGGCGCTGCCGGGCATCGACCCGTCGCGCGTGGGGCCGTATTCGGCGGTCGGCTATCTGCTGCCGCTGGTCTTCACGCTGCTGCCGAACCTGTTCATCTTCGGCGCGATCTTCTTCGTGCTCGCGGCGCTCACGCGGCGCATGCTCGCCGTGTACGTGGCGAGCGTCGTGATGCTGATCGGTTACATCGTCGCGCCGTCGCTCGCGCGTGACCTCGACTACAAGACGCTCGCCGCGCTGATCGACCCGTTCGGCACGACGGCGCTGATCCGCCTCACCGAATACTGGAGCCTCACGGAACGCAACACGCTGCAGGTCCCGCTCTCCGGCGTCTACCTCGTCAACCGCGTGCTCTGGTCGCTGTTCTCGCTCGTCGTGCTGGCGCTGGGCTACTGGCGCTTCAGCTTCGTCGCGACGCCGGCCGGCCGGCGCGGCCAGGCGCGGCCCGATGCGGAAGCGGCAACGGGCAAGGCCCCGACGGCCGCAGACCTGCACGAGAAGCCCGATTTCGCCGCGCGCAGCCTCGCCGTGCTGCTGGCGAAATCGAGCTGGCTCGCGCTGCGCGAATGCGTCAAGAACGTCTACTTCGCCGTGATCGTCCTGGCAGGCATGCTGACCCTCATCGTCAGCTCGCTCGACATGGGCGCCATGTATGGCACGAAGACGTATCCCGTCACGTACATGGTGCTGGAACTGATCCGCGACGTGTTCGGACTGTTCGTGCTGATCGTGACGACGTTCTATGCCGGGGAGATGGTGTGGCGCGAGCGCGAGGCGCGCATGGCCCAGATGGTGGACGCGCTTCCCGTGCCCAGCTGGCTGCCGCTTGCGGCCAAGACCGTCGCCCTCGTCGCGCTGCAGATCGTGCTGCTGCTGGCCGCCATGGTGTGCGGCATGGGCATCCAGCTGGCGCACGGCTATCTGACGCTGGAACCGGGCCTTTATCTGTCGACGCTGTTCGGCATCCTGCTGCCCCGCTACGTGCTGCTGGCCGTGCTGGCGATGGCCGCCCAGTCCATCCTGAACCACAAATACCTCGCCTATTTCGCGCTGGTGACGTATTACGTGGCCACGCTGTTCCTCGGCGGCTTCGGCCTCGACCACCCGATGCTCGTGTACGGCGCGCTGCCGGACGTGACGTATTCCGCGCTGAACGGCTTCGGCCACTACCTGCCGCTGCAGCGCGCGCTGCAAGTCTACTGGGGCGGCGCCGCCATCGTCCTGTTCACGATCGCGCTCGTCCTGTGGCCGCGCGGCGTGAGCGACAGTTTTTCCGAACGCCTGCAACTGGCGCGCCGGCGCCTGACGCCGGGCGTGCTGGTCGCGTTCGCGGCCGGCATCCTCGTGTTCGCCGCCAGCGGCGCCCTGCTGTGGTACAACCTCGTGCACCAGGGCGCGTACCAGACGGCCTGGCACAAGGAGCAGGTGCGCGCCGACTACGAGCTGCGCTACAAGCGCTATGCCGCGCTGCCGCAGCCGCGCGTCACGGACGCCGACCTGCAGGTCGACATCCACCCCGACACCCGCACGCTGAAGGTCCACGGCTTCTATCAACTGGAGAACCGCACGGGCGTCGCCGTGCGCGACGTCGTCCTGTTCCAGAAGCCGGGTCCCGAACTGCGCCCCCGCTTCTCCCAGCCGGCGCGGTTGCTGCGCGCCGACGCGGAACATGGCATCTACCGCTACCTGCTGGCGTCTCCGCTGCAGCCGGGCGCGCGCATGACGCTGGAATTCGACCTGCTCGACACGCCCGGCGGCATCCTGGGCCTGGGCCGCGACACGGCCGTCGTCGGCAACGGCACGTTCTTTTCCAACGAGGTCCTGCCGCACGTGGGCTACCAGCGCGTGTTCGAGCTGGAGGACGATCGCGACCGCAAGCGCCACGGCCTCGCGCCGCGCGAGCGCATGGCGGCGCGCGAGGACGAGCGCGCGCGCGCGAACAACTACATCGCCAACGACGCCGACTGGATCCGCTTCGACGCCGTCGTCAGCACGAGCCCCGACCAGATCGTCGTCGCGCCGGGCACGCTGGAGCAGGAGTGGATGAGCGGCGGCCGGCGCTGGTTCCATTACAAGGCCGACAAGCCCGTGCTGAACTTCTATACGTTCCAGTCGGCCCGCTACGAGGTGCGCCACGACCGCTGGCAGGACGTCACCATCGACGTTTACTACCAGCCGGGCCACGACTTCAACGTCGACCGCATGATCCGCGGCGCCAAGGCCGCGCTCGAATACGGCTCGAAGCACTTCAGCCCCTACCAGAACCGCGAGCTGCGCATCGCGGAATTCCCCCGCTACGCGTCGTACGCGCAGGCGGCGCCGGGCACGATCCCGTTCTCGGAAAGCGTGGGCTTCATTGCCAAGGTCGACCCGGCGTCGCGCAAGGACATCGACTACCCATACTACGTCAGCGCGCACGAGGTGGGCCACCAATGGTGGGCGCACCAGATCGTGGGGGCGGACATGCGCGGCGCGACCGTGCTGTCGGAAAGCCTGGCCGAATACACGGCGCTGATGACGATGAAGGCGACGCTGGGTTCGAGCAAGATGCGGCGCTTCCTGCGCTACGACCTCGAGGAATACCTGATGGGCCGCGCGCGCGAGAACAAGAAGGAGCTGCCGCTGGCGCAGAACGAAAACCAGGGTTATATCCACTACCACAAGGGCAGCCTCGCGCTGTACCTGCTGCAGGACCTCGTGGGCGAGGATGCCGTCAACGGTGTGCTGCACGGCCTGCTGGCGGAGTATGCGTACAAGGGGCCACCCTACCCGACCGTGTCCACGCTGGTCGACCGCCTGCGCGCGATCACCCCGCCGGACAAGGCGTACCTGATCGACGACCTGTTCGAAGCGATCGTCCTGTACGAAAACCACGCCGACGGCGCGACGGCCAAGCGCCGGCCGGACGGCAAGTACGAGGTCGAGATCCGCGCCACGGCCGGCAAGGTGCGCGCCGGCGAACAGGGCGAGGAGAAGGCCGTGCCCCTGCACGACTATATCGAATTCGGCGTCGACGATGAGGACGGCAACCCGCTCGCGCGCGAGCGCCGCCTCGTGACGCAGGGCGACCAGCGCGTCGTGCTCGTGGTCGCCGGGCGCCCCGCGCGGGCCGGCATCGACCCCGACAACAAGCTGGTCGACAAGAAGCCAACAGACAATATGCTGCCTGTCGACACGCACTGAACTTCACGTTATGATCTGGTCACAATACTCTGCTAGGAGAGACTTCATGTCCACTGTCGCCGAACTGGCCGCCCAGATCCAGCAACTGTCCCCCGAGGACAGGCACGAGCTGATGCGCCTGCTACTGGTCGACAGCGACGACGGCGACCAGGACGCCGACGAAGCGTGGCATAACGAGATCGTGCGCCGCGTGAAGGCCATCCGCAATGGCGAAGCCGCCATCCGCGCGCTGCAGGACGAGTGGCGCGAATAAGCGTTCGACACCGATAAAGAGCCGCGATGCCGCAAGGATCGCGGTTTTTTTGCGTCCGGGCGTCGGCGTCCAGGCGTCGGCGTGCCGAGCGCCGGCACGAAAAAAAGCCGCGGACGCGCCGCGGCTTTGATGAACTGACAAGCGAGCTTATTCGCCTGCGGTCGCCTTCTTCGTGGTCGCGGCGCGCTTGGCCGGCGCCTTGCGGGCGGCGGCCGCCTTGGCGGGCGCCTTGGCTGCAGGTTTCGCGGCCGTTTTCGTCGCCGCGGCCTTGCGCGCGGCCGGCTTGGCGGCCGGGGCTTCCGCGCCGCTTTCGGCCTCGTCGGCCTGATCCTTGGCTTTCGCGCCCGGCTTGGCCTTGCGCTCCTCGAACTCGAAGCTGATCTTGCCGTCCTTGCCGCGCACGAGGAAGGCCTTGAACGAGCGGCGCGTACGCTGCGACACGAAGCCCGGCAGCAGGTCGGTCTTGCCTTCGTTCAGCAGCTTGGCCATCTGCTCGGGCAGGATTTCCTGCTGCAGGATGATGCGGCTGCTGCGGAAGTCGCACGTCTTCGGCTTGGCGACGGTGTGCTCGCAGACGTAAGCGAGGCCCATCTCGTAGACGTTGCCGTTGCACTTCGGGCACGGGCCGAGCGGCGTCTGGCCCGTGAAGTCGACGCCCTCGCCGTCCTCGCCCTCGTCCTGGTCCTGGCCGAAGTCGAATTCCAGCTTGAAGTTCTTGATGTCCTCGTCGCGCACGATGCGCAGGATGGCGGCGAACGGCCGGCCCATCTTCGAGCGGAAGCCCTGCAGCGGGCCGATCGTGCGCTTCTCCAGCAATTCTTCGACTTCCTCGATCTCGAACTGGCGGCCGCCCGGCACCTTGCTCATCGAGAAGTCGCACTTCGTGCAGGCGAAGCGGCGGTAGTTTTCCTTGACGACGCCGCCGCAGTTCGGGCACGGCGTGCGCAACGTCGCGTACTCGCCGGGAATCGTGTCGTTGTTGTATTCCTTGGCGCGCTTGACGATGATCTCGGTCATCTCGGCGATCTCGCGCATGAACTCTTCGCGCGAAATCTGGCCTTTTTCCATCTGCGACAGCTTGTGTTCCCACTCGCCCGTCAGCTCCGGTGCCGTCAATTCGTTCACGCCGAGGCCGCGCAGCAGGGTCATCAATTGGAACGCCTTGGCGGTCGGGATCAGCTCGCGCCCTTCGCGCAACAGGTATTTTTCCGTCAGCAAGCCTTCGATGATCGCGGCGCGCGTGGCCGGCGTGCCGAGGCCCTTGCCGGCCATGGCGTCGCGCAGCTCGTCGGAATCCACGAGCTTGCCGGCGCCTTCCATCGCGGACAGCAACGTCGCTTCGTTGTAGCGCGCGGGCGGCTTGGTGACGAGGCCGTTGGCCGTGACCGTCTCCGTCTGCACCTGCTCGCCCTTCGCCACCGGCACGAGGCTGGCACCATCCTTGTCGTCACCGGTCGTGTCCTTGCCGTACACGGCGAGCCAGCCGGGGTTCGTCATGACCTTGCCCTCGGTCTTGAACTGGTGGCCTTCGACTTCCGTGAAGCGCGTGGTGACGAGGAATTCCGCGGCCGGAAAGAACACGGCCATGAAGCGGCGCGTGACGAGGTCGTACAGCTTCTGTTCCGGCTCGGACAGGTTCTTCGGCACGACACCGGTCGGGATGATCGCAAAGTGGTCCGAGATCTTGCTGTTGTCGAAGATGCGCTTGTTCGGCTTGACCCAGCCCTTGTCGAGGATCTGCTTGGCGAATGGCAAGTAGTTCGAGTTGCCCTTCAATACTTCCAGCGTGGACTGCACGGTGCTCAGGTAGTCTTCCGGCAGCGCGCGCGAATCCGTACGGGGATAGGTCAGCACCTTGTGCTTTTCGTACAACGCCTGCGCGAGGCCCAGCGTGTTCTTCGCGGAGAAGCCGAAGCGGCCGTTGGCTTCGCGCTGCAGCGACGTCAGGTCGAACAGCGCGGGCGCCATCGACGTCGTCGGTTTCGATTCCTCGGTGACCGTGCCCTGCTTGCCCGTGCATGCAGCAACGATCGCGTCGGCATCGGCCTTGGTCCACAGGCGCTCGGCGCGTCGTTCCGGATCGGTGTCGTCCTTCTTGAACTTGGTGTCGAGCCAGCGCCCCTCGTACACGCCGGCCGCGCAGCCGAATTCCGCACGCACTTCCCAATAGTCGCGCGGCACGAATTTCTTGATCTTCTCTTCGCGCTCGACGACGATCGACAATGTGGGCGTCTGCACGCGGCCGACGGTCGTCAGGTAGAAGCCGCCTTCCTTCGAGTTGAACGCGGTCATCGCGCGGGTGCCGTTGATCCCGATCAGCCAGTCGGCTTCCGAGCGGCAGCGCGCGGCGTCGGCCAGCGGCAGCATTTCCTGGTCGGTACGCAGGTGGGCGAAGCCGTCGCGGATCGCGTTGGGCGTCATCGACTGCAGCCACAGGCGCTTGACGGTTTGTTTAGCCTTCGCGTTCTGGGCGATCAAGCGGAAGATCAGCTCACCTTCGCGGCCCGCGTCGCATGCGTTGATCAGGGTGTCGACATCCTTGCGCTTGATCAGCTTGTTCAGCACCTTGAGGCGCGACTCCGTCTTCGCGATCGGATTCAGCGCGAAGTACGGCGGAATCATCGGCAGGTGCGTAAAACTCCATTTGCCGCGCTTGACGTCGTATTCCTCGGGCACCGCGATCTCGAGCAGGTGACCGACGGCGGACGACAGGACGTATTCGTCGGATTCGAAATACTCATCGTGCTTCGTAAAGCCGCCGAGCGCCTTGGCGATGTCATTCGCCACGGAGGGTTTTTCGGCAATGATGAGGGCTTTGGTCATATATGGTTTCTCGTACTTGTTCTTGGCTAGGCTCGCGCATCATACATGAGCGCTTGGCTTGGGCGGCGTGGTATATCGGCCGCTCGCGAGCTTATTGTTAGCTTATTGGTAACGGATCGACAGTAGCGGCCAATGATAAGCGGGTTGCCGCGCAATCCGCAAGTAGACTCTCTCTGCGTGATCGTTGATGCAACTCTGCATTTCCGGCCAGAAACACCGCTTGAATCTTACTCTAACACAATAAAAAACGGGGCCGCAGCCCCGTTCGTGATGTATTTTTGCACCGCTTCAGTGCAGCAGGCGCGGCGCGGCGTCTTCCTCGTCCGACCCGAACAGGTCGTCAAACATCAGCGCATCCGGCTCCTTGCCTTGGCTCCACAGGAGCATCAGGACGATGATCTTCAGCTTGCCCAGCGTGACAGGCGCTTCGTCCAGCGCCAGCGCGCGTTCGATGACGATCTCGCGCTGCGACGCGGTCAGCAGGCCGGCCAGTTCGAGGAACTGGATGAAGCCGACGGCCGCGGTGCCGAGCGTGTCGAGTTCCTGGGCAATGTAGAAGCGCGTGCCGCTCGATTCGAGGGCGGGATTCGTGGTACCGGCCATTTCCGTCAAGCCATTGAGCCAGTCCAGCGCTTCGGAAATTTCGACATCGTCGAAACCGACGGCAGACAGCTTGCGTGCCAAGGCAGCCGGCTCAGGGCAGGCATCGGGACGGTAATACGTCTCGTAGAGGTAGACTAGGATGTCGAACATGGTGACGCTACTGTAGCAGCTAAGCTCCTTGCGGCACAAGAGCGTCACGTACTCCACTGCCCCTCGGAAACATCATCGTTGTTTATCGGCCTTATCGGGTTCGCCAGCATATTTGCCCCTAATTATCGCTTGAATATTCTCTGCACGAGCCCGCCCGGCAGCCGTTCAATGCGCCCCGCCAGCTCCAGAACGAGCAGCTGCGCACTGAGTTCTCCTGGGGGACAGCCGAGCCGGGCCAGCAATGCATCGATGTCGACGGGGTCGTGGCCGAGGGCATCCAGCAACGCGCGATCCGCGGGCGTGCCAAAACCCGCAGTGGGATTGTTATCGTTATACATATCCGTTAAGTAAATATCTGATGCGGGTGAGAACACTGTCCGGGCGGCCAGCAGCGGGGAGGACGCGAGCGCTTCCAGCACGTCCTGCGCCGTGTCGACGAGCTTCGCGCCTTCACGGATCAGGCAATGGCACCCCTTGGCCAGCGCCGCGTGGATCGAGCCGGGGATGGCGAACACGTCGCGGCCCTGCTCGGCCGCCTGGCGCGCCGTGATCAGCGAGCCGGACTGCGCGGCCGCCTCGACGACGAGCACGCCGGCCGCGAGGCCGCTGATGATCCGGTTGCGCCGCGGGAAATTGCCCGGAACGGGCGGCGTACCGACGGGATATTCGCTGACGATGCAGCCGTCCACGGCGATGCGCTCGCCCAGCGCGCGGTTGCGGGCCGGGTAGACGATGTCCGGCCCCGTGCCGACGACGGCGACGGTGCCGCCGACGCACCGCAGCGCGCCCTCGTGCGCAGCGGCATCGATCCCCAGCGCGAGCCCGGACACGATGCACAGCCCGGCCGCGGACAGGCTCTCCGCAAACGCTTGCGCATTCATCCTGCCCTGCACGCTGGCATTGCGGCTGCCGACGATGGCGAGGCTGGGCCCGGCCAGCAGCGCTGCGCGGCCTCTAATATAGAGGAGCAGCGGCGGATCGGGAATGTGGGACAGCAGCTCGGGATAGCCGGGCTCGCCCAGCGCGAGGACGCCGTGGCCGGGTTGGCCGAGCCAGGCCAAGGTGGCGTCCAGCAAGCGGCGCGTCGCGTCGGCGGGCGGCTGCAGCAGCGCGCGCGCCTGGGCGGGTGTCACGTGGGCGGCCAGTGCGGCGAAGTCGGCGGCGAAAATGGCGCCGGGGCTCCCGAAGACGCCCAGCAGCGCGGCCGCCGTGCGCGGGCCGATGCCGGCGCAGCGCTCGAGCCGCAACCAGGCGGCCAGCCGCGCCGGGGAGGATGACAGTGCAGGTACCGCGGTGAGGTCCGTGTCCTGCACGGTGGGGTTACTCCGGTGATCGTGCGACGTCGCCGATCTGCACAGGCCCCGTCGTCCGCATGACCAGGCCGTACGCGACGTGGTCGAAAACCCGGAAGATGAACAGGTCGCCGTATTGCTCGTCCGGGAGCTTCAGTTTGGCCTTGCCGAACCCGAGGAAGCCTTTGCTTTCCGGGTCCGTCACGGTCTGCCCCAGATGATAAAGCTGCAGCACGGAGCCGACATCGAGTCCGTCAAGCGTGCCCCGGTTGACAGTCACGACCTGGTTCTGCGAAGCGAAATTCGATTCCGTCGGCAGCGCCATCACGCGCGCCGCCACCGCCCGCGCAGGCGCGTGGGGCACGTAGTTGCGCACGGGCGTGGGCGGCACGGGCAGCAGGCGGTCGCCGACGCCCATTTCCTTGTCGGAACGGGTGACGACGAATGTGTGGACGTCCGTGCCCGGTCCCGCCGCCTTCACGAGGCGCGCGGTGCCGATGTACGTAGCTTCGTGGGCGACGACCTGGTTCGTATCCGGATCGCGCAACTCCTTGCCCGGACGGAACACCTGGAAGCTGGACGCACCATCGAGCGCGCCGCGGACATAGATGCGGTCGCCCTCGCCCAGGTACAGGCGGTCTTCGGCCGCGGCGACGATGCGCGGCGCGGCCGCCAGCGCCTGCGGCTCGACGACGAGCGGCTGGGTCAGGAACGGTTCGATCACGCCCGACGGGATGGCCGGCACCGCGTTGTTGGCGTCCACGCCCTCCGTCCGCACCTGGGGCGACAAACGCACGAGGGGCGGCTGGCCCGCGTCGGCGCCCGCGCCAGGCTTGTTCAAGGTGAGGCGGCCATGGGCGCGGTCGAAATACACGATCTGACCGGGATAGATCCAGTGCGGATTCCGGATCTCGTCGCGGTTCATTCCCCACACCTGCGGCCAGCACCACGGATGCTCGAGGAAGGTGCCGGAAATGTCCCACAAGGTATCGCGCTTGACGACAACGTGCTGGTCCGGGGCGTTCGGGCGGAACGCGCAGTCGACGGCAGCCTGGACGGGCATCGCAAGAACGGCGAACACGCCTGCGGCGGCGGCGCGGATGACGAGCGACCGAGCGGCGCCTGTGCTAAAATTTTTCATTGGAGAGTCCTAAAGTGCCTATCGGCACGGGTGCTACGCCGCCTCGGCCGGCAACACAGCAGGAAACAGACGACTCTTCGACCGCGTAGCGGATCTTGAAGTGTCGCAAGAGTTGCCTTACTGAATCAAATTCTGCCGAGAAATCCCTGAACTAGCAAGACAAACCGCACCCGGCAGCGGGGGCGGCGTGTTGCGTTTATGTCTGCGCAACCCAATATACCGATTATTGACCGACTTTGAACACATCGCCATGGCCTTACTGAACATCCTCCGCTACCCCGATCCGCGCCTGCACAAGGTCGCCAAGCCGGTCACCGAATTCGGCGACCGCCTCCACAAGCTGGTGGCGGACATGGCCGAGACCATGTACGACGCACCGGGCGTCGGCCTGGCCGCCACGCAGGTCGACGTGCACGAGCGCGTCGTCGTCATCGACGTGACCGAGACCAAGGACGACCTGCTCGTCTTCGTCAACCCGGAAATCGTCTGGTCCAGCCCGGACAAGCAAGTCTACGACGAAGGTTGCCTCTCGGTGCCGGGCATTTATGACGGCGTCGAGCGTCCCTCGCGCGTCAAGGTGCGCGCCGTCGACCAGTTCAACAAGCCGTTCGAGCTCGAGGCGGACGGCCTGCTGGCCGTGTGCATCCAGCACGAGATGGACCACTTGATGGGCAAGGTCTTCGTGGAATACCTGTCGCCGCTGAAGCGCAACCGCATCAAGACGAAGCTGCAGAAGGAAGAGCGCGACATGCAGCGTTCTTCGGCCCGCCGCGCATGAGCGACGCGAACATGCGGGTCGTTTTCGCCGGTACGCCGGAATTCGCGGCCGTCGCGCTGCGCGCCCTGCTCGACGCGGGTTTCACCGTGCCGCTCGTGCTCACGCAGCCGGACCGCCCGGCCGGCCGCGGCATGCAGTTGCAGGCGTCGGCCGTCAAACAGGTCGCCGTCGCGCACGGCATCGACGTGCTGCAGCCGCTGTCGCTGCGCATGGACGCGAAGGATCCGCAGCGCGCGAGCGAAGCCCAGGCCGCGCACGAACGCCTGCTCGCCACCGACTACGACGTCATGGTCGTGGCCGCGTACGGCCTGATCCTGCCCCGCTCCACCCTCGACATCAAGCCCTGCATCAATATCCACGGCTCCATCCTGCCCCGCTGGCGGGGCGCCGCGCCGATCCATCGCGCGATCGAAGCGGGCGATGCGGAGACGGGCGTCACGATCATGGAAATGGAAGAAGGCCTGGACACGGGCCCGATGCTGCTCATCGAGCGCATCGCCATCGACGATAAGGACACGACGGGCAGCCTGCACGACAAGCTGGCGGCTCTCGGCGGCCGCATGATCGTCGCGACGCTGAAGGATATGGCGCAGGGCCGCCTGGAAGCCGTGCCCCAGCCGGAGGAAGGCGTGACGTACGCCGCCAAGATCGGCAAGGAAGAAGCGAAGCTGGACTGGAACCTCCCGGCTGCCGAGCTGGCACGCAAGGTGCGCGCGTTCAACCCGTTCCCGGGTGCGCATGGCCAGGCGGGGTCGACGACGGTCAAGATCTGGCAGGCGCAACCTGTCGACGGCAGCGGCCGGCCGGGCCAGGTATTGCAGGCCGACGGCCAGGGCATCGTCGTCGCGTGCGGCGCGGGTGCGCTCCGCTTGACGGAATTGCAAAAGCCGGGCGGCAAGCGCCTGGCGGCGGCCGAATTCCTGAAAGGGTTTTCGTTCGACGGCCTCGCGTTCGCGTAACCGACGTCAACATAATAAAGAAGGGCATCAGCGGCGTTGCCGGTGATGCCCTTCTGTTTTCCGTCTCGTCTATCTGTTGTCGGAGCGTTTGCTCCTGATGGCATCCCGTACGGGCTTCAGGCCATCGGGCCCGCGGGGCGCTGTGCCCCGGCCATCGTCATGCAACGATCAGTGC
This sequence comes from Massilia pinisoli, assembly GCF_024753285.1. GTDB lineage: Bacteria > Pseudomonadota > Gammaproteobacteria > Burkholderiales > Burkholderiaceae_D > Telluria > Telluria pinisoli. The sequence goes on along the minus strand of NZ_JANUGW010000008.1, from coordinate 62,891 downwards.
TGCTCGCCTTGAGCACGCACGCGATTCGCTTCCATGTATTCGCGCAGGACCTGGTTGATGCGGGTCTGGTAGCCCGGACCTGCCGATTTGAACCATTCCAGCATGTCGACGTCGAGGCGGATCGTGACGATCTGCTTGACGCCGGCAACGGCGTGCGACTTGGCCGCAGCGGTGTCTTCGGTGCGGGCGGCTGGCTGGTCCCACTCGGCGACGTATTCTTTGTTCATTGCAATCTTCCCATTTTGGCGGCGGAGCGACGGTCCACGCATTCCGTTGATTGGACAAGGATTTATCCTGAAACCGCGCCAACGGCGATTTCATGAAGTTAATTGTCGTCCCTGTATGTATCCGGGAAATTGCTAATATGCGGCAATTTGTATCGCAGTGTAACAATGCGACGTTTGATACATTGCGTTACAAACGTCTTTACAGCGGCGTCCGATTTTGAGCGAACCCGAGTCCTTCGGCCGCACCGGGAACAAACTCGGCCAGTAACGGTATAATCACAGACCCGCCTCACATTTATCCAGCCGCTCTCAGGAAAGCCCTACGATGAACACCGCCGTCCACGCCATGTCCCCCGTCGAAGCCCAGCTGCGCGAAGCGCTCGCCCGCCGCATCCTGATCCTGGACGGCGCGATGGGCACGATCATCCAGCAATATAAATTGGACGAGCAGGCGTATCGCGGCGGCCCCGCCGGGCGCTTCATCGATTTCACCGCGCCCGCCGACAGCGGCGCGCGTGAATTGTTCGTCAAGGGCAACAACGAGTTGCTGAACCTGACGCAGCCGCAGATCATCCAGGAAATCCACGAGCGCTACCTGGCCGCGGGCGCCGACATCATCGAGACGAACACGTTCGGCGCCACCAGCGTCGCTCAGGACGACTATCACATGGCGCACCTCGTGCGCGAGATGAACGTGCAGGCCGCGAAGCTCGCGCGCGCCGCCTGTGTGAAGTATTCGACGCCGGACAAGCCCCGCTACGCCGCCGGCGCCCTCGGCCCCACGCCGAAGACGGCGTCCATTTCGCCGGACGTCAACGATCCGGCCGCGCGCAACGTCACGTTCGACCAGCTGGTCACCGCCTATTACGAACAGGTCGACGCGCTCGTCGAGGGCGGTATCGACCTGATTCTCGTCGAGACCATCTTCGACACCCTGAACTGCAAAGCCGCCCTGTTCGCCATCGACCAGTACTTCACGGAGCATCCGGAGACGCCGCGCCTGCCGCTGATGATCTCCGGTACCGTCACCGACGCGTCGGGCCGCATCCTGTCCGGCCAGACCGTGTCGGCATTCTGGAACTCGGTGCGCCACGCGAAGCCGCTGACGATCGGCCTGAACTGCGCGCTGGGCGCCGCGCTGATGCGCCCGTATGCCGAGGAACTGTCGCAGATCGCCGACACGTTCGTCTGCATCTACCCGAACGCCGGCCTGCCGAACCCGATGAGCGACACGGGCTTCGACGAACTGCCGTCCGACACGTCCGCCCTGCTGCGCGAATTCGCCGACGCCGGCTTCGTCAACATCGCGGGCGGCTGCTGCGGCACGACGCCGGAGCACATCCAGGCCATCGGCGAACTGCTGAAGGATTGCCCGCCGCGCACCGTGCCCGAGATCCCCGTCGCGCTGCGCCTGTCCGGCCTGGAGCCGTTCGTCGTCGACGACACGTCGCTGTTCGTCAACGTCGGCGAGCGCACCAACGTCACGGGCTCGAAGGCGTTCGCGCGCATGATCCTGAACGAGCAGTTCGACGAGGCGTTGTCCGTCGCGCGCCAGCAGGTCGAGAACGGCGCCCAGGTCATCGACATCAACATGGACGAGGCGATGCTCGATTCGCAGGCCGCGATGACGCGCTTCCTGAACCTGATCGCATCGGAACCGGACATCTCGCGCGTGCCGATCATGATCGACTCGTCGAAGTGGTCCGTGATCGAAGCGGGCCTGAAATGCGTGCAGGGCAAGGCGATCGTCAACTCGATCTCGATGAAGGAAGGCGAAGAGGAATTCCTGCGCCAGGCCACGCTGTGCCGCCGCTACGGCGCGGCCGTGATCGTGATGGCGTTCGACGAGAAGGGCCAGGCCGACACGTTCGAGCGCAAGATCGAGATCTGCAAGCGCGCGTACGACACCCTCGTGCAGAAGGTCGGCTTCCCGCCGGAAGACATCATCTTCGACCCGAACATCTTCGCCATCGCCACCGGTATCGAGGAACACGACAACTACGCCGTCGACTTCATCAACGCGACGCGCTGGATCCGCGAGCACCTGCCGTACGCGAAGGTGTCGGGCGGCGTGTCCAACGTGTCGTTCTCGTTCCGCGGCAACGACCCCGCGCGCGAAGCGATCCACACCGTGTTCCTGTACCACGCGATCAAGGCCGGCATGACGATGGGTATCGTCAATGCGGGCATGGTCGGCGTGTACGACGACCTCGATCCGGAACTGCGCGAGCGCGTGGAAGACGTCGTGCTGAACCGCCGCGCCGACGCCACCGAGCGCATGATCGAATTCGCGGGCACCCTGAAGGCCGGCGGCGCGAAGCAGGAACAGAATCTGGAATGGCGCAATGCGGCCGTCGGCAAGCGCCTCGCGCACGCGCTCGTGCACGGCATCACGCAGTGGATTGTCGAGGACACGGAAGAAGCACGCCAGCAGATCGCCAATGAAGGCGGCCGCCCGATCCAGGTGATCGAAGGCCCGCTGATGGACGGCATGAACGTCGTCGGCGACCTGTTCGGCCAGGGCAAGATGTTCCTGCCGCAGGTGGTGAAGTCGGCGCGCGTGATGAAGCAGGCCGTGGCCCACCTGATCCCGTTCATCGAGGAAGAAAAGGCGGCCGAGGAAGCGCGCACGGGCATCGTCGCGAAACCGAAGGGCAAGATGGTCATCGCGACGGTGAAAGGCGACGTGCACGACATCGGCAAGAACATCGTCTCCGTGGTCCTGCAGTGTAATAACTTCGAGATCGTCAACATGGGCGTGATGGTCCCTGCGTCCGAGATCCTCGCGAAGGCGAAGGAAGAGAACGCGGACATCATCGGCCTCTCGGGCCTGATCACGCCGTCGCTGGAAGAGATGGCCCACGTCGCGCGCGAGATGCAGCGCGACCCGTGGTTCCGCGACCGCCGCATTCCGCTGCTGATCGGCGGCGCCACGACGAGCCGCGCGCACACCGCCGTCAAGATCGCGCCGCATTACGAAGGCCCCGTCGTGTACGTGCCGGATGCGTCGCGTTCCGTGTCGGTGGGCCAGTCGCTCGTGACGGCGGAGACGCGCGACGGCTACGTCGCCGAGATCGCCGAGGACTATGTGCGCATCCGCGAACAGCACGCGAACAAGAAGGCGCTGCCGATGGTGAGCCTGGAGCAGGCCCGCGCCAACAAGGCGCAGCTGGCGTTCGCGCCGGTGAAGCCGAAGTTCGTCGGCCGCCGCGTCTTCAAGAACGTCGACCTGGCGACGCTCGCCCGCTACATCGACTGGGGTCCGTTCTTCCAGACGTGGGACCTGGCCGGCCCGTACCCCGCGATCCTGACGGACGAAGTCGTGGGCGAAGCGGCGACGAAGGTGTTCGAGGAAGGCCAGGCGATGCTGAAGAAGATCATCGACGGCCGCTGGCTCACGGCGAACGGCGCCATCGCGCTGCTGCCGGCGAACACCGTCAATGACGACGACATCGAGATCTACACGGACGACACCCGCAAGGAGGTCGCGTTCACGTATTACGGCCTGCGCCAGCAAGGCGTGAAGCCGGTCGTCGACGGCGTGCAGCGTCCGAACCAGTGCCTGGCCGACTTCATCGCGCCGAAATCGTCGGGCATCGCCGACTACATCGGCCTGTTCGCGGTCACGGCCGGCATCGGCGCCGAGAAGATCGAGAAGCGCTTCGAGGCCGCCGGCGACGACTACTCGTCGATCATGGTGAAGGCCCTGGCCGATCGCCTGGCCGAAGCGTTCGCCGAGTACATGCACGAACGCGTCCGCACGGACTTGTGGGGGTATGTCACCGACGAGAAGCTGTCGAACGAGGCGCTGATCAAGGAGGAATACGTCGGCATCCGTCCGGCTCCGGGCTATCCGGCCTGCCCCGAGCATACCGTGAAGGCCGACCTGTTCAAGACCTTGCAGGCCGAGGAGATCGGCATGCAGTTGACGGAGTCGTTCGCGATGTATCCTGGGGCCGCAGTGTCGGGCTTCTACTTCTCGCACCCGGAATCGAAGTACTTCGTGGTCGGCAAGATCGGCCAGGACCAGCTCGACGACATGGCCAAGCGGCGCGGTCTGCCGAAGGACGAGGTGGAACGCTACCTCGCGCCCAACCTCTGATCAAATGTGCGGTGGGCTCGTGATTGATACCCTCGGCATCACTCAACTGCGCGGCTGATCAAATGTTTGGTGGGCACGGGGGTGCCCACCCTACGGCTGACGCATCCGTGGCCGTAGGGTGGGCGGCTTCGCCGTCCACGCGGTGATACGCGATATTGGACATGTCGCGTCCGTGCCGGCGGATGTTGAACGCGTGGACAGCAGAGCTGTCCACCCTACGGCATCGTGACGATCACCCCACCAAGCGTCACGCCTGCTCGCGCTTGAACCGCCACACGGCGGCGACGGTGAAGAGCAGCGCAAACCCCAGCAGCACGGCCACGGCAGGCAGCGCAGCCGCCGCGTCCAGGCCGCGCCACGTCACGGCATCCAGGCCCGCGATGGCCCAGCGCGTCGGCACGACCATCGTAAGCTGCTGCACCCACGCCGGGAACATGAATGACGGCACCCACGCACCGCCCAGCATCACCATGATCAAGGTCGCGAACATGGCGATGCCGCGCGCCGCTTCCGGCGTTTTGCCGAACGCGGCGACGAGCAGGCCGAACGCCGCCGTCAGCGCGCCGAACCCCAGCGCCACGCCGACGAAGCCCGGCACGCTGGACACCTGCACGTGGAATGCCAGCACCGCCACGGCGAAGATCGCGCAAAGAAGGCCGAACGCGATGATGGCCGCCGACACGCCGCGCGCCAGCACCACCTGCGTCAAGGTGACGGGCGCCGCGAGCAGGCGGTCCCACACGCCGCTGCGGCGCGCCAGCAGCATGCCGATGCCCATGTTCACGCCCATGAACAGGATGAACTGCACGCCCATGCCCGAGAACGAGTGCGCGTACGGGTTGTAGCCCTGCGCGACGGGGCCGCTCGTCAGGCCTTCGTCGTGCGTCGTGAACGGCATCGCGAGGCCGCGCGGTGCGGCGCCATCCGCGCCTTCCGTGCGCGGCAGCGACTCGTACTTGCGCACGGCGACGAGCATGTCGCGCAGCGCCGGGTCCTGCACGTTGTTTGCATCGAGCTGCTGCAGGCTGCGCTCCGTGAGCTTCCTGCCCATCGGCCCGCCGAACATCTCCGCGCTCACGACCTGCATCACCTGCTGCGTCAGCATGCCCTTCACCATCGCCAGCACGGCGGGTTGCGACGGGTCGTAGAGCAGCGGAATCGCAGGCTTCTCCTGATTCGAGAACATGGCGGTGCCGGCCGCTTCGGCGAAGCCGGCCGGCAGCACGATGGCGATGGCCTGGCTGCCCTTGCGCACCGCGTCGCGCGCCTGCGTGAGGTCCATCGGCGTCACGTGCAGGTTCGGGTCGGCCTTCAGGCCCGCCGCGATGCGGTTGCCGGCGTCGCTCGTGTCCTGCTGGACGAGCGCGACGTCGATGCCGCCGCCCTTCGCGCTGCCGCCGCCGAACACGGAACCGAAGAACGCGGCGATCACGATCGGAAGCACGAGGTGCATCAGCAGCGCGCGCTTGTCGGAGAAGTACAGGATGAGGTCCTTGCGGACGAGGGCGAGGAAGGCGGTCATGGCGGTCTCAGTCGCGCAGCGAGCGTCCGGTGAGGTCGAGGAAGATGTCTTCGAGGCTGGCGCGCGCGGTGGCGAAGTGCACGGCGCGCTGGCCCTGCCCTTGCAGCCAGCCGAGCAGCGGCACGGCATCGGCGTTGTCCGTGAGGCCGATGTCGAGCGCGTTACCGTCGCTCGCGAGTGCCGTCACGCCGGCCTGCGTGCGCAACGCGTCGAGCAGCTGACTGCCCGCCGGCTCCGCCAGCTCCACGCGCAGCAGCGCCTTGGCCGCGAGCTTGCGGTGCAGCGCGGCCGGGCTGTCGTCCGCGAGCACCTTGCCGTGGTCGATGATGACGATGTGGTCGGCGAGGCGCTCCACCTCTTCCATGTAGTGGCTCGTGTAGATCAGCGCGCGGCCTTGCGCCTGCAGCGCTTCCAAGGTGTCGAAGATGGCGTTGCGGCTTTGCGGGTCGACGCCGACCGTGGGCTCGTCGAGGATCAACAGGTCAGGATCGTGCAGCAGCGCGGCCGCGATGTTCAGGCGGCGCTTCATGCCGCCGGAGAACGTGGCCGGCTTGTCGCGCGCGCGGTCCGACAGGCCGACGAGGCCCAGCACATTGTCGATACGCTCGTCGAGCGGCTTGCCCTTGAGGCCATACAGGGCGCCGAACAGCTTCAGGTTCTCGCGCGCCGACAGGTCTTCGTACAGCGCGAGATCCTGCGGGACGAGGCCGATGCGGCGCTTGACGTTAGCCGCGCCCGTCGTGACGGGCTGCCCGTCCAGCAGCACCTGCCCGGCATCGGGCCGCAGCAGCCCGCACATCATGGAGACGGTGGTCGACTTGCCGGCGCCGTTCGGCCCCAGCAGGCCCACGGTCTGGCCGGCGAGCACCTGGAACGACACGCCGTCCACGGCGCGGCGGGTGCCGTACGATTTGATCAGTCCTTCGACACGCAACAACACGTTCGACATGGGGCTCCCATCGGATCGCATTGGTTGGAAAGCCGCGTGCGGGCGCACGCGGCGGGAAGACTTCAGATGGCGTAACGCACTACGGAATCAGACCACTGGAACGCCGACATCTCGAGCTCGATCATGTCGTCGCCGGAGATCTGCAATTCCTTCAATGTCGGCAGCACGAGTTCCGTGTTCTCGTCGGCCTGCTCGATGCTCTCGGACAGCTTGAGCAGCTCGCCGAAGAAGCCGGTGCGGCCAACGAGTGCGTGGCGCACGTCGTCGCTGACGGGGATCTGTTCGACGATGTCGGCCATCGGGATACCGAACAGGACGTCCATCAGCGACATGATGCCGACCGTGAAGCCGATGTCGGCCACCGCGCGCTGGCCGGGGCGCAGGCGCTGGGCCAGCAACTCCATCAGGCGGCCGCGGGTCGTCGCGAGCATCAAGAGCGGGGTCTGGTTGTGGCCGCGCGTGGCCGGTTCCGCGTACAGCATGATCTGCAGCCAGCGCTGCAACTGGCGCCGGCCCAGCACGAGCAGCGCCTGGCTGACGGAATCGATGCGCTGGGCTGCCCCGACGGCCGGCGTGTTCACGAGGCGCAGCAGGTTCAGCGCCAGGGTCACGTCGCGCTTGACGGTCTTTTCGATGACGGCATTGTCCGCGTCGGACATCACGAGGTTCATCAGCTCGACGACGGCGAGCTGCGACGGCGACAGCTTGCGGCCGCCCAGCACGGACGGACGCGCGAAATAATAGCCCTGGAAGTAATCGAAGCCGAGGTCCATCGCGGCCTGGTACGCATCGCGCGTCTCGACCTTTTCCGCGACCACGGTCTTTTCCATCGCATGCAGACGCCGGACGAGGTTCGGCAGCTGCTGTTGCGGCACGCTGCGCAGGTCCAGCTTGACGAAGGCCGCGAGCGGCAACAGGCGCTGCAGGCGCAGGCTGTCGCCTTCGATGCCGTCCAGCGCGAAGCGGAAGCCATGGCCCGCCAGTTCGCGCATGCGCGCGAGCAGCGCGTCGTCCGGGACGACGTCCGCGACGATCTCCAGCACCGTGCGCTCACGCGGCAGGAAGGCGAAGATGTCGCTGGAAAGCACTTCGGCATCCACGTTCAGGAAGCAGGCGGCGTCGCCGATCGCGCGCGCGAGACCCAGCTGGGCCGCGTGGGCGATGACGGCCGCGGTCGCGGACAGGCCCGTCTCGTCGGCCTCGCCCTGGCGCGCACTGCGGAACAGGAGCTCGTAGCCGTACAGCGCCTGGTTGCGGTCGAGCACAGGCTGGCGCCCCAGATAGAAGTCACGCACGCGCAAGGGGTAGTTCGCGTGGTCCAGGCTCGCGGCGGTATCGGTCATCACGGACTCTTGTAGCAATGGAACGTAACTACTTTAACGCATTCCGCCACGTGGTGACTATATGAAAATGATTTCTTGTAAAAAACTTGTCACGACTGCGGCAGGCCATCCACGAACACCTTCAGTTCGCCGGGCGCGAAATCGGTCCACGTCTCGTTGGTGGTGAGCGGGGTCGTGACGATGATGGCGACGCGGTCGTTCGGCGTCGTCACCTGGGAAAAGTCGACGGACAGGTCCTCGTCGGCCAGGCAGGCGGCCGCGAACGGGTATTTGCGCACGACGTAGCACAGCTTCGTCGAGCAGTGCGCGAACAGCGCCGTGCCGTCGGACAGCATCATGTTGAACGTGCCGTGGCGGGCGATGACGGCGACGAGGTCGGCGATGGCGGCGCGCAGCACGGGCAGCGCCGGCGATACGTCGCCGAAGCGGTCGCGCAATTGCTGCAGCAGGAAGCAGAACGCGCGCTCGCTGTCCGTGTTGCCCACCGGGCGGTACGGGCCGTCGAGGACGGGATCGAAGCCCTTGAGGTCGCCATTGTGGGCGAACACCCAGTAGCGGCCCCACATTTCGCGCACGAACGGATGGCAGTTCTCCAGCGCCACCTGCCCTTGCGTGGCCTTGCGGATGTGGGCGATGACGTTCAGCGACTTGATCGGGTAATGCTTGATCAGTTCCGCGATCGGCGACGCGATGGCGGCCTGGTGGTCGACGAAATGGCGCACGCCGGCGCCCTCGAAGAAAGCGATGCCCCAGCCGTCGTGGTGCGTGTCCGTGCGTCCGCCCCGATGGGCGAAGCCGGTAAAACTAAAGACAATGTCGGTGGGGACATTGCAATTCATGGCAAGAAGCTGACACATGGGTCAAGCTTACCATGCGATCGGAGTGATGGGGATGAAGAGGCGCCTGCGTCGCCGGCCGGGAACGGGGCTGCGTCACGCAGGGGCGATGGCCGGTGCAGGATGCCCGGCCGGAGGACGTCAGTGCAGGACGACCGGCTGGCTCATGAGGGTGTCGTACGAACCCAGGAAATCGTCGATTTCCTCCATGGTCGGTTCGCTCGCGATCAGGTTGTTGACATCACGCCGGAACGCTTGCGCCAGTTTGCCGCCGATGAAAGCTTCGCGCCGGCCGGACTTGTCGACGATCTCGTAGCCGCCGAAGCGCAGTGCCTCGAGGTTGTGATCGACGCCAAATTCGACAACGCTGTACTGCTCGCTGTTATAGATCATGTTCATGATGACTCCTTCACTCGATCAGATGGGTGCAAGGTTGTCGCCCGGCGGCGGACGACGCGCTCTCCACTTTTCTTTCCACTTCGATTACGAGGTGGGGCCACTGGAACCGAATTCAAGAACCTCTACAACTTGTTACGATTTCATCGACGAGCTGCGGAAGATTCAGGCGTTCAGGTCGGAAGTCAGCCGTAACAGCTGATCGTATGGCTCGGAGTGCAACCACGATCGCAACTGATCAAGATGCTCGCTGTCGGCGACGCCGATGAAAATACGGCTCGGGCGTCGACGGAGCAGGCGATTCAATGTTACACGCAAAACGAGATTGCCGGTGCAGCACAGGCAACCGGGCGCGATCCGCGCAACGCTTTGGCCGGCGGGCAGGTCATCGAGGGGGGAGGTGCCGGACGCGAGGCCTTCGAGGATGATGGCCTGCGTGCCCTCTTGGTGCAGATCGGAAAGGCTGGCGGCGATCGCCGCTTCGCGCGCGCGGGCGCTGGCGCCCGTGACGAGGGTGAGGACAGTACGGGTATCGTCCGCCGTACCGTCCCGGTTACTGTGCACTCTTCTTGCCCAGCTTGCCCGGTTCGACGCCGAGCTGCTTGAGCTTGCGGTACAGGTGGGTACGCTCCAGGCCCGTCTTTTCGGCCACGCGCGTCATCGAGCCGCCTTCGCGGCCCAGGTGGTGTTCGAAGTACATACGCTCGAACGCGTCGCGCGCCTCGCGCAGCGGCAGGTCGAACGACAGCGTGTAGCCGTGCGCATGCGCCTCGCCGTTGCTGACGGGACGGGCGATGCCGATGGCGCTGCCTTGCGGCGGCTGGGGTGCGTACATGGGCTGCGCCTGCGTGCTCGGCTCCGGCATGGGCGCCGAGACGGACGCGGCGGACACCATCGGACGCGGCGCGATGGCCGGAGCGCGCGCCACTTCCTGCCCGCGCTGCAGGCCCTGCTGCACGGCTTTCAGCAGCTTTTGCAGGGCGATCGGTTTTTCCAGGAAGTTCAGCGCGCCGATGCGGGTTGCCTCGACGGCGGTGTCGATGGTGGCATGGCCGGACATCATGATGACCGGCATCGTCAGCAAGCCGTCGCGCTGCCATTCCTTCAGCAGCGTGACGCCGTCGGTGTCGGGCATCCAGATGTCGAGCAGCACCAGGTCGGGCGCGCCCTGCTGGCGTGCCTGGCGCGCCTGCTGGGCGTTTTCCGCAAGCTGGACCGCGTGCCCCTCGTCGCCAAGGATTTCCGAGAGCAGCTCGCGGATGCCCATTTCATCGTCAACTACGAGTATGTTCGCCATCTTTGTTATGCCTTTTATTATGACTCTCTCTACGGAGAATGCCGGAAAACCGTCCGCCGCTCGGTTCCTGTAACCGGCTCCCCTACAGCCAAGATTCTATGCGCGATTCACGCTTCGGCCAAGTTCGCCTCTGGCGCTAACTTTAACAGCAAAATCGATACCGAAGCGCCAGTTCCATCGGTGCGGTTGGCAACATCGATCCGGCCACCGTGTTCGTCGATGATCTTCTTGACCATCGGCAGGCCCAGCCCGGTGCCGCGCGCCTTCGACGTGACGTACGGCTCGAACGCCCGCGACAGGATCTTCGGTGCGAATCCGGGCCCGTTGTCGACGATGGCCAGGCGCACCGCAGTGCCCGTGCAGCCGTCCGCGCCGACGTAGTGGATGGTCTCCGTCACGACGTCGACGCGGGGCGGCTCGTCCTGCGCCGCGCGGTCGGCCAGCGCGTCCTGCGCGTTCTGCAGCAGGTTGTGGATCACCTGGCGCAGCTGCGTGGGGTCGCCCATCACCTTCGGCAGGCCCGGCTGCAGGGCCGGATGGATCACGTCCGAGCCGTCCTCGGATAAATACAGATGCAGGATCTCGTCGATCAGGTCGTTCAAGTCCAGCGGTGACAGCACGGCTGGCGGCGTGCGCGCATAGTCGCGGAAGTCGTCGACCATGCGCTTCATCGCGGACACCTGGCTGACGATGGTGTCGGTGGCCTTGTTGAGGAGCGCGGCGGCGTCCGGGTCGACGCGGTCGACCAGCTTCATCTGCAGGCGTTCGGCCGACAGCTGGATCGGCGTCAGCGGGTTCTTGATCTCGTGCGCAAGTCGGCGCGCGACCTCGCCCCACGCGACGGAACGCTGGGCCGAGATCACGTCGGAGATGTCGTCGAACACGACGATGAAGCCGCTGCCCGCCCCCACCGGCAGCCGGGAGCCGCGCGCCAGCAGCGTGAGGTCGTGGCCATCGTCGGTGCCGGGACGGCGCGGGATCTCGATCTGCTGCTGCCAGTGCGCACGCCCGCGCCCGCGGCCCGCGGCCGACTGCGCGCTCTGCGCCGAGAACGCGCGCGTGACGGCGCCGGCGAACACTTCCAGCCCGTCGATCTCGTCGAGCGGCCGGCCCGCCAATGACGCCACGTCGACCTGCAGGATGCGATGCACGGCATCGTTCGAGTTGACGACGACGCCGTCCGCATCCATCACGATCACGCCGGCCGACATGTTGGCGAGCACGGATTCCAGGTGGGCCTTGGCGCTTTCCAGCGCGGCGCGGTTGCGTTCGACGGCGGAGCGCGCCTCGAACAGCTGGCCCGTCATCGCATTGAACGATTGCGTCAGGGTGCCGAGTTCGTCGTTCGTCTCGACGATCGGGCGCGGCGACAGGTCGCCCTCGGCCACGGCGCGCGTGCCCTCGGCCAGCACGAGCAGCGGTTGCGCCAGGTTGCCAGCGATGAGGAACGACGCGCCGATCGCGGAAAAGATCGCCAGCAGCACGGTCAGGGTGAGTGTGCCGATGTACATCTTGCGCAGGCCCCTGCGCGCGGCGAAGCGTTCCTGGTATTCGCGGTACGCCGTCGACAGCACGGCGGCGTTCGACGCCAGGTTGACGGGCACGGCCTGCGTGAGCTGCAGGTAGCGCGGCGCCATGCCAGGCGGTTCCGGCACGGCCACGACGACCCGCAGGCGCAGGCCCGTGGCGGCGTCGAGCGCGCTGGGCTGGTCGCCGTGCGCCTCGCGGAAGTCGTCGTCGATGCCGCCTTCCGGCCGCGCGTACCCGCCCGGCATCGCGGCCTGCTTGAGCATCTGCGGCGTGGGCAGGTCGGCGGCCAGGTCGGTGCGAGGGTCCTCGGCCGTGCCCGCGACGAGCTTGCCGCCGGCATCGACCACCAGCGCACTCTGCATGCCGTCGCCGTCGTCGAGCGCGCGCTTCAGGATGGACGAGACGTCCTGCCCGCCCTGTCCCGCCAAGGTCGCGGCGACGGTGCCGGCGTTGGCGCTCAGGTCGGCCAGCGCCTCGTCGAGGGCGGCGCGCGACAGGTTCAAACCGGAGTCGAGCGCCGCTTCGATCTTGACGTCGAACCACGACTCGATCGAGTGCGAGACGAACTGCACGGACACCATGAACACGACGAGCCCGGGCAGGATGCCGACGGTCGTGAACAGCACCATCAGGCGCACCATCAGGCGCGAGCCGAATTTGCCCGCCTTGTAGCGCGAATAGAGGCGCCAGAACGCGACCAGCACCAGGATGAACAGCGCCCCGGCCACGCCGAGGATCATGCCGAACAGCCAGGTGAAGTCATGGGCGAAGAAGCCCGTGTTGCTCGAGGCGGACGCGAGCAGGAACAGCAGGATCGACGCGATCGCGCTGCCGATCACGAGGGCGTAGCGCAGGGCCCGGATCACGGCTTACTCCGCACGGTAGGTGAACGTCTTCTTGTGCGAGGCCAGGCGCCAGTCCGAATTATTGAAGGCGTCGACCTGGAGCGGCTTCGACAGGAAGTCGCGGTCCATGAACATGCGCAGCGTGACGTTGTAGGTCTCGCCCGGCTTGAGCGCGCCCTTCGACGCGATCAGCCAGCGGGGCGGCCGGCGGATCGCGAGCAACGCGTCGTCGAGCGTGTCGAAGTTCTGCTGAATGCTGCCGAGGACGGAGACGTGATAGACCCGGAACAGGACGTCGTAGCTCAGTTTGGCCGTGCGGCGCGACGAGACGGCATGGTCGTCGGTCCACCACCAGCGCGGCCGGGTCAGCTCGATCTCGGTGGTGAACGACAGGGCGACGCCGTGCTGGATGGCCTGCTCGAGGCCGGGCGTCAAATCAAAAGCGTAGGCGGCCGACAGGCGATAGCCGTCGTCGGAAGCCTCGATGCTGGCGCGCGTGATTTCGATTCCTTCGGCCGCCCGCGCTGTCGCGCATGTGAATGCCAGCATGAGCTGGCAGGCGAGGAGGAGGAAAAAACGTACAGTCACTAGGGGCCAGAGCCTTAAAAAGCGTTGTCGGGATTACTCACGCTCGGCCTTCTGGAACAGGGCGTAGAACAGACCGTCATGATCCTGCCCGGCGCCACTTCGAGGAAGCAGTTGGCCCGGCGCGTCGAGACGGACCGCACCGTGGCGCACCGCGAAGGCGGCGGCCTGCGCTTCCGATTCCTGCGGCCAGAGCGAACATGTCACGAACAGCAATTTACCATCGGGTCGGAGCATCTGCCAAAGATTGTCGAGTATTTTGCTGGAAAGTGTTGCAAGTTGGTGGGTGTCACTCTTGCGGCGTAACCAGCGGATATCCGGGTGGCGGCGCACGATGCCGGACGCCGTGCACGGCACGTCGGCGAGGATGCGGTCATATTGACGGCCATCCCACCAATCCGTCGCTTCCGCCGCGCCCGCCTTGACCGTCGCGGACAGGCCCAGGCGCTGCAGGTTCTGGTCGACGCGCACGAGGCGGCGGGCATCCGCATCGAGCGCCGTCAGGTCGACGTCCGCCGTCTCCAGGATGTGGCCGCTCTTGCCGCCGGGGGCCGCGCATGCGTCCAGCACGCGCATGCCGTCGCGCAGGTCGAGCAGCGGCGCGGCCAGCTGCGCGCCCGCATCCTGCACGGAGACGACGCCATCGGCAAAGCCGGGGATCTGCATGACGCCCACGGCCTGCGCGAGGCGCACGGCGCTGGGGCCCACCTGCTCCGCGTGCATGCCGGCGGCGGCCAGCGTCTTCAAATAGGTGCCGACGTCGGTCTTGCGGCGGTTCACGCGCAACGTGAGCGGCGGCTGGCGGTTGCCGGCCGTGAGGATGGACTGCCAGTCGTCCGGATACGCCGTGCGCACGGCATCGATCCACCACTGCGGGTAATTCCACTGGCCCACCGGGTCGCGCAGCGCCGTGACCAGCAACGGTTCGCGCTCGCGCAGGAAGCGGCGCAGCACGGCGTTCACCATCGCCTTCGCGTGGGCGAAATCCGGATGGGCGGCCGCGGCGCCGACGGCCTGGTCGACGACGGTGAAGGCTTCATATGGCGGCTCGGTGCCTTCGGGTGGGTCGAGCAGCGCCAGCGCGCATTCCAGCAGGCCGGCCAGCATGGCGGGCTCGGGCGCCTTGCTCGTCATCTGGCCCAGCAGGATGCCGCTGCGGCCCAGCTGGCGCATGGCGCGGTAGGCGATGTCCTGCATGGCGCCCCGTGCCTGCGGCGGCGCGTCCCACGCCTGGACCACCTCGGCCAGCGCCTGCGGCAGCGCCGTGCCGGCGCGCACGCGCGCGAGGCTGCTCGCCGCGCCCAGCAGGGCGAACGCGAGGGAGTCTTCGCGCAGCGCGGGACGGTAATCGAGCTGGGCGTGCGCCTTGACTTCGTAGCTGTGGCGCAGGCGCGGACCGTCGTCCGGGCGGCCGCGCGCCTCGCCGGTGTCGTGCGGGGCCGGTTCGACGCGTTGCGTGCCACGCGGCGGCGAGCCGCACGGGCCGCGCGGCCCGTCTTGCGGACGACCACCTTGCGGACGACCGCCGGCATTGCCCGTCCCCGCCCCTTTCCCTGCCTGCGGGCCACCCGGCCGGGCCGGGCCGGCGCCCTTGCCGCCGGGGCGGCCGCGCCGGGAATCGGCTGACTGGGCCTTCGGTTTGAGGGTGAGCGTCGGGCGCTTTTCGGTCATGGCAATCGATCAATGCATAAAGACGCACATTGTAACGGCTACGGGTTGCGCAGGCTTAAGCGAGGCTTGTGCCCCCGTCCCCGGACGGTATTGCGCGGTTCGGCAAACCAGTATAATGATCGCTGTTTGCCCGCGGCATCGTCCGCGCTGCGCCTCCGTCTATTATATTTTCGACCACAGTTCATGCTCGCCCAACAAAAACAAGAGATCGTTGCCCTGTTCCAGGCCGCGCTGGCCCCCATCGTAGCAGGCACCGACCTCAGCCCTAACGTCGTCCTGGAGCGCCCGCGCGACCCCAGCCACGGCGACATCGCCTGCAACATCGCCATGCAGCTGTCCAAGCCGCTCAAGACGAACCCGCGCGAACTGGCCACGCGCCTCGTCGCCGCGCTGCTGGCCGATCCGAAGGCACAGGGCCTGGTCGAATCCGCCGACGTGGCCGGCCCCGGCTTCATCAACCTGCGCGTGGCGGCGAGCGCCAAGCAGTCCGTCGTACGCTCCGTGCTGCAGCAGGGCACCGCGTTCGGCAGCGGCGCGTCCGGCAACGGCCACCACGTGATCATCGAATTCGTGTCCGCCAACCCGACCGGTCCCCTGCACGTGGGCCACGGCCGCCAGGCGGCGCTGGGCGACGCGCTGTCGTCGCTGTTCGAATCGCAGGGCCACCAGGTCACGCGCGAGTTCTATTACAACGACGCCGGCGTGCAGATCGCGACGCTCGCGACGTCCGTCCAGGCGCGCGCCCGCGGCTTCAAGCCGGGCGACGCCGAGTGGCCGGAATCCGCATACAACGGCGACTACATCGCCGACATCGCCGCCGACTTCCTCGCGAAGAAAACCGTGTCGGCCAGCGACGGCCAGCCCGCCACCGCCAGCGGCAACGTCGACGACATCGAATCGATCCGCCGCTTCGCCGTCACGTACCTGCGCAACGAGCAGGACCAGGATTTACAAGCGTTCGGGGTCAGGTTCGACAATTACTATCTCGAGTCGTCGCTGTACACGGACGGCAAGGTCGAAGCGGCCGTGCAGGCGCTGATCGACGCCGGCGTCACGTACGAACAGGACGGCGCGCTGTGGCTCAAGACGACGGACTACGGCGACGACAAGGACCGCGTGATGCGCAAGTCCGACGGCACCTACACGTACTTCGTGCCGGACGTGGCTTACCACATCCAGAAATTCAAGCGCGGCTTCGACCAGGCCATCAACGTGCAAGGCAGCGACCACCACGGCACCATCGCCCGCGTGCGCGCAGGCCTGCAGGCCGTGAACATCGGCATCCCGCAGGGCTACCCCGACTACGTGCTGCACAAGATGGTCACCGTCATGAAGAACGGCGAAGAGGTCAAGATCTCCAAGCGCGCCGGCTCGTACGTGACGGTGCGCGACCTGATCGAATGGTCGGGCAACGGCGACGTGACCCGCGGCCGCGACGCCGTGCGCTTCTTCCTCATCTCGCGCAAGGCCGACACGGAATTCGTGTTCGACGTCGACGTCGCCCTCGCCACCAACGACGAGAACCCCGTCTACTACGTGCAGTACGCCCACGCGCGCATCTGCTCGGCCCTTGCGAACTGGGGCGGCGACGTCGCGCAACTGGCGAACGCCGATCTGTCGCCGCTGACGAATGCGCACGAATCGGGCCTGCTGGCGAAGCTGTCCGCGTACCCCGAGATGCTGCAGCGCGCGCTCGTCGAGCTGGGCCCGCACCAGGTCGCGTTCTACCTGCGCGACCTGGCCGCCGACCTGCACAGCTACTATTTCGCGCACAAATGGCTGCTCGACGACGACGAGCCGACGAAGCTCGCGCGCCTCGCGCTGGCGGCCGCCATCCGCCAGGTGCTGCGCAACGGCCTGGCCCTGATCGGCGTCTCGGCGCCGGAGAAGATGTAAGCGTTTCACAAACACACTCGCGCACTACATGACCGCTTTCCGTAATCGCTCTATTGGTTCTTTCACGCGCCGGCGCGGCAGCACGCTCACCGGCCTCATCATCGGCCTGATCCTCGGCCTCGGGATCGCGGTCGCGGTCGCGCTGACGATCACGAAGGGCGCCTCGCCGTTCACCGACAAGACCGTCAAGGCGGGCCGTCCGGCCGACCCGGCGCCGGGCCAGGCGCAGGATCCGAACAAGCCGATGTACGCGAACCGCGACGCGGCGCGCCAGGCGAACAAGGAGATCGCGGAAAAAGCAGCGACGCGGACCGACGGCGCACCGGCCGCGGCCGACACGAAGCCGGCCGCCGAGGTCGACCCGCTGGGCCAGGCCATCGCCGCGATGAAGGACGGCGCGCCGGCCAAGGCTGACCACAAGCCCGACACCCGCGTCGCCGCCGCGGCGCCGGCGGCACCCGCTGCCGCGCCGTCCGCAGGCGCTGCCACGGGCGACTACGTGTACTACCTGCAGGCCGGTGCGTTCCGCGACGTGTCCGACGCGGAAGCGGCGCGCGCCAAGCTCGCGCTGCTGGGCTTCGAGGCGGCGATCAGCGACCGCACGAGCGACAGCGGCGTGCTGCACCGCGTGCGCATCGGCCCGTACAACCAGGTCGAAGCCATGAACAAGGCGCGCGCCAAGCTGCTCGACAGCGGGGTCGACGTCGCCATCGTCCGCAACCAGCGCTGACCCGGAGACCGCCATGCGCCTGCCGCGCCGCCTGTTCTGCACCGCCCTCCTCGGCTTCGCGGCCGGCCTCGCGGGCGTGTCCGCGTCCGCCGCCGATCCGCAGCAGGGCGCGCAATACCTCGTGCTGCCGTCGCAGCAGCCGACCGACACCGGCAAACGGATCGAAGTCATCGAGTTCTTCGCCTATTACTGCCCGCACTGCTACGCCTTCGAGCCCGCGCTCGAAGCGTGGGTCAAGAAGCAAGGCGACGACATCGTGTTCAAGCGCGTCCACATCCAGGGCGGCGCGAGCGTGCTGCCGCAACAGCGCCTGTTCTACACGCTGGACGCGATGGGCCTCTTGAACCAGTACCACCAGAAGGTGTTCGACGCCATGCACCTGGAGCACCTGCGCCTGTCCAGCGACGAGCAGGTGTTCGACTGGGCCGCGCAAATGGGTATCGACCGCGCGAAGTTCATCGACACGTACCGCTCGTTCGGCATCCAGGCCCGGCTGCGCAGGGCTGGTGCGATGATGGACGCGTACGGCGTCGACCGCTGGCCCCTCGTCGTCGTCGACGGCCGCTACATCACCTCGCCGTCGCACGCGGGCGCGGGCGCGCCCGAGGGCACGACGGAAGCCCAGCAACAGCAGCAGGCTTTACAAGTGATGGACTTCCTCGTCGCGAAAGCGAAAGCGGACAAGCGATGACCACCGCGCAGGGCCGCCGGCTGCGCGTGTTCGTCACCGGCGCATCCAGCGGCATCGGCGCCGCCCTCGCCCGCGAATACGCGGCGCGCGGCGCCGTCCTCGGCCTGCTGGGCCGCCGCGCGGATGCTCTGCAGGCGCTCGCGGCCACGCTGCCCGCCAGTGCCGACCACCACATCTACGCCGTCGACGTGACGGACCACGCCGCGCTGGCCGCCGCCGCGGCCGACTTCATCGCACGCGCGGGCGGCGCGGACGTCGTCATCGCCAGCGCCGGCGTCTCGGCCGGCACGCTCACGGAGCGGCCCAGCGACCTCGCCGAATTCGCCGACATCTTCGCCGTCAACGTGACGGCGACTGTCGCCACGTTCGCGCCGTTCATCGAGACGATGAAGCAGGGAGAGGGCCCGCGCCGCCTGGTCGCAATCGGCAGCGTGGCCGGGATCCGCGGCATGAAAGGCGCGGGCGCCTATTGCGCGTCGAAGGCCGCCGTACACGCCTACGCGGAATCGCTGCGCCTCGAACTGCAACCCCACGGTATCCGGGTCGTGACCCTCGCGCCCGGCTATATCGACACGCCGATGACCCGCCAGAACCGCTTTCCCATGCCTTTCCTGATGCCCGCGCCCCGCTTCGCCGCGGCCGCCGTCCGCGCCATCGACGCCGGCACCAGCTACTGCGTGATCCCCCGGTCGATGGGGATCATGGCGAAGCTCCTCCGCCTGCTGCCCAACGTGGTGTTCGACGCGGTATTCTCGCGCGCGCCGACGAAGGCGGGAAAGGCGGCGGCATGAACGCGGAACGCATCATGGCGTTCGCGCGCGCGGGCGTCGCCGTCGAGGTCGTGGACGTGACGGGGTCGACGAACGCCGACCTGCTGGCGCGCGCGCCGCAGTTGGCGGCGCCCGTGCTGCTGATCGCCGAACACCAGACGGCGGGACGCGGCCGCGCCGGACGCAGCTGGCTGTCCGAGCCGGGCCACTCGCTGACGTTCTCGCTCGCCTGGCGCTTCGGCGACGGCCTGCGCGCGCTGGCCGGCCTGCCGCTCGCGGTGGGCGTGGCGCTGGCGGAGACGCTCGGCCGGCTCGGCCAGAGCGTGCAGCTGAAATGGCCCAACGACGTATTGAAGGATGGCGACAAGCTGGCCGGCATCCTCGTCGAAACGCATGTGCAGCCGGACGGCGCCGCGTGGACGATCATCGGCATCGGCGTGAACCTCGTGATGCCGGATGCACTCGAAGACAGGATCGGCCGCGGCGCCGCCTCGATGCCTTGGCTCGCGCGCATGGACCGCGACGAATTGATGGCCGCGCTGCTCGACGGCCTGGCCGACGCGCTGGCGCTGTTCGCGCGCGCCGGCTTCGTCCCGTTCGCCGCCCGCTGGAACGTGCTGCACGCGTGGGCCGGCCGGCCCGTCGTCCTGCTCGACCGGGGCGAGGTCCGGCACGAGGGCCTGGCCGCCGGCGTGGACGACACGGGCCGCCTGCTGCTCGACACGGCGGCAGGACGCATCACCATCGTTGCCGGCGACGTGTCGCTGCGCACCACGGATTGAAGCGAGGAGAACGTCATGCTGCTGCTCGTCGACGCAGGCAATACGAGGATCAAATGGGCCATCGCGGCGCAGGATGCGGCGCCCGGCGACTGGACCGCGCACGGCGCCGTGCCGCACGCGGAGCTCGACCGCCTGCAGGCCGCCTGGGCCGGTCACGGGCTCACGTACGCCGTCGTGTCGAACGTGGCGGGCCACGCGATGCAGGCGCAGCTGGCCGCCCTGCTCGCGCCGTTGCTGCCGGTGGCACCCCACTGGTTCACGTCGCGTGCGGCATTGAACGGCCTGCGCAACGGCTACCGCAATCCCGCGCAACTGGGCAGCGACCGCTTCGCCGCCGCCCTCGGCGCCCGCAGCCTCGCGCCGGGCAAGGCGCTCGTCGTCGCCACGTGCGGCACGGCGACGACGGTGGACGCCGTCAGCGCGGCCGGCGACTTCATCGGCGGGATGATCCTGCCGGGCCTGGGCCTGATGCTGGGCGCGCTGGCGCGCGGCACGGCCCAGCTGCCGCAGGTGGCGCCGGGCGCGGACGCGTATGCCGCGCCGCCCACCTTCGCCGACCACACGAGCGACGCCATCCTGTCCGGCTGCCTGGCGGCGCAGGCGGGCGCCATCGAACGGGCGTGCGCCGCGCTGCGTGCCGACCTGTGCATCGTGTCAGGTGGCGCGGCGGCCAGCGTGGCCCCGCTGCTGTCCGTTCCGCACTGGATGCTGGATAATATCGTCCTGGTAGGCCTGCACGCCGTCGCGCCGCTGCTGGCCGCCGAACCCGCATCCCCTTGAGGACTCGCCCGTGCTACGACTCGCCTTCTGGTCCCTGCTGTTCCTGAACGTCGCCCTGTTCGCGTTTGCCCAGGGCCTGCTCGGCACGGGCAAGAGCAACGAACACGAACCGGCGCGCCTGAAGCGCCAATTCAATACCGCCAAGATGACCTTGCTCACGCGCGACCAGGCCGAGGCTGCCGCGAAGGCTGCTGCGCCGCCGGCTGGGGGGGATGCGGCTGGCGTACCGGCTGCCGGCGCTCCGGTGGCCGGCACTCCGGTGGCCGGCACTGCGGCGGCCGGCGCACCGACTTCTCCCGCGGCGGCGCAACCTGCTGCAGCGCCGGCATCCGCGTTCGCCTGCACGGAAATCGGGCCGTTGACCACGTCCGACGCGCGCCGCTTCGAGGCACGCCTGACCGCGCTCGACCTCGGCGACCGCCAGTCGCGCGAGGCGGTCCAGGCGCAGGACGTGACGAGCTGGCTCGTGCACATCCCGTCGCAGGGCAGCAAGGAAGCGGCCGACCGCAAGGCCGCCGAGCTGCGCACCCTGGGCGTGACGAATTTCTTCATCATGCAGGGCGATTCCCCGCTCAAATACGCGATCTCGCTGGGCGTGTTCAAGACCGAGAGCGGCGCCGAAGCCCTGCTCGCTCAACTGAACAAGCAAGGCGTGCACACGGCCCGCATCGCCCCGCGCGGACCGCAGACGACGCACTACGTCTACCGCGTCCGCGGCCTCGACGCTGCCACGCGCAAGCGCATCGAAGGCTATGCGGAGCGCTACGACGGCGCCGACGTCAAGAACTGCGGCTGACGCATGGAACCCGCCCTGTCGACACCGCCCGAATTGATGGACGTGCTCGCCGAACTGCGCGCGCTCGAACCGCTGTTCCACACGGGCCACGCCGCCGAGCAGATCGCCGCACCGTCGTTCTGGGAAGTGGACGCATCCGGACGGCGCTACAGCAGGGACCACGTGCTCGCCGTGCTGCGCGAACGCGCGGCCGATCCCGCACCCGAGGACCTGGATGCCGACGACTTCCACGTCGCCCCCGCCGGTGCCGACCATTACCTGCTGACGTACACGCTGCGCCAGGCCGACCGCGTCACGCACAGGCTGACCGTGTGGCGGCGCGGCGGCGGGCAGTGGCAAGCGGTCTACCACCAGGGCACGATCGTCACCTGAGCCGGCCTGCCCGTCAGCTTTCCGCCTGCAGCCGCGCTTCCGTTCCCTCGATATTCGCCAATCCCCAGGCCCGTATCTGGGCCATGAGGCCACGCAGCGCCAGCCCCTTCGCGGTCAATCGATATGCCTCCCGGCCGGCGATATCGGTGGAGGGGTAGCGTTCGACGATGCCGTGATCGACGAGCCTGGCGAGCCGGTCGGACAGGATATTGGTCGCGATTTTCTCCGGCGACGCCAGGAATTCCTTGAAGTGCGCCTTACCGAGCAATAAGTCGCGGACGACGAGCAGCGTCCACTTGTCGCCGAACAGATCCAGCGCGCACGCGACCGGACACACGGAACGACGACCCTCCATCTGAGCCGGACTCGCCTTCTTTCGCGGGCGGGCGGCGTTCTGCTTGGCGTTTGACAACGGATTCTCCCGAACGACGATCGCCTTGACTTTATCGGAATGACTTGCATAATGCAAGTTCAAACTTGCAATTTGCAAGTCATCGATGGGTACGACAACCTACTGGAGAGCAGCATGCAAAACGCCAACAACCTTGCAACGGCACTGCCGTTCGTCGCGAGCGTCGTCCTCGGACTGCTCGCCTGGGGCGCAGTGTTCATTCACGATGTCTGGCCACGCGTCCGCGAGCAGTCCCTGTCCGCGGCGGCGCGGCCTTTCCTCTACGTGCACCTGTTCCGGTACGTGGGCCTGGCGTTCATCGTGCCGGGCGTCGTCGCCCCCGGGCTTCCGTCGGCGTTCGCGCAACCTGCCGCGTACGGCGACCTCGTTGCCATGGCGTTGGCGTGGATCGCACTGCTGGCAGGTTCGGGCCGCTACGCGCGCCTGGCGATCTGGATATTCAACGTATGGGGCTGCGCGGACCTGCTGTTCGCGTACTACCAGGGCGCGGTGGGCGTCGGCATCGACACCGCGTCGCTGGGTGCCGCATGGTTCATCCCGACCGTCGCCGTCCCCTTCCTTCTGTGGACCCATGTGTTAATGTTTGTCGTCTTGCTGCGCACATCCCGGTCCGGTCAGTCGCTCGCGCTCCCGGCATGATCGAATTTGAAACAATACTGACTCTGGGATGACCACGATAAAACACGTTATTTCGCCGTTCGCCGCCTGCGGCCTGATGCTGTCGTTGGCGGCATGCGTGCAGGCGGCACCGCAGACCGGCCTCGATCTTCGGCCCGACCCACCGCAATGCAGAATGCCGAAAGCGAAGCTCCCCAAGCTCGGCGTCGATGTGAACGACGACCGTCCAACCGAGATCCAGGCCGATTTCAATGGCGACGGCTGGTGCGATTACGCATTGGGCGTACCGTATCCGATCAATTCGCAAATGAATGTATATGACCTGAGCCAGATGATGGTCTTGGGACAGCCGACCGCCTGGAAGCCCGTGTTCAACGGGAAGAAGGTCTACGAATTCATGGACGAGGGCCATGCGCAGGAAACGTGGCCCACGCTGCGTGTCGACCTCTCCGATATCCGGCTCGTCTTCCCGGCGCAGCAGGGCGCACCGTTCGTTCTGGGACTATTCGCCGGAGACGATGCAGGCAAGCGGGACATGGGCAATGGCTGCTATCAGTACAACACCGTGTACCGTTGGGACGATGCGCTGGGCACGTTCAAAAAGAGCGACGCCGCCACGCGCGATGCGGTACTGAAGTATTTTTATTCGGTGATGGAAAAGCCTTGCGGCGCGCACCAATAATGGCGCCGCTATCTTGTTTTCCCCTCTCTCCATGCAGATTCGTCCGGCGCCGTGCCATGCCGGTGCCGGACGCTACCCGGTTCGCGCCGCCTCCGCGCCCCCGAGCGCCTTCACGCCCCCGCTCGAGCGCCTTGATCCTTTCCCGCAACGTCGACAGGTTGCGCACGAGCGCCGCGCTGCGTTCCCATTCGGCGTTCGGCGCGATCGGATAAAAACCCGTGTAGCGGCCCGGCTCCGCGATCGAGTTCGACACCAGCGTGCCGGCCGTGACGTGCACGTTGTCGGCGATGTCGATGTGGCCGTTGACCATCGCGGCGCCGCCGAACGTGCAATGGCGGCCGATGTTGGCGCTGCCTGCCACCCCGACGCAGCCGGCCATTGCCGTGTGCGCGCCGATGCGGCAGTTGTGACCGATCTGGATCAGGTTGTCGAGCTTGACGCCGTCCTCGATGACCGTGTCGTCGAGCGTCCCGCGGTCGATCGCCGTGTTCGTACCGATGTCGACGTCGGCGCCGATCACGACGCGCCCCGTCTGGGGGATCTTGATGTAGACGCCGTCGTCCACCGCGAAGCCGAAGCCGTCGCCGCCGATCACGGCACCGGAATGCACGATGCAGCGCGCACCGATGACGCAGCGCGCGTGGAACGTGACGTGGGCGAAGAAGTGCGTGCCTTCGCCGACCGACGCGTCGCGGCCGACGTAGCAGCCCGCATCGATGACGGCGCCGGGGCCGATGACGGCGCCCGCCTCCACCGTCACGTGCGGCCCCACGTGGGCCGTCGCGTGCACGCGCGCGCTCGCGTGCACGACCGCGGACGGGTGCACGCCCGGCGCGGGTGCCGCGGCGGGCGCGCACAGGTATTGCGCCGTGCGGGCGAAATACGCGTACGGGTTCGGGGTGACGATGCGGGCGCCGTCGTACGCGGCGGCCACCTCGGGCTCGTCCTGCGGCGCGAGGATCAGTGCCGCCGCCTGGCTATGCGCCGCGCGGGCGCGCAGGCGGCTGTTGCTGAGGAAGCTGATGTCCGTGGGCTCCGCGCGGTCGAGCGGGGCGATGCGCGTGACCTCGATATGCGGGTCGCCTTCCAGCCGGCCGCCGAAGCGGGCCACCAGGTCAGTGAGTCGTGTCGCCATCCCGTCGTCTCCTGTCGCATCGTTGTGTGTGCAGGCGGTTCGACCGGACCGGCGGGGCCGGCGGTTCCGGGCCGGGCCGGCAAAACCGCGGCGGCATGAGGCATCGCAAAAGAAAAAGCCCCGCTTGCAACCGGCGCGCAGCATGCCGGTCGAAAGCGGGGACAGGGGACGTAAAGGGGGACGCTTATGCCATCAGAACTTGCCGCGGATGCCCAGCTGGAACGTGCGTCCCGGGTCGTACGACGAGAACGCAGCATTCGGGAACTGGAAATAACCTTCGCGCTTGGCCTTGTTCAGGTTCACGATGTCGAACGTGATGGTCGGCCAGTTGTCGCGGTCGAACACCTTTTCCAGGTCCACGCTGGACGAGAAGTCGGCCTGCTTGTACGAGCGGCCATACAGCGACGCCAGCGGGATGCCGTTCTGGTTGCCCGTGCTGGACTGGCTGCCCTGCTGGTACTGGTGCGAGATGCGCGCCATGTAGCCGTGGTTCTCGTAATAGAAGCCGAAGTTGTTGCTCTTCTTCGGCACGTTCAGCGCGACGAAGCCGTTGGTGCCCTCGCCGGTCGCGCTCTGGTTGATGAAGGTCGCCGTCTCGTTGAAGCCGAAGCCCTTGATCGGCAGGAGCTTGTCGAGCGGCTGGACCCAGCCGATCTCCAGGCCGCGCACGCGCAGGATGCCGCCCGCGTTGCGCTCCTGGCTCATCACGACCGTGGCCGCGTCCGGACCGCCGCGCGCATTGATCGCCACCTGCTGGGTCGGGATCAGGTTGTTGTACGCGATGCCGTAGGCAGCCAGCGCGGAGAACGGCAAGGTGCGGTTGTCGATGACCGTGAAGCCCTTCACCTGCTTCTGGAACACGGTCAGGCTCACATAGCCTTCACGCCCCGTGTACCAGTCCAGGCCCAGGTCGATGTTGTTCGACAGATATGGCTTCAGCTCCGGACTGCCGATGGTGCCGATGTCGGCCGACGGCGAGCTGAAATTGATGCCCGGACGCAGCGAGTTCGGATTCGCGCGGGTCATCGTCTTCGACAGCGCGAGGCGGGCCACGATGTCGTTGCGCAGCGACAGGGCCGCGGTGGCCGACGGCAGCGTGTTGTTATACGTGGTGTTCTGGTACACCCACTCGGTCAGGTTCGGGTACTTCGAACCGTTCTGCGTGAGCGTGGCGTTGCGCGGGTCGCTGAACGAGTTGAGCGAACCCACGTCCTGCTTCGTGCGGACGTAGCGCACGCCGGCGTTGTAGCGCAGCGGGAAGCCGCCGACGCTCGACTGGCCATTGACCTCCGTGTAGAAGCCCGTGCTGCGCTCGCGCACATAACCGGAGCTGGCCCCCGTCGACGAGCTCGTGGAGTCAGGCGCCGTCGAGTTATAGGCGTCGTAGTTGGAATCCTTGCGGAAGCGGTCCCAGTCGATCACGACGCGGCCGTACGGGCCCGGCACGAGGTAGCTCGCCAGCTTGCTCACGGGGATCAGCGAACCCTGGTAGACGAGCGGGGCCGTCTGGCCGGCCGTGTAGCCCGTGCCGTAGCCCGGATACAGCGCGCTGGCGCTGGCGCCCGGCGTGGAGGCGCCATCGCACGGCGGGGCACCGTTCGGGCCTTGCAGGAACACGCTCGGATTGTTGCCGCACACGGCAGCCTGCCAGGCGGCCGAGTTGTCCTGGCCGCGGATGCGGCGGTCGATGTCGTCGTAGGCGATACCGGCGCGCACGTTCAGCTTGGCATCACCCCAGGTCAGGTCGGAGTGGAAACCCTTCGTGCTCGTTTCCCGCAGCTCGTTCTGGATGTTGACGCGGCCGCCGGCCCAGACGAAGTTGGCCGGGTCGTTCACGTCCTGGTTGAACGTGATGCTCGGCATGGCGCCGCCGTTACCGTTGAACGTGGCGACCAGGCCGCTGCCGTCGGCCGTGATCGGCATGATGGTCGGTGCTTCGTGCGAGAACGACGACTTCGTGGCATTGGCCTGGGCTTCCAGCTTCAAGGTCGGGCTGATCTTCCATTCCATGCCCGGGTTCAGGCCTTTCAAGGTCGTCTTGTCGCGGCGCGGACCGTATTCGATGAAGTAGCGCGCATTCGAGAACGTGCCCGACGTCACCGTGCAGCCGGCCGTGCAATCGCTCTTGTCGACCTGCATGTTCAGCGGGATCTCGAAGTTGTTGCGCACGGCCCAGGTATAGCCGATGCGCGACATGTCGTCGTCCTTCTTGCTGTACATCGCATCGACGTAGAAATGCAGATTGTCGAGCGGACGCCATTCCGCGCTGACGATGGCCGCGCCCTTGTCGCGCGTGCCGAAGTAATCCATGTAGCGGCCCAGGCGCGGCAGGATCGCGTTGTCGATCTGGCCGATGTTCAGGCCGGGGTTGTGCGCCAGCAGGAATGCCTGGTCGATGGGCGTGCCCGCCACGAGGCCCCCGCCGGCGCCGGCCGGCACGGTGGCCGGGATGGTCCAGTTGCCGCCGCCGGTCGTGTTGCGGCTGCCCGACGTGTTCTGCGCGGCCGACAAGTTCGCATTGGTCAGGCCCACGGTCTCGTAGCCGGTCGTGCGCGCCTTCTGGCGGTTGACGGCAAAGCCGGCCAGGATACCGAACGTGTCGCCCCAGGTCCTGCTGGCGAGGATGGAACCGCGCCCGCCCACGCCGTCCGCGATCTGCTGCTTCTGCGCTGTGGCACCATACGAGACGTGCGTACCCGGATTGTCGAACGGCCGCGCGCTGCGCAGGTTCACGACACCGGCGGCGCCGCCTTCGATCATGTCCGCTGTCGGGCTCTTGCTCACCGTCAGCTTGGTGAACAGATCGGTCGGCAGCATGTCGAGGTCGATCTCGCGATTCGTGTTCGCGCCGTCGATCGGGCCGGACGAGGCCACGGCGATCTGGGCATTGTTCAGCAAGACCTTCGTGAAACTGGAACCGAGGCCGCGGATCTGCACGTTCACGCCCTCGCCCGTCACGTCGCGCGAAATCTGCACGCCGGGAATGCGGCTCAGCGATTCGGCGATGTTCTTGTCGGGGAATTTACCGATGTCTTCGGCACTGATGGTGTCCTGGAAGCCAACGGCCTCCTTCTTGTCCTTCGCGGACGAGAGCAGACTGGCGCGGTAGCCGGTCACCGTCACCACGGCGGGTTCGGGTTGGGGGGCCGGGGCTTCCTGGGCATAGGCTTGCTGGATGAGGCCGGCGATTACACCCAGGCCAAGCACGACTTGACGGCGCTGGTGCTGGCGCCGCGCTACAGACTTCTCGAACATTGCTGTCTCCTGTATTTTTTCTGAGCCTGCACATGCCGGCGGGCATGTACTTATAGGTAGGCAAATTCAGTGTAGGAGCACGATGTTAATGGTGTCAATTGAGCAAACATAAATGTTATGCGCAACCATCGACGTAAACTGGGCGTTTATTTGGCAGTTCCCGGGCAACCGCCAACTTAAGTTATGCGAGATTGGAACCATGCGAAATGAAGAATGGTAGCGCATAGCAAGTGAAAATCGTTGCGGATGTCTGACATCCTATGACGAAAATAGATGGAAAAGGCATTTACGGCCATTTTTACCGAATTTATGCGCACGGAGCACCTTGCTTGCCGCCAAAACGCACGAGATATGCACGCCATTTAGTCAGACATCTGATGACCTGACGAACAGTCCACGGACGCACGATAATACGGCCCAGCGGCCGTCAATCGGGGCAAATGGACGAACGATCCCGTTCGCTGGACAACGGGAAGATGCAAGATGGAGCAACCTGGAGCGCGCGTGCAGGGGTACCTCCCCCGCGTCTCAACGCCGCACGATGATGGGTTTCAGGCCGAGCCCGGACGGCAGCGCGCGTGCCGCTTCCTGGGCCATCGCGCGGGTGTCGAACGGCCCGCAGTACAGGCGGTTGACGCTGCCCGAGTGCACGACCTGAATGGCCAGGTCGACTCCGGATTGCTTGAGCTTTTCGCTCACCTCCTCGGCCTTGCCCTCGCGCGCGTACGCGCCCAGCTGCAGATAGAACCCGGGTTTCGGCGCCGCGTTGTCAGCGCCGGAGGCCGTATCAGCCGTCTGCGCATGGGCGACGGCGGCGCTATCCATGTCGACATGGTCTTCAAGCATCAGGGCAGCGATGGCCGGCGACGCCGGCAGCGCCTGCGCCTCGGACGCGGCCGCACGGCGCGCGGATGCCGCGTGGATCTCGTCGCCCGGGAACAGGCGTTCGATCTCGACCTGATGGCTGCCCTTGCCCAGCAGGCCCAGCTTCAGGGCCGCCGTGTACGACACGTCGATGATGCGGTCGGAGTGGAACGGTCCGCGGTCGTTGATGCGCACGACGACCGATTTGCCGGTCTCCAGGCTCGTGACGCGCGCGTACGAAGGAATGGGCAGCGTGGGATGCGCGGCCGTCATCTTGTACATGTCGTAGGGCTCGCCCGACGACGTGCGCTGGCCGTGGAACTTCACGCCGTACCAGCTGGCCACGCCGCGCTGGGTGAACGGCTGATCGTTGACGAGCGGCGTATAAGTCTGGCCGAACACGGCGTACGGCTTGTTCGCGAACTTGGCGTACGGCTCGTACTTGACGACGGCGTCAGGTGTGTCCAGCAGGCCCGGCGGCGGATTCGCGCCCGGCCCGTCGTCCTGGTAGTAACCGCCGCGGCCGGAGCCGGCCGCGGGGAGATTCGGCAGCGCCGGGTCGACGCGCGTCACCTTGTGCTTCCACGGCAGCGGGATGATGCTTTTGTGTTCGCCGTTCTGGTCCGTGGTACTGCAGCCCGCCATCATTGCCAACATCGCAATGACCGCTGGGAGTAACCTCGGAACGGCCATTGCGTTCTCTTGCATATCAGGTCTGCACCAGTTTGCGGTGTCTTTGAATGCTCATCAATATACCACTGCAGAGGCCCAGCGTAATCAGCGCGGTACCGCCATAGCTCATGAAAGGCAGCGGAACGCCGACCACCGGCAGGATGCCGCTGACCATACCCATATTGATGAAAGCATAGGTAAAAAACATCATCGCAATGGCCCCCGCCAGCAGGCGGGTGAACAGATTCGGGGCATTCGCCGCGATCATCATTGCGCGTCCGATCAGCAACAGATACAAGAACAACAGGACGAGGTTGCCGACCAAACCAAATTCCTCGGAATATACCGAAAAAATGAAGTCCGTGGTGCGTTCCGGGATGAACTCGAGGTAAGCCTGCGTACCCTTCATATACCCCTTGCCGGACACGCCGCCCGAGCCGATCGCGATCGTCGACTGGATGATGTGGAAGCCCTTGCCGAGCGGGTCGGAGGTGGGATCGATCAGCGTCATCACCCGTTCGCGCTGGTAGTCGTGCATCATCGACCACGCGACGGGCAGCGCGGCGCAGCCGGCCACGAACAGCGCGCCCAGCGCCTTCCACGACAGGCCCGCGAGGAAGATCACGTAGAAGCCCGACCCGCCCACGAGCAGCGCCGTGCCCAGGTCCGGCTGTTTGGCGATGAGGCCGAACGGAATCCCAAGCAGCACCGCCGCCACGACGAACGATTGCCATTTGAGCAGGCCGGCCCGGGTCTGGAAATACCAGGCCAACATCAGCGGCGCGGCGATCTTCATGATCTCGGACGGCTGGATGTCCACGCCCACGTGCAGCCAGCGCCGCGCGCCCTTCTTGATGGTGCCGACGGCCGCCACGGCCAGCAGCAGCGCGACGCCGAACGTGTACACGGGCACGGCGAGGCGCAGCAGCGTCTGCGGCGGCACGATGGCCGCGACCCACATGAACACGAACGCGGCGAGGATGTTGCGCATCTGGCCTTCCAGGCGGCCGGGGAAGTCGTGGCC
Organism: Massilia pinisoli; assembly: GCF_024753285.1. Taxonomy (GTDB): domain Bacteria; phylum Pseudomonadota; class Gammaproteobacteria; order Burkholderiales; family Burkholderiaceae_D; genus Telluria; species Telluria pinisoli. The sequence goes on along the minus strand of NZ_JANUGW010000008.1, from coordinate 32,109 downwards.
GGCCGACGACAGCGTGACGAGGCCCACGCACAGCAGCAGGAACAGGATCAGCGACAGCGCCGGATCGAACACGGTGAAGTACGGTTTGAGGCGCCGGCTGAGCGAGCGGCGTTCGGGGAAATGCGCCATGGTTCAGTCCTTGTTGCCGGGGGTTTCGCCGCCCGGCTTGAAGTCGGCGCCGGCCGTGGGCGCCACTTGGTCTTCGTCCGCCGGCACCGGATCGGCGGGCTTCGGCGCCGGCTTGTCGGCGTCGCCCGGACGCTTGTGGAGCAGGTAGTAGTCGAGCGCCTTGCGCGCGATCGGCGCCGCCACGGCCGCGCCGAAGCCGGCGTTTTCCACGACGAGCGCGAGCGCGATGCGCGGATGGTCGGCCGGTGCGAACGCGATGAACAGCGCGTTGTCGCGCAGGCGTTCCGGCGTCGCGGCGGCATTGTACTTCTGCCCTTTCAAGCCCACGACCTGCGCCGTACCCGTCTTGCCCGCGACCACATATTGCACGCCGCGGAACGGGATGAACGCCGTGCCGCTCTGGTCGGCCGTCACGCCGACCATCGCGCGCTTGATCACGTCGATGTTCTGCTGCTTGATGGCGATGCGGCCCGATTCCTTCGCCACCGTCGGCGTGCGCCCATGGTTGCTCGGGTCCTCCAGCATCTTGACGAGGTGCGGCTTCATGACGACACCGTCGTTCGCGAGCGTGGCCACGGCGTGCGCCATCTGCAGCGGCGTGTAGCTGTTGAAGCCGTTGCCGATCGAGATCGAGATCGTGTCGCCGCCCACCCACTTCTGCGCCGCGCGGTTGCGTTTGAAGTGGTCGCGCTTCCATTGCTGCGACGGCAGCACGCCCGTCTTCTCGTGCTCCAGGTCGATGCCGGTCTTCTCGCCGAATCCGAACGGCTGCATGAAGTCGTGGATGCGGTCGATGCCCATCTCGTTGCCGAGCTGGTAGTAGTACGTGTCGCACGACATCGCGATCGAGCGGTACATGTCGATGAAACCGTGGCCGCCCTTCTTGTCGTCGTTGAAGCGGTGGCCGCCCAGCATGAAGAAGCCCGGGTCGCTGATGCCGTATTCGGGACGGCGCAAGCCATATTCGAGCGCGGCCAATGCCATGTACGGCTTGAACGTCGAACCGGGCGGGTAGGTGCCGGACAGCGGACGGTTCATCAGCGGCTTGTCCAGCGACGTATTCAGCTCCGACCAGCTCTGCGCGTCGATGCCGTCGACGAACAGGTTCGGGTCGAAGCCGGGGCGCGACACGTAGGCGAGCACGTCGCCCGTCGACGGTTCGATGGCGACGAGCGCGCCGCGGTAATCGCCGAACGCCTGCTCGACGACCTTCTGCAGCTCGATGTCGATCGACAGGATCAGGTTATTGCCCGGCGTCGGCGCCGTACGCGACAACGTGCGGATGGCGCGACCGCCTGCCGAGCGTTCCACTTCCTCGTAGCCCGTCTGGCCGTGCAGCTGGCGCTCGTAGCTCTTTTCCAGGCCTTCCTTGCCGATGTGGTCCGTACCGGTGTAGTTGGCGGCATCGTCGCCGGCCTCGATGACCTTGGCCTCGGCCTGGTTGATGCGGCCGATGTAGCCCAGCACGTGCGACGCCACCTCGCCCAGAGGATACTGGCGGAACAGGCGCGCCTGCACGTCCACGCCGGGGAAGCGGAAGCGCTGCGCGGTGAAGCGCGCCACCTCGTCGTCGGTGAGGCGCGTGCGGATCGGGACGCTGGAAAAATTCTTCGACTCTTCCATCAGCCGCTTGAAGCGTTTCCTGTCCTTCGGCTCGATCGTCACGAGCTTCGCCAACTCGTCGATCACGGAATCGAGGTTCGCCTCCAGCTTCGACGGCGTGATCTCGAGCGTGTAGGCCGAGTAGTTGCTGGCCAGGACGACGCCGTTGCGGTCCACGATCAGGCCGCGGTTCGGCACGATGGGGACGAGCGCAATGCGGTTGTCCTCGGCCTGCGCCATGTACTGGCTGTGTTTGACGACCTGCAGCCAGACGAAGCGCGCGACAAGCACGCCGAAGCAGATGAACACGAACACGACGATCGCCGTGAGGCGCATGCGGAACAGGTGGATCTCGCGATCGCTGTCTTTAATCTCGGTCATTCAGTGCAGACGTTCGAGGATATTCTTCAGATGGGACGCGTGTGGTCCTTGTCGACGGCGCGTCGCTGCGGGGCCAGCAGCAGCCACGTGATCACGGGCCACAGCGCGACGGCGATCACGCTCTCGATGAACACGAGCGCGCCGGGGAAGCGACCCGTGACGAAGAAGCGCACCATTACCTGGATCGCCTGCGTGAGCAGCAGCAGCGGGAACACGTGCATCGCCTGCGTGACGAGCGGGAACCACAGCACGCGGCGGTGGATCATGATCGCCAGGTACGACAGCAGGGTGTACGCCAGGGCGTTCTCACCGAGCAGCGTGGCGTCGTGCACGTCCATCAGGAGGCCCATGCAGAACGCGATGCCGATGCCGACCTTGCGCGGCTGGTGGATGCCCCAGAACACGAGCACGAGCGCGACGAAGTCCGGCGCGCCGACCCAGCGGCCCCACGGCAGCAGGTTGAGCATGAACGCGCAGACGAGGCTGAACGCGATGAACAGCGGGCTGACCGGCAGCAGGATGTAGTGCGGGCGGTTCGACGCGGGCATCAGTTGCCCTCCTTCGGCCGGACCGGCGGATTGGCGCCGGCGTTCGCGGCGGGCGCGCCTTGCGCCGGCGTGGCAGCGGCCGGCGCGCGCGTGGTGGTGGCGGCCGGCGATCCGGCGGCCGGCGACCCGGTGGCCGGCGTACCGGTGGCCGGCACGGTTGCAACCGGCGGACGCGCAGCACCAGCAGCAGCACCGGCGGCCGGCGTTCTCGCAACCGGCGCCGTCACGCCCGCGGGCGCGGCGCCGTTCGGGTGCGCCGCCGCGGCCGGACGCGCACCGTTCGCGCCCGCTGCAGCCGGCGCAACGGCCGGCGCCAGCGGCTGCGGCGGCAACGGCAGCGGCGGCACGGGCTCCATGCGCGGCAGGTTCTTCTTCGACGGCGAATTGGTGGCAGCCTTCGCGGGCAGCGCGGGCGGGCGCGGCGGCAGCGGCTGGTCGGACATCACGACGAGGAGCTGGCGATGGCGATCGATGCCGGCCAGCGGCTGGCACACGACGCGGCCGAAGGCGCCCTGCGCCACGTTCTCGACCTGGATCACCTTCGCGACGGCGAGGCCGGCCGGATAGATGCCGTCCAGGCCCGACGTCACGAGCACGTCACCCACCTGGATGTCGGCGTTGGGTGCGACGAAGCGCAGGTCCAGCAGGCCGGACTGGCCGCGGCCATAGGCCACGCTGCGCAAGCCGTTGCGCAGCACCTGCACGGGAATCGCCTGCTCCTTGTCGGTGAGGAGCGTGACTTCCGACGTGAACGGGAACACGCGCGTGACCTGGCCGACGACGCCGGCGTTGTCGATCACGGGCAGGCCCAGCTCGACGCCGTTGCGGGAGCCCCGGTCGAGCACGACGCGGCGCGTGGACGGGTCGCGTGCGTCGTACAGGATCTCGCTCATCATGGAGCGCACGGGCAAGTGCTCGCGCGCGTCCATCAGGCGGCGCAGCTGGGCGTTCTCGGCCATCTGGAGCTGCGCCTGCTGCATGGCCTGGGCCATGGCGACCTGCTGGCTCTTGAGGTCGCGCACTTCCTTCTGCAGCGTGGAGATCGACGAAAAATACGTACCCATGTTCGCCAGCGCGTCGCGCGGCATCAGGGCAGCCATCTGGAACGGGTACAGGACCGTTGCCGCCACCTGGCGCACGGCGGTGAGCGCGTGCAGGCGGGCGTCGACCACGAGGAGCGCGATCGAGAGCAGAGCGAACACTGTCACCTTGACCCTTGCGGGGGCGCCTTGCTTGAAAAGCGGCGGAGGACTGTATTCCATGACTTCCAATAATGCGGGGCCAGCGGCGCCCGCGTCAATCCAGACGCCCGGCGCGGGGGTCCGCGCGCCGAGGATCGTCTGCGCCGAACGCGGACGGCGCGGGCCGCACCGGGATCGCCGGCACGGTCACACGCCCTGTCCGCGCTGCCACGGCCGGGTTACTCGTACGAGAAGATCGAGCCCAGCTTGTCCATGCGCTCGAGCGCCATGCCGGAGCCGCGCACGACGCAGGTCAGCGGATCTTCGGCGACCAGCACCGGCAGGCCCGTCTCTTCCATCAGCAGGCGATCCAGGTCGCGCAGCAGCGCGCCGCCACCGGTCAGCATCATGCCCTTCTCGGCGATGTCCGCGCCGAGTTCCGGCGGGGTCTGCTCGAGGGCGTTCTTGACGGCCGAGACGATGTTGTTCAGCGGGTCGGTCAGCGCTTCCAGGATCTCGTTCGACGAGATGGTGAAGGAACGCGGGATGCCTTCCGACAGGTTGCGGCCCTTGACTTCCATCTCCTTGACTTCGGAGCCCGGGAACGCCGACCCTATTGCTTTCTTGATCGACTCGGCGGTCTGCTCGCCGATCAGCATGCCGTAGTTGCGGCGGATGTAGTTGACGATGGCTTCGTCGAACTTGTCGCCGCCCACGCGCACGGAACCTTTATAGACCATGCCGCCCAGCGAGATGATGCCGACTTCCGTCGTGCCGCCGCCGATGTCGACGACCATCGAGCCGGTCGCCTCGGACACCGGCAGGCCCGCGCCGATCGCGGCCGCCATCGGCTCCTCGATCAGGTAGACCTGCGACGCGCCCGCGCCCAGCGCCGATTCGCGGATCGCACGGCGCTCGACCTGCGTCGAACCGCACGGCACGCAGATGATGATGCGCGGCGACGGACGGAAGAACTTCGAATCGTGCACCATGCGGATGAACTGCTTCAGCATCTGCTCGGTGACGGTGAAGTCGGCGATCACGCCATCCTTCATCGGACGGATCGCTTCGATGTTGCCGGGGACCTTGCCAAGCATCTGCTTGGCTTCCTTGCCGACCGCCTGGATCGTCTTCTTGCCGTTGGGACCGCCTTCCTGGCGGATCGCGACGACCGAGGGTTCGTCCAGCACGATGCCCAGGCCGCGCACGTAAATCAGCGTGTTGGCGGTGCCGAGGTCGATGGCCAGGTCGTTCGAAAAATAGCTACGTAAAAAACCAAACATGTGTGTCCTGATGTGCGCACCGGGTGCGCGAAACATTAATCGGGGAATCCTCGCCGCAAAGCCGAATCCGCATCGCGGGCTTTTTCATGCGTAGGTGAGGGCCGGTTTCGCCCGGAGAACGCATTAGCCCGCCATTCTACCTTATAATTTGCCGATTAAATGCTGAAAAACGGGTGGTTTCGCCCTCATATCAGCCTGCGAGATCGACGGTATTAGAAAGCTTTTATCAGCTTTAGCGCGCCGTTGTCCAAATTTCATTATCTACACACTCATCTTTGAACGCGGTATCGAACCGCGCTTTTTGCCATGTCCCTGACACTTTCAGACGTAAAACGGATCGCCAACCTGGCCCAGCTCGATATGGATGAGGCCCACGCAGAGATCGCCCTGAACGAGCTGAACGGGATCTTCGCGCTGGCCGAGCAGATGCAGGCCGTGGACACCAGCGGTGTTGCGCCATTGTCGCAACCGCTGGCAGCCGTGCTTGCCCTGCCGCTGCGCCTGCGCGACGACGTGGTGACCGAGGAAGACCACCGCGCCGAGTACCAGGCCCCCGCCCCGAAGACCGAGGACGGCCTGTACCTCGTGCCGAAAGTCATCGAATAACCCGCAGCGAACGTCGACCATCATGATGCACCAAAAAACGATCAAGGAGCTGTCCGCGCTCCTGCACACGAAACAAGTCTCGGCGGCGGAGCTCGCGCAGCACTACCTCGACCGCATCGCCGCCAGCGGCCACAACGCCTTTCTCGACGTCAATCCGGAGCTGACGCTCGCGCAGGCGAAAGCCGCCGACGCGCGCATCGCGGCAGGCAACGCCGGCCCGCTGACGGGCGTCCCCATCGCCCATAAGGATATCTTCGTCACGCAAGGCTGGCGCTCGACTGCCGCGTCGAAGATGCTGGGCAACTACGCGAGCCCGTTCGATGCCACCGTCGTGACGAAATTCGCCGACGCCGGCATGGTGACCTTGGGCAAGCTGAACTGCGACGAATTCGCGATGGGCTCGTCCAACGAGAACTCGGCGTTCGGCGCCGTGAAAAATCCGTGGGATGCGCTGGCCGTGCCGGGCGGCTCGTCCGGCGGCTCGGCGGCCGCCGTCGCCGCGCGCCTGGCGCCCGCCGCGACGGGCACCGACACGGGCGGCTCGATCCGCCAGCCGGCCGCATTCTGCGGCATCACGGGCATCAAGCCCACGTACGGCCGCGTGTCGCGCTTTGGCATGATCGCGTTCGCCTCCTCGCTCGACCAGGGCGGCCCGATGGCCCGCACGGCCGAGGACTGCGCACTGCTGCTGAACGAGATGGTCGGCTTCGACGAGCGCGACGCGACGAGCCTCACGGCCGAGCAAGGCAATGCCCGCGAAGACTTTACGCGCGACTTGAATGCACCGCTGACGGGCCTGCGCATCGGCGTGCCGAAGGAATACTTCGGCGAAGGTTTAGCAAGCGACGTCGAGCAGGCCGTGCGCGCCGCGCTGGACCAGTTCGTGAAGCTGGGTGCCACGCTGGTCGACATCTCGCTGCCGAAGACGTCGCTGTCGATCCCCGTGTACTACATCATCGCGCCGGCGGAAGCGTCGTCGAACCTGTCGCGCTTCGACGGCGTGCGCTACGGCTACCGCGCCCCGGAGTACACGGACCTGCAGGACATGTACAAGAAAACGCGCGCGCAAGGCTTCGGCAAGGAAGTCCAGCGCCGCATCATGGTCGGCACGTACGTGCTGTGCCACGGCTACTACGACGCGTATTACGTGCAGGCGCAAAAGATCCGCCGCCTGATCGCCGACGACTTCCAGGCCGCGTTCCGCGACCAGTGCGACGTGATCATGGGCCCCGTCGCCCCGAGCGTCGCGTGGGACCTGGGCTCGAAGGCGAACGACCCGGTGGCGAACTACCTGGCCGACATCTTCACCTTGTCGACGAGCCTCGCCGGCCTGCCCGGCATGTCGATCCCCGTCGGTTTCGGCGCCGGCGAAAAGAACGGCAAGCGTCCGGTCGGCCTGCAAATCATCGGCAATTATTTCGCCGAGGCGAAGCTGCTGAACATCGCGCACCAGTACCAGCAAGCCACGGATTGGCATACGCGCGCGCCCGAAGGCGTTTGACGCACTGACATACAAGAGAGAACACCATGCAATGGGAAGTCGTCATCGGTCTTGAGAACCACGTCCAGCTCACGACCAACTCCAAAATCTTCAGCGGCAGCTCGATCAAGTTCGGCGCCGAGCCGAACACGCAGGCGAGCCCCGTCGACCTGGCGCTGCCGGGCGTGCTGCCCGTGATGAACAAGGGCGCCGTCGAACGCGCCATCCGCTTCGGCCTGGCGGTGGGCGCCAAGATCGCGCCGCAGTCCGTCTTCGCGCGCAAGAACTATTTTTATCCCGACCTGCCGAAGGGCTACCAGATCAGCCAGTTCGAAGACCCCGTCGTGCAGGGCGGCAGCCTCACGTTCGCGTACGAGAAGGACGGCAAGCTGGAGACGAAGACCGTCAACCTGACCCGCGCCCACCTCGAGGAAGACGCCGGCAAGTCGCTGCACGAGGACTACCACGGCATGAGCGGCATCGACTTGAACCGCGCCGGTACGCCGCTGCTGGAGATCGTCTCCGAGCCGGAAATCCGCAGCGCCGCGGAAGCCGTCGCGTATGCGAAGGCGCTGCACGGCCTCGTGATGTGGCTCGGCGTCTGCGACGGCAACATGCAGGAAGGCTCGTTCCGCTGCGACGTCAACGTGTCCGTGCGCCCCGTCGGCCAGCAGGAATTCGGCACCCGCTGCGAGATCAAGAACCTGAACTCGTTCCGCTTCATCGAAGAAGCCGTCAACTACGAGGTGCGCCGCCAGATCGAGCTGATCGAGGACGGCGGCAAGGTCGTGCAAGCGACGCGCCTGTGGGACCCGGACCGCAAGGAAACGCGCCAGATGCGCAGCAAGGAAGACGCGCAGGACTACCGCTACTTCCCCGACCCCGACCTGCCGCCGCTCGTCATCTCGCAGGAGTGGATCGACCGCGTGAAGGCCGGCATGCCGGAGCTGCCGGCCGCGATGCGCGAGCGCTTCATCCGCGACTACGGCCTGCCCGAATACGATTCGCTGATCCTCACGTCGTCGCAGGCGATGGCCACGTATTACGAAGCCGTCGTCGCGAAGGCCGGCAAGGCAAATGCGAAGGCCGCCGCGAACTGGATGATGGGCGACGTGTCGTCCGCGCTGAACCGCGCCGACATCGACATCGAGCGCTCGCCCGTCGAGGCGTCGCAACTGGCGCTGCTCTTGAGCCGCATCGCCGACGGCACGATCTCGAACAACGCCGGCAAGAAGGTGTTCAGCCTGATGTGGGACGCGCAGTCCGGCGACGAGAACCTGGCCGACACGATCATCGAACGCGAAGGCCTGAAGCAGATCTCGGACACGGGCGCGCTGGAAGCGATCGTCGACGAGGTCCTGGCGGCGAACGCCAAGTCGGTCGAGCAGTACAAGGCCGGCAAGGAAGCGGCGATCAATGCGCTGATCGGGCAGTGCATGAAGGCGTCGAAGGGCAAGGCGAATCCGGCGCAGGTCACGGAGCTGCTGAAGAAGAAGCTGGCGGCCTGATCCCGGCCCCGCTTGACGTTCGCGTCATGCGCGTTGGCAAGTTCGGGCCGGGGGCCCGAACCCCGGCTGATCCCGGTAGGGTGGACGGCTTTGCCGTCCACCCTACGGCCTTGCACATCAACCGGAGCGCGCTCCGGTTTTTTTCGCCTGCGCTATTCGTACCTGAGCGCGTCGATCGGATCGAGCCGCGCCGCCTGGCTCGCCGGCACGACGCCGAACACGACGCCCACGCCGCCCGAGAACAGCACGGCCAGCGCCACCGCCCACCACGGCACGACGGCCGGCGGGAAATCGGGGATCATGGCGGCGATCCCCGCGCCCAGCGCATAGCCGATCGCGAGCCCCAGCAGGCCGCCCAGCAGCGACAAGGTGACGGCCTCGATCAGGAACTGCAGCAGGATGTCGCGGCTGCGCGCGCCGATCGCCTTGCAGATGCCGATCTCGCGCGTGCGCTCCTTCACCGACACGAGCATGATGTTCATGATGCCGATGCCGCCCACCAGCAGCGCGATGCCGACGATGCCGCTCATGACGAGCGTGACGGTGCCGCTCAGCTTGTCAAACGACTTCGCAATCTGGTCGGCCGACTCGATCTCGAAATCGTCCGGCTCGTCGGACTTCAGGCGATGGGCCTGGCGCATGACCATGCGGATGTGGCTGCGCGTCGCATCCAGCCGGCCCAGGTCGGCGATGGCCGCCGTGATCTCCAGCTGCGGGCGCGTGTTGTTACCGATGATGCTCTGCCCCGTCTTGAACGGGATGATCAAGTAGTTATCCTGCGACATGCCGAAGATCTCGCCCCGCTTCTCCATCACGCCGACGATCTTGAACCACTCGTTCGCGTACATGACGAATTGCCCGACCGGGTTCGCCGGCAGGTGCAGGTCGTCGATCAGCTTTTCGCCGATCACGGCCACGCGCCGCGCGCCGGCGTCGTCCGAGACGCTGATGAACCGGCCCAGTCGTGTGTAGCGCCCGTTCACTTCCTGGTAGCTGGCCGTCGTCGCGAACACCTGTGCCGTGGCGGACGTGCCGGTGAAACGTACGTCGGACATGCCGGGCCTGAACAGGGGACTGAGGTGGCGGATGCCATCGACGCGCAAGCGCAGCTGCTCCACGTCGTCGAAGCGCAGGTAGTTCATCTTCCCGCGCATCATGTCCTTGAACTCGTTGTGCGGCCGGATCGTCAGGCCGTTGCCGCCGAGGCCTTCGAACTGGTCGCTGACGCTCTTCGACAGGCCCTGGATCAGCGACACCACCGTGATCACGGACGCCACGCCGATGATGATGCCGAGCGACGTCAGGAAGCTGCGCAGGCGGTGCGCGCGGATCGATGCGAGCGCCGAGCGCACGCTTTCGAGGAACACGTTCATGCGGCGCTCCTCGTATCCGACACGATGCGCCCGTCGCGCAGGCGCACGACGCGCTCGCATTGGTCGGCGATCTCCGGTTCGTGCGTCACGATGACGACCGTCTGCCCGCCCGCGTGCAGTTCGCGGATCAGGTCCAGGATCTCCTCGCTGGTGCTGGAATCGAGGTTGCCCGTCGGCTCGTCCGCGAGCAGGATCGACGGCTTGCCCACGAGCGCGCGCGCGATCGCCACGCGCTGCCGCTGCCCGCCCGACAGCTCGTTCGGCCGGTGGTGCAGCCGCCCGCCGAGGCCCACGCGCTGCAAGGCCTGCTCGGCCAGCGCCAGGCGCTCGCGCAGCGGCATGCCGCGGTAGATCAGCGGCTGCGCCACGTTGTCGAGCGCACTGGCGCGGGGCAGCAGGTGGAAGCTCTGGAAGATGAAGCCGATCTCCTCGTTGCGCACGCGCGCGAGCTCGTCGCCCGACATCGTCGCCACGTCGCGGCCGTTGAGCCAATACGCGCCGCTGCTGGGCCGGTCGAGGCAGCCGACGATGTTCATCATGGTCGACTTGCCGGAACCGGAGGCGCCGATGAACGCCACGAATTCATTGGCCCGGATGTGCAGGTCGATGCCCTGCAGCGCGTGGACCGTCTGGTCGCCCATCCGGTACTGCCGCGTCACGCCTTCCAGCCGGATCACGGATGCGCTCCTTCGGCCACCTTCACGTCCGCCTTCTTGGCCACGACGGCATCGCCGTCGTGCAGTTCGCGCAGCAGGCGCGCGGGTCCGACGGCGATCGTCTGGCCGACGGCGACGCCCTTCGTCACTTCCTGGTTGGCGTCGTCGGACTGGCCCAGCTCCACCGTCGTCTTCCTGACCTTCCCGTCCTGCACGACGAACACGTAGTTGACGTTCTTCGTGCGGTCCTTGGCGCCGGGGACGTCTTCGTTCAGCACGGCCTGGATCGGCACGGCGGCCGTGGCCGCGCCGCTGCCGGCGACGATCTCCACGCGGCACGTCATGCCGGAACGCAGCGCCAGCTTCGACTCGTCGAGGCGCAATTTGACGACGTAGGCGCGGCCCTGGCTCTGGCCCGGCATGGCGGTCTTCGGCGCCATCGCGACGCTTTCCACACGGCCCGTCACGGGCTGGTCGGGGAACGCGGCCGGGAAGACCTTGGCCTGCTGGCCGACGGCCACGCGCGCGATGTCGGCTTCGTCCACGTTCACCTCGGCCATGATCGAGCCGACGTCGGCGATCGTCATCAGCGACGAACCCGCGATGCCGGTGGCGCTCGCGACGGCCGTTTCGCCGATCTTGATGGGGACCGCCGTCACGGTGCCGTCGATGGGCGCGCGCACCTCCGTCTTGGCCAGGTGCTCGCGTGACTGTGACAGCAGCGCGCTGGCCTGCTCCAGCGATTCGCGGCTGGCACGCAGCTCGACCTTCGCCAGGTCGACCTGGTGCACGGCGTCGTCGTATTTCGAGATGTCGATGTACTTCGCCTTGTACAGCTGGCCCGTGCGGTCCAGGTTGCGCTGCTGGTTCGCCAGGTTGATCTGGGCGCGCTCGATGGCGATGGCGGCGTTGCGGCGGTTCGCCTCCTGCTGCGCCACCTCGGCCTGGTACACGGTCGGGTCGAGCCGCAGCAGGATCTGGCCGCGCGCCACCTTGTCGCCCTCTTTCACGAGCACGCCGGCCACCTTGCCGATGACTTCCGCCGACAGCTGCACTTCCTGGCGGAACACGAGGTTGCCCGTGGCGAGGATGGCCGGGCGGATCGCCAGCTTCTGCACGGTCGCCAGCTCGGCCTCGCGGCGCGTCTGCTTGCCCGCGAACTTGACCACGACGGGGACGACGAGGAACGCCGCGACGACGGCCGCACCGATCAGTTTCTTGTTCATACGCTCAACCGAGGAAAGCGATTTTCGCGGCCCAGATGCCGTAGACGAGCACGTACGGCAGCACCGCGACCATGGCGCAGGCGCCGGTCGAACGCCCCGTCCAGGCCTTCAGGCCGATGAAGGCCAGCGCCATGGACCACACGGACGTCAGGTCGAGATTGGTGGCGAGACCGAACCACGGGCTCGACATCGGCAGGTGCAGCAGCAGGTAGTTGAGCGACACCATGCTCATGTCTTCCGGCGCCAGGCGGCCGCCCGACGTCATGATCTGCAACGCGGACAGCGGCACCGTCAGCAGGCGCGGGATGCTGGTCCAGACGGCGAAACCGAACCACTTGCCGTAGCCGATGCCGGTGCCCAGCGCCTTGCCCGCCAACAGGTAGTACACGGCCACGAGCGCGCACAGGACGGGCGTGCCCAGCACGGCGCCGGCGCCGGACATCCACATCATCGTCTTCGGGGTGAACAACTGCTCCATCGCCGCCCGCGCCTCCGGCTTCGTCACGCCTTGCGAGGCCACCATGTGATCGCGGAACCAAGAGAAATCGAGCGTCGCGACATACCAGTAGCTGAGGGCCAGCGTCAGCAGGACGAGGACCAGCAGTGGAATGAAGGGCCGTGGCTTGTCCTTCAGCCGGGCGAAGGTGGGCGAGGGTGCGAGGATGACGTTGCCGATGTCGAAGAGTGGCTGCGTGGCCATATTGTGGACTCCCAGGTCGTTGTTATCGCCGGGCAGCACCTGCTGCACGGTTGCCGGGTAGTCTAGGGGATTCGGCGCGCTGAAAACTCACCAATTGTCATTACGAAATCTGCCAGCACGCCACACTCGCTCTGGGACGGCGCGCGGTGTTTACGCGGCGCTTGCGCGGCGCACGCATCTTTATACATGGCGTTTACACGGCGGCCGGCACACACTCGTGGTCCCATCAAATGCCCTCCGAGTGGCTCTTATGTGGGGCCAGCGGACCGAATATAGTCTGCCAATACGCATGGGAGATGCAGAGAATTTTTCATGACTTGTCGAATTCTGCCAGCTCGTTCGTCGATAAGGACATCCCGTCTCCACCATCCGACGACCATGAAAAAGCAGATCGCCGCAATGATGCTCGTGCTTGGGCTGCACGGTCCCTCGGCCGCCGGCGTCGCCGAGGGCATCGAAGCGTACAACGGACACGATTACGCGCTGGCGCTGAGGGAAATCGCGCCCTTCGCGAAGGCCGGCAATGCGGACGCACAGCATGTGCTCGGCCTGATGTACTACATGGGCCGCGGCGTGCCACGCGACTACGCACAAGCCTTCGCATGGCATTACAAGGCGGCCATACAGGGCCTGCCCGCCGCACAGTACGTGATCGGCGCGATGTATTACACGGGCAACGCGGTTCCCCGCGACCCGGTGCGGGCAGTCTCGTGGTTCCGCAAGGCGGCTGAACAAGGCCATCCGGACGCGCAATATGCCCTTGGCCTGCTGTACCGCTACCACGTGGCAGGACTGCCCGAGGACGCGGTGCTGGCCTACATGCTGTGGAATCTTGCCGCTGCGAACGGCCACCGCGATGCCGTCGCAAAAAGGTCTGCCCTCGCGCGCAGCATGACGGAAGAGCAGATCGCGGAGGCGCAAAGCTTGTCGCGCAACTGGCGTCCGGGCAGGCCCTTGCCGACCCGGACGCATCCCGTCACGAACTGACGATACTGGAGGGAATATGCGAACACAGATCGGATGGATACTCTGGCTGCTCGCAAGCGTCAGCATCGCCGCTACGGCTGCGCCACCGCCCGACGGCCAGCACGATTTCGACTGGGAAATCGGCACCTGGACCACCAGCTTGAAACGCCTGCGCGAACCGCTCAGCGGCAAGACCGAGTGGGTCGAGTACGAGGGCACGTCGGTCTTCAAGCCGGCCATGGGCGGGCGCGCCAACCTCGTCGAACTCGACGTGCGCGGCAATGCCGGCCGCATCGCGGGTGTGTCACTGCGCCTGTACCGGCCCGCGAGCGGCCAGTGGGCTCTGCATTTTGCGAACCTCGCGAACGGTCTGATGACCGACCCGATGTACGGTGCCTTCCAGGACGGCCGGGGCAGCTTCTACGGCCAGGATACGGTGGACGGCCGCGTGGTCCTGGTGCGCTTCCTGATCACGCCGATGGGCGCGGATCGGTGGCGTTTCGAGCAGGCTTACTCGACCGACGGCGGCCAGCGCTGGGAGACCAACTGGATCGCTATCGACACCCGCGTGAAGCCGACCGCTAAGCCGTAAAGAGGCGTGCCAAACTTTATCGTTGCAAGCGACATATGCAAAACCGTTCGCCGAGCTTACGTGGCGAACGTTATTTGCGAGAACAACCTGTTGGGATGGGCTGACCTCACCGGGGCTTGGTGGCGAACTTGATCGTTCGCCCACACCGCACTCACGCGTCGCCTTGCAGCAGCGCCAGCGCCTGCTCGCGCGCCGCGGCCCGCAGCGATCTGCGCAGCACCGCGTCGTCCGTCGTGCGCGCCAGCACCATGCCGCCCACGCACAGCGCGACGATCGCCTGCGCGCGCCGTTCGCCATCGGCCTCGTGCGCGAGCGCGCCCGCGTACACGTACACGAGGTTGCGGATCAGCTGCGTGTACGCCTTTTGCGGGGAGAGGCCCGCGCGCGCCACGTCGCCCGGCAACGCGTACAGCGGGCAATGCGCTTCGATGTTGTCGAACACCTCGTCGCTCAGGTAGATGTCGACGAGCATGCGCGCGAGTTCCTCCGGCGCGGGCGGCGGGACGTCCTTGAAATCGGGCTTGAACGGATTGCACGTGCTGAAGCTGGCGACGGCCGCCGCGTACAGCTCGTCCTTGCTGTCGAAGTGGTGATAAAAGCCGCCGCGGGTCAGACCGGCCTCAGACATCACGCGGTCGATCGACACCTGTTCGAAGCCGTGGCGGTTGAACAACCGGCGCGCCGCATGGACGATGCGTTCGCGGGTCTGGGCCTTGTGTTCGCTACTGTAGGGCATGCGGGTCTCCTTTCGAGAACGGCATTATGCGCGCATCCACATTATGTTCTTGAACATATTTTGTGCGGGCGTATGCTGGTCGACATTCACCCAAGGAGACCACCAATGCCTACCCTGACCACCTTCCGTGCCGTTCCCTCGTTTGCCGTCGGCCACGTGCGCGACCTGCGCGTGCGCTGGGCCCTCGACGAAGCCGGCGAACCGTATGACGTGCGCCTGATCGGCTTCGAGGGGAAAGAATCGCCCGCCTACCGCCGCGAGCAGCCGTTCGCCCAGGTGCCCGTGCTGCAGGACGGCGACCTGACGCTGTTCGAGACGGGCGCGATCCTGCTGCACCTGGGCGAGCGCTTCCCCGTCCTGCTGCCACGCGATCCGGACGGCCGCGCGCAGGTCACGATGTGGTCGTTCGCCGCGTTGAATTCGGTCGAGCCCTACGTCGGCAATCTTTCCAACCTCGTCGCGTTTTCGATGAATGAACCGTGGGCCGCCGCGCAGCGCCCGGTGCTGGAAGAGATCGCGCTGAAGCGGCTGGGACAGGTGGACGACTGGCTCGCAGGCCGCGACTACCTGGCCGGCGATTTCAGCGCGGCCGACATCCTCATGACGACCGTCGTGCGCCTGCTCGACGGCATGGGCTATGTCGAGCGCTTCGCACGCCTGACGGCCTGGCGCGACCGCTGCATGGCGCGCCCCGCCTACCGCAAGGCGCTGGCGGCCCAGGTGGCGCAGTACGCAACGGAGCCCGTTGCCGCCTGATTTTTACGGGGCCGTTGCGTCCGGCCCCGATCTGTATACACCGTTTTTACGCCCGCCCCGCTACGCTGGTCTCGTCATCATTCGTCGAAAGGACGTCATATGTTCGAGATTATCGCCGTCGCGGCCGCGGGCGTAGTTGCTGCCGTCATCCTGGTTCTCGTGCGCAGCTGCGTGGTCTACATCCCCAACGACAAGATCGGGATCGTGGAAAAGAAATGGTCGGGACGCGGCTCCGTGCAGGCCGGGTTCATCGCGCTGCAGGGCGAAGCGGGCTTCCAGCCGGGCGTGCTGCGCGGGGGCTTTCACTTCTTCGCGCCGTTCCAGTACCGCGTGCACCGGCAGAACCTCGTCACCATCCAGCAGGGCACCCTCGCCTACGTGTTCGCGCGCGACGGCCTGCCGATGGCGCCGAGCCAGAACCTCGGCTGCAACAAGGCCGCGGACGACTTCACCGACGTCGCGGCGTTCCTCGCCAAAGGCGGCCAGAAAGGCCTGCAGCGCAAGATCCTGCGCGAGGGCACGTATGCCATCAACGTCGCGCAATTTGTCGTGCTTGCGGAAGACCGCGTGTATGCACTGCCGCTGCCGGGCGACGCCAACGTCGACGACAAGGGCGGCGTCCGCGGCATCCTGGCCGCCGTCCACGACGACCTCGTCGCGCGCGGCGGCTTCCGCCCGCTCGTGATCCGCGAAGACAAGCTGGCCGTCGTCACGACGCACGAAGGCCAGTCGCTGCCGGAAGGGACGATCGTCGCGCCCATCGTCGGCGCCGACCCGGCCGACGCGGCGCGCTACCACCACGATTACCAGAACCCGGAGACGTTCATCGACGCGGGCGGCTACAAGGGCCGCCAGCTGCAGGTGCTCGTCGAAGGCACGTACTACCTGAACGCGCGCTTCGCGTCGTGGGAAATCGTGCCGAAGACGGAGGTACCCGTCGGCTTCGTGGGCGTCATCGTGTCGTACACGGGCAAGGCCGGCCTGGACCTGACGGGCGACGATTACCGCCACGGCGAACTGGTGGGGCCCGACGAAAAAGGCGTGCAGGCGACGCCCCTGCTGCCCGGCAAATACGCGCTGAACCCGTACGCGAAACGCGTGATCGAAGTGCCGACGACGAACTTCATCCTGAAATGGCAGGCGGGCGCCATCGGTTCGCACGAACTGGACAAGCACCTGTCCGAAGTGTCGCTGATCACGAAGGACGCGTTCGAGCCGGACCTGCCGCTGTCCGTCGTCGTCAACATCGACTACAAGATGGCGCCGCTCGTGATCCAGCGCTTCGGCGACATCCGCAAGCTCGTCGAGCAGACGCTCGATCCGATGGTGGCCGCGTATTTCAAGAACGTCGGCCAGCGCAAGACCTTGATCGAGTTGCTGCAGGAACGGTCGGACATCCAGGAACGCGCGATGGCGGAAATGCGCCGCAACTTCGAAGGCTATAACCTCACGTTGAACGAAGTCCTGATCGGCACGCCGCGCGCGAAGCAAGGCGATACGCAGATCGAGACGATCCTGCGCCAGCTGCGCGAGCGCCAGGTGTCACGCGAACAGCTGGAGACGTACCGCACGAAGGAAGCGGCCGCGCAGCAGGAACGCATCCTGCGCGAAGCGGAGGCGCGCGCGAAGCAGCAGACGTCGATCACGGAATCGGAACTCGCCGTGCGCATCGCGGAAAACCAGGGCAGCGCCGCCGTGCAGAAAGCGATCAAGGCCGCCGAGGAAGCGCGCCAGAACGCGGCCGGCGCGGCCGACGCCAAGCGCCGTCTCGCGGAGGCGGAAGCGTTCCAGCTGGAAGCCGTCGGCCAGGCGCAGGCCAAGGCGACGGAACTGAACGTGGCCGCGTACGGCGGCCCGGAACTGCAGTTCCAGCAGACCGTGCTGCTGCGCTTCGCCGAGGCCATCGAGCGCGGTCAGGTGGCGCTCGTGCCGTCGATCCAGGTGGGCGGGCGCGAAGGCGGCGGCACCGCCGTCGACGCGTTCCTCGCGATGGCCGTCAAGCAGATGGCGATGCCGGCACCAGCGGTATCGTAGTCTTCTCGCGCCGGCGCGCGAAATCGTAGGCGATGCCGGCGCGGATGTGTTCCAGTTTGCGGCCGTCGCGGTACAGCAGGTTGTAGCTCTCGAACGGGACGAGGCGGCCGTCCGGCAGCGCGAAGTGGATGCACGATTTCTTCAGCGCGCGCACGTCCAGCGAATACGCATCCATGAATTGCACGATCAGCACGCGGAACACGTTGTCGTAGCGGAGTGCGGACGGCGCGCTGATCAGGGGCAGGCAGCACATCAGCTCCGACAGGCAGTTGGCCTGCGATTCCGGCGAGTGGTTCGTCGAGAACAGTTTGAACACCTGGTCCTTCACGACGTCCCGCATCCCCGCATCGCGCTCGAACACGATCGTGTTGCCGCTGCCCTCCACGAGCGTCTGCGGATCGAGCCAGCGCGTCAGCGGGACGGTGCCGTCCGCCGTCTTGATCGCATACGCCATCGCCAGCGTGTCCGGGTTGCACGGCACGGGCACCACGTCTTCCAGCGTGAACAGGCGGCTTTGCTCGGCGATGCGGCGGCGGATCTCGGACACCGTCAGGCGGTGCAGGCGCGGATCGTAGTCTTCCACGCGGCCCGCGTCCTGGATCGGCTGCAGGGTCACGCCGCGCACGCACGGCTGCGCGAGCGCGAAGTCGATGATCTCGCCGATCTCGCCGTCGTTCAAGCCCTTCTTCAACGTGACGACGAGCGTCGTCGACAGGCCCGCCTCATTCAGGTTGTCGAGGGCCTGGCGGCGGATGCGCGTGAGGTCGGCGCCGCGCAATTCGCGGTGGACCTCCGCGCGCAGTGAATCGAATTGCAGATAGACCTCGATGCCGGGCGCGTAGCCGGCCAGGCGCGCGACGAAATCCTTGTCCTGCGCGAGCACGATGCCGTTCGTGTTGACCATCACGTGCTTGATCGGCCGGGCCTTCGCGGCGTCGAGGATGTCCCAGAACTGCGGGTGCAACGTGGGCTCGCCGCCGGACAATTGCATCACGTCGGCCTCGCCTTCGTTGGCGACGATCGCGTCGAGCATGCGGACGACGTCTTCCAGCGGACGATGGCGCTCGCGGTGCGTGCCGCTCTCCGCATAGCACACGGGGCAGTTCAGGTTGCAGTTGTCCGTGATCTCGACGACGGACAGGCACGAGTGCTGCATATGGTCCGGGCACAGGCCGCAGTCGTACGGGCAGCCGTATTCCATCGTCGTGTTGAACTGCTGCGGCATCTCCGGGTGCTTGACGAAGACTTCGCGGCACAGGCGGTAGTACGCGACGTCGTCGCTGACGAGCACGCGTTCGACGCCATGCGCGCCGCACCACTTGTCCATGTAGACCTTGTCGTCCTTGAACACGATCTTCGCTTCCACCGGATGCAGGCAGGTCGAGCAGACGGACGTCGTCGTGTCGTAGAACAGGTACGGGCGGGATTTGCGGCTCATGGTTGCTCCTTGCGCTGGGGCCCCGGGTAGTCTCGTTCGGATGCCGCGATCTGGCGTTGCAGTTCGGCGGCGCGGCGCTCGGCGGCGGCGAAGTCCTCCGCCGACACGGACGGCCGCGCTTTCGCGATCGTCTCGGTGTCACGTGCCAGCAGGAGTATGGCCAGCGCGTCCGCGCGCCGGGCCGGCTCGATGTGCGCCCCCGTCGCTTCCCACAACAGGTAGGCCGAAGACGATGCGCCACATGCGAGGATGCCGCGTGCATGCCAGATGCGGGCCTGTTCGGGTCGACCGGCCCTGGCCAGCGCCAGGCCCGCGCGCCCTGCGGGATTGCCGACGCCGGCAAGGTCGCACCCGTGGGCAAAAGCACGCTGCAGCAGGACGATGCCGCGTTCGCGGTCGCGCAAGCCTTGCGGCAGGGTGAAATAGGTGCCGGCCCTTCCTTCCGCGAGGATGGTGCCGAGCCGTCCCATGGCCAGGCCATCGTCTTGCGCGGCCGCCTGTTCCAGCAGGGCCAATGCGCGCCGCAGCTCCGCGGGGTCCTGGCCCGACCCGGCCAGCAGCTCATCGGCGAGTGCGACGCGCGCCTTCGCATCGCCCGCCGCGGCCGCCGGTTCCAGCGCGGCGATGCGCCGCTGCCGCGCCGCTTCCATCTCGCGCGCGGCGTTCCTGCGCTGGACATTGTCGACGACCGTCATCGTGATGCAGCCGGTGCTGCCGACGCATGCGAGGGCGAGCAGCAGCGCACCCGCGCGCGGCAGTGTCGAACGAAGGAGTGTCACGATCGTAGGTTCTCCAAGGTTTGCCGGACGACGAACGGCAGGTAGCACACGAGCGCGACGACGCACACGAGCTGGATGCCGGACAGCCCGAATGCATACTCATACGGCACCGGCTTGATGCCGTCCACGAGCAGGCGCCACGCCAGGTAGGCGGCGAGATACAGCTTGAATGCGAGGCCGGGCGTGCGCGCGAGCGTCCCGCGCGCGTGCCACAGCAAGGCGCCCGCGGCCAGCGCGAACACCAGGTCGTAGACCTGCGTGGGATGGCGCGGCACGCCGTCGCCGAAGTCGACGCCCCACGGCAGCGTGGTCGGCACGCCGTACGTCCCGTCGTTCAGGCCCGCGAGGAAGCAGCCGATGCGGCCGACGACGGTGCCGACGACGAGCGGCAGGATGAACTGGTCGCCCGTCGACCCGCGGATGCCGGCAAGCTTCTTGGCGATCTCCACGCCGAGCAGGCCGCCCAGCAGCCCGCCGACGATCGATTGGCCGGACGCGATCAGGCGCCAGTCCGGAACCACGCCTTGCCACAGGTGCGGCATCTCGATCCAGAACACGAGCTTGTTGCCGATGGCGGCGCCGAGGATGCAGCCGACGACGACGGCGAAAGACCCCGGCTGCAGCAGCGCGGGCTGGCTGGCGCGCCGGCGCTGCCAGCGGTACAGCTGCACGCCGCCGGCCAGCGCCAGCCATTCGAACACGAGGTGGACGGTCTGCGCCGTCGCGGCGGAAAGGACGGGGCCGGTCATTCGACGGCGGGCGGACGCTTGCGCCACAGCCTGAAAAGGGCTAATCCGCATACGAGGGCGATGCCGAGCCCGATCAGGCCGAAGACGAGCGCGATCGACGAGAAATTCTCTGGCCCGGGTGAAGACATGCCGGCCAGCCCGCTGATGGTACCTGCGGCGCCGCACAGACCGAAGCCCGCGAGCATGACACACAGGAAGGCCGTCAAAATGCCGCGAGCGATGTTGTTCATGGCAGCTCCAAAAAGATTGCCGCCATTACATCACATTCCTGCGGCTCAGGCTACGCCGTATTGCTGGCGATACGCGGCCACGGCGTCCTTGTACTGGGCCAGCTTGGGATCGGTTTCCAGGTAGCCGAACAAATCGGCCAGGCTGGCGATCGAGATCACGGGAATGCCATAGGTCTGGCTGACTTCCTGCACCGCGGACAGCGGCGACAGCACGCCATCCTTGCCCCCGCGTTCCATGCGGTCGAGCGCGATCAGCACGGCGGCCGGCTCGGCGCCGGCGGCGCGGATCATCGCGACGGATTCGCGCACGGACGTCCCGGCCGAGATCACGTCGTCGATGATGACGACCTTGCCCGCCAGCTTGGCGCCGACGATGGTGCCACCCTCGCCGTGGTCCTTGGCTTCCTTGCGGTTGTAGGCGAACGACGTGTTGCGGCCTTTCGCCGCCAGCGCCACGGCCGTCGCGGATGCCAGGGTGATGCCCTTGTACGCGGGGCCGAACAGCATGTCGAATTCGAGGCCGGAATCGAGCAGGGTCTGCGCGTAGAAGTCGGCCAGCTTGCCGAGCGTCGCGCCGTCGTGGAACAGGCCCGCATTGAAGAAGTACGGCGACTGACGGCCGGCCTTGGTGATGAACTGGCCGAACTTCAAGACTTCGGCTTCGACTGAAAACGCAATGAACTGTTGGCGCAGATTGTCCACGACACGACCCTCGAACTGTGAAAACCGGTATTGTAATCCGCCCCGCGTGCGCCCGCGCAGCCGGACGTCCACCAGCCGCGCGATGCGCCGCAGCCGGCGGTGCGCGCGTTCGGTGGCCCTGGCGTCCAGCGCGGTGCGCAGCGTACGGCCCACCATGGCGAGGAAATCGTCCTCCGCGCGCCCGGCGGCCTCCAATGCCGCCATCAGTTCGACATTGCGGGCATGAGCGCGCGCGATTTCCGCGACATGGCGCACGTGCTCCGTGGCGTCGCGCGTGAAGCAGCGAGTGTAGCGCAGGCGGCCATCGTCGAAACAGGCGTTCGAGCGGATCACGACGTGCCGGATCGAGCCGTCCTTGCAGCGCAAGCGGGCCGGCTGGTCGTGCACCGGCTCGCCCGCCGCCAGCCGGGCCAGCATGACGTCGACGACGGCCGGGTCGGCGTGGAAGCGTGCCACGTGGTGCCCGACGTATTCTTCCCACCGGTACCCGAGCATCTGCAGCTCGGCCTTGTTGGCCCACAGGATCGTGCCGTCGGCGCCCATCTGGTGCACGCCGATGGCCGCATTCTCGACGATGTCGGCGAACTCGCGCTCGCGCCTGAGCAAGTCCTTTTCCGCCTGGCGCCGCCGCGCCGCCTCGGCCTGCAGCGCGCGCACTTTCTGCTCCAGCCGGACGAGGCCGATGTCGACGGGTTGCCCGGACGGCAGCGGCGCGGCGGCGTCCGCGCACGCGTGGTCGTGCTCGGCGCACACCTGGCGGAACACGTGCGCCGCATTGGCCGACGGGAACAGGGCCCACGGATAGGCGCAGAACAGCGAGAAATCGAGCTTCTTCGCCAATTCGTTCCACAGCCGCTCGAGGTGCAGCGCGGCGTCGTAGCGGCCGCGCGCGCACAGCAGCGCTACCATCTCGCCGAATGCGTGCACGGATGCGCCGCCGGCGCACGCTTCCGCGACGACGCGGCCGACGACGTACTCGAAGCGCGCCCGGTCGGGCCAGCCGTCGACCATGAAGCGCGCCAGCATCGCTTCCGCGTCGAGCCACGTGACGTCCCACGACGGCGGCACGGCCCGCCCTTCCGCGCGCGCCAGCTCGTCCAGGCGCCGGCGCAGCGCGTCGAGGTGCGCACCGGTGGCGATCACGATCCCCCGCCCTCGCGCCCGTAGCGCCCGCTCGACGAAGGAAGCGACCTCGTCGAGCAACGTATCGCTGTCATCATAAAAACGGACGAAATGCCCCATCTTGCCATGCTTACCGGACAACAAGTCGTCAATCTTGATCAGCACGTGGGTCCCTGGTGGGTCGAAGGAAGCGGCGACGGAATCTTTGCTCACAAGACGTTGACGTCGCGCATAGAAAACATGAAAGATGTCATTCTATCCACGTTAACAGCCGTAAAGACCATGCCATGCGGACAGGTCGTAATTGTGTTGATATGGATCAAAACACGATACACTGTGCGCCTCGCATCGGCCCACCGGCCCGCGCCGGCCGGCCGCGCTTTCCACCCAACCGCTTTCGATCATGCCAAGAATCATTTCCGCCAACCTGAACGGCATCCGCTCCGCCCACAAGAAAGGTTTCTTCAACTGGATGGCCAACCAGGACGCCGATTTCATCTGCGTCCAGGAGTTGAAGGCCCAGCAGGCCGACATGACCGAGGAATTCCTCGCGCCGCACGGCTACCACGGCCATTTCCACTATGCCGAGAAAAAGGGTTACTCGGGTACGGGCGTCTACAGCCGCGTCAAGCCGGATACCGTCAAGTCGGGCTTCGGCTGCACCGAATTCGACAACGAGGGCCGCTACACGCGCGCCGACGTGGGCGACCTGACCGTCATTTCCGTGTACTGCCCGTCCGGCTCGTCGTCGCCGGAGCGCCAGGAAGCCAAGTTCCGCTTCATGGAAGTGTTCCTGCCGCACTTGCAGGAATTGAAGGCCGAGGGCCGCGAGATCGTCATCTGCGGCGACTGGAACATCGCGCACAAGGAAATCGACCTCAAAAACTGGAAGGGCAACCTGAAGAATTCGGGCTTCCTGCCGGAGGAACGCGCGTGGATGACGCGCATCTTCGACGAGCTGGGTCTCGTCGACGTCCACCGCGGCATCGACCAGCGCCCGGAACAATACACGTGGTGGAGCAACCGCGGCCAGGCCTGGGCGAAGAACGTGGGGTGGCGCATCGACTACCACGTCGCCACGCCGGGCATCGCCGCCCGCGCCCACGCGGTCTCGATCTACAAGGACGAGCGCTTTTCCGATCACGCGCCGCTGATCATCGACTACGCGCTCTGACGCTGCCGTTCAGCGCGCGGGCCAGTCGAGCTCGCGCGTGCTTTCGAAACTGCGCGCTTCTCCCGTGAGCGGATCGTCGAAGTGGATCGACCGCGCCAGCAATTGCAGCGGCGCGGAAAAATCGTCGCCCTTGCACGGCAGCGCGACGGGATAGAAGGCGTCGTTCAGGATCGGCACGCCCAGCGACGCCATGTGCAGGCGCAGCTGGTGCTTGCGGCCCGTGTGCGGGTGCAGGCGGTAGCGCGCCACGTCGCCGCGCGTTTCCAGCAGCTCGACGAACGTCTCCGAATTCGGCTCGCCCTCCTCTTCCCGCATCACGAAGAACTTGTCGCCGTCGACCATGCGGCTCTTGTACGTGAACGGGAACTCGCGCCCATACAGGACGGGCGCCAGCGCCTCGTACACCTTGCGGATGCTGCGCTTCTGGAACATCGACTGGTACGTGCCGCGCGTCGCTAGGTTGTGCGAGAAGATGACGACGCCGGCCGTCTCGCGGTCGAGGCGGTGGATCGGCGTCAGGTGCGGCAAATCGAACTGCTGTTTCAGCCGCACGAGCAAGGTCTCGCGCAGGAAGCGTCCCGTCGGGATCATCGGCAGGAAGTGCGGCTTGTCGACGACGAGCAGGTGCTCGTCCTGGAAGATGACGCTCTCTGCGAACGGAATCGGCGTCTCGTGTTCCAGCTCGCGGTAGTACCAGATGCGCATGCCCTGACGCACATGGCTGTCGGCCGACAGTGGCGCGCCCACGGCGTCGACGACGTCGCCGCGCGCGAGGCGCTCGGCCCACGGCGGTCCGGCGACGTCGCCAAAGCGTTCCTCGAGAAAGGCCAGCATGCCGCCGGGGCGGGTCTCGGTGATCCACAGATAGCTGGGCGCCACGCCGTCCTTCACCGGCAGCGGTACGACGGCGTTGGCCGTGGCCTGGTGGCCCTTCCTGACGAAACGTGCCATCGACCCTTTACCGTTGTGCGACGTTGGAGCGGTACGGCGGCAACCGGTCGACGGTGGTGCCCTTGCTGCGCGCGTACAGCGGCAGCAGCACGTTCATGTGGCTCTCGATCTGCTCGATTCGCTCGCCGCCGCCCGGGTGCGTGGACAGCAGCTCGATCGGCGCGCCGCTCTGGTTCAGCACGGCCATCTTGTTCCACAGCGCGATGCCGGCGCGCGGGTCGTAGCCGGAGCGCGCGGCGATGTCGAGGCCCACGAGGTCGGCCTCGCGTTCCTCGTCGCGCGAGAATTTCAACACGAGCAGCTGGCCGGCCGCGTTCGTGGCGCCGCGCACGTCCACGCCGAGCCATGCGGACAGCGCCGCGCCGCCCAGCTGGCTCGCGAGGCCCGTGGCCGTCGCCTTGCTCTGCCGGTCGCGCCCGTGCTCGCGCAGCGCGTGCGCGATCTCGTGGCCCATGACGGCCGCGATCTCGTCGTCCGTGAGGCGCAGCTTGTCGATGATGCCCGTGTAGAACGCGACGCGGCCACCCGGCATGCAGAACGCATTCACCTCGTCGGATTTGAGCAGGTTGACCTGCCACTTCCACTGCTGCGCATCCGGGTTCCAGCGCACGGTGTTCGGGATGATGCGCTTGGCGATGGCGCGCAGGCGCTGCACCTGCGGATCGGATTCCGGCACAAGGGCGCCTTCCTGCCGGGCCTTGCTCATCAGCGCCAGGTATTGCTGGGCCGATTGCTCGTTGATGGCCTGCTCGGGCGCGGCGATGTCGCGCCATACGCTGCCGATCCGGTTGCGGTTGAGCGGCTTGACGGCGATGCCGTCCTGCACGACCTGGTCCTGGTTCGGACGATCGTCCTGGGCGCGCGCGGCGTGCGTCGGGGCACAGACGGACGCGCACAGCGCCAGCACGGCGGCCGCCCGGCGGGTACGCGCCCGGGTCTGGAAGATTGGGTTCATGGTTTTCTCCTGCAGAGTTCTGACGACATCATGCCCGCAGCCGACACGTACGTACAACACGTTACGCGAGCGTATGATGACGCGCGCGGCCCGTGCGTGCAAGCGCGGGCCGCCGGACGGTCAGGCCGGGCCGACGAGATCGCGCTTGCGCAGGCGGAACACGGCGAGGCTGCCGCGCAGGTTCGGCAGGAACGACACGGGCTTGCCTTCGGCCAGCGCCACGTATTCCAGCACTTCCAGCCCGCATTTCTCGGCCAGTTCCTTGAAGTCGTAGATCGTCGCATAGCGCAGGTTCGGCGTATCGAACCATTGGTACGGCAACGAGCGCGACACGGGCATGCGGCCCTTCAGCAGCGCGGCGCGGTGCGGCCAGTACGCGAAGTTCGGGAACGACACGATCGCCTCCTTGCCCACGCGGACGATGTCGCGCAGGCGCGCTTCCACGTGCTGCATCATCTGCAGCGACGACAGGCACAGGACCATGTCGAACGCGTCGTCCGCGAACAGGTCGAGGCCCTGCTCCATGTCGTGCTGGATTACGCTGATGCCGCGCTGCGTGCTTTCCAGGACCTTGTCGTCGGCGATCTCCACGCCGTAGCCCGTGCAGTGCTTGGCCTTTTCCAGGTAGCGCAGCATGGCGCCGTCGCCGCAGCCGACGTCCAGCACGTGCGCGCGCTCGTTCACCCAGTGTGCGATGAACGCGAGGTCGGGACGCAACGTGCTCAAGTCTTCGAATTTCATGCGGCCTCCTTCTCGGCGGCGATGCGCTCGAAGTAGGCGCGCACGATGTTCATGTAGCGCGCGTCTTCGAGCAGGAAGGCGTCGTGGCCGTGCGGCGCGTCGATCTCGGCATACGTGACCTTGCGGCGGTTGGCCAGCAGCGCCTCGACGATCTCGCGGCTGCGCTCCGGCGAGAAGCGCCAGTCGGTCGAGAACGACGCGACGAGGTATTGGGCGCGCGTGTTTTCCAGCGCCTTCGCCAGGTTGCCGCCGTGCTCGCGCGCGGGGTCGAAATAGTCGAGCGCCTTCGTGATCAGGAGGTAGGTGTTGGCGTCGAAGTATTCGGAGAACTTGTCGCCCTGGTAGCGCAGGTACGACTCGATCTCGAAGTCGATGCCGAAGTCGAATTTGTACTCGTTGTTCTCGGCCGCGTTGCGCAGCTTGCGGCCGAATTTCTCGGCCATGTCGTCGTTCGACAGATACGTGATGTGGCCAACCATGCGCGCCACCTTCAGGCCGTTCTTCGGCACGACGCCGTGTTCGTAGAAGTCGCCGCCGCGGTAATCCGGATCGGTGAGGATCGCCTGGCGCGCCACGTCGTTGAACGCGATGTTCTGCGCGGAGAGTTTCGGCGTCGACGCGATCACGATGCAATGGCGCAGGCGCTCGGGGAACATGATGCTCCACGCGAGGGCTTGCATGCCGCCCAGCGAACCGCCCATCACCGCGGCAAAGCGCTCGATGCCGAGGCGGTCCGCGAGCAGCGCCTGCGCCGCGACCCAGTCCTCCACCGTCACGACGGGGAACGCGGCGCCGTACGGCTTGCCGGTGGCCGGGTTCGTGTGCATGGGGCCCGTGGACCCGAAGCAGGAGCCGAGGTTGTTGACGCCGATGACGAAGAAGCGGTCCGTGTCGACGGGCTTGCCCGGGCCGACCATATTGTCCCACCAGCCGGCGCTCTTCGGCTGGTCGGCGTAATGGCCCGCCACGTGGTGCGACGCGTTCAGCGCGTGGCAGATCAGCACCGCGTTCGACTTGTCGGCATTCAGCGTGCCGTACGTTTCATACACCAGCGTGTAGTCGCTGATGGCCGCGCCACTGCGCAGGCGTAAAGGTTCGGCGAACTGCATCGCCTGGGGGGAGACTATTCCGATCGATCCCATGAAGACTCGTTATATTGTTGTGGCGTGCGATGACTAGACGGACTGCAGCTGCTCCACGGCGTCGGCGATGGCCGCCGGTTCCATCGCGCGCAGGATGCGCCGCGTGCGCGGCACGAGCCGCGTCAGGTCGCTGGACAGGATTTCCTGCTTGACGGCCAGCAGCTGGGCCGGATGCATCGAGAACTCGCGCAGGCCCATGCCCAGCAACAGGCGCGTGAGCTTGACGTCGCCCGCCATCTCGCCGCACACGGCCACGTCGATGCCGGCCTTGTGCCCTGCCTCGATCGTCATCGCGATCAGGCTCAGTACCGCCGGGTGGAGCGGATTGTACAGGTGCGCCACCTCGTAGTCGACGCGGTCGATCGCCAAGGTGTACTGGATCAGGTCGTTGGTGCCGATCGAGAGGAAGTCGAGGCGCTTGACGAACATCGGCAGCGCCAGCGCGGCGGCCGGGATCTCGATCATGGCGCCCACTTCCACCGTCTCGTCGAACTTGACGTTCTGTTCGCGCAGCTGGGCCTTGGCCTGGGCGATCATGTTCAAGGTCTGGTCGATCTCGAACGCGTGCGCCAGCATCGGGATCAGGATGCGCACCTTGCCGAACGCGGATGCGCGCAGGATCGCGCGCAGCTGCGCGAGGAACATCTGCGGCTCGGCGAGGCAGTAGCGGATCGCGCGCAGGCCCAGCGCCGGGTTCAGTGCCGTGTGTTCGGTCTGGTCGAGCGGCTTGTCGGCGCCCACGTCGAGCGTGCGGATCGTGACGGGCCGTCCCTTCATCGCCAGCACGGCCTTGCGGTACTGTTCGAACTGCTCGTCCTCGTCCGGCACGCGCAGGCCTTGCGCGCCGCGTCCCATGAACAGGAATTCGGAGCGGAACAGGCCCACGCCGACGGCGCCCGCGTCCAGCGCCGGGCCGCAATCGTCGGGCAGCTCGATGTTCGCGAGCAGCGTGATCGCCGTGCCGTCCTTCGTGACGGCCGGCGTCTTCTTCAGCTTCAGCAGGCGCTTGCGCGCCTTCAGCAGCGCGGCCTGGCGTGCGCGGTACTGCTCCATCACGAGCGCGCTCGGATTGCAGATGACGACGCCGGCGTCGCCGTCGACGATCACCCAGTCGTCCTGCTCGATCAGGCGCGACGCCTGGCTCATGCCGACGGCGGCCGGGATGTCCAGGCTGCGCGCGACGATCGCCGTGTGCGAGTTCTGGCCGCCGACGTCCGTGACGAAGCCGACGAACGAGCGGTCGCGGAACGCGAGCATGTCGGCCGGCGAGATGTCGTGCGCGACGACGATCATCTGCGGCTGGAAGTGGTCTTCGCCGACGGGCGGCGGGGCCGGCAGCGCGGTCCCCATCAGCACCTTCAGCACGCGCTCGGCGACCTGCTGGATGTCCTGCTTGCGCTCGCGCAGGTACGGGTCCTCGATCTCGTCGAACTGCGCGGACAGCTCGTCGATCTGCGTGACGAGCGCCCATTCCGCGTTGTAGTGGCGGCTGCGGATGATGTCGAGCGGCGCTTCCGAGATCATCGGATCGGACAGGATCAGCACGTGCACGTCGATGAACGCGCCCAGCTCCGTCGGGGCTTCCTTCGGCAGCTCGGTCCACAGTTCCTGCAGGTTGCGGTGCACTTCGGCGATCGCGTCCTGCAGGCGCTTCACTTCGGCCTCGACCTGCTCTTCCGGCACGAGGTAGTGCTTGACGTCGAGCGCGGCCGGCGTGAGCAGATGCGCACGGCCGATCGAGATCCCGCGCGAGACGGGGATGCCGTGCAGTGTGAACGATGCCATGGAGGGTCCCGGGTGACGTCCGCCTCGTGAATCGGGCATTACTCGCCTTCGCCGAACTTGTCGTTGATCAGCGCGACGAGCGCCGCCATGCATTCCTGTTCGTCGGGACCGTCCGCCTCGAGCGTCACCTTGGCGCCCTTGCCGGCCGCCAGCATCATGACGCCCATGATCGACTTGGCGTTGATGCGGCGCGCGTTGCGGGTGAGCCAGACGTCGCTCTGGAACTTGGCGGCCAGCTGGGTGAATTTGGCGGAAGCGCGGGCGTGCAGGCCCAGCTTGTTGACGATCTCGAGTTCCTGTTGAATCATGTTGTAGTTGTCGTTTCTCTCGTTATCGGTCGGCTCAGGTGCCGAGCCGGATCCTGTTGTCTACCCTGACCGCACCATTCTGCGCGCCGGCCAACGCCATCTCGACCACCACGTCCAGCGTGTCGCGCCGGTACGTGATCGCCCGCAGCAGCATCGGCAGGCTGATGCCCGCGATGATTTCCACGCGTCCCGCCTCCGCCAGCGAATTGCAGCAGTTGGACGGCGTGCCGCCCTTGATGTCGGTGATGACCAGCACGCCGTCGCCTTCGTCCAGGCGCTGAATCGCGCTCTTGGCCAGGGCGTTGATCTCGCTCGTGTCCTGGTCCGCCGTCACGTCGATCGCTTCGAAGCGCTCGGTGGGGCCGCGGAACACGTGCGCGACCGCGGCGATGAATGCCTGGCCCAGCGGAGCGTGGGTCATCAGCAGAATGCCTACCATGTGTCAGTTTCCTGTTACCCGGGCCTCGACGGCGTCGATGAACATCGCCGCGACGTCGAAACCGGTCTGGTCGGTGATCTCCTGGAAGCAGGTGGGGCTGGTGACGTTCACCTCGGTCAGGAAATCGCCGATCACATCCAATCCTACCAGCAACAGACCACGCGCGGCCAGCACCGGGCCCAGACTTTCCGCGATCTCGCGGTCGCGCTCGGACAGCGGCTGCGCGACACCCGTGCCGCCGGCCGCCAGGTTGCCCCGCACTTCGCCGGCCTGCGGGATGCGCGCCAGCGCGAACGGGACCGGCTTGCCGTCGATGACGAGCACGCGCTTGTCGCCCTTGACGATGGCGGGGATGTATTTCTGCGCCATGATCGTGCGCGCGCCGTTCTCCGTCAGCGTCTCGATGATGGAGCCCAGGTTCAGGCCATCGTCGCGGACGCGGAAGATGCCGGCGCCGCCCATGCCGTCCAGCGGTTTGAAGATCACGTCGCCGTGCTCGGCGTGGAAGGCGCGCAGCCGCGTGCCGGACGACGAGACGAGCGTGGGCGACGTGAACTGGCTGAACTGGGCAATCGACAGTTTTTCGTTGTGGTCGCGGATGGCCGAGGGCTTGTTGAAGACGCGCGCGCCCTGGCGCTCGGCCAATTCCAGCAGATAGGTGCCGTACACGTATTCCATGTCGAACGGCGGATCCTTGCGCTGGATGACGGCGTCGAAATCGGACAGCGGGACGGTATCGGTGTCGCCTTCGCGGTACCAGTCGTCGGCGTCGCCGGTCAGCGTGATCTCCGTGGCCTCGGCCGTCACGACGCCCTCTTCCAGCACCATGTGGCGCTGTTCGAAGGCATAGAGCCGGTGGCCGCGCCGCGCCGCCTCGCGCATCATCGCGAACGTCGAGTCCTTGTAGATTTTGAAGCCGGACAGCGGATCGGCGAGAAAAGCGATTTTCATGATGGTCCCAGGGAAGGCAATGCCACGATTTTAGCCGGAAACGCGGATGTTCGCGGAAAGGCGGCCGCGGCCGGGGGACGGGTTACCAGGGCAGCTTCCCCTTGGCAAAATGTCATCCATTCCTCTGACGTTTGCGTCTCCTCAAACGTGCTCCCGGCCCGACCGGGAAGATGGCATCGCAGGAGGCGGACATGAACGACGGAGCGGAACAGGAGCGGATCAACCGGATCTACCGCGCATGGCATGGCGGCGCCGCGCTGGCGAAGTATGCGTGGCACCGGCCCGACGTCGTCCGCCAGACGGCGGCGCGGTCGCGCGTGCTGGCGGCGCTGCTGCCGCTGACGGTCGGGCGCGACCTGTCCTCCGTGCGCGCGCTCGACGTCGGTTGCGGCAACGGCGGTTTCCTGCGCCAGCTGATCGACTGGGGCGCCCTGCCCGCGCACCTTGCGGGCACGGAACTCCAGCAGGACCGGCTGGACCAGGCCCGCGCCCGCACGCCCCCCGGCGTCCACTGGCACCTGGGCCACCTCGATGCCTTCCCCGACGCGAGCCTCGACCTCGTGTGCGCGCACACCGTGTTTTCCTCGATCCTCGACGACGACATGCGGCGCGGCCTGGCCGCCGACATGTGGCGCGTGCTGCGGCCGGGCGGGTGGACGATGATCTTCGATTTCCGCTACAGCAATCCGCGCAATCCCCACGTGCGCAAGGTGACGGACGTCGAGCTGCTGCGGTTCTGGCCCGCCGCCAGCCGCCACTACCGCACTCTCGTGCTGCTGCCGCCGCTGGGGCGGGTGCTGGCGGCGCTGCCGTGGCTGATCCCGGAAACGCTGACGACGTTGCTGCCGCCGCTGCGCTCGCATTTCATCTACATGGCGCGCAAGCC
>NZ_JANUGW010000070.1 GCF_024753285.1 Massilia pinisoli | reverse complement strand
TCGGTTCGATCCCGTCATCCTCCACCACTCTTTGTTCACTGCATTTATCCAAGACCTGAGTCTTCGATAAGTGTAGTTCTCGTTCTTTAACAATCTGGAAGAAGTAAAGTTTTCTTTAAGCGTTCAATACGTTGAAAAATGTATCGAACACTTAGGGTAGTAATCTGTATGTATCAACAAACAAAGTAAGCTGAACTCTTGT
>NZ_JANUGW010000007.1 GCF_024753285.1 Massilia pinisoli | reverse complement strand
ACTGCTATGCTGAGCCAAATGGCCGGGTCCGGCCAGGAGCAGTCACTCGGATGCCTCTACCTAACGCTTTCGCTGACCGGTAAAACAGCCTGGACGCCACATTTTGTACGAGCATTTGCTCTTGGTGGAATAAGGTGTATGGCAGGTAAGGCTATTTTAAGTTTTGATGTAATGATAACCACAACACGTTATGAAAGCCCCGCCCACGCTTATTGCCGCCGCTGAGACGGCAATTCGAGACTGTCGTATCAAACCAAACCCTGTATCAGGGACGGGCGAAGTGGCCGAGGTGGCCCGGCTAGTCCTTCAGTTGCCCGAGAAACTGGTGCGGGAGTGGAGACCATATCTGGTCGCTGGTGAACTCGATGTGCTTGGAGTTTTTACGCATAAGACACCCAAGGCTCGTTGGACCGATCCCCGAGACAACAAATCGAAGGCACCTGAGCTTTGCGACCTGTTGTTCGTCCTCGACTGTGAAGAGCAGGGTGGCCGCACGAGGCGCGCGCTTCTAATCCAAGCTAAAGTCGCGGACGCAGGTACCACGCTAGGGCAGTTTACTGTGGATAAAAATGGCCCGGACATCCAGCGCTACCTCTACACACACTGGCCGAAATTTACGTTGACCGGACTTCGTAGAAAGTCTGCTCCGTTCAATATTGCGCCTACAACGCCAGGCACGTGTCCAGGAACTAGGTATTCCTGTATCGACGTCAATGCTCCGGCTCCAACTTCAGGTTGGTGGCTCGAGTCCGCCCAACCAGCAATACCGGTAGCGCGGGCAGGAGCCCCGGTTATGTATCACGGTACTTTCAATGCCACGATCCCGTTGGGCGAAGCGCTACACGCCATGGTAGAGGGAACCCTTGGTGCGCCTCTGATTAAGGGCAGTGAATGGGAGCGACTCGTAGAACATCTGGAGAAAGTCGCAGAGAGTCGCCACAACGCCGGCAAACAACCGCCGGACGTAGTAGCGACCGCTACCGGCACCTTACTGCCTCACGTCGCAGCAGCCTCGCTATTTATGACCGATGCTGGCGCGTTCTTTAACGAAAAGGCGAAGACCGGCTACGAGCTTTGGACTAATGGCGAGCCGCCTAACGACGAGCGACCATTGGTAGTTGTCGACGGACAAGCTCCCGGATTTGGCATTATTTACGTACGTCTAGTGTCACCAGAATGGCGCGGCGATATAGCAACCTAAGTGACCACCTTGATAACATCCTCTTGTGAGGCAGAGGCAGCGCACAAGGTCCGCTACGGGTCCAGGCTGTGTAAAAACGCAGAACGGCCCGGAGGCCAGCGACACTCTACTGCTCAAAACGTGCGCTATGACGTTTTCGCGAGGTCGCAAATGGTAAAGAGTCCCCTGAAAACAGGTGGATCTCGCGTTTTTACACAGCCTCGGTCGGTAGCGGACGTACACGGCGTTGCTTCGGCAGCTAAGATGGCGGCCTTGTTCCCAGACGGACTGATGCCATGGCCCAAGCACTTCTCCCCGAAGACCTTTGGTCGCTTGTAGCAGCTCATCTGCCAACCCACAGCAGGTCACCGAAAGGTGGACGGCCACGTCTCAACGATCGCGCGACCCTTACCGGAATTCTGTTCGTGCTCAAGACCCATATCCGGCTGCAGTCTGAACCGTGCCCAGGGCAGGAGATGACCTGCTAACGTCCGCTTTACGAACAGATGCGCGCCGGTATCAGCAGACTGGCGTCCACAACCTGTTCTTGCGGGCTCCACAAGGAAGGAGCTACACGAAAATTCCTGATCAGCTACGGAGAAATTACGGAGAGGTCTGCGAAGAACCGCATGAACACTATATTGTTGCTCCAGTCCATCATGGGGGCAACACTTAGAGTTCGCTTGCTTTGCTTCATCAATTTTCTACTTGGTCTTTCCGAAATGGTGCGATACCGTGCGCATGCCGCAAGGTCGCAAGTCCATGTCGGAAAACGTTTCAGCGACGGCAAAGGCCGTCACGTGGGTGCGGGAGTTCGAGGCTGAGATGGGCGCCCGGCGCTTCGACGACACTCGCGGGCTAGCGAATATTACCCTAAAAATGCCCGTCGATCCGGGATCGACACTTTCATCGGGGAATGGCAAGTTGTTGTCCCTTCCTCCGAAATAGCCGTGACCTGCACCGCCGCCGGGTTTCTTAAACCACATTTAGTAAGCCGGCCAGTGTCAAAAAATCTGCGGCGATCACGACACAGATATACAACAAGTATCGTCAGAACCTGCACAGACGGTTTACAATTCAAAGATATTTGTTTCCTTAGAGAAATAACAACGTTCGGGCCCTTCGCAGCCGACCTTCATGTCCATGACCTTTTCCCCTACCCGCGGCCAGGTGCCGTTCCTTCCCTGTTTCACGCCCGAGGCACGGCCATGAACAGCGTCCTGACTCCCACGATGACGAACGACATCAAACACCACCGCCGGACGGTGTCGCTGAACCCGCGCGACGCGAAGGCCCATGCGCTGCTGGGACTGGCCTTGCTGAAGGACGGCCAACTCGACGAAGGTATCGCGTGCCTGCGGCGCGCGCTGGAACTCAACCCGAAACTGCGCGACCTTCGCGGCTTGCTCGCTGCCGCCCTGTTCGAAGGCGGACGACACGAGGAAGCGGCCGACGCGTATCGGCAAGCGCTGCGCTTCGAGGACGAGGCCGAACTGCACCGGGGTCTGGCCAACAGCCTGGTACGCTTGAAGCGCCCCCAGGAAGCGGAGCCCAACGCGCGGCGCGCGGTCGAACTGGCGCCGCACAGCATTCCCGCATTACTCTGCCTCGCATCAACCCTGCACGGCCAGGGCCGTTTCGAGGACACCGCCGCCGTGTTCCGCCAAGTACTCGCACTCGATCCCGAACACGTCGACGCCCAATTCGACCTCGGCGAGATGCTGCACCGCCTGAACCGTCATGAGGAAGCCGTCGACTGCTACCGTGCCGTCGTCGCACGGCGGCCAGGCCATGTCAACGCGCACCGCCACATGGGGCTCAGCCACCGCCATCTGCGCCAGAACGCGGCGGCGCTGGCCTGCCTCGAACGCGCCGTCGAACTGGCGCCGGACCACGCGGGCATCCTGTGCGACTTCGGGGCCACCTTGCAGATGAACGGCAACCTGGACAAGGCGGCGCCGGTCCTGCGCAAGGCACTCGAACTCGACCCCAGCAGCGAGCACGCCCTCCGTGCCCTCGCCCATACCGCGTTCACGCTGGGCGAATGGGAGGAAGCGGTCGCCCTGAGCCGGCGCCTGTTGGAAATGTGCCCGACTCCGGAGACGCACAGCATGCTGCTGTTCATCCTGAGCCACTCCTGCCTGGACGCGGACGAGCTCACGCGCGAACACTTCGGCTTTGGCGAACGGTGGGAAGCGGAATGGCGCACGCAGTGGCAGTCGCATCCGAACGATCGCGATCCGATGCGCCAGTTGCGCATCGGCTTCGTGTCGGCCGACTTGTACAACCACGCGGTATCGCACTTCATCGCGCCGCTGTTCCAGTCGCTCAAGGACAATCCCGCGGTCGCGCTCTACATTTACTACAACAATACGATCGACGACGAGACGTCGCGCGGGATGCGCGCCAACGTCGCGGTCTGGCGTCCGATCGCCGACCTCGACGACGACGCGGCCGAACGCCTGATCCGCGCGGACGCCATCGACATCCTGATCGACCTGTCCGGCCATTCGGCCAGGAACCGCCTGCCGCTGTTCGCACGCAAGCCGGCGCCCATCCAGGCCACCTACATCGGCTATGGCGGCACCACCGGCATGCGCTCGATGGACTACATCCTGTGCGACCAGTTCCTCGTGCCGGAGGGTCGCTACGACAACCAGTTCAGCGAACAGATCGTGCGCCTGCCCTCGGGCGCCCTGTTCCTGCCCGACCTGGGTGCGCCACCGGTCAACGATCTGCCGGCACTGAAGAACGGCTACCTGACCTTCGGCAGCTTCCATCGCGCGAGCAAGCTCAGCCGCGGCGTGATCGCGCACTGGGCCAAGCTCCTGCACGCCGTGCCCGACTCGCGCATGCTGCTGGGTGGCCTGCAGCCCGGCATCGACGACAGGCTGATCGACTGGTTCGAACTGGAAGGCATTCCGCGCGAACGCCTGCTGCTGCGCCCGCGCGCGCCCGTCCACGAATACCTCAAGCAGCACTACGACGTCGACGTGTGCCTCAGTCCTTTCCCCTATACCGGCTCGACCACCATCGGTCACGCCTTGTGGATGGGCGTACCGACCTTGGCCGCCATCGGCCCCACCAACCCGAGCCACGCGGCGGCCGTCTTCATGGTGCACCTCGGCCTGGGCTCGTTCATCACCGAGGGCGACGACACCTACGTCAAGCTCGGCGTCTTCCTGGCCCAGAACACGGAGACGCTGGCGCTGATGCGCGCATCGATGCGCCAGCGCTTGAGCGATTCGATCCTGGGGTATCCGGACGTCGCCGCGGCCGGCCTCGAACTGGGTCTCCGCAAAATGTGGCAGCGCTGGTGCGACGGACAGGAACCGGCACCGCTCCAGGTGCGCCTGTCCGAACTCGTCCCCGCTTCCGAATAAGGCAACGACATGAAACCCATTCGCCAACAGGCCGACCTGGCCATCAACGGCGCCGCCCCCGCCTTCGACGATCCGCTCCACGTGGGCCGTCCGAACATGGGCGACCGCGACGCCTTCATGCGCCACGTCGGCGACATCTTCGACCGCCGCTGGCTCAGCAACGACGGCCCGCTCGTGCAGGAATTCGAGCGCCGCGTCGCCGACCACCTCGGTGTCAAGCATTGCGTCGCCATGTGCAACGGCACCATCGCCCTGGAGATCGCGATCCGCGCCCTCGGCCTCGAAGGCGAGGTGATCGTCCCGGCCTATACCTTCGTCGCCACGGCGCACGCGCTGCAATGGCAGGGCATCACGCCGGTGTTCGCCGACATCGACCCGGCCACGCACACGCTGTCGCCGGACGCGGTGCGCAAGATGATCACGCCGCGCACCACGGGCATCATCGGCGTGCACCTGTGGGGCCGGGCCGCGCCGGTGGAAGCGCTGGAGGCCGTCGCCGCCGAACACGACCTCCAGCTGATGTTCGACGCCGCGCACGCCTTCAGCTGCACCCACGGCGGACGCAAGATCGGCAACTTCGGCCGCTGCGAAGTGATGAGCTTCCATGCGACCAAGTTCTTCAACAGCTTCGAGGGCGGCGCCGTCGTCACCAACGACGACGAACTGGCGCGCACAATGCGGCTGATGCGTAACTTCGGCTTCTCCGGCCTGGACCAGGTGAGCTACCCGGGCACCAACGGCAAGATGATCGAGATCGCCGCCGCCATGGGCCTCGTCAACCTGGACGCCGTCGACGACGTCATCGCCGCCAACCGCGCCAACTACCGGGCCTACCGCGAGGCGCTCGCCGGCATCCCGGGCGTGCGCGTGGTGGAGTACGACGAGCGCGAACGCAACAATTTCCAATACATCATCATGGAAGTGACGCCGGATTGCCCGGTCCCGCGCGACACCGTGATCGACGCGCTGCGCGCGGAAAACATCCTGGCGCGCCGCTATTTCTGGCCCGGCTGCCACAAGATGGAGCCATATCGCTCGCTGTTCCCCCATGCCGGGCTGTTGTTGCCTGTCACCGAGGCCGTGGCCGACAGCGTCATCGTGCTGCCGACGGGGCAGACGATGGATCCGCACAAGATCGGCGTGGTGGCCCAGGTGATCCGTACGCTGGTCCAGGGCGCTTGACGGTACCGTTCCAGCGTATCAGGCCGGCCTTGTGCCGGCCTTTTCTTTTTGCAAAATGCCAAGTCCAAAAAAAATTTAAAAAATTTCCGCATGGCACTTAATGCCGATGCGAAACCGGTCGTCTTGTACATGTGAGAGCGAGCGAAACACTCGAAATCACAAGCCAAGCAGCCAACCGATCTTTTACTGAATACTTAGGAGCCAACCATGCTGAGCCTTCACACCAACAACGCCGCACTGTCGGCCCAGAACTCCATCAACCGCACCCAGGCCTCGCTATCGACCTCGATGACGCGCCTGTCGACCGGCTACCGCATCAACTCGGCAATGGACGACGCCGCCGGCCTGCAGATCGCTTCGCGCCTGCAAGCACAAACCTCGGGCATGGCTGTCGCAATGCGTAACACCCAGAACTCGACCTCCATGCTGCAGACCGCTGAAGGCGCGCTGGACGAAGTCAACAACATGCTGACCCGCATGAAAGACCTGGCCACCCAGGCTGCCGACGCCTCGTCGACCGCTTCCGACAAGACCGCAATGCAGTCGGAATTCGACGCACTGGGCAAGGAACTGGCAAACGTCATGAAGAACACCTCGTTCGCAGGCAACAAGCTGCTGATCGGCGGCACCGTCGGCGCATCGATGACCTTCCAGATCGGCGCGTCGTCGAGCGAAACCATGAGCGTCGACCTGAGCACCGCCCTGAACCAGGTGCAAACCGACGTGTCGAGCGCAACGGCCAACTACAGCGCCGCCACGACCGGCACCGAACTGACCGCATCGGCCAACGCCACGATCGGCACCCTGACCACCGCCCTGGCAGACGTCAGCACGCTGCGTTCGGGCCTGGGCGCTGCGGCGAACCGTCTGAGCCACGTGTACAACAACCTGTCGAACATCAGCACCAACAGCAAGGCCGCTGAAGGCCGTATCATGGACGTCGACTTCGCGACCGAATCGTCGAACATGACCTCCAGCCAGATGCTGCTGCAAGCCGGCACCGCGATGCTCAAGCAGAGCAACAGCATGTCCTCGATGGTCATGTCGCTGCTCCAGTAATGGGCTTTCTCCCGGTGTAACCCAGCCGGGAATCCTCGAAGGCCAACCACGCGGTTGGCCTTTTTACTTTTGAGTACCCGACACCATGGCCAGCATCCTTTTCCCGCCGCTTCTCCCGCCCGCGCCCGTGGTTCCGGCCGCGGCGCCGTCGCAGATCGGTCCGGCGCTGGCAGCCGCCGGTTCAGCCGCCCTGCTGCAGGCGGAGATCGAGTCCGTGCCGTTGCCGGCCGCGCAGCCCGCGCCGGCGCAGCCGTCCGCCGCCGAGGCAGGTCAGGACGGGGCTGCGATGCGACCCGACCAGGTGGCGATGGCGCGCCAGATGACCTGGCCGAACGCCGATGGCGGCGCGCTGGCCAGCGCCTGGCGCGGCATGGTGCGCAACTACGGCACCCAGCAGGCCATCCGCGAGCAGCAGATGCGCGAGGGGCAGTTGCCGACGGCGCTGCTGCAGGCCGGCCAGGACGCGCGCGCGGCACGCCTGGCCCAGTTGCAAAGTCCGCCGCCGGATGCGTGGCGCTTCACGGTCCATGCGGGGTCGCCCCGTGCACAGCACTTGCGCGTGGTGCAAGGCGAAGCGGAACAACAGCAGAACCGACGCCGCCGCACACGCGCCGCGCTGAGACTGGAACTCGTGCTGGCCGACGGCACCGTGGTCACGGTGCAGGCGACGCCCGTCGCCGACGGCATCAAGATGGAAGTGTGCGCGGCCGACCTGCCCGTGCTGGAGCGGCTGCGCGAGCTGCAGCCGCAACTGGAAGCGGCCGTGCGCCGCGCCGGGCTGCGCGTGCTGGCCTGGGCCTGGCGCGACGACCTGCCGGCCGGCCCTGTCCACGCGCGCCTGCCGTCGACCGAAGCGGCGACCGCGCTCAGCCTGCCCGTGTTCCGGGCGATGGCCGAACTGGCCCTGCTGCTGCCCGCCTAAACTGGCAGATGCCAGCCCGGCTGGCGTTCCTTGGCGACGCGCGCCGGCACGCCGACGGCGACGACGTTGTCCGGCAGCGAGCGCGTGACCACGCTCCCCGCGCCGACGACGGACCAGTGTCCGAGGACGCACTTGGGCAGGATGACGGCGCCCGCCCCCACGTCGGTCCCCTCGTGGATCAATACGTTGCCCGACACGCAACCGCGCGGGGTCAGGGTGACGAAATCGCGCAAGTCGGCGTCATGGCCGATCGTGCAGCCGACGTGCACCTGGACGTGCGCGCCGATGCGGATGTCCGTGGTCGCGAGGGCGCCGGCACAGAAGATCGTCCCCTCGCCGAGGTGGACGCCCTCGCCCATCCAGGCGCGCGGATGAACCAGCGTCGCGAAGCGGTTCCGGCACCGCTGCCGGATGCGCTCGGCCACCTGGCGCCGCGCCGCCGAGGAACCGATAGCCACGACGACCCACACGTCCGGGTTCGCGGCCAGCCAGTCGATGCCGCCGAGGACCGGCAGGCCGGCCACCTGCGCCGGACTGTCGAAACCCGGGTCGACCAGGAAACCGGCGCACGCCCAGGTCGGCTGCACGGCATTGATGTCGCGG
Organism: Massilia pinisoli; assembly: GCF_024753285.1. Taxonomy (GTDB): domain Bacteria; phylum Pseudomonadota; class Gammaproteobacteria; order Burkholderiales; family Burkholderiaceae_D; genus Telluria; species Telluria pinisoli. Next base: position 294,839 of record NZ_JANUGW010000007.1, on the reverse strand, counting down.
ATGATCTGCAGGACTTCCCGTCCGAGCCCGCCGGCGCCATAGATCGCGATACGCTGTTCCATACGGTTCTCCCCGCCGATCACCCCACGGTGCCGATGATCGACACTTCGCGGTTTTCCGGAATCTCGTTATACGACAGCACGTTCAAACCCGGCGCGAACAGGCGCGCGTAGCGGGCCAGCAGCGGACGAATCTGCGGCAGCACCAGCAGCAACGGCGGCGTGTGCTGCTGCTTCATCTGCTCGCGCGCCACCGGCATGTTCAGCTGCAGTTGTGACAGCAGTTGCGGGTCGATCGGGTAGTTGTCCAGCACGACCTTGCCGCCGTTGTTCTGGCGCGCCTGGTTCAGGGAACCGAGCAGCATGTTTTCCAGTTCGCCCGACAGGTTAAACGCGGGCATGTCCTTCTTCTTGCCGTACAGGCCCGAGACGATCTGGCGACGCAGCGCGCAGCGCACCTCGGCCGCGAGCAGGATCGGATCCTTCGTCGTTTCCGAGCTGTCCAGCAAGGTCGTCGCGATGACGACGATGTCCTTCAGCGACACGTTCTCGGCCAGCAGCACGCGGAACACGCGCAGGAGCTGCGTGTGCGTGAGGGCCTTGTCCAGCGCGCCGGCCAGCTTCGGCGACAGCGCCGTCAGGCGCTCCATCAGCGCTGGCACGTCCTCGTGGCGGAACAGCTCCGCCAGGTAGTCGCGCGCGACCTTCGACGCGTGCGTGGCGATCACGCTCGGCACCTCGACGACCTGGTAGCCCTGCCCCAGCGCATGCGCCTTCTGGTCCGGTTCGATCCACGTGACGGCCATGCCGAACGCCGGTTCGATGCCGGGGATGCCGTCGATGTCGCCATACACGTTCGGCGACGGGATCGCCATCAGGCATTCGGCCACGACCTCGCCTTCGGCCACGACGGTGCCGTTGATCGCGATCGCGTACTGGTTCGGGCGCAACGTGAGGTCGTCGCGCACGCCGATCGGCGGCAGTAGCAGGCCCATTTGTTCGGAGAGGCTCTGGCGCACGCCCTTGATGCGCTTCGGCAGGACCTCGCCCTGCGCCTTGTCGACGAGGTGCACGAGCTTGTAGCCGACGGTGATCGAGATCGGCTGCACGACGGGGAGCTGCTGCCAGTCGAGTTCCGGCGCACGGTCGTCGCGCAGCGCGGCTTCGATGGCGGACATGCTCGATTCGTCCGGCGCCTTCACTTCTTCTTTCGACAGGCGGAAGCCGACGTAGCCGAGGGCCGAGGCGAACACCATGAAGAAGAACCACGGCATGCCCGGCACGAGGGCCAGGATCACCATCACGCCCGCCGCCGAGTACAGCACCGTGGGGTTGGCGAGCAACTGGCCGCCGACCTGCTGTTCGAAGTCGCCCGAATCGCTGATGCGGGTGACGAGGATTGCCGCCGCCGCCGACAGCAGCAGTGCCGGCACCTGGGCCACGAGGCCGTCGCCGATGGTCAGCAGAGCGTACTGGCGGAACGCGTCGGCGAACGACAGGTCGTGCATCACGGCGCCGATGGCGACCCCGCCGATCATGTTGATCAAGAGGATGAGGATCGACGCGATCGCGTCGCCGCGCACGAACTTCGACGCACCGTCCATCGCGCCGTAGAAGTCCGCCTCGGCCGCCACTTCCTTGCGGCGCAGCTGGGCTTTTTCCTGGTTGATCAGGCCCGCGTTCAAGTCGGCGTCGATCGCCATCTGCTTGCCGGGCAGCGCATCCAGCGTGAAGCGCGCGGACACTTCCGAGATACGCTCGGAACCCTTCGTCACGACGACGAAGTTGATGATCATGAGGATCACGAAGACGACGATACCGACGACGAAATTGCCGCCGATGACGACGTTACCGAACGCCTCGATCACGTGGCCCGCGGCCGCCGTGCCTTCGTGGCCGTGCAGCAGCACGACGCGCGTCGACGCGACGTTCAGCGCGAGGCGCAGCAAGGTGGTGCCGAGGATGACGGTCGGGAAGACGGAGAAATCCAGCGGCCGCTTGGCCGACACGGACGTCAGGATCACGATCAGCGCCAGCACGATGTTGAACGTGAACAGCACGTCCAGCACCACCGGCGCCAGCGGCAGCATGATCATCGCCAGGAGCGTCAGCAGGAACGCCGGCGTGGCGATCTTCTGACGGCGCACCTCGAGCATCAAGCTGTTCAGGAAATTCATGTCGGGGATACCTCACTCAAAGCGGCCGGCACGGCCACGTCATTCGGGAACCGGGGGGCGGCCTGGCGCCGGCCCGCACGGAAAGCGTTCAATTGCAGCACGTAGTTCAGCACCTGCGACACGGCCTGGTACAGCGCGGCGGGAATCTGCTGCTGCACCTGGCTCGTGTTGTAGATGGCACGTGCCAGCGGCGGCAACGCGATCGTCTCGATCTGGTGCTTGGCCGCGATCTGGCGGATATACAAGGCCATCTCGTCGATGCCTTTGGCCACCACGTATGGCGCTTCCGCACGCTTGGTGTCGTACTTCAGCGCGACCGCGTAGTGCTCGGGATTCACGATCACCACGTCGGCGGTCGGCACCGTCTTGTTCACGTTGCGGCGGGCCATCTGCTGCTGCAGCTGGCGGATGCGCGAACGGATCTCGGGCTTGCCCTCGGTGCTCTTGTATTCTTCCTTCACTTCCTGCTTGCTCATGCGCTGGCTGCGGGCGAACATGAACGCCTGCAGCGGCACGTCGATCAGCGCGAACAGCACGAACACGGCGACCAGCGCCATCACGCCGTCGAACATCATGCCGGCGCCGTGCAGCAAGGCGTCCGACAGCGGCATGCGCTGCAGGTTGACCCAGGCCGACAGCGCGGAGCGCACGACGTGCACGAGCACCATCGCCAACATCGCGGCCTTCGCGAGCGACGTGGCGAACGTCGTCCAGTGCTTGCCCGACGCCAGCTGGCCCAGGTTCTTGATGGGCGAGAAGCGGTCGAACTTCGGCATCAGGTTGTTCGTCGAGAAGACGAAGCCACCCGGCACGACGCCGGCCACGACGACCGCGAGCGGCACGCCCAGCAGCGGCAGCACCATCTTCACGAGCAGCACCGCGGCACCGCTCCACACGACGGACATCGCGTTCTCCATCGAGCCGGCCGCACCGAGCGGCGCGTACACGAGCCGGAACAGCGACCGGAACGACTCCAGGTAGCCCGGCAGCAGGTACGCGAACAGCTTCAGGCTCGCGAGGATGCCTACGGCCGTCGCGAGGTCCTTCGAGCGGACGACGTGGCCCTGCTCGCGCGCCTTCTTCAGCTTCTGGGCTGACGCCTTTTCTGTCTTGTCGCCGCCGGTGCCGGTATCAGCCATGCGCCGCCCTCATCTGCTGCTGGAGCATCTCCAGCACCTGGTTGGTCATCTGCACGTAGTGCTCCGGGATGAAGCGCACGACCTGCACGAGCATCATGAGGCCGAACAGCGTCACCAGCGAAAAGCCCAGCGAGAACAAGTTCAGCGCCGGTGCCACGCGATTCAGGAAGCCGAAGCCGATCTGCACGACCATCGTCGAGAACACGATCGGCAGCGCCAGCAGGATCGCGGCCGAGAACACCCAGCCCACGTTCAGCGCGACGGTCTGCAGCAGCAGGCCCTGGTAGCCGCCGCCGACGGGCCAGGCGAGGAAGCTCTGGCCCAGCACGCCCGCGAGCACGAGGTGACCGTCGACGCCGAAGAACACGAGGATCGCGACGATGCCGAGCAGGCCCGAGATCACGTCCGACTGCTGGCCGTTGAGCGGATCGTTCATCTGCGCCATCGAAAAGCCCACCTGGCTCGAGACGAGGAAGCCGAGCATGTTCACGACGGCCATCGTCAGTTGCAGCGCGAAGCCGAGCACGGCGCCGATCACGGCCTGCTCGATCATCACGACGACGCCCGCGAGCGAAAACGCATCGGGCGTCACGGCGCCCTTCGTCAGCGGCAGCATCAGGAACGCGAGCGACAGCGACAGCAGCGCGCGTACCGGCACGGGGACGAGCGCGTCGCCGACGACGGGCGCCGTCGACAGCAGCGCCATGATGCGGCAGAACGGCCACCACAGCGCGCTGATGAACGGCAGCAGCAGGTGCGAGACTTCCAGCATCAGCCGACGAGGGTCGCGGCGCGCTGGAACACGCTCACGCAATAGTCCATCAGTTTGCCCGTCATCCAGTGGGCGGAGATGATCAGGGCCAGCAGGGTCACGAGGAGGCGCGGCAGGAAGGAGAGCGTCTGCTCGTTGATCTGGGTGGCGGCCTGCACGAGCGCGACGATGATGCCGGCCACGAGGCCCGGCACCACCAGCACCATCACGAGCAGCATCACCAGCTGCAGGGCTTCGACGACGAAGTCGACGGCGATATCAGGAGTCATACGGATAATGGCAGCCGGCTAGATGCCGTGGATGCTGCCGACGAGGGTATTCACGGTCAGGGTCCAGCCATCGACCAGCACGAACAGCAGCAGCTTGAACGGCAGCGAGATGACGAGGGGCGACAGCATCATCATGCCCATGGCCATCAGCACCGACGATACCACGAGGTCGATGATCAGGAACGGAATGAACAACATGCAGCCGATCTGGAACGCGCTTTTCAGTTCCGACAGCACGAACGCGGCGAGCTTCACGGTGAAGCCGCGCTCCATCGGCTTCATCTCGGCCGGTTCGCCGGACAGGTGCGCGATCTGCGCGAGCGCCGTCTTGCTCGTCTGCGCGAGCATGAAGCGCGACAGCGGCACCTCGGCGATCTTGAGTGCCTGCTCCAGCGAGATCTTGTCCTTGTCGTAAGGCACGAACGCTTCGTTCCAGACCTGCATGCCGACCGGACGCATGACGAGCAAGGTGAGGATCAGCGCGACGCCGGTGACGATCCGGTTGGGCAGGCCCTGCTGCAGGCCGAGCGCCTGGCGCAGCAGCGACAGCACGATCACGAAGCGCGTGAAGCTGGTCATCATCATGACCATCACGGGCAGCAGCCCGAGGATGGTCATCAGGACCAGGATCTGCGACTTCACCGTCAGGCCGCTGGTCGAGCCGGGGATCACGCCGGGCAGGACGTCCGGTCCCGCCGGGGCGGCCCACACGCTTGCACTGGCCAGCAACAACAAGGCGCCGCCCGCGAGCGGCGCGAAGCGGCGGAGGTTGGTCGACACCCCAACGCCGCGGCGTTGCAACGTCATGACGTGATCAGGTCCAGGTTGAGGCCGTCCAGGTCGATCACCTTCAGGCCGTACTGCTCGCCCGCGACGACCACTTCGGCGCGGCCGATCGCGGCGCCGTTGACCTTGATGACGAGCGGCTCGCCCGCCATGACGTCGAGCGGCAGCACGCTGTCCGGGCCGATCGCCATCAGTTCCTGCAGCGAGATGCGGGCCGAGCCCACTTCCAGCGTCAGCGTCACCGGGATGCGGCGCATCATCTGGGGCAGGCGCGGCGAGGCTTTCGGTGCGGCTGCCGCGGGTGCGGTTTCTTCCATCTGCTCGTCGTCGATGAGGATGTCGCCACCGGCGAATTGATCGTTGAGGTTCATGTTGATTACTCGGCGTCTTCAAAAGAGGTTAAACACAGCTTGCCTTTGTGCTCGGCGACGGCGGCGGTGAACAACCGCGCCTCGTCGAGCAGGACGTCGGCCCGGCCCACGTTCACCGGAATCACGTCGCCCACCTTGAGGTCGAACAGTGCGCCCAGGGTGATTTCCTTGCTGACCAGGCGGCCGTCCAGCTTGACCTGGAGCTTGGTCGCAAGGGGCTCGGCCGGACCGCGCGCGGCGATCTGGCGGCCATTTTCCGGGCGCAGCGTGCCCAGGATCGTGGCCATCAGTTGCTGGTCGGGCGCGATCCAGAACTGGCCGGTGTTGTCGTTGTTATCACGTACGTGGACGCGCAGGGCCCAGTTGCTTTCGCCGGGCATTGCCGAAGCCACCACGGCGTTGGCCTGGACGGGCCGCGGCGCGACGTCCATTGCCACACTGGCAGCGACGCGTGCATACAACAGGTCCACCATTTGTTGCGTCAGTACGACGCCTAATCTTTCTTCGGTGGCCGTGACGCGCTCGGTTTGCGGGTCCCGCTGAGTTGCGCCGGCACCACGTCCACCGTAGCGCCGCTCCAATAGTGTCAGTAATAAACCACGCTCGAACGTCACCGCGACGGTGCCCAACGCACCCAGTACGGCCATCCAGCGCAGGCTGTGGTCTTGCGGCGCACGGCCGAATTCGACGTGGTCGAGGCGCCATCCGGCCCAGTAGCGACGGGCATGGCCCTGCATCGCCGCCTCCAGGTCGTCCTGCAGGCGCGTCGCAAACTGGGGCAGCAGGTGTACCGGACGCCCCAGGAGAGAGGGGTCGAGCACTTGGTGCTGCGCGGTGGTGTCGGGGGTTGCAATCGGCATGGTCAAATTAAAAAAATGATAAGCAGAGATGCTTTCTTTTCATTCCTCTGGGCAACTATTATACCTGGGAAATTGTGTCGCGCTATTTGATTTTCCCCTTTGAATTCGCCATTGCCCTACGGTAAGATGCAGTTACTGCGCTGGGGAAAACAAAAACTCACTCTGGGTATTCGACGGGACCGCTGCTATTCTCCTCGGTTCCGCGCCAGAAACCAAGCCACAGTATGCCGCTGAACATTTAACAATTTTCTAAATGACAACGGCTGTTTCATTAAATGTAACAGCTGAAGCCGATAGCAACATTTACGAAAAGTTACAACCCGCAAACTTACAGCATGGGAGTGATGAACACGATGGGAACTGAACTTGCCGGCCTCATCAGGGCCGACCTGGCAGCCCTTAACAACGATGCCAGCCGACTTAACGTCATGGCGCCGTCAGTGGACGCCGGCCACCCCGCCCTGGGCGATGGCAACGGCAACTTCTCCTTCGCGCAGAGCATGAAGAATGCCCTGGCCAGCGTGGACCAGGACCAGCAGGTGGCCAACCAGAAGATGGAAGCCGTGGACAGCGGCAAGAGCGACGACCTGGTCGGCGCCATGCTGTCGTCGCAGCAGGCCAACCTGTCCTTTTCGATGCTCATGCAAGTTCGTAACAAAGTCATGGGCGCCGTCGACGAGCTGCTCAAGCTGCCCGTCTGACAGGAAGACACTTGACCGTGATCGCTACTCTCAAGTCCGCCTTTGGCGGCAAGCGCCTGGCCCTGCCGCCCGCGCTGTCCAAGAACCTGACCCCGATGCTGGTGCTGGCCATCGGCATCACCGCGGCCGTCATGCTGTACACGTGGAACGACCAGGCCGGCTACAAGCCAGTGTTCGGCGCCCACGAGAAGGTCGTCGCCAGCGACATGATGAGCGTGCTCGACGCCGAGCACGTGCCCTACCGCATCCACCCGGATTCGGGCCAGGTGATGGTCCCGACGGGCCAGCTGGGCAAGGTGCGCATGCTGCTGGCGGCCAAGGGCGTGACCGCGCAGCTGCCGGCCGGCCTGGAGCTGATGGACAAGAACGACCCGCTGGGCGTGTCGCAATTCGTGCAGGACGTGCGCTTCCGCCGCGGCCTGGAAGGCGAGCTGGCGCAGTCGATCCTCACGCTCGACGCCATCGCGTCGGCACGCGTGCACCTGGCCATCGCCAAGTCGTCGTCGTTCGTCGCGAGCGATGGCGACAAATCGTCGGCATCCGTCGTGGTGGCCGTGAAGCCGGGCCACAACCTGTCGAACGAACAGATCGCCGCCATCGTGAACATGGTCGCCGGCAGCGTCGCGGGCCTGGCCCCGGCGCGCGTGTCGCTCGTCGATCAGAGCGGCAACTACCTGTCGTCGCGCGTCGACCTGACCGAAGGCTTCGACGGCGCCGCCCAGGGCGATGCCGCCGCCAAGCGCTACCAGGATGAAGTGCGCGCCAACGTGGCCGGCCTGCTCGGCCCGGTGCTGGGTGCCGACAACTTCAAGGTCAGCGTGACGGCCGACGTCGACAACGACAAGATCGAGGAAACGCAGGAGAAGTACGGCGCGGACCCGAAGGTCACCAGCGAAGCGATGCGCGAGGAAATGGAAAAGAGCCGCATGGCGCTGGGCGTGCCGGGCACGCTGTCGAACCGTCCGCCGGTCGCGAGCAATCCGGCCGATCCGAGCGCCGCGAACGCGAACGCCGCGGGCGACGCGAACGCCAAGGCCGACGACGGCAGCGCGCGCAAGAACGCGACGACCCGCCAGTACGCCTACGACCGCGCGATCACGCAGATCAAGCGCTCGCGCGGCCGCCTCAAGAAGCTGTCGGTGGCCGTGGTACTGAACAACGCCAAGGCCGCGACGCCGAAGACGGGCTGGAGTCCGGCCGAGATCGCGAACATCGACAAGATCCTGCGCGGTGGCCTGGGCATCGACACGAACCGCGGCGACGTGCTGACGGTGTCGTCGCTGAGCTTCCCGGCACCGGCGCCAAGCGAGCCGTGGTACCAGGAGCGCGACAACATCGTCGACATGGCCGGCTACGCGATGTACGCGATCGGCGCCCTGCTCGGCTGGCTGCTCGTGCTGCGTCCGCTGATGCGCATGCTGACCCAGCGCATGGCACCGAAGGCGGCGGCTGCGAACCTGGCGACCGTCCAGGCCGGTGCCGCCAACGCCCTCGCGGCTGGCCACAACGCCGGCGCCCTGCCGGCCCCTGCCACGGCAGGTGCGGCGGCAGCCCAGCCGGCAACGGCCAGCGGCACGCTGCCGGTCCAGGCGCTGCTCGAGGAATACGATTTGCCCCCGGCCGGTTCGGCCGTGGATGTGATGGTCGACCATCTGAAAGTACTGGCGGGTAAAGAGCCGGAGCGGGTCGCTGAAGTGGTCAAACAATGGGTGCAAAAGAAAAATGGCGGATCTGAACAATAACGACGTGCAGGAAGCAGTGCTGAGCCCGGTCGAACAGGCCGCGATCGTATTGCTGTCCATCGGCGAAGAGCCGGCCGCGGCCGTGCTGCGCTGCCTCGAGCGCGAGGAATTGATCGAGCTGACCCAGGTGATGAGCCGGATGAGCGGCATCAAGGTCGACGCCGTCAAGAACTCGATCCAGAAGTTCTTCGACGACTATCGCCAGCAGAGCGGCCTGCACGGCGCCTCGCGCAGCTACCTGAAGCGCTCGCTGGACCTGGCGCTCGGCAGCGAAATCGCGAACAGCGTGCTGAACACGATCTACGGCGACGCCATCCGCCCGATGATGGCGCGCCTGCAGTACGCGTCGCCGAAGTGGCTCGCAGACTACATCGCCGCCGAGCACGTGCAGATGCAGGCCGTGTTCCTCGCCTTCCTGCCGCCCGCGCTGGCCGGCCAGATCATCGACGCGCTGCCGGAAGACGGGCGCGAACTGGTGCTCTTGAACCTGGCACGCCTGGAAGAGATCGACCGCGAGCTGCTCGCCGAGCTGGAAGAGCTGGTGCAGCGCTGCCTGTCCGCGCTCGACACGCAGAGCGCCACCGTGGAAGGCGTGCGCCAGGCGGCCGACATCCTGAACCGCCTGCCGAACAACCGCGCCACGATGGTCGAGCTGCTGCGCGCGCACGATCCGGACGTCGTGTCGAAGATCGAGATGTCGATGTACGACTTCTTCATCCTGTCGACGCAGACCGAACAGACGATCACGCGCCTGCTCGACGAGATCCCGCTGGAGCAGTGGGCGATCGCGCTCAAGGGTGCGGAACCCGCGCTGCGCGACGCGGTGCTGGGCGCGATGCCGAAGCGCCAGGCGCAGAGCTTCGACGACCTCATGAAGCGTTCCGGCCCCGTGCCGATGTCGCGCATCGTGCAGACCCGCCAGGAGATCATGGCGCAGGTCAAGGAGCTCGTCGACAACGGTGAGATCGAAGTCCAGCTGTTTGCCGAGGCGACCGCGGAATGAAGCAGTTCCGGCCTTATCACTTCCCGCCGCTGGCGCAGTTCATCGCTGCCGGCGCGGCCAAGGGCGCGCAATCGTCGTCCTCCGCCACGCCGACCGAAGACTGGCAGAGCGCGGTGGCCGACGGCTATCGCCAGGGCCAGCGCGAAGGCTATGAAGTCGGCCTGGACGAAGGACGCGCCGACGGCTACGACGCGGGCCACGCGGAAGGCGTGGAGCGCGGCATCGCCGAAGGCCGCCAGCAGGCGCTGGCCGAGCTGGAACAGATGGCCAAGCCCGTCGACGCGATGCTGCGCAGCCTGAAGAAGATGAAGACCGAATTCCGCAACGCCCAGCGCAAGGAAGTCGTGGACCTGGTCGGCAAGATTGCCCGCCAGGTGATCCGCGCCGAGCTGGCGCTGCAACCCGTGCAGATGCTGAACCTCGTCGACGAGGCGCTGGCCGCGATGCCGCCCACGCGCGACGACGTGGAAGTGTTCATGAATCCGGAAGAACTCAAGCGCATCCAGGAACTGGATCCGAAGCGCGCCAAGAAATGGAATCTGATGTCCGATCCTGCCCTGGAACTCGGCGAGTGCCGCGTGCGTGCGGGCGACCATGAAGTGGACGCCGGCTGCCAGGGCCGCCTGACCGCCTGCATGGCGCAGGTGCGCGACAGCCTGGACGCATCCGGCAAGGAGGACGCGGAATGAGCGCCCTGGCCGCAACCCTGCGCAGCCTCGAGATCAAGGCGCCGCCCGTCGCGACGCCGACCGGCCGCCTCGTCGCCGTGCAAGGCCTGCTGCTCGAAAGCGTGGGCTGCCGCCTGCACACGGGCCAGCGCTGCCGCGTCGAGACCGTCGACGGCAACTGGCTCGACGCGCAGGTCGTGGGCTTCCGCGACAAGGTCACGTACCTGATGCCGTTCAAGCAGGCCGACGGCCTCGTGACGGGCGCGCGCGTGCTGCCGGCCACGGGTCCGTCCAGCATCCAGATCGGCCCGTCGTGGATGGGCCGCATGGTGAATGGCCTCGGCGAGCCGATCGACGGCCGCGGCAAGCTCGGTGGCGAAGAAACGCTGTCGACGACGCCGCCGAAGGTCAACCCGCTCAAGAAGGCACCGGTGGAAGAGCCGCTGGACGTCGGCGTGCGCGCGATCAATTCGATGCTTACGCTCGGCAAGGGCCAGCGCGTGGGCCTGATGGCGGGTTCCGGCGTCGGCAAATCGGTGCTGCTCGGCCTGATCACGCGCCAGACCGTGGCCGACGTGATCGTCGTGGGCCTGATCGGCGAACGTAACCGCGAGGTGCGCGAGTTCATCGAGAAGTCGCTGGGTCCGGAAGGCTTGAAGCGCGCCGTCGTCGTCGTGGCGCCGGCCGACGAAAGCCCGCTGATGCGCGTGATGGCGACGGAACTGTGCCACTCGATAGCGGCGCACTTCCGCGACCGCGGCCAGAACGTGCTGCTGCTGTGCGATTCGCTGACGCGCTACGCGATGGCGCTGCGCGAAGTGGCGCTGTCGCTGGGCGAACCGCCGGCCACGCGCGGCTATCCGCCGTCCGTGTTCTCGAACCTGCCGCAGCTGGTGGAATCGGCCGGCAATGGCGAAAACGAGAACGGCAGCATGAGCGCGATCTACACGGTGCTGGCGGAAGGCGACGACCAGCAGGACCCCGTCGTCGACAGCGCCCGCGCGATCCTCGACGGCCACATCGTGCTGACGCGCGAGCTGGCGGAACGCGGCCACTATCCGGCGATCGACGTGGCGCAATCCATCAGCCGCTGCATGGCGCAGGTGGTGTCGCCGGAACATGCGCTGGCCGCGCGCAAGCTGAAAGCGTCGCTGGCCAAGCATGCGCGCGTGCGCGACCTGATCCCGCTCGGCGCGTACCAGCCGGGCGCCGATCCGGAGACCGACCGCGCCGTCAAGCTGCACCCGCATATCGAAGCATTCCTGTGCCAGGGCACGCGCGAAGACGCGCCGTTCGCCGGCTGTATCGACCAACTGAAAGCGATGATGGCATGAGCAAGCGCGAGACGATCACCAGCCTGGACACCCTCGTGCGCGTGCGCAGCACCGAGGTCGAGCGCCTGCAGACGACGCTGGCCCGCAAGGAAGCGACGCGGGCACGCTACCAGACGAGCGTGGAACGCCTGACCGCGCTGGCCGAAGGCAGTGGCCCGTCGGGCCAGCCGGCCGGCACGCGGCCGCTGTCGCCGGCGCTCGCCATGAACTGCGGGAATTACAAGCAGGCCGTGTTCGCGCTGGCGGACACGCACCGCACCGATCTGCAACTGCACGAAGCCGACATGGCCGTCGCGCAGCAGAACCTGGCCCAGGCCTGGACGCGGCGCGAGCTGCTGGGCAAGGTGCTGGAGCAGCACGAGGCCGCTTACGCGCGCACGCAGGAACGCACGCAGCGCAAGCGCGAAGACGAAATCGCCACGCAATCCTGGCTCGCCCGCCAGGCTTGATCGTCCACTCACCACTCTGAAGGAGCCAACATGTCGACCATTACCGCACCGGCCTACGATCCGACCACCACGGCAACCGCGATGGCACAGAAGTCCGTCGCGGAACCCCAGCAGACGATCAACAACCAGACCGCCCTGGCGAATGCCACCGCGAGCGGATTGTCGAAGCTGAGCGGGGCGATCTCCGCCTTCCAGACGAGCCTGAGTTCACTGACGGGCCTCGGCAGCTCGATGCTGGCGCAAAGCGCCACCTTCTCCGACACGTCGGTCGGCAGCGCCACCGCGAAACCGCTGGCGGCCGCCGGCACCTACAGCCTGTTCGTGCAACAGCTGGCCACGGCGAGCCAGGTGTCGTACAACAACCTGTCGGACGGCAGGACGGCGGGCGGCACGCTGAAAGTGGTGCTGTCGAACGAAACGACCGCGACCACGACCGCCTCGTTCAACGTCGACCTGTCGGCCGCCTCCGCGGACACCGACGGCGACGGCAAGCTGAGCATCACCGAGGTGGCCGCCGCGATCAACCGCTCTGCCGGCAACACGGGCCTCGTCTCGGCCGGCGTCGTCACGATCGGTACCGACACCCGCCTCGTGCTGACCTCGAAGAACACGGGCGAAGCCAACACGGTGTCGCTCGATCCGTCGCTCGTGACCGACGGCACGCTGCAGACCGGCCTCGGCACGCGCTCCATCGTGAATGCGGCCCAGGACGCCATCGTCCTGTTCGGCGGCAAGGCCGGCACGCCGATGCAGCAGTCGTCGAACACCTTCACGAACATCAGCGGCGTATCGGCGACGTTCACCCGCGCACAAGGCGCGGCCGAAAACCCGATCACGTTGACGGTCAACAGCGACAGCGCAGGCACGACCAAGAACGTGCAGGCGTTCGTCGACGCGTACAACAAACTGAAGACGACGATCGACGGCCTCGTCGACCCAGGCAGCCCGAGCAGCAACCAGGCCGCCGGCGTCTTCGCCGACGATTCCGGGATCAAGGCGCTGCAAGCCCGCCTGATCGACCTGGTGCGCCCGAACGGCACCCTGTCGCTGGCCGCCTACGGCATCACGGCCAACCGCGACGGGACGCTGGCGCTGGACTCCACCCGCCTGACCAAGCAGCTGGCCAGCAATCCGAACGGCCTGGACCAGCTGATCGGCTCAAGCAGCATCAGCAGCCCGACCGGCATCGCCGGCAGCCTGAACACCTACCTGAACCTGTGGAGCAACAGCACCACGGGCCAGATCCAGCAGCGTACCGATGCCAACACGAAGTTGCAATCGGACCTGAGCAAGCGCCAGACCGACCTGAGCGCGCAATACGATTCCGCTTACCAGCGTTACCTGAAGCAATTTACTGAACTGCAGACCCTGCAGTCGGCAATGAACAGCAACCTGTCCATGTTCGACGCAATGTTCGGAAACGATAAGTCCTCCTGAGAGAACAGCCATGTCCTACGAAGCCTACAGCAGCTACCACGCCACGAGCCTGGACGCGCAGACGTCGCGCGCCTCGCCGGTCGAACTGGTGCTGGTCCTGACCGACGGCCTGATCGACGAGCTGGCGCGCGCGCGCGCCCACATCGTCGCCAAGCGCTACGAGCAGCGCGCCAACAGCATCAACAAGTGCGTCGACATCATCAACGGCCTGTCGAGCTCCCTCGACTTCGAGAGTGGCGGCCAGGTCGTGGCGAACCTCGCCAACCTGTACGATTTCTGCGTCACGCACCTGCACGGCGCCGGCATCAAGCAGGATCCGGCGATGGTCGACGAAGTCATGAAGATCATGACGACCATCCGCCAGGGCTGGGACGGCGTCCGGTCGCGCAATGGCTGATCCACTCGACCGCCAGGCCAAACTCGCGCAGCTCGGCGACGCCATGCAGGCCGCCGCCGCGCGCGCCGACTGGGACCGGCTGGCCACGCAAGTCCGCGCGCTGATGCCGGCGTTGCGCGCGCTGGCCGAGCAGGGTCCTTGGAACGCCGCGGAACGCACCGCGCTGGAGCGGGTCCGTGCCCAGCACACCGCCGCTGCCACCGCCGCCGCCGCGGCCGGGCGCGCGCTCGCATCGCGCCTGGAAGACATGCGCGCCAATAAAGAGGGCTGGGTCGCCTATGCGATGTACAGCGAAACCGAACTCGACCCAATCCAGGAATGACGATGATGCTCAACACCGTATCCCCTTCGATTCCGGCCAAGCCGGCCCAGCAGGCCAGCGCCCCGGCCGCCGCCAACGACGCGGCGCCGGCACCGGCCGCGGCCGCGGCATCGGCACCGGCCGACAACGCAGGCGCCGCCCAGGCGCCGGCACAGCCGTTCGCACGCTGGCTCGGCCAGCAGTTCGACGTCGCCGTGCCGGTGGCGCAGGCCGCCGTGCCGGCCGCGCCCGAAGCGGATGACGGCAGCACGCCGGCGCCGACCGCCGCACCGGCGGCCACGGACGACCAGAGCACCGATACCGGCAAGCCCGCGGCCGCCGCGCCCGACACGGCACTGCTGGCCGCGATGGCAATGCCGCTGATGCCGCTGTCGCCGCAACAGATCACGCAAGCCGTGCAGGCCGCCCAGGGCGGACCGCACACCGCGACCGGCGATACCGCCAAGGCCGACGCGCCGACCCCGGCGCCCGCCGTCTCCGGCCAGGACAGCCGCCGTGCGCCCGCTGCCCTGCCGCAGGCCCTGCTCGTGCAGGCGCTGGCGACGGCACCGGCGGGCGCGACGGCCGCACCGGTGGCGGACACCCATGCCGCCGTCGCAGCAAGCGTGCAGGCCAATGCGGCCAACGGCAACGCCGCCGGCGGCCAGGATGCGAACGCGGATGCCGCGCCCGCCCCGGGTGCGCAAGGCGTTTCGGCCGGCACGAACCTCGCCGCGGCCGTGCCAGGCGCCGTCGCGGTGCAGCCGGCCCAGCCGGCCGCCGATACCGTCAAGCTGGCCGGCTCGCCGACCGCATGGCGCCAGAGCCTGCAAGAAACGCTGGGCGACCGCCTGAACGTGCACGTCGCGAACAACGTGCAGCAGGCCACGATCAGCATCGAGCCGCCGCAGCTGGGCCGCATCGACATCGCGATCCGCCACAGCGCCGGCACGCTGGAAGTGAACATCTCCGCCTCGAACGGCGACGTGCTGCGCCAATTGCAGACCGTCAGCGACAATCTGCGCAACGATTTGTCGCAGCGCCAGTACACGGAAGTGGCCGTGACGGTCACCCCGACACCGAAGAACAATGCGGCGCCGTTCGGCGACCCGCAGCAGCAGGGCCGCGGCCGCCAGCAAGGCCGCGATCAGGACAACGAGCCTGGCCGCGGTTTGGCCGAGGCCGGCAACCCCGCGTCCGTGTTCAACCTCGGCCGCGAATCGTAAGCAACGGATGCATCGATAGCGCCCACAAGGTGCGAGTACCAACATGAGCAAAATGAAAATGATTATCGCCATCGCCGGCGCCGTGATCGTAAGTGCGGCCGGCGCGGGCGGCGCGGTCTGGTGGTTCATGCCCAAGCCCGCTGCGGCAGCCGGCGCGGCCAAGAAGGTCGAACCGGACAAGCCGAAGGACGGCAAGCCGCTCAAGTACGTGACCTTGGACAAGGTCATCGTGATGCTCCGTCGCGGCCCGGACGACAGCGACGCGCACTACCTGTCCACGGACCTCGTGCTGTCGACGGAAGCGTCGAAGGAAAAGGAAACGAAGGAAAACCTGCCGCTGCTGCGCAGCCTGGCGGTGCGGACCCTCTCGGCCTACACGATGAAGGAAGCGTCCGGCATGACGGTCGAGCAGTACGCGGACCAGTTGAACAAATCCTTCGACGCCAATTATGAGCACGAGCACACGGAAAAACCGTTCGTGCAAGTCATGATCGGCAAGCTGATCATCGAATAATCATCGGGGACAATGTGGGCTACATGACCGACTACGCCGACAGCTACGCCAGCAGCGAATATGCCGACGCCGCGATCCACGCGGCCATGAGCGCGGCCGAAGAGCAGAAACACCTCGTCGCCTATGCGCCGCTGGTCAAGCGCATCGCGCGCCAGCTCACCTCGCAGGTGTCGGGTGCGATGGGCCGCGAGGACATGGAGCAGATCGGACTGATGGGCCTGCTCGAAGCGCTGCGCCGCTACGGCACCCCGGACACCGGCTTCGGCAGCTACGCGTCGCTGCGCGTGCGCGGCGCGATCCTCGACGAGCTGCGCCGCCAGGATTGGCGTCCGCGCGCCGTGCGCCAGGACAGCCACAAGATGCGCGACGCCGTGCGCGCCCTCACCCGCAAGCTCGGCCGCGAGCCGAACGACAAGGAAGCGGCCGACGCGCTGGGCATCGGCCAGGAAGAATGGCGCCAGTTCCTGCTGGACGACTGCGCGGAAGAGCTGCTCAGCTTCGACGAGATCCTGCAGGAATCGACGGAACGCGCACACAGCGCGCCGGGACCGGAAGACCAGTTCCTCGTGCGCCGCAGCCTCGAGCAGGCGCTGTCCGCGCTGAACGAACGGGAGCAGCGCGTGATCCAGATGATTTACGAATTCGAGCTCAGCTACAAGGAAATCGCTGCCGTGCTCGACCTGTCCGATGCGCGCGTGTGCCAGCTCAACAAGAGTGCGCTGGCCAAGATGAAAGCGGCATTGGCCCAGGCCTGACCGATTACAAGAAAGGTAACAATAATCATGCAAATCCTTGGCATTCTGATCGTGCTCGGCGCCGTGTTCGGCGGCTTCACGATGATGGGCGGCACCGCCGGCGCCATCTGGCAACCGACCGAGCTGATCGTCATCTGCGGCGCCGCCACGGGCGCCCTCGTGCTGGGCAACCCCAAGCACGTGCTGGCCGAGCTCTTTTCCCAGTTCAAGCGCGTCGCGAGCAAGCACAAGCACGACTCCGAATTCCAGCGCCAGCTGCTCCTCCTGATGTACGAACTGCTGCAGACGGCGGCCGGCGGCCTGAAGGCGCTCGACGCCCACGTCGAGGCACCGAAGGACAGCCCGATGTTCCAGCGCTATCCGCTGATCCTGGAAGAGCCGAAACTGCTGGCCTTCATCGTCGACAACTTCCGCCTGATGGCAATGGGCAAGATCAACGCGCACGAACTGGAAGGCGTGCTCGAACAGGAACTCGACGCCATCCACGACGAGCTGACGCAGCCGTCGAAATCGCTGCACAAGATCGCGGAAGCGATGCCGGGCTTCGGCATCCTGGCCGCCGTGCTGGGCATCGTGATGACGATGAACTCCGTCGGCGAAGGCGCCGACACGGCCGAGATCGCGGAACGCGTGGGTGCCGCGATGGTCGGTACGTTCATCGGTATCTTCATGTGCTACGGCGTGCTCGATCCGATCTCCGGCATGATGAAACAGCTCGTCAATTCCGAGGCGTCGACGATGGAAACGGTGAAGGTCGTGCTGTGCACCCACGTGGCCGGCAAACCGCCGCTGCTGGCGATCGACGCGGGCCGCCGCCTGATCCAGCTGAACACCAAGCCCAGCTTCGCTCAGCTCGAAGCGTGGATCAACGCGATGGCCGACGGCGAGGAACCGAGCGCCAAGCGCAAGGCCTGACCGGACCTGGAGCAATAAGTGCAAGCAACCAAAAAAGGCGCCGAGAAGCACCACGAAGCGACCATCGTCAAGCGGGGTGGCGGCAAGCATCACGACGACGAGCACGGCGGCGCGTGGAAAGTGGCGTTCGCCGACTTCTGCATGGCGCTGATGGCGCTGTTCCTCGTCCTGTGGCTGATCGCCGCGCGCGACGCGCAGCAGGCCAAGGCCGTCGTGCGCGACAACACGGCCGCCGGCCTGATGGAAGGCTCGGGCGGCATGCCTGAAGTCAAGAACAGCCCGGCCGGCAGCCTGATCGAACGCTTCCAGCTTCCGCACAGCAACGGCGGCAGCCAGGGACCGGCCACGGGCAACAAATCGAACACGCCCGAGATGCGCACGCGCTACGAATCGCCGTCCGAACTGGCGGCGCTGGCGCACCAGCTGGAGCAGATGAGCGCCGATGCCGGTCTCGCATCGAATCTTGCCGCCGTGATCACACCGGACGGCTTGCGCGTGATGTTGCACGACACGGATCGCCAAGGCATGTTCGTGCGCGGCAGCCCGCTGCCGACCGAACGCTTCGCAAAACTGTTGCGTGCGATGGCACCTTTGTTCGAAAAAATGGAAAATCAGATGTTGATCGTAGGCCACACGGATTCCTTGCAGTACACTAAGGCCGGACCGACCAGCTATTCCAACTGGAGCCTGTCGGTCAACCGCGCGCTGGCTGCGCGGTCCGAACTGCTCATCGGCGGCATGCGCAGCGAAAGCATCCTGCAACTGGTCGGCATGGCCGACCGCGCCCCGATCGACGCGGCCCATCCGGACGCTTCGGCCAACCGTCGTATCGAACTGCTGATCCTGACCGGCAAGCAAGCCGCTGCCATCAAGACCATGTTCGGGACGCCGGCGGCCACCGACTCCCTCACCGAGGACGTGTCCACGTCCCGGACGGACGATGCGGCGCTGAAGGCGCTGCGCAGCCAGATGGTAAAGAAACCATGACGATTCAATCGAAAACCCGAGGAACACGCATGAAGATCTCCAGCGGCTCCACGCCCTCCGTCTCGATCACGCCGCTGGCCGGCGGTGCCGCCGCACCGGCCGCGGCCCCGGTGAGCGCCCCCACGGGCACGGACGCCCTCGAATCCGCCGTGCTGCAACCCGCGCAGAAAGCGCTGGGTGCCCTGCCCGACTTCGACGCGGCCCGCGTGGCCGAGCTGCGCGATGCGCTGGCCAAGGGCGAGCTGCCGTTCGACGCGGGACGCCTGGCCGGCCTGATCCAGCGCTTCCACGGCGGCGGCAAGGGCTGATCCATGGGACGCATCACCCGCGACCAGGCCGTTGCCCGGCTGCTGGACGGCGTCGAGGCCGACCTCGGCGCCTGCGGCACGATCCGCGACCTGCTGGAGCGCCAGTTCCAGGCCGCGATGCGCCACCACGGCAGCGAACTGACCGTGCTGGCCGAACAGCTTACGCCCGAGCTGGACGCGATGGAACAGCGCCGCCGCCAGCGCGTGCAGCTCGTCCGCGCACTGCTGGGCCAGAACGCCACGATGGACGACCTGCTGGGCAGCCTGCCCCCGCCGCAGTGCGCGCGCGGCCGGGCCGACTGGAGCCGCCTGGAAGAACTCGTACGCGACTGCAAGCAGGCGACCGTCCGCAACGGCAGCCTGATGGCCGAACAATTTACGATCATGCAACGCCTGCTCCACGGCGAAGACGGTACCTATGCGCCACGCTGAATTCACGACGTCGATCCCCGCCCTCACCCCCACCGCAGCCACGGCGCCCACCGCGCCGATCGGCAACGGCGGCGGGAAGTTCGGCGGCATCTTCAACGAGGTGCAAGGCGAAGTGGCCGATTTCATCCAGAACGGCGGCGGTGACTTCGCCCCGAGCGCACAGCTCAGCGCCGAAGGCCGCATGTGGGCGGCACGCAGCCAGGAAGCGACGGCCGCCGTCATGGGCGACGGCAGCGACACGTCGCCCGACCAGCAGGCATTCCTGCAGAGCATTGCCCCGTGGGCCAAGGAAGCGGCCGACAAGCTGGGCGTCGCGCCCGAGCTCGTATCCGCGCACGCGGCACTGGAATCGGGCTGGGGCCAGCGTCCGCTGCGCAATGCGGACGGCAGTTCATCCCATAACCTGTTCGGCATCAAGGCCGGCACCAGCTGGCATGGCGACGTTGCGCAATCGGCCACGACCGAATACGTGGGCGGCGCAGCCATCAAGACGAGTGCGAAATTCCGCGCCTACCCGGACCAGGCCAGCGCCTTCCGCGACTATGCGCAGATGTTGATCGACAATCCGCGCTTCCATGCTGCACTCGGCGCCGGCAACAACGCCCAGGCGTTCGCCGCGGGCCTGGCCAAGGGCGGCTATGCCACCGACCCGGCCTACGCGGCCAAGCTCGCGCGCCTGGCCGGCAAACTGCAGAACGTCAGCGGTTGAGCTCCATATCGATCGGCTCGACCGTGCCCGGTCCGGCGACGCGCATGCGCACCACCTGCCCGCTCCCGGCATTGCGCACGCGCACGACGGCGCCCTTCCCGCCCGCATCCAATGCTTCTCCGGCCATGCTGACTTCGATGCCTTCGCGCCGCGCGACCATCATGACCGCATCGCCCCGCTTCACCAAAACGGGGCTGCTGAGCTGCCCGCTGCGCAAAATGTCTCCTGGACGCAACATGCGACGAGACATTTGTCCGACCGCGTCAGCCGGATTACTGATCGGGTCTGCAATGTTCGAAATATCACGGCGCTCGATCGTGACTTGTGCGTCGGACAACGCTTCATTCGCCGCGACAGGCGCCGCAGCAATTGCCACCATGGCACTCACGCGCGCGCGGACGGTGTACTCGTACCGCCACCCGGGGGTGTCCGGACAGCGCGCTACGAAGCGCATCCTCTGGGAAGAACGGGTATCGAGCGCTTCGATGGCCACTTGCTGGCTGCACGGCGGCGTCGGACGCGGCGCCACGACGGCGATCTCGAATTGCGGTTCGCTCAAGCCCGACGCCGCCATCTGCCTTTCCAGTTCGGCACGGGCCGCTTGTTCAATTTGCACCGGAATCGACGGTGCCGCAGCTTGCGCAAACGCAGAAATAAACATCAGTGACGAAGCGGCAAGGGTTGCCTTACAGAAAGCAATCATTAGAGAATAGTGGCTGCGGAAAAAATCTGATTCTAACCAATCACACCGAAGTTCAACCGACAGGAGTTCCTGACATGACGATTAATTTCAAAGACGCACTGGGTGTGCATGCCGACGCGCTGGAATTGCGCGCCGAGCGCACCAAGGTGTTGGCGGCGAATATCGCGAACGAGAGCACGCCCGGCTACACCGCCCGCGACGTCGATTTTGGCGCCATGCTCCAGGACCGCATCGACACGGAGAACGGCGAGCTCAGCCTCTCCGACGACCAGCCCCTGTACCGCGTGCCGTTCCACCCGAGCGCCGACGGCAACACCGTCGAGATCGGCGTCGAGCAGGCAGCGTTCGGTCAGAACTCTTCCGATTTCAATACCAGCCTGACCTTCATCAACATGCAGTTGCGCGGTCTGGCAAAAGCCATCAACGGTCAATAACAGGTCAACAATGGGCTTCAAAGACATTTCCCAGATCGCCGGTTCGGCGATGGCGGCGCAAACGGTGCGCCTGAACACGATCGCCAGCAACCTGGCCAACGCCGACGTCGCGGCCGGCTCCGAGACGGAAGCCTATCGCGCCCGCAAGCCGGTCTTCGCGGCCGTCATGGGCAACGAGGGCAGCGCGGGCGTGCGCGTGCTCGACGTGGTCGAGAGCGCGGAACCGCTGCGCCGCGTGCACGAGCCGGACAATCCGAAGGCCGATGCCGACGGCATGGTCTATTACACGAACGTCAATGAAGTCTCCGAAATGGCCGACATGATGTCCGCCAGCCGCGCCTTCGAAACCAACGTCGAAGTCCTGGGACGCATCAAATCCATGCAGCAGTCGCTGCTCAAGCTGGGAGAATCCTGATCATGGTGACCACGAACTCCACCACCAACAGCCAGTTCGGCGGCACCGCGGGCACGAACGCCGACAAGGTGTCGACGCAGGCAGCCACCAGCGCCAACAAGGACATGTTCACCAAGCTCCTCGTCGCGCAGATCCAGAACCAGGACCCGCTGTCGCCGCAGGATCCGACCGCGTACGTCAACCAGCTGTCGCAGCTGTCGCAGACGGAAGCGCTGCAGAACCTGTCGTCGACCAGCACGGCCAGCGCGACCGTGCTGCAAAGCCTGCAGACGCTCGCCATGGGCGGCCAGGTCGGCTCGGACGTCACGGTCGCGACGAACACCCTCAAGCTCGACGGCAGCAAGGTCTCCGGCACCGTGCAATTGAACGGCCTGTCGGCCGGCACGAACCTGGTCCTGACCGGCAACGACGGCAAGCAGCATACGATCGAACTGGGCCCCGGTACGGGCGCGCAGCCGTTCACCATCGATCCGGACGCCCTTGGCCTGGCGCCCGGTTCGTACACGATCCAGGCCAAGCCATCGGACGGCAGCTCGCCCACGGTCGAAGTCGCGGCACGCCTGAACAGCGTGCACGTGAACGGCACCAAGGTCGTGCTCCAGGTGGCCAACGTCGGCGAGGTCGACCCCTCGTCCGTCACGGGTTTCAACGGCAAGACCGGCTCCTGAAGCAGGACGCCCTCCCTCGACCGCAACGCATTTAAGGAATCGACATGAGCTTCGACATCGCACTGTCCGGCATCCAGGCCATCAACGAACAACTGGATACCGTCTCGAACAATATCGCCAACGCCGCCACCTACGGCTTCAAGGCAGGCCGCGCCAACTTCTCGTCCGTCATGGCCGGCAGCCAGGTCAACGGCGTGGAGATCGGTTCGGTCACGCAGAACATCAGCCAGAACGGCAGCACGCAGACCACCGGCCGCGGCCTGGACGCCGCGATCGACGGCCGCGGCTTCTTCGTCAGCGTCAACAGCCAGGGCACGTCGCAGTACTCGCGCGTCGGCATCTTCTCGACCGACACCAAGGGCTACCTGATCGACAGCAACGGCAACAAGGTGCAGGGCTACGGTCCGACCAAGGGCGGCGCGCTGGGCCCGGTGGGCGACATCCAGGTCCCGACCGGCCAGATCGCGGCCGTCGCCACGACCGGCATCAAATACGTCGGCAACCTGTCGGCCGACTGGACCACGATGCCGGCCGCCGGCTTCGACATGACCAAGAGCGACACCTACAACATGGTGAAACAGTCGATCGCGTACGACTCGCTGGGCACCCAGCACACGCTGTCGCAATACTTCGCCAAGCAGGACGCGAACACCATCAACGTGTACTACTCGCTGGACGGCGCGCCCGTCACGGGTCCGGCCGCGCTGACGTTCGACGCCACCGGTCAGCTGACGGGCACGACCGGCTCCACGGTCGCCATCCCGGCGGCCAACGGCGCGTCGGCCGGCAGTGTCGCCATCGACTACACGGGCACGACCCGCTTCGCCGGTGAAGCCAGCACCACGACGAACCGCAGCGACGGCTATGCGTCCGGCTCGTTCGTCGGTGTGGAACTGTCCGGCGACGGCTCGCTCGTGGCCAAGTACAGCAACGACCAGTCGCAGGTCGTCGGCACCGTCGCCCTCGCGACGTTCGCCAACGAAGGCGCGCTGTCGTCGATCAGCAATACGAGCTGGGTCGCCAACGCCGAGTCCGGCACCGCCCTGATCGACCCGCCGGGCGTGGGCCTGTCCGGCAAGCTGAACACGGGCGCGCTGGAAGGCTCGAACGTCGACATCACGTCGCAGCTCGTGGGCCTGATGACGTCGCAGCGCAACTACCAGGCGAACTCGAAGGTCCTGACCACCGAAAGCCAGATGATGCAGGCCCTGATGCAGGCCCTGTAAGCCTGAGACGCCATGGATAAACTGATCTTCACCGCTGTCTCCGGCGCCGAGCGCCTGATGCGTTCGCAGCAGGTGCACGCGAACAACCTGGCCAACCTCGACACGGCCGGCTTCCGCGCCAGCATGGAAGTGGCGAGCCAGCAGCAGCTGGGCGGCTACGGCTTCGACGACCGCCATCTGTCCGTCATGCAGTCGGACATGATCTCGACCCGCGCCGGCGCCATCCGTGAGACGGGCCGCCCCCTCGACGTGGCACTGGGCGGCCAGGGCTTCCTGGCCGTGCAGTACGGCGACGGCGAAGCCTATACCCGCTCGGGCGAAATCGAGATCGGCCCCGACGGCGCGCTGTCGGTGCACGGCCACCCGTTGCTGGGCGAAGGCGGTCCGATCGTGCTGCCGCAGAACACCGCGGTCGAGATCGGTACGGACGGCACGATTTCCGTGCTGACCGAAGGCGCCACCCAGATGCAGGTCGTCGACAAGCTGCGCCTCGTGAACGCCACGGGCGCCGAACTGACGAAGAACGAGGCCGGCCTCGTCGTCGCGCGCGACGGCGCCAACCTGCCGACCGACCCGGGCGTCAAGGTGCGCCCGCGCGCGCTCGAGGGCAGCAACGTCTCGGCCGTCGAGGAAATGGTCGCCACCATGAGCCTGAACCGCAGCTTCGAGGTGCAGATGCGCCTGTTCAAGGCGAGCGACGGCATGAATGAAGCGGGCAACAAGCTGATCAGCGGCTGACGCACGTCCAACCTACGAATACAGGAGTGAAACCATGAATCCAGCAATGTGGATCAGCAAGACCGGTGTGCAGGCCCAGGATGCGAAACTGCAGGCCATCGCGAACAACCTGGCCAACGTGAACACGGTCGGCTTCAAGCGCGACCGCGTCGTGTTCGAAGACCTGTTCTACCAGGTCGACAAGCAGCCGGGCGCGCAGACGGCCGACAACACGGTCAGCAACGGCGTCCAGCTCGGCAACGGCGTGAACATCGTCGGCACCCAGAAGGTGTTCACCAACGGCAGCATCCAGACGACGAGCCAGCCGCTCGACGTCGCCATCACCGGCAACGGTTTCCTGCAGGTGCGCCGCCCGGACGGCCAGCCGGCCTACACCCGCGCCGGCCAGCTGCAAGTCGATTCGAACGGCGTGCTGGTCAACGCGCAGGGCCTGCCCCTGGTGCCGCAGATCACCATCCCGAACAACGCCACGTCGATCACGATCGGCGAAAACGGCATGGTCAGCGCGACCGTCCCCGGCAATACCGCGCCGACGGAACTCGGCCAGTTGACCTTGACCACGTTCGTCAACCCGGCCGGCCTGCAGGCGCTGGGCGAGAACCTGTTCCAGGAAACGGCGGCCAGTGGCAATCCGAACGAAGGCAAGGCCGGCGACGGCGCCTTCGGCAAGATCAAGCAGGGCGCGCTGGAAGGCTCGAACGTGCAGGTCGTCGAAGAGATGGTCGACATGATCGCCGCCCAGCGTACCTATGAGATGAACACGAAGGTGTTGTCGGCCGCCGACAACATGCTGCAATACCTGTCCCAGGCTTCCCGCTGACCATGAAACGTATCGCCCTCGCCGCCGGGATGGCGGCCAGCCTCGTGCTGACCGGATGCGCCTCCTCGCGCGCTCCCCTGCCCACCAACGTCCCGGCAGACGACGCCCTCGCCCTGCCGAAAACGCAGCCGGCGCGCGGCGGCGTCGGGGGCGGCGTGTTCACCACCGACACCGTCTCGCTGACGTCGGACGCGCGCGCGTTCCGCGTGGGCGACGTCGTCACCGTCCTGCTGCAGGAAACGACCCAGGCCAGCAAGAAGGCCGGGACCAGTTTTTCCAAAGGCTCGTCCGCGTCCGTCAACCCGATCGGCGCGCTCGGCAAGACCTTCGGCCGTACGGGCCTGAGCGTCTCCGGCGACCGCAGCTTCAACGGCGACGCCACCAGCACCCAGCAGAACGCGCTGTCCGGCGCCATCACCGTGCTCGTGCAGGAAGTGCTGCCGAACGGCCTGCTGCGCGTGGCCGGCGAAAAGCGCCTGCAGCTGAACCAGGGCGAAGAGTTCGTGCGCATCAAGGGTTACCTGCGCGCCGCCGACATCGACAACGAAAACCAGGTGTCGTCGCTGCGCGTGGCCAATGCCCGCATCGCCTATTCCGGCCAGGGTTCGCTGGCCGACGCCAACAGCCCAGGTTGGCTGACCCGCTTCTTCACCGGCCCCCTGATGCCGTTCTGACGATCCCATGACCCGATTCCAACGCATCGTTTCCGCGGCCATGGCCGCCCTGCTGGCCCTGCCGGCATTCGCGGCGCCCGCGCTGCCGAAGACGGCCGCGGCCAGCCCCGACGCGGCCATCCTGGCGCGCAGCCAGCCGCTGCGCAACCTCGTCAGCGTCGAAGGCGTGCGCGAGAATCCGCTCGTCGGCTACGGCCTCGTCGTGGGCCTGAACGGCAGCGGCGACTCGACGCAGGTGAAATACTCGAGCCAGTCCGTCGTCAACATGCTGAAGCAGTTCGGCGTCAAGCTGCCGGATGGCGAGGAAGCGAAGAACAAGAACGTGGCCGCCGTCATGGTGTCGGCCGTGTTCCCGCCCGGCTACCGCCGCGGCCAGCAGATCGACGTGACCGTCTCGTCGCTGGGCGATGCGAAGAGCCTGCGCGGCGGCACGCTGCTGCTGACCCAGCTGCGCGCGGCCGACAACGAAGTGTATGCGCTGGCCCAGGGCAACCTCGTCGTCGGCGGCCTCTCCGCGTCCGGCAAGAGCGGCTCGTCGGTGACGGTGAACACCCCGACCGGCGGCCGCATCCCGAACGGCGCCCAGATCGAGCGCGAGATCCCGACCGATTTCGCCACCCGCCCGCAAGTGCTGCTGCGCCTGCGCCACCCGAACTTCGATACGGCCACGAACGTCGTGAACGCGATCAACCGCCGCTTCGGCCAGGTCGCGACGACGGCCGACGGCACGAGCGTGGAAGTCGTCGCGCCGGCGAACCCGACCGAGCGCGTCGCGTTCGTCGCCAAGCTGGAAAACATGGTCGTGGAAGCGGGCGAGGAAGTGCCGCGCGTCGTGTTCAATTCGCGCACGGGCACCGTCGTGATTTCCGACGGGCTGCGCGTGAAATCGGCCGCGGTCACCCACGGTTCGCTCAAGGTCGTGATCTCGGAAAGCTCGGCCGTGAGCCAGCCGGGGCCGTTCTCCAAAGGCCAGACGCAAGTCACGCCGCAGTCGAAGGTCTCGGTCGACCAGGGCTCGGGCCAGATGTTCCACTGGCCTGCGGGCGCGCGCCTGCAGACCATCATCGACACGGTCAACAGTCTCGGCGCCTCGCCGGACGACATCATGGCCATCCTGCAGGCGCTCGATC
Organism: Massilia pinisoli; assembly: GCF_024753285.1. GTDB lineage: Bacteria > Pseudomonadota > Gammaproteobacteria > Burkholderiales > Burkholderiaceae_D > Telluria > Telluria pinisoli. Next base: position 267,780 of record NZ_JANUGW010000007.1, on the reverse strand, counting down.
AGGCCGGCGCAATCGAAGGCGAACTGGTGGTAATCTGATGCTGAACAACATCCAATCCATCGATCCGGGCAAGCCGGACCAGGCCTCGGGCGATGACAAGGTCGCGCCCGCCGCAGCGGCGCCGGCCGCGCCCGACAAGGCGCTCGTCGCCAAGGCGACCAAGGCGGCCGTCGAGTTCGAGAGCTTCTTCATCTCGCACATGCTGCACCAGATGCGCGAGAGCACGCGCACTATCGCGCCGGACGACAGCCCGACCAAGGACAAGGTCAACCAGGACATGACGGACATGGTGGACAACATGCTGGCGGGGAATATGGCACACCAGCGCGCGTTCGGCGTCGCCGACGCGATTTTGCGGCAGATATTGCCGGCACCGCTTAATAAAACGAGCTGAACGGTCGCCTGTCATTACTGATCACGCACAAGAGAGACTCGCACGATGAGCATCCTGAACAACGCCCTGTCCGGAGCGGTCGCTTCCCAGCTGGCCCTGTCGGCCAGCAGCCAGAACATCGCCAACCTGCAAACCAAGGGGTACACCCGCCAGTCTGCCCTGCTGTCCGCGGTCGCGCCCGCAGCCGGTTCGTTCCAGGCCGGCAACGGCGTGCGCGTGACCGATCTGATGCGGTTTTCCGACGGTTACAAGACCCAGCAGCTGTGGCGCAGCGCGTCCGACCTCGGCGCGCATTCGCAGACCCAGCCTTACCTCACGCAGCTGGAACAGGTGATGGGCGACGACAGCGCCAGCCTGTCGAGCGGCGTTGACGGTTTCTTCTCGGCGCTGAACGCCGTGGCCGGCGTCGACCCGACGTCGACCCCGCTGCGCCAGCAGGTGGTGACGGCGGCGGGCCTGCTGGGCCAGCGCTTCAACAGCTTGAACAACGTGTTCAACGCCCAGCTGCAGTCCGTGCGCCAGCAGCGCAGCGCGCTCATCGATTCGGCGAACAGCACGATCGGGGCGATCGCCTCGCTGAACGCGCAGATCGCCAACGCCAACGCGTCCGGCACCAACACCTCGTCCCTCGTGGACGCGCGCGACCAGGCCATCGACACCCTGGCCAGCCAGATGGGGCTGGAAGTCAGCGACCAGCCCGACGGCACGCGCAACGTGTCGCTCAAGACGGGCCAGTCGCTCGTGCTGGGCGGCGTGGCCGGCAAGCTGTCCGTCAGCGGCGGCGCGGCGCAGACGTTCAGCCTGACGTTCGCCGGCACCAGCTTCGAGCTCGACACCACAAAGGCGGGCGGCCAGCTGGGCGGGCTGTCGACGTATGAACAGGACACCCTGCTGCCGCTGCAGCAAGGCGTGGCCGACATGGCGCAGCAGATCGCCGCCAAGGTCAACACCCAGCTCGCGGCCGGCTATGCGATGGACGGCAGCACGCCCGGCAAACCGCTGTTCGTCTACAACGCGGGCAGCAGCTCGAACATGCTGCAGGTGGCGAGCGGCTTCCAGACGTCCGATCTCGCATTTTCCGCCGACGGCACGCCCGGCGACACCGGCAACCTGCAGAAACTCGTCGACATCAAGAGCCAGTCGATCACCGTGACCAACATCGGCAGCGTCATGATCAGCGACGCCGACACGCAGCTCGTCGGCCGCCTCGCCGTCGACAGCCAGCAGAACAAGAGCGCCCTCGCCACCACGCAGACGATGCGCGACCAGGCGCAGGCCGACTGGCAATCGACGAGTGGCGTCAACCAGGACGAGGAAGCCGTGCACCTCGTCGAATACCAGAATATGTACCAGGCCAACATGAAGGTGATGTCCGTCGCGAACGCGCTGTTCGACGCCACCTTGCAAATGATGGGTTAAGGGAGAACAGCATGCGTATCGCCACCAGCCAATACCAGGCGATGATGACTCAATCGCTCGAGGCCAACCAGGAGCGCATCGGTTACATCTCGCAGCAGATGGCCAACGGCAACCGCATCCAGACGCCGTCCGACGATCCGGTCGACAGCGTGCGCCTGTCGCGCCTGAAGCGCGAAGAAGCGGCCGTCACGCAGTATCGCAACAACATCGCCGCCGTCCAGATCCGCCTGTCGAAGAACGAAGGTTCGCTGCAGAACATGGTCAACGACATGCATTCGGGCCGCGACCTGCTCGTGTGGGCGTCGGACGGTTCCAACACGCCGAGCGACCTGAACGCGATGGTCGTCTCGCTGACGTCGCTGCGCGACAGCCTGCTGTATTCGGCCAACGCGATCGACCAGGAAGGCCGCCACATCTTTTCCGGCACCGCGACGGGCACCGCCCCGATCGCCTACGACGCCACCGCCCCGCTCGGTTCGCGCTACAGCTATGCCGGCAACACGAACGACCAGCTCGTCGTGGTCGGCAACGGCATCACGCAGGTGGGCAACCAGAACGTCAAGGGCATGGAAAACCTGCTGAACCAGCTCGACCAGACGATCAGCACCTTGTCGGCCAGCGGCGTCAACGCCAACGATCCGGCCGTGCGCAGCGTCCTGTCGTCCGCCCTGGGCGGGTTCGACCAGGCCATGGACCTCGTGTCCGGCAAGATCGCCGTCCTCGGCGGCCAGCAGAACATTCTGAAGACGCTGGACTCCAACCACGAGAACGTCAGCCTGTCGAACCAGAAGGCGATCCTGGACATCGGCCAGCTGGACGTCGGCTCCGCCGCCATCGAGCTGAACGGCTACCAGACGGCGCTGCAGGCCAGCTACAAGGCCTATAGCAAGATCGGCAACCTGTCCCTGTTCGCGGCACTGTGATGGCCATGGATACCACGCTCAGACCCACGACCGCCGGCGGAACCGGCGGCACGCTCGCCCCCCGGACGAACGCACCTTCGCCGCTGCTTCCCGCACGTCCCACGACGCCCGCCGACGGCACATCGGCGTCGGCTCCGGCCGCGCCCCAGGTGACGGCAGCGCCGCTGCGCGCCGGCGGCAGCGTCGCGCAACTGGATGGCGGCCTGCAGGACCAGGTGGCGCGCGCCCAGCAGGCGCTCGACTACCTCGACCGCGTCTCCACGCAACTCGAAACCCTGAAGGGCGAATTGACCGCCAAGCTGGCCGGCACCCGCAACGGTGCCCGGCTGCAGCTCGAAGCCCAGGTCCGCCAGCTGACGAAGACACTGGCCTCGCGCCGGCAGGACGGCGGCGCCAGCATCGACAGCAACCTGAATTACTCGGCGGCGCCCGCCGTACAGCGCTTCCGCATCCGCGGCCTCGACATCGCTTCGCTGCGCAAGAGCGCGCCGCAGACCCTGTCGTTCTCGGTGGGCAGCGTCGGCGGCCCGCAGATGTCCGTCAACATCGATCCAGACCAGTCGAACCAGGACATCGCACGCGCCCTCGACCGCGCCCTCGCCCCGATGGGCGTGCGCGCGCGCCTGGACGACAAGGGCGAACTCGTCTTTCTCGCGTCGGAATCGGACTGGCCGGCCATCAAGGACAGCATCGGCGTGAGCGGCCGCGGCCGCGTGACGACGGAAGAAGTGCCGGCCAACCTGGCACCGGACCGGTGGACCGTGAACGCCGACACCGGCAACGCCGATGCGCTGCGCCAGAGCCTGCGCGAAGTGGTGCAGGCGCTCGAACGCGTGCACCGTTCGCAGGTCGCCGCCAGCGACGCCCTGGCGGCCGCCAGCGCCCAGGTGGCGGAGGCCGAGACGCCCGCGCCGAACGTGACGCTCGCCGCCGACGACTTCGCCAAGGCCGCGGCCAGCACGGACTACGAGTCGCTGCTGGCGCTGACGTCGGCACTGGTCGGCGTCAGCCGCGACCGCGTGCTGGCGCTGCTCGGCCTGCGCTGACACGCTCCCCGCGCAACGACGAAACGCCCCGCTCGCCGCGGGGCGTTTTCCATTCCGCCGTCGCTCAGCGCGTGATCGGCTTGACGGTGATCGTCGTGCCGCGCAAATCGATGTCGTGGATCTCGACGCTGCCGAACGTCGGCCCCGGGTGGCTGCCCACACGGATGTTGTTGAAGCTGATCTCGCCGATCGTGCTGGGCAGGCGCAAGGTGACGGAGCCGTCCTTGTTCACCGTCGCGTGCGAGTTGTCCGGATCGTAGCTGACGTCGCGCACCGTCGTATCGGCCGACAGCAGCATGGTGAGCGGATTGAGCACCGTCGCCAGTTCGCCCAGCACGCGCACGCCGTCGTTCGGCAGCGCATGCTGCACGGCCGTCTGCAGGCCCTGCTGGCCGTTCTGCGCGGCCAGCGCGATCAGGCGCAGCTCGGCCTGGCGGGCCTGGTCGCGCAGGGCGTCGTCGTTGCGACCCTGGGCCGACACGTCGCCCAGCTCCGCATCGCTCAGCGCGCGCAAGCCGCGCCCGAACTCACGTCCCGCTTCCCGTTCGCCCGGCAGGCGCGTGGACACCGCCGCCGCAGGTGCAGCGGCCACCGCCGCGTAGGCGTGCAAGGGCCCGAGCAGCGCCGTCGCCAGCGCGGCGGCCATGCGCAGGCTGCGCTGGCGCCGCACGGCGCCGCGTACCTGGGCCTGGGTGATCAGCTTCATGTCGGCCAGGATCTCGCCCAGCCTGCGTCCGCTCTCCTGCTGCGCGCGGATTGCCGCGTCGAGCTGTTCCTGCGAGATCAGCTTCTTCTCGATCAGGATCTGGCCCAGCCGGGACCTGTCCGCGCGTCTCGTCATCCAGTCGCTCATGCCCTTCCCTCCTTCACTGGCCGGCAGCCGCGCGCAGCTTCAGGCCGACGCGGTTCTGCAGGTCCGTCATCTTCGGCTGGATCTGCGCCGCATTCGCCTTGGCGACGTTCTCGCCGACGGTCTTCTTCATCTCCGGCACGACGCTCTCGAACTTCGCCAGCACCGGCGACTCGAGGATGCCGGCCAGCTGCTTCAACTCGTCCTCGCTGAATTTCTGCGCGAGCAGCGGCGCCACGCTGGCCTGCACGATCGCGTGCGTGCTCGTGCGCAGCGCGGGCGACTCCTGCTCGACGAATTTCGTCGCCTCCGCCGTGATGTCCTTCATCGTCGCGTCCTGCTTGTCGGCCGGCACGCGGCTCTGCACCACCACGCGCGACTGGCGCAGCAGGTCGGCCACCGGCGCCTGCAGCATCTGCAGGCCGACGGACTCCAGCCCCATCTTGTCCAGCACGCGCTGCACGAGCGCCTGCTTGGCGGCGGGCACGCCGTTCATGCCTTCGGCGCGCGCGCCGCCGGCCAGGAGGCCCATACCGAGGGCCATCGTCACATACATCGTTCGGGACATCGTCATCTCTCCACGTCAAAGTCAGAACGGCCGCGTGTACGAGGCGCCTGCGTATTTCACGATCAGGCTGCCGGACACGTCGGTGGCCGCATAGGGGTTGTAGATCAGGTTGAAGAAGTTGTCGCAGTTGAGGTTGCAGTCGCTGCGCGCGGGGATGTTGTACGTGCCCTTCATGTAGCTGGCTGTCACGTTCACTTCGCCGCCGTTGTCGAAGCGGTAGCGCAGGCCCACGCTCTTGAGCTTCGTGTCGGGCAGCGGCGCGAGGAGGCTCATCTTGTCGCCCGGGATCGAGCTCTTGCGCGGCTCGTAGCCGAAGCGCAGCGCGAGCTTCTTCGTCAGGTTCAGCTGCGTGCCGAGGCTGTAGTTGACGACGCTCCGGAAGCCCATCTTGAACGTGGCCTCGCTGGAATTCGCGTAGCCGAACAGGCGCGCCATCTCGAGCAGCTTGACGCTGCGGTCGAACCGGAACGTCAGCTGGTTCCACTGTGCCCAGTCGGCGTAGCTGACGTCCGCGTTGACCTGCACGTAGTCGGTCAGCATCAGCTTCACGCCGGCCTGCACGCGCCACGGGAACGGGATCTTCGCCGTCATGTTCCCCGACTGGTATTCCGGGATCTCCTGCGGCATCCCGGTGATGGCGCCGACGACGGGCCCCAGCAGGCTGGAATTCAGGCCGCGCACGAAGCTGCGCAGCATCGGGTCGCTGTGGAACATGTACGAACCCGTGTAGGTCGTGCGCGTGCCGCCCTGGTACACGACGCCGAACGCGAACCATTTTTTCGGTTCCCACAGCACGCCCAGGTTGATCGTCGGGTCGAACGAGGCGCGCAAGTCGAAGTCGATGTTGGCGGCGCGCTTGAACGGGTTGACCATGCCTTCCGGGCCGCCGCCGCACAGGCCGAACGTCAGCGTGTCGATCACGGTGCCGTTGCCGTCCGGGCAGACGGCCTTCTGCAACTGGCCGACGGTGCCGAGCAGCTTGTTGGGCGCGCGGAAGTCCGTGTTGATGGCGAAGGCGGAATACGCGATCGGCACGGAGACGCCGATCCTCAGCGTGTCCGACACCTTGTACGCGGCCGACGGCGACAGGTACACGAGGCGCTGCAACTGCACGAGGCGGCCGTCGAAGCGCGCCGGATCGTCCGGGTCCTTGGTGCGGTCGATACTCATCGCCGCCGACAGGTACACCAGCGTGCCGAACGTCCAGGGCGAGCCGGGCGCGTTATACGACATGCCGAGGGTCGGCACCAGCACCGCGGGCAGGCGGAACTTCGGGATGCCGTAAAACGGGATCTCCAGCGCCTGGCGCACGGGCCCGCTGGACTTGCCGTTGATCGGGTCGTCCTTGAAGCCGCCGATGTCGATGTCGGGCGCGGAGACGAAGTGGTTCGTGTTGCGGATCGCCGCGACGAACACGGAGTCGATCTTCTGCGTGCCCGTCAGGCGCGCGAGGCCGGCCGGGTTGAAGTGGATCGATTCGATGCCGGGCGGGTCGGCCGTCACCGCATTCCCCATCGCCATCGCGGTCGGGCTCGTGACCAGATTGTCGGTGACGCCGGCATGCGCCTGGGGCGCCAGCACCGTGGCCAGGCCGGCCGCGGCGAGCGCGCGCACGAGGCGGCGCGCAGGTAGAGCGTTCGATGACGGCGCGACGGTCATGGCAGCGGCCTCACAGCGACAGCGGCAGACTCACGGTCAGCGACAGGTTCGGCGCGGCCGCGGTGAGGCCGGCGCCAACCGTCACGTTGACGGTGGTCTTGGGCGACATGCGGTAGCCCGCGCCGATCGACAGGATGCCGGCGCTCTGCGTCTGCGTCTGCCCTTGCGCACCGTTGTCGAACGTGAGCGTGGAGCGGGCCTGGATCGATTCCTGGAACGAGAACGACGTCGTGATCTTGTACGACAGCGCATACGCGAAGCCGAGGCCGAAGCCGAAGCTGGCGCCCGGCTTCACCTGGCGCAGCGTGGCGCCGTACAGCTGCTGGCTCAGGTGCTTGGCCGTCATGCTGTAGCCCACGTTGACGGAGCCGAACAGCGCGACCGGGTCGACGATGCGCGTCAGGTTGGCGCCGACGTTGAACGTGTTGACGCCGGAACCCGTGGCCAGCCCCTTGTTCACGTCGACCTTGTACGGGCTCGTGCCCGTCGCGAGGCGCAGGCCGCCCGTGATCGTGTACGCGATCTCGTCGCGCTTGACCTCCTGCGGCTGCCAGCGCACGCCGAGTCCCAGGTCGCCGATCGTGTGCGACACGCCCGAGAAGCCGGCACCATCCGAATAGCGGCTGATCAGCGGGACCGTGACGTTGGCCGTCAGGTTGTTGAGCACACCGTAGTCCGCCAGGATCGTGTTGGTGATCGTGTGCGAGTTCGTGTTCTCGATCGAGAACAGCGTGGCCGTGCCGGACGACAGGTCGGTGTTGATCTTTTCCTGGCCGATGTACGCGTAGTTCATCTCGTAGTTCAGCTGCACCTTGCCCTTGCGGATCAGCGAGTACTGCTTGTCGACGGCGGTCAGCGTTTCCTTCAGCAGCGTGGTGTTGTCGGCATCGGTGTCCTTCTTCGCCAGCGCGTCGCGCACGGCGTCGGACGTTGCCGGGGCGGGCGGCGTGCCCGTCGTAGCGGTGTTCAGCGCCGAGGAACTCGCCGTGTCCTGCGCGCGCGCGGACAGCGCGGCGAACAGGAGGGTGCAAGCCAGCGCCGGCGCGGACGCCAACATTGTGGAAATCTTCATGGTGGTCCTTCGTGGTGGGTCTATTGTTTGCGGATCGAGATGCCGCCGAAGCCGTTCAGCAGGCGCTCGTTCCCGAGCTGCGTATCGATGGGGCGTTGCAGGCCGCGGTCGCGGATGCGGTCCATGTCGACCACACCGAGCTCGTTGTCGGCCAGGGCCAGCTTGAGGGCGGGCGGATGGCCCTTCTGCGGATAGGCGATGAACAGCGTGTTGCGGTCCCACAGGGTGGCGAATTCCTCGACCGAGAACGTGATGTTGCCGGCCGACGGATCGGCCAGGAACACGAGGCCGCCGCGCACGCCGCGCAGCACGACGAAATGCTTGAAGCCCGCGTAGTCGATCGGCACGATGCCCGGCGAATCGAGCGTGAGCAGGTCCGACATCTCGGCGCGGAAGCCCGCGCTGTCGACGTTGATGGAGGCGAGGTAGCGCTTCATGTCGAGCAGCGAAAAGCCGCGCCGCTCGATGATCTTCTCCTTCTCGCCGAAGGCCATCATGCCTTCCATCGACTGCTGCTCGGTGACGTCGAGGCCCAGGTGGTACTTGAGGATCGTGACGAGCGCCGCCGAGCCGCAACTGTAGTCGTAGGCCTGGTGGACGATGTTTTTATACTTGAGCTCGGAGAACGGCTCCATCGTGATGTTCGGCACGCCGACGGCGGCCACGGACATGGCGGGCGGCAGGTCGAAATGGTCGAGCGGGCGGTCCTGTGCCTCGTGCCTGGCAAGCACGCCGGCCCCGCCCACGAGGACCGCGACGATCCCCAGCAGGAATGTGAACATGGTGTCTCCTTGGGGCGCTTCATGCGGCCCCTGGTATCCCGGCTCCGTTCGCCTCTTGACGGGCTGACGGCGGTTTTTTAGGCAGTCCAACGTGGTGTTTCGGCCACGTTTATTGCACTTTTTCCATATTCTGGATGCAGGCTGAGCTCGCGGATGTTATAAAACGCTATCGTTTTTGTAAAAAACCGCTCATTGGGGTTCGAGGCGCCGTGCATACTTGGGACAGGATCAGCAATGCCTTGGGCGAGCCCGTAACCAGCGTGGAGATCACCGGCGTGCCGCTGCGCGCGGAGCGCTACATCTTCCAGCTGGGCGGATGCGAAGTGCCGCCGCTGGATTCGATGGTCCTCGCCTGCCATCTTGGTGGCGCGCGCGCAACAGCTGGACGCAGTGCGGGCCGTTCGTTCGACTTCCTGGCCGGCGCCGCCACCATCTTCCAGCCCGGTTTCGCCAGCCGCTGGACGTTCTTCGGCGCGATCGACATGGCGATGTTCCACTTCCTCGACCCGGACCACGAGATGGTGCGCCAGTTGCAGCGGCTGCTCGCCGCGCGCGCCAAGTCGCCCACCTTCTCCGACCAGCTCGTGCACGCGACCGCCCAGCAGGTGCTGGCGGAGATCGCCCGCAGCAGTACGCCGAACGCGGGTTTCGTCGAGCGGGCTTCCGCGCTGATGATCGAGCAGGCGTGCCGCGTCCTGGAAGGCAAGACGGGCCGGCACCTGCCGCCGGACGCGCTGCAGCTCGGGCGCCTGCAGGGCGTGCTGGAATGGATCGGCCACAACCTGTCGAGCGAGCTGTCCAACGCCGAGCTGGCCGAGCGGGCCGGCGTGTCGGAATCGCACTTCCGCCGCATCTTCCAGGAAGCGATGGGCATGACGCCGCATCGCTATGTGTTGCGTTTACGCCTCGAACGCGTGCACGAATTACTCACCCGGACGAGCTTCTCGATCGCCCGTGTTGCGGCGCAATGCGGCTTCAACAGCCAGAGTCATATGACGGCCTGTTTCGCGGCCGCGTACGGCATCACGCCCGCTCGTGCGCGCCAGCAGGCGCGCGCCTGAAAACCCTGCCCGGCTTTCATGAAATTCCGGGTTGCGTTGCGTCAAATAAAAAATCTTGCCTATCGAAAATGAGCGATTTTTGATAAACACGAGGTCATTTTCCGAAGCGTTGAGATTTCGCATGCACACATAATAAAAAAGGCACCTGGGCAAACACGAAGAATCCGGGGCCATCCGACGAGTAAGGAGACCAAGCATGAGACCAGCGCAGGACGCGTCCGCACGCACGCGGTCGCCAGCGTGAAGTACCTGTCCGCCACGGACGTGGTGCAACGCATCAAGGCTTCCCTCGGCGCCGAGGGCATCGATGTCGACGCCCTGTTTGCCCAGGCCGGCATCGAATGGTTCGAGCACGGCGCGCACGGCGAGCGCGCGACCGACCTGCTCGCGTTGTCCGACCAGTTCAGCCGCCTGTGGGAAGCCCTCGTGACCGCGAGCGGCGATCCGCTGATCGGCTTTCGCGTGTTCGCGCCCGACCCGCTCAGCTGGCTCGGCGTGCTGGGCCACCTGATGCTCGCGTCGCCCACGCTGCGTCAGGCCGCGGACAACCTCGCGCGCTACATGCCGCTCGTGTCGCCCGTCGTGCGCCCCACGATCGAGCCGAAGGCGGACCGCGTGCGCGTGGGCCTGAACCTCGTCGGCGGCACGCGCGCCGTGCCGCAGGCGCGCTACGATTTCACCTGGAACCTGCTGCTCGAGACGATGCGCTTCGTCGGTGCCCGTCCCGACCTGAAGCCCGTCCTCGTCGAATACGCCTACCCGGCGCCGGCCGACGTCACGCCGTACGCGCAAAAATACGGCTGCCCCGTGCGCTTCGGCGCGCCCGCGAACGCACTCGAATTCGCCAATGCCGACATCTCGGCGCCGATCCCGACCGCGAATCCGCTCGCGGCCGAAGGCCTGTTCCGCCTGCTCGACGAACGCCTCGCGCAGGCCGAGCGCACGAGCGTGGCCGCGCGCGTGCGCGAGCTGCTGCCGGCGATGATCGACCAGGGCGGCGCCCTGCGCGACGCGGTGGCGCGGCGCCTCGCGATCAGCGAGCGCACCCTGCAGCGCCGCCTGGCCGACGAAGGTACCGACTTCTCCACGCTCGTCGACGAGGTGCGGCGCACGATTGCCCAGCAATACCTCGGCAGCGACCGCATCAGCGTCAAGAACCTCAGCTACAAGCTGGGTTTCGCCGACCCCAGCGCCTTCCACCGCGCGTGCCTGCGCTGGTTCGGCAAGGCGCCCGGCGAATTTCAGCAAGACCGGCTGAACGCGCATGGACAGTCGGCCGTCAATGCGACCACAGGCGCAGCTGGCCCTGCATCTGGAGCTCGCCGTTCAGGGTGACCCGGCCCAGGCTGTCCGTCACGGGCCCGCGCGGATCGGCCTGCACGCTCAGGGATTCGAAGCCGGTGTCCGTGAACTTCGTCCACGCCGGCAAGGTGAGCGCCAGGTAGTTCGTGCCGTCGCCGGCCGTCTGCGCACTGATGTTCAAGCCCACCATCTGGATCAGGCCGCCGACGTTCTTGAGCACCGTGTACGTCGTGCGGCCGTCGACCGTCTGGCCGATCGTCAGGCGGCTGTCGCCGACGGTGCCGTCGTCGGGGCGGTTCAATTGCAGGCGCACGGCGAAGCTGACGCCGTCGGCGCCGCGCACCTGCGCCAGTTCGTCGTCGTCGAGCCGCTGCGGTCCCGCCCAGGCTGCCCCGCACAGCATGGCCGGCAGGAGGAAGGCGAGGAGGCGCAGGCGCGGGCTCATTATCAATGGAATTTGACGTCGAGGTACTGCAACTGGATCGACCCGATGCGCGAACTGCCCAGGTCCATGTTGACACCCGCGTCGCTGCGGAAGCTGATGTTCCCGATCTGCAGCGTGCCGCTGGGCGCCGTCTGCCCGGCCTCGGGCCAGTTGACGCCGAGGTGCAGGCTCGACTTGCCCGTGTCGTCCGTGCGCGCGTTGAAGATGCCGGGCTGATTCGTCACGTCGGCGATTTGCCACGGCGCCGTGGGCGCGGAACCGTCGGCCGTGGCGGCGCCGATCTTCACGTTCGACAGCACCATCGCCTCCCCCGTCGCGTCGCGCCCGTTCGGCGCCAAGGTGAGGCTGCCCAGCTCGAGCCGTCGGGCGAGGCCGAACGCGAGGCCGTCGCCGACGGTCGGCGTCGACCACTGTATCCCGCCGCCGTAGTACACGAGATCCTTCAGGATCACGCTGCCGCCCTTCACGTCGATGCCGTTCGCGTTCACGCCGAAATCGTAGGCGATCTGCCACACTTCACGGCCCGCCACGTTCGCCGGGAACGCGATGTTGATGATGTCGGCGCGGCCGGGCCCGCCGCTGATCACGTCGAGGCGATAAGGATCGGCGAACGGCGCATCCGTGTTGTCGGAACGCGACGCACTGAGGTTGCCGATGCTGAAGCTGTCGCCGCCGGGCGTGTAGTAACGCATTTCCGCGTTGCCCGCCATGGCGAAGTTCGACAGGTTGAAGCTCATGCCGTCACGTCCGGCCACTTTCGCGAGGGCGGTGTCCGGCAGCGGCTCGAGCGCGGCCGCGAGGGCCGGCACGCACAACAGGACGATGGCGGCCCGGGTGCGCATCAATGCCCCGTCGCGTTATTGACCGGCACTGTGCCGGTGAGGTTCAGCGCCGTCAGCTTGTCGCGCCAGTTCAGCCAGATGCCCGCTTGGGCGTCGGTGAGCGCGGGCATGCCGGAACCTGCCTGAAATTGGACCGGCGTCTTGAGGATCGAGATCCAGAAATCGCGGCTCGGCCCGTTGGCGTCACCGGCCGTCACGCCGCCCACGCTGGACAGCGGCGTGCAGCCCGAGCACGTGCCGTCCCAGCGCTTGCCGCCGCCGGCGTCGTTCATGCTGTCGATGATGCCGTTCGCGCCCGCGTCGATGCGCATGGAGCCGGACAAGCTGGCGATCTTCATGCCGACGTCGCCGGAGATGCCGTCGAAGCCGAGGCGCATGCCGACCATCTCGCGCTGGTTGTTGACGCCGGTGTTTTTATAAACGAATTCGAAATACGGATTGGTGATCTGCACGAGCCGCTGGGCCGCGGTGCCGTCGGTGCGGCCGAATTGCAGCGCGCTGATGTCGAGGTCCGCGCCCGTGCCGTTGCGGGGCGCGTAGTTGTATTCGCCCAGGCGCATATTGGCCAGGTTGGCGTTCAATGTGACGTCCGCATCGAGGCTGATGCGGGTGAAATCGAAACCGTTGTAGCTGGAGTTCCCGACCGTGAACAGGCCTTGGCCGCTGACGGTGGACAGTTCGTTGTCGGACAGCGCGCGCATCTGGGCTTTTGCCGCGCCGGGCAGCAGCATGAGTGCCAGCAAGGGCGCCAATAAGGGCGCCAATAAGAGCTTCATGAGCGCGGTCCGGACGCGGCGCGCGCTGAAGCGGAACATGGTGGTGCGCATAGAGAACCCGGGAAAACGGAGGTCAAAAAAACGGCCCGGGGTAAACCCTCGGGCCGTCCATCACCCAACCTCGACGCTTAGTGCGCCCAGATGTAGACCGTGGTGCCTTGCAGCTTGATGTCGTTGGCAGCGAACGAACCGTACGAAGCGCTCGAGTTGCCCATCTTGATGGAGTCGACCGACATGCTCAGGTTCTTGTTGGTGTCGACTTGCGGGATGGCGATCTTGACCACGTCGCCAGCCGGCATGAAGGCAGCCAGACCTGCACCGCCCGTCACGCCCAGCACGCTGGATGCGCCCGATGCTGCGCTGGCGTCAGCCTGGAACGTGGCGTTGTTGATGATGTCGATCGTGGCAGCGATTGCACCCGTCATCTTGATGTTGTTGAAGCTCACCGAACCGCCGGCTGCGTCGGTGTCCGTGTACACGAACGAACCGATGTTGACATGCAGGTCAGCGGCGATCGACACACCGTCACGGCCCGATACTTTGGACAGATCGGAATCGGCGATCGGGGTCAGGGCCGATGCGTACGAAGCGATCGAGGACAGGGCAGCGACGACGGTCAGTTGTTTCAGCAGTTTCATGGTATCTCCAGTGTTATTGTGATCGACGGGAATCTCTTCGGGGCTTCCCCGCGCGTCCGCTTCGGTTCCTCTCCGGCTTGTGGCCTGTCGGGACGGCAGCGTCGGGACCGCTTTTTCTTAACTGAATCCGTTTATCGGAAGTCAATTAAGTGAAAACAATGTTATTACTTCCGCTTCAATAACCACATCCTTTTGTCCTTGCTCATGGAGCCAAATCGATGGATTCCTGAGCCAGTCCGGTGACACATTCGGGCGCGCTTTTGCGCGCGCCCGAGTACCGATCAGTGTGCCCAGATGTACACAGTGGTGCCCTGCAGCTTGATGTCGTTGGCGGCCATCGAACCGAACGATGCGGTCGAATTGCCCATCTTGATCGAGTCGACCGACATGCTCAGGTTCTTGTTGGTGTCGACTTTCGGGATAGCGATCTTAACGACGTCGCCGGTCGGCTGGAACGCTGCCAGGCCCGGGCTGGCGCCGGGAACGGCCAGTGGCGAGATCACGCCCAGCGTGGTGTTCGTGTTGGCGCTGCCGTCCGCGTTGTAGGCGCTGACTTCGCTCTTGAAGGTGGCGTTGTTGATGATGTCGATCGTGGCGGCGATCGCACCGTTGATCTTGATGTTGTTGAAGCTCACCGACCCACCGGCGGCATCCGTGTCCGTGTAGACGAAGGAACCGATGTTCACATGCAGGTCGGCGGCGATCGACACACCGTCACGGCCGGACACGGCCGACAGGTCCTGGTCGGCGATCGGCGTCAGGGCCGAGGCGTACGAGGCGATCGAGGACAGGGCAGCGACGACGGTCAGTTGTTTCAGCAATTTCATGGAGTCTCCTTTGTTTTCGTTCGAACACGCGGCTTAATCGAATGTCAATTAAGTGGACACCATGCTAATACTTTCCTTTCGAAAATAGTGCCGTATTGACTTGCGCGAGGAGCCAAAGCGATGGCTTTTTGAGCCATAAAAAAACCCGCTGCAGGCAGCGGGTTTTTCGTTGGCTCGGGAAGCGGCTTACGCGGCTTCGCGGCTGGCCTTCTTGCGCTCGTGTTCCTTCAGGTGACGCTTGCGCAGGCGGATGCTCTTCGGCGTGATCTCGACCAGTTCATCGTCCTCGATGAACTCGACGGCGTATTCCAGCGACATCTGGATCGGCGGCACGAGGCGCACGGCTTCATCGGTACCCGACGCGCGCACGTTGGTCAGCTGCTTGCCCTTGATCGGGTTGACGACCAGGTCGTTGTCGCGCGAGTGGATGCCGATGATCATGCCTTCGTACACCGGGGTGTTGTGCTCGACGAACATGCGGCCGCGGTCCTGCAGCTTCCACAGTGCGTAGGCGACGGCCTGGCCGTCATCCTGCGAGATCAGCACGCCGTTGCGACGGCCGGCCAGTTCGCCCTTGCCATTGTCGACCGGCGAGTAGGCGTCGAACACGTGGCTCATCAGGCCGGTGCCGCGCGTCAGCGTCATGAAGTCACCCTGGAAGCCGATCAGGCCACGGGCCGGGATGCGGTATTCCAGGCGGACGCGGCCTTTGCCGTCCGATTCCATGTTCTGCAGGTCGCCACGGCGGCGGCCCAGTTCTTCCATCACGCCGCCCTGGTTCACTTCCTCGACGTCGACGGTCAGGTTTTCGTACGGCTCGCATTTCACGCCGTCGATTTCCTTGAACACGACGCGCGGACGCGACACCGCGAGCTCGAAGCCTTCACGGCGCATGTTTTCCAGCAGGATGGTCAGGTGCAGCTCGCCACGGCCCGACACTTCGAACACGGTATCGTCCGGCGTCGGCAGGACGCGCAGTGCCACGTTCGACTTCAGTTCGCGGTCCAGGCGGTCGCGCAGCTGGCGGCTGGTGACGAACTTGCCTTCGCGGCCGGCCAGCGGCGAGTTGTTGACCATGAAGTTCATGGTCAGCGTGGGCTCGTCGACGGTCAGCATCGGCAGCGCTTCCGGGGTATCCACGGCGGTCACGGTCACGCCGATGCCGATGTCTTCGATACCGTTGATCAGCACGATGTCGCCGGCGACGGCTTCATCGACCAGCACGCGCTCCAGGCCCTTGAAGTTCAGCACCTGGTTGATGCGGCCCTTGATCGGGTTCTTGTCGTCCTGGCCGTTCACGACCAGCACGTCCATGCCCGGCTTGACGCGACCGCGGTTGACGCGGCCGATACCGATCTTGCCGACGTACGACGAGTAGTCGAGCGACGTGATCTGCATCTGCAGCGGGCCGTCCGGATTGTCGTCACGCACCGGCACGTATTTCAGGATGGCGTCGAACAGCGGCTTCATGTCGCCGCCGCGCACGCTTTCATCCATGCCGGCGTAGCCGTTCAGGCCCGAGGCGTAGACGATCGGGAAGTCCAGCTGCTCGTCGTTGGCGCCCAGCTTGTCGAACAGTTCGAACGTCTGGTTGATCGCCCAGTCGGCGCGTGCGCCCGGACGGTCGATCTTGTTGACGACGACGATCGGCTTCAGGCCCAGCGCCAGCGCCTTGCGCGTGACGAAGCGGGTCTGCGGCATCGGACCTTCCTGCGCGTCGACCAGCAGCAGCACGGAGTCGACCATCGACAGCACGCGCTCGACCTCACCGCCGAAGTCGGCGTGGCCCGGGGTGTCGACGATGTTGATATGCGTGCCTTCGTATTCAACGGCGCAGTTCTTCGACAGAATCGTAATGCCGCGTTCTTTCTCGAGATCGTTCGAGTCCATCACGCGGGTGTCGACCGCCTGGTTTTCACGGAAAGTGCCGGATTGGCGCAGCAGCTGGTCCACCAGGGTGGTCTTGCCGTGGTCAACGTGGGCGATGATTGCGATATTACGAATCGCGCGTTTGGTGTCTGACATATGCGTTTTCAACAGTAAATGTTGCGTGATGGGCGGAAGAGCTCGAGACTTTCGACTTCCGGAACCCACTAGTATAGCATGCTTACAGACCTCTGCTGCACCGCAACGGCCTGCATCGTCAGAATAACGGCGAAATGTTGAAGGACGATGACGTCAGGCGCGCAGTGCCCAGGCGGCGCTGAGCCACAGGATGAGGCCCGCGCCGAGGAAGCCCACGGGCGCCGTCGGGCCGCCGCTGGCCAGCAGCGGATACAGCGCGGCGAACGCGACCATGGCCGCGCCCGTCACGTAATGCGGCGGATTCTTGAACACATGGGCCAGCGGCAGGAAATGCAGGCCGATGACGGCCATGGCCATCGGGATGATCCAGGCGCCCTTGCCGAGGTTGTTGAGCACCTGCATGAGGATGAAGATCACGATCCACTGCCCCGCGTTCACCATGTTGAAAACGCGCTTGGCGCGGCGCCGCTCGGGCGTGTCGGCCTCGCGCGCGAGTGCGGGCGCGTAGCGGCGGAAGCGGCGCCACGCAACGGCCAGCAGCGCGAGCGCCAGCGCGGCGATGACGACGAACACGGGCGCGCCGGCCCCGGACTGGTGCGCCCAGCCTTCGAGCCAGACGCCGCCAAACACGAAAAAGAACATGGCGCCCGTGGCCTGGCCGGCCAGGCGTGCTTCGGTGCGGGTCGGTGCGATCGCGTGCATCTGGACGGCCTCTCGTTTGCGTTAAGACAACATCCAGATTCTGGCGCAATGTTGGCGCCGAAGCAAGCTTTTCAGGCTTGCGGCCGCGCGATCAACCGTTCCGGCGCCAGCACGCCATAGTCCTGCAGGATGGCCGTACCCAGCAATTTGCCGTCGTGGTACACGCGCACCCTGCCGGTTGTCTCCGGCAGCGCGACCGGCTCGCGGTTCAGCGCGAGGCGCTGCCCGTTGAGGAAGCGTGCGGCCAGCTCCGGCGTCAGGTCGACGCGCGGGAAGCTCGACAACAAGGCATCGACGGGGGCCAGCAGCGACAGCGGATCGTCGTGCGCCTGCAACTGTTCCAAGGTCACCATGCCGGCCACCGTCAGCGCGCCGACCCCTGTCCGGCGCAGCGCGTTCAGGTGCGCGCCGCAGCCGAGCGCGGCGCCGATGTCCTCGCCCAGCACGCGCACGTACGTGCCCTTGCTGCACGTCACGCGGATCGTGAGCATCGGCGCGTCATACGCGAGCATCTCGAGCTTGTGGATCGTCACCGGACGGGCTTCGCGTTCCAGGGTGATGCCTTCACGCGCGTACTCGTACAGCGCCTTGCCGTCGCGCTTCAGCGCCGAGTACATCGGGGGAATCTGCAGGATGGGGCCGCGGAACTTGACCAGCGCCGCTTCGATCTGTTCGACCGTCACGCCGACGGGACGCGTCTCGACGACCTCCCCTTCCGTGTCGCCCGTCGTCGTCGTGACGCCCAGGTGGACGACGGCGTCATACGTCTTGTCCGCTTCCAGCAAGTCTTGCGAAAACTTGGTTGCTTCGCCGAAGCACAACGGCAGCAGGCCCGTGGCGAACGGGTCCAAGGTGCCCGTGTGGCCCGCCTTCTTCGCGTTGACGATGCGTTTCACCTTCGTCAGCGCATCGTTCGACGACAGGCCGACGGGCTTGTCGATGAGGAGCACCCCGTCGACGAGGTCACGGGGCTTTTTCGGGGGACGTGCGTTCACTCGGAATCCGAATCTTCGGCGGCGCCGGTGTCGGCCACATCGTCTTTCGCGCGCGTCGCATTGGCCTGGTCGATCAGCGCCGACATCGCGAGGCCGCGGCTCGTCGACGTGTCGTGCACGAAGTGAAGTTGTGGCAAGGTATGGATGTGCAGACGCTTGCCGAGCAGATTGCGCAGGTAGCCGGACGCCTTCGTCAGGCCTTCCAGCGTCTGCTTGATCTCTTCCGGGCTGTCCTTGAGCAAGGTGAAATAGATTTTCGCGTGCGCGTAGTCCGGCGTCAGCTTGACTTCGCTGATGGTGACCATGCCGACGCGCGGATCCTTCAGTTCGAAGGCGATCAGTTCCGACAAGTCCTTCTGGATCTGGTCGGCCACGCGCAGGCCGCGCTGGGGAATGCTTTTGCTGTGTTTTGCCATGTTGTTTACGACTTATAAAAAACTTGGGGCCAGCGGCCCGCGCCATGCGGCGCAGGCTTGCCAGCCCCAATGCTACTCCTATCGAAGGAGAGTCCGATTACAGCGTACGCGCCACTTCCTGAACTTCGAACACTTCCAGGACGTCGCCGACCTGGATGTCGTTGTAGTTCTTCAGCGACAGACCGCACTCGAGACCGGCGCGCACTTCCTTCGCATCGTCCTTGAAGCGCTTGAGCGAGTCGATCTCGCCCGTCCACACGACGATGTTGTTGCGCAGCAGGCGGACCGACGAGGTACGCTTGACGACGCCGTCCGTGACGAGGCAGCCCGCGATCGCGCCGACTTTCGACACGAGGATGACCTGGCGGATTTCCACCTGGCCCGTGACGTGCTCGCGCTTCTCCGGCGCCAGCATGCCCGACAGAGCCGTCTTGATCTCGTCGATCGCATCGTAAATGATGCTGTAGTAACGGATGTCGACGCCGTTCGTCTCGGCCAGCTTGCGCGCCTGGGCGTCGGCACGGGCGTTGAAGCCGATGATGACCGCCTTCGACGCGGTCGCCAGGTTGACGTCCGATTCCGTGATGCCGCCGACGGCCGCGTGCACGATCTGCACACGCACTTCCGACGTCGACAGCTTCTGCAGCGAACCGACCAGTGCTTCCTGCGAACCCTGCACGTCCGTCTTGACGATGAGCGGCAGGTTCTTGACTTCGCCTTCGCCCATCTGGTCGAGAATGTTCTCCAGCTTGGCTGCCTGCTGCTTGGCCAGCTTCACGTCGCGGAACTTACCTTGACGGAACAGCGCGATTTCGCGCGCCTTGCGCTCGTCGGCCATGACCATGACTTCTTCGCCGGCACTCGGCACTTCCGTCAAGCCCTGGATCTCGACCGGGAAGGACGGACCGGCTTCGGTCACCGACTTGCCGTTCTCGTCCAGCATCGCACGGACACGGCCGAACGAGGAACCCGCCAGCACGACGTCGCCGCGCTTCAGGGTACCCGACTGCACGAGGATCGTCGCGACCGGGCCGCGGCCCTTGTCGAGGCGGGCCTCGACGACGAGGCCGCGCGCCAGCGATTCCACCGGCGCCTTCAGTTCCAGCACTTCGGCCTGCAGCAGCACGTTTTCCAGCAGGTCGTCGATGCCCTGGCCCGTCTTGGCCGACACCGGGACGAACGGCGACTCGCCGCCGTATTCTTCCGGCACGACGCCTTCCGCGACCAGTTCCTGCGTCACGCGGTCCGTATTGGCACCCTGCTTATCGATCTTGTTGATCGCCACGACGAGGGGCACGCCGGCCGCTTTCGCGTGGGCGATCGCTTCCTTCGTCTGCGGCATCACGCCGTCGTCGGCCGCCACCACGAGGATGACGATGTCGGTCGCCTTGGCGCCGCGGGCACGCATCGCCGTGAAGGCTTCGTGACCCGGGGTGTCGAGGAACGTGACCATGCCGCGCGGCGTGTCCACGTGGTACGCACCGATGTGCTGGGTGATGCCGCCGGCCTCGCCCGCCGCCACTTTGGCACGGCGGATGTAGTCCAGCAGCGACGTCTTACCGTGGTCGACGTGACCCATGACGGTGACGACCGGTGCGCGCGGCTTCGATTCGAACTCGTGGTGCTCACCCTGGTCGGCCAGCACGGCTTCCGGATCGTCCACGGCGGCGGGATGCGCCTTGTGGCCCATCTCTTCGACGACGATCATCGCCGTTTCCTGGTCCAGCACCTGGTTGATGGTGCACATCTGGCCCAGCTTCATCAGCTGCTTGATGACTTCCGATGCCTTGACGGCCATCTTGTGCGCCAGTTCGGCCACGGTGATGGTTTCCGGCACGTGCACGTCGCGCACGATGGCTTCCGTCGGGGCCTGGAAATTCGATTCGCGATCGTCATGGCCGCCACGACGGCCGCCACGGCCGCCGCCCGCACGCCAGCCGTCGCGGCCCGTCGGCGCCGCGTTGCCGCGACCCTTCGTGCCGGCGCCCGGACCGCCGCGCTTCTTCTCGTCCGACCACGTCGACGCGACATTGGCCGACTTGATCGACTTCTTATCGCCCGGCTTGGCACGGCTGCTCGCATCGTCCTTCTTGGCGTCGGCCGGCTTCGCGGTCGTCGCCGGCTTGTGCAAGGTGCTCGGCTCGGCTGCCTTCGGCTTCGCGGCGGGCACGACTTCCGGTGCCTTGATGACGCGGCGCGGCTGGGCCATCATGGCCTTGATCTGGGCCACTTCATCGGCCACGGCCTTGCGTGCGCGCTCGGTGGCGGCAGCGCGTTCGGCGGCTTCCTTGGCGGCCTCGTCGGCACGGCGCTTGGCTTCCTCGGCCGCTGCCTTCTTGGCTTCGTCCGCGGCGGCGCGTTTCGCATCGTCGGCGGCGCCGGCCGATGCCTGGGCGGCCGCTGCCGCCTGCTCCGCGGCTTCGGCCGCGTCGCGCTTGGCGCGCTCTTCGGCGTCGCGCTTCGCCTGCTCCTCGGCCGCCTTCGCCTGCTCGGCCTTCTCGGATTCGAGCTTGGCCAGGCGTTCCTGCTTCTCGCGCAGTTCCGCTTCCTGGCGCGCGATCAGCTCGGCCTGGCGGCGCGCGTCTTCGTCGCGGCGCGCCTGCTCCGCGGCGTCGACGACGGGCGACTGCTGGGCAGCCGCTTTCGGCGTGACGAGGTCGTCACGCTGCACGAAGGTGCGCTTCTTGCGCACTTCGACCTGGATCGTGCGCGATTTGCCGCTTGCGTCAGCCTGCTTGATCTCGGAGGTTTCCTTGCGGGTCACCGTGATCTTCTTCTTTTCGCCGGATTCGGCGGCACCGTGGGTACGGCGCAGATGGTTCAGCAGCTTATCCTTATCATCCTTGGACAAGGGATCTGACGTCGAACTTTTCTCGACGCCGGCAGAACGCAGCTGCGTCAGCAGCAAATCTGCAGGCATCTTCAGTTCGGTGGCAAATTGGGCTACGTTGTTACTCGCCATTCAGTCCTCTTTTCTATGTGTCGCGAGATGATAAAGAATTTTGCTTGCTTAAGAAAGCGCGAAGACCGGATGGCATGTCGCTCCGGTCTTCGCTCCTTCTTATGCCTTGGCCGTTTCTACCTGGCTCCAGGCTTTCGCCTGCAGGGCCTTGGCCCGGTCGTCGTACTTGGCGTCGACCAGTTTCATCTCATCGTCGGTCACATCATTAAATTCATTCTTGATCAGTTCACGGGCACGCTCGGTCGGCAGCGCCAGGATGGCGCTGAACTCGTCGTACGCCAGACCCGCGAATTGCTCCAGGGTCTTGATGCCGGCGAGGCCCAGCTTGCCCGCCGTGGTACGGTCCATGCCGTCCAGGTTGGCCAGCGCCTCTTCCATGCCCTCGAGACCTTCCTCGGAAGCGATCGCCTCGGTCACCAGCGCGTCGCGTGCACGGGTACGCAGTTCGTTGACGGTGTCTTCGTCGAACGATTCGATCTCCAGCATTTCCGAGATGGGCACGTAGGCGACTTCTTCAAGGCTCGAGAAACCTTCCTCGACCAGGATGTTCGCCACTTCCTCGTCCACGTCCAGCTTTGCCATGAACAGCGCACGCACGGCAGCCGTTTCCTGCTCGGCCTTGTTGGCCGACTCTTCGGCGGTCATGATGTTGATCTTCCAGCCGGTCAGCTCGGACGCCAGGCGTACGTTCTGGCCCGAACGGCCGATCGCGATCGCGAGGTTTTCCTCGTCGACGACGACGTCCATCGCGTGCTTCTCTTCATCCACCATGATCGACGACACGTTGGCCGGGGCCAGCGCGCCGATCACGAACTGCGCCGGATCTTCCGACCACAGCACGATGTCCACACGCTCGCCGCCCAGCTCGCCGGTCACGGCCTGCACGCGCGAACCGCGCATGCCGACGCAGGTGCCGATCGGGTCGATGCGCTTGTCCGACGTAAAGACAGCGATCTTCGCGCGCACGCCCGGGTCGCGGGCGGCCGACTTGATCTGCAGCAGGCCCTGCTCGATCTCGGGTACTTCGAGTTCGAACAGTTTCATGATGAATTCCGGTGCCGTACGCGACAGGATCACCTGCGGGCCGCGCATATTGCGGTCGACGCGCAGGATGTAGGCGCGGACGCGGTCGCCGATGCGCAGGTTTTCCTTCGGGATCATCTGGTCGCGCGGCAGGCGCGCCTCGATCTTGCCCGATTCGACGATCGCATCGCCGCGTTCCATGCGCTTGATGGTGCCGGTGACGAGGGCGTCGCCGCGCTCCAGGAAGTCTTGCAGGATCTGCTCGCGTTCGGCATCGCGCACGCGCTGCAGCACGACCTGCTTGGTGTCCTGGGCGAAGCGGCGGCCGAACTCGACCGACTCGATCGGCTCTTCGATGTATTCGTCGACTTCGATGTCGGGGATCTGCTCTTTCGCTTCGAAGTGCAGGATTTCCTGGTCGGGCAGTTGCAGGCCCGCTTCGTCCGGCACGACGTGCCAGCGGCGGAACGTTTCGAATTCGCCAGTGTCGCGGTCGATGGACACGCGAATGTCGACCTCGCCTTCGTAGCGCTTTTTCGTAGCTTGCGCCAGGGCGAACTCGAGCGCCCCGAAGACCACTTCCTTATCGACGTTCTTTTCGCGCGCGAGCGCATCAACCAGTAACAAAATTTCGCGACTCATGCTTTGCGACTCCTAAAATCCACCTTTGGCACGAGGCGTGCCTTGTCGAGTTCGGCCAGCGTAAATTCCAGCAACGCCGGTCCGTCCTTGCTTTCAAATTCCAACCCGATCTTCTCGCCTTGCGGTGCATGCAGGATGCCCGTGTAGGTCTTGCGGTTCGCGCTGCCGGGCATCGCGACGCGCAGCTTGACCGTGCATTCGCTGCCGGCAAAGCGTTCGAAGTCGGCCAGGGTGCGCACCGGACGGTCCAGTCCGGGCGACGACACTTCCAGGCGCTCGTAGTCGACGTTTTCGACCGTCAACACGTGCGACAGCTGGTGGCTCACCGTGGCGCAATCCTCGACCGAGATCGGTCCCTTTTCATCCGACACTGCCGCCGGGAAGTCGATAAACACGCGCAGGATGCCTCGCTCGGCCCGTTCGATATCGACGAGTTCGTAGCCCAGTCCGCTGACTGTCTTGGCAATCAAATCAAACAACTGCACAGGTTTCTCCACGGTCCGGTGCCGGACCCTTAAAACGATTCAACAAAAAAAAAATGGGCAACTGCCCATCTTTTGTTTTCCCAACAGGAGCTTGTTCGCCAAAACAATATTGGGAAGCACTCGGGTTAGGACACGCATTATAACCCGATACAGGGTCGGCCGCAATCGCCGCACTGCAAAATGAACAGCTATGCAACAGTCTACTCTTTTGGTCAACGCGACGCTGCGGGCGGTTCATTTTCGCGCGGCATGACCGGACAACGCCGACGTTCGACGGACTTCGCGAGCCCGCCGAACGGCGTCATTTCCGACTCAACCGCGACGGCCGCGGCGCGGCATGCCGTGGTCGCTCACGCGCGGACCCTGGTTACGGCGGCCGGGGCCGTTGCCGCCGAAGCCGAACGTCGTCTGCAGCGGATCGGGCTGGCGCGGCCCCTTGGCGGTGCCGCGGCCTTGGCCGCCCTGGCCGCCCATCGCCTTGCCGCGACCACCCTGACCACCCTGACCACCGCGGCCACCCTGACCACCTTGGCCACCGCGGCCGCCGCCCTGCGGCGCGCGGCCGGTCCCGAGGATGCCGGTGTCGCGGCCAGTACCGACACGGACCACCGGCGGACCGAACGGATCGACGTTGCGGTTGGCGTCGGCGCGATCGATGCGGTTGCCGTTCGAGCGGTGATCGTCCGGATTGCCGGCGCCGCGGTCCTTGCCGCCCTGCCCCTTCGCCTGGCCCTTGCCGGTGCCGGCGGCGTTGCCGTTGCCGCCCTTCTTCTCGACGCCGAACGCATCGAGGAAACGGCGCACATCGTTTTCTTCCAGCTCTTCCCAGCGACCGCGCTTCAGGCCCGACGGCAAGGTCATGGCGCCGTAGCGGGTACGGATGAGGCGCGACACGGTCAGGCCGACGGCCTCGAACATGCGGCGCACCTCGCGGTTGCGGCCCTCGCCGATGACGACGCGATACCAGCGGTTCACGCCTTCGCCGCCGCCGTCCACGATCTTCGTGAACGACGCGGTACCGTCATCGAGTTCCACGCCGGCCAGCAGCTTCTGGCGCATGCCCTCTTCCAGCTCGCCCAGCGTGCGCACGGCGTATTCGCGGTCGATGTTGTAGCGAGGGTGCATCAGGCGGTTCGCCAGGTCGCCGGAATTCGTGAACAGCAGCAGGCCCTCGGTGTTGAAGTCGAGGCGGCCGACGGCCAGCCATTTGCCGGTCTTCATCGTCGGCAGGCGGTCGAACACGGACGGACGGCCTTCCGGATCGTCCGCGCTGACGATCTCGCCGGCCGGCTTGTGGTAAACGAGCACGCGCGGCGGCTTGTTGGATACGCGGCGCTGCAGCAGCTTGCCGTTGATGCGCACGGCGTCGGTCGGCAGGATGCGCTGGCCGATGTGCGCCGGTTCGCCGTTGACGGACACGCGGCCCGCGATGATCAGCTCTTCCATGTCGCGGCGCGAGCCGAGGCCCGCCTCCGCCAGCACCTTGTGCAGCTTGGGCGCGTCGTCCTCGGCCGTCAGGTCGCGGCGCGCCTTGGCCGGCTGGGCCTGGCCGCGGCCGCCCTCGTTCGCGTCGAACGCGTCCGACGTGACGAACGAGAACACGGCATCCGCGTCGTTGCCCTTGCCGCCCTTGGCCGGCCGGGCATTGTTTTTCGCGTTCTTGTTCCGGCCCTGCTGCTGGCCCTGTTGCTGGCCGGCCGCTTGCGTGCCCTGCTGCGCGCCTTGCTGGCCGCCTTGCGCCTGCTGGCCGCGCTGCTGGCCTTTCTTCTTCTGCTGCTTGCCGCCGCGCTGGTCGCGGCGCTGTTCGTTGCGGCCCGCTTCGGGCGCTGCGGCGCCGGCCACGGCGGGCGTCGCATCCACGGCGACATCGGCGTCGGTGCGCGCCGGCTGGCGGGCGTCGCGCTGCTGGCGCTGTTCGCGCATCTGGCGCGGACCGCGCGGCTTGCGCTGGTTGCCGGCGTCGTCGGCGTGCGCCGGTGCCGCGGCAGCGGGCGCAGGAGCTGCGGCAGCCGATGCTGCGGCAGCCGATGCTGCGGCATCGGCTGCCGGTGCGGACTCGGCGGCTGCCGGCGCCACGTCGGCGGCCTTGCGGGCGCGCGGCTTGCGCGGCGCCGGCGCGGCGGCCTGCTCGGATGCGGCTGGCGTCACGGCGCCGGCATCCGCGCCGCCGGCGGCTTCGGCCGCTTTCTGGGCGGCCGTCTTGCGCGTGCGCTTGGGTTTGATGGCGGCGTCGGGCTGCGCGCCCTCGGGGGCGGCTTGCACCGCCTCCGCCTTGGGCTTCGTGCGGCGCTTCGGCTTGGCGGCCGTCTCCTGTCCTGCCTCGGCAGGGATCGTCTCGTTCATGTCAGTTGGCTTCATCATTCATTTCTTGGTTTTGCTGACCTGGCGCGACGATCAGTCGTTGGACGCGAGCGCTTGGTCGTGGTTCGGGACTTCAACGGGTGAAGTGTCGTCAAATTGTTGCAGCGCCGCTTCCAGCGCCTCCAGGCTGCGCCCGGCGCCGATGTCGGCCACCTGCTGCAGCGGCGGCAACTGGGACAGCGCGGCGAGCCCCAGGTCATCGAGGAACTGCTTCGTCGTGCCCAGCAGCGCGGGGCGGCCGGGCACTTCGCGGTGGCCCACCACGTCGATCCAGCCGCGGTCTTCCAGCATCTTGATCGTCTGCGAATTCACGGCCACGCCGCGGATTTCCTCGATGTCGCCGCGCGTCACCGGCTGGCGGTAGGCGATGATCGCCAGCGTTTCCAGCGTCGCCCGCGAGTATTTCGGCGGCTTTTCCGGCGCGATGCGGTCCAGGTAAGGCTTCATTTCGGGGCGGCTCTGGAAGCGCCAGCCCGATGCCAGGCTGACGATCTCGATGCCGCGATCCTGCCAATCCTGGCGCAATTCCTCGAGCAGGATCTTGATCGTATCCGACCCGACGCCGGCGCCGATCGGCTGGCCGTTCCTGTCCACGTCGACGAACAGCTTCTTCATCGCGTGGATCGTCATCGGCTCGCGCGCGCACAGCAAGGCGGTCTCGAGGACCTTCTTGGCCTCATCATTGTTCATAACGATGTCGTCAGCGGAGTGAGCAACTCTGGATGCTAAGAACCATCAAACATAACCCGTTCAACGCGGCCGGCCATTGGCCGCCTGGCTGAGACTCACGCTTTGAAACGGGGTTCCATCACCCGGCTTGGCACACCGGGCGGGATACCGTGGGGATTTGCGTCCCGCCACGGGGCGGCCCACCGGCAAGTGGACCGCGAACGGTCGATTTCAAAGAAACGGGGCTGCCGGCACCATCGGGAGACTGGGCTCTGGAGGCGAGGCTCCTGGCGCGCTGGGCTGAGCGAACGACATCGTTTCTTTCAATTGGCTGCCATTGTACCCGATAAAACCGGGAAAAGAACATTGCCATGCGCAGGAACGCGGCGACGACGGGCTCAAGCCCCGCCGCGGCCGGCCGGAATCACAGTCCGGAGCGGTCCGCCAGGATGGCCGACACGCCCACGAACGCGGGATAGTCGGCAGTGATCACATAGGTCGGCACCTGCGCCAGATAGCCCACGAAGCGGCCCTTGCGCTCGAAGCGGGCACGGAAGCACGAGGCGGCGAAGCGCTCGCCCAGGCGCGGGACGATGCCGCCGCCGATGTACACGCCGCCCTGGGCACCCAGGGTGATGGCCAGGTTGCCGGCGATGGTGCCCAGCATGCCGCAGAACACCTCGATGGCTTCGTCGCACAGCGGGCACGTGCCGGCGAGGCCGCGGCGCGTGATATCGGGGGCGTCCAGGGCCTCGACCGCGCCGCCGCGCAGATTCGCCAGCGCGCGATAGATGAGCTCGATGCCGGAACCGGACAGGAAACGCTCGGCCGACACGTGCTCGAATTCGCGCCACGCGAATTGCAGGATTGCGACTTCCGTCTCGTTCGCGGGCGAAAACGTCACGTGGCCGCCTTCGCTGCGCAGCGCCGTCCAGGACGGCTTGGCGCCGGCCGGGGTGTTCTCCGCCGGCACGAGGCCCGACACGCCCAGGCCCGTGCCCGCGCCCAGCAAGGCGATGGGCGTCCCCGCGACGGGCACGCCGGTGCCGATCTGGCGCTTGTCGCCGTCCGCCAAGTGCGGCAGCGCCATGGCCAGCGCGTAGAAATCGTTGACGACCGCGAGTTCGTCGAATCCGCATTCGCGGCGCAGCGCGTCGATCGAGAATTCCCAATGGTGGTTGGTCATGCGCACGAAATCGCCGACGACGGGGTTCGCGATCGCGATCGCACCGTGGCGCACGCTGCCGGCGGCCGCGATGGTCGCGACGGCCGGCAGCGCCAGATAGGCGCGCAGCGCGTCGGCGAGTGTGGCGTAGGCGGCACAGGGCAGCACTTCGATCGCCGCAATCGTGCCGGGACCGGTTTCCAGCGCGAAGCGCGCATTGGTGCCGCCGACGTCGGCCAGCAGGCGCGGGCTCGCGTGGCGCGCGCTGTCCAGGCGCGGTTCGGTGGACGGATCGACGATGGCGACGGGCGAAACGATCATGGCAGGCCGTAGGAAACAGATTCCTCGAAGCTTAAGGATTTCTTGGCTTCAGCGCAAGCTTTTATTGTAGTTTAGGTACATCGTGTATCAAACAAGGGGGAATTTTCGCAAATCCCCCATAGCTGGCCAAGTAGTCGAGCTACCAATCATGACAACAATGAATGAGGGGCGACGCGGCGCCAAGGCCGGGGCCGAGGGAACGTCAAAGCGGGAGTAACGGCGGCTCAGCCGGCCTTGGGCGTGAGCGCGGCGTCGGCGCGGCCGGTGGCGCAGTGGTCGTTCCAGGCGTCCAGGCCGCCACGCAGGGGACGCGCGCGGTGGAAGCCGTTCTTGAGGAATTCCTTGGCCACCTGGGCGGCCGTGACGTCATTCGGACAGGAGCAGTAGATGACGATGTGGCGGTCCTTGTCGAGCGCGGCCATCAGACGGTCCGGCGTCGTGTCGCCATAGACGAGCGCGCCGGGAATGCCCTCTTCCAGCTGGCGCGCCGTGACGCCGCGGGCATCGACGATCAACGGGTCGTGCCCGCCTTCCAGCAAGACCTTGAGCTCGTCCATCGTAATGCGCGGCAGGTCGGCGGCGCCCAGGTTGCGCTTGCGCTCGATGTACTTGAACGCCACGAACAGCGCGAGCAGGATGCCGACGACCATCAGCGCCGTGCTGCCCAGGGTCTCGAACCAGGCGATGACGTCGTCCACGCTGCCGTGGAACCAGGCGCCGAGCCCCATGCCCACGGCACTCCACAGCAGGCCGCCGGCGATCGACATCCAGACGAAGCGCGTGGTCGTCGTGCCCATGGCGCCCGCGAGCGGCGGCGCGATCGTGTTGAAGCCGGGGATGAACTTGGCGACGACGAGGGATTTCGCGCCCCAGCGGCTGAAATTGTCCTCGGTCTGGCTGACGCAGGAATCGGGCGACAGCGAAATCTTGCACAGCAGGCGCAGGATGCGCTTGCCGTAGAAGCGGCCGGCACGGAACCAGAAATAATCGCTGATCAGGCAGGCCAGCACGGACACCGCGAGGTACAGCGGCCAGTTGGCGCCGCCGTCGACCGCGAGCGCCCCGGCGATGATCAGCACCGGAAACGCGGGAATGGGCAGCCCGATCTGCTCGAGCAACACGGTGCCGAACACGATCAGGACGCCATACACGTGGATCAGGTGCGAGAGCTGGGACATCCCCGTATGTTAGCGGAAAACGAGGGCCGGCGTGGCGAAAGGGACAACGCGCGCAGTCCGCGCGCAACACTGCGTGGGCTCAGGCGCCGCGCGGGATCGCCGCCAGCAGCTGGCGCGTGTACGGATGCTGCGGATTGCGGTACAGCTCGTCCGAATCCGCGATCTCGACGACGCTGCCGTGGTGCATCACCATCACGCGGTCGGCGATGTATTTCACGACCGACAGATCGTGCGAGATAAAGATGTAGCTCATCCCGTACTCATCCTGCAGGTCCTGCAGCAGGTTCAGCACCTGCGCCTGCACGGACACGTCCAGCGCCGACACGGATTCGTCGCACACGAGGATCTCCGGCTTCATCGTCAGGCAGCGCGCGATGGCGATGCGCTGGCGCTGGCCGCCGGAGAACTCGTGCGGCCAACGCTCGAAGGCCTCCTGCGGCAGCCCGACGCGCGTAAGCAGGTGGCGCGCGTGTGCCGTGCGCTCGGCATCGTTCGCGCCGATGCGGTGGATGCGCATCGGTTCCAGCAGGATCTGGCCGACCGTGAAGCGCGGGTTCAGCGACGCGTACGGATTCTGGAACACGATCTGGATGCGCCGTTTATATGCCTGGAACTCGGCGTCGCTCATCGTGACGAGGTCGCGCCCGTCGAACAGCGCGCTGCCGCCCGTCGCGCGGTGCAGCCGCAGCAAGGTCAGGCCGACCGTCGTCTTGCCCGAGCCCGATTCGCCGACGACGCCCAGCGTCTTGCCGCGCGGGAGCGTGAACGACACGTCCTTCACGGCCTTGAATTCGCGCTTGCCGAACAGGCCTTCGCGCACATAGAAACTCTTGGCGAGGTTGTTCACGACGAGGATGTCGTCGTCGCCGGGCGCGTAGCCGCGCGTGCGCTGGGGCAGCACGTCGTCCGGCTGCGCGCGTCCGCTCAGGTAGTCGTCGATGACGGGCAGCCGCACGGGCCGCGCATCCAGCGGCGGCCGGCAGTGCAGCAGCGCGCGCGTGTACGCGTCGCGCGGGGCGCCCAGCACCTGCGCGGCATCGCCCTCCTCGCGCACCTCGCCGTGGCGCATGACGATCACGCGGTCCGCGATCTCGCCGACCAGGCCCAGGTCGTGCGTGATGAACAGCACGGCCATGCGGCGCCGCTTCTGCAGCGCGGCGATCAGCTCGATGATCTGCTTCTGGATCGTCACGTCCAGCGCCGTCGTCGGCTCGTCCGCGATGAGGAGCTTCGGTTCGCACGCGATGGCCATCGCGATCATCACGCGCTGTTGCTGGCCGCCCGACATCTGGCTCGGATACGCATCGATCTTGTGCGCCGGATCGGGAATGCCCACCTCGTCCAGCAGTTCGAGCGTGCGGGCGCGCGCCTGGCGCTTGTCCATGCCGAGGTGCAGGCGCAGGACTTCGCCGATCTGGAAGCCGACCGTGAACACGGGGTTCAGCGACGACATCGGCTCCTGGAAGATCATCGCGATGTCCTTGCCGCACAGGCGGCGCCGCTCGGCGACGGGTAGCCCGAGCAGTTCGCGGCCTTCGAAGCGGATCGATGCACCGGGGTGGATGATGGTCGTTTCGGGCGGCAGCAGGCCCATCACGGCGAGCGAGCTGACGGACTTGCCGCTGCCCGACTCGCCGACGAGGGCCACGGTGGCATCCAGCGGCACGCTGAACGAGATGCCTTTCACGGCGTCGAACGTGGTTGTCTTGCCGGTCTTGAAGGACACGCGCAGGTCGCGGATATCGAGGAGGTTCGCGTCGCTCATCATGTCATTTCAATTTCGGATCCAGCGCGTCGCGCAGCGCGTCGGCGAACAGGGAGAACGCCGTCACGAGGACGGCCATCGCGGTCGCGGCCGCCGTCAACTGCCACCACTTGCCGAGCAGGAGTTCGTTCTGCGCCTCGTTCAGCATGCTGCCCCACGAGACGACGCCCACCGGCACGCCGAAGCCGAGGAACGACAGGATCACTTCGGCCTTGATGAAGCCGACGACGAGGATCGACATCTGCACGAGCGCCACGTGCGACACGTTCGGGAAGATGTGCACGAACATCTTGCGCCAGCTCGACGCGCCGATGGCGTCGGCCGCCATCACGTACTCGCGCGCCTTGTGCTTGATGTACTCGGCGCGCATCAGGCGGTACGGCCCCGTCCACCCCGTGAGGCCGAGGATCAGCACGATCGTCAGCACGCCCTTCGTCTGCAGCACGGCCGCCACCGTCAGGATCATGAGGATCGAAGGAATCGCCGTGAACACGCTGTAGAACCAGTTGAAGAAATCGTCCACGCGCCCGCCGTAGAAGCCGGACAAGGCGCCGAACAGGGTGCCCAGCAGCACGGCGAGGAATGCGGCGACGAGGCCGACGACGATCGACGTCTGCCCGCCCTTGATCGTCTTCCTGACGACGTCGTGGCCCCATTTGTCGGCGCCGAACGGCAAGGTCGTCCGCTTGACCGCATGCGTCGCGTGTCCCTGGCGTGCCAGTTGCGTCTTCAGCGCCGCGATGTCGGCCGCGAGCGGATCGAATGCATTCGGCGGCACGGGGCGCTGCGGCTGCGCCAGCGCGGCCAGGGCCGGGTCGGGACCGACGAACGTGGGCGGCGCATAGTTCACGGCGACCTCGTCTTCCCAACCGGCCGCGACGAGGCCCGTCGCGGACAGCACGACGGACAGCAGGAACAGGCACACGACGGCAAGGGACGCCATCGCCACGCGGTCGGCACGGAGGCGGCGCCAGGCCAAGGTCCACAGGCCGGGTGAGACGGCCGGATGATGCACGAACGGCGCCGTCATTTGAGCTGCACGCGCGGGTCGACAGCCTGGTACATCAGGTCGGCCAGCAGGTTGAACACCATCGTGGCGGCGGCGACGTACACCGTGATCGCCTTGATGACGGGAAAATCGCTGCGCTCGACGGCGAGGATCACTTCGCGCCCGATGCCCGGGATGCCGAAGAAGCGCTCGAGCAGGAACGCGCCGATCAGCAGCGCGGGCAGGTTGGCCATGACGTACGTGATGATGGGGATCGCGGCATTGCGCAACACGTGCACCCAGACGATGCGGCGCTCGGCCAGGCCCTTCGCGCGCGCCGTGCGCACGTAGTCCTGGCCCACCTCGTCCAGCACGAAGCTGCGGAACAGGCGCAGGGTGGGCGCCAGCGACACGGCGAGGCCGATCAGGATCGGCAACGTCGCGTAGCGCAGCAGGTTTTCCGTGAAGTGCTCGCCCCACCCCTGCACGGGAAACAGCCCGAGCTTATACGCGAGGCCGTACTGGAACACGATGATGTAGACGAGGATCGAGATCGACATGCCGACCGTGCACGCGACCATCACGAGGCGGTCCGTCAGCGAGCCGCGCACGAACGCGACGGCGAGCGCCAGCGCGATGCCGATCGTCGTCTCCAGCACCGTGAGCGGCACGAGCACCGTCAGCGACGGCCCCAGGCGGGTCTGGATGATGTGCGACACGGGTTCGCCCGTCGCCCACGCATTGCCGAAGTCGAACGTCACGATCTGGCGCGCGAAGATCGCCAACTGGACGTACCACGGCTCGTCCAGCCCCAGTTGGGCGCGGATGTTCGCGATGGCGCGGGCGTCGGCCATCTTGCCCGCCAATAAGTAGGACGGATCGCCGCCGACCCAGTTGAACAAGATGAACACCAGCACGACGACGCCGGCCATCGTGGGCAGCATCTGCCACAGGCGCCGCAGGATATAAGCAAGCATCGGATTTTTTTCGGGTGAGTTCGCACTATAGACCAGATTGACCCGCCCCGGCCGGGAAAAGATGTCATGGGGCTATAACTAAATAGATGGTCAAGTGTGGCATTTACGCAATATGCATTGTCATCGTATTGACATATTGCATCTTCCAATGGTTTGATGCGCTGCCAAAATGAAATTTTTACTTTTTGGACAAACCGAGAGAGACTAAATCAAGAGTTTTCCAGGGCCGGCATATACATACCATGAATGTTCTGGATCTGGAACGCCGTCGATGATTAGCCTTGCCATCGAAGCCCTATCTGGAGTTGTAATGCATCAAAAGAAAGCTATCGCACAAGCAGTCACGCTCGCCCTCGCCTATGCGGCGCTGGGCGCTGCACCGGCCATGGCGCAAGACGCCCAAGGCCCGATCCAGCGTGTGGAAATCACGGGTTCCAGCATCAAGCGCGCGACCACCGAGACGGCGTCGCCCGTGCAGGTCGTCAGCCGTGAAGACCTCGCCAAGTCCGGCAAAGGTACCGTCGCCGAATACCTGCAGACGCTGACGTCGGACGGCGCCGGTTCGCTGCCGACCGGTTTCGGCAACGGCTTCGCCGCCGGCTCGACCGCCATTTCGCTGCGCGGCCTGGGCGCCACGTCGACCCTCGTGCTGCTGAACGGCCGCCGCATGGCACCGTTCGCGCGCGCCGACGACGGCCAGAAGAGCTTCACCGACCTGTCGACCGTGCCGATGGAAGCCGTCGAGCGCATCGAGATCCTGAAGGACGGCGCCTCGTCGACCTACGGCGCCGACGCGATCGCGGGTGTCGTCAACATCATCCTGCGCAAGGACTTCGTCGGCACCGTGTTCAAGGCCGAGGCGGGCGAATCGCGCTACCACGACGCCGGCAACGGCAAGGCCGCCCTCACCTGGGGCAAGGGCCGCCTGGACGAAGACGGCTACAACGTCATGGTCAACGCCGAGTTCTACGGCAACGAGTCGCTGCTGAACAAGGATCGCGCCGACCGCGCCTGGATCGGCCACGGCGACATCCGTCCGTGGGGCTATGCCGCCAACACCCAGTTCGGCGCAGGCTACATCACCCCGGGCGCATCGAGCCCGACCCCGACCGGCGCCCTGCGCGATCCGAAGACGGGCAACTATGTCTCGCTGCCGGGCTGCTCGCAGTTCTCCCTCACGACGGCGCAAGACCCGGCCGGCGGCTGCCTGTGGTACCAGGACCAGTTCCGTTCGATGCAGCCGAAGATCGGCGGCATGAACTTCTACACCCGCTTCACCAAGAACCTGAGCGGCGACATGCAGTTCTACGCCGAAGCCGGCTACTCGAAGCGCGACACCGAGTTCACGCTGACCCCGCCATCGACCAGCGGCATCATCGCGTTCCCGCCGAACGCCGCCAACCCGGCCGGCATCATCAACTACGGCAACGCGATCCTGGTCTCGGCACAACACCCGCAAAATCCGTACGGCAGCGCCGTGCGCCTGCGCTACTCGATGTTCGACGTCGGCCCCAGCACCCGCTCGGCCGACAATGAATTCAAGCGCTTCGTGGTCGGCGTGAAAGGCACGATGGCGGGCTGGGACTTCGACACCGGCCTCGTCCACTCGCAGTCGGGCCTGGACCTGAACTACAGCAACATGATCAACATGAAGGTGCTGCAGGCCGCGCTGGGCGATCCGAAGAGCCAGTACTTCCCGTACTACATCGGCACGCAGGCATCGAAGAACCCGGCCTCGCTGTACGCCGCGATGGTGACGAATGCCACGTCGCACTCGACCACGCAGCTCGACGTCGCCGACTTCAAGGCATCGCGCGAACTGATGCAACTGCCGGGTGGCGCGCTGGGCCTCGCGGTCGGCGGCGAATACCGTCACCAGTCACTGCACAACCCGTCGCTGTCGGGCACGTCGGACGGCTCGATCAACTCGTCGTACGTGGCGGCCGATGGCTCGCAGAACGTGTCGGCCGTGTTCTTCGAAGTGGCTGCGCCGATCATCAAGACGGTCGAACTGAACGCCGCCGTGCGCTACGACAAGTACAAGAACTTCTCGTCGACCACGCCGAAGTTCGGCGCCAAGTGGACGCCGCTGAAGACGTTCGCGCTGCGCACGACGTACACGGAAGGCTTCCGCGCCCCGGGCCCGGCCGAATTCAGCCCGTCCAGCCAGAGCACCGGCAACGCGCCCGTGCGTGACCCGATCCGCTGCCCGGGCGGCGTGCCGGCCGCCGGCGGCGCCACCGACGCCGATTGCTCGATCACGATCGGCGCCGTCAAGATCGGCAACCCGAACCTGCAGCCGGAAAAATCGAAGGGCTACACGCTGGGCATGGTGTGGGATCCGTTCGACGGCACCGCGCTGTCGCTGGACGCCTTCAAGATCAAGCGTTCCAACGAGATCAACCCGCTGTCGTACGTGGAAGCTGCCGCCCTGCCGACCGCGATCCGCAACGACAACAACCTCGTCGTGAACGGCGTCGCGATCCCGAACACGGGCACGCTGCTGCTGTCGAAGGCACCGTACCAGAACTCGAGCTTCACCGAAGTCAAGGGTATCGACCTGGACGTCAAGCAGCGCTTCCGCCTGGGCGACTACGGCCGCGCCACCGTGGGCATGACCTGGACCCACGTCGCGTCGTGGGTGCGCGCCGAGAAGAACGGCACGCGCTACCAGTACGCCGGCACGCACGGCAACTGCGACACGTCGGACTGCGCCGGCACGCCGAAGGACAAGATCAGCACGACCGTGTCGTGGGACCGCCAGAACCTGAACTTGACCGCGACCGCGAACTATCGCTCCGACATGCAGAACGTGCTCTTCGCGGGTGACAAGTGCGCCTCGAAGTTCGCGGACGGCTCGCCGGCACCGGGTAACTGCCGCCTGGCGTCGTTCACGACGATCGACCTGTCGGCACGCTACCAGGTGACCCCGCAGCTGCAGGTCTACGGCTCGATCTCGAACCTGTTCGACAAGATCGCACCGCTGGATCCGCTGACCTACGGCGGCATGAGCTACAACCCGATGGACGCCAGCGGCGCCATCGGCCGCTTCTTCAAGGCGGGCGTGCGTTACCAGTTCTGATCGGCTGAACGCGTACCATGAAAAAACCGCCGCCGGCTGCGAGGCCGGCGGCGGTTTTTTTACGTCACGCCAGGTTGGACTCAGGCGTCGTCGCGCAGGCGCCGGCGGCGCACGCTGTCCGCCAGGTTTTCCAGCACCGCGACACTCGTCTCCCAATCGATGCAACCGTCCGTGACGGACTGCCCGTACGTCAGCTCCTTGCCCGGCACGAGGTCCTGGCGGCCGCCGACGAGGTGCGACTCGACCATCACACCGACGATGCGCGTGTCGCCGCCCGCGATCTGGTTGCCGATGTCCGCGCACACGGGCACCTGGTTCTGCGGATTCTTGCTGCTGTTGGCGTGCGACGCATCGATCATCAGGCGGCTCGCGAGGCCGTTGGCGGCCAGCTGCTTGCACGCGTCCTCGACGCTGGCGGCGTCGTAGTTCGGCGCCTTGCCGCCGCGCAGGATGATGTGGCAGTCCTCGTTGCCCGCCGTCGACACGATCGCCGAGTGGCCACCCTTCGTCACGGACAGGAAGTGGTGCGGCTGCGACGCCGCCTTGATCGCATCGGCCGCGATCTTGAGGTTGCCGTCGGTACCATTCTTGAAGCCGACCGGGCACGACAGGCCCGACGCCAGCTCGCGGTGCACCTGCGATTCCGTCGTGCGCGCGCCGATCGCGCCCCAGCTGATCAGGTCGGCGATGTACTGCGGGCTGATCACGTCGAGGAATTCGGTGCCGGCCGGCAGGCCCAGTTCGTTGATGTCGCGCAGCAGCTCGCGCGCCATGCGCAGGCCGTCGTTGATGCGGAAGCTGTTGTCCATGTACGGGTCGTTGATCAGACCCTTCCAGCCGACCGTCGTGCGCGGCTTCTCGAAGTAGACGCGCATGACGATTTCCAGCTCGCCGACGAAGCGGTGGCGCTGCTCGACGAGGCGGCGGGCATATTCCATCGCGGCTTTGGGATCGTGGATCGAGCACGGGCCGATCACGACCATCACGCGGTCGTCCTGGCCGTGCAGGATGCGATGCAGCGCCACGCGCGCCTGCGACGCAGTCTGTTCCGCCTCCGGGGTCACGGGGAATTCGCGGATCAGGTGCGAGGGCGGCGTCAGTTCCTTCATTTCGCGGATGCGTAAGTCGTCGGTGCGAGGCATTGCTGTTCTCCGTTCTTGATCTGGTTAAATTCTGGGGCGTAAAAAAAAAGACCGCCTGCTCGGCGGTCTTCTGGATTCTTGTGTCGGACTCTGTTCTGTTACTGCGTGAACCTGCCGCTACTCCACCGCCGTTGGGCTGGAATGGCTAAACCAAAAATGAAAGGTAAAGAAAACGGCGTTGCGCATGTGAAGTTCCGATAGGGTCGATTGACTATAACAACATTGCATCGACGTTGGCAAGACTTTATTTGTGCTGTGATCTGTCGGTTACGGTTGCCTATACAGGCGATCGGTTGCGTCAAGCCGACACGTTATGCCCTCGTCCCGCACACACTTGAGAGATATCAGTCGTCTATGCGATTGGGATGCAAAAGTCGCAGCGAGTCCCGGCCATGCACACCGGGTCGACCATCCCTCAACGCAATGGAGTCTGGACATGACTGAAACCTCGATATCCCGATCGATCCGACGCCTGTTCGCGGGCGGGGGCGCCGTCGGCATGGCGATCCTGGCGGCGCCGGTATTGGCCCAGGAAGCGGCGCCGAAGCCCATACCGCGCGTCGAGATCACCGGCTCGAACATCCGCCGCTCCGAGGCCGAAACGGCCTCCTCCGTCATCACCGTCAACCGGGCCGACATCGAACGCTCCGGCAAGGCCACCGTGGCCGAGCTGCTGCAGACGCTGGCCGTCGACAACCAGGGCTCCGTGCCGACGACGTTCGGCAACGGCTTCGCCGCCGGCGCGTCCGGCATTTCGCTGCGCGGGCTGGGCGCGGCGTCCACCCTGGTGCTGATGAACGGGCGGCGCATGGCGCCGTACGGCCTCGCCGACGACGGCCAGAAGCAGTTCACCGACCTGAACGTGATCCCGACGGATGCCGTCGAGCGCGTCGAGATCCTGAAGGATGGCGCCTCCGCCATCTACGGCTCCGATGCCATCGCGGGTGTCGTCAACATCATCCTGCGCCGCGACTTCCAGGGCAACACGGTGCGCGTACAGCGCAGCGCCGGCCGCAACTGGATCGGCAACCGCACCAACGTCGCGTTCACCAAGGGCATCGGCAGCCTCGACGCCGACCGCTACAACGTCCTGTTCAGCCTCGAGTACAAGAAATTCGACGAGATCTGGTACCGCGACCGCACCGACCGCGACTGGATCGGCCGCAACGACCTGCGCCCGTGGGGCTATTCGGCCGACCAGGCGCTGGGCGGCACGGGCGCGATCCTGCCCGGCACCGGCACGGCCGGCAGCGCCATCAACGGCAACGTGCGCAACCCGGCCGACCCGACCAATTACTACAACCGCGGGAACCTCGCCGCGCCCGGCTTCACCCGCCTGTTCCCCGGCGCGGCGTGCTCGAACTTCACGAACCACCCGCAGGGCGACCCCGGCGGCGGCTGCCTGATCGACGCGGCCCAGCTCTACAACCAGATCGAGCCGAAGCAGGAAAACGTGAGCGTCTTCCTGCGCGGCACGTGGCAGCTGAGCCCGGTAGTCCAGCTGTACAGCGAGCTCAACTGGTACACGAGCCAGACGGATTCCTCGACGACGCCATCGACCGTCAGTGCGTCCGTCGGCTATCCCGGCGGGCCCGTCAACAATGCCGTCGTCCAGCTGGGCCCGACACACCCCGACAACCCGTATTTCGGCACCGCCGCGCGCGTGCGCTACCTGGCGGCCGACGTGGGCCCGCGCGTGTCGAACATCGATTCCAACTTCATCCGCTGGCTCGGCGGCGCCAAGGGCACGCAGTACGGCTGGGACTGGGACTCGGCCCTGCTCTTCTCGCAGAACCACGTGAGCAACCACGCGACCGGCTACCTGCGGCGCGACGTGGCGTTCGCCCTGCTCAATCCGTCGGCGGACAACGTGGCGGCGGCGATGGTCAACCCGGCCTATGCGGCGCTGCCGCCGGGCACCGTCTGGCGCATCGCCGAGAACGCCAGCCTGAATTCGCCGGCCTTGTACGCCGCCCTGTCGCCGCCCATCACCAACGCCGCCAGGACGAAGGTGGCCCAGATCGACTTCAAGGCCACGCGTGAATTCGGCGGCATGCCCTACCTGGCCGGCAACCTGGGCCTGGCCGTGGGCACGGAATTCCGCCACGAAATGACGCAACTGCAGCCGACGACGGGCACGGAGCGCGGCAACATCATCGGCCTGGGCTATTCCGCGTACAGCGGCGCACGCAACGTGTTCGCCCTCTACGGCGAGGCGCTGGCGCCGTTCGCCTACAACGTCGAAGCGTCGGCCGCCCTGCGCTACGACCACTTCACGGACGTGGGCAAGTCGTGGACACCGAAGTTCGGCCTGAAGTGGACGCCGACCCGCGCATTCGCGCTGCGCGGCACGTTCGCGCGCGGCTTCCGCGCACCGAGTCCGGCCGAGAACGGCGTGGGCGGGCTCGCCGCCTTCTCGACCGCGTCCGACCCCGTCCGGTGCGCGCTGGGCGTCGTCAGCAGCTGCAACCCGGCCTCCATCGCGCTGATCACGTCGCCGAATCCGGCCTTGTCGCCGGAACGGTCGAAGAGCTACACGCTGGGCGCCATCTGGGACCCGCTGCCGCGCACGAGCATCTCCGTCGACTACTGGAAGATCAAGCG
This sequence comes from Massilia pinisoli, assembly GCF_024753285.1. Classification (GTDB taxonomy): domain Bacteria; phylum Pseudomonadota; class Gammaproteobacteria; order Burkholderiales; family Burkholderiaceae_D; genus Telluria; species Telluria pinisoli. The sequence continues at coordinate 227,674 of NZ_JANUGW010000007.1, read as the reverse complement.
CAAGAACGAGATCAACCAGGAACAGGTCGATGCCGCCATCGCCGCCGGCCACGTCGTGCGCGACCCCACGAGCGTGAGCGCGATCCCGGGCGACCCGGGTGCCATCACGGCCGTGCTCACGCGCTACGTCAACTCGGCGCAAAGCACCGTGCGCGGTGTCGACGTCGACGCACGCTACAACCACCGCCTGCCCGACGCGTGGGGCAACGCCACGTTCGACGTCAAGTACACGCACATCTACGAATGGCTGCGCACGGAGCAGGACGGCACGTCGCGCGACTTCGCGGGCACGCACGGCAACTGCGACGTCACCAACTGCACGGGCACGCCGTCCAACCGCGTCAACCTGCGGCTCGGCTGGGACCGCGAGAACTGGCGCGTGTCGGCCAACGTGAACTATCGGGGCAAGCTCGAGGATCGTTTCTTCAAGGGCGATCCGAGCGGCTGCGCCGTGACGTTCGCCAACGGTGCCGACGCGCCGAGCGGCTGCGAACTGGCGTCGTTCACGACGGTCGACCTGGTGGTCCGCTGGAAACCGCAAGAGCGCTGGGAGTTGTTCGGCTCCGTGCAGAACCTGCTCGACAAGATCGCGCCGCTCGATCCGCTGACCTACGGTGCCCAGTCCTACAACCCGCTCGACTACGAGGGTGCGCGCGGTCGCTATTACTCGCTGGGGGCACGCTATTCCTTCTGACATCGCGCACACATGCCTTCGGAACGGCGCACGTTTTTTCGCCACGCGTGCCCAGCCTTCCCGGGAACGGACTTACATTGAGCCCTTCGTCAACCAACCTCGGAATCGCTATGGGCGGCTGTATCTCTAAAACTGGCGGGACGCACGCTCCGGCCACCTATGAGTCCGATGGATACGAAGCGGACGTTGAAAAGCGGAACAATCGGGCCTCGTCGTCACGGACATCCCGTCCTGACGGGGCTCTCGGCGGCCTGGTCCCGCTTGCGAGGCGCGTGTACGAAGGCAGCACGCTCTACCACGGAACAAAGCGCGAGCACGTGCCGTCGATACGCAAAAGCGGCTTCCGGATGGATCGCAAAAGCGACGGCGCGACGGAGGGCGGCGGCGGCAATTTCATGATGCGATTCAGTCGTGGTGGGGTCACCGCATCGAGCGAACACCACTACTTGTCGAGCAGCCGCCAGATGGCGAAAGACTTTGCAATGTACGCCGACCCTGATCAGCCGGCGCTCGTGCGCACGATTGGCGTTGCAAACAACGTTCATCTGGAGCAGGACCCCTATTCCGAGGGGCCTGCGCTGCGCACCCGGGACTCGATTCCCCCCGCGCACGTACTGGGTTCAAAACACAGCCCGGCAGGCGCCAATGCCAAGGTCTTTCGCGCCGAATTGCAGAGGGCCGGACACGATGTATCGACAAAGCAGGCCGGGCAACTGCTGAGAGAGGTGCAATCCGATTCCGAGGACGACACTTACCCTTCGCACGACGAATTCATCATGCGCCATCTGCGTGGCTGAAGGACAGATCCGGACTAGTCTCCAGGCCCTTCGCCCGGCATGGTGTCGGCCATCCACCGCAGCTCTTCCGGCGTCAGCTCTTCCGGTTTCTTGCCCTCGAGGCCGTCGAAGTCGGTAGGCTGCTGCGTGTCTTGCTGACCCTTTTGCTGCGCCGGTGGTTGCCCCTGCGGTGCAGGGGTCTGCGGCGATTGTGCTTGATCGTTGGCCATGTTGCGCTCCTTGCGATGGTAGATCGGTCGGAGCCAGTGTGTCACAAGGGCGTATCCGATGGCGTCCGCGTCGGCGCGAGCCGGTCGAGTTTGATCCAGCCGCTGGCTTCGCGCCCCGTGCGCGGATTGCGGTACGCGACGTCCGCGAAATCGCCATACGTGTGCAGGACGGTCAGCACATCACCCGGAACGATGAACAGCTGCGGCAGCTTGCACTCGTCCAGCGGCGCCGTGTGGAACCAGGCGCGGCCGGTGCCGGTGACGACGCGGCCGGCCTGCCCGGCGGCCACGGGCAGCCAGCGCGACGCGGCCGTGAGCTGGGCCGCGTCGCAGCGCGTGAGCACGTTCGTGAGTTCCTTCATGCGATCCTGCATCCACACGAACTCGTGCACCTCGCCCGTGCCCTCCTGCGCCAGTTGGACGATCAGTTTGTCGCCGGCGCGGCGGGCGCCGAAGCCGGTCAGGCAATCGCCGAACGGCTGCGACATCGTCGCTTCATCGCCGGGCCCGATCTGCAACAGCGTGAAACGGTGCCGGCACTGTGGATCGGGCAACGCCGTATCGACGAGCACGTAGTCCGCATCGTCCTGCACGGACAACTTGACGAGGCTCGCGTTGCCGTCGACCTGCCCCAGCGACGCGCCACGGAAGCGGATGTCGGTTCGGTCGGGGCCGGGCTGCGTCTCGACCGGGCCGAAGCGGGTGACCACGTTCGCGTGCTCGTCGGCCGCGGCGCACGGAGGCAGCATCGACACGGCGCACGCCGCGATGGCGGCCCGCAAGAACAAACGCCCGCGCGGGGCGGGCGTCATGGAGCAGGGCGCGGCGAAGGCGGATGCCATCGCGCGGGCGGCCGTGGTCAGGCCGTGCCGCCGACGGTCACGCCGTCGATGCGCAAGGTGGGCTGGCCCACGCCTACCGGCACGCTCTGGCCTTCCTTGCCGCACACGCCCACGCCCGAGTCCAGGCGCATGTCGTTGCCGATCATCGAGATGCGGTTCATCGTGTCCGGACCGTTGCCGATCAAGGTGGCGCCCTTCACCGGATACGTGACCTTGCCGTTCTCGATCATATAGGCCTCGCTGGCCGAGAACACGAACTTGCCGTTCGTGATGTCGACCTGGCCGCCGCCGAAGTTCACCGCGTACAGGCCGTTCTTGACCGACGCGAGGATCTCGGCCGGGTCCTTGTCGCCCGCGAGCATGTACGTGTTCGTCATGCGCGGCATCGGCAGGTGGGCGAACGATTCGCGGCGGGCATTGCCCGTCACGGGCATCTTCATCAGGCGCGCGTTCATGGTGTCCTGGATATAGCCCTTCAGGATGCCGTCTTCGATCAGCGTCGTGCACTGGGTGGCGTTGCCCTCGTCGTCCATGTTGAGGGAACCGCGGCGGTCCTTCAAGGTGCCGTCGTCGACGACCGTCACACCCTTGGCGGCGACGCGCTGGCCGATCATGCCGGCATAGGCGGACGAACCCTTGCGGTTGAAGTCGCCTTCGAGGCCGTGGCCGACCGCTTCGTGCAGCAGCACGCCGGGCCAGCCCGGGCCGAGCACGATGGTCATCGGACCGGCGGGGGCCGGACGCGCTTCCAGGTTCACGAGCGCCGCCTGCACGGCTTCGTTCGCGTATTGTTCCAGCAGCGCGTCGCTGAAATAGCCGTAGTCGTAGCGGCCGCCGCCGCCCGACGAGCCGATCTCGCGCCGGCCGTTCTGCTCGGCGATGACGGTGACGGACACGCGCACGAGCGGACGGATGTCGGCCGCCAGCACGCCGTCGCTGCGCACGACGAGCACGACGTCATACTCGCCGGCCAGGCCGGCCATCACCTGCACGACGCGCGGGTCCTTGGCGCGCGCGATCTTTTCCACGCGCTCCAGCAAGGCGACTTTCGCCGTCGCGTCGAGCGAGGCCAGCGGATCGTTCGGCAGGTACAGCGCGCGGCCGCCGCTGGGCTGGATGCTCGACGCGACTTTCACGCGTCCCGCGCCCGCACGCGCGATCGTGCGCGTGGCGGCGGCGGCGTCCAGCAGCGCGGCCTGCGAAATCTCGTCGGAATACGAGAACGCGGTCTTGTCGCCCGACACGGCGCGCACGCCGACGCCCTGGTCGATCGAGAAGCTGCCGCTCTTGACGATGCCTTCTTCCAGGCTCCAGCCTTCGCTCTTGGTGAACTGGAAATACAGGTCGGCGTAGTCGACCTTGTGCGTGAACATGGTCCCCAGCGTCGTGATCAGCTTGCCTTCGTCGAGCCCGAATGGCGTCAACAGGACGTCGCGCGCGACGGCGAGGGAAGAGAGATTCGGTTCGAATGGAGTCATTGCGTCGGGTCTTTCAAATGAGGATAGGGCATTGTGCCATACGTCAGAGTTTGCGGTGTTTCAGTGCCGGCAAACTCTCGCGTACGCTCGCGAGGTACGCGGGATCGATCTCGCCGCTGACGACGCCCTCGCCTTCCGGCAACACGTCCTTCACGACGCCCCACGGATCGATGAGCATGCTGTGGCCGAACGTGCGGCGGCCGTTCTCGTGCGTGCCGCCCTGGGCCGAAGCCAGCACGTAGCACTGGTTCTCGATGGCGCGGGCGCGCAGCAGGACTTCCCAGTGCGCCAGGCCCGTCGTGTGCGTGAACGCGGCCGGCACGACGATCAGCGCGCACTCGCCCATCGCGCGGAACAGTTCCGGGAAACGGAGGTCGTAGCAGATCGCCAGCCCGACCTTGCCGAACGGCGCCTCGAAGCTGCCGATCGTTTCGCCCGGCACGATGGTGCGGGCTTCGTCATACGATTCGTCGCCCTTGCTGAAGCCGAACAGGTGGATCTTGTCGTAGCGGCCCACGTGCCGTCCTTGCGGGTCGTAGACGAGCGTCGTGTTCAGCACGCGGCCGGCATCGCCGGACACGAGAGGCAAGGTGCCGCCGATGAGCCAGATGCCGTGTTCGCGGGCCAGCGCCGCGAGCGCATCCTGGATGGGCCCGTCGCCCGGCTGTTCCGCGTGGCCGACCTTGTCCCTGTCCGTCATGCCCATGATGGGCCAGTATTCGGGCAAGGTGACCAGGGTGGCGCCGCGCGCGGCGGCATCGCCGACCAGGCGGCGTGCGGTGGCGATGTTCTCGTCGACATTTGGCGTCGACACCATCTGTACGGCGGCAACCGTGCACTTCGTCGTCTTCATTTGGCTCCCTTCTTGTTGCGGTCCTGGGCCGCCGCCGCCGCCGCGGCGGCCGTCACGGCGGCCGAATTGTCCAGCTTCACGATGTGCGGCGCCTTCCACGGCCCCGTCACCTGCATGTGGTAAGTGAGCGCCTTCATCACGGGCGCGCGCAGGAACAGCTGGGCGAGGAAGCTGCCCAGGCCGATCACGGGGTTCACGGCGAGGCCATACACGAGCGAGCTGGTGCCGAGGTTGAATTCCGGGATCACGACGACGTGCAGGTTCGTGGATTCGTTGGCGATGTCGGCCGTGCCGTCCATCAGCACCGTCGCCGCGACGCCGTGCATCTTGAGGTTGTCGGTGCGTACCACGCCGCGCGTGATCATCGCGTTCGCCGTAATGCCGTCGAATGCGAGGCCTTCCGAGAACACGTCGTGGAAGTCGAGCTTGAGCATGCGCGGCAGCATCTGCAGGCTCAGCACGCCCAGCAGTTTTGCGGCGCCCGGGTCCTGCTTGAGGAATTGGCCATCCTCGACGTTCATCTGGATCTGGCCCGACAAACTCGGGATGTCGAGCGAGTACGGCAGGCCGGCCCAGGAAATGTCGCCGGACAGCGAGCCCTTGCCGTGACGCAGCGTTTCCGGGAAGCCCAGGCGGTCCAGCAAGCGACCGGCATCGCTGATGTCGAGCGTGAAATTCAGCGCCGTGTTGCTCTTGCCGTCGCGTGTGAGCCAGCGGCCGTTCGCCTTCAGCTGGCCGTCCGGGTTCGTCAGCGCCAGGCGTTCGATGCGCCACTCGCGCCCGGCCAGCGCCTGCGCATTGCTGGCCACCAGTTCCAGGCGGCCGAACTGCTTGCCCGACAACTCGAACCGGTCGGCCACGATGTCGAGGCCGGGGATGCTGGCCGTGGCGCTCTTGTTCGATTCCAGCAAATCCTTCACTTCGTTCGCGGACGATTCGGGAATCACGAGCGACGCGAGGCGCGCCGTCACCTTGCCCAGGCCCTGGCCCGTCGGCGACTCGTTCCACGTGACGTAGCCGATCACCTGGCGCGAATCGATGCTGGCCTGCCACGTATTGTTCTGGTGCGTGGCGCCGACGACGACGTCGCGCAGCGCCCGCTCGCCGATGACCAGCTCGCCGGCGCGCGCCCCGATCGTGTCCGGCATGACGTACTGGGCCATGCCGCCGCCGTTCTCCGCCGCCGCGGCCGCCGGGGCCTCGGCCGGCCCGGCGATGTCGCCGGCCACCGCCAGCCAACGGTCGACGTTCAGCGCCTTCATGTTCACGTTGATCATCATGCCGCTGTCGGGTTCCGGCGCCGGCACGTTGACGCCGATGCCGCCCCGCTTGACGATCCACGGGCCGTGCGGCTGGCGCTCGCGCACATATTTCGCAGCGGCGATATTGCCCAGTGTAATGCGGATGTCGTCGCGGCCGACGCCGTCCGCGCCGGTCGGCTGGCCGCTCAGCACGAAGTGCAGCGGCAGCGCGTCGGCCGCCGGCTTGTTCAGCGGCGCCGGCAGCTCGACGCCGAGGCCGGCCAGGTTCGAATCGAGCACGACCTGGCTCTGGCGGTCCTTGACGGTGACGGTGCCGGCGAAACGCGCACCGCCGGACAGCTTCGTGCCCAGCCGCTGCAGCGCCGGCAGCGAACCCGTGCGGCGCATGCCGTCGGCCGTCGCGCTGCCGGCCATGCGGATCTGGATCGAACCGTCGCGCTGCGTGCCGCCGGACAATTGCAGCGGACCGCCCAGGAAGCTCGCGCCCACGCCGTTCAGGTTCACGCCGTGTTCGGAAAATTCGATACGGCCCAGCGCGGCTTCGATCGGCGGCAGTTCCGGGAACAGCACGACGTCGTTGTTCTGCAGTTGCAGCGCGCCCTGCACCTTGGCGTCGTGCAGGCTCGCGAGCGGCAGGTGCAGCTTCAGGCCCAGCTTGGCGGGGCCCGTCGCGCGCGTGTCTTCCGTGAAGCGGCCGATCCAGTCGAGCACGGGGCTCGCGGCCACGTAGTGCAGGAAGTCGGGCAGCGGCGCGGCGGCCGTGCCATCGATGTCGAGCATCATCTCGTGCACGCCCAGCTCGGGGATCACGGCGTGCACGTTGGCCAGCGCGATGCCCTGCGTACGCGCGGTGTCGGCGTGGATGTCCATGCGCGCGCGGTCGAACACGATGGCGCCGTCGATCTCTTCCAGCAGCGGCCACAGCGGGGCCTTGCCGTCGGCCGCCTTGCGGCCGGGCGCGTACTCGAGCTTGCCGTCCTCGATGCGGCCGCTGACGCGGAACTCGCCCCGCGCGCGCTGGGCGGCGTTCTCGGCGCGGAACGGGAAGTGCGCAAGGTCGCCGCGCAGGCGCAGATGGGCGTCGTGCAGAGTGCCGCCCTGCAGCGCGCCCGTCAGCCATTCGCGCAAGCCTTCGGGCGTCGCCAGCGGCAGCCAGCGGCCGACGCTCCCGATCTCGACGTTGTCCACCGTGCCCGTGAAGTCGGCCGTGCCCGGTCCTTTTCCGGGCGTCAAAGGCAGCACGTGGCGGCCCGTCAGCGTGGCCTTCAGCGCGCCCTGCGTGAGGTTCAGGTTGTCGACGTCGATGGCCATCTGGTCGCCGGCGAGGCGCGTCCAGCGCGCGTGCAGCGCCAGCTGGTCGAACGGCATCTCGGGTTCCGCGAACCATGCGGGCAGCGCCAGCACGAGCTTGTCGGAATCGATGTCGACGCTGCCGCCGTGGTCGCTCGCGTCGATGCGTCCGGACAGGCTCTGGAAGCCCGGCAGCGCGGGACGCGCCGGCTGGGCCGGCTGGCCGTCCGCCTCGGGCTGCGCCGCGCGCGCGGCCAGCGGATTCATGCCGAGGTTCGCGACTTCGCCGCGCACGCGGTAGGCGGCGACGTTCGGGAAGCGGCCCTGCCATTCGATGACGGCGTCGTCGATGCGGCCGTGCGGCGCCAGTTCCGTCAGCAGCTGGCGCTGCAGGGGCGCGATGGGCAGTTGCACGGCCAGCGCGGCCAGCGCGCCCACGTCCAGCTGGCGGGCGCGCACTTCGAAGCGCTCGGGCTGCGTGCGGCTGGCCGGATGCCACGATTCCGTCAACGTGGCCGGCGGCAGCACCGTGCCGCCTTCCATGACGACGGCGAAATTTTCCAGGCCGATGGCGTGGCCCAGCGCGCCGAACGTCGGCTTGCCGTCGTCCACGTTGGGTGCGATGGTTTCCGACGCCGACAGGCGGCCCGACACGCGCGCGAGCGCGAGCGGCGGCACGTCGGGTCCGAGGCGGGCGCTGACGCCGGCCAGCGCCAGGTCGGCCGTGAAGCCGGCCAGGCGCGCATGGTCGACGTCGAGCCAGGCCCGCACGGAGCCGCGGCCCTGCTGCAGCGCGAACGGATAATCGACATACGGTTTCCAGGCGGCGAGGTCGGTGTTGCGCAGGTCGGCATAGACCTGCCCCTTCCAGCGCCGCGCGTCGGACGGCTTGGCGCCGAACGCCGGATGCGTGAAGCGGGCGCGCAGGTCGAGGGGCTCGCCGGTACCCCGCGGCGGCGCGGCCTTCAAGGCGAAGCGGTGCGTCGTCCAGCGGTTCTGCAGGACGAGGGTCACGTCCGACAGCGCCAGCGTGGGTGCGCCGCGCAGCTCGTCGGTCCAGGTCAGGCGGCCTTCGCGGATGACGATCTCGTGCTGGCGCAGCAGCCAGTCGGCTCCGCCGCCCTCTTCCTTCTTGTTCGGGTCGATGCGCACGCCGGCCACCGCGATGACGCCGTCGGCGCCGCGCCGCACGTCCAGCTCGGGCCGGTTGATTTCCAGCGCCTCGAAGCGGGGCTCGGCCGCCACGACCGACCACCACGACAACGTGGCCGACACGGACGGCAGCGCCAGCAGCTGGCGCCCGGCGCGGTCGTGCAGGCGCAGGTCGCCGAGGTACAGGTTCGGGTGCAGGCCGCGCCACGACGCGTACACGCGGGCGATGGTCACCTGGTTGCCCAGCGCGCGGCTGGCGGCCCGTTCGATGTCGGGCTTGTAGATGTCGATGTTCGGCAGGACGACGTAGCGCAGCACGAGGAACAGCGCCATGAACGCGAAGTACACGAGCAGCACGGCCTTGATCGTGAAGCCGAGCACGTGGTGCGACGCCAGGTTCGCATAGCGGTAGCAGGCGCGCACGCGGGCCCAGCGCACGGCCAGCGGCACATGCTCGTGTGCCTGCGGGTGCGCCTGCTCGTGCGCGTCGTGTTCGCGCTGCGCCTGCGGTTCCGGGTTGTGCATCAAAATGCTCAAAAGCTCGCCGTCAAATCTGCCTCGGCCGCCCTGCGCTGCCCGCGCCGGCGTACCGGGACCTTGTATGTAATCGTCAATAAGAGAGCGCTTGCAACATCCGCGGCGTCTACCTTACCATCACGCTGACCCAGGGCAGCATGGCGGGCAATTTTACCGCATAGCAAGCGTCCCGGAACGCACAAACTCGTCTGGAATCCGCCCCATGCCCCACGCTTCCCCCTCCCTGGCACACCTGTCGCGCTTTTACCAACGGTGGCTCGGTGCCGATCCTGCCCGCGCCGGGCGCGTCGCTACCCTGGCCGCATTATCGCTGGCCTCACTCGATTTCGGCGCAGCGCTGAAGTCCGAGACCGCGCCGGACGGCTCGCCCCTCCCGACCGTCCGGGCCATGCGCCGGCTGCGCAACCTCCTCATCTGCACCATCATCCGCCGCGACCTCGACGGCCAGGCAGACCTGGACGAGGTCGTCACGGCGATGAGCCGCTTCGCGGATTTCGCCGTCCAGACCCATCTGGCCGAGCTGATGGCCGAGATGACCGCACTGCACGGCGAGCCCATCGGCGCCGACTCGGGCCGGCCCCAGCAGATGATGGTGCTGGCGATGGGCAAGCACGGCGGGGGCGAACTGAACGTCTCCTCCGACATCGACCTTATCTTCGTCTACCCGGAGGATGGCGACACGCGCGCGGGCGCCGGCCAGAAATCGCTGTCGAACCACGAATTCTTCGTCCGCCTGGGCCGCAAGCTGATCGCCGCCCTGTCCGAAGTGACGGAAGACGGTTTCACGTTCCGCGTCGACATGGCGCTGCGGCCGAACGGCAAGTCGGGCCCGCTCGTGGCGAGCCTCAACATGGTCGAGGACTACCTGATCGTGCAAGGGCGCGAGTGGGAACGGTATGCCTGGGTCAAGGCGCGCGCCGTCACCGGCGATCCGGCCGACATCGCCGCGCTCGACGCGATCGTGCGCCCGTTCGTGTTCCGGCGCTACCTCGACTTCGGCGTGATCGATGCCATCCGCACGATGCACGCCCAGATCCGCGCCGAGGTCAACCGCCAGGAGCGCCTGCATCCGGAGCGCAACCAGAACGTCAAGCTGGGCCGCGGCGGCATCCGCGAGATCGAGTTCCTGGCGCAAGTGTTCCAGCTGATCCGCGGCGGCCGCGACCCGGCGCTGCGCGAACGGTCCACGCGCAAGACCTTGCGCCTGCTGGCCGAGCGCGAGCTGCTGGCCGACGACACCGTCGAGCAATTGCTCGAAGCGTATGAATTCCTGCGCAACCTGGAGCACCGGCTGCAATACCTGGAAGACGCGCAGACCCACACGATGCCCGTCGCGCCGGAAGACAGGCTCACCGTCGCCCGGATGATGGGCATGGCCGACGAGGCCGCACTGCTGGCCCGCCTGGATGGCTGGCGCGCGTTCGTCGCCGCCCAGTTCGATGCGATCTTCGCCGACAAGGCCGCGGCCGGCGCCGAGCCCGTCGATCCGGACGCGCTGCTCACCGACCCGGACAACCGCGACACGATCGCCGACCGCCTGGCGAGCCTCGGCTTCGATGATCCGCAGGCAGCCGCGAGCCGCCTCGTCGCGACGTGGCAAGCGCCCCGGCTGCAGACCTTGCCGGAGGCGAGCCGCCAGCGCCTCGTCGCCCTCGTCAACACGGCGCTGATCCAGATCCCGGACGTCGTCGCGCAAGCCGGCCTCGGCAGCCACGCGGCCACGCTGGGCCGCCTGCTCGATTTCTTCGAGGCCATCGCACGGCGCTCCGCCTACCTGTCGCTGCTGACGGAATACCCGCACACGCTGGAGCGGGTGCTGCGGATGATCAACGCGTCCGGCTGGGCCGCGACGTTCCTCACGCAGCACCCGATCCTGCTGGACGAATTGCTGGACGACCGCGGCAACGCGGCCGAGGACCTGCCGGCGCTGGCCGCCAGCCTCGCGGCCCAGCTCGACGCGGCCGCGGGCGACACGGAGCGCCAGCTCGACATCCTGCGCGAAGCCCACCACGCGCAGATGTTCCGGCTGCTGGCGCTGGACCTGGCGGGGGAACTATCGGTGGAGCGCCTGGCCGACCACTTGTCCGCGCTGGCCGACCTGATCGTGTGCGAGGTCGTGCGCCGCGCCTGGCGCACCATCGCGGCGCGCCACCGCGAGGTGCCGCAGTTCGCCGTCATCGCGTACGGCAAGCTGGGCGGCAAGGAACTGGGCTATGTGTCCGACCTGGACGTGATCTTCCTGTTCGACGACGACGACGACATGGCCGCGTCGAACTACGCCAAGCTGGCCCAGCGCTTCATCACGTGGATGACGACGCATACGCCGGCCGGCATCCTGTTCGACATCGACACGGCGCTGCGGCCGGACGGCGCCTCGGGCATGCTCGTGTCCTCGGTGGCCGCGTTCGAACGCTACCAGCAATCGTCCGCCTGGCTGTGGGAACACCAAGCCCTCACGCGCGCCCGCTTCTGCGCGGGCGACGCCGCGATCGGTGCCCGCTTCGAGACGATCCGCGAACAGGTGCTGCGCCAGGACCGGTCGAGCCGCGAGGCCGAGCTGCGCGACGAGGTGGTCAAGATGCGCCAACGCATGCGCAACGCCCACCCACCGCGCGACGAGCGCTTCGACCTGAAACACGACGAAGGCGGCATGATCGACATCGAATTCATCGTGCAATATCTTGTACTGCGCCATGCGTGCGCGTATCCGCAGCTGACGGCCAACGCGGGCAATATCGCGCTGCTGAAACTGTGCGGCACGCTGGGCCTCATCGACGCCGGCCTGGCCGACGACGTCGCCGCCGCGTACCGCGCCTTGCGCCGCCTGCAACACCAGGTGCGGCTGCAAGGCCACGACAACACGCGCGTCGACCGGCACCTGGTCGACGGCCATCCGGACAGGGTCGTCGCGCTGTGGCGGCTCTGCTTCGGCCCCGCGGCCGGCTGACGGCCGCGCCCATTCTCTTTCCCCGTTGACGACGGCATCGCCCGTCGCCGGTCACGCACGCCCATCGCTCGGCCGCGCTGCGAACCAAGGTTCGCTTTTGCGAATTTACAACAGACTGCGAATATCACGACAATCGCGAATTGTGACATCGATTTTACTTTTCAAGACCTTGGAAATACACGCTTGGTGTTGCTCGAGGACCAATTACAAGTTGATCAAAGTCAAATTTTGCGTGAATGAATGCATATTCCATGGAAATTCTTTTATAACACCAACGAAAATTCGATGATTCGATAAGCACAACTGTCAATCATCGCCCACGACCTGCGCACAGAGAGGAGTTCCCAGGGGTGACAAGCCCGGATACACATCGTTACACGTGTTGACACCAAGCCATGTCGAATGATTTTATTGGCGTCTTGGAAAAACGTATGCATCGAGCAAGTGCAACCCGCGTCGACCAAAACCCCGTCGCTCGGCGACGCCAACGGCAGTGCTGCGATCCAGCCTGCCGTTTTTAAACCCTGGGAGTTTTAAAAATATGAGAGAGAAGAATCTGGCCCGTTCGATCCGGATGATCTGCCTTGGCGGTGTCGCCCTTGCTGTGCAAGGCGCCTACGCACAGGAGGACACGCAGCCTGCACCGATGCAGCGCGTCGAGATCACCGGTTCGCGCATCGCCTCGCCGAACGCGGAATCGCCGTCGCCGCTGCAAGTGCTGACCGCAAAGGACATCGCCGCCTCGGGTGCCAACAACCTGCAAGACCTGCTGCTGCAAAACCCGACCCTCGGTACGCCGACCTACAGCCGCACCAACACGGCATTCCTGACGTCCGGCGCCGGCGTGGCCACCGTCGACCTGCGTAACCTGGGCACCTCGCGTACCCTCGTGCTGGTCAACGGCCGCCGCTTCGTGTCCGGCGTGCCTGGCAGCGCCGCGGTCGACCTGAACGCGATCCCGACCGACTTCATCGAACGCGTCGAACTGCTGACCGGTGGCGCTTCGGCAGCCTACGGCTCGGACGCCGTGGCGGGTGTGGTCAACATCATCACCAAGCGCAATTTCGACGGCCTGACGATCGACGCCCAGGGCGGCGAAAGCTCGAAGGGCGACAGCGAGAAGCGCAAGCTGTCGATCACCTACGGCAGCAGCAACGACAACGGCTTCCTGATGGGCCACATCGGCTTCACGCGCGATGGCCAGGTGTGGTCGCGCAACCGCGCCGCATCGGCGGTCGACCAGTCGTCGAAGATGGTCGTCGATACCGGGGATCCTGCCGATGCATTCGTTGCCGAGCGCCCGACTTACTCGAGCTACGCGCCGCAGGGCAGCTTCACTTATAAAGATGCGGATGCCAAAAAGACGCCGCATACCTATACCTACGATGCGAACGGCAATCCGATCCCATTCGTCTCCTCGGTGTCCGGCTTCAACCGTTCGTACTACCGCTCGATCGCGGTGCCGGTCGACCGCTTCGTGCTGGCCCTGAGCGGCGAGCGCAAACTGGACGAGCACAACAGCGCCTTCGTCGAAGGCACCTATGTGTCGGCCCGTTCCGGCAGCACGATCGAGCCGTTCGCACTGAGCTCGTCCGACATCTTCAAGACGAATGGCCAAGTGCCGGGCGGTACGATGGTCAACGGCCAGCTGGTGAAGAACCCGCTGATCCCGCAATACCTGTGGGACCGCATGACCGACACCGACCTCGACGGCATTCCCGACTTCTCGTTCCGCCGCCGCCTGAGCGAAGTCGGCACGCGCAGCAATAGCGTCGACCGTGACACCTTCCGCCTGGCCACCGGCGTGAAGGGCGACTTCCAGCTGTGGAAGAACTGGAACTACGAAGGCTACGTCGCGTACGGCCAGACCAAGGAAGCCCAGCAGTCGACCGGCCAGGTCAACGTCCTGAACTTCCGCAACGCCCTGACCGCCGTGCCCGATGCAAACGGCAAGCCGGTCTGCGCGGACGCCAACGCGCGCGCACAGGGATGCGTGCCGATCAACATCTTCGGGTTCAACTCGATCAGCAAGGAAGCGCTGGCGTACGTGAACGCGCCGGGCTCGCTGACGACCCGCACCACGCAGAAGCTGGCTGGCGGCCATATCGACGGCGAAATCTTCGACCTGCCGGCCGGTCCGCTGGGCATCGCCGCCGGTGTCGAGTTCCGCAAGGAATACTCTGACTCGACGCCTGACGCGCTGACCCAGGCTGGCCTGAACGCCGGCAACGCGACCCCGCCGACGCAGGGCGAGTTCAGCGTGCGCGAAGCCTTCGTCGAAGCGCACATCCCCGTGCTGAAGGATCTGCCGTTCGTCAAGGAACTGAGCCTGCCGATCGCCTTCCGCCATGGCGACTACTCGTCGGTGGGCAGCACGAACAGCTGGAACGCCGGCTTCGAGTGGACCGTCGTGAACGACGTCAAGCTGCGCGGTACCCGTTCGCTGTCGACCCGCGCACCGGACATCAACGAACTGTACCAGGCGCCGAGCCAGGACTTCCCGACCGGTATCACCGACCCGTGCGAAGGCGTGACCGCCACGTCGCAAGGCGTGATCTCCGATCGCTGCCGTGCCGATCCGGGCGTGGCCGCGAACATCGCCGCGAACGGTGCGTTCAAGACGACGTTGGCTGACAAACAAAGTATCAGCGGCTACAACCGCGGCAACCCGAACCTGCATGCGGAAAAAGGCCGTTCGACCACCGTCGGCCTCGTCTGGACGCCGCGTTCGATCGCGATGCTGAAGCGTTTCACCTTCACGGCTGACTACTTCAACATCAAGATCGCCGACGCGATCGTGTCGACTCCGCGCCAGTACGCGCTGAAAACCTGCTACGACGGCACGAACCCGGCCATGTGCCAGTTCATCACCCGCTGGCCGACCGCCAACGGCGGCAGCAGCGCCGGCGCACTGCGCTACATCGACACGGCCGTGTCGAACAGCGGCGGCAGGGCCACGTCGGGCCTCGACCTGACGGCGGCCTGGAACGACCGCGTCGGTCCCGGCACCCTGTCGACCCGCCTCGCGTACACGTACGTGAAGACGGGCTACGACGTCCCGCTGCCGGGCGCGGAGCGCGATCCGTTTGCTGGTGAAATCGGCGCCGCCAAGAACAAGGCGAACCTGAACGTCGGCTACCGCTGGAAAGACCTGAACATCAACGCCACGTTCGACTACATCGGCCGTTCGTCGCTGGACGACCAGTTCCTGGCTGATTTCGACCTGCCGCCGCACTCGCTGCAGGTGGGTTCGCGCACCTACACGAACATGCAGGTGTCGTACCAGCTGATGAAGAAGACCGAGCTGTACTTCGGCCTGGACAACGCGTTCGACGTCAAGGCGCCGCCGATCATCTCCGGCCTGCCGGGCGACGTGACCGGCACCGAGACCGATGGCGGCACCTACGACCCGATCGGCCGTCGCTGGTACGCAGGTATCCGCGTCAAGCTCTGATCGACGCCTCTCCGGCACGCTCGCGTGCCGGATGCGCCAGAACGCCCGCCCCGTGCGGGCGTTTTTTTTCGCCGACGCGTTCCTGCTCACACTGTCCGCCGCTTGGCGGTATCATGCGGCATCGGCCGGCCCGGCAATACGGCGGCGCGGCCCAACGAAAGTGAACATGGCTATCAAACTCAAGACAGACAAAGACATCGCGAAAATGCGCGTAGCCGGCCGGCTGGCGGCCGAAGTGCTCGAAATGATCGGGGAATACGTCGTCCCCGGCGTCTCCACCGAGGAACTCGACCGGCGCTGCAACGAATACATCCGCAAGGTGCAGAAGGCCACGCCGGCCAACGTCGGCTACCACGGCTTCCCGAAGACCCTGTGCACGTCCGTCAACAGCGTCGTCTGCCACGGCATTCCCAAGCCCAGTGAAGTCCTGCAGGACGGCGACATCGTCAACATCGACGTCACCGTGATCAAGGACGGCTGGCACGGCGACACGAGCCGCATGTACTTCGTCGGCACGCCCAGTCCTGAAGCGAAGAAGCTCGTCGAGACGACGTACGACGCCATGATGGCCGGCATCCGCGTCGTGCGCCCGGGCGCGCGCCTGGGCGACGTCGGCCACGCGATCCAGAAGCTGGCGGAAGCCCAGGGCTATTCCGTCGTGCGCGAGTACTGCGGCCACGGCATCGGCAAGGTCTACCACGAAGACCCGCAGGTGCTGCACTACGGCCGCCCGAACACGGGCCTCCTCCTCAAGGAAGGCATGACGTTCACGGTGGAACCCATGATCAACCTGGGCGATGCCGACGTCGAACAGCTCGACGACGGCTGGACCGTCGTCACGCGCGACCGGTCGCTGTCCGCCCAGTGGGAACACATGATCGCCGTGACGAAGAACGGGTTCGAAATCCTCACGCCCTGGCCGCGCAAGGGCTGAGCGGCCGGCGGGCTTATTTGCGCAGGACGCTGCGCAGGTAGTCGTCGTGCGCGGGCATCGTCGCCGCCATCGCGGCGATCTGTTCGCGCCGCTGGCGCAATGCCTGCCGCGCTTCCTCCAGCGGCACCTCGTTGAGCACGGGGTCCAGGAATTCAGGCCAGGTGCCCATGCCGGCATAGATCGCGAGCCAACTGGAAGACTCGAACCCCTCCGCCGTGCTGTACAGGTTCAGCGCGCCGGTCTGGCGCCACGCATGCATCTTGAAGACGAGCGTGTCGGGCAGCTCCTTGGTGACCATGTCGCGCCAGAATTCGCTGTCGCGGCGTCCGGTAAGGCAATAATGCAGGATGATGAAGTCGCGGATGCGCGCATACATCTTCGTCATGCTGCGGTTGTAGGCGTCGACAACGGGCGCGGCGGGCGGCACGCCCGGCTTCAGGGCCTCGAGCATATGGTGCAGGCCACGCTGGATCATCATGATGCTGGTCGATTCGAGCGGCTCCAGGAAGCCGGACGACAACCCCAGCGCGACGACGTTGTGCACCCAGAAACGTTCGCGGTGGCCCGTGGTGAAGCGCAGCAGGCGCGGTTCGGCCAGGGCTGGGCCATCCAGCTGATCGAGCAATTGTTGGCGTGCGCGGTCCTCGTCGATGTAGCGGCTGGAAAAGACGTGACCGTTACCGATGCGGTCGATGAGCGGGATACGCCATGCCCAGCCCGCTTCAAGCGCGGTCGCCCGGGTGTAGGGCGTGATGGCGGCGCCGGTCGGTGCGCTTGACACGGCCCAGGCCCGGTCCACCGGCAGCCAATGGCTGAAATCGACCCAGGGCTCTTCCAGCGTGCGTCCCAGCAGCAGCGACGAGAAACCCGAGCAGTCGATGAACAGGTCGCCGGCCACCGCGCGGCCATCCTCCAGCTTGAGCCGGTCGACGCCGCCGTCGGCGCGGCGCATGACCTCGACGATGCGCCCTTCGGTGCGCCGGACGCCGCGCTTCACGGCGATGGTGCGCAGGAATACGGCATACAGGTTCGCGTCGAAATGGTAGGCGTAGGTGTACAGGTTCCCCTGATCCTTGGGCGGCTTCGCGAAGCGGCCCTGCGTGGCCATCACGGTGGGCAGGCATTGGTCGCCCAGCACGCCCAGCGTGGGGTCGTCGACCCGGCGGTACTGGCCCCACAGGCACGTCGGACCGGCCACGTCGGCGAAATTGCCGAACGTATGGAAATAATGTTCCCCCTGGGCGCGCCAGTCGCGGAACTGGATGCCCAGCTTGAACGTGCCATGGGTGGCGCGCAGGAACTCGGTCTCGTCGACGCCTACCGACGCGTGGAAGTCGCGGATCGATGGGAAGGTCGCCTCCCCGACGCCGACAATGCCGATCTCTTCCGATTCAACCAGCTCGACCGTGCTGCCGGGCTGCGCCGCCTTCACCGCGAGCGCGGTCATCCAGCCGGCAGTTCCGCCACCGACGATCACGATGCGTTTGTAAGCCGTTCCCATGTCTCTCTCCTCGTCCCCATGTCGCCTCGCCTGCTGCTTCAAGCAGTCTATTGCAAAACAGACAGTTTTATATATATTACATACAAAACAAGTCACAAAAAAGCGACAGCAGGCGTCGCGCGCCCGCCATCGCTTCGGGTATTACTTGGCGTTCATCAGCGCCACGGTGGTGTCCAGCATGCGGTTGCTGAAGCCCCACTCGTTGTCATACCACGACGACACCTTCACCAGGCGGCCCGACACTTTGGTCAGCGTGGC
This sequence comes from Massilia pinisoli, assembly GCF_024753285.1. Classification (GTDB taxonomy): domain Bacteria; phylum Pseudomonadota; class Gammaproteobacteria; order Burkholderiales; family Burkholderiaceae_D; genus Telluria; species Telluria pinisoli. Next base: position 209,466 of record NZ_JANUGW010000007.1, on the reverse strand, counting down.
GTCGAAGTTCGACGAGGCCGGGTTGTGGTTGAAGTCGACCGAGACCAGCGGCTCCGTGTTGTACGTCAGGATGCCTTTCAGCGCGCCTTCCGATGCGTCCTTCATCAGCTTGTTGATCTCTTCGACGGTCGTGTCGCGCTTGGCGATGAACGACAGGTCAACGATCGACACGTTGATGGTCGGCACGCGGATGGCGTAGCCGTCCAGCTTGCCGTTCAGTTCCGGCAGCACGAGGCCGACGGCGGCAGCGGCGCCGGTCTTGGTCGGGATCATCGACTGCGTGGCCGAACGGGCGCGGCGCAGGTCTTCGTGCATCACGTCGGTCAGCACCTGGTCGTTGGTGTACGCGTGGACGGTGGTCATCAGGCCGTTTTCCAGGCCGATGGCATCGTTCAGCGGCTTGACCAGCGGGGCCAGGCAGTTCGTCGTGCACGATGCGTTCGAGATCACGGTGTCCGTCGACTTCAGCACGTTCTGGTTCACACCGAACACGATCGTGGCGTCGACGTCCTTGCCGCCCGGTGCCGAGATGATGACCTTCTTGGCGCCGCCTTTCAGGTGGGCCGAGGCTTTTTCCTTGGTGGTGAAGAAGCCGGTGCATTCCAGCACGACGTCCACGCCCAGCTCGCCCCACGGGATTTCTGCCGGGTTACGCTGCGCGAACACGCGGATCTTGTCGCCGTTGACGATCATGGTGTCGCCTTCGACCACGACGGTGCCCGGGAACTTGCCGTGCGTGGTGTCGTAGCGGGTCAGATGGGCGTTGTGCTCGGCGTTGCCGAGGTCGTTGATCGCCACGATCTGGATGTCCTGCTTCTTGCCGCCTTCGTAGAAAGCGCGCAGCACGTTGCGGCCGATACGGCCATAGCCGTTGATTGCTACTTTGATCGTCATTTACTCACTCCTGATTAAAAAAATCCTAACACCGAAGCATAGCGTGAAACCCGCACGCCGGACAGTCTCCATGTCCGACGGCGGGTGCAATCCATCAAGCCGCGAGGACCGATTTGACTTTGGCGACGACATTCTCGACCGTGAAGCCGAAGTGCTTGAACAGCACCGGGGCCGGGGCCGATTCGCCGAAGGTATCGATGCCCACCACGGCACCTTCCAGGCCGACGTACTTGTACCAGAAGTCCGTCACACCGGCCTCGACGGCCACGCGCGGGATGCCGCGGCCCAGCACGGCGGCCTTGTAGGCCGCGTCCTGGCGCTCGAACACATCGGTCGACGGCATCGACACCACACGCACCTGGACACCCTGGCCCGCCAGGGTTTCGGCGGCTTTCACCGCCAGTTCCACTTCCGAACCCGTCGCGATCAGCACGGCGGCCGGGTTCTGCACTTCACGCAGCACGTAGCCGCCCTTCGCGACGTTGGCGACCGTGGCCGCGTCGCGCTCCATGAACGGCAGGTTCTGGCGCGAGAAGATCAACGTGGACGGACCGTCCTTGCGCTTGACGGCCTCGCCCCAGGCGACGGTCGATTCCGTCGTGTCGCACGGACGCCAGTTGTCCAGGTTCGGGATCAGGCGCAGGGACGAGACGTGTTCGACCGACTGGTGCGTCGGGCCGTCTTCGCCGAGGCCGATCGAATCGTGCGTGAACACGAACAGCGAACGGATCTTCATCAGCGCGGCCATGCGCAGCGCGTTGCGGCTGTAATCCGAGAACGTCAGGAACGTGGCGCCGAACGGGATGAAGCCGCCGTGCAGGGCGATGCCGTTCATGATGGCCGACATGCCGAACTCGCGCACGCCGTAGTTGACGTGGTTGCCCGGCGTGCCCGAACGCAGCGGGATCGATTCCTTCCAGTTGGTCAGGTTCGAGCCGGTCAGGTCGGCCGAGCCGCCCAGGAATTCCGGCAGCACGGGCGCCAGCGCCTGGATCGCGTTCTGGCTCGCCTTGCGGGTGGCGATCGTTTCCTTCTTGTCGATCGTCGAGGCGATGGCGGCGGCCAGCGTCTCTTCGAATTTGCCCGGCAGGTCGCCCTTCATGCGGCGCTCGAATTCGGCGGCCAGTTCCGGATACTGCGCGCGGTAGCCGGCGAAGACCTCGTTCCACGCACCTTCGGCGGCTGCGCCCTTCTGCTTCTGGTCCCACGCTTCGTAGATCGGGGCCGGAATGTCGAACGGGATGGCGTCCCAGATCAGGTGCTCGCGCACCGCGGCGACTTCCTTCTCGCCCAGCGCGGCGCCGTGCACCTTGTCGCCGCCCTGCAGGTTCGGCGAGCCCTTGCCGATGATGGTCTTGCAGCAGATCAGCGTCGGGCGGTCCGACTGCTTGGCCTTGGCGATGGCCGCGTCGACCGCGGCGACGTCGTGGCCGTCCACGTGCGGAATCACGTTCCAGCCGTACGCTTCGAAGCGCTTCGGCGTGTCGTCCGTGAACCAGCCTTCGACCTTGCCGTCGATGGAGATGCCGTTGTCGTCGTACAGCCAGATCATTTTGTTCAGGCGCAGCGTGCCGGCCAGCGACGCCACTTCGTGCGAGATGCCTTCCATCAGGCAGCCGTCACCGACGAACGCGTACGTGTAGTGATCGACGATGTCGAAGCCCGGACGGTTGAATTCCTTGGCCAGCAGCCACTCGGCGAGGGCCATGCCGACGGCGTTGGCGATGCCCTGGCCCAGCGGGCCCGTCGTCGTTTCCACGCCCGGCGTGATGCCGACTTCCGGGTGGCCCGGGGTCTTGCTGTGCATCTGGCGGAAGTTGCGGATGTCGTCCATCGACAGGTCATAGCCCGACAGGTGCAGCAGAGCGTAGTGCAGCATCGAGCCGTGGCCGTTCGACAGCAGGAAACGGTCGCGGTTCATCCACCCCGGATTGGTCGGATTGTGGCGATAGTGGCCGTCCCACAGCGCGACGGCGATCTCGGCCATGCCCATGGGCATGCCGGGGTGGCCGGAATTCGCCTTCTGGACGGCGTCCATCGCCAGCGCGCGGATCGCGTTGGCCATCAGGGTGGTGGTTTGCAGAGATTTCATGGATGTGAAGGTCTGAGGATTGGAAAGCGGTGGCGGTCAAGCGGGCCTTAACCGGGTATTTTACCAGAGCATGACCGCCTCGCTTTAAAATGCCGGCTCGTTAACGGTTCCGATTGCCATCCATGCCACGTTTTTACTGCCCCCAGCCGCTCTTCCCCGGCAGCGTCGTCGACCTGCCTGACGCCGTCGCCCACCACCTGCACGTCGTGCGCCAGCAGGCCGGCGACGAACTCGTGCTGTTCAATGGCGACGGTGGCCAGGCGCGCGCGCGCCTCGTCGAGATCGGCAAGCGCCGGGCCAGCGCCGAGGTGCTTGCGCTCGACGCCGTCGATGTGGAACTTCCCTTCCGCGTCACGCTGGCCCAGGGGCTGCCCGAGGGCAGCAAGATGGACTGGATCGTCGAGAAGGCCGTCGAGCTGGGCGCTTCGGCAATCGTGCCGCTGGCCGCGCAGCGCTCCGTCGTCCGGCTGTCCGGCGAGCGCGCCGACAAGCGGCTCGCGCATTGGCAGGGCGTCGTCGTCAGCGCGTCCGAGCAGTGCGGGCGCAACCGGCTGGCCGACGTCGCGCCCGTACAGGATCTCCACCGCTGGCTCGGCCAGGACGCGGACGGCGGCACGCGCATCCTGCTCTCCCCGCGCGCGGGCGCGTCGCTCGCGCAGTGGGCGCGCGCGACGCCGGCGCAGGACGTGACGGTGCTCGTCGGCCCGGAAGGCGGCTTCACGGACCAGGAAGAAGAGGCGGCGGTGGCGGCCGGCGCGCTGGCATTGTCGATGGGGCCGCGCGTGCTGCGTACGGAGACGGCGGGGCTTGCGGCGTTGGCGATTCTGGCGGCGGGTTGGGGCGGCATCTGAACCAAAGATGCGCCCCTCAGCGCGATCAGCCTAATTTCCCCCGGGACTTCAGGCCGGGCAGGTCAAGCGCGTTGCGTCGAACCAACGCTGATGCCATATAAAGTTTTGTTTTTTTGGGGACCTCTTGCCTCACAGGAGTGCGCCCCATTCGGCTGTCATCCATTCGTGCGCATTTCTTGCGCGGCGCACCACATATATAGACAACTATCCATCAACAAATTCGGCTGAATCGTCGCCTATCTGTGACGAAACCTTTTCGTTTACTCCTCATTGAGTTTCCATCCGCGTGAGCGCGGATGCTGCGCCACAGCATAAAGCCCAACAACCCTTCTGCACCAAATTGGTGCGTGGCGGCATGGTATTTACGCAAAAATCGTGATTTCTGGAAATTGACATTTTCAACATGAATGTGTTTTTATCTCATGCATACACGTTATCACCGTGCAATTATTTTCTCGGGATCGCGTGTGGGAGAAAAAAACAGTGGTCAGCTTCATTTCTACGACGCAGAACTCTGCGGTTAATGCGCCGCAATAGAACAGCATCAACTTAGAACAGGAAACTACATGCTCAAGAAAACCGTCCTAGTCCACGCACTCGCCCTCGCATTCGGAGGGGCAGCACTGACCATCGGGCTGATCGAGCCCGCGATGGCGCAGTCGAACGCGTCCGCCGTTATCTACGGTTCGGTAGGCAATCCGGCAGGTGCCACGGTCTCGCTCACCAACACCGACACCGGGCTGAAGCGTACGGTCAACGTCGATCCAACGGGTAACTACCGCGCCGCTGCGCTGCCGGCAGGCCACTACCGCGTCGACCTCATGCGCAACGGCGCCGCCGCCGGCACCACCGAGGTGGATGCCATCATCGGCCAGGGCGTTGACGCCTCGTTCGCTGCCGCCGCCAATCGGGTGGAAGTGACGGGCCGCCGCGTGCGCATCGACGTGTCAAGCGCCAGCAACGGCGCCGTCTTCACCGCCAAGGAACTGGCTGCCCTTCCGATCGAGCAGAGCGTGGCCTCGATCATCCAGCTGGCCCCGAACACCACGCGCGCCGACCCGCGCTACGCGGCCGGCGCCTCAATGGGCGGCGGCGGCGCGTCCGAGAACGCGTTCTACATCAACGGTTTCCCCGTCACCAACCCGCTGACCCAGCTGGGCGCATCCGAACTGCCTTTCGGCGCGATCGCCCAGGCCCAGGTGCTGACCGGCGGCTTCGGCGCCGAATTCGGCCGTTCGATCGGCGGCGTGATGAACATCACCACCAAGTCCGGCACCAACCGCTGGGAAGCCGGCGCGACCGCCAGCATCGAGCCGAACTCGCTGCGGTCCAAGGCACGTAACGTCTACTTCACCGGCAATGGCGTGATCGACGACGCCACGGGCAAGCCGTACAACGGCGCGCTGTACGCGAAGAACGATCTGTCCGGCGACACCACGCGCCGCTACGGCGCCTACGTCGGCGGCCCGCTGATCGAGGACAAGCTGTTCATGTTCGTCGCGGCCGAACGCATCGGCGAGACCAAGAGCGGCGTGAACGGCACGTACATGGACGAGTCCAGCGGCTCGAACGTCGACACCGGCTGGCTGGACCAGAAGAACACGACGACCCGCTACCTGGGCAAGTTTGACTGGAACATCACCGACAACCATCGCCTCGAGTGGACGACCATCGGCGACAAGCCGACAGCGGATCTGCGCTACTCCGGCTTCAGCTACGCGGACTTCTCGCGCAACAACGTGGTCAGCTCGGGCGGCCACTACGAGAGCGTTGCGAACGTCACGCCAACCATCGGCGCGAAGACCAACATCCTCAAGTACACCGGCAACCTGACCGATGACCTGACCGTGTCCGCCCTGTTCGGCAAGAACAAGACCAACCACGTCAGCGCCCTCATGGGTTACGACCCGAACGTCCCGGGCGTGGTGATCGCCTCGAATGGCAATCCGCCAGGGATCACCATCAACAACCCGCAGCCGTTTGCCGGCAAGAACATCGAATCGCCGTATTCGTACGACACCGTGACGTCGAAGCGCCTCGACATCGAGTGGAAGCTGGGCAGCCACACGCTGCGCGCCGGTCTCGACGACAACAAGATGTCGTCCTATGGCGCCGGCGACATGACTGCCGGCGGCTCCACCTGGACCTACTACCACACCAGCACCCCGAACGATCCGATCCAGATGACCGGTTACCCGGGCACGGTCAATAACGGCAGCGGTCCGCTGGCCGCCGCAGGTTATTACGTGCGCAAGAACACGTTCACGGACGTGACCGCGGTGTTCTCGAACCAGTCGGCCCAGTACATCGAAGACCGCTGGCAGGTCACCAAGGACCTGCTGGTCACGCCGGGCCTGCGCGTCGAGCAGTACAAGAACCTGAACGGCGACGGCGCCGAGTTCCTGAAGATGAACAACCAGCTCAACCCGCGCCTGTCGGCGGTTTGGGATGCCAACGGCGATGCCAGCCTGAAAGTGTTCGGCTCGCTCGGCCGCTACTCGATCCAGATCCCGACCCACGTCGGTATCCGCGGCGCGTCGCGTTCGACCTACGTCCGCAGCTACTACACGTACACGGGCGTGGGTGCTGACGGCCAGCCGACCGGCCTGACGGCGATCACGCCGCAACCGGTCTCGCCGGACGGCGAATTCGGCCAGGCCAAGCTGCCGCAAACCGTGGCGGCGCAGAACCTGAAGCCGAGCTACCAGGACGAGTTCACTGTGGGCTTCGAGCGCGCCTACTCGCCGAGCCTGAATTTCGGCGGCAAGTTCACGTTCCGCACGCTGCGCCAGACCATCGACGACTGGTGCGACGAGCGTCCGTTCGACGACTACGCGACCGCCCACAACATCGACACGTCGAACTGGAGCGGCTTCTCGTGCGCCTCGATCAACCCGGGACGCACCAATGACTTCCTCGTCGATTACTCGGGTACGGGCAAGAACCTGACGCCGGTCTCGATCACCGCCGCCCAGATGGGCTTCGAAAAGGCCACGCGCAAGTACACCGCGCTGGACCTCTTCCTGGAGCACCCGATGCGCGACGGCTGGTACGGCCGCGTGAACTACACCTGGTCGCGCAGCAAGGGCAACACCGAAGGCCAGACCTTGTCGGCAGTGGCACAGACCGACGTGGCCGCGACCCAGACCTGGGACATGCGCGAGATCATGGAGCACGCGAACGGCGTCCTGCCGAACGACCGCACCCACCAGATCAAGGCATTCGGTTACTGGCAGGTCCTGCCTGAGTGGATCGTGGGCGGCAACTTCCTGGCCGCATCGGGCATGCCGGTCACCTGCCTGGGCGACTATCCGGACGTGAACAACGCGATGGCAGGCCAGTATGGTTCGGCCTTCCACTACTGCTACGGCAAGACGGCAGCGGAGAACGTGCCGGCGCCGCAAGGTACGGGTCCGCACCTGCCTTGGGACATCCGCCTGGATGCGTCGCTCGCGTACAACCCGGCCATGGTCAAGGGCCTGAGCCTGAAGGTGGACGTGTTCAATGTGTTCAACAAGCAGACCGTGCAGCAGGTCGACCAGCAGTACAACAGCGGCAACGACGTGTCGCCGACCTACTTCACCCCGGGTGCGCTCGTGGGTTATACCGCGCCGCGGAGCGTGAAGTTCTCGGTGGAATACAACCACCACTTCTAAGCGCAGGGGCGCAAGCCCTTTCGCGACATGAGGACCGCCCTTCGGGGCGGTCTTTTTTTAGGTTCATCGCGCTTTGCCGGGGAACGGGGCAAGACAGGCAGGATCGGCGCGCGCAGGTCACGGCTCGTGCCCACCTGCGGGTCGGGGGAAGTGTCCGGACGCCGAGGTGGTCTATTGATCTAAGCCGCCAGGCGCCTGAACAAAGATCGGACTTCCTGAAAATCGAGGATGCGTTGCCCGGTACAGTGCGACGAACGTAAAAAACCCGGTCCGCGGCGGACCGCGGACGGGGTTTCATATGACGGCGGCATCGCTGCCGCCGCGCTCACGTCCGATTAGAACGTATAGGACAGACCGGCGCTGAAGAAACGGCCCACGGCGCCTGCCTGGTGCAGCGAGGCGTTGTACGACGTCTGTGCACCCGAGTTGCCGTAGGTTGCGACGTCGGCCGGCGGCTGGCGGTCGAACAGGTTCAGGATCGAACCCTTCAGCGTGAGGTTCGGGCTCAGCTTGTACTGCAGGTTCAGGTTGACCGCGGTGAACGACGCGACATGGCAGTAGTACTCAGGCTGCGGCAGGTTGCGGAAGTAGTTGCGGCCGCCCACGTTGAAGCTGGTGCCACCCTTGCCCGAGCAATCGTTCACGCCCAGCGACGGGTCGATGGTCGAGAAGTCGCTCGTGTAGTTCACGGTCGTGTTCACGTCCAGCGGGCCGCGGCTCCATGCCACCGAGAACTGCGCACGATCCTTCGGGCTGCCGGTTGCGCCGGAGATGGCGGACGGGCCCTGCGTACCGGCCAGCTGATAGCTCACGCCGCCGGCTGCATCGGTGATGTAGCTGAAGGTGTGTGCAGCGCTGAGGTTCACACGCAGGGCGCCGAAGTCGCCCGGCAGGCGCCAGCGGTAGCCGACGTCCGCTTCGATGCCGCTGGTCTTGGTGCCGCCCAGGTTCACGTACGGCGAGGTCGCGTAAATGATCGGGCCGACAGACGGAGTGCCAACACTGTTGGTGCCGTCGCCGTTGGCGATGTCGACAGGGGTGATCGGACCGCGTACGAATGCCGGCACGTAGGTCGGGTCGTTGCCGGCGGCCGACACGATCTGGTTGGTGACCTTGATGTTGTAGTAGTCGAGGGTGGCGTTCAGGCCACGCACCGGCTCCAGGATCATGCCCAGCGTGTACGACGTCGATTTCTCGGGCTGCAGCGACGGGGTGGTCAGCTGGACGTACGGCGGGTTCAGGCCGCAGGCGGTCGGCACGTTGCCCTTGGTGTTTGGATCGCCATTCTTACACAGGACCGGGTCGTCGATACCGTTGAAGGTGAAGAACGAACCTGCATTGCCCACCTCGGCCGGGTTCGGTGCGCGGAAGCCCTTCGCGTACGTACCGCGCAGGCCGAACATATTCGACTGCGTCCACTTGAAGCTCGCCGCCGGCGTGAACTTGTTGAAGTTCTTGTAGTGGTCGTAGCGGCCCGACGCGTGCAGTTCCAGGCTCTTGATCGGGGTCGCCTGCAATTCGGCGAACACCGCCGAGTTCGTCTCGTCGCCGATCACGAACGCCGTGGTCTGCGCCACCTGGCCGTTGGCTGTCAGGCTTGCCGCCGGCGAATTCTGGGTGCGCTTGTGGTAGTGCGCGCCGACTGCCAGCACCAGCGGACCGGCGCCCAGCGGCATCAGTTCGCGCGAACCGAATGCATCCAAGTAGTTCAGCTTCGACTCGAGGGTGTTCGAGAAGTGCGGCGAGACCTGGGCCAGCAGGTCCGGCGAGTTGCCGCCGACCGGGTTCCAGGTACCGTTGAAGATGGCGTTGTACAGGGCTGCACGGTTGATGTAGCCACTGTAGTCGATATCGGTCTTGACCTTGGTGATGCCGCCGGCGATCCTCGTGTCCCAGCCGTAGGCGGTGCCGTGCAGGTCGAGCGCGAAGCGGGTCGTGGTCGCCGTGTTGTCCTGGGTCGCGAACGGATCGGTGCCCGGGATGTAACCATACAGGCGAGCGGGGACGCCGAGCTGGTTGAACGAGGCGGATGCGGGGATCAGGGTGCTCGGCACGCGGCTGTTACCCGAGATCACGACACCATTGTTCAGCGAGTTGTTGCCGCCGAAGGTCGTCGGCGAATAAGCCGACAGGTAGCTGCCGCGGTTGTTGATGCTGTTACGCTGGAACATCGAACCCTTGAACGCCAGTTCCCAGTCCTCGCTCAGCTTCTTCGTCAGGCCGACCATCAGGTTGATGTTCTCGGTCTGCGGCTGGATATTCGTGACGGTGTCACGGATCGCGCAACCGCCGCTCATGTACAGGTTGTAGTTACACTTGCTCGGATCGAGGAACTGGAAGTTTTTCGGGTCGCCGGTACCCAATGCGTTGTACAGGAACGGGCTGTTGGTCGCGGTCAGGCGCGAGTTCAGGGAGTTCGGAACGCCCAGGCGGATGTTGTTCCCGCCGCGCGAGCGCCAGTCGGCGTTGGCCCAGCTGAACTGGTCGCGGTCGGAGACCTTGATCGCGCCCTGGCGGCGCCACTCGGCCGTGACGAAGGCGTTATAGCCATCGTTGTCCAGGTCGCCGATGCCGGTGCTGACCGAAGCGCGATGGGTGCGGCCGCCGCCGTGTTGCGTGTTGCCGGATTCGGCAGCCAGGCGGGTGCCGGTCAGGTTCTTCTTCAGAATGATGTTCACGACGCCGGCGATTGCGTCGGAGCCGTACAGCGACGAGGCTCCGCTTTTCAACACTTCGATGCGCTCGATGGCATCGAAAGGAATCGAGGAAACGTCGACGAAGGAGCGCTGGGCGTCGTCGGACAGCGGATACGGAGCGAGGCGGTGGCCATCGACCAGCACCAGCGTTGCGCCGACCGTCAGGCCGCGCAGCGAAATACCCGAGGCACCGTTCGCGAACGCGCCCGAGAAGCCGGTGCCGAGCGTACCCTGGCCGTTGGCGGCGAGGTCGTTCAGCAGTTCGGCGACGGAAGTCTTACCGCTTTTCTGGATGTCCTGGGCCGTCAGCACTTGGACGGGGGTCGGGGTCTCGGTGTCGGTGCGGCTGATCAGCGAGCCGGTCACGACCACGCGCTGCGGGGCCTGGGCACTGACCGCATCTTGCGTCTGGGCCATTGCCGGTGCGGCAAACAGGGCACCGCTGGCAATTGCACACGAAACCGCAAAGGGCATCGACTTCAATTTAAACGTCATGTACTTCTCCTTCTCGAATCTCTCAAAGTGGTTTCTTACGATCACCACATGCAGAACGGCGCTTACGCGCGGGGGCGGCCAAGCTGCGCCGCCCCCGCGTGCACTGCCGTCGCCTGCAAAGGCTTTTGGCCTGGTGCGTTTAAACTACTGCGGACTGTCACACTAAACTGCCGTGTATTTTCGTTATTCGTCCTGTAGGACGAACCCTCTCAATTGACGTTTCATAGATATAAAACGTTACTGACTAGACGATAAAACCATAGCAAAAGCAAAAGTGTCAATAAAACACAATTAGCGAAATGTGTAGAAACAACAGATTTGGAAAACGAATCTGACAATGCCTTTTACTGGTGCGGTGCAGCACCGCAACGAGTCCGATTTCCATGGGATATGCACCATTACGGCCAGTCAATGGCACTTGCGAAGGAAAGGCAGAAGAATCGCCAGAAATCGTGTTCGACGCACCGCAACATGATTTTTTTTGAACACATGCATATTGGATCGCATGGGTCGATCCGGCGCCCCGAAGCCTGGGTTGCGGCAGTTGTCGATACAACCAACATCGGTTGCTCGGCTACAACACCACTGTTCGCTTCTGCCCGGCCGGCGGCCGCCGCCTTTCCTGCCGGCCGGGGTGGCCGATGCCTTATACTGGCGCCTGTCTCGACCTGCCGCCGCCGGCACGGCGCCGCCTGGTGCCACCGCGCGCGGCCTACCACTCATCATGCTGCGAATTAACGAACTCAAACTGCCCCTGAACCACCCAGACCACGCCCTGCGCGACGCCATCGTCGGCCGGCTTGGTATCGCAAGCGACGACCTGATCGACTTCACGATCTACAAGCGCAGCTACGACGCCCGCAAGAAGAGCGCCATCGTCCTGATCTACGCGCTCGACGTCACCGTGCGCGACGAAGCGGCGGTGCTGGCCCGGCTGGCGCGCGATCCCCACGTGGTCCCCGCGCCCGACACCGGCTACAAGTTCGTCACGACCGCCCGGCCGGCGCCGGACATGCCGCGTCCGGTCGTCGTGGGCATGGGACCGTGCGGGCTGTTCGTCGCGCTGATCCTCGCGCAGATGGGCTTCAAGCCGCTCGTGCTGGAGCGCGGCAAGATCGTGCGCGAACGCACGGTCGACACATTCGGCTTCTGGCGCAAACGCAAGCTGAACACGGAATCGAACGTGCAATTCGGCGAAGGCGGCGCCGGCACCTTCTCCGACGGCAAGCTGTACAGCCAGGTGAAGGACCCGAAACACTATGGCCGCAAGGTGTTGAACGAGTTCGTGAAATCGGGCGCGCCGGAAGAAATCCTGTACGTCAGCAAGCCGCACATCGGCACCTTCCGCCTCGTCAAGATGGTCGAGCAGATGCGCGCCGAGATCCTCGCGCTGGGCGGCGAGATCCGCTTCCAGACGCGCGTGGAAGACGTGCTGATCGAAGGCGAAGGCAATGCGCGCCAGGTCGTCGGCGTCAAGCTGCACACGGGTGAAACGCTGCCCACGCGCCACCTCGTGATGGCAGTCGGCCACAGCGCGCGCGACACGTTCCAGATGCTGTACGACCGCGGCGTGTACGTCGAGGCGAAGCCGTTCTCGATCGGCTTCCGCGTGGAGCACCCGCAGTCGCTGATCGACGTGTGCCGCTTCGGCCCGAACGCCGGCAACGAGATCCTCGGCGCGGCCGACTACAAGATCGTGCACCACGCCTCGAACGGCCGCAGCGTGTACAGCTTCTGCATGTGCCCGGGCGGGACCGTCGTCGCGGCGTCGTCCGAGGAAGGCCGCGTCGTCACGAACGGCATGAGCCAGTACTCGCGCGCGGAACGCAATGCCAACAGCGCGATCGTCGTCGGCATCACGCCGGCCGACTATCCGGGCCACCCGCTCGCGGGCATCGCGTTCCAGCGTGAACTGGAATCGCGCGCGTTCGTCCTCGGCGGCAGCACCTACGATGCGCCGGGCCAGCTGATGGGCGACTTCGTACGCGGCGTACCGTCGAAGGAATTCGGATCCGTGATCCCGTCGTTCAAGCCGGCCGTGCACCTGACCGACCTCGCCCCTTCCCTGCCCGACTACGCCATCACCGCCATGCGCGAAGCCTTCGTCGCGTTCGACAAGCAGATCAAGGGCTATTACAAGGAAGACGCCGTGCTGACGGGCGTCGAGACGCGCACGTCGTCGCCGATCCGCATCAAGCGCCACGACGACAGCCTGCAAAGCCTGAACACGCGCGGCCTGTACCCGGCCGGTGAAGGCGCCGGCTACGCGGGCGGCATCATGTCGGCCGCGATCGACGGCATCCGCGTCGCCGAAGCCGTCGCGCTCTCGATGGTCGGCTGACGCCAGGCACACCGCCAACGAAAAAGGGCCGGGCCCCGTGGATACGGAACCCGGCCCTTCGCATTGGCGCGAGCGGCTGACGACTCTTGGTCCGCGCTCGCGTAATGCCTGGCTTGGAGCTTAGAACTTGTAGTTCGCGCTCACGTAAGCGGTCTGGCCGTGCGGGTCGTACCAGCTCGGATCGTAGCCCGTCTGGAAGTACGAACCGCCCGTGATGACGTCCGTCGGCTTGCGGTTGAACAGGTTCTTCACACCGGCCGTCAAGGTCAGGTTGCGGAAGCCGCCGTAGCTGGCCTGCGCATCCCACGTCGAGAACGCACCCACGCGCTGGGCGACGAACGGACCTTCCGACGGCGTGTCGAAGCGGATGTTGTCGTAGTAGCCCGACTGGAAGTTATTGGTCAGCGACGCGCCCCACTTCTGGAATTTCCAGTCCAGCGTGAGCTGGTCGCGCCAGCGCATGACGACACCAGCGCCCGAGTTCGACACGGCGTTCAGCAGGTTGCCGCTCGCATCGACCGTGCGCGCCACGCTCTGCTGTACGGTGCCGTCCGGCAGCGTGAGGTCGTACTTCGTCGTGTAGGTGCCGTTCAGGCGCAGGTTGAAGTTGCCGTAGGTCGGGCTCTTCAGGATGGCCCAGCGCGCATCGACGTCGATGCCGGCCGTCTTCACGCCGCCAGCGTTGATGTTGGTGCCGACGATCGAAGTGATGTTGTTCAGCGCGTCGCGCGTCACGAGGCCCGTGTACTGCGCATTGCCGGCCGCGGCCTGGCCAACGACGAATGCCGGTGCCAGCGACGTCACGAGGTTGTTGACGTTGATCTTCCAGTAGTCGACGGCGATCGACAGGCCCTTGACCGGATCGACGACGACGCCGAACGCCGCCTGCTCCGACTTCTCCGGCTTCAGGTTCGGGTTACCGCCGTACATCACGTTAAACTGGCCGGCCTGCTTGGTGACCGGGTCGGTGAACGTCCCGCTCGTGCCCAGCGTCTGCTGCGTGTACAGCTCGGGCAGCGACGGCTCGCGGAAGCCCTTGCCGTACGACGCGCGCAGCAGCAGTTGCGAGAACGGCTGGTAACGGAAGCTGACCTTCGGATTCGTCGCGGTGGCGTTCGGATAGCGGTCAGTGCGGACGGCCACGTCGGCTTCCAGGTGCTTGATGATCGGGATGATCGTTTCGGCGAACACGGCCGACGAATTGCGCGATGCCGACAGCGGCAGCACGGCGGAGCCGTAGCCCGACACGTCGCCGCTCTGGTACGCGGTGCTCGGGTTGACGGACAGGTTCTCGTCGACCAGCGACGCGCCCACGGCGAAGCTGACGGCGCCGGCCGGCAGCTGGAACAGCTCGCCCGACACGCGCGCGTTCAGCGCATCGTTGCGCAGCACGGCGTTGATGATCGGGCCGGCGTAGTTCGTGCTGCGAATCTGGGCCGCCAGTGCCGGGTCCTGGTATTGCGTGAACGGATTGAAGGCGTTGTTGTTGCTCAGCAGGTTGATCAGCGCGACCTGGTTCTGGTAGCCGCTCAGCGTACGCTCCGTCACGTCGCTCGAGTTGTGCGTGTAGGCGACGTCGTAGTCATAACCCTTGACGTTGCCGCGGAAGCCGAGCACGAGGTGCGAGCTGGTCGCGGTGTCTTCCGCCTTGCGCTCGCCGCCGTCGAAGGCGCGGTAGCTGACGCTGACCGGCTGGCCGGCGACATCCGGTGCGTTCGCGGCGAGCCATGCCGATGGATAGTACGGGCTGTTCGGTGCGAGGACGATCGACGGGTACACGTTCTGCTGCGCGAACGCCGGGTCGGTCGACAGGAACGCGTTGCTGTACGGCGAAGGCTGCGCCTGCTGCAAGGTCACGTTACGCGACACGAAGCCTTCGGTGAAGAATTCGGCGTTGTCGTTCAGCTTGAAGCGGAAACTGCCGCCCACGTTGGCGCGCTTCACTTGCGGCACGAGGTTCACGTACGGCGAGCTGTTGAAACGGCAGGTGCCGAAATTCGCATCGTAGGCGCTGCCGTTGTTGGCGCAGTTGTTCGGTGCGAGGGGATTGCCCAGGCCCGTGCCGGTCGAGGTCAGCGTGTTCGGGACGACGCCGTTCGCGTTCGGCGTGGTCGTCGGCAGGAACGTGGTCAGGGCGCCGCTCGGGGTCGCGCTGGCGTCGCGGAAGCCGTCGTCGCGCCAGGCGTTCTGCGCATAGCTGCGCTGGCGGCCGAAGATGGCGTCGTCCTTGCTGACGTCGGCCGACACCGTGAAGTTGTAGCGGTCGGCGTCGATGTCGCCCCAGCCCGCGAGGATGCTGGCCTTCTTGGTCTGGCCGCCGCCGTAGCGGCTGACGCTGGCGTAGCCGTTCAGCTCCACGCCCTGGTAGTTGTTGCGGGTGATGAAGTTGATGACGCCGCCGATGGCGTCGGAACCGTACACACCCGACGCGCCGTCCTTCAGCACTTCGACGTGGTCGATCGACGCGAGCGGGATCGAGTTGACGTCGACCGCGGTGCCGTCCGTCGCGTAGTTGCCGAGACGGCGGCCGTTGACCAGCACCAGCGTCTTGCTGGCGCCGAGGCCGCGCAGGCTGGCCGTCGATTCACCGTAGGTCGACAGGCCCGCGCCTTCGGCCTGGTTCGTCGCGCCGACCATCGAGTTCGCGGTCAGCGTCGTGAGCAGTTCGGCGGTATTGGTCGCGCCGCTGCGCTTGATGTCGTCGCGGGTCACCATCTGGACCGGCAGCGAGCCTTCGACGTCGGCCCGCTTGATCGACGAACCCGTCACTTCCACGCGGGCGATCGGCTGTTGCGCGTCCTGCGCCAGCGCGGCCTGCGCGAAGAGGGCCGAGCCCGCCACGAGGCCGCCCGCGAACATCACGCGCACGGCGCGCGAGATAACTGTTTCCTTGAGCATTGAACTTCCAAATGTAAATTAATGAGGCCTATCGAGTGGCCGGCGATTCGATGCCGGCCCAGAACAGACCACGAATAATGATCGCCGGATTATACCTAGGTCAATATTTACGCAGGTAATTACGTCGATATACAACATTACATTTAGAAACAAATGTTCACTTGGCATAGAGTATTCGGCCCGATCAAAAGCCGGATTCGCGACCAATTGTCACATTCCTGGGGAAACTAGAGCCAGCCGGCCTTCTTGAACTTGCGGTACATGTAGAGGCATACCGCGACCATCATGCCGAGGGCCACCGGATAGCCCCACTTCCATTCGAGCTCCGGCATGTACTTGAAATTCATGCCCCACACGCCGGCGAACGCCGTGAACACGGCGAAGATCGCGGCCCATGCCGCCAGGCGCTTGTTGACTTCGCTCTCGTCGATCGAGACCATCGACAGGTTCACCTGGATCGCCGTGCTGATCGTGTCGCGGATCGCGTCCATGCGGCCGGCGATGCGGATCAGGTGGTCGTGCACGTCGCGGAAATAATCCTCGGTGCCCTCCACCAGTCGCGGCACGCGCCCGCCGTGCAGGCGGCCGATGGCTTCCAGCAGCGGGAACACGGCATGGCGCAGCACGAGGCCCCGGCGTTTCAATTGGTACAGCCGCTCGACGTTCTCGCGCTGGGCGCCGTGCGTGAAGATGCGGTCCTCGACGGTCTCGAGTTCCGATTCGAGCATGTCGACAATGGGGAAGTAGCGGTCGACGACGGCGTCCATCAGCGCATACATGACGAACGCGGAGCCCATCTTGAGCAGGTGCGGCTCGCGCTCGGCACGCGCGCGCACGCCGAGGAACCCCTTGGCGGAATCGCGCCGCACGGACAGCACGTAGTTCTTGCCGGCGAAGATCGCCAGTTCGCCGGTGGCGAGGTGGTCGCCGTCGACGAGGTCGACCGTGTGCACGACCGTGAACAGGCAGTCGCCGTATTCCTCGATCTTGGGGCGCTGGTGGCCGCGCGCGGCGTCCTCGACGGCGAGTTCGTGCAGGTCGAACTCTTCCTTCATCTGCGCCATCTCGGCGTCAGTGGCGTCGCGCAGGGCAACCCAGACGAAGCAGCCGGGCTTGTCCAGGTAGTCGCTGATGGCCTCGACGGAGATGTCGCACAGCTTCTTGCCTTCCTGGTAGGCGACACAGTTGATCAGCATGTCATCGGATGTTGTTGCAAAGATGACAGAGCTTACACCATTGACGCGCCCATTCGGGTAGGGTGGACGGCTGTGCCGTCCACGCGTTCAAGCGGCGTATGCGTTATTCGTCTTTCGCCCCGTCGATGCCGAGCTCGGCAATCTTGCGCGTGATGGTATTGCGCCCGATCCCGAGCCGGATCGCCGCGTCGTTCTTGCGACCGTGCGTGTGCTTCAGCGCCGTGCGGATCAGCGCCGATTCGAACTGGCGGCCCAGCACGTCCATCACCTCGACCTGCCCTTCCGACAGCATGCGCGCGGCCTGCAGTTCCAGCAGGCCGATCCAGCCGTCGGTCCCGTTCGGGAGCGCGCCGTTGCCCACGCCGTTGCCGGCGCCGTCCAGGCCATGCAGCGCACCGATGCCGGCCGCCGACGACGCATACGCGCCGCCGCCCACGCCCGTGCTGATGCCGACGGCCAGGCTGTTGGTGCCGGCCGGCACGGGCTGGGCCTGCGTGAGGTCGCGCGGCAAATCCTTCACCTCGACCGTCTGGCCCGGCGCCATCACGGTGATCCAGTTGCACAGGTTTTCCAGCTGGCGCACGTTGCCGGGCAGCTCCAGGCCGGTGAGGAAGCGCAGCGCGTCGTCGCTCATGCGCTTGGTCTCGACGCCCAATTGTCGTGCACTCTGCACCAAGAAGTGGCGCACCAGAATGGGGATGTCCTCGCGCCGCTCGCGCAACGAGGGGAGGCGCAGGCGAATCACGTTCAGGCGGTGGTACAAGTCTTCGCGGAACAGCCCGTCGCGCACGCGCTGCTCCAGGTTCTGGTGCGTGGCCGCGATCACGCGCACGTTGGCCTTCACGGGCTGGTGGCCGCCCACGCGGTAGAAATGGCCGTCGGACAGCACGCGCAGCAGGCGCGTCTGCAGGTCGAACGGCATATCGCCGATCTCGTCCAGGAACAAGGTGCCGTTCTCGGCCTGCTCGAAGCGGCCGCGCCGCATCGCCTGCGCGCCCGTGAAGGCGCCGCGCTCGTGGCCGAACAGCTCCGATTCCAGCAAGTCTTTCGGGATCGCGGCCGTGTTCAGCGCGATGAACGGCTGCTGCGCACGCGGGCTGTGCTTGTGCAGCGCGCGTGCGACGAGTTCCTTGCCGGTGCCCGATTCGCCGGTGATCAGCACCGTCACGTTCGACTGCGACAGGCGGCCGATGGCGCGGAAGACTTCCTGCATGGCGGGCGCCTGGCCCAGGATCTCGGGCGTTTCGGACGGCGCGATGTCGACGCTCGCGTCGCGCAGGCTTTCCTCGAGGGCGCGGCGGATCAGGGCGACGGCCTTGTCGATGTCGAACGGCTTGGCCAGGTATTCGAAGGCGCCGCCCTGGAACGAGGCGACGGCGGAGTCGAGGTCGGAAAACGCGGTGATGACGATGACCGGCAGGCCGGGATGGCGTTCCTTGACGGCGGCCAGCAGGTCCAGGCCCGATTCGCCCGGCATGCGGATGTCCGACACCAGCACTTGCGGCGTATCCGTCTCGAAAGCGGCCAGCGCTTCGCGTCCGCTGGCAAAACTCCGGGTGGCGAGGTTCTCGCGCGCCAGGGCCTTTTCCAGCACCCAGCGGATCGATGCGTCGTCGTCGACAATCCAGATTGGTTTCATGTAGTTCTAGTTCCCGCGAAGGTTCAAGGGGGACCGCAGAGCCGCCCCTCGATGTCGCCTGCTTATGGCAGGGGAATCAGGATGCGGAAATCCGTCAGTCCAGGCCGGCTTTCGCACTCGATCAATCCCATGTGCTGCTGCACGAAAGTCTGCGCCAGCGTCAACCCGAGGCCGCTGCCGCCTTCGCGCCCGGAGACGAGCGGATAGAAGATGCGGTCGCGGATGTCGGGGGCGATGCCCGGTCCGTTGTCGATGATATGCAAGTCTAATGCCAGGCCGTAACGGACCTTCGCCAACGTCATCTGACGGGCCACGCGGGTGCGCAGGACGATCTCGGCATCGCCCGCCGCGATCCGCGACCGCAGGGCCTGCGCCGCGTTGTGGACGATGTTCAGGACGGTCTGGATCAGTTGTTCCTTGTCGCCGCGGAATTCCGGAATCGACGCATCGTAGTCGCGCCGGATCGCGAGGCCCGACGGGAACTCGGCCAGCACGAGGCTGCGCACGCGCTCGCACACCTCGTGGATGTTGACATCGCCCACGATGTGCGGCCGGCGGTGCGGTGCCAGCAGGCGGTCGACGAGGGTCTGCAGGCGGTCGGCTTCCTTGATGATGACCTGCGTGTATTCGCGCAGCGAACTCAGGTGCACGTCCGGCAACTCGAGTTCCAGCAATTGCGCCGCGCCACGGATGCCCCCGAGCGGGTTCTTGATCTCGTGCGCGAGGTTGCGGATGAGTTCCTTGTTGGCGAGGCTCTGGTCGAGCAGCCGCTCTTCGCGGTCCAGCTTCAGTTGCTGCACGTTCTCGCGCAGTTCGACGACGACTTCGGCCTCGCCGGCCGCGCTGACGATGCTGTGCACGTGCAGCGGATCGCGCGCCGGGCGGAACAAGGTGAGGTCCTGGCGCAGGTCGGCGTATTTGTGGGCGATCGCCTGCTCGCACAAGGCGCCCAGCTCTTCCCCGTTGGTGAACAACGCGACCAGCTTCTGGCGCGACAGCGCCTTCGCGGAGATGTCGAGCAGGTGCTCGGCGGCGGGATTGGCGTAGCGCACCAGCCCGCCGGCATCCGCGACCAGAACCGCGGAAGCGAGCATGTCGAGGCCTGCGAAACGGTCGTGCTGGGAAGGCATATCCGGGGTACCGTTCATCGCAGAGGGACGTCCTTATCGTATGTTGGCGAGCTCGCGCTTGAGCGCCTCGATGTTCTTTTCGCTGCGGCCGATGTCGTCGCGCATCTGGGCCACGCGCTCCTGGTATTTCGCGTAATTCTTTTCGTTGCCCTGGCGTTCCGGCTCGCCGTTGTTGAAGACTTGCTTCAACTCCGCCAGCTTCTTTTCCTCGGACCGCAACTCGTCCTGGAGGATCGCGCGCCGGTCGTCGTCGCGCGCGCGCTGCGTGGCGTTGTCCACGCGCGGGAAATTGCTCGGCGCGGCCGCCGCCGGTGCGCGCGCAGTCCCCTGGCGCATCGTCACGGCCGGGGCCGGCGCGCGGGGCGCGGGAATCGCGCCCTGCGTATCGATCGCCTTGCAGTTGGGCTGGCTGGCCGTGTCCGTGTACAGGACCCGGCCATTCTCGACGCATTTATAGACTGTCGTCTGCGCCTGCGCCTGCAGCCCGGCGAGCGCCAGCAACGCCAACGCACCCAGCTTCATCACACTCGTTGTCATTCGCATCAGTTCGACCGCGCGGCATTCCGCGCATGCATGTATACCTGGCCGACTATACCGCAACCGATAAAAAAACGCGGGGTCAGGCGTTGCCTTTCCCCGCGTTTGTTATAACTGCGTCACGACCAATGATGCTTTGGCGCAACGCATTATCAGTCGATTACGACGAGTAGTACATGTCGAATTCAGCCGGGTGCGGGGTCATGCGCAGACGCTGCACTTCGTTCATCTTCAGCTCGATGTAGGCGTCCAGCATGGCATCGCTGAACACGCCGCCGCGGGTCAGGAATTCGCGGTCCTTGTTCAGGGCATCCAGCGCTTCTTCCAGCGACGAGCAGACGGTCGGGATCAGCTTGTCTTCTTCCGGCGGCAGGTGGTACAGGTCCTTCGTTGCCGCTTCGCCCGGGTGGATCTTGTTCTGGATACCGTCCAGGCCGGCCATCAGCAGTGCGGAGAAGCACAGGTAGACGTTGGCCAGCGGGTCCGGGAAGCGCGTCTCGATGCGGCGGCCTTTCGGGTTCGCCACGTGCGGGATACGGATCGATGCCGAACGGTTCTTGGCCGAGTAAGCCAGCTTGACCGGGGCTTCATAGCCCGGCACCAGGCGCTTGTACGAGTTCGTGCCCGGGTTGGTGATGGCGTTCAGGGCCTTGGCGTGCTTGATGATGCCGCCGATGTAGTACAGGGCCGTTTCCGACAGGCCGGCATAGCCGTCGCCGGCGAACAGGTTCTTGCCGTCTTTCCAGATCGACTGGTGGACGTGCATGCCCGAGCCGTTGTCGCCGTTCATCGGCTTCGGCATGAAGGTGGCGGTCTTGCCGTAGCTGTGAGCCACGTTCCAGATCACGTACTTCAGGTTTTGCGTCCAGTCGGCGCGCTCGACCAGCGTCGAGAACTTGGTGCCCAGTTCCATCTGGCCCGCACCCGCCACTTCGTGGTGGTGCACTTCGACCGGGATGCCCAGCGATTCGAGGATCAGCGAGATTTCCGAACGCATGTCCTGGAAGCTGTCGACCGGCGGGACCGGGAAGTAGCCGCCCTTGACGGACGGACGGTGGCCGCTGTTGCCGCCTTCAAATTCTTTTTCGGTGGACCAGGAAGCTTCTTCCGAATCGATCTTGACGAAGCAGCCCGACATGTCGACTTTCCAGCGGACGGAATCGAAAATGAAGAATTCCGGTTCCGGGCCGAAGTAGGCGGTGTCGCCGATGCCCGACGACTTCAGGTACGCTTCGGCGCGCTTGGCGATCGAACGCGGGTCGCGGTCGTAGCCCTTGCCGTCCGACGGTTCGATCACGTCGCACTGCATGAACACGGTGGTCTCTTCAAAGAACGGGTCGATGTTCGCGGTGTTCGGATCAGGGATCAGCAGCATGTCCGATGCTTCGATGCCTTTCCAGCCGGCGATCGACGAGCCGTCGAATGCGTGGCCGGATTCGAATTTGTCTTCGTCAAAGTGCGAGATGGGAACGGTCACGTGCTGTTCCTTGCCGCGGGTATCGGCGAAGCGCAAATCAACGAACTTGACTTCGTTGTCCTTCAGCATCTGCATTACATCTGCGGCGGTCCTTGCCATTCGTATCTCCTAAGTCAAAAAGGGGTGTCGACGCCAACCGGGCGTGCGACAGGCGCGTTTCCTTCTAAGCAGAAATTATGCCAGCTTTTTTCCATGAGCAAATAAATAATGGATACTTTGAGGTCACTCAATTTGCCCCTTAAAATCAATGACACGGTATGTGTGCACGGATTTGATGCAATCTCAAGCATACGCACCAAACAGGTGCAATTTGTTGAGTATGCACCAACTTGATGCAATTTGCACCAAAAGAGCGAGCCGCCTCCTGAGACGGTCCGCTGCGGTGCACCGCCACCCAGCCTACATGGAGAAGATGACATGAGCACGACCGACGAGATTCTCGCCAACGCCCGGGCGCGCACGCCCGGCCAGCCGTACGCGGGTGCCGTCACGCCCCAGGAAGCGTTCGCGCTGCTGCAATCCGACGCGCGCGTGAAGCTGGTCGACGTGCGCACGAATGCGGAGCGCGACTGGGTCGGCCGCCCCGCCGTCGCGGACGCCCAGCACGGCGCCGTCCAATGGTCGCTGTACCCCGGTGGTGCACCGAACCCCGATTTCGCGACACAGTTGCAGAACGTCGCCGCCCCGGACGACGTCATCCTGTTCCTGTGCCGCTCCGGCGTGCGCTCGCGCCACGCCGCGCGCACCGCGACGGAGCTGGGCTACAAGAACGCCTTCGACATCCTGGAAGGCTTCGAAGGCGACCGCGACGCGGAAGGTCACCGCAAGACGGTGGCCGGCTGGTGCAAGGCCGGCCTGCCCTGGGTCGGCGCCTGAGCCGTCCCGCTCTCCGGAGTGTGACAATCGCTGAGATTGTGCGCGGTGCGCGCGTGCTAGCATGCGGGCTCCCATCGTTACCGTAGCACCGACCCGGAGAGCCGCATGATCATCCAGCCCGTCCCGCGCCGCCTGCAGGCTCGTCTGAATGCACGCCTGCTGTGCGCCGGCATCGCCGCCCTGCTGTGTGCGTGCGGCCCCGGCGGACCGAAGCGGGAGACGGGCGACACCGGTGGCGGCGGTGGCGGCCCCAGCCCCGGCATCACCGTGCTGGCCGGCGACGCGGCCACCGCCGGCAGCGTCGACAACAAGGGCGCATCCGCCCGTTTCAATACGCCGCGCGGCGTCGCCGTCGACACGAACGGCAATGTGTACGTGGCCGACCAGGCGAATTTCGCGATCCGCAAGATCACGCCTGACGGCACCGTGTCCACGTTCGCGGGCCAGCGCGGCACGAGCGGCACGCGCGACGCCAACGGCAATAGCGCGCGCTTCAGCATGCCCACCGCGATCACGATCGACGGCAGCGGCAATCTTTACGTCACGGACGCAACCTCGATCCGCAAGATCACGCCGGACGCCAACGTCAGCACCGTCATCACGTTCCCCGTGGGCGACTTCGGTGGCGACACCCGGCTGTACCCCGGCGGGATCGCCGCGGACGGCGCCGGCAACCTGATCGTCACGTCCGGCGTCGACACGCGCCGCGTCCCGCTGTCGAACCCGGGGCGCTGGGCGCGCCTGGAACAGGGCGCCGTCGAGATGCTGCCGGGCGCGGTCGACGTGATCACGCGCGGCGTCGCCGTCCGCGACGACAACACCGCGTACGTGGCCGACCTGCAGCGCACGATCAGCCGCGCCACGTCCGGCGCGACGAGCCTGTCGCGCTTCGCCGGCACGCCGGGCCAGGTGGGCAACGACGACGGCAACGCCAACACGGCGCGCTTCCAGCAACTGGCGGCACTGGCCGCCGACAAGGACGGCAATCTGTACGCGGCGGACGCCGTCAGCAACGTCGTCCGCAAGATCACGACGAATGCGACGGTGACGACGCCGGCCGGCACGATCGGCGCCACCACGTTGCGAACGGGCCGGCTGCCCGGCAGCTTCGCCACCTTGCGCGGCATCGCCGTCGCGGCCGACGGCACGCTGTACGCGGCGTCGGGCAACGCCGTCGTGAAGATCGTCCTGCCCTGATCCGCCCGGCCGTCAGGCCTGGTCGGCGGCCGGTCCCAAGGTCGCGCGCACGCGCTGGCGCACGAAGTTGATGTGGCTGCGCAGGCCATACAGCGCGTCCGCGTAGGCGAGCGGGATCGAGATGTGGTTGACGCGCAGCTCGATGTCGTCGAGGCGGCGCAGCAGCTCGGCACGCGCCTCGTCGCGGTGCTCGTCCGCGGCGTTTTCCAGCGCCTGCTCGACGGCACGCAACTGGCCATACCAGCGGTACACGCGCGAGCGGATGCGCCACACGTACAACGGCGGCACGATCTTCGACAGCGGGATGATTAGCGCGGCCAGCGCCACGACGACGACCCACAGCCGCTCGAACAGGTTCGCCAGCCAGAACGACAGGTAGCGCTGCAGGAACGGCGGGCCGTCCCGGTAGTATTTCGCCGCCTCGCGCGCCACCGGGATCTCCGTGTAGCGCGGCGACGGGAACTGGCCCTGCTGCTGGAACCAGCCGGTGCCGCCGTGGATCTCCGTTGCCGCCTTCACGAACAGGTCGATGAGCGCCGGATGCAGGTCGTCACGCGCGACCAGAGTGGCCGTGGGCGCGATCAAGTGAAAGTCCTGCGACGGGATGTCGCGCCCGAGGTCGACGATCCCGCGCGGCAGCACGACGTGCGTGAGGAACGGCAGCCGGCGCGTGTACGCCTCCGCCTGGTGGAAGTTGAACAGCCGGATGCCCGGCGTCTGCAGCAGCATCTGGATCAGCGGGGCTTCCGGCGCGGAGCTGAACACGAGACCATCGATGTGCCCCGCCAGCAATTCCATCGTGGCAGGTGTATTTTCCAGCGCGGAGATCGTCAGCTGGCCCGGCTCCAGGCCGTTCACGGCGAGGACCTGGCGGAACAGCTTCGGCACGCCCGTCCCTTCCGGCCCGAGGTTGATGCGCAGGCCGCGCAACTGCGTGAGGCTGCGCACGTCCAGCTTGCGACCGCGCGCGTCGCGCTCGCGCAGGAACAGCCAGACGGGTTCCGTGAACAGGCTGCCGAGCGACACGAGGCCGCGGCGTTCCGCCTGCGCCTCGCTCGTCGAGCCGCTCTGCACGAACGCGATGTCGGCCTTGCCGTCGACGAGGCGCTGCAGATTGTCCGCCGAACCGGGCGAACGCTGCAGCTCGACCTTGATGCCGTCGCGCGCGAGGCTCGCCGTGTACTTGCGGCCGAATTCCTCGTAGGCGCTGTTCTCCTGCCCCGTCGCGAGGACGACGTGGCGCGACGGTGCGGGGTCGACGACGATGTACGCGACGATGCACGCGGCCAGCACGAGCACGGCCGTGGGCGCGACCGCCACGAGGAGGTCGCGCAAGGAGACGAGGCTGAATTTACGGAGCGGGAGCCGCCTCATGCGGCTCCGCTTTCATCGGGCCGGCCCGCCCTCACTGCAACACTTCTTCGACGGCGGGCGGCTTCGCATGCTGGGCCTTCGCCGGCGCCTCCGCGTCGGTGTCGGCTTTCACGGCCGGCTTGTGCGGTGCCGGCTTCGCCTTCGCCTGGGCGTCGGCGTCCGGCTTGCGGGCAGCGGTTTTCGGCTGCCCTTCCCCGTCGGCCTTGCGGGCGACGGGCGGCTTGGCGGCGGCATGCTCGTCGGCCGCCGGTTTGTGCGGCGCAGCGCGTGCGGCCTCGCCGGCTGCCTTCGGATGCGTGTCGCCGGCAGGTTTCGCGGCGGGTTTCTCGGCAGCTTTTGCGGCCGGCTTTGCGGCCGATTCGGTGGCGGCCTTCGCCGGTTTCACGGCCGGTTCTGCAGCGGCCTTCGCGGCCGGCTTCTCGGACGGCGTTGCGGCGGCCTTGGCGCCGGGCACCTTGGCATCGGCCGGTACTGCATCCGCCGGCGCAGCATCGGCCGGCGCGGCCTGCTCCGTATCGCGGGCGACGGCGTCCGTCGGCCCGGCCGGTGCCGGCGCCGCACGTTCAACGTGCAGGCCGGGGATCGTCACGGTGTCCTGGTGCGCGATCATGGGCATCAGGCTCGGCGCCAGCTTCACGAGCAACTGCACGGGCAACGCGCTCGTGAAGTCGTAGTGGGCCGAGTCCGGACCGTGGACGTACGCCGTCATGCTGCCGAAGAAGCGCTCGCCGATGTTGAACACGAACGTGGCCGAACGGTTCACGTAGCGCGATTCGATCAGGCGGTGGCCCGCGCCGAACACGTCGAAGCGCTGGTCGCCGGTACCCGTCTTGCCGCCCAGCGCGATCACGCTGCCGTCGTCCTTGACGAACGCCGTCTTGGCGCGCTTGGCCGTACCGTCCTGCACGACGCCGCGGATGGCATTCACGACGGCACGGGCCACGTCGGCGTTCAGCACGCGCTCGCTCTTCTCCGCGTCGCCGCGCTTGACGAGCGTCTCGTACGGCGTGTCCTTCGCGAAGTGCAGCGAATCGATGCGCTGCGTGGGCTTGCGCACGCCGCCGTTGACGAGGATGCCCATCAGCTCGGCCAGTGCGATCGGACGGTCGGCGGACGCGCCCAGCGTGGTCGCGTACGACGGCACGAGCGAATCGAACGGATAGCCCATCTTCTTCCACTGCGCGTGGATCTTGAGGAAGGCCTCGACCTCGATCAGGCCGGCGATGCGCTTGTCCTGCGCGTGCTTGCGGTGCGTCTTGAACAGCCACGAATAGACTTCCTGGCGTTCCTTCGTCGACGCGCCGACGACCTCGTCCCAGCCCGCTTTCGGATGGGTGCGCAGATAGCCGACGAGCCACAGCTCGAGCGGGTGCACGGACGCGACATAACCGCGGTCGGCAAGCGACATGTTGGCGACCGAGTACTGGTCGTACATCTTGGCGATGTGCTCGTCGTCGACTTCGGCCTCGGCCGGCAGGTAGGTGTGGACGAATTTGGCGAACTCGGCCGGCGACGCATCCGGGTAGATCGTGCGGTGCACGGCAGCGATCTTCGACGCCTTGACGCGCACGCCCTGCATCAGCGCCGTCTGGACCTCGTCCCAGTTCTTGCCGCGGTACTTGTTCCAGAAGCGGGCCAGGAAGTCCTTGCCTTCGCGGTCGGCGAAGCGCGACAGGTATTCGGCGCGGCGCGGATCGTCGGCGTCGGCCAGCAACTGCGCGGACGAGCCGGGCAGCTGGAACATGTAGTAGCGCACGACGTCGCGCATCAGGCGCACGAACACGAGGTTCGTCGAGTGCTGCAGCGCTTCCTGCACGGTGAGGATGCGGCTGTCGTCCAGCTTGCTGAAGTTGCCGAAGATGTGCACGCCGCCGCCCGTGAAGAACGCTTCGCCCGGATTACCCGAGTACTTGCGCTCCATCGCCGCGCCCAGCATCGGCACGAGGCCGCGGTCGGCGCCTTCCGGCAGGGCCTGGAAGTACTCGACGGCCCATTGCGACAGGCGGTCTTTCGGATCGATGCGGACCTTCGCCAGTTCCGCCTTGCTCATCGGCTCGTAGCGCTGGTGCAGCTGGTCGACGATGTCGAGATAAGTGGTGAGCGTACGCAGCTTCGCCGTCGAGCCGAGGTCGAGCTTGGCGCCCTCGTTGATGTCGAGCGGCTGGTCGTAGTTGTCGGTCTGGACGCGCAGGTAGTTCACCTTGTCGCCCCGCTCCATCAACGTGAAGCTGTACACGACTTTCGACGGGTCACCGTTGCCCAGCATGCCCTTGCCCGTCAGGCCCGCTTCCGCCGCGGCCGCGTTGTCCGTCAGCTTGCGCAAGGTGGCCGTGACGGCCTTCTGCGCGTCGGCGTTCAGCGTGGTCACGACGGACAGGTCGAGGCGGTCGAGGTTGTACAGGCGCGAGTCGCCCAGCAGGGTCGCCAGGTGGTTGCGCACGGCGTTGGCGGCCTTGCGCGTGACGAACGTGTTCGCGGGCGGCGGCGCGACACCCGACGCGAGCGCCGGGTGCAGGACGGTGGCGATCGCGGCATCGCGCAACTGCGGCGAGATGACGCCGGCTTGCGCCAGCACGCGCAGGTGCGAATTCGTGAGGATTTCCAGGTCCTTCTCGCCGGCGCCCAGGTAGTACGCGGGGCGGCGCTGCGCGATCATCAGCGACAGCGCTTCCTTGTACACGAGCGCGTATTCAGGCGTGACCTGATTGCCCTTGAGGATGCGGTTGACGTCGGCGAAATCGCGGCCGTACCAGACCCACATGCCGTCGCCAATGCCGTTCACTTCGCCGTAGCCGAGCTTGGCCGACAGCGGCACGGTGTTCAGGTATTCGAGCACGATGCGGCGACGCGTCTTGCTGGTGTCTTCGCCGTCCAGGTAGGAACGCAAGGTGGCCGACGCCATCTGGCGCAGCTTGTCGGACAGCGACGCCGTGCGGCCTTCCGGCGAATGGCGGTACTTTTCGATCTGCGTGGCGAGCGTGCTGCCGCCGGCCACGCGGCCGCCGCCGCCCAGGCCCACGGAATGCACGGTCTTGTCGAACACGGCTTTCGAGAAGCGGTCCCATTCGACGGCCGGGTTGCGTCTCGGATAGGTCGTGTCGAGCAGCTCGCGGTTCTCGATGAACAGCAGGCTCTTCACGAGCAGCGACGGCGCCGCGTCGAACTGGTCGTACAGGCGCTCGGGGAAGCGCGCGGAGAACAGCGGCTCGCCGCTGTAGTCGAGGATGTCGAGGCCGGCGCGCGTCTTTTCGCGGTACGTGGCGAACAGGCCCATGTCGGCCAGCTTCAGCATCTTCGGCGACATGCGCGCCTGTTCGACGACGACGTAGTCGCGCGTCTTCAGCTTGGCCAGGTAGTTCGGCAGGTTCGAGTAGCCGAGGCGCTCGTCGTACGGGCTCGCCTGCGGGAAGCGGATCGCGTCGCTGGGGCCCTTCTCGACGCGGTAGGTGAGCTTCTTCGTCAGGCCGGCGAAGAAGCGCGCCTCGAGCGCCGACGTGCGGCTCTCGTACACGCCGACGGCGGACGCGCCGGCGACGAGGATCAACATCAGCACGAGCAAGCCGCGCTTGGTCTTGCGCCAGCGCTTCTTGGGCTTCGCGGGCTGCGGATCGGGCGTGGCGGCGTCGTCGGGCGCACCGGGGTCGCGACTGGGCTCGAGACTGGGCTCGAGGCGCGTCGGCGCGGTACGAACGGAGACGTCTTGCATGGCGGCCATGACGGGCACGCCGGCGAGAGAGGGTTGCACGGGCGCGGCACCACCAAAGAAACGGTGCAATGCGCGGGCGATGATGCGGGGCCGTCGTTGACGGCGAATACTATCCATGATGGCTCAACCGGTTTGAAACACGCCTGCAAATCCCGTCAACCTGCTCGCCATCTTGCTGCCGGTCGGTTCGAGTGATCCAGGTCGTAAAAGTTCACAAAGCTACGGCGACCTCACTCCGGATCGCCCCTGCTCACAGACACCATTCCACCACATCAATGTGACACGCAGGAACCGGTCACGCAGATTTTTGGCGTCGCCCCCGTATTTTCGCAAAAAAACAACGGCTCAGTTTGCCCGACTGTCCACGGGCCGCAACGCCTGTGTTTCCACTTCCATACGTTCCAGTTCCGCGCACATGTCGGCCCATGCCGCGGCGACCTGTCCGGGCTCGCCTTTCACCCCCAGTTCGATGTGGCGCCGCGTGTGCGCATCGCCCACGCTGGGCAGGCTGAACACGCGCACGCCGGGATGGCGCGCTTCCAGCGCTTCCATCAGCGGCGTGAGCGCGGCCTCGGCCTGCCCGTACACCAGCAACGCCTGTTCCGCCTGCGGTTCGCGGTGGAAGCGGTCGGCATACAGCGTGTCGAGCACCCACGCGATCATCGGCCACGCCATCACGGGAAAGCCGGGCACGAAATGGTGGCGCTCGACCGTGAAGCCGGGGATGCGGTTGTACGGATTCGGGATCAGTTGCGCGCCCGCGGGAAATTCCGCCATCCTGAGGCGCTGCAGGTTCTCGGGCGCGTTCAGGTCGGCGTCGGGCCCGGCCGTCTCGCGGATGCGCGTCTCGACCAGCAGGCGCCCCTCCGGATGCAGTTCGAGCGGCACGCCCAGCGCCGCGGCCGCGCACTGGCGCGTGTGATCGTCGGGCGTGGCGCCGATGCCGCCGCAGGAAAACACGATGTCGGGGCCGGCGAACGTCCGCCGAAGCAGCGCCGTGATGCGCCCGGGTTCGTCGCCGACGATCTCGGCCCAGGACAGGCGCAGGCCGCGCTCGCGCAGCAGGTCGATCACCTTGGGCAGGTGCTGGTCACGCCGCTTTCCGGACAGGATCTCGTCGCCGATGATGATGAGGCCGATGGACATGCACACCTCCTTCGGCTCCAGTGTGCCACACTGCGCCGGAGGCTGCCGCGCCGTACGGTTGCGTTCAGGAGTTGGCGCGCAGGTCGGCCAGCGCCTGCAGGCAGAAGTACTGGAACCACAGGCCCGTGAAAATGAAAATCACGAGGTACAGCCAGATCGACAGCACGGCCAGGAAGGGAAACAGCACCACCGAGAACAGCGCGCCGCCGATCCATGCCACGCCCGGCACAGCGCCGAGCAGGCCGGACACGGTGCCGATCAGCAGCAGCGAGCGCCGGTGCGCGTGCACGATCGTGCGGCGCTCCTCGAGGCTCGCGTGGATGGCGAGCGCGTCGTACGTCATCACGCGCGCCGTCAGCCAGCCCCACAGCACGGCCTGCACGACGAGCGCCAGCGGCGCCAGTGCGTACAGCGGCAACGTCACGAGCCACAGCAGCGCGAACACGACGATGGCGGACAGGTTGATACCGAGGCTGCCCAGGAAGCTGCCGCCCTCCTTGCGCTCGAGCGTCGGGAATTGCACGCGGCTGACGTGGCGCGCGATGGCCGGCATGGCGCCCACGCCGATGAACAGCAGCGACGTGATGATCATCAGCGGCAGCAGCACGAGCATCGCGACGAGCGGGATCACGAGCGTCTTCAGGAAGCCGAGGCCCAGGGTGGCGAGGATGCTGCCGCTCGTCTCGAACAGGCCGTCGTCGGCGAACAGCGCGTGCAACCAGTCGAGCAGCGGCTGCATGCCCGCGTACAACAGGCCGCCCCACAGGGCCAGCGACAGCAGCAGCGGCACGACGGACAGCAGCAGCATCCGCGCCGAGAACTGCGAGCGCAGCGCGCGGCCGTAGGCGATGGCGACGGGGCGGATCATGCGGCGCCGCGCCGGCGGCCGGCTTCCACGAGGCGCGCGAGGCCGAGCCATTGCTGGCGCCAGAACCCGCGGCCGTAGTCGCGTCCCGGGCGGATCGTGCCGTCCGGATTGGTGCGCGGGAACTGGTCGCGCACGCCCGTGCCGGGCCAGCCGGCGGCGAAGTTGGCGGTGCCGAAGAGCTGGTCCCACACGGGCAGCAGCACGCCGAAATTGCAGCCACCCAGTTCGCTGCCGCGCGATTCGTGGCCGATGCCGACGGCGTGGTGCGTGCGGTGGAAGCGCGGCGACACGAGCAGGCGTTCGCCCAGGCGGCCGAAGTGGATGCGCACGTTCGCGTGCTGCAGGCTTTGCAGCGCGCGCGACACGGAGACGAGCAGCACGTACTGGCTCGGCGCCACGCCGATCGCGAGCGCCAGCACGGCCATGTAGACGTCGCGCAGCAAGTCGTCCAGCAGGTGGTTGCGGTCGTCGCTCCACAGGTTCATGTTCGGCTGGCTGTGGTGCAGGCTGTGCAGCGCCCACCACCAGCGGAATTTATGCTGGCCGCGGTGGAGCCAGTAATCGAAGAAGTCCAGCACGACGAGGTACAGCAGGAAGCTCGCGAGCGGATGGAAACCCGTCATCAGGCTCTCGAGGTTGAACGGGTGCACGCCCTCCATGCGCAGCGCGGCGGCGATGCGGTCCATGACGGGGTCCAAGGTGAAGAACACGGCCATGCTGAAGAAGCCGAGGCGGTGGATCAGCGTGTAGACGAAATCGTTCAGGCGCGCGCGGCGGTCCGTCATCGCCTGCGCGGGGATGACGGCTTCCAGCGGCCGCAGCACGAGGTACAGCGCGGCCACCTCGCACGCGCCCGCGAGGAACCATTCGACGCCGTCGAACGCGTCTTCGACGTATTCGCCGAGGCCCATCGCGAACAGCGCGGGTTCCACCGCGTGCTCGAACAACCATCCCTGCAGGACGGCGAACCAATCGAGGAAGTGCTGGATCATGTTTTTGCGAGTGACGGAATCAGTGCGCGCGGTAGTCCGGGTGCGCCTTCAGTGTAGCGAAACAGAAGCCTTTATGCTCGAGCCCCGTGATCAGCGGCTCCAGGTTCGCCGGCATCCACGGGTCCTTGCGCGACCATATCCCCATGTGGGCCATGAAGATGTCGCCGTCCTTCAGCTTGTCCAGCGCACGCTTCAGCAGCAGCGCGTTGGGGAATGTGTCGCTGGACGTCTCGTCGCCCGAGAACCCGGCCGGCGCCCAGCCCACGTGCCGGTAGCCGCAGGCCCGCGCGGCGGCCAGGATGTTGGGCGAGCTGTGGCCGCCGGGCGTGCGGAAGATCGGGTCGAGATGGCGGCCCGTCAGTTGCTGGAAACGCGTATCGACGCGGCGCAGCTCGTCGCAATACTGCTGCTGCGTCCACGTCAGGCGCTGGCCAGCGTGCGCGCCGAACTGCGGCTTGACGACGATGCGGCCGTCCGCCTCGTCGCGTTGGAAATACACGTGGTCGAACGTGTGCGTGCCGAACGCATGGCCTTCCGCGACGCGCGCCTTCCAGAAATCGGCCCAGGACGGATCGAGCGACCAGTCGCCGCGCACCGTCTTCTCGTTGGCGAGGAAGAACGTCGCCTGGATGTGGTGGCGGCGCAGCGTGTCGGCGATCAGCTCGGCCTGCGACTGGCTGCCCGTGTCGAACGTCAGGTAGATCGTGCCGCGGCACGCCGGTGCATCGGCAGCCTGTGCTCCGACCTGAGCAATCGACGTAGCCGCCAGCAACACGATGGCGGCGGCATGCGACGCGCGCACCATCAGAGCCGCGGCGCCGCGTTGGCGAAGAAGACGCCGTGCGGCGAGCGGCCCACGGGAATCAGCTTGACCACCTTGCGGCTGGCGACGTCGATGACGGCCACCTTCTTGATCCAGCGCAGGGTCACCCACAGGGTCTTGCCGTCGTTCGTCAATTCCATGCAGTCCGGACCGCCCGGCACGGGGATCATCCCGACGTTCTCCAGCGTGACCTGGTCGATGACGGAAATCGAGTTCTGCGTGCGGTTCGACACGAACACGTGGCGGCGGTCGCCGGTGGCGCGGAAGTTGTGGGCGCCGTCGCCCGTCTTGATGCGCTTGACGGTCTTCTGCGCGCGCCAGTCGATCACCTCGACGTAGTCGCTCCCCATGATCCCGACCAGCAGGTATTTGTCGTCCGGCGTCATCGTGATGCCGGCCGGGAGCTTGCCGACCGGTAGCGTCCACCTGACGGTCTGCGTTTTCAGGTCGATGGCGCTGACCTGGTCGCTGCCCTGCTGCGTGACGAACGCCGTCGTGCTGGCCGCGTCGAACGCGATGTGGCTCGGCATGCGCGCGAGCGGGAGGCGCTTGCTGAGCGTGAGGTTGCCGCCGTCGTATTTGTAGACGTCGACGCGGTCCAGGCGCAGCGCGGCCGACACGAACCACTTCTGGTCCGGCGAGAAGCCGATCTGGTACGGGTCGAGCACGTCCGTCAGGCGGCGCTGCACCTTGCCCGTGACCGGGTCGAGGAAGATCAGCTCGTTGCCGGCGGAACTGGCGACGATCACGGACTTGTTGTCCGGCGTGGCCATCAGGTGGTGCGGCTCCTTGCCGACGGCGAACGTGCCGTTGTCGGCACCCGTCGCCTGGTCGAGCAGCTGGACGGTGGCGTCTTTCGAATTGAGCACGACGACGACGTTCGCCTGGGCCGCGTGGATGGCCGAAAACAAGACGAAACCGGTGATGAGTGACTTGCGGAAGCGACGCAGCATGGAACGGGCGGAAGTCCGAGAAAGGAAAGCTTTATTCTACGAGGAAACATGAACAGCCCGTAGCGTCTGGCGCCAGAATCGCACACGAGCGGCGCGCCGCCGCAACACAGTGGACAGGACGTCAATGGCAGATTGTCAGGCCATGCACTACAATCGCCTTTCACTCTGAACAACAAGGGAAAACCATGTCCATCACCACCACGAATTCCGGCCTGCAATATGAAGACACCGTCGTCGGCAGCGGCGCCGAAGCGAAGGCCGGCAACTACGTGACCGTGCACTACACCGGCTGGCTGCAAAACGACGACGGCAGCCAGGGCGTCAAGTTCGATTCCAGCAAGGACCGCAACGATCCGTTCCAGTTCCCGCTGGGCGCGGGCCACGTGATCCGCGGCTGGGACGAAGGCGTGCAGGGCATGAAGGTGGGCGGTGCGCGCCGCCTGATCATCCCTGCGAGCCTGGGCTATGGCGCACGCGGCGCCGGCGGCGTGATTCCGCCGAACGCGACCCTGATCTTCGACGTCGAACTGCTGGACGTTTGATCTGTTGGCGCCGCAGCCGGTAGGGTGGACGGCTGTGCCGTCCACCCTACCGAGCGCCACCTCTAAAATCCCGTCCAATCCCCCGTGATTCGGCGCACGATGCGCTAAGATGCGCGAAGTATTGCCTTCCATACACGGCAAGAACACGCATCCGTCGAAAGGAATCACCATGAGTTTGCAAGACCAATTCGCCCAGGCCCAGCTCGATTCGAAGAACCTGCCCGAGCGCCCGGACAACATGACCCTGCTGAAGATCTACGCCCTGTTCAAGCAGGGTTCGAGCGGCGACGTCACGGGCGAGCGTCCCGGCTTCACCGACATGGTCGGCCGCGCCAAGTACGACGCATGGGCCGCGCTGAAAGGCACCTCGCAGGACGAGGCGATGCAGCAGTACGTCGACCTGATCGAAGAATTGAAGGACGCCTGATCAGGCAACCGTAAACGTCTTGCGCATGCTTTCCGCCACCTTCTGCTCGATGGTGGATGCGAAAGCGCTCATCAGGAAGCCCAGCTGGATGCGCAAGGCGGCCTGGCGCTCGCCGAGGGTGAGCGCCCCCTCCACGCCGCTGCGTGCGAACCGCAGCACGTCCCCTTCCCACTTGCACTGCAATCCATATTCGCGGGCCAGCTTGTCGGCGACCTTTTGCGCGGCGGCGCGCGCGTCGGTCTGGCTCAGGCTGTGCGGCTGGGTGATGCTGATGTCCGGCATTCGGCTTTCCTTACTGATTCAAATCAAACAAGCCCGCCATGATGCCAGTTGGCGGGCGCAAAGGTCAATTGATGAGTCTCAATGCCCACACCGGGCGGGGCGCGACCATTCCTCGTACCCACCAAGGAGGAAGCGACCATGGACTCATCCGCCCCCACCCGGCACCCGCAGCCGCCCGTCGGTTTCGTGCCGACGCCCAGCGCCCCGTACCGCCAGCACCGCAAGGCCGCGCAACTGCTCGACCAGCCAGGCCGGCCGCGGCTGCAGGCCGGCCCCGGCAGCGCGTCGCCGTCCGAGACGGGCGTGCCGGCCGAGCCCTACGCGTCGGGCGCGCGCGTGCTGATGTGGAAGCAGGACCCGTCGGTGGACGAGATCGGCACGCGCAAGGCCTTCCTGCCCGGCGTCGTGCTGGCGGGGCCGCGCGACGCGCGCATCGTGCTGGCGTCAAGCGAGCCCGGCATGCCGCCGGTCGAACCGAATGCCTTCGGCGACTTCGTGACGATGCCGGACACCCCGCAGTTCGACGCCGTCCACACGTTCGCCGTCGTGCGCCAGACGCTGACCATGTACCAGCGCGCGCTGTCCACGGCCGGCAATCCGATGCCCCTGCCCTGGCACTGGAACAGCGCCACGGACACGACGCCGCTGCAAGTCTGGCCATACGGCCTGCCGAACGTGATGAACGCCTATTACAGCCGCAACCAGGCCTGCCTGAAATTCGGCGACTTCGTGCCCAATGGCGCGACGGCGCGCGTGTACACGTGCCGCTCGTTCGACATCGTCTCGCACGAGACGGGCCACGCCGTGCTGGACGGCCTCAAGCCGCAATGGCTGCATGCCGGCAATCCGCCGCAGACGGGGGGCCTGCACGAATCGTTCGGCGACCTGACGGCGATCTTCCTTGCGCTGTCGCAGCTCGACCAGTGCGAGGCCGTCGTCGCCCAGACGAAGGCCCATTTGCACGACAAGACGTTCCTGGCCGACATCGCGGAGCAGTTCGGCCTCGCCCTCGGCAGCACGACGGGCCTGCGCAATGCCGACAACGACCTCACCTTGTCGCAGGCGGGCACCGAGGTGCACGCGATCTCGCAGGTGTTCACTGGCGCCGTCTACGACATCCTCGCCGACGTGTTCGCCCTCGAGCGCGATCCGGCCCTGGAAGATTGCGCCAGCGTGCTGCACCGCGTGGCCGGCTGGCTGCGCGGGCTCGTGCTGCGTGCCCTGATCGCCGCGCCGGACGCGGCCGCGAGTTTCGCCGACGTGGCCAACGAGATGCTGCGCATCGCAGGCGACGACGGCAAGCCGCAAGCAGTCGTCAACGCCATCCGCGACCGCTTCGCCCAGCGCGAGGTGTTCGCCGTCCCGGCCGGCTTCGCGGGCGACCATCCGGCCGGCCTCCGGCTGGCGCCCCTCGTGACGGACGCGCCCGGCGCCCGCCAGGACCGGCGTGCGTGCTGCGGCACGATGAACCTGCCCGAATACCACGACGTCGAACGGGTGCTGCAGGCCGAAGCGGATGCGCTGGCGCGCTGGTGCGCGGCGCACGGCCGTCCCGGCGCCGCCCCTGCCGCCCCCGTTGCGCTGGCGACGGTCACGGTGACGGACGACAGGGGCGCCGCCGTCGGGACCACGGCGGTGATGCACCTGCCGGCGCCGGACAAGCGCCCCGTGCCCCCGGCGCAACCACTGCCGGACGGCACCCGGCCAGCCGCGCCGTAAGGCCGCGCCGCGGCGGCGACGGATCCGCGGACGGGCCCGCGCAGGCCCCTTTCCGCAGCCGGCACGGGCGTACCGACCACATTTGCTTATGTGTATTGTGTATAAGCCTGATTTGTCGTAGAAGCAGAATTGCCCTAAAATACAGTGCTTTGCCGCGTCCGGCGAACGCTCTGTAGAAAATCACACGCCGCCGCTTCCACTCATTGATAGGACTGTTATGACCCACGTTGTCACCGAATCGTGCATCCGTTGTCGCTATACCGATTGCGTGGATGTATGCCCGGTAGATTGTTTCCGGGAAGGCCCGAATTTCCTCGCGATTGACCCGGACGAGTGCATCGACTGCGCCGTGTGCGTGGCGGAATGCCCGGTCAACGCGATCTATGCGGAAGAGGACGTGCCGTCGGACCAGCAGCAATTCATCAAGCTCAACGTCGACCTGGCGCGCAACTGGCCGTCGATCACCAAGACGAAGCCGGCCCTGCCCGACGCGGACGAGTGGAAAGACGTCAAGAGCAAGCTGGACCAGCTGGCCCGCTAATACGTTCGTGAGCGCCGGCCGCCGGAGCGCGGGGCGGCGGCCGCCACGGCCAGCGTCCTTTGCCGGCCCCTGCAGGCGTGCGCCGTTCGTGGCACACTATCCGCCCTCGCCCTACCACAGCACATAATTTTCAGGAAATCTAGCATGACTACGACCCCCGAAGCGGGCACCATCGCTCCCAACAGCTCCTTTGCCGGCGCCATCGAAGCCGATGCCGTGATCATCGGCGCGGGCCCGGTCGGCCTGTTCCAGGTGTTCGAGCTGGGCCTGCTGGAGATCAAAGCCCACGTGATCGATTCGCTGCCGGCCGTCGGCGGCCAGTGCGTGGAGCTGTATCCGGACAAGCCGATCTACGACATCCCGGCCGTGCCAGTCTGCACGGGCCAGGAACTGACCGACAACCTGCTCAAGCAGATCGAGCCGTTCGAGCCCACGTTCCACCTGGGCCAGGAAGTCACCACCGTCCAGCGCCGTGAAGACCACCGCTTCAACGTCGAGACGTCGACCGGCACCCGCTTCATCACCAAGACGATCTTCATCGCGGCCGGCGTCGGTTCGTTCCAGGCGCGCACGATCAAGGTCGACGGCATCGACAAGTTCGACAACAGCCAGCTGTTCTACCGCGTCAAGGACCCGAGCCTGTTCGAAGGCAAGAACCTCGTCATCTGCGGCGGCGGCGACTCCGCGCTGGACTGGGCCCTGAACTTCGTCGGCAAGGCCGAGTCGGTCGTGCTGGTGCACCGCCGCGAAGATTTCCGCGCCGCACCGGCTTCCGTCGCCAAGATGAAACAGCTGTGCGAAGACTATGAAATGCAGCTGATCATCGGCCAGGTCACCGGTTTCGACGAGAAGGACGGCCAGCTGTCCGAAGTCAAGGTCACGGGCGCCGACGGCGTCACGCGTCGTGTCCCGCTGGACATGCTGATGGTGTTCTTCGGCCTGTCGCCGAAGCTGGGTCCGATCGCCGAATGGGGCCTGGACATCGAACGCCGCCAGCTGAAGGTCATGGACACGGAAAAGTTCGAAACGAACGTGCCGGGCATCTTCGCCGTGGGCGACATCAACACCTACCCGGGCAAGAAGAAGCTGATCCTGTCGGGCTTCCACGAAGCCGCGCTGGCCGCCTTCGGCGCCGCGCCGTACATCTTCCCGGACAAGAAGATCCACATGCAGTACACGACCACGTCGCCGAAGCTGCACAAGATCCTCGGCGTCGAAACGCCTGTGTTCGACTGATCGTTCCGTAACGGTTGTACGACGAAAATGCCCCGCCGATGCGGGGCATTTTTCTTATGTACTGCACTTAACGAACCAGCCTCGGACAACTGTGATACAAGTTGTGCAATGCAGTAAATGAACAATTGTGACTCAAATCTTAGTTGCCCCAAGCCAAGCAGAATGAGCCTATAATTGACCGAACACGTAGCGCAA
This sequence comes from Massilia pinisoli, assembly GCF_024753285.1. GTDB lineage: Bacteria > Pseudomonadota > Gammaproteobacteria > Burkholderiales > Burkholderiaceae_D > Telluria > Telluria pinisoli. The sequence goes on along the minus strand of NZ_JANUGW010000007.1, from coordinate 170,687 downwards.
ACGTTTGCAATTGCGCACAGAGTCATGAAGGAAATAATTATGCTTTACCAACTGCACGAGATGCAACGCTCCTTCCTGAACCCGCTGATGCAGTGGGCCGATGCCTCTGCCAAACTGTTTTCGAATCCAGTCTCGCCGTTCGCGCACACCCCGTTCTCGCAGCGTATCGCTGCCGGCTACGAGTTGATGTACCGCCTCGGCAAGGACTATGAGAAACCTGCTTTCGGCCTGACTTCGACCATCATCGACGGGAAGACGGTCGGCATCATGGAACGCGCTGTCGTCAGCAAGCCGTTCTGCAAGCTGATGCATTTCAAGAAAGACATGAGCGACGGCGACTTCGCCGCCCTCAAGCAGCCGACGGTGCTCGTCGTCGCCCCGCTGTCGGGCCACCATGCGACCTTGTTGCGCGACACCGTCCGCGCGCTGCTGCCGGACCAGGACGTTTTCATCACCGACTGGGTCGACGCGCGCATGGTGCCGCTGTCGGACGGCCCGTTCCACCTGGACGACTACATTTATTACGTGCAGGACTTCATCCGCCACCTCGGCCCGGACGTGCACGTGATCTCCGTGTGCCAGCCGACCGTGCCCGTGCTGGCCGCGATCTCGCTGATGGCAACGAACAAGGATGCCAAACTGCCGAAGTCGATGGTCATGATGGGCGGCCCGATCGACCCGCGCAAATCGCCGACCGCGGTCAACGACCTGGCCGTCGAAAAACCGTACTCGTGGTTCGAGAACACGGTGATCTATGCCGTGCCGGGCAATTACCCGGGCTTCGGCCGCAAGGTGTACCCGGGCTTCCTGCAGCACGCCGGCTTCATCGCGATGAACCCGGGCCGTCACGCCCAGAGCCACCGCGAGTTCTACCAGCACCTCGTGCGCGGCGACGACGATTCGGCGGAAGCGCACCGCAAGTTCTACGACGAGTACAACGCCGTCCTCGACATGCCGGCCGAGTACTACCTGGAAACGATTAAAACGGTATTCCAGGAAACCCGCCTGCCGAAAGGCACGTGGGAAGTCGGCGGCCAGCTCGTGCGTCCGCAGGACATCAAGGACGTCGCGCTGTTCACCATCGAAGGCGAACTGGACGACATCTCCGGCGCCGGCCAGACCCATGCCGCGCACGACCTGTGCTCGAGCATCCCGGCCGACAAGCAGCAGCAGTTCACGGCGCCGAAGTGCGGCCACTACGGCATCTTCTCCGGCCGCCGCTGGCGCGAGATCATCTGCCCGATGATCGGCCAGTTCATCCGCAAGAACGCCTGATCCGCCCGGCGGATTCGCGACGATGCCGCGGCCCGTGCCGCGGCATTTTTTATTGGGCCGCGGCTTACGCGGCTTTTTTTTATTTGCCCGCGGGGTACGCGGCTTTTTTTACTTGCCCGCGGCGTGCGCGGCACGATAGCGCTGCAACTCGTCGCCGAGCCAGCGGCCGCTCGGCACCGGCTGGGCCGTCCCGCAACGTACCTCGTAGGCCTTGCCGCTCATGCTGCTCGCGGTGGCCGCCCGCGTGATGAACGCCTGGGTGTCCGGCACGAGGTCGCGCTTTTGCAGGTAGGCGTATTTTTCCTCGAGGTGGGCGCGGGCCTTTTGCGCGTCGTACCACGTGCCGTTACGGTTGAACTGGCAGCCGGAGTGGCCCAGGTAGTCGAGCAGGTGGGCGACTTCGTCGCGCGTGCGCGCGTCTTCGGCCGCGAACGCGGACGGGCCGGCGGCCAGCGCGGCAAGGATGCCCACTGCGCACAGGCGGCGGGCAAGGTTCAGCAGCTTCGATGTCATCGGATCAAAATGGGCAGGTTATTCACCCGCCCAGTGTAAGCGATCAGGCCGCGTCGTGCCGCTTGCCGGCCTCGATCGTCCAGTGCAGGCCGAAGCGGTCGACGACGGTGCCGAACACCTCCGCCCACGCCGTCGCGCGCAGCGGGATCAGCACGGTGCCGCCGTCGGCCAGCGCGGCCAGCGTCCGCTCAGCCTCGTCGGCCGACGCGCAGGACAACGTTACCGAGATGCCCTGGAAGCCCGGACTGACGCCGTGGCCGTCGGCCAGGTAGAAGCGGAGACCGCCGATGACGAGGCCCGCGCGCAACGTGCGGTGCGCGGTGCCGGGCTTGACGTGGGCAGCGTCGACGATGTCGCCGACGCGATGGTGGAACAGGATGTCGGCGCCGATGGCGTCGCGGTAGAAGGACAGTGCTAGGTCGCACGCGCCCGGGAAGTACAACGTAGGTATCGCTTGCATGATTGCTCGCTCGATGATGGCTAGACTGGCCCACCGAGCGGCATCATGCGGTCAACATGACGACAGTCGGGCCTCGTGTGCGCTCGGCGGGAATGCGGTGTTCACGATGGCCCTCCTTTCTTCAGTTGAATGCCCGTCAAGTCTAGACCAGATGTCCGCCCAGTTCAAGATGTGCGGCATTTCGACGGGCCCCGGCTTTTAGCGGATAATGACGGTTTATCCAGATTCGAAGCAGCACCGCCGTGACCAAGACGCTCGCCGACCAGATCGAAGACCTGCTGCCGCAGACCCAGTGCACCAAATGCGGCTACCCTGCCTGCCGCCCGTACGCGGAGGCGATCGCGCGCGGCGAGGCCGAGATCAACCAGTGCCCGCCCGGCGGCATGGAAGGCGTGGCGCGGCTCGCGCGCGCGACGGGCCGTCCCGTCATCCCGATCAATCCGGCCAACGGCGTCGAGCGCCCGCGCCCCGTCGCGTTCATCGACGAAAGCCTGTGCATCGGCTGCACGTTGTGCATCCAGGCCTGCCCCGTCGACGCGATCCTCGGCGCGGCCAAGCAGATGCACACGATCCTGCCCAGCCTGTGCACGGGCTGCGACCTGTGCGTGGCGCCCTGCCCCGTCGACTGCATCGCGATGATTCCGCGCACCGACGACCCCGCACACGAGCCTACCGGCTGGGCCGCATGGTCGCAGGAACAGGCCGACGCGGCGCGCGCCCGTCACGATTTCCGCACGGAGCGCCTGCGCCGCGAAAAGGAAGAGAACGACGCGCGTCTCGCCGCCAAGGCCGTCGAAAAGATGCGCGCCGTGACGGCGGAACAGACGAATACGGCGGAAGAGCTGGCGGAAAAAGAACGCAAGCGGGCCATCATCGCGGCCGCCATCGAACGCGCGAAACAGAAAGCCGCCTCGGACAAGAAAGACTGACGCATCGATGAATCCCGCCAAACGCCTCGCCATCTTCACGCGCTTCCGCGACGCCAATCCACATCCGACCACCGAACTCGAATACACGACGCCGTTCGAACTGCTGATCGCCGTGCTGCTGTCCGCGCAGTCGACGGACGTGGGCGTCAACAAGGCCACGCGCAAGCTGTACCCGGTGGCGAACACGCCGCAGGCGATCCTCGACCTGGGCCTCGACGAACTCAAGACGTACATCTCGACGATCGGCCTGTACAACAACAAGGCCAAGAACGTCATCGCCACGTGCGAGATCCTCGTCAACCAGTACGGCGGCGACGTGCCCCGTTCGCGCGAGGCGCTGGAAGCGCTGCCCGGCGTGGGCCGCAAGACGGCGAACGTCGTGCTGAACACGGCGTTCGGCGAACCGACGATGGCCGTCGACACGCACATCTTCCGCGTGGCGAACCGCACGAAGATCGCCCCCGGCAAGAACGTCGACGAGGTGGAGATGAAGCTGCTGAAATTCGTGCCGAAGGAATTCCTGCACGACGCCCACCACTGGCTGATCCTGCACGGTCGCTACACGTGCGTGTCGCGCAAGCCCAAGTGCTGGAACTGCATCATCAACGACCTGTGCGAGTACAAGGACAAGACCCCGGCGCCGGCCGACGCGTGACGCCCGTCACTTCGTCAGGACCAGCGAAAAGAAGATCCGCGTCGGCCCGTTCGACAGCTTGAAGAACAGCTTGTTGCGGCCCTTCCTGAAGTGCACCCTGCGCTTGCCCTCGCTCAGGTTGTAGTCGCGCACGAAGGTATTCCGCGTCTCGTAGACCTGGCCGAAGAACCAGTCCTTGTGGACGTTCCCGCCTGCCCAGGCCAGCCTGTCGTTGAGCCACAGCTGTGCATCGTCGTCGGCGCCGACCCAGATCGTCAGGTCCTGGTCCGCGTCGATCATCAACTCCGTATAGCCGTAGTACACGGCGTCTTCCGCGTGCACGGGCGGCATCAACGGATAGCGTGCCATGTCGACGTAATCCCATGTGACGACGCGCCCGCCCTTGCCGCGGTAGGCGGCGTCCAGCACCACGCCCTGCTCGGGCGGATGGCGGTAGTTGGCAAACACGCCCTCGCCGTGGCGGCCGTCGAACGGCCCGATCACATACCAGCGGTTGACCCAGACGCGGTTCGCGTACGTGCCGCCGGGGCCGATGATGCGGCCCGCGCCCTTGACCATGGTGGCCGCGTCGACCTCGGGAACGTGGCCGACGCCATCGTCCAGGAAGGGACGCAAGCCGTCGCCGGCGTATGCCTTCGTCACGCGGTCCGGCAGGTCGGGGTTCTTGAATGCGGCGATCCGGTCCAGCATGACGGTGCCCGCGCCACTGGTCGTCCCGTCCCCGATGCCTTTTCCAATCTTGCCGCGGCCATTCGCATTCGCATTGGCATTGGCATTGGCGTTGGTGTTGGCGTTGCCTTTGCCTTTGCCGGCATCGCGCTGCGCTCCGGCCGACGCGTCCGCCGCGACCTGCACGCCGTTCTGCTGCTGTTCCAGTTGCTGGCGACGCTGTTCCAGCGCGGCGCGTGCCTTCGCTTCGAGCTTCTCGATCTGGGCCGCCGCGTCGGCCGCATCCTTCGGCTCGGGCGCGGGCGGCTCGTCGGGTGCGGGCGCCTTCGCGATCTGTTCCAGCGCCTTGTCCTTCGGGATGCCGAGCAGTTGCGCCAGCCGTTCGGCCTTCGCGTCGCGCTCGAGTTCATCGATCTTGCGCGACAATTCCTTCGCCTGTTTCAGCAACTCGTCCGGCGCCTTGGGCTGCGCGCTGAATTGCACCTCGTCGTCCTTGCTCGGAGCAGGACGCGCGGCCGCGCTTTGTTCGAGCAGCGACTTGATCCGCTCCATATCGTGCACGCGCTTGTCGAGGCGGGCCTGTGCCGTCAGACGCGCGCCCACTTCGACCTGCCGTTGCTGCCGCTCGATACGGAGGTGTTCGATGTGCCGGCTGCCCAGGTGGACCAGCACGGCGAGCGGCACCGCATGCAGCACGAACGACAACAGCAGGAACGGATGCCGCCGCACGTGCTCGAGCAGCGCCGTGCGGGGAGCCGGGGCGTCGTCGAGGACCATCTTCAGCGCGTGTGCATCGACACGTGCGTGAGACCCTCGAACTGGCACAGCTCGAGCACGTGCACGATGTCCTGGTAGCGCGTGGACTGGTCGCCGTCGATGCGCACCGGACGCGCCGGATCGCGCGCCGCTTCACGCTTCAGGAGGTCGTGCAAGGCCTGCGTCGACACGGCCTTGCGGTCGACGTACAACGCACCGCCCGCGTCGACGCCGATGACGAGCGGCGCCGGGCTCGCGGCGGCGCGGTCGAGGGTGACCTGCGACGTCGGCAGCACGATGGTCATGTCCTTTTCCGGCTTCTCGCCGTCCGGGTGCCGGAACGACGTCGCCACCATGAAGTACATCAGCAGGAAGAAGATGCAGTCGATCAGGGCGATCAGGCCGATCTCGGGCTGCTCGTCGTCGCCGAGATCAATGCGCATGGACGACCTCCAAGGTGCGCGCCGGCATGCCGTCCAGCACGCGGTTCAACTGGCGCTCCAGCGCGATCCCGATGCCGACCATGCGATTGCGGAAGACGTGGTGCATGGCCAGCGACGGCAGCGCCACCGACAGGCCGGCCGCCGTGTTGACGAGGGCTTTCGAGATGCCGCCCGCGAGCAGGGTCGGATCGCCCATGCCGTTGAAGGCGATCACGTGGAACGATTCGATCATGCCGACGACGGTGCCCAGCAGGCCGACGATGGGCGCGACGGTCGCGACGACGTTCAGCGCATACGCCTTGTGCTGCTGCAGGCGCAATTCGACGCCCGCCATCTCGGCGACGCGCGCGGCCAGCTTCTCGGGCGGCAGATGGCGCTGCTCGACCATCCAGCCGAGGATGCGCGCGAGGCTGCTGTCGCCGTCTCCCACGCGTGCGCGCAACTGGTCGAAGCGCCCGGTGCGCCACAGGTTTTCCGCCTCCTCGGCCAGGTCGGGCGGTGCCACCTTCCGCAGCCGGAAATTCACGAGCCGCTCGAGCGTCACGGCCACTGACAGCACGGACAGCGCGCCGATCAGGAAGATGGCCACGCCGCCATGGACCAGTTCCGAACCGATGTTCAGGTCCTGCGCGTGGGCCGGCAACGTGAACAGAGACAGGCAAAACAGACCAAGGCGCGGCAGTCGGGGCATCGTCTTCCTCTCGTGGAAATCGTGGCAGTGCCCGCCAATCTAACACAGGATGATCGCAATATTGCGATACTTTCTTCCATTTCTGAGCATAATTTTTACCATTAAATGGAAATTCATAATGCCAGACGAGGGTTGCCCACATGAAATTGCCAGACGTTATAAAATTTCTGACAACACCTAACGCGCGGAGGCGGCAACGATGTATTCCCACGTATTTGTCGGCACTGCCGATTTCGACAGGGCACTCGCGTTCTACGAACCGCTGATGGCGGCACTCGGCATGGAACAGCGCTTCTGCGACCGGTCACGTCCATGGGCTGGCTGGCAGGTGCCTGGCCAGGCGCGTCCGCTGTTCCTGATCGGCGCCCCGTACGACGGCGCGCCCCATGTACCGGGCAACGGCCAGATGACGGCCTTCCTGGCGCCCGACCGGGCGACCGTCGATGCCGCCCACGCGCTCGCGCTCGCGCACGGCGGCAGCGACGAGGGACCGCCCGCGCTGCGCCCCGACTACCACGCGAACTATTACGGCGCGTATCTGCGCGACCCGGACGGCAACAAGCTGTGCGTGGTGTGCCACGATGCGTCCTCCGACAACCAAGCCTGAAGGATCTGGCCATGCTCCTGCCCCACCTCACCGGCGCCCATGCGCTCCTCGGTTACACCGCGTTCGCGATCGGTGTCGCGAGCCCCGGCCCCAGCGTGCTCGCCGTCATGGGCACGGCGATGGCGCAGGGCCGCGCGCGGGCGCTGGCCCTCGCGTCCGGCGTCGTCTGCGGCTCGCTGTGCTGGGGCCTGTGCGCCGCGTTCGGCCTCGCCGCGCTGATGGAACGCTGGTCCGGCGCGCTCGCCATCGTCAAGGCGATCGGCGGCTTGTACCTATTGTGGATGGCCTGGGGTGCTGCGCGCAGGATGCGCGGCGCGGCGCGCCTGGAGGCGGCGGCGCCCGTCGCGGAAGGCTACGCACGCACGTGCGCGCGCGGCGTGGCCATGCACCTGACGAATCCGAAGGCAATCGTCGTCTGGCTGTCGGTGGTGTCGTTGGCCCTGCCGGCGGGCGCGCGCCAGGAAGATGCGCTGGCGTTCGTCGTCTCGTGCGCGTCGCTGAGCGCGACGATCTTCTGCTGCTACGCGCTGGCCTTTTCGACGGCCGCCGCGCGCCGTGCCTATCGCGCAGCCGAGCGCTGGGTGAACGCCGTGCTGGCGGGCGTGTTCGCGTACGCGGGCGTGCGCATGCTGATCGCGAGCCAGGCGCGCTGACGCCGGGGTGACAATCCGCGTATTTATCGCGGCCTGGGGCGTGCTACAGTCACGGCCGCCCGACCATCACAGCGAGATGCCATGCCCCGTGCCATTCCCCGCGCCACCGCGCTCCCCGTCCTCCTGATCGCGCTGGCGGCCTGCGGCCGCAAGCCGGCGACCGACACCAACGAGACGCTCGCGAAGGCACGCCAGGAAGCACAAGCCATACAAGCCAGGCTCGCGGCGCTGCCGCCCCAGTGCACGGTCGGCGATGCTGGCGGCACGGCGGGCCAATGGATCGATTCGCGCAATGGCGCAGGCGAGCCGGGTCAGCCCTACACGTATGTCTTCACGTTCAAGACACCCGTGCGGACCGGTGCCTTCCGCATCGCGCTGAACGCGAAAGCTGCGCAGAACCTCGAGAAAGTGGAAACCCGCGACGCCGGGGGCGCGTGGACCGCTGCCTGGACCGGCGCCCCGGCGGGCGCGCCGGCCGGCTGCGAGTTCGTGAAGATGGCGCAGCGGTTCGAGGCGGGCGCGCGCGAGGTTGCCGCGCTGCGCATCATCGTCCGTCCCGACACGGAAAAAGTCGTCGTCGCCGACCCGGGCCTGCTGCAAGCCGACTGAGCGCCGGGTGACCAACCGCGCATTGACCGATGCGCGTGGCTCGGCGGGGATCAGAGCAGGACGAGATTATCCCGATGCACGAGCTCGGGCGCCTCGACGTAGCCGAGGATGCCTTCGATCTCGCTGGATGCATGGCGCATGATGCGTTTGACTTCGCCGCTCGTGTAGTTGGTGAGGCCGCGCGCGATCTCGTGGCCCGCTTCGTCCACGCAGCCCACGAGGGCGCCGCGTCCGAATTCGCCGCGCACCGCGGTGACGCCGATCGGCAGCAGCGACTTGCCTTCCTTCGCCAGCTTCTGCACGGCGCCGGCATCCAGCACGAGCTGCCCGACGGTGTGCAGGTGGTCGACCATCCACTGGCGGCGTGCCGTCAGGCGCGCGGTCGGTGCCGTCAGCTGCGTGCCGATCGCTTCGCCGTGCGCGAGGCGCGTGAGGACGTTGTCTTCGCGGCCCCACGCGATCACCGTGTGGGCGCCGGAGCGCGCGGCGCGCTTCGCGGCCAATACCTTCGTCAGCATGCCGCCGCGGCCGATGCTGCTGCCGGCGCCGCCGGCCATCGCTTCCAGCGACGTGTCGCCGGCCTGCGCCTCTTCGATCAGGCGCGCGGCCGGGTCCTTGCGCGGATCGGCCGAGTACAGGCCCTTCTGGTCCGTCAGGATGACGAGGGCGTCCGCCTCGATCAGGTTCGCGACCAGAGCGCCCAGGGTGTCGTTGTCGCCGAACTTGATCTCGTCCGTGACGACGGTGTCGTTCTCGTTGATGATCGGGACGACGCCGAGGCGCAGCAAGGTGGTGAGCGTGGAGCGCGCGTTCAGGTAGCGTTCGCGGTCGGCGAGGTCGGCGTGCGTGAGCAGCACCTGCGCCGTTTTGACGCCGTGGCTGCGGAAGCTCGTTTCGTAGATCTGCGCGAGGCCCATCTGGCCGCATGCGGCGCAGGCCTGCAGTTCGTGGATGTCGGTCGGGCGCGCCGTGAAGCCCAGGCGCAGCATGCCTTCGGCGATGGCGCCAGACGACACGAGCACGACTTCCTTGCCGAGCGAACGGAGCGACGAGATCTGCGCGGCCCAGCGCGCGATGGCTTCATGATCGAGGCCGCGGCCTTCGTTGGTGACGAGCGAGGAGCCGACCTTGACGATGATGCGGCTGGATGACTGGAGGACGGAGTTCATGGCGACGGTCGGATAGACAGGAAGCGTCCTCGCGGGCGCAGGCCGATCAGCGCCAGGCCGACCGCCAGCTCGATCCCGCTGACGACGAACAATAAGCCCTGGGGCAGGCCGATCGCGAAGGCCGCGACAAAGCGGCCGAGCGGCTGCGCCAGGATGGACAATGCGGCGAGGTCGCCGAGGATGGGCTGGTCGCCCTCCCTGGCTGCCAGCAGAGCCAGCCCCGCGGTGGCGAGGCGCACTCCGACGTACAGGGCGTAGAACTGGCTGTAGCCGTTCACGCCCACGAGGAACAGTCCCATCGCATCCGCCACGCGGTCGGGATTCAGCAGCGCCGCGAGCGCGGCCAGCGACTGCGCGGTGGCGGCCACCGACAGCAGCCGGCTGCGCAGGCGCGCGCGCACGGCCGCGTTGGCGATGTGGGCGAAGGAGACTGCCAACGCTTAATCTTCGAGGATCTTGAAGCGGGGATCGTCCGGATCGATCGACGAGATGCCGCGCGCTTCCTCGGTCATCTGCGTCTCTTCCGAACGCTGCTCGGAGTGGCGCGTCTCTTCGAGATACTTGTAGATCGCGTGCACGAGGTCTTCGCAGCCCTCGCGGTTCAGCGCCGAGATCTCGAAGAAGGGGCCTTTCCAGGCCATGCGCTTGATGAAGTCCTTGACGACCTTCTTGCGCTCGTCTTCCGGCACGACGTCGAGCTTGTTCAGCACGAGCCAGCGCGGCTTGTTGACGAGCTCCTCGTCGTACTTCTCGAGCTCCTTCACGAGCGCCTTGGCTTCCTTGACGGGGTCCGTCTTGCCGTCCATCGGCGCGACGTCGACGATGTGCAGCAACAGGCCCGTGCGGCTCAGGTGGCGCAGGAACTGGTGACCGAGGCCGGCGCCTTCGGCCGCGCCTTCGATCAGGCCGGGAATGTCGGCGATGACGAAGCTCTTCGCATGCGACACGCGCACGACGCCCAGGTTCGGGTGCAAAGTGGTGAACGGATAGTCCGCGATCTTCGGACGCGCGTTCGACACCGCGGTGATGAACGTCGACTTGCCGGCATTCGGCATGCCCAGCAGGCCCACGTCGGCCAGCACCTTCAGTTCGAGGCGCAGTTCGCGGCGCTCGCCGTCTTTGCCGTCCGTCTTCTGGCGCGGCGCGCGGTTGGTGGACGTCTTGAAGTGGATGTTGCCCCAGCCGCCCTCGCCGCCCTTGGCCAGCAGCTCGACCTGGTCGTGCTCCGTGAGGTCGGCGATGATCTCGCCATTCACGTCGTCGACGATCAGGGTGCCGACCGGCATGCGCAGGTAGACGTCTTCCGCGCCCTTGCCGTAGCAGTCGGAGCCGCGGCCAGGTTCGCCGTTGCGCGCCGTGTGCACCTTGGAGAAGCGGAAGTCGACCAGCGTGTTGATGTTGCGGTCGGCGACTGCGTAGATCGAGCCGCCGCGGCCGCCGTCGCCGCCGTCCGGGCCGCCGAACGGGCGGAATTTCTCGCGCCGGAACGAGGCGCAGCCGTTGCCGCCGTCGCCGGCGATGACTTCGATGCGTGCTTCGTCGATAAACTTCATGATGGGACCACCAAAACGTAGGGCTGTGTCACTGTTAAACGCGGGCCAGGCATCATGATAGACGAAGGCCGCGGAACGATCCGCGCTTAACGGTGACAACGCCGAAAATTAAAAAGGCCCTACCGGAGGGCAGAGCCTATCGATTGCAAGGCTTGACGCCTTACTGCGCGGGACCTCGCCTTGGCGCGATCCCGCCGCCGCCTGATTTAGGCAGCTGCCGCTTCTGCAGCGATGACGGTCACGTACTGCTTGGAACCGACGCCTTGCTTGACGAACTTGACCGTGCCGTTCACCAGGGCGAACAGGGTGTGGTCTTTGCCGAGGCCGACGTTGGTACCAGGACGGATCGTGGTGCCGCGCTGGCGCATGATGATGCCGCCTGCGTTGATCGACTGGCCGCCGTAGACTTTCACGCCGAGGCGTTTGCTTTCTGAGTCACGGCCGTTTCGCGTAGTGCCGCCGCCTTTTTTGTGTGCCATTTCAAATGCTCCTTGATGACTGAAGAAGGGACGCGCGGCGATTAGCCGTTGATCGCAACCACTTGGATTTCGGTGTAGTTCTGGCGATGGCCCTGACGCTTCTGGTAGTGCTTACGACGACGCATCTTGAAAATGCGCACTTTGTCGTGACGACCATGCGACACAACAGTCACGCGAACCGAAGCACCTTCCACCAGCGGAGCACCAAATTTGATGCTCTCGCCCTCGCCGACGGCGAGAACCTGATCGATAGTGAGTTCGGAACCAATGTCTGCCGGTATCTGTTCTACTTTGAGTTTTTCGCCAGCGACAACTTTATATTGCTTGCCACCGGTTTTTATGACCGCGTACATGATTTGAAACCTCATTGATTGTTAAGAAATATTCCCTGATCCAGGCGAGGTGAACAGCCGGGGATTCGGGGAACAGAGGATTATACATGGAATGGTGCGCAGCGTCAAAACGGTTGTGATGGCGCGGCGGGCCTTGCCGGCTGGCCTCTGGCGCCACTGGGAAAAAGGGCGGGATTTCATTGCATGTCGTATAATCGCGACTCAACAAAACCTATCCGCATCCAACGTCAGCAGGTCCGCCTTGTCCGCCGCTACCCAAAACGCACAACAGAACCCCATCACCCGCACGATCGCAGCCGACATGGAGGCCGTCAACACGGTGATCCGGGCACGGTTGCAGTCCGAAGTCGCGCTGGTGAACCAGATCGCCGAGTACATCATCAGCGCCGGCGGCAAGCGGATCCGTCCCGTGCTGGTGCTGCTGCTGGCGAACGCCTACGGCTACAAGGGCACGGGCCACCACGAGCTGGCGGCCGTCGTCGAATTCATCCACACGGCCACCCTGCTGCACGACGACGTCGTCGACGAATCGTCGATGCGCCGCGGCCGCCAGACCGCGAACGCCATGTTCGGCAACGCGGCCTCCGTGCTCGTCGGCGACTACCTGTATTCGCGCTCGTTCGAGATGATGACGAGCCTGGACAACATGCGGATCATGCAGATCCTGTCGCGCGCCACCACGGTCATCGCGGAAGGCGAAGTGCTGCAGTTGCTGAACATGCACGATCCGGACGTCACGCAGGACAGCTACCTGCGCGTGATCCGCTCCAAGACGGCGAAGCTGTTCGAGGCCGCCGCGCAGCTGGGCGCCCTCGTCGCCGGCGCGAACGACGCGCAGATCGACGCGGCCGGCGAATACGGCCGCTCGCTGGGCACGGCGTTCCAGCTCATCGACGACGTGCTCGACTACGCGGGCGACGCCGCCGAGATCGGCAAGAACGTGGGCGACGACCTGCGCGAAGGCAAGCCCACGTTGCCGCTGATTTATGTGATGGAAAACGGCACGCCGGAACAGCGCGAACTGATCCGCAGCTGCATCGAACAGGGCGACGAAACCCATTTCGACGCCGTGCTGGCGGCCGTCACGAACAGCGGCGCGCTGGACTATACGCGCCGCGAAGCGGAGACCGCGGCACGCCGCGCGGCAGCCTCGATCGCCGACTTGCCGGACAGCGAATACAAGGCCAGCCTGCTGCAGCTATGCGCCTTCGCTGTTGACAGAAACCATTGAGACAACTATAGTAATGCCTTCCCGAGATTTCGGTGACGAAGTCTCAAACAGTCGGGGTGTAGCTTAGCCCGGTAGAGCGCTACGTTCGGGACGTAGAGGCCGGAGGTTCGAATCCTCTCACCCCGACCATCTGTTTTTCTCCCTCAGAAGTACCCATACCAGTCGGGGTGTAGCTTAGCCCGGTAGAGCGCTACGTTCGGGACGTAGAGGCCGGAGGTTCGAATCCTCTCACCCCGACCACTCCCCTTTCCCCCCTGCTGTTGCCGGTCTGCTTGACAGGCACCGTCTCGTCCCCTACGCTCCGCCCGCTACCGACGGACGAAGGAACCCATGCGCGCAACGACCTTTTGCAGACTTCGGCTGCAGCCAGCCATCCTTGTCGGCCTGCTGGCAACCGCACTGGCGCCGGCGCACGCGAACCGGCTCGACGACATCGCCGCGCGCGGCGTGCTGCGCGTGGGCGGTACCGGCGACTACAAGCCGTTCGGCTACCGGTCGGCAGATGGCGGATTCGTCGGCATGGACGTGGAGCTGGCGGGCGAGCTGGCGCGCTCGCTCGGCGTGCGGCTGCAACTGGTGCCGACCAGCTGGTCGACGCTGATGGCCGACCTGGATGCGGACAAGTTCGACCTAGCCCTGAGCGGTGTGTCGGTGACGGCCGAGCGGCAAAAGCAGGCGCTCTTTTCGGTGCCCTACCTCCACGACGGCAAGACGCCGATCACGCGCTGCGCAAACGTCGGCCGCTTCCAGACGCTGGCGCAGATCGACCGGCCGGACGTGCGGCTGATCGTCAATCCAGGTGGTACCAACGAACGCTTCGCGCGCGCCCGCGCGCCGCACGCGCAGCTGACCGTGTACCCGGACAACGTGACCATCTTCGGCCAGGTGGTCGACGGCGCGGCCGACCTGATGGTCACCGACGCCATCGAAACCCGTCTGCAACAGCGCCTGCATCCGCAACTGTGTGCCGTGCATCCGGAGGCGCCGTTCGACGCGGTGGACAAGGCCATCCTGCTGCCGCGCGACCCGGCGCTGAAGACGTATGTCGACCACTGGCTGCAGCAACGCCTGGACGGCGGCGGCATGCAAATCCGCCTCGATCGGTGGCTGGCGTTCCCTTGGGGACTGGAGCCATTGCGCCAGGCGATCGACCAACGCCTGCTGCTCGCGCAGCACGTGGCGCGCGCCAAGTGGAATGCGAAGGCCGCCATCGAAGACCTGCCGCGCGAAGAACAAGTGATCGCCGCGGCGGTGCGCCAGGGGACCACGCTGGGCCTGCCGGAGGCCTGGGTGCGCACCGTGTTCCGCGCGCAGATCGAAGCCTCCAAGACCGTGCAGCGCGCGCTGTACCGGCGCTGGGAAGCGGAAGGCATCGGTCGCTTCGACGACGCGCCCGACCTCGCCAAGACCATCCGTCCGCAGCTGGACCGCCTGACCACCGAACTGCTTCGCTCCATGGCCGACAACGAGGCCGTACTGCACGACGCCAGCCGCAAGGCCGACGTCGCCGTCGCCATGCATGCGCTGCAGGCGCGCGCCCTCGACCCGGCCGCGGCCGACCAGGCACTGGCGCCCTTCCTGCCTCCGAAGTAACCCACGGCGATGCTGCGCTGACGGCCCAGCGCCAGGCCGCGTTGCCGTGGCCTGGCGCTGGTCGATTCTCCAATCTGATTACTTACCGGCCGCCGCCCGCATCCGCACCGCCAGCGCCGCAAGACTCGACACGACAGCCAGCGCGACGACGCCATTCCAGCCCCACGCGGCCAGCGCCTGGGCACCCAGCGCGCCGCCCGTCGCCATGCCCACGAACATGGTCGTCATCAGGATCGCGTTCAGGCGGCTGCGGGCTTCCGGGGCGATGCCGTAGACGATGGTCTGGTGCGCGATCAGGCTCGCCTGCACGCCCAGGTCGAAGCCGACGGTGGCCAGCGCCAGCAGCACGAGTTGCGCCTGCGGCGACAGCGACGGCAGCGCGAACATGACGGCAAACGACGCGACACTCAACGTGGCGCCGAGGCGGGTCACCCATTGCGGACCGCGACGGTCGGCCAGGCGGCCGGCGAACGGCGCGGCCAGCGCGCCGACGGCACCGGCCAGGCCGAACGAACCGGCGGCAGCAGAGCCCAGATGGAACGGGGCGCCGTGCAGCATCACGGCCAACGTGGACCAGAACGCGGAGAAGCCGACGGCCAGCAGGCCCTGGGCCAGCGCGGCGAGACGCAGTGCCCGGTGCTCCTTCCACAGCGCGGCGAGCGATGCCAGCAGCGCGGGATAGCCGACGGTGCTCGTCGGCTTGAAGCCCGGCAGGCCGCGGGCGAGGATCGCCGTCATGAACGCGGCGACGACGGCCGCGCCGCCGAACACGGCACGCCAGCCCAGCGCTTCGGCCACGAGGCCACCCACGACGCGCGCCAGCAGGATGCCCAGCAGCAGCCCCGTCATGACGGTGCCGACGATTCGGCCCCGATGTTCGGGCGGCGCCAAGGTGGCGGCAGCGGGGACGATGTCTTGCGCGACGGTCGCGAGCAGGCCGACGGCGAGACTGCCGGCGAGCAGCACGGTCAGGCTCGGCGCGGCGGCGATCGCGACCAGCGCGACGGCCAGCAGCAGCGACTTCACGACGATGATCGTGCGGCGGTCGAAGCGGTCGCCCAGCGGCGCGAGGAACAGCAGGCCGAGGGCGTAGCCGAACTGCGTCAAGGTCGGGATCCAGCCGACCGCCCGGTTGCTGGCGTGCAGGTCGCCCGCGAGGGTGCCCAGGATGGGCTGGCTGTAGTACAGCGCGGCGACCGACAGGCCCGTGCTGGCGGCCAGCAGGAAGATCAGCGGCGAGGTCAGCCGGGGCCGGATCGGGATGACGGTCGCCGTCGTGGTTGCGATGTTCATGGTGAGCTCCTGAGTGGTGAGTTGTTGCATCGCATTATGCGGAGGCACGCCACGGCCGGGTAGCAGCAGCCGGCGTCAAACTGTTATACGATACGCGTATGAACACAGACTTTTCATCCATGAATCCATCTGCCGACCGTATGATGCTGGTCGAGACGTTCGTGCGTATCGTCGATGCCGGCAGCCTGTCCGCCGCGGCGCGGGCGCTGGCGACGACGCAGCCCACGATCAGCCGCCGCCTGAAGGCGCTGGAGAAATCGCTGGGCGTGCGGCTGCTGCAGCGGTCGACGCACGCGATGAAGCTGACGGACGACGGCATGCGCTGCTACGCCCGCGCGAAGGAACTCATCGCGGGGTGGCAGGAATTCGAGAGCGAGATCCGCGGCGCCGTGGACGAGCCGGTGGGCATGCTGCGCGTCGTGGCGCCGCACGCGTTCGGGCAGCAGCAGCTGGTGGCGCCGCTGGCGGAATACCTGGCGCGCTATCCGCGCATGACGGTGGACTGGACCCTGCATGACCGCACGCCCGACTTCATCGGCGAGGGCATCGATTGCGCGATCCGCGTGGGCGACATTCCCGATCCGTCCGTCGTGGCGATCCGGCTGGGCGACGTGCCGCGCATCGTCGTCGGCTCGCCCGCGCTGCTGGACGGCGGCGCCCTGCCCGCCCATCCGGACGAGCTGGCGCGGCTGCCGTGGATCGCCGTCAGCCATTTCTATCGGGACGAGGTCGCGCTGACCCATGCGGCGCGCGGGGCGACGGTGCGGCTGCCCATCCAGCCGCGCCTGTACACGGACAATCTGTACGCGATGCGCAATGCGGTCGTGCTGGGTGTGGGCGCGGCGATCGGTTCGCGCTGGGCGCTGCGCGAAGAGCTGGACGCGGGCCGCCTGGTGCAACTGGTGCCGGAATGGCAGGCGTCGCCGCTGCCGATCTGGCTGATCTACCCGCCCGCGCGCTTCTATCCGGCGCGGCTGCGCCGGTTCATCGACATCATGCGCGTGGCGGTGCCGCAGGCCTTCGGCGTCGTCGCGCCGCCGGCGCGCTGATCCGCCGCGTCACTGCCACGCGTGGGCACCCGCGCCCACCCGACGGTATCCATCACATCGTAGGGTGGACAGCTCCGCTGTCCACGCGTTCAACGATCAGGAAGGTCGCCGCAACGCATGCGGGAATTGAACGCGTGGACGGGAGACCCGTCCACCCTACGAATGGTCAAGACGCCGGAGATGTGTAGGCGTTGTTTCAGGCTTCCGCCGCCTGCGCCTGCGCCTCGGCCAGCAGCGAGCGGATCTCGGGAATGCACGACCCGCAGTTGCCGCCCGCCTTCGTGCACGCCGTGACAGCGGCCGCGTCGCACAGATTGTCCCGGCGGATCGCGATCTCGATCGTCTTGCGGCCCACGCCGAAGCACGAGCACACGGTCGGCCCCGCGTCGAAGCCCGGCTCTTTCGCGCGGCCCGCGAGAAGGCTCATGCGGTCGGCCGGTTCCAGCTGGTCCTTGTCGAACATGCTGGCAAGCCAGGCGCGGGCCGGCAGGTCGGCGCGCTGGGCGACGAACAGGCACGCCTCGATGCGGCCGTCGACGAGGTGCACGGCGCGGAACATGCCACCGTTCTTGTCCTCGACGTCGATCCAGTCCGCGTCGTCGTCGTGCACGTCCAGCAGCTTGCGGGCCCAATCGTGCGCGGCGGCGAACGGCTTGCGGCCCGCCAGTTCGTAGCGGATGAAATCCTTGCCCTGCACACGCGTCCAGTTGGCAGCCTCGCGCAGCGGCAGTTCCGTGCGCGACAGGATGAAGCCGTACCACGTGACGCCGAACGGTTCGATGCGCACGGGCGTGTGCTTGAATTCCGGCTCGCCCGACACGGGGTCGACGGCCGGGTTGACGACGGTGCCCACGCGCGCGTCCGACGCTGTCTGGCCGCTCCAGTGGATCGGCATGAACACGCTGCCGCGCGCGATGCCGCCGCCGTGCTGCACGCGCGCCACGACGGCGCCCCAGTCGCTCGTCACGCGCGCCAGCTCGCCCGCCTTCACGCCGCAGAGCAGCGCATCCTGCGGGTGCATGTCGATATACGGTTCCGGGATGTGCTCGGCCAGTTTCTGCGAACGTCCGGTGCGCGTCATCGTGTGCCACTGGTCGCGCACGCGGCCCGTGTTCAGGACGAGCGGATACTCGCCGCCCGGCAGGTGCGCGGGTGCGCGCGGCACCGTGGGCACGAAGCGCGCGCGGCCGTCGCCATGGGCAAAGTGGCCGTCGCCGAACAGCCGCTCCGTGCGCTCTCCCGGCGTCCGCACGGGCCACTGGACGGGGTCGAGCGCGTCGTAATCGGCACGCGTCATGCCGGCGAGGCCCGTGATGTCGAACACGCGGCGGCGCTGGCCTTCGGTGCCGTTCTTCCAGCCGGAGAGGCGCGCGTGCTCGTCGAAGATCTCGTGCGGGCCCTTGAACTCGAAGCCTTCGAAACCCATGCGGTGCGCGACGTCGCACATGATGTCCCAGTCAGCGCGCGCGCTGCCCGGCGCGGACAGGAACGCGCGCTGGCGCGAGATGCAGCGCTCGGAATTGGTGACGGTACCGTCCTTCTCGCCCCAGCCGAGCGCGGGCAGCAGCACGTGCGCGGCCTCGTTCGTGTCGGTGCCGAGGACGATGTCGGATGCGACGACCAGCTCGCATTTTTCCAGCGCGCGCCTGGCCTGGTCGGCGTCGGGCAGGCTCACGAGCGGGTTCGTCGCCATGATCCACACGGCTTTGATCTTGCCGTCCTCGATGGCGCGGAACAGGTCGACGGCCTTCAGGCCCGGCTTGCTTGCTACGTGCGGCGAGCCCCAGAATGCCTGCAATGCCGCGCGCTGCGCCGCATCGTCGAGGTCCATGTGCGCGGCCAGCATGTTCGCGAGGCCGCCCACTTCACGGCCGCCCATCGCGTTCGGCTGGCCCGTCAGCGAAAACGGTCCCATGCCGGGGCGGCCGATGCGGCCCGTGATCAGGTGGCAGTTGATGATGGCATTGACCTTGTCCGCGCCGGCGGTCGACTGGTTCACGCCCATCGTGAACGCCGTCACGACTTTTTCCGTCTGCGCGAACAGCGCGTAGAAGCGCTCCAGGTCGCGCGGATCGAGGCGGCAGGCCTTGGCCACGTCGGCCAGCGAACCCGCCTTGCCGGCCGCGTCCAGCGCATCCGCCAGACCCGTCGTGTGGGCGTCGATGAAGCCGTCGTCGGTCGCGTGTTCGGCCAGGTGGGCCAGCAGGCCGTCGAACAGCCACACGTCCGTGCCCGGCTTGACGGGCAGGTGCAGGTCGGCGATGTCGCACGTGGCGGTGCGGCGCGGGTCGATCACGACGACCTTCATCTCCGGGCGGTCCTGCTTCGCGCGCGCGATGCGCTGGTACAGCGTGGGGTGGCACCAGGCGGCGTTCGAGCCGACGAGCACGACGAGGTCGGCCAGCTCGAAGTCCTCGTAGCTGCCCGGCACCACGTCCTCGCCGAACGCGCGCTTGTGGCCGGCCACGGCGGACGACATGCACAGCCGGGAATTGGTGTCGATGTTCGCGCTGCCGACATAGCCCTTCATGAACTTGTTGGCGACGTAGTAGTCCTCGGTCAGCAGCTGGCCGGAGACGTACAGCGCGACGGCGTCCGGCCCGTGCTCGGCGATGACGCGCGCGAAGCCTTGCGCGACCTTGTCCAGCGCTTCGTCCCAGGTCGCGGGGCGCAGAGAGCCTTCTTCTCGCAGCATCGGTGCCAGCAACCGGCCGTGGTTGCCGAGCGTTTCGCCGAGCGCGGAACCCTTGACGCACAGGCGGCCCTGGCTGGCCGGGTGCGCCGTGTCGCCGGCAATGGCGATGACGCCGTCCTGCCCGACCTTGGCATTGACGCCGCAGCCGACGCCGCAATACGGGCACGTGGTACGGACGGTGGAAGCAATGGGAAACTGCGCGGACAACTCCATGTGAAACTCCTCGTCAGGCCGCCTGCGCTGCGACGTCATCCGAATGCGCGCGGCCGAACAGCAACTGGTCGCGGATGGACGAGATGTCCGTCCGCTGTTGAATCAGGTCGAAATACCACGGGCCGTCCGCGACGTCCCCGTACAGCACGGCGCCCGTCAGGCGGTTGCCCGCGACGACGAGGCGTTTATAAATGCCGCTGCGGCGGTCGCGCAGCACGAGGTCTTCGCTGCCCTCGCCGCCGACGATGTCGCCGGCCGAGTACAGGTCGACGCCCGTCACCTTCAGCTTCGTCGCCGTGGCCTGCTGCACGTAGCGGCGATGGCCCGAGCCCGCGAGGTGGGCGGCGGCGACGCGCGCCTGGTCCCAGATCGGCGCGACGAGGCCGAACGTGGCGCGGCGGTGCTGCACGCATTCGCCGACGGCGTACACGCGCGGGTCGTAGGTCTGCAACGTATCGTCGACAACGATGGCGCGCTCGCAGTGCAGGCCGGCGGCCTTCGCCAGCTCGACGTTCGGACGCACGCCGGCCGCCATCACGACGAGGTCGGCGTCCACGGACTCGCCATCTTCGAAGCGCACGGACGTGACGCGGTCGGTGCCTTCGATGGCGACGGTCTGGCGGTTCAGCAGGATGCGCAGGCCGCGCTGCTCGAGGCTCGCGCGCAGCAGTTCCGCGGCGGGCGGATCCAGCTGCTGGTTCATCAGGCTGCCCATCACGTGCACGACGGCGACTTCCATCCCGCGACGCAGCAGGCCGTTCGCGGCTTCCAGGCCGAGCAGGCCGCCGCCGATGACGACGGCCTTCCCGCCCGCGCGCGCGGCCGCGAGCATCGTGTCGACGTCGCTGATGTCGCGAAAGCCGATCACGCCCGGCAGCTGGTGGCCCGGCACCGGCACGATGAACGGCTTCGAGCCGGTGGCGATCAGGAGGCGGTCGTACGGCACGGCGAGGCCCGACGCGGCGTGCACGACGCGCTTCTTGCGGTCGATGCGCACGACGGGGTCGCCCGCGTGCAAGGTGATGCCGTTGGCGTCGTACCACTCGCGCGTGTTGAGCATGATGTCGTCGACGGTCTTTTCGCCGGCGAGCACGGGCGACAGCAGGATGCGGTTGTAATTCCCGTGCGGCTCGGCGCCGAACACGGTGATGCGGTACATGTCGGGCGCGAGCTTCAGCAGCTCTTCGACCGTGCGCATGCCCGCCATGCCGTTGCCGATGACGACCAGCCGCGGATGTTTTTCATGCGCATGTGGCGTTTTCATTTACGCCCCCACCCAGACCTTGCCATCCTCGACGCGCACGGGGTAGCTGGACACCGAGTGATGCGGCGCTTCCAGGCATTCGCCCGTCTGCAGGTCGAAGTGCTGCTTGTAGATCGGCGACGCGACGACGACGCGCTCGCCGATGCTGCCGACGATGCCGCGCGACAGGACGGCCGCTTCCGAGTTCGGATCGTAGTTATCGATGGCGAACAGGCGCGGCTCCGCGGCGCCCACGCGGAACACGGCCACCTGGCGTCCGTTCAGCAAGGCGGCGACGCCCGTGTCCGGGACGATCTGGTCGAGCGAGCAGACGGCATTCCACTGATTCAGTTGGATATCGCGATGCATGGTGTTCTCCTTGTTCGGGTCAATAAATCAGGCGACGGCAATCGGGATGGTGCGGCGGCGTTCTTCCACGGTGGCCGGACGGATCTGGCCGCGCTCCGGCATGAACACGACGTTCTCGTCCGTGTTCTCGCTGTTGACGAAGCTGCGGAAGCGCTGGCGCACGGCCGGGTCTTCGACGGCGTTCTTCCACTCGTCGGCATACGTGTCGACGACGCGCTGCATGTCCGCTTCCAGTTCGGCGGCGATGCCCAGCTTGTCGTCGACGACGACCTGCTTCAGGTAATCCAGGCCGCCTTCGAGGTTCTCGCGCCACGTGCTCGTGCGCTGCAGGCGGTCGGCCGTGCGCACGTAGAACATGAGGAAGCGGTCGACCAGTTTCACCACGGTCGCTTCGTCGAGGTCCGACGCGATCAGTTCCGCGTGACGGGGCTTCATGCCGCCGTTGCCGCACACGTACAGGTTCCAACCCTTCTCCGTCGCGATCAGGCCCACGTCCTTGCCCTGCGCCTCGGCGCATTCGCGGGTGCAGCCCGACACGCCGAACTTGATCTTGTGCGGCGCGCGCAGGCCCTTGTAGCGGTTTTCCAGCGCGATGGCGAAGCCGACGGAATCGCCCACGCCGTAGCGGCACCACGTGGAGCCCACGCACGATTTCACCGTGCGCAGCGACTTGCCGTACGCATGGCCCGACTCGAAGCCGGCCGCGATCAGCTCTTCCCAGATCGCCGGCAGCTGGTCCACGCGGGCACCGAACAGGTCGACGCGCTGGCCGCCCGTGATCTTCGTGTACAGGCCGTATTTCTTGGCGACCTGGCCCACGGCGATCAGGCCTTCCGGCGTGACTTCACCGCCCGGCATCCGGGGCACGACGGAATAGGTGCCGTCCTTCTGGATGTTGCCGAGGAAGTAGTCGTTCGAATCCTGCAGGCTCGCGTGCTCGGGCTTCAGCACGAAGTCGTTCCACGTCGACGCGAGGACGCTTGCCGCAACCGGCTTGCAGATGTCGCAGCCCAGGCCCTTGCCGTGCTTGTGCAGCAGCTCACCGAAGGTCTTGATGCCGCCCACGCGCACGAGGTGATGGATTTCCTGGCGCGAGTACGGGAAGTGTTCGCACAGGTGGTTGTTGACGGCCATGCCGGCCTTCGCCATCTCGGACTTCATGATCTGCGTGACGAGCGGAACGCAGCCGCCGCACGACGTGCCCGCGTTCGTGCACGACTTGATCGCGCCGATGTCGCAGGCGCCACCCGCGACGGCGTCGGCGATCACGCCCTTGCTGACGGCGTTGCAGGAGCAGACCTGCGCCGATGCCGGCAGGGCCTCCACGCCCAGTGCGGGACGGGCACCGCCTTCGGCCTGCGGCAGGATCAGGAATTCCGGCGACTCCGGCAGCTCCATATCGTTGAGCATCATCTGCAGCAGGCTGCCGTATTCGGCGGCGTCGCCGATCAGCACGGCGCCCAGCAGCTTCTTGCCGTCGTCGGACACGACGATCTTCTTGTAGACCTGCTTGCGCTCGTCCGTGAACTGGAAGCTGCGCGCGCCCGGCGTGTTGCCGTGGGCGTCGCCGATCGACGCGACGTCCACGCCCATCAGCTTCAGCTTCGTGCTCATGTCGGCGCCGGCGAACTCGGCTTCCTGTCCGATCAGCGCGCGCGCGACGATGCGGGCCATTTCATAGCCCGGCGCGACGAGGCCGAACGTCTGGCCGCCCCACGATGCGCACTCGCCGATAGCGTAGACGTGCGGGTCGGACGCGAGGCAAGAGGCGTCGATGGCGACGCCGCCGCGCGGACCCAGTTCCAGGCCGGCAGCTTTCGCCAGTTCGTCGCGCGGGCGGATGCCGGCCGAGAACACGATCATGTCCGTCTCGAGGAAGCTGCCGTCCGCGAATTCCATACGGTGCGTGGCCGACTCGCCGTCCACGATGCGCAGCGTGTTCTTCTGCGTGTGCACCGAAACGCCCAGCGCCTCGATCTTGTTGCGCAGCACGCGGCCGCCCAGGTCGTCGACCTGCACGGCCATCAGGCGCGGTGCGAATTCGACGACGTGCGTGTCGAGGCTCATGTCGCGCAGCGCCTTGGCGCATTCGAGGCCCAGCAGGCCGCCGCCCACGACGACGCCGGACTTCGAGCGGGCGCCGCATTCCGTCATCTTTTCCAGGTCTTCGATGGTGCGGTAGACGAAGATGTCGTTGCGTTCCTTGCCCGGGACGGGCGGCACGAACGGGTACGAACCGGTCGCGAACACGAGCTTGTCGTAGGCCAGCACGGCGCCGTCGGCCAAGGTGACAGTCTTCGCAGCACGATCGACCGCCACGGCCTGCGCGTTCAGCTTCAGGTCGATCTGGCCCGCATGCTTCTCGAAGAAGCCTGGAGCGACGAGCGACAACTGGTCGGCCGTCGTGCCCGAGAAGTACGAGGACAAGTGCACGCGGTCATAGGCCGGACGCGGTTCCTCGCACAGCACGGTGACGTGGAAGTGCGCCGACTGCGCGGCTTCCGCGAACAGGGTTTCGAGGAATTTGTGGCCCACCATGCCGTGGCCGATGACGATCAGTTTCATGTTGCGACTCCTTGCTTGCTGCGACGTGTATGTGGTTCAGGCGGCTGCGGGTGCCGGCGTTTCGGGGACGGTGAGCGAGAAGCGCACACCGATCGCGCACAGCGCCGAGACGAGGACGGCGCCGCCGAGGATCAGTAAGGTCTGGCGCACGTCACCGGTGCCCTTCATCAGGAAGCCGGCCAGCACGGCGCCGACGTTGCCGCCCGCGCCGACGATGCCGGCCACGCCGCCCAGCGCCTTGCGGCTGACGAACGGCACCAGCGCATAGGTCGAGCCGCACGCCATGTGGGTGCACAGGCCGAACGCCAGCATGGCGATGATGGCCATGGTCACGTTGCTGGTCTGCGAGAACCACAGCAGGCCCAGGCCCTCGCCGATCATCAGGATGAACAGCAGGTTCACGCGGGAATTCAGGTCGCCGCGGGCGGCGGCGCGGTCCGACAGCCAGCCGCCGAGGGCACGGGCGAACAGGGCGAGCAGGCCGAAGCTGCCGGCGGCCATGCCTGCTGCTTTCAGCGACAGGCCGAAGTGGTCGACGTAATAGGTGGCCGCGACGTTGTGGATGAACAGTTCGATGCCGAAGCACGCGCCGTACGTGACGAACAGCAGCCAGGCGCGGTAGTTGCGGCAGGCTTCGAAGAAGCTCGCCCAGCCGCCCTTGCCGCCCGATTCGAACGGGATGCCGGCGGCGCGCAGTTCCGTGAAGTTACCTTCCGGGCAGTCCTGCGTGAATTTGTAGTAGACGACGGCCATGATCAGCATCAGCACGCCCGGCACCAGCAGCGCGACGCGCCAGCCCATCGTTTCGCTCACGCCCAGCATGATCACGGCGCCCATCAGCAGCGGCATCGTGGCCTGCGCGACGCCGCCGCCGCTGTTGCCCCAGCCGGCCGACGCCGCGTTCGCGGTGCCGACGACCTTCGGGCCGAACATCACCGAGGTGTGGTACTGCGTGATCACGAAGCTGGCGCCGACGGCACCGATGCCGAGGCGGAACAGCAGGAAGCTTTCATAACTCTGCGACATCGCGACGCCCAGCACGGGGATCGCGCCCAGCGCCAGCAGGCCGGTGTAGGTCTTGCGCGGGCCGAAGCGGTCGCACAGCGGGCCGACGATCAGGCGCACGATGATCGTGATGGCGACGGCGGCGATGTTGATGTCGGCGATCTGGCCGACGGACAGGTGGAATTGGCCTTTAATCACCGGCATCAGCGGTGCGCAGGCAAACCAGGCGAAAAAGCAGACGAAGAAGGCCACCCAGGTCAGGTGGAACGCGCGCATCTGGGGCGTATCAAAGGAGAATAGCTTGATGCTGTTTGCTTTGCCGGCCATGTTTTTCTTCCCTTCTTAAAAACGAAAAGGCGCCCGCTGCGTACCGCTGGCGCGAAGATGGGAATCGCGTGTGCGGTGCAGCGGACGCCGTTGTCCTGTTGCCGCCCCTCCGTTGGGACAGCGCTGTGATGGGAGGTCGCCTTTGACCCCTTACCTCCCTATGTGCAAGACCCGTGCCAGATGGGTTTCCCTCGGAGGAGCGTATTTACCGAGCCCTTCCCGCTTCATTGCAGTGCACCACGCACGGTAATAACGCACGTAAATGAGGCACGCGGTGACGCACCCGTTTGGCATGGTGCATGCGGCTAGGCGCCGGCCAGGGCGACGCGGCGGATCGGAAAGGCGGCGGCATACGCGGCGGGCGCGCTGCCATCCCAGACCTTCCCGTCCATGAGCACGGAGCGGCGGGTCAGGCTCGAAGGTGCGGGCACGCCGGCCAGCACGGCGGCCTCGCGGTACAGGCCCACGCGGTTCACGCGCGCGGCCACGGCCGCGTAGTCGACGTCGTCGCGCAGCAGGCCCCAGCGCCGGTGCTGGGTCATGAACCACATGCCGTCCGACAGATAGGGGAAGTTGGCCTCGCCGTCGGCGTGGAAGCGGACGGGGTCGGGATCGGTCCAGCGCCGTCCCAGGCCGTTCTCGTACTCGCCGTGCAGGCGCGCGGCGATGGCGTGGCGGTCGGCATTCACGTAGCCGGGGCTGGACAGCACCTCGGCGGCCGCGTCGCGGTTCTCGCCCGCCGCGTCGAGCCAGCGCGCCGCTTCCAGCACGGCCGCGATCAGCGAGCGGCTTGCGTGCGGATTGGCGTCGACGAAGGCCGCGGTCGCGCCCAGCGCCTTGCCGGGATGGTCGGGCCAGATGTCCTGGCTCGTGGCGGCCGTGAAGCCGCTGCCGTCGAGCAGCGCGCGGGTGCTCCACGGCTCGCCGGCGCAGAAGCCGTCCATGTGGCCGGCGGCCAGGTTCACGGCCATCTGGCTCGGCGGCACGGTCACCGCCTGCACGTCGCGCAGCGGATCGATGCCGCCGGCGGCCAGCCAGTAATAGAGGAACATCGCGTGGTTCCCCGTCGGGAAGGTGTGAGCGAACGCGAAACGGCGCCCGCCCTTGCGGATGGCGGCGGCCAGCTGCGGGAGGTCGGCGATGCCCTGGCGCGCGAGCGCGCGCGCCAGCGTGATGGACTGGCCGTTGCGCGACAAATTCATCAGCACGGCCATGCGCCGGGTCACGCCGCCGATGCCGTTCTCCACGCCGTACAGCATGCCGTACAGGACGTGCGCCACGTCGATCTCGCCCTGCAGCAGGCGGTCGCGCATGCCCGACCACGAGTGCTGGCGGCACAGGTCCAGCTTGATGCCGTATTTGTCGTCCAGCCCCAGCACGGACGCCATCACGAGGGGCGCGCAATCCGTCAGGGGCATGAAGCCGGCCCTGATCACGGTCTTTTCCGGCCGGTCCGATCCGGACACGAATGCGTGTGCCATGCTGTTCCCTATTCTTACTTTCACCCGAGGAGATCCTCGACATCCAGGATGCGCTGAGCCACTTCGGCCAGCTTGAGTTTCTTGTTCATCGCCATCGTGCGCAGCCGCTGGTAGGCCTCTTCTTCCGTGAGCTTGTTGCGCGCCATGAGCACCCCCTTCGCGCGCTCGATCAGCTTGCGGTCGGCCAGCTGGCGGCGCGTGTCCGACAACTCGTCCAGCAGCTTCTGCTCGCGCTTGAAACGCTTAAGGGCCACGTCCAGCACGGGCTTCACGCGCTCGGCCTGCAGACCATCGACGATGTACGCGGTCACGCCCGCGTCGATCGCGGCGTCCATGCTGGATGGCGTCTGGTCGTCCGTGAACAGCACGATCGGGCGCGGCTCGTCGCGCGTGGCGATCACGATGTGCTCGAGGACGTCGCGCGCGTCCGATTCGCTGTCGATGATGATCATGTCCGGCTGGATCTGCGCGATCCGCTCGGGCAGGAAGATGTCGGCCGGGAGCGACGCGACGATGTCATAGCCAGATTCCAGCAGGCCAATGCGCAGCGCCGTGTTGCGCCGTGCCTGCGCGGCGCGCGCGGACTCGTCCGTGGCGTGATCCGGCACGGTGTTGACGACGACGATGCGCAGGGTGCGCTGGACCTTGGAAGGCGGTTTCATGCCCTTGGGGTATGCAAGTTTCGGGCCAGAACTGCAGGGTACGACAAGGTGTCGGGCGTCAGATATTCACGAACTGAATCGCGAGACTGCACACACGCAATAGTTGTCACGCAGAAAATATTCACGAAACGCATGGTAAGCATCACAAATCAAAAGTTCATTTATGACGCGACTGTCCCTATACTGCATCGCAACACGACAGATTTCTCACCGGAGATGACCATGACGACCGCAACGATCACCCAGGCAGACAAGGGTCTGCGCCACCACCTGGCAGACGCATTCGGCAAGATCCGCGCTTTCGCGATCGAGCTGTACACGGCACACGGCGGCTGGTTCGCCCACGACGCCGCGCAACCGGCCAGCGGCGCCTTCGCCCGCAACCGCACCGTGGCGGACCGCGTCATCCTGGGCCCGTTCTGCGCCTCCGCGCTGACCGCCGACATGGCACGCAAATCGTCGACCAACTAATTACATCATTCAAGGATAAATCATGACCCCCATCGAATACGTCACCGTCGCCATCGCCGCCGCCGCCGTCATCACCCGCATCGTGATCTTCGTGCGCAACCCGTCCGTCACCGCCCCTGCCGACCTGTGGCTGGCCGACGCGCCGACCGAACTGTGGATGGGCGAATACGCCCGCCCGAAACACGCCGCCTGATCGACGGCAGCGCAACGACGTCTCCCGACGCCCGGCACTGGCCGGGCGTTGTCTTTTGTGCGGCGCACTGATAGTTGGTACTTACGCACGCGCGCCACGTCCCCTTCGCGATTCCGCCCAGCACGTAGTCGGCTGAGATAGAATGCTTTTTTGCAATTTCTTACCAAGAAAAGCACGCTGTTCCTCATTTATCCACCCGACTGATGATGCGACTTCCCGCCCTTGCCATTCTCGCCGCCCTGCTGGCGTCCCCTGTTTTTGCCGCGACACCCGTGACCCTCGACGAGGCCATGGCCAACCCCGACTGGATCGGCACGCCCGTGGAAGCGGCGTGGTGGAGCTGGGACGGCAAGCAGGTGTTCTACAAACAGAAGCGCACGGGCTCGCCGCTGCGCGACACGTGGCACCTCGATGCGGCCCGGGGTGGCCGCGCGGCGCAAGTGGCGGACGCGGACCTCGCGAAGCTGGACAGCCCGGAAACGCTGTACAACCGTGCGCGCACCCGCGCCGTCATCGTGCGCAACGGCGACCTGTTCGAGCGCGACCTGAAAAACGGCGCGCTCGTGCAGATCACGCGCAGCCAGGGCGCCGTGCAGGCCGTGCAGTACTCGGCCGACGAGCGCAGCGTGCAATTCCGCATCGGCGACGACTGGTTCGGGTGGGACCGCAACGAGCGCGTGCTGGCACCGCTCGCCCTGGCCCGCGCCGCCAAGGACCCGAACGCGCAGGAACCGGATGCGCTGCGCGACATGCAGCTGCGGCTGTCCACGATCCTGAAGCGCCAGAAGGACGAGCGCGACGCGACGCGCGCCCAGGCCGAGCAGGAACGCCGCGCCGACCCGACCCGCGCCCCCGCTCCGATCTACCTCGGCGACAAGATTGCCATCGTGAACACCGCGCTGTCGCCGGACGGCCGCTGGCTGCTCGTCGTGACGGGCCCGAAGGATGCGCCCAAGGGCCGCGTGGGCAAGATGCCGCGCTACGTGACGGAAAGCGGCTACGAGGAATTCTCGGACGAGCGCACGCGCGTGGGCCGCAACCCGCCCGCGGGCCAGGGCCTCAAGCTCGTGAACCTGGCGACGCACGAGGTGCAAGACCTGGCGCTGGACGTCCTGCCCGGCATCGCGACCGATCCGCTGGCGCAGCTGCGCGCGGCGCACACGCTCGATCCCCTGAAGGGCCTGCGTCCGGTGACGATCGGCTCCGAAGGCGAAGGCATCGTGTGGAGCCAGGACGGCGGCGACGCGGCCGTGCAGCTGCGCGCCGTCGACAACAAGGACCGCTGGATCGCCACCGTCGACCTGCCGCACGCTGCGCTCGAACCCGTGCATCGACTGACGGAAGAGGCCTGGGTCAACTACGACAACAACGACTTCGGTTGGCTGCCGGACGGCACCACGCTGTGGTATCTGTCCGAGGAAACCGGGTATTCGCACCTGTACGTGCGTGACGCATCCGGTCGCACACGCGCGCTCACGCAAGGCGCGTGGGAAGCGACGGACGTGGCGTGGTCCGCCGACGGCCGCACGGCCTGGCTGATGTGCAACCGCAAAGCGCCGCACACGTACGAAGTCTGCGCCGTCGACGCCGCGGCCGGCGTCACACGCGAAGTGAGCAGCCTGGCCGGCGTGCAGGACTTCCGCCTGTCGCCGGACCAGAAGAAGCTGCTCGTCCATTATTCCGGTCCGTACCTGCCGGCGCAGCTCGCGACCTTGCCCGCGTCCGGCGGCGACGCGGTCCGCCTGACCGACACGCGCACGCCCGAATTCAAAGCGCACGAATGGATCCAGCCGCAGTTCGTGACGGTGCCGTCGACGCACGGCGGCGCGCCGATCTGGGCGAAGCTGTACCGCCCCGCGCAGCTGGAGCCCGGCAAAAAATATCCGGTCGTGATGTTCGTGCACGGCGCGGGCTATCTGCAGAACGTCACGCAGCGCTACACCCCGTACTTCCGCGAGCAGATGTTCCACAACCTGCTCGTGCAGAACGGTTACGTCGTCCTCGACATGGACTACCGCGCGTCGAAGGGCTATGGCGTCAAGTGGCGCACGGCGATCTACCGCCAGATGGGCCATCCGGAGCTGGACGACTACCTCGACGGCGTGAACTGGATGGTCGCCAACGAACAGGGCGACCCGGCGCGCGTGGGCATCTACGGCGGCAGCTACGGCGGCTTCATGACCTTGATGGGCATGCTGCGCGCGCCCGATGTCTTCAAGGCCGGCGCCGCGCTGCGTCCCGTGTCCGACTGGACCTCGTACAACCACGAGTACACGTCGAACATCCTGAATACACCGGACGTCGACCCGGAAGCGTACAAGGTGTCATCGCCCATCGAGTACGCGCAGAACCTCAAGGGCCACCTGCTCATCGCGCACGGCATGGTCGACGACAACGTGTTCTTCCAGGACTCCGTGCGCATGGCCGAGCGCCTGATCGAATTGAAGAAAGACCACTGGGAGCTGGCGCCGTACCCGCTCGAGAAGCATTCGTTCGTGCAGCCGGAGAGCTGGTATGACGAGTACCGGCGCATCTTCCAGCTGTTCGAAAACACCTTGAAACCGTAGGGTGGACGGCTTCGCCGTCCACGCGTTCAACCCATGCCGGCACAGCCGCAATAAATCGAAAGACGCGTATCACCGCGTCGTCGCACCTGCTTCGAACCACGCGGCGATCTCCGCCCGCTCCGCATCCGTCATGCCGGTCATGTTCGCGAGCGGCATCGCCTTCAATTGCACGGCCTGCTGGTAGATGCGGGGCGCGTTCTGCGCGATGCCGTGCGCGTCGTCCAGCATCACGCCCGCGGGCGCGCTCGCGAAGCCCGGCTGCGTCGGATGCGCCGCGTGGCACGACACACAGCGCCGGGCGACGATCGCCTGCACGCGCGCGAAGTCGACCGTCCCCTTCGCCGCGACGGGCCGTGGCGGCGCCAGCGCCACCGCGAGCCCCAGCAGCAGCGCCACGCCGATGGCCGGATACACCCACTCGACGCGTCCCTTGTGGCGCAGATTGAAGAAGTGGCGGATGAATACGCCCGCCGCCATGATCACGCCCAGTACGGCCCACGCATGCGGATGGCGGTAGGTCATCGCGAAGTGGTTGCTGATCATGATGAACAGCACGGGCAACGTGAAGTAGTTGTTGTGGACGCTGCGTTGCTTGCCGCGGATGCCGTAGACCGGGTCGGGCTTCTGCCCGGCGCGCATCGCCTCCACCATCCTGCGCTGACCAGGAATGATCACCATCGCCACGTTCGCGACCATGATGGTGCCGATCATCGCCCCCACGTGGATGTATGCGGCGCGGCCGCTGAGCACATGCGTCAGCACCCACGCCGCGCCGACGAGCAGCGCGAACACGACGACGCCGAACGCGAGATCGTGTTTGCCGAGTGGTGAGCGGCACAGCAGGTCGTACACGATCCAGCCCGCGACGATGCAGCCCAAGCCGACGCCGACGGCCTGCCACGGCGCGAGGTCGGCCACGGCGCGATCGACCATCATCGCCTGCGCGTTGAGCCAGTACACGATGACGAGCAGCGCGAAGCCCGACAGCCACGTCGAATACGCTTCCCACTTGAACCAGTGCAGCTCCGCCGGCAGCTCGGCCGGCGCGACGAGGTATTTCTGCGGATTGTAGAAGCCGCCGCCGTGCACGGCCCACAGCTCGCCCGCGACGCCCTTGTCGGCGAGGTCGGAGCCGGGCGCGGGCGGACGCAGCGAATTATCGAGCCAGACGAAGTAGAACGAGGCGCCGATCCAGGCGATGCCCGTGATGACGTGCAGCCAGCGCACGAGCATGTTCATCCATTCGAGTACGTACGGGACCAGGTATTCCATCGGGGCTCCTCAGCGTGACCGGCAGGCGACACCACCGCCGATATAGTTTCTGGAACATGAAAAATAACGTATATTTAAAATCAGACTACGTATATAACAATCATACCAAGCAAGCCCCATGTCCAGCCTGCCCCAGCACCTCGACCTGCACCTGATCCGCATCCTGTATCTGCTGCTCGTCGAGAAGAACGTCTCGCGCGTCGCCCTGAAACTGAACCAGCCGCAGCCGTCGATCTCCGCGTCGCTGCGCAAGCTGCGCGAGCTGACGGGCGACCCGCTGCTCGTGCGCGGCGCGCGCGGCATGGTGCCCACGCAGCACGGCGAAAGCCTGCTCAAGCCCGCCAAGCGCATCCTCGACGAGACGGAAAACCTGTTCGTGCGCAGGACGCCGTTCGTGCCGGAACAGGCCGACCGCACGTTCCACATCGCCGCGCCCGACTACCTCGACACGCAATTCCTGCCTGGCGTCGTCGCGTCGATCCGGCGCGGCGCGCCGAACAGCCGCGTGACGATCCACCACCTCGGGCCGGGCACGGACTACCTGCGCATGCTGTCGGACGGCGAGATGGACCTCGTGATCGCCAACTGGGACGAGCCGCCGCCGCACCTGCACATCTCCAAGCTGTTCGAAGACCCGATCATCTGCACGATGCGCGCCGACAGCGCCTACGCCAAGCGCACGGCGTCCGACGCGATGACGGTCGAGGACTACCTCACCTTGCCCCACATCGCGCCCACCGCGATGCTGCCGGGCTACCACGGCGTCATCGACGCCTTCCTCGAACGCCAGGGCCTGCACCGCAAGGTGGCCGTGGAATCGCCCTATTTCGGCCTGATCCCCTACATGCTCACGCAGACGGACCTCGTGCTGACGACGGGACGCCAGTTCATCCGCTTCTACGAAAAGACGCTGCCGCTGAAGAATTTCACGGTGCCGATCAAGTTCCCGCCGATGCGCTTTTACCAGCTGTGGCACCAGCGCGTGCACCAGTCGCCCGAGCATAAATGGCTGCGCGATCAGGTGACGGCCGCGGCCAAGGTCGTCGTGAATAGGTAGGGTGGACGGGTTCCCCGTCCACGCGTTCAACCAATGCCGGCACAGCCGCGATAAATCGACAGCCGCGTATCACCGCGTGGACGGCGAAGCCGTCCCCCTACTGCATCTGTGCCGTCATCCGCTGGAACTGCATCGCCAGTCGTCGGCACGGTTCCTGCTTAGCTTGGCACGGCACTTTCATCTCGGCCGGCCAGGACCAGCGCGGCGGCGACGAAGGGCAGTGCAAATCGTTTCATGGGGCAATATCGGGTTGTCATAGCGGCATCGTGACACGGGCGGCGGATCGCGGCAACACGATTCGCGCGGCCCCGAAGGCGCCGATCCGTGTGAGAATCAACGTGCGGCAAAAAATATTTGCGCCGCGCATGAACCTTCGCGCGGCCGGCAGGTATTCACGGCAAAACAGCAGAGAGCGCATGGGTGGACAGACATACTGAAGGATTGCCGCCTGCGGCCGGCGCGGCCGAGGGCGAAGCCAGCCTGGTCGGCCGCGTGGCCGCCGGGGACCGGCACGCCTTCGAGACGTTGTACCGCATGTATTTCCCGCGGCTGGCGCGCTTCCTCCAGCGCATGACGCACAGCGTGCCGCTGATCGAGGAAATCGTCAACGACACGCTGCTCGTCGTCTGGCAGAAGGCCGCCACGTTCGACGGCAGCTGCAAGGTGTCGACGTGGGTGTTCGCGATCGCGTACCGCAAGGCCTGCAAGGCGCTGCACGCCCTCGACGAGCCGACGGCCGACGCCGCCGACGAGTACGCGGGCGACGACGCCGGCCGGCCCGACTGGCGCTTCGAACAGCAGCGCCTCGCGCATGCCGTCGACGCCGCCGTCGCCACCTTGCCGCTGGCACAGCGGGCCGCGTTCCAGCTGACCTTCTATCACGACATGGGCTACGCAGAAATCGCAGAAATCATGGAATGTCCCGTCAACACCGTCAAGACGCGCCTGTTCCACGCGCGCCGCCGCCTGGCAACGCTGCTGGAAGACCAGCTGGAGGTCCGGCCATGAACCCGCATAGCGACCGCGCCGCCGCGCGCCACGCCGAAGCCCAGGACGCCCTGCCCTGGCTCGCCAACGGCACCCTCGCGGGCACCGAACTGGAACGCATGCAGGCGCACGTGGAGACGTGCGCCGACTGCCGCGCCGACCTCGCCGCGCTGCGCACCGTGCGCGCGGCCGGGCCCAGCCTCGAACTCGATGTCGATCCGGACCGCGCGCTGGCGCGCCTGCTGCCGCGTCTCGATGAGGCGGTGGCCCTGGACGACGACGGCGCGCTGCCGGCGTGCGCGCCAGCCGCGGCGCCAAGCGCAGAGCCGATTGCCGCCGCACCCGGCCTGCTGCAGCGCTGGCGCGAACGCTTCGCCGCGAACGACGGTGCCTGGCTGCGCGCAGCGGTCGCCGCGCAATGCGGCGTGATCGCCGTGCTCGCGGTGCTGCTGGCCCGTCCGGCCGCGCACCTTGACACACCGGATGCGTACCGCGTCCTCGGCGCCGGCGGCGCGAACGGTGCGGCGCGGCTCGTCGTCACGTTCCGTCCCGACACGCCGGAGCGCGAACTGCGCCGCATCGTGCGCGCCAGCGGCGGACGCATCGTCGGCGGGCCGACCGTCACCGATGCGTGGCTGGTCGGCGCGGACGGCCAGGCCGCCCCCGTGCTGGCCCGGCTGCGCGCGGAACCGGCCGTCACCCTGGCCGAACCCCTGACCATGGACGGCCGGCCGTGAACCACCGACATGCCGGCGTCCTCGCCCGCCTCCTCGCCTTGTGTGCCGCCCTGTGCGCGCTCGCGTGCGTGGTGCCGCGCGCGAGCGCGGACGCGCCCGACGCCCGCCCGGCGGCACAGTCCGGGCGCCAGGTGCTCGTCATGCTGCGCATGCCGTCGCCGCACTTCCGTCCCGACGGCGCGTACGGCGGCGGCTACACGGACGACGGCACGCGCGCCGCGCGCCGCCGCGTCGCGCGCGAGCTCGCGGCCGCGTACGGGCTGCGCGTCGTCGACGACTGGCCGATGCCCGCCATCGGCATCGACTGCTTCGTGATGGAGGAAGCGCAGGCGGGACGGGCCGCCCCCGTCGACCGGCTGCTCGACGCGCTGGCCCACGACCCGCGCGTGGAATGGGCGCAGGCGATCCAGGAATACCGGGGCCTCGACGCCGGCGACCCGCTGCTCCCCGTGCAGCCGGCCGCGCGCGCTTGGCAGCTGACGTCGCTGCACCGCGCAAGCACCGGGCGCGGCGTGACGGTGGCCGTCGTCGACAGCGGCATCGACGAGACGCACCCCGACCTCGCCGGCCAGGTCAAGCTGCGCCGCAACTTCGTCGACACGTACCCGGACGCCGCGGAGGCCCACGGCACGGCCGTCGCCGGCATCATCGCCGCGCGCGAAGGCAATGGCGTCGGCATCGCGGGCATCGCGCCGGACGCCCGGCTGCTCGCCCTGCGCGCCTGCTGGGAAACGGAAGGCCCGCCCGCGCGCTGCAACAGCTTCACGCTCGGCAAGGCGATCAACTTCGCCCTGATGAGCGACGCACGCGTCATCAACATGAGTCTCGGCGGACCGCGCGACCGGCTGCTGCAGGCGCTGCTCGACGCGGCCCTCGCGCGCGGCGTGACGCTCGTCGGCGCGGCCGATCCGAACCAGCCCGACGGCGGCTTCCCCGCGTCGCATCCGGGCGTGATCGCCGTCGCGTCGGACACGCAGCCTGCCCCACCACCCGGATCGCTGCGGGCGCCGGGGACGGACGTGCCCACGTCCTTGCCGGGCGCGCGCTGGGGGATGGTGTCCGGCTCGTCGTACGCGGCAGCCCATGTGGCGGGGCTGGCCGCGCTGATGCTGCAGGTGCGCCCGGACTCTTCCCCGGCCCGGTTGAAGGCCGACATCGACAGCGGCGCGCGCATCGTGCCTGCTGTGCTGGCATCGGGACCTCGACAAGCTGGTAGCATAGACGCCTGCGCGGCCGTTGCGCGCGCCGCCGGAACCTGTCTCTGCCTATGCCCTTCGACCGCCACGACCGCCAGTCTTCCCGCCCCGCGCCCGCATTGACGGGCGCGCGACCATTCTTCCTTGTCCTCGCCATGCTGGCGCGCGGCGCCTGTGCCCAGACCAGCGCCGAAGTCTCTCTCGTGTCCGAATACGCCATGCGCGGCATCTCGCTGAACCCCGATCCCGCGCTGCAGCTGCGCGTCGACCATGACGCCGACGGCGGCTGGTACACGGGCGCCTTCGCCTCGCCCATCAAGCTGTACGGCCGCGGCCAGGGCCTGCTGATCGTCTACGGCGGGCGCGCGGCGCCGCTGACGTCGCGTCTGTCGTGGGACGCGGGCATTGCCCGCACGATCTACCTGCGCAACCACGAGGTCGATTACCACGAGTTCTACGCCGGCCTGACCCTGGACCGCGTCAGTGCGCGCCTGTCCTATTCGCCCGCCTATTTCGGCGCCGGCCGCACTGTCTATCTCGACGTAAACACCGGGGTACCGCTGGGCGAGCGGATCTCGCTGGCGCTGCACGGCGGCATCCTGCACCCGTTTGCCGATTACCGCCGCAGCGGCCACGACCGCGCCGACTTGCGCGCCGCGCTCGCGTACGACACGGCCGACTGGCGCCTGCAGGCCGGCTGGCAGACGCTCATGCACCCGTCCGACTACGAACGGCCGCGCGCCCGCGCCCTGTTCGCCAGCGCCAGCCTGCGCTTCTGAAAAGACCTGCGATTCGATTGAACCTTGCACGCGGACGGGGGCATTAACGTCGTCCCTTCGACGCGTCCATAGAGGAGCAATCATGAACCTGCAACCGAAAGCGGCCGTGCGCATGGTCACGGCCGGCCTGTCCAGCATCGTGCTGGGCGCCTTCGTCGCATCCTGCGGCGGCGGCAGCGACCATTCGATGACCACCCCGCCGCCGACCATGACGAGCGCTTATGCGACGACAGCCCTCGTCTCCGACCAGAGCACGGCGGGTGCCGCGCACACCGACACGAATCTCGTGAACGCCTGGGGCCTCGCCTTCAACCCGACCGCGTTCGTCTGGGTCGCGAACAACGGCACGTCGACGTCGACCTTGTACGACGGCAACGGCGTGCCGCAGACGCTCATCGTCGCGATTCCGGCCGGCACGGCGGGCTCCGCTGCCCCGACGGGCATCGTGTACAACGGCAGCACCGACTTCAAGGTCACGCAGAACGGCGTGACGGGCGCCAGCCCGTTCATCTTCGTCGGCGAGGCCGGCACCGTGTCGGGCTGGTCGCCCAGCGTCAACCGCACGAACGCCGTGACCGCGGTCGACACGGGCGGCAACTCGGTCTACAAGGGCCTCGCGATCAACAGCTACGCAGGCGCGAACTACCTGTACGCCGCAGACTTCCACAACAACAAGGTCGACGTCTACGACGCCAACTGGCAGAAGGCCACGCTGCCCGGCAGCTTCACGGATCCGGGCCTGCCCACGGGCTATGCGCCGTTCGGCATCCAGGCCATCGGCGACCGCATCTACGTGGCGTACGCGCAGCGCGAAACGGCCGGCAACGACGAAGTCAAGGGCGCTGGGCTCGGTGTCGTCGACGTGTACGACACGGGCGGCACGATGGTCAAGCGCCTGACGAGCGCCGGCGCGCTGAACGCACCGTGGGGCATCGCGCTGGCACCGGCGAACTTCGGCGACTTCAGCAACGACATCCTCGTCGCCAACTTCGGCGACGGCAAGATCAACGCGTACAACCCGACCACGGGCGCGTTCGTCGGCACCTTGTCCAAGGCCGACAAAACGCCCATCGTCATCGACGGCCTGTGGGGCATTGCGTTCGGCAACGGTGTGAACAGCCAGCCGACGAACACGCTGTTCTACACGGCCGGGCCGGGCGACGAGGCGCACGGCCTGTACGGTCGCATCGACCTGAAGTAAGGGGTCAGCCCGGCAGGAAGGACGCGAACATCGCGATCGTCGCCGCCGCCATCACGCCCGTGCACAGCCAGCCCAGCACGCGCAGGCGCGGCGCGATCGCGAGGTCGCCCATGATGCGCTTGCTCATCGCGACGAGCATCATGATCGCCATCACGGGCACGGCGATGACGCCGTTCAGCACGGCGCTCCAGTACAGGGCCTTGATGGGGTCGAGCGGCATGAAGTTGATGCCGACGCCGGCCAACGTGGCGACGATGATGATCGCGTAGAACTTGCGCGCGGCCGAGAATTCGGCGCCCAGGCTGCTCTTCCAGTGGAACGTGCCGGCCATCGCGTACGCGGCCGACCCTGCGAGCACGGGGATCGCGAGCAGGCCCGTGCCCACGATGCCCAGCGCGAACAGCATGAACGCGAACTCGCCCGCGACGGGCTTCAGCGCCGACGCGGCCTGCGCGGCCGACTGCAGGTCGCGCACGCCCTGCGCGTGCAGGGTGGCGGCCGTCGTCAGCATGATGAAGAAGGCGACGGCATTCGACACGCCCATGCCCACCCACGTGTCGAAGCGGATGCGCTTGAACTGGCGCACGGCCTGCTCGGGCGCGTGGCGCAGCGGCTGGGCGGCATCGTCCGCGCGCAATTCCTCGACTTCCTGCGACGCCTGCCAGAAGAACAGATAGGGGCTGATCGTCGTGCCGAACACGGCGACGATGGTGGTCAGATAATCCTTGTTCCACGCGATGCGCGGCCACACGGTGGACTTCAATACGTCGTGCCACGGCACGTGGACGACGAACACGGTGGCCACGTACGCGAGCAGCACGAGCGTGAGCCACTTGAGCAGGTTCACGTAGCGCTGGTAAGGCACGAACACTTGCAGCAGCACGGACAGCACACCGAAGCCGACGGCATACCAGTGCGCGCGTCCGGGCGCGACGAGCGACATCGCCTCGCCCATCGCCGCCACGTCGGCCGCGATGTTGATGACGTTCGCGACGAGCAGCAGGCCGACGATCGCCCACACGACCTGGCGCGGCGCGTAGCGCTGCAGATTGGTGGCGAGGCCCCGGCCCGTCACGCGGCCGATGTTCGCGCTGATGACCTGGATGGCGGCCATCAGCGGATACGTCAGCAACAGGGTCCACAGCAGGTTGAACCCGAACTGGGCGCCGGCCTGCGAATAGGTGGCGATGCCGCTCGGGTCGTCGTCCGCGGCCCCGGTGATCAGGCCCGGGCCCAGCTTCGACAGCCACGTCGAGGCTTCCGGCGACGGCGCCGCGATGGTGCCGTCGGCATCCTTGTTGTCGTGCTTGTCCATGAGGCCATCATGCACCCGTG
The DNA here is from genome assembly GCF_024753285.1 of Massilia pinisoli. Classification (GTDB taxonomy): domain Bacteria; phylum Pseudomonadota; class Gammaproteobacteria; order Burkholderiales; family Burkholderiaceae_D; genus Telluria; species Telluria pinisoli. The sequence goes on along the minus strand of NZ_JANUGW010000007.1, from coordinate 131,352 downwards.
CACGCAAGCGATATGTACGCGTGCGCACACAGTGCACGGGCCGTAATGCTCAGCGGGCGGTCACTTCTCCGCCGCGATCCACTTCTCCACCTGCGCCTGCAGGATCGGGAGCGGCAAGGTGCCGTCGCCCAGCACGACGGCGTGGAACTTCGCATAGCTGAACTTCGGCCCCAGTTCCTTCTGCGCCCGCGCGCGCAGCTCGAGGATCTTCAAGGCGCCCGTCTTGTACGCCAGCGCCTGGCCCGGCCACACCATGTAGCGTTCGACCTGGTTGGCGGCGCGCGCCTCGCTGTAGCCGAGGTTGTCCATCATGTACGCGATCGCCCGCTCGCGCGACCAGCCCTGCGCGTGCATCCCGGTGTCGACGACGAGGCGCACGGCGCGCAGCAGTTCGTCGTTCAGGTGGCCGTAGTACGCGGCCGGGTCGTCGTACAGGCCGAATTCGTGGCCCAGCGTCTCGCAGTACAGCGCCCAGCCTTCGCCGTACGCGGCGGCGCTCGGGTGCTCGGTGAAGAACTTGCGGAAGTCCGGCAGCGGCAATTCCTTCAGCAGCGCCGCGTGCAGGTGGTGGCCCGGCACGCCCTCGTGCAGGAACAGCGTCGTCATGCCCACCGTGCTGTAGTCCTTCGGGTCGTTGACGACCGCCCAGAACACGCCCGGATGCGAACCGTCCGCCGCGACGGGCGTGTAATGGTCGGACGCCGTGGCGCGGGTCAGCTCGGGCTCCAGCTGGATGTCGAGCTTCGCCTTCGGCAGCAAGGAAAAATACTGCGGCAGCTTCGCCTCGACGGTCGCGTAGATCGCGCGGTAGCGGTCCAGCACTTCGCGGTCGCTCTTGAACGGCTTGAAGCGCGGCTGGGCGGCGACCCATTGCGGGAAGGTCTTCAGCGGGCCGTCATAGCCCAGCTTCGGCGCCAGCGCCGCCATCTCGTGCTGGATGCGCGCCACTTCGCGCTCGCCCAGCGCGTGGATCTCCGCCGGCGTCTGGTCGAGGTTCGTGTTGTTGCGGATGCGGGCCCGGTACCACGCGGCGCCGTCCGGCAGCGCGCCGTAGCCCGCCGTCGTGCGGCCCGCCGGCAGGTAGTCCTTCTCGAGGTAGGTGTTCAGGCGACCCAGCGCGGCATCGATCTTTTGCGCGGCGTCGCGGTAGCCGGCCGTCAGCGTCTTCTTGTCCTGGTCGGAGAAACCGGCCGGCAGGTTCTTGATCGGCGTGTAGAAAATGCTCGCTTCCGGATCGCTGGCGGCCAGCTGGCGGAACTGCGGCAGCATCGACGCCGTGATGGCCTTCGGCTGCACGACGCCCTTCTTGACGCCTTCCTTCATGTTGGCGATGGCCTGGTCGATCCACGCGGGCAGTTGCTGCAGGCGCGCCAGGTAGGCGCGGTACTGGGCCGGCGTCGCCAGCGGTTGCGAGCCCGTGCCGCTCGCGTAGTTCGCGAGATTGCTCGGCACGTTGTCGAAGTGGTTCAGCGGCAGCAGGTGCTCGGGGAAGCGTTCGAGGTCGAGCTGGGCGCGGATCTCGAACACGAGGATGTCGTAGTTCAGGCGCGCCTTGTCCGACAGGCGCGCGCGGTCGATCTTGCCCAGTTCATTCAGCAGCTTGTGGTTGGCGGCGAAGTAGCGCGCGCGCACTTGCGGCGCTATCGCCATGCCAAGCTGGTCGTCGTAGCGGCTGTCGCCGTTGGCGGTGGCGTACAGCATCGGGTCGAAGCGGGCACGCGCGTCGTAGAAACGGGCGGCGATGCCATCCACCTGGCGCTCGGCAGCGGATGCGGACGGGGTGGCGGGAGTCGTCGCGGCCTGGGCGGACAGGATAGGCGCGCCGGCCGACAACAGGGCCGCGAGGATGGCGGCGTTCAGGGTGCGGTTCATGGGTCTCCTTTGTAAGGTGCACCCGCAAGGATACTACGGGTTGCCCGATCGACCACACCATCGCCGAGCCCCATTTTGGCGCATTTACGCACCGCAATAGTGCTTATGCACGTTTTAGGAGCAACCCATATCGCATGCCCACTAGGAGTGCGCCTTTTCACCAAATTGGAACGTTTATTGCTACGTAGAAGTGCTAATTCGACCAACTTGCACTTTTTTGGAGTAGTAACGCATGGATGCATATAAAAGCGGCGCGGATGCGCTCTTCATCTTGCTCGGCGGGATCATGATCCTGGCGATGCACGCCGGCTTCGCCTTCCTCGAGCTGGGCACGGTGCGCCGCAAGAACCAGGTGAACGCGCTCGTCAAGATCCTGATCGACTTCGCCGTCTCCACCATCGCCTATTTCTTCGTCGGCTATGGCATCGCCTACGGCATCCACTTCATGGGCGCCACGAGCACCCTCGTCGCGAAGAACGGCTACGAACTCGTGAAATTCTTCTTCCTGCTGACGTTCGCCGCCGCGATCCCCGCCATCATCTCCGGTGGCATCGCGGAGCGCGCCAAGTTCCACCCGCAGATGGCCGCGACGGCCCTGCTCGTGGGCCTCGTCTATCCGCTGTTCGAAGGCATCGCCTGGAACAACCGCTTCGGCATCCAGGACTGGCTCGCGGCCGCCTTCGGCGCGGGCTTCCACGACTTCGCCGGCTCCGTCGTCGTGCACGCCGTGGGCGGCTGGGCCGCGCTGCCGGCCGTGCTGCTGCTGGGCGCGCGCCGCGGCCGCTACACGAAGGACGGCCGCATCTCCGCGCACCCGCCGTCGAACATCCCGTTCCTCGCGCTGGGCGCGTGGATCCTCACCGTCGGCTGGTTCGGCTTCAACGTGATGAGCGCGCAGACCCTGGACAAGATGAACGGCCTCGTCGCCGTCAACTCGCTGATGGCCCTCGTGGGCGGCACGCTCGTCGCGTTCGTGATGGGCAAGAACGACCCGGGCTTCGTCTACAACGGCCCGCTGGCCGGCCTCGTCGCCGTGTGCGCGGGCTCCGACCTGATGCACCCGATGGGCGCCCTCGTGACGGGCGCGATCGCCGGCGCCATCTTCGTCGTCATGTTCACCCTGGCGCAGAACCGCTGGAAGATCGACGACGTGCTCGGTGTGTGGCCCCTGCACGGCCTGTGCGGCGCGTGGGGCGGCATCGCCGCGGGCATCTTCGGCAGCCAGGCGCTGGGGGGACTCGGCGGCGTGTCGTTCGCGTCGCAGCTGATCGGCACCGTGCTCGGCATCGTCATCGCGGCCGGCGGCGGCATCATCGTCTACGGCCTGCTGAAGGTCACCGTCGGGCTGCGTCTCGACGCCGAGGAGGAATTCGACGGCGCCGACCTGGCCATCCACCGCATCAGCGCGACGCCGGAACGCGAGACCACGTTCCAGTAAGCGTTTCAGCCGGCGTCAGGTTCCGTGCGCGGCCGCGGGCGCGTCGCCGCGCGCCACCGCGCGCCGGATGGCGTCGGCCAGCGCCGCCGGCTCGACCGGCTTGGCGAGATAGTCCGTGAAGCCGGCCTGCAGCGCCTTGACGCGGTCGTCCTGGCGCGTGAACGCCGTCAGCGCGATGGCGGGAACGCCCGCCGTGGCCGCGCGCCGGCGGATGCGGCGCATCAGTTCGAAGCCGTCGACGTCCGGCATCCCGACGTCGCTGACGATCACGTCCGGCACCTCGCGTTCCAGCAGCGCGAGCGCCGCGCCGGCGCCCGGCGCCGTCATCGTGGCGGCGCCGCTGTACGCGAGGATCTGCTCGAGCACGTCGAGCGTGTCGGGCGCATCGTCGATCACCAGCACCCGCACGCCGGTCAGGTCAGCCAGCTCGGCCGTGTCGCCCGGCGCGGCAGGCACGGGCGCGCGCACGCCCGCCACCGCCGCCACGATCGCCGGCTGGTGCGTCAGCGGCAGGCGCACGGTGAACGTCGTGCCCGTATGGGGGCCGGCGCTGTGCACGGCGATGGTCCCGCCATGCAATTCGACAAGTTGCTTCGCGATCGACAGGCCCAGCCCCAGGCCGCCGTGCTGGCGCGAGATCGATGCGTCCTGCTGGCGGAAGCGGTCGAACACGTACGGCAGGAAGTCGGGCGCGATGCCGATGCCGGAATCGATCACGCGGATCACCGCGTCGCCGCCGTCGCGGCCCAGTTGCACCTGCACGCTGCCGCCCGGCGGCGTGAACTTGACGGCATTCGCCAGCAGATTCCACAACACCTGTTGCAGGCGGCCCGGATCGGCGCGGACTTCGAGCGGCAGCGCGCCCGCATGACGTCCGAGATCGGTGCGCAGGGCGATCGTCTTGGCCGCGGCGGCCGGGTGCACGGTGCCCACGGCCGCCTCCACGATCCGCGCGGGATCGACCGTCTGCACGTCCAGGCGCACGGTGCCGGCGATGATGCGGCTCATGTCGAGCAGGTCGTCGATCAGCTGGCCCTGGGCGCGCGCGTTGCGTTCGATCGTCTCGAGCCCGCGCTTGAACGTGGCCTCGTCCTTCACGCCCCGCTGCAGCATGCCGGCCCAGCCCAGCATGGCATTCAGCGGCGTGCGCAGCTCGTGCGACAAGGTGGCCAGGAATTCGTCCTTCAGCGCGGACAGGCGCTCGGCCTGGTCGCGCGCGATGCGCTCGCGTTCGAGCAGTTGCTGGCGCTCGGCGGCCGTCGCCTGCGACATCGCGAGGATGCGCGCGTTCGCTTCCAGCCGGGCGTCGAACACCGAGGCGATGAGGGCGAGCCCCAGCACGCAGAACGTCGCGAGCACGATCAGCGAGGCGAGGCCGTCGCGCTGCACGCCCTCGCGGGCGGCCATGCAGACGCTGTCGGCCGGGAAGTTCGCGGCCGCCATGCCAGTGTAGTGCATGCCGACGATGGCGAAGCCCATCACGACGGCGGCGCCCACGCGGGGCAGCAAGACGTCCGGCGTGCTGCGGCGCAGGCGGAACGCGATCCATAGCGCCAGCGCCGACGCGCCGACGGCGATCAGCACGGACAGCGCGAACAGCAACGGGTCGTACACGATTCCCGGCTGCATGCGCATGGCGGCCATGCCCGTGTAGTGCATCGCGTTGATGCCGATGCCCATGATCAGCGCGCTCACGCCGAGGCGCACAGGACCGAGGTTCGCGCGGCTGACCTGCCACAGCGCGAGGCCCGACGCGCAGATCGGCAACACGAGCGACACCAGGGTGATGGGAATGTCGAAGGCGATCGGGATCGGCAGGCGGAACGCCAGCATCCCGACGAAATGCATGGCCCAGATGCCGGAGCCCATCGCGATCGCGCCGCCCAGGATCCAGGCGAACCGGGACCGCCCCGCCGCTTCCGTCACGCGGCCGGCGAGGCTCAGTGCCGAATACGACGCGACGATCGCGACGAGAATCGACACCAGGACCAGCGGGGTCTCGTAAAATCCTGTCAACATCGTCGACGTGCTCGGTAGCGGTTGGCGGAAAGCCCACAGTATGCTACCGGCCCGCGCGTTCAGCCAGCGTGGTAACAGGAATTCACACCTTGTTACTTTTGTGCAACAACCGCATCGGGCTCCCGCACGGCGGTGCCGACCACGCGCGCCCGCTCCAGCATCGCGTGCAGCAGCACGTTGCACCCCGCTTCCAGGTGCCCCGGCTGGGCATCCTCGATTTCGTTGTGGCTGATGCCGTCCTTGCACGGCACGAAGATCATGCCGGCCGGCGCCAGCCGCGCGACGTAGATGGCGTCGTGGCCTGCGCCCGACACCACGTCCATCGTCGAATAGCCCAGCTTTTCCGTGGCCGCCCTCACCGCGCCCACGCAATCGGGATGGAACGGGCACGGCGGGTAGTACGACACGCGCTCCAGCACGATGCCCAGGCCCGTCTCGCGCCGCGTGCGCTCGACGAACGCCTCGATCTCGCCATGCATCGTGTTGAGCAGGTCGTCCGTCACGTTGCGCAGGTCGATGCTGAACTTCACCTGGCCGGGGATCACGTTGCGGCTGTTCGGGAACACCTGCACCATGCCCACGGTGCCGCGGCCGTACGGCGGATAGCGGTTCGCGATGGCGACCGTCTCCTGCATGATCGTGGTCGCCACCTGCAACGCGTCGCGGCGCAGGTGCATCGGCGTGGGGCCCGCGTGCGCCTCCATCCCCGTCACCGTGCAGTCGTACCACGACAGGCCCATCACGGCGGGCACGACGCCGATCACCTTGTTCGCATCTTCCAGCACGGGCCCCTGCTCGATGTGCGCCTCGAAATAGGCGCCGATCGGGTGGTCGCCCGGCACTTGCCCCCCCTGGTAGCCGATCCTTTTCAATTCGTCGCCGACGGACTTGCCGTCGACGTCGCGCGCGGCGTATGCCGTCTCCAGGCTGAACGCGCCGCAGAACACGCCGGAGCCCATCATGACGGGCACGAAGCGCGAGCCTTCCTCGTTCGTCCAGAACGCGACTTCGATCGGCGCCTCCGTGCGGATGCCGTGCTCGTTCAGGGTGCGCACGACTTCGAGGCCGGCCAGCACGCCGTAGTTGCCGTCGAACTTGCCGCCCGTCGGCTGGGTGTCGATGTGGCTGCCCGTGACGACCGGTGGCAGCGTGGGATTCGTGCCCTCGCGGCGCATGAACACGTTGCCGATTTTGTCGACGGTGACGGCCAGGCCCTCGGCCTTCGCCCACTGCACGACGAGGTCGCGGCCCTGGCGGTCGAGGTCCGTCAGCGCGAGCCGCTTCACGCCGCCCTTGTCGGTGGCGCCGATTTGGGCCAGTTCCATCAGCGAGTTCCACAGGCGCTTGCCGTTGATGCGCAGGTCGTTCATCTCGTTCTCCGTTCAGGGGGTTGTGCCGAACGCCGGCCGTTCCACATAGCGGCCCGCGCCGCGCTCCGCGCGCAGGTCGCCGTTCGCATACACGAGCTTCCCGGCCGCCACCGTGTGCGTGGGGATGCCGCGCACCGTGCGGCCTTCGAACACGTTGAAGTCGCCCTTCGAATGCTGCGTGGCGGCCGACAGGATGCGCGTGCCGTGCGGGTCCCACACGACGATGTCCGCGTCCGCACCGACGGACACGGAGCCCTTGCGCGGATAGATGTTGAAGATCTGCGCCGCGTTCGTCGACGTGATGCGCACGAATTCGGACGGCGTCAGGCGCCCGGTGTTGACGCCGGCATCCCACACGACAGCCATGCGCTCCTCGACGCCGCCGCAGCCGTTCGGGATGCGGGTGAAATCGTCCGCGCCCATCGCCTTCTGGCCGGCGCAGAACGTGCAGTGGTCCGTCGCCGTCGTGTGCAGGTTACCGCCCTGCAGGCCCTGCCACAGCGCGGTCTGATGATGACTGGAGCGGAACGGTGGACTCATCACGTAGGCGCGCGCGACTTCCGGATCGGGATGGCGGTACACGCTGTCGTCGATGACGAGGTGGCCGGCCAGCGCCTCGCCGTACACGCGCTGGCCGCGCGCGCGGGCACGCGTGATGGCCTCGAGCGATTCGGCGCACGACACGTGCACGATGTAGACGGGCGTGCCCAACACGTTCGCGATGGCGATCGCGCGGTTGGCCGCCTCGGCCTCCACTTCCGGCGGCCGCGACAACGGATGTGCTTCCGGCCCGCGGATGCCCTTCGCCACCAGCTCGCGCTGCAGCTGGTACACGAGTTCCCCGTTCTCCGCGTGCACGGTGGGGATCGCACCCAGTTCCAGCGCGCGGCGGAAGCTTTTCACGAGCGTCTCGTCGTCGGCCATGATCGCGTTCTTGTACGCCATGAAGTGCTTGAAGCTGTTCACGCCGTGGTCCCTGACGAGCGTGCCCATGTCCTCGTGGACCGAGTCGTCCCACCACGTGACGGCGACGTGGAACGTGTAGTCGGCCGCCGCCTTCTCGGCCCAGCCGCGCCATGTATGGAACGCGTCCATCAGGCGCTGCTTCGGATCGGGGATCACGAAGTCGATGATCGTCGTCGTGCCGCCCGCCAGGCCCGCCGCCGTGCCGGTATAAAAATCGTCGGCGGTGACGGTGCCCATGAACGGCAGCTGCATGTGCGTGTGCGGGTCGATCCCGCCCGGCATCACGTACTGGCCGCCCGCATCGACGACGGTCGCATGCGCGGGCAGGTCCAGGTTCTCGCCGACGGCGACGATCTTGCCGCCCTCGGTGAGGACGTCGGCGCGGAACGCGCGGTCCGCATTCACGACAGTACCGCCACGGATCAGGATGCTCATCTCTTCCCCTTGTTTGTCAGTCGAGCGAACGGGCAGGCCGCAGCGCGGGCGCGGCCCTGCCCTTCATCATCACGCCGTACACGAGCGCGGAGATCGCGATCCCCACGAACCACGCATACGTGTACACAGTCTTGAAGCCGGCGCCCACGTCCGGGAACGACGCGGGAAACGCGGCGTTCAGGAAGCCCGGGATGTTCGGCAGCACGCCGGCGACGAAGGCCACGATGGCGACCGGATTCCAGCCGCCGCGGTATCCGTAGATGCCGTCGTCCTTGTACAGCTGGGCGACGTCGAGCTCCGTGCGGCGGATCAGGTAGTAGTCGATGATCAGCACACCCGCGATGGGGCCCAGCAGCGCGGAGTACCCGATCAGCCACGTGAAAATATAGCCCTGCGTGGACTCCAGAATCTTCCACGGCATCATCACGAGCGCGATGCCCGCCGTGATGTAGCCGCCGGTCCGGTACGAGATCAGGCGCGGCGCGAGCGCGGAAAAATCGTACGCGGGGCCGACGAGGTTCGCGGCCAGGTTGACGCTCACGGTGTCGACGAGGAGGACGATCAGCGCGACCAGCACGGCGGCACCCGTCATGCGGCTCGCCAGGTCGACGGGATCCCACAACGCCTTGCCGTACAGGACGACGGTGGCCGACGTGACGATGACGGCCAGTGCGGCGAGGAGGCCCATCGGCACCGGCAGGCCGATGGACTGGCCCAGCACCTGGTCGCGCTGCGTGCGCGCGAAGCGGGTGAAGTCGGGGATGTTCAGCGCGAGCGTCGCCCAGAAGCCGACCATCGCCGTCAGCGACGGCCAGAACGTGGGCCAGAACTGGCCGGCCTTCTTGCCGCCCTCGACGAATTGCGACGGCGCGGCCAACAGGGGACCGAAGCCGCCGGCCTTCTCGTACACCCAGCCGAGCAGCACGAAGCAGATCACGATCTTCAATGGCGCCGTGTACGTCTCCAGCTTGCGGATGGCGTCCATGCCGTGCACGATGAACCAGAACTGGATAGCCCAGAACACGATGAAGCACAGCAGCTGGGCGCCGTTGATGCCGAGGCCGGCGAGCTTCGCGCCGCCGATCTCGTGGCCGGCCAGCACGCCCAGCAACGTGTAGATCATGCTGCCGCCGAACCACGTCTGGATGCCGTACCAGCCGCAGGCGACGATGGCGCGCATCAGCGCCGGCAGCCGCGCCCCGCGCGTGCCGAACGCGGCGCGCGCCAGCACGGCGTACGGGATGCCGTATTTCGTGCCCGCGTGGCCGATCAGGAGCATCGGCAGCAGCACGATGGCGTTCGCGAGGAACACGGTGAACACGGCCTGGTACGCGGACATGCCGCCTTCGATCAGGCTGGCCGACAGCGTGTACGCGGGGATGCACATCACCATGCCGACCCACAGCGCGGCGAAGTGATACCAGCGCCACGTGCGCTGCGCGGCGCTCGTCGGCGCCAGGTCTTCGTTCCACAGGTCCTGGTTCGTTGCGGGGTCTGGGCTCATCGGGGCGGTCTCCATCGGTTGCGGTGGATGTTCATGTTGTCGTTGGACGCGTGGACGGGAGACCCGTCCACCCGTTCAACCAGCAAAAGCGATGCCAACGACACGGAACGGCGTCATCGAATCACGCCTCGTCCAATATTACGCCCTCCGCCCGCGGATTCCGCGGGTCCTGCGTCCAGTTCATGTACGGCTTGCCCGTCTGCTGCGGCACCATCGTGATGCAGCCCTCGACCGGACAGGTGATCTCGCACAGGTTGCACCCGACGCACTCCGGCTCGATCACCTCGTACTTGCGCGCATTGCCATCGACGAGCCGCGCGATCGCCTGGTGCGACGTATCCTCGCACGCCACGTGGCAGCGGCCGCACTGGATGCACTTGTCCTGGTCGATGTGCGCAATGACCTGGTAATTCATGTCCAGGTATTTCCAGTCCGTCGTGTTCGGCACCGCCATGCGCGAGAACGCGGCGATGTTCTCGTAGCCTTTGGAATCCATCCAGCGCGACAGCCCGTCCTTCATCTCCTCGACGATCCGGAAGCCGTGCAGCATCGCGGCGGTGCACACCTGCACCGATCCGGCGCCCAGCGCGATGAACTCGGCCGCGTCGCGCCAGTTGCCGATGCCGCCGATGCCGGAGATCGGCAAGCCTTTCGTGACGGGATCGCGCGCGATCTCGGCCACCATGTTCAGCGCGATGGGTTTCACCGCCGTGCCGCAATACCCGCCGTGCGTGCTGGCGTTGCCGACGGCGGGGAACGCCACCATGCGGTCCAGGTCCAGGTGCGTGATCGAATTGATGGTGTTGATCAGCGAGACCGCATCCGCCCCGCCCGCGAGCGCCGCCCGCGCAGGCGCCCGCACGTCCGTGATGTTCGGGGTGAGCTTCACGATGACCGGGAGCCGCGTGTACATCTTGCACCAGCGCGTGACCTGCTCGATCAGGTCCGGCTGCTGGCCCACCGCGGCGCCCATCCCGCGCTCCGGCATGCCGTGCGGGCAGCCGAAATTCAGTTCGATGCCATCGGCGCCCGTCGCCTCGACGAGCGGCAAAATCTCGCGCCACGGGGCTTCCTCGCACGGCAGCATCATCGACACGACGAGCGCCCGGTCCGGCCACGCCTTCTTGACGGCGGTGATCTCGCGCAGGTTGATTTCCAGGCTCCTGTCCGTGATCAGTTCGATGTTGTTGAAGCCGATGACCTCGCGGTTCTTGCCGTGCAGCGCGGAATAACGCGACGACACGTTGACGGCGGGCGGGTCTTCGCCGAGCGTCTTCCACACGACGCCGCCCCATCCCGCCTCGAAGGCGCGGATGACGTTATAGGCCTTGTCGGTCGGCGGTGCGGACGCCAGCCAGAAAGGGTTCGGCGACTTGATGCCGCAAAAATCGATGCTCAGGTCGGCCATCATGCCTCCGTTTTGGAAAGGATGTCGTCATGGATCGCCAGCGCGGCCAGCTTGCCGTGCTGGACAGCCTGCACCGTCAGGTCCTGCCCCGGCGCCACGCAGTCGCCGCCCGCGTACACGCCCGGCAGCTTGGTGCGGAAGCGGGCGTCCACATGGATCTTGTCCCCCGCGCGTTCCAGCTCGCGCGCGAGCGGGTCGGACAGCGCATCGTTGTCCATGTGCTGGCCGATCGCCTTGAACACGGCATCTGCCGCGATGTCGATGAAGGTGCCGGTGCCGGCAAGGCGGCCGTCTTCCAGCCGCGTCTCCTCGAAGCGCATGCCGCGCACACGGCCTCCATCGTCCAGCAGCACTTCATGCGGTGCGGCCCACGTGCGGATGCGCACGCCGTTCATTTTCGCGATCTCGATCTCGTGACCGGTCGCGCTCATCGCGTCGACGCCGCGGCGGTACACGAGCGTCACCTCTTCCGCGCCGAGGCGCCCGATCTGCACGGCCATGTCGACTGCGGTATTGCCGGCCCCAATCACGACGGCCCGTTGCGGCACGGGCAGCGCCGCGAGGTCTTGCGCCTGGCGCAGCGTGGCGATGTAGTCGACGGCGGCCATCAGCCCCGGCGCATCCTCGCCCGTGAGACCGAGGCGGCGGCTGGCGCCGAGGCCCAGGCCGAGGAACACGGCGTCGTAGCGCGTGTGCAGGTCTTGCAAATGCAGGTTGCTGCCGAGGGTGCGGCCATGCTGGATCTCGATGCCGCCGATAGCCATCAGGAAGTCGACCTCCTGCTGGGCGAAGTCGCCGGGCAGTTTATATTTCGCGATGCCGTATTCGTTGAGGCCCCCGGCCTTCTCGCGTGCCTCGAACACGACGACGTCGTGACCCAGCATTGCCAGCCGGTGCGCGCACGACAGCCCGGCAGGGCCGGCGCCCACGACGGCGATCGTCTTGCCTGTCGCCGGACCGCGCTGGAACGGGTGGTGCGTAAAGTGTGCGTTGTCGATGGCGTGGCGCTGCAGCAGGCCGATTTTCACGGGCTGGCCTTCCGCATCGTGATTGCGCACGCAGGCGTCCTCGCACAGGATCTCCGTCGGACAGACGCGGGAGCAGGCGCCGCCGAAGATGTTCTGCTTGAGGATGTTGACGGCCGCGCCCTCCACGTTACCGTCGTGGATGTTGCGGATGAAGCTCGCGACGTCGATGCCCGTCGGGCACGCGCGCGTGCACGGGGCGTCGTAGCAGTACAGGCAGCGCGCGCTCTCGATGGCGGCCTGGCGCGCCGTCAGCGCCGGCGCGAGGTCCGTGAAGTGCTCGGACAACGCGTCGTGCGTGCCGGCCGCGTGCGGCAGGTGATGGAGTGACTCGATCATTTGGCATCCCTTCTTTATTCGTCGTCGGTCATTCGGGCGTGGCTCGGCGCTACTTCATCTGCGGGAACGCGAACTCGGCCCCGCTGCTCGCCGTGTTCGGCCACCGCTGCATGACCGCCTTGTGCCGCGTGTAAAACCGCACGCCTTCCGGCCCGTACGCGTGGTGGTCGCCGAACAGGCTTTTCTTCCAGCCACCGAAGCTGCTGAACGCCATCGGCACGGGCAGCGGCACGTTCACGCCGACCATCCCCACCTGGACCTGGCGCACGAATTCGCGCGCGACGCCGCCGTCGCGCGTGAACACGGCGACGCCGTTGCCGTACTCGTTGCGGTTGATGAGTACCAAAGCGCTTCCGACGTCCGGCTGGCGCACGACGCACAGCACGGGCCCGAAGATCTCTTCGCGGTAAATCGACATCGACGGCTGCACGTGGTCGAACAAGGTGCCCCCGACGAAGAAGCCGTTGTCGCGACCGGGCACCTTGAAGCCGCGGCCGTCGACGACGAGCGTCGCACCCTGCTCCACGCCTTCGCCGATCAGCTTCTCGATGCGCTGCTTGGCTGCCTGGGTCACCACCGGCCCCATCTCGGCGCCGTCCGCCATGCCGTCCGCGATCTTCAAGGCGCGCGTGCGTTCGGCCAGCCGCGCGACGAGTGCATCGCCCGCGTCACCGACGGCGACGGCCACCGAGATCGCCATGCAGCGCTCGCCGGCCGAGCCGTACGCGGCGCCGATCAACGCGTCGACGGCCATGTCCATGTCGGCGTCCGGCATCACGACCATGTGGTTCTTCGCGCCGCCCAGCGCCTGCACGCGCTTGCCGGCTGCCGAGCCGCGCGCATAGATGTATTCGGCGATCGGCGTGGAGCCGACGAAGCTGACGGCCTGGATGTCCGGATGGTCGAGCAGAGCGTCGACGGCGGCCTTGTCGCCCTGCACGACGTTGAACACGCCGTCCGGCAAGCCCGCTTCCTTCAGCAGCTTCGCATGCAGCAGCGACGCCGACGGATCGCGCTCGGACGGCTTCAGCACGAACGTGTTGCCGCATGCGATGGCGACGGGGAACATCCACATCGGCACCATCACGGGGAAGTTGAACGGCGTGATGCCCGCGACGACGCCGAGCGGCTGCCGCATCGACCACGCGTCGATGCCGCGCGCGATCTGGTCCGAGAACTCGCCCTTCAGCAGCTGGGGGATGCCGACGGCGAATTCGACGACTTCGATGCCGCGTGCGACCTCGCCTTTCGCATCGGCGAACGTCTTGCCGTGTTCGCGCACGACCATCGCCGCGAATTCGTCCGTGTGTCGCTGGCACAGTTGCAGGTAGTTGAACAGCACGCGGGCGCGCGCCAGCGGCGGCGTCGCGGCCCAGGCGGGAAACGCGGCGCTCGCGGCGGCGACGGCCGCGTTCACGTCGTCGCCACTTGCCAGCGCCACGCGCGCGCAGGGCTCGCCCAGCGCCGGATTGTAGACGTCGGCGTAGCGTCCGCCGCTGCCGTCCTGCGCGCTGCCGTTAATAAAATGGTGGATCGTTTCCATGGTCGCTTTCAGTCGAGGTTCTTGAGGACGGTGGCCAGCTTGCCGAACAATTCGTCGATGTGCTTCTTCTCCAGCACGAGCGGCGGCGACAAGGCGATGATGTCGCCCGTCGTGCGGATCAGGATGCCGTCGGCAAAGGCTTGCTTGAACGCGGCGAACGCGCGCGCGCCCACCTTGCCAGGGATGCTCGCCAGCTCGATGCCGGCGACGAGGCCGATGGTGCGGATGTCGATCACGTGCGGCAGGCCGCGCAGGCTGTGCACGGCGTCTTCCCAGTACGGCTGCACCTCGCGCGCGTGGTCGAGGATGCCCTGCTCCTGGAACACCTCGAGCGTGGCCAGCGACGCGGCGCACGCGAGCGGGTGGCCCGAATACGTGTAGCCGTGGAACAGCTCGATGCCGGCCGGCGCGTCCATGAACGCGTCGTGGATGAATTTTTTCGAGAACACGGCGCCCATCGGCACGGTGCCGTTCGTGAGGCCTTTCGCCGTCGTCATCATGTCGGGCTCGACGTCGAAATAGTCGACGGCGAACGGCGTCGTCAGGCGGCCGAAGCCCGTGATCACTTCGTCGAAGATCAGCAGGATGCCGTGCTTCGTGCACAGCTCGCGCAAGCGCTTCAGATAGCCCTTCGGCGGGATCAGCACGCCCGTCGATCCGGCCACGGGTTCGACGATGACGGCGGCGATCGTGGACGGGTCGTGCAGCGCGACGATGCGTTCCAGTTCGTCCGCCAGCTCGGCGCCGTGTTCCGGCTCGCCGCGCGAGTACGCGTTCTTCGCGAGGTTGTGCGTGTGCGGCAGGTGGTCGACGCCCGGCAGCAGCGGGCCGAACGCCTTGCGGTTCGGGCCGATGCCGCCGACGGACAGGCCGCCGAAGCCGACGCCGTGGTAGCCGCGCTCGCGCCCGATCAGCCGCGTGCGGCCCGCGTCGCCGCGCGCCTTGTGGTAAGCAAGCGCCATTTTCAGGGCGGTGTCGACGCTTTCCGAGCCGGAGTTCGTGTAGAAGACGTGGCCGAATTTGTGGTTCGTGTAGTCCATCAGGCGTTCGGCCAGATCGAACGCGGCCGGGTGGCCCATCTGGAACGTGGGCGCGAAGTCGAGCTGCCCCACCATCTCGCGCACGGCGGCGACGATCTTCGGCTGCGCATGGCCGCACGGGACGCACCACAGGCCCGCGGTGCCGTCCAGCACGGCGTTGCCGTCGACGTCCTTGTAATACATCCCTTCGGCCGAGACGAGCAGGCGCGGATGCGCCTTGAAGTCGCGGTTGTTCGTGAATGGCATCCAGAAGGACGACATCGATTCGGGTCTAGACTCGTTCATGCGACTCCCCTTTTTGAATTCAACGGCCAGTCGGCCCCGCAAAATTTACCAACTGGCAAAAACAATGATGCAATAATAGACAGCAGGACAACAGTGGCACATATACACAATCTGCAAAAACGCCCAACCGTACTGGTAGCATAGCCTGTACAGTTGCCGGCGTCGCGCCGGTGGAATCGCAATGGAGACAATGGACAAGAACGACAGTGGCGCATGGCCCGTGCTGGCGATCGATCGCCAGCGCCGGGGCAGCCTGGTCGACCAGATCGTCGCAGCCATCGCCGAGATGGTCAATCGGCGCACCCTGCCGGCCGGGACGAAGATGCCGTCCGTTCGACAATTCGCAAAAGTGAACGGCGTGTCCACGTTCACCGTCGTCGAATCGTACGACCGCCTGCTGCACCTGGGCCTGTTGTCGTCGCGGCGCGGCTCGGGCTTCTTCGTCGCGCGCGGCGAGGCCCCGGCGCAACCGGCCGCCCTGCCCGTCTCCGCCAATGTCGTCGACACGCTGACGCCCGACCTGTATTCCGGCCAGTCCGATGCGCTCCCGGTCGGTGCCGGCTGGCTGCCGCCCGAGTGGTATGGCGAATCGACGATCCTCGACGCCGTGCGCCACGCGATGAAGATCCCCGCCGGCCGCCTGCGCGGCTACGGCCACCCGCTCGGCTTTCCCAGCCTGCGCCAGCATCTCGCGGCCACGTTGTCGGCCGATCTGTTCGCCGTGGAGCCCGAGCAGATGCTGCTCACGCACGGTGCCACGCACGCGTTCGACCTCGTGCTGCGCACGCTCACGCGGCCGGGCGACGTCGTGTTCGTCGAGGACCCCGGCTACAGCAATCTGCTCGCGCTCGTGCGGCACCACGGATGCATCCCCGTCGGCATCCCGCGCGGCGCGCAAGGCCTCGACATGGACGTGCTCGCGCGGGAGGCGCAGGCGCGCCAGCCCAAGCTCATGTTCGTCAACACGGTGCTGCAGAATCCCCTCGGCACGTCGCTGTCGCAGGCGCAGGCGCACCGGCTGCTGGCGCTGTCCGAGCAATTCGATTTCTGGCTCGTCGAAGACGACATCTACCGCGAACTGGCCGCACGCGGCGACTCGTCGCTGGCCGCGATGGACGGGCTGCGCCGCGTGATCCGCATCGGCAGCTTTTCCAAGACCCTGTCGCCCGTGCTGCGCGTGGGCTCCATCTGCGCATCCGGGTCCCTGATGCCGGAACTGGTGCGCGTGAAAATGGTGACGGGCCTGACGACGTCGGAAGTGAACGAGCGCGCCGTGTACGAGGCCGTCAGCAGCCGCGCCTACCGCAAGCAGGTCGAACGCCTCGTGCTGCAGCTGGACGGCGCGCGCGAACTGGCGCTCGAACGCCTGGGCGACGCGGGCCTCGTGCCGCTGGCGCGACCGCGCGGCGGCATGTTCGTCAGCGCCGGCTGGCCCGAGCCTGGCCGCAACGGCCGCGCCATCGCCGAGCGCGCGCTGCGGGCCGGCATCCTGCTCGCGCCCGGAGAATTCTTTGCGCTGCAGCCGCCCGCGACCGCGTGGTTCCGCTTCAACGTCGCCTATGCCTACGAGCCCGCGCTGCTCGACTTCCTGCGTTCGATCCAAGGAGATATGCCATGACCACCGCCACCGTCAAGCGCCGCGCCGTCAACCGCGACAAGGTCGAAGCCGCGATCCTGGGCGAGGCCGTGCGCCAGTTCGCCGAATGCGGCTACGAAGGCACGTCGATCGCCACGGTCGCCGAGCGCGCGGGCCTGTCGAAGCAGAACCTGATGTACTACTTCCCGACCAAGCAGGCCTTGTACGAACGGGTGCTCGACAACGTGCTGGACGACTGGCTCGCGCGCATGGCGAGCCTGTCCGACCCGACGCAGGAGCCGGGCGACGTCCTGCGGGGCTATGTGCGCGCGAAGCTGAAATTCTCGCGCGAGCAGCCCCTCGCGTCGCGCGTGTACGCGATGGAAGTGATCGGCGGCGCCAAGCTGTACGCGGACCAGATCCGGCGCCGCGTGATCCCGCTGCTGCGCGCCGACATCGCCGTGTTCGAGCGCTGGATCGCGGACGGAAAGATCGCCCCCGTCAATGCCACCCACCTGCTGTTCGCCGTCTGGGCCATGACGCAGTCATACGCCGACTTCGCCGCCCAGATGACGCTCGTGCTCGACCGCGAACAGCTGCTGCCATCCGACTTCGACGACGCCGAGCGCCTGATCACGGGCATGGTGCTCGCCGCCGTCGGCCTGAAGGAGACCCCATGCCAGTCTTGAGCCCCGTCGAATTGTTCACGCCGCGCCTGAAGCTGCGCTGGATGGATGAACGCGATGTCGACGCCCACTTTGCCGTGTTCTCCGACCCCGACGTCACACGTTACTGGAGCAGCGGTCCGTGGACGTCGCTGGAGCAGGCGCGCGAACACATCGCCGCCGCGCAGGCCGCGTACGCGGACGGCAGCGGCATGCGCCTGGGCGCGGAACTGATCGGGACGGGAAAACTGATCGGCAGCGTGAGCTTGCACCGCTTCGTCGACGCGAGCCGGCGCTGCGAGGTGGGCTACGCGCTGGCGCGCGTCCACTGGGGTGGCGGCTACGTCAGCGAAGCGCTGCGTGCGCTGTTGAACTACGGGTTCACCGCCCTCGACCTGAACCGCATCGAGGCCGACGTCGACCCGCGCAACGGAGCGTCGGCGCGGGTGCTGGAAAAGCTGGGATTCCAGCGCGAGGGCTATATGCCGGAGCGCTGGATCGTGCAGGGCGAGCCGGCCGATACGGTGTATTACGGCCTGCTGCGCCGGCACTGGAAAGGCTAGGAAGCGATCACCAGGCGTGGTCCGTCCGCTGCCACGCCGGCAGCGCCTGGATGCGCTCGAACCACGCCAGCAGGTGCGGATAGCCGTCCAGCGGCAGCTGCGCCTTGTCCTTGTACATGAGCGAGCCCACGACCGCGTAGTCGGCCAGAGAGACATCATCGCCGACGAGCCAGCGGCGCGTGGCCAGGTGCTTGTCCAGCACGCGGGCCGCTTCCGCCAGGTCGGCCTCGCCGCGCGCCACCTCTTTCGGGTCCGCATCCTGGCCCGTGACGAATTTCTTCCAGATGTGCTCCCACGTGAGCACGCCGATGGCCGGCGCGAAATGCTGGCATGCCCAGAACATCCAGCGGCTCGCGTCCGCGCGCGCCCGGCGCTCCTGCGGCCACACGGTCTGGCCCGGCGTGCCGTCGGCCAGGTATTGCATGATCGCGCACGATTCCCACAGGACGAAGTCGCCGTCGACCAGCACCGGCAGCTTGCTGTTGTCGTTGACTTCCCCGAGGCGGCGGCGGTCGTCCTGGCTGGCCAGGTCGATCTTGACGAGGTCGAGTTCGATGCCGAGGTGGTCGGCCGCCAGCAGGACGCGGCGGGTGTTGGACGAGTACGGATTGTAGTAGAGCTGCATGTCGTCTCCTGGTTGGGTGGCGGATGAAACGATGTTAAGCCCGGGCACTGACAAGTCCTGTCAGGAGTGTCAGGTGTACTCTGGGATGTCGTACTCCTGGCGCCACTGCCGCAGCAGCTGGTGGCGCGGTGCCGGATAGCGTTCCGTGCTCGCCTCGGCACTGACGATGCGGTCCATGCGGAAGTGGCGGATCGCGTCGCGCAGCTCGCACCAGGCGGCCATCACCCGCTTGCCCTCGAAGAAGGCGAGCGCGAACGGCCACACGACACGCTCCGTCGCCGCCTCGCGCTCGTCGCGGTAGGCGATGCGCAGCTTGCACTGGCGCCGGATCGCCTCGCGCGTGGGCTGGATGTAGGCCTCGACCGGGACCGCGGCGGGAAACGCGGGCACCCACAGGCTCGTCTCGGCCATGTGGTCGCGCAGGTCGCGCGGCGTCGCGGTCGCGATCTTGGCCAGGGTGCGGTCGGCGGCGTCGGACAGCGCGGGATCGCCCTGCTGGCGCACCCAGCGCGCGCCCAGCACGAGCGCTTCCAGCTCGTCCGCGTCGAACATCAGCGGCGGCAGGAAGAACCCGGTGCGCAGCACGTAGCCGACGCCCGCCGAGCCGTCGACGGGGGCGCCCAGCTGGGCGAGCGTCTGGATGTCGCGGTAGATGGTGCGCTCGGACACGCCGAGGCGTTCGGCCAGCGTGGCGGCCGTCACGGGGCGGCGATGGCCGCGCAGGGCATCCATCAACTGGAACAGGCGTCCGGTGCGGCTCATGGTGTCGGGCGTCTCGGCAGGAAGTGGAAAAGTTTCACGGACGACATCATAGTACGACGGACCGGCCCCGTCCATCCGGCCGCACGACCAGTCATCCCGCATTTCCGGCAGTTCGTCGGCATGCCGTAGCCGCCTTGCCGCGACGGATGTAGAGTGACTCCATCGCAACACGCCATCACACAAGGAGCCATCATGACCAGCACCCATTCCCGCAGCTTCGGCGCCACGCTGGACGACCTCGCCCGCGACATCGTCGATGCCTGCCGCCGCGCCGCGCGCGCCATCGCCGTGATGTCGTGGCCCGCCATGCTGGCCTGCTGCATCGCCCTCGCCTTCGTGATCAGCATCCTGCCGCTCGCGCTGTTCCTGTTCGTGCTGTTCATGGGCCTCAAGGTCATCGCGGGCGCGTTCATCGTCGACCGCCGCCGCGCGCATCGCGAACAATTCGACGACCCCTACGGCAAGCAATAAGGGGAGGACGCCATGCGCGCCAGCGACATCAACCAGGTGCTCGACTTCGTCCGCGACGCCTTCAACGAAGCCAGCAAGGTCTGGTGGCGCTTCTTCGACTGGGTCGCCGTCGTCGAATGGCGCCAGCTGCTCCTCACCTGGTTCTTCGTCCTCGTCTTCTTCGCGATCGTGCACACGCCCGAGCCGGCGCTGTGGTACATCTTCGTCTCGTTCGCCGTGAAGGTGCTCGCAGGCGGCAAGCGCCGCGCCGAGCTGATGGCACGCGAGGCGACGACGCAGGCCAATGTGGCCACCTTGGAGCGCCGCCTGATGGAGGCGCAGATGGCCGCCCTGCAGGCCCAGGTCGAGCCGCACTTCCTGTTCAACACGCTGGCGCTGATCGGCCAGCTGATCGAGACGGACCCGCCGGAAGCGGCGCGCGTGCACGCCCACCTGATCGACTACCTGCGCTCCACGCTGCCGCAGATGCGCCAGCGCGGCGGCGCCACGCTCGGCAAGCAGGTCGAGCTGTCGCGCGCCTACCTGGCCATCATGCAGGCGCGGATGAAGGAACGGCTGCACGTGCGCTTCGAGGTGCCCGACTTCCTCGGCAGCGCCCCGTTCCCGCCGATGATGCTGCAGACCCTGATCGAGAACGCCATCAAGCACGGCCTGGAACCGAAGATCGAAGGCGGCACCGTCGCCGTGCGCGCCCACGTCATCGATGCAGACCTGCACGTGGAAGTGTGCGACGATGGCGTCGGCATCGACCCGCACGCTGACGACGGCGTGGGCCTCGCCAACATCCGCGAGCGCCTCGCGCTGCTGTACGGCGCGAGCGCGTCGCTGGACATCAGCACCCCGCCGGGCGGCGGCGCCTGCGCCACGATCCGGCTTCCGTACAAGATGATGGAGGATGCATGAACCCCGACGTTCGCCCGCTGACTGCCCTGATCGCCGACGACGAAGCCCCGATGCGCGACCTGCTGCGCGCGCGCCTGCAACAGGCGTGGCCGGACCTGCAGATCGTCGCCGAGGCCGCGAACGGCGTGGAAGCCGTCGAGCTGGGCGAGAAGCTGCGGCCCGACATCGCCTTCCTCGACATCCGCATGCCGGGCCTGTCCGGCATCGAGGCGGCGCGGCGGCTGTACGAGCGCTCGCACATCGTGTTCGCGACCGCCTACGACCAGTACGCGCTCGACGCGTTCGAGCAGGGCGCGCTCGACTACCTGCTGAAGCCCGTGTCGGCCGAACGCCTGGCGACGACGTGCGCGCGGCTGCAGGCGCGGCTGCGCACGCGCGCGCAGGGCGCGGCCGCGGCCCCGCAGGACATCGGCCAGCAACTGGCGAAGCTGACCACGTTGCTGGAAAACCGCGGCAAGCCGGAGAAGCCGACGTACCTGCGCTGGATCCAGGCCCAGGTGGGCGCGAGCCTGCGCATGGTGAGCACGCGCGAGATCCTGTTCTTCCAGTCCGACGAAAAATACACGCGGGTGCAGACGGTGGGCGCGGAATTCCTGATCCGCAAGACGCTGAAGGAATTGCTGGACGAGCTGGACCCGGATGAGTTCTGGCGCATCCACCGCTCGACGCTCGTGCGCGTGGACGCCATCGCCGAAGTCAAGCGCGACCTGCGCGGGCGTCAGATGCTGAAGGTGCGCGGCTGGCCGGGTGAGCTGGAGGTCAGTCGCAACCACAGCTATCTGTTCCAGCAGATGTGAATCTCACGCTGTGCTGCTAGCATGGAGGCTCCACCCGACAGGAGCCTGCCATGCCCTCGATCGCCATCCCCTGCCTGCGCTACCGCGACACCCCGGCCGCCATCGACTGGCTGTGCGAAGTCTTCGGCTTCGCCTGCCAGGTCGCCGTGCCCGGCATCGACGGCGCCATCGCCCACGCGCAACTCACGTTGGGCGACGGCATGATCATGCTCGGGTCCGTCAGCGGCGAGGGGGAATATGGCAAGGTGCTCGTGCAGCCGGACGAGATCCGCGGCCGCCAGACCCAAACAGTCTACCTGCAAGTGAACGACGCCGACCGCGTGTGCGAGCGCGCGCGCAATGCGGGCGCCATCATCCTGCAGGAACCGGCCGACACGGAATTCGGCAGCCGCGGCTTCATGTGCCGCGACCTCGAAGGCCATGTGTGGAACGTCGGCACGTACGATCCGTGGAAGCCCGACGATTTGTTCTTGCCGAACCGATAGAAACGCATCTCGGTAGGCGCCATTCCGCAGGGTGGGCACCCCGTGCCCACGCGTGACGTATGCGCACCGTTGGCGTCAGTCAGCTGAACAGGCCCTCGTCGGAACCGTCACCATCGAAAAAGCCGTGACCGCTGTCGAGGTTGTCGTTGTCGACGCTGCTGTCGAACAAGCCTTCCGACTGCGAACCATTGTCCAGCATCCGCTCGACGTCATCGACCCCGGCCTGCTCCGCCAGCGGGCTGCCGGACTGGTCGCTGAACAGGTTGTTCGCGGGATCGTCGCTGTTGAGCAGGCGGTTGCCGCCGCCGTAGTTGTGGTGGCCGAACATGTTTTCCAGGCCCTGGAACAGGAAACCGCCCGCCGCCACGCCGGCCGCCGTCGCCGCGATGGAGCCCAGCGTGCTGCCAAGGCCGCCGCGCAGGAAGCCCGACGACGGCGCGCTCTGGTATTGCGGCTGATACTGCGGCTGCGGCTGCGATTGGTACGGCTGCTGCACGTCGCGCTGGTACGACTGCGCCGGCTGCGACCTGCCGCTATTTCCCCAGGTATTGGCGTCGAGGAATTGTCCGCCGCCTTGCTGGCCGGCATGTTGCTGGTCGAGCTGGCTTTCCAGGCCGGCGATGCGCTGCTTCGCATTCTTCAGCCCCTGCTCGAGCAGCAAGGCCCGTTGCACCAGCAGATAAGCAGCGTCCGGCTGCTGGGCCATCGCGCGCTGGATCAGGGCATCCGCCTCGGGATCCTTCTGGATGCCATGGGCCTGGACCAACTGGTTCAGGAAGTCGTTCAACATCTGCGAATCTTGCGGGCTCATGACGTCTGCTCCTTTGAATGTCCGGATAGCCCCCATGTTGTGGGACTGTCCCCGAATTCAAGTTTGACACCATCCCGGCCCGCCTGCCTTAAACGGCGCTGAACCGTGCGCCGTGCCGCGTGGGCTTACTGCTTGAGGTCCCAGCCACCGAACGCGTTCGGCAGTTGCGCGGCGGCCGTGGTTTCCATCACGTCGCCCTTCAGGTTCGCGAGCACGACGGGCAGCTCGTTGCCGCCCAGTTCCAGGATCACCTGGCGGCACGCGCCGCACGGGGCGATGGGGCCGTCCGTGTCGCCGATGACGGCCAGCGCCGCGAAGTCGCCCGGCACGTAGCCGTGGGCGATGGCGGAAAAGAACGCCGTGCGCTCGGCGCAGTTGCACAGGCCGTACGACGCGTTCTCCACGTTACAGCCGCGGAACACGCGGCCGTCCTTCGTTTCCAGCGCCGCGCCTACCTTGAAGCGGGAGTACGGCGTGTACGCGACGTCGCGCGCGGCGCGGGCTTCATCGATGAGTTTCTGGTATTTCATGGGCGGATGGTCTTGTAGATCATCGGCTGCGCGGCCGGCTGTTCTTGCGCGATGCGGTACGCGACCTGCACTTCGCGCACGGCGCGCTCGGCCGCGTCCTGCGTGCGCGCATGCACGAGCGCGAGCGGCTGGCCGGCCTCGATCTGCGTGCCCAGCTCGACGAGGTCCGTCAGGCCGACGGCGAAGTCGATCGGGTCTTGCGGGCGGATGCGTCCACCGCCCAGGCCGACGACGGCCAGGCCCAGGCCGCGGCAATCCGTCGCGTACGCATAGCCGGATTCCGGTGCCGGCACCGGCACGACGATCGGCGCTTTCGCGAGGTGCGCGTCGGGATTTTCCATCAGGTCGGCCGGGCCGCCCAATGCGGTCACCATGCGCGCGAAGCGCTCGGCCGCCTCGCCCGAATTCAGTGCGCGCTGCAGTTTCGCGCGCGCTTCCTCGTCGGTGGCGGCGAGGCCGGAGATGACGAGCATCTCGGCGCACAGCGCCATCGTCACGGCGTGCAGGCGCGACGGACGCGCTGCGCCGGTCAGGTAGTCGATCGCGACGCGCACCTCGACGGCATTGCCGGCCGCCGGGCACAGCGACTCGTTCATGCCGGTCAGGATCGCGGACGTGCGCGTGCCCGCGCCATTGCCCACGTGGACGATGGACTCGGCCAGCTCGACGGATTTCTCATACGTCGGCATGAACGCGCCGCTGCCGGCCTTGACGTCCATGACGAGCGCATCGAGACCCGCCGCCAGCTTCTTCGACAGAATGGAACCCGTGATCATGGCGACGGATTCGACGGTCGCCGTCGTGTCGCGGATGCTGTAGAAACGCTTGTCGGCCGGCGCCAGCTGCGCGGTCTGGCCGATGATGGCGACGCCCACGTCCTTGACGATCTTGCGGAACAGCTCCGGGTCCGGCACCGTGCAATAGCCGGGGATCGAATCGAATTTGTCGAGCGTGCCGCCTGTGTGGCCGAGGCCGCGGCCGGAAATCATCGGCACGTAGCCGCCGCACGCGGCGATCATCGGGCCCAGCATCAACGACACGACGTCGCCGACGCCGCCCGTCGAATGCTTGTCGACGACGGGGCCCGGCAGGTTCAGCGACTTCCACTCCATCACTTGGCCGGAATCGCGCATCGCGAGCGTGAAGGCCACGCGCTCGTCCATCGTCATGTCATTGAAGTAGACGGCCATCGCGAGCGCGGCGATCTGGCCTTCCGTGACGCTGCCGTCGGGGATGCCGCGCACGAAGAAGCGGATCTCTTCGGCGGTCAGGGTGCCGCCGTCGCGTTTTTTGCGGACGATTTCTTGGGGGAGGAACATAGCCATCGTTTCGTTATCTCACACGCCGTACGGAATCCACACATTTTTGACCTGGCTCGCGTGCTGCAGAACGGCACGCCCGCCCGCCTGCTTCGCATCGAACCAGTCGCGCCCTTTCGCGCCGCCCGTCCACGTGCGCTTGAGCGACTCGGCCGACAGCTTCTCCACTTCCGCACAGCCCTCGGCCGACCCATCGTGGCGCCACACGGCATCCACGTCGAAGTGCGACGCCAGCGTGCGCGCCAGCTCGTCGTGGCTGCCCGTGACGATGTTCAGCGCGCCACCCGGCAGGTCGGACGTGTCGAGCACCTGGTACAGGTCGAGCGCGGACAGCGGATGCGCTTCCGACGGCACCGCGATTACGCGGTTGCCCAGCGCCAGCGCGGGCGCCACGAGCGAGATGAAGCCCAGCAGCGGGTTCTCGTTCGGGCACACGATGCCGATCACGCCCACCGGCTCGTTCAGCGCGACGGTGATGCCGTGCATCGGCGGCTGGTGCGCGAGGCCGTCGTATTTGTCGGCCCACGCGGCCCAGTAGAACAGGCGCTCGATCGACGCCTGCACTTCGCGTGCGGCATCCTTGGCACCCGTCTGCGCGGCGATGCGGGCGCTAAATTCGTCGGCGCGGATCGCCAGGTTCTCGGCGATGTAGTACAGCACCTGCGCGCGGTTGTGCGCCGTGGCCTTCGCCCAGCCGGACGCCTTGTGCGCGGCTTCGACGGCATTGCGGATGTCCTTGCGGTTGCCCTCGCCCACGTCGGCGAGGAAGTCGCCGTTCGCACCAATGATCGCGCGGCTGTACGCGCCGTCCGGGCGCGCCTGCTTGCCGCCGATGTACAGCTTCGCGGTGCGGTCGACGGCGAACGGGCTGTCGCCACCGGTCGGTTTGACTTTCCCTTTTTCGGCAACGACCGGTGCAGCCGGACGCGCATCTTCCGCCAGCGGCACGAGGTACTCGGTCATGCCTTCCTTGCCGCCTTCGCGGCCGAAGCCCGATTCCTTGTAGCCGCCGAAGCCGCACGCGGCATCGAACTGGTTCGCCGTGTTGATCCACACGACACCGGCCTTGATCTGCGGGGCGACGTCCAGCGCGAGGCTGATCGACTCGCTCCACACGCATGCCGCCAGGCCGTACACGGTATTGTTCGCGAGCTGCACGGCTTCGCCCGGCGTGCGGAAGCTCGACGCGACGAGCACGGGCCCGAAGATCTCCGTCTGCGCGACCACGGCGGACGTCGACGCGCCCGTGATCAACGTGGGCAGGTACCAGGCGCCTGCCTGCGGCGTCTCCGCTTCCGGCTGCCAGATCTCGCACCCTTCCGCGCGCGCCGATTCCACGAGGCCGTGGATGCGCTGCTGCTGCACGGGGTCGACGAGCGCGCCGATATCATTCGATTTATCCAGCGGCGAGCCGACGCGCAGGTTGCGCATGCGTGCCTTGACCTTCTCGATGAAGCGCGGGTAGACCGATTCCTGCACGAGCAGGCGCGAACCGGCGCAGCAGACCTGGCCCTGGTTGAACCAGATGGAGTCGACGAGGCCTTCGACGGCCGCATCCAGGTCGGCGTCGTCGAACACGATAAACGGCGACTTGCCGCCCAGTTCCAGCGACAGTTTTTTACCGGTACCGGCCGTGGCCTTGCGGATGATGCGGCCCACTTCCGTCGAGCCGGTGAACGCCAGCTTGTCGATGCCGGGGTGATTCACGATCGCCTCGCCCACGCGGCCATCGCCCGTGACGATGTTGACGACACCGGCCGGCACGCCGGCCTGCTGGCAGATCTCCGCGAACAGCAGCGCGGTCAACGACGTGAATTCGGCGGGCTTGAAGACGACCGTGTTCCCCGCGGCGAGCGCCGGCGCGATCTTCCAGGCCAACATGAGCAGCGGGAAGTTCCACGGCACGATCTGGCCGACGACGCCGACGGCGCGGTAGTCCGCGAATTCTTCCGACTGCAGCTGGGCCCAGCCGGCGTGGTGATAGAAGTGACGAGCGGCCAGCGGCAGGTCGGCGTCGCGCGTTTCGCGGATCGTCTTGCCGTTGTCCAGCGTTTCCAACACGGCGAACAGGCGCGAGTGCTTTTGCAGCAGGCGCGCCAGCGAATACAGCACTTTCGCGCGGCCGTGACCACCGAGGGCGACCCAGCCCGGCTGCGCGCGGCGCGCGGCGTCGACGGCGCGGTCGATATCCGCCTGCGACGCCTGCGTCACTTGCGCCAGTTCGCTGCCGTCGGCCGGGTTGAACGAGCCGAACGTCTCGGTCGCATCCGTCCAGGCGCCGTCGACGAACAGGCCGAAACGGCGGCCATGGGTGTCCAGCCACGCTTGCGCTTCCTTGGTGCTCTCGGGTGCGGGGCCGTAGTCCATAGTTTGCAGAATCTCTTTAATAGTGGGCATGACAGGTCCGATCAAGGTTGCGCGTGACGATGGGCGGCCGAATAGCTGCCGGTGACGTAATGCTCGAGCTGGCGCTCGATGTCGGTCAGGAGGCTGGAGGCACCGATGCGGAACAGATGCGGTTGCAGCCATTCGTTGCCCAGCTCTTCCTTCATCACGGTCAGGTATTGCAGCGCGGTCTTGGCGGAGGACACACCCCCGGCCGGCTTGTAGCCGACCTTGTAGCCGGTGCGTTCATAGTACTCGCGGATCGCTCGTACCATCACCAGCGACACGGGAATGGTCGCGTTCACACCTTCCTTGCCGGTCGATGTCTTGATGAAATCGGCGCCTGCCATCATGCAGACCCACGATGCTTTTGCTACGTTTTCCAATGTGACGAGATCACCCGTCGCGAGGATCGCTTTCACGTGTGCGTCGCCGCACGCCTGGCGGTACGCGACCATTTCGTCGTACAGCGCCTGCCAGTTGCCCGTCAGGACGTGCTGGCGCGTGATGACGATGTCGATCTCGGTGGCGCCGGCCGCGACGGACAGCTCGATCTCGCGGATCTTCGTCTCGAGGCTCGACAGGCCGGCCGGGAACGCGGTCGACACGGCGGCGATCGGCAGGCGGCCCTGCAGCACGTGCACGGCCGGCTGGATCATCTCGTGGTACACGCACACGGCGCCCGTCGTCAGGGAGTCGATGCCCAGCGCCTGCATCAGGTCCGCGCGCAGCGGCCGCATCGCCTTGCGGCACAGGCGCTCCACGCGGCCCGGCGTGTCGTCGCCGGACAGCGTGGTCAGGTCGATGCACTCGATGGCGCGGATCAGCCACGCGGCCTGGTATTCCTTCTTGACCGTGCGGCGGTTCGCGAGGCTCGCGGCGCGGCGGTCCGCGGCGTTGCGGTTGACCTTCAGGTGGTTGATCCAGCCCAGGTCCAGGTCGATCGCGGTATTACGTTTGAAATCGAGGTTCGGGCTCATAACAATGCGGTTCCGTTGGCAGTAGGTTTGACGCCGAGGTGGTGCGCCAAGGTGGCGCCGATGTCGGAGAACGTGTCGGACACGGGCAGCTCGCGCGCGGGCGCGGCCGGGCCGAAGAACAGCATCGGGATGTGTTCGCGCGTGTGGTCGGAACCGGGCCACGTCGGGTCGCAGCCGTGGTCCGCCGTGATGACGACGAGGTCGCCCTCTTTCAGCTTCGCGATGAAGTCCGGCAGGCGCGCATCCAGCTCGTGCAGCGCGTTCGAATAGCCCGCGACGTCGCGGCGGTGGCCGAAGTGCATGTCGAAGTCGACGAAGTTCACGAACGTCAGCGACTTGTCGGGTGCCGTGTCGGCGACTTCCAGCAGGCGGTCGAACAGCGCCATGTTGTCGGCGCCCTTGATCAGTTGCGTGACGCCCTGGCCCGCGAAGATGTCGCTGATCTTGCCGAGCGCGATCACTTCGCCGCCGGCATCCTTCACGTGGTCCAGCAACGTGGGCGCGACGGGCGGCACGGCGTAGTCGTGGCGGTTGCTCGTGCGCTTGTAGTTGCCGTTGGCGCCCGTGAACGGACGCGCGATCACGCGGCCGATGTTGTACGGCTTGACCAGTTCATACGCGGCTTCGCACACCTGGTACAGGCGCTCGAGGCCGAAGTGCTCTTCATGCGCGGCGATCTGCATCACGGAGTCGGCCGACGTGTAGATGATCGGCTTGCCGGTGGCGACGTGCTCGTCGCCCAGCTCCGTGATGATCGTGGTGCCGGACGCATGGCAGTTGCCGAGCCAGCCCGGCACCTGCGTGATCTCCGCCAGTTTATCCGTCAGCTCTTGCGGGAACGTGGGGACCGTCTTCGGGAAGTAGCCCCAGTCGAACAGCACGGGCACGCCGGCGATTTCCCAGTGGCCGCTCTGCGTGTCCTTGCCGGTCGAGCGCTCGCGCGCGACGCCCCAGGCGCCCGTGAAACCGTCGCGCTGCGCGAAGCCCGCGGGCCACGCGCCGCTGGCCTTGTGCGCGGCGGCGCCGAGGCCGATCTTTTCCAGGTTCGGCAGCGACATGGGCGTACCGGCGTCCGCCGCCCACTTCGCGATATGGCCGAGCGTGTTCGCGCCCGCGTCGCCGTATTTGTCGGCATCGGGCAAGGCGCCCAGGCCGAAGGAGTCCAGCAGGAGGATGAATGCGCGTGACATGTTATCCCTTCCTTAAAATCAAGCCGTCTTGCCCAGACGTTCGATGAAGCCGTGGATCAGCGTGACCATGTCCTTGGCCGCAACCGCAGCATACTTCAGCGTCTGCTCGTGCGACAGCGGGAACGGCGTCAAGCCTTCCGCCAGGTTGGTGATGGCCGACATGCCCGCGACCTTCAGCCCGCAGTGGCGCGCCGCGATCACCTCGGGGACGACGGACATGCCGACGACGTCCGCACCCAGCGTCTTGAATGCGCGGATCTCGGCGGCCGTCTCGAAGTTCGGGCCCGGGCACGCCAGGTACACGCCTTCGTGCAGGGTGATGCCCTTCTCGGCCGCCGTCGCCTTGACGAGGTCGCGCATGTCCGCGTCGTACGCGTTGGCCATGCTGAAGAAGCGCGGACCGAAGCGGTCGTCGTTCGGGCCGGCCATCGGGCTGCCCGGCAGCAGGTTGATGTGGTCCGTCAGCGCGACGACGCTGCCCGCGTCCACCTCCGGCCGCAGCGACCCCGCGGCATTCGTCACGAACAGCAGTTCGCAGCCGATCAATTTGAACGTGCGCACCGCGGACGTCATCACGCCCGGGCCGTAGCCTTCATAGAAATGGCCGCGGCCCTTCATGCACGCGACAGGGACGCCCGCCAACGTGCCCAGCACCAGTTCGCCCGCGTGGCCATGCACGGTGCTGATGGGGAAGCCCGGCAGGTCGGCATAGCTGATCGCCACCGCGTCCGTCATCTGTTCGGCCAGCACGCCGAGGCCGGAACCGAGGATCAGGGCCACGCGCGGCGTGAAGCCCGGCTTGCGGGCGCGGATGACGTCGGCGGCTTCGAAGGGGGAATTGCTGAACAGGTGAGTAGTCATTGTCGCGGTCTGGTCGAGGATGAGGCGCGGCGGTGCACCGAAATGTGGCAACTATGCATGATTGTCGATTGGTATGGCAAATACCATTTTTCTGGTCGATTTATATCTTCACAGTATAAATCCGCGCTAGACTGGTTGCGAACGCGTTGACCGCGACCAAACAAATGTTTAAGATTAAAAACAAAAGTTTAACCCATCTCCAACCGTGACCGAACCGTCGAAGAAACAACAGCTGTACGAGGCCATCCGCGCGAACCCGTTCATCTCGCAGCAGGAGCTGGCGAACCAGCTCGGGCTGTCGCGCTCGGCAGTCGCCGGCTATATCGCGGGCCTGATCCGCGAGCGCAAGCTGCTGGGACGCGCCTACGTGCTGCCGGACCGCCGCCCCGTCGTCTGCGTGGGCGCGGCCAACCTCGACCGCAAGCTCCGTTCCGTCGACGCCATCGCGCTGCGCACGTCGAACCCGGCCAGCCAGAGCGAATCGTTCGGCGGCGTGGCACGCAATATCGCGGAAAACCTCGCGCGCCTCGGCACGACGGTCGCCCTGCTGACGGCCATCGGGACCGATTCGTCCGGCGCCGCCCTGCTCGACCATGCGGAAACCCTCGGCATCGACGTACGCGGCGCGCTGCGCCTCGAAGGCTGCTGCAGCGGCACGTACACGGCCGTGCTGGACCGGGACGGCGAAATGGTCGTCGCGCTGGCCGACATGGCATTGTACGACCGCATGGAGCCGGCGTTCATCGATGCGCGCCAGGCACAGCTCGCGGGCGCGGGCCTCGTCGTGGCCGACCTGAACCTGCCGCAGGACACCGTCGCCGCCCTCGCCGCGCAGGCACGCCGCGCCGGCACGCCGCTCGTGCTCGTGGCCGTGTCCGAACCGAAGATGGCGCGCCTGCCCGCCGATCTGGCCGGCGTGCGCCTGCTGATCCTGAACGCCGGCGAACTGGCGGCCCGCGTCGGGCGCCCGCTGCCTGACGACGATGCGATCGGCACCGCCATGCGCGACGTGCAGGCGCAGGGCGCGCGCGACGTGATCGTCACGCGCGGCGCGCGCGGCGTGCTCGTCACCGCGGGCGGCGGCATCGTCGACCTGCCCGCGCCGGCGGCAAGCGTCGTCGACGTGACGGGCGCCGGCGACGCGTTCGCCGCGGCCGTCTGCTGGTCGCTCGTGCAGGACGACGGTGCCGACGACCTCGTGCTCGCGTGCCGGCGCGGCCTGCACCTGTCGTCGCTCACCTTGAGCGTGCCCGAGACCGTGCACCCGGGCCTGGGGCCGGACAGCCTCGCCACCGAACATCCTTTGCTTTCACAGGACTGAACATGCAAGCCTTCCTCCAGTTTTCCCCCGAAGTGGCGGCCGCGCGCGCGGCCGGCAAGCCCGTCGTCGCGCTCGAGTCGACGATCATCTCGCACGGCATGCCCTACCCGCAGAACGTGCAGACGGCGCGCGAGGTCGAGCAGGTCATCCGCGACGCGGGCGCCGTGCCCGCCACGATCGCCCTCATCGACGGCAGGATCTGCGTGGGCCTGTCCGACGCCCAGCTCGAACAGCTGGGCAACGCGCACGACGCGCTGAAGGTCAGCCGGCGCGACCTCGCGTACGTGCTGGCCGAGAAAAAGCTGGGCGCGACGACCGTGGCCGCGACGATGATCTGCGCGGCGCTGGCCGGCATCGAGGTGTTCGTCACGGGCGGCATCGGCGGCGTGCACCGCGGCGCCGAGACGAGCTTCGACATCTCGGCGGACCTGCAGGAACTGGCGCGTACGAACGTCGCCGTCGTGTGCGCGGGCGTGAAATCGATCCTCGACATCGGCCTCACCCTGGAATACCTGGAAACGCACGGCGTCCCGGTCGTGAGCGTCGGCCAGCCGGGCTTCCCCGCGTTCTTCACGCGCGAATCCGGTTTCAATGCGGACTTCCAGCTCGACACGCAGGCACAGCAGGCCCGCTTCATCCGCACCAAGTGGCAGCTGGGCCTGACGGGCGGCGTCGTCGTCAGCAATCCGGTGCCGGTGGAATCCGCGCTGCGGAACGACGAGATCGGCGGCATCATCGCGCAGGCGCTGCGCGAGGCGGATGCGCAGGGCGTGAAAGGCAAGGCCGTGACGCCGTTCCTGCTCGCCCGCATCAAGGACCTGACGGGCGGCCGCAGCCTCGCCACCAACATCGCGCTCGTGAAGAACAATGCGCTCGTCGGCGCGCGCCTCGCGGTGGCGCTGCACGCGGCCGCCCACGTGTGAGACCATCATGTCGATCGACCTGAAGCAGCTGAAATACTTCCTGGCGGTGGCCGAAGAAAAGAGCTTTTCGCGCGCGGCCGAGCGCCTGCACATCTCGCAGCCCCCGCTGTCGCAGCAGATCATGAAGCTGGAGAGTGAGCTGGGCGTGCGCCTGTTCGCGCGCACGACGCGCAGCTTCGAGCTGACCGTGGCCGGCAAGGCGCTGATGCACGAGGCGGCCGACCTGCTGGGCCGCATGCGCATGACCATCGACACGATCCGCCAGATCGACCGCGGCGAGGTGGGACGCCTGCGCGTGGGCATCGTGGGCTCCGCGATGTGGGGCCCGATCCCCGGTCTGCTGGAACAGTTCCAGAGCCAGTTCCCGCGCGTGACGTGGACCATCCACGAGCTGGGTCCGAACGACCAGTGGGATGCGCTGCGCGGCAAGCAGATCGACGTCGGCTTCTGGCGCGAACCGAAAATCGACGAGGACATGCTGAGGAATGCGGGCCTGCGCCAGGAACTGTGCTTCCGCGAGGACGTGTGCGTCGCGATCAGCGACCAGCACCCGCTCGCGCAGCAGAGCGCCATCGAGCTGATCGACATCGCCCACGAACCGATGCTGACCCTGCACCTGGACCAGTCGGCCGAGCCGCGCTACCTGATCCAGTGCTGCGTCAACGCGGGCTTCCAGCCGACGATCTTCCAGGAAGCGGCCGAGCCGCAGACGCTGCTCGCGATGGTGGGCGCAGGGCTCGGCGTGGCACTGATGCCGTCGACGACGAGCCGCATCGGCTGGCCGGGTGTGCGCTTCCTGCCGATCCGCACGAATCCGCCGTCGGCCAATCTCTACATCAGCTACCCGACGCAGGACGATGCGCCCGTCGTACGGGCGTTCCTCAACATCCTGAATCCGGCGGGCGAGTAAGCCGTCAACGCAGGGAGCTGTAATTCAGCGGCGCCCACGTATAGGCGCTCCCGTTGCGCTCGATGTAGCCCAGGCCGGGGAACGGAGTGTGTGCCGCGGCCACGATGATCCCGCGCGCGGCGGCATCCGCGAACAAGGCCTCGCGCTGGCGCCGCGCCGCGTTCGCGTCTTCGTCGAACCGGATCGTCACCTGCGGCTCGGCCATCTGCACGTCCTTCGCATGCAGCGTGTCGCCCACGAAGCGCATCGTCTGGCCGCCGCCCGTCAATTCGTACACGGTGTGGCCCGGCGTATGCCCCGGTGCCGGCACGGCGCGGATGCCGGGCACCACCTCGCCGGGACCGTCGAACGTGCGGACCCGGCCCGCCTGCCGGTAAGGCGCGAATGCCGCCAACGCTTCATCGATGACGTGGACGCTGTCCGGACGCACCTTGGTGCGGTTGGCCGGATCGAGCCAGGCGTCCGCTTCGCGCTTCGCCACGACCACTTCCGCATTGGGCAGCACGGCCTTGCCGTCGATCGTCAGGCCATTCGAGTGGTCGCCGTGGATGTGCGTGAGCAGCACGGTGTCGACGTCTTCCGGCCGGTAGCCGGCGGCGCGGATGCTGTCCGCCAGGTGGCCGCCGTGCGTCCCGAAGCTGGCGCCGGCGCCCGTGTCGATGAGCACCAGCCGCTTGCCGGTGTTGACGAGATAGGCATTGATCGACGTCTCGACCTGCGTGCCGAGATGGTGGGTGGCCAGCACGCCTTTCACATGGGCCGCGCCGGTGTTCGTCAGCAGCGTGTCGAGAGGGATGGTCACGGTGCCGTCCGACAGCGCGGTGATTTCGACGTCGCCCAGCAGAACGCGATAAAAGCCGGGCGCCTGGGTACGCACCTGCGGTGCGGCCGCGTGCGCCGCCGGCAGCCAGGCTGGCGTTGCCAGCAGCGCCGTGGCGGTCAGGAACAGGGGTGGCAGGATGGTCGAAAGCTTGGTCATGGTGGACTCCTCTGGTGTTGAACGATGCATCCATGATCCAATAGCGCACCACATCAATCAAATCGATTATCGAGATCATGGGAATCAGCGAAAATGATTTTAGAGGCGTCGACCTGAACCTTATGGTGACGTTCCTCGTACTGATGCGCGAGCGCAGCGTGTCGGCCGCCGCCCACAAACTGTTCCTTGGCCAGCCGGCCGTCAGTGGGGCGCTGGCACGCCTGCGCCAGTTGTTCGGCGACGAGTTGCTCGTGCGCGGCACGCGCGGCATGGAACCGACCCCGCGTGCACTCGAACTGGAAGCCGCCATCGCGCCCGCGCTGACGATGCTGCAACAGGCGATCGCCGTACCGCCGGCCTTCGACCCGGCCAGCGCCGAGCGGCTGTTCGTCGTCGGGATGCCGGACTGGGTCGAGCACTGGCTGATGCCCGCCCTGCTCGCACGCGTACGCGAGCAGGCGCCGCACGTGCGCATCGTGCTCAAGGAAAGCAATCCGTTCGCCGTCAGCGACATGCTGGACAAGGACGAGATCGAACTCGGCGTGGCAGCCATGCGTCCCGGACCGCGCTGGCAGCGCCTGCGGCCGCTGCGCGCGATGGGATTCCGCTGCGTCTACGACCCGCGCCAGCTGCCGTTCAAGGGCGAGGTGACCCTGGCGCAGTACGTCGCGGTGCCGCACCTGCTGGTGAGCTACCGGGGCGCCGTCGAGGGCCCGACCGACGCGGTGCTGGCCGGGCTCGGGCTGCGCCGCGAGGTGCGCTACACGACACCGCGCTTCTCGTCGGTGCCCGGCGTGCTCGCTGCGAGCGCCATCGTGGCGACGGTCCCGGAGGTGCTGGCCGACCGTTGGGCCGCGGCGGGACAGCTCGCGTCGAGTGCGGTGCCCGTCGCGCTGGACCGCTTCACCGTCTCGATGGGGTGGCATGCACGGCGCGACGACGACGCCGCGCTGCACTGGTTGATGGGCGTGATCGAGGACGTGGCGCGTGCCGCCCCGTGACCCGGGGCGTCAATGCGTGGCGCCGCCCACTTCGCGCGTATCCGTCTCCATGACCACCGCCACCTCCACCGCGATGCGCAGCGCGTCGACGATGTCGCGCAGCGCCATCGACGGCGGCCGCTCCGGCCGGTCGGCCGCCTGCTCGGGCAGGAACGGCACGTGGATGAAGCCGGCCTTCAGCGGCTGTCCGGCCGCATGGTGCATCAAGCCGTAGAACACGTGGTTGCAGACGTACGTGCCGGCCGTCTGCGACACGCTGGCCGGAAAGCCGCGCAGGCGCAGCGCCTTCACGATGGCCTTGAGGGGCAAGGTGCTGAAATAGGCGGGCGGGCCGTCGGCCACGATGGGCGTGTCGACGGGTTGCGCACCCGCGTTGTCGCGGATGGACGCGTCGTCGATGTTGATGGCCACGCGTTCCAGCGAGATCTCGGAGCGGCCGCCGGCCTGCCCGACGGCGATCACGACGTGGGGCTTGACCTCCGCCACGGCGTCGCGCAGGACGTCGGTGGCGCGGCCGAATTCGCACGGCAGCTGGCGCGCGCTAACGGTGAAGCCGGGCCCGGACCAGCCGTCCAGCGCGCGCGCGGCTTCCCACGACGGGTTGATGGTGGCGCCGTTGAACGGATCGAAGCCGGTCAGCAGCACGGTCTTGACGGGAGCAGGTGTGGTGGATGCGGTCATGTTCGCCTCATCGATACATCAAACAATACAGCAGGACGATATTCGCGCCCAGCAGCGGCAGCGCGGTCGGCAACTGGGCCTTGATCACGGCATTCTTGTCGGGCAGGTCGAGCAGCAGCACCGGCACGACGTTGAAATTCGCAGCCATCGGCGTCATCAGGGTACCGCAGTAGGCGCTGAACATGCCGATCGCCGCCATCACGGCGGGATTCGCATGGTAGACGCCGACCAGCACGGGAATCCCGATGCCGCCCGCGATGACGGGAAACGCGGCGAAGCCGTTGCCCATCACGACGGTAAATAATGCCATGCCCACGCAGAATGCGGCGCAGGCGAGCAGGCGCGAATCGAGCGGCAGGTACGCGGTCGCGACGTGCGCCACGGCCTTGCCCACGCCCGCCTCGGCAAACAGCAGGCCGAGCACCGCGAGCATGTGCGGCAGCACGACGGCCCAGCTCATCGCGTCGATCAGCCGGCGCGCCTCGCGCACGCCCTGCAGCGGCGTCGCGCGCGTGAGCCCGCACGCGAGCGCCAGCGCGGCGACGCTGCCGCAGCCCATGCTGACGAGCGTCACATTGTTCGGGTCGAGCAAAAAGCGGGCGCCGAGATGGACGTCCTTCAGCGCGACGGAACCCAGCATCGTCACGGCGGGAATCGCCAGCGCCGGCACGAGCAGCCGGTTGCCCAGCCGGGCGGCGCTGGCTTGCCGCTCCGCCTCCGGCACGACGGCGGCGCGGCCGGGCCGCACGAGGCCCGCGCCGGCGACGAGCGCCATCACGATCATCAGCACGCCCGCGACGGCCGGCGGCAGCCGTTCGCCCAGCAAATAGACGAGCGCGTACAGGCCCCAGAACAGCGCCGTCGTCATGCGCCGCGGGTTCGCCCTGTCGCGCACCGTCATGACGGCCGTCGCCGCGAACAAGAGGCCGACCAGGACGTAAAAGATGTCGAGCGAAACGATCATCGCGCGGTCTCGCGCCGGATGCGCGCGTCGAGCCGGCGCAGATTCCACGCGTGGATGACGAACGCGCTCACCGCCGTCGGGATGCCCCACAAGGCCATGCGGATCGGATCGACGTCCAGCCCTTCGGCCTTGAGGATCGTCTGCATCAGCACGATGGCGCCGAACGCGACGAAGATGTCCTCGCCGAAGAACAGGCCGACGTTGTCCGTCGCGGCGCACATTGCCCGGATGTGCCGGCGCAGCGGCTCGGACAGCGTACCGTGGCGCGCCTCGGCCGCCGCCTCCGCCATCGGCGCGACGAGCGGGCGCACCATGTTCGGGTGGCCGCCCAGGCTCGTGAGGCCGAACGCGGCCGCGACCTCGCGCGCCAGCAGGTAGACGGTCAGCAGCCGTCCCGTCGTCGCCGAGCGGATGCGCGCGACGCTGGCCTGCGCATGCTCCTTCAGGCCGAAGCGCTCCAGCAGGCCGATGGCGGCCAGCGGCAGCAACAGGATCAGCGGCAGGTTGCGGGTCTTGATGAACGCACGGCCGAGCGATTCCAGCAGGTGCATGACGGGCATGTGCGCGGCCCACCCGGTCACGCCGCAGGCGGCGATCACGACGAGCACGGGATGGAGACGCAACAGGAATCCGGCGGTGACGACGGCGATGCCGAGCAGCGGCCACAGGTTGACGGCGGTGTGCATGGTCCTCCAGCGGTTGTGGTTGCGTGCGGAATCTTACCTTACGGACAAGCCGATGCTCGTCGCGGAGTCGTCAGTGCAGAAATAATGAATCAGCGAATCTGTTGCCACTACGCAACATATGTTGTAAGTGCTTGTAAAGTTTCGCCCTGCCCCAACCGGTTACACCGCTACACTGCAAGCTATCTCTGCAGACAGGAGCTTGCATGCCTCGGTTTTCCGGTGGCGTCGCATCGCGCGGCCCCTCCACTTCTTCCTCTTCGGTTCACGCTGTCCACCCTCGTTTCCCCTTCCACCTTGCCTTGTTGGCAACCGCCGGCCTCGTCGCCGGACTGACGGCGCAGCCGTGCTTCGCGTCGCTGGGCCGTGCGCCGAGTGCGCTGTCCGCCGCGACGAGCGCGCACCAGGCAAGGACGCTGGCGGCAGCCGGCAGTACCGCGGCCGCCGGCTACACCGTCAACACGACGGTGCTGGAGACGGGCACGACGGTGCGGGAATACGTGGGCAGGAACGGCGTCGTATTCGCCGTCACCTGGAACGGCCCGTTCCTGCCCGACCTGCGCGACCTGCTGGGCCAGCATTTCACCACGCTCACGAACGAAAGCGCACGCCACCCGAAGGCGGGCCGCAACTGGGTCCGCGCCGCGAACCCGGACGTGACGATCGAATCGACCGGCCACATGCGCGCCTACACGGGCCGCGCCTGGGTGCGCAGCCTGCTGCCGGCCGGCTTTGACACGGATACCCTCGAATGACGACGATGCTCGATGTACGCCGCGGCCTCGCGGCGCTGGCGACCACGTGCGCCTGTCTGATCCTGACCGCGTGCGGCGGCGGCGGTAGCAGCAGCACCGGCAGCACCGGCTCGACCGCCGTGTCCGCGGCCAGCCCATCCGCCCCGTCCGCCGTCCAGCCGACGGCCACGATCTCCGCATCCACCGCGACCGTCACGGCCGGCCAGCCGCTGACCTTGACGTGGAGCGCCCAGGACACGGGCGCGACGGCATGCACGGCGTCCGGCGCCTGGTCCGGCCAGGTCGCCACGAGCGGCAGCCAGCCGGTGACGCCGGCCGCGCAGGCCGGCACCTATACCGCCACCTATACGATCACGTGTGGCCAGGCAAGCAACAGCGTGGCCGTGACAGTGGCGGCGCCCGCGAACTCGATGCCGATCATCGTCGACAACGGCCCCGCGGGCGCGGGCGGCCAGTTCAACGCGCCGTTCGTGAGCGTCACCGTCTGCCGCCCCGGCACGACGGTCTGCCAGACGATCGACCACGTGCTGCTCGACACGGGTTCCTATGGCCTCCGTCTCATCGCCCCGCTGGACGGCGCGCTGGCACTGCCGACCGTGACGTCGAGCACCGGCGCGGCCGTCGGCGAATGCGGCCAGTTCGTGAGCGGCTACACGTGGGGCGCCGTCGTGCAGGCCGACATCAAGCTGGCCGGCGAGACCGCGGCGGCGCAGTCGATCCAGGTGATCAGCCAGGCGCCGGGCGGCATGTCGACAGCGCCGACGTCGTGCAGCAGTACCGGCAGCGGCATGAACACCGTCGCGACGCTGGGCGCCAACGGCATCCTCGGTGTCGGACTGTTCAAGGAAGATTGCGGCCCCGCGTGCGCGAGCAGCGCCATCAGCGCAACCTATTACGCCTGCGCGAACGGCACGTGCACGTCGACGGCGCTGGCGCTGGACAAGCAGGTCGCGAATCCGGTCGGCGCATTCGCCAACGACAACAACGGCGTCGTCGTATCGCTGCCGTCCGTCGGCACGGGCGGCGCGACGTCGCTCAAGGGGACGCTCACGTTCGGCATCGGCACGCAGCCGAACAACGGGCTCGGCACGGCAACGCGCTACGTCGCCAATTCCAGCGGCGACTTCACGACGGTGTACAAGGGCACGACGATGAGCGCCAGCTTCATCGACAGCGGGTCGAACGGCCTGTACTTCAGCGACACGAGCCTGCCGGCCTGCACGTTGAGCACGGACTTCTATTGCCCGACGAGCCCCCAGAGCCTGAACGCGACGGTGATGGCCTACGACGGCAGCGCGTCGAGCGACGTGGCGTTCACCATCACGGACATCGACCGCCTGCCGGGCGGCACCGTGGCGGGCTGGGTCGGCGGCAAGTACGACACCAAGAAGCGCGGCAGCAGCGCGTTCGACTGGGGCCTGCCCTTCTTCTTCGGGCGCAACGTCTACGTGGGCATGGCGACGAGCACGAGCCGGCCCTACTGGGCGTTCTGACCGGCCTTACTCCGGACGGACCGGGTTGGCGGCATCGTTGCCGACCACGGTCGTCCACGGCCGCACGCGCCATGCCTTCACGAGGCCGTGCACGACGTACGGATCGGCGCGGGCGAAGCGCTCGGCCGCATCCGGCGAATCGCCCGTGAACAGCAGGACGGCCTGGTCGGCCGGGTCGGCCAGGGCGCCGGCGATGACGATTTCGCCCCTCTGCTGCGCCGCCCAGGCGAGTTGCAGGTGTTCATTGCGGAATTCGCCGCGGCGCGCCAGATAGTCGGGCGCCAGCTCATAGATCAGCAAAAAGTGCACTTCGTTCTCCTTGGACGTGGTTGCAACATCGGTCGACGACGAGTGTAACCGACGGCGGACCGGGCCACGCCCGTCCGCCGAGCCCATGCTGCACTAATGCGCCGACGCGTTGCCCGCTGCAGGACGGACGTGGCGATTGGGCGCGCCCGGCGTCGCCAGGTCGCCCGTCGCCGTCATCACGGTGCCCACGGGATGGGATTTGGCGAGCGGGCCGGTGAAGGCGATGCCCGTCCCCGCCACGGTCGCTCCCGCGTCGTGCGCATGCGCCAGCGGCGCCGCGAGCGTCAGCTTGCCCGCCCGCCAGGCGGTATCGACGGCCGTGACGACACCCGTCTCCTCGTCCGCGCCGCTGCCGACGACGAGCGCCTGGCCGGCGACGAACGGATGCGGGTCGTCGACGCGGACGACGGTGGCGCCCTTGTCCGCCGGCGCCGACGTGCGCGTGATCCCGTGCGAACCGACCGTCGCGACGGTCAACGTCTCCGCATCGGCGCCCGCATC
The DNA here is from genome assembly GCF_024753285.1 of Massilia pinisoli. GTDB lineage: Bacteria > Pseudomonadota > Gammaproteobacteria > Burkholderiales > Burkholderiaceae_D > Telluria > Telluria pinisoli. The sequence goes on along the minus strand of NZ_JANUGW010000007.1, from coordinate 90,665 downwards.
GAGGACGACGCTCTGGCCGGGCGCCAGATGCCCTGTCGTGGTGACGTTGATGCGCGCCGCGCCCGCCACGGCGCCGCCCGTCCGGATCGAGGCGGCCGTCACGAAGTCAGCGCAATCGTGGTCGCTGTCCTGGCCGTCCGGATAACGGCCCGTGCTGCCCTGCGTCGCATCGACTTCCGCGACGGCGCCGCTGAACGGGATGCCCGCGAGTGGCCGTTCCCACGACCGCGCGGCGGGGACGCCCGGCGCGTCCGCGTGACAGGTGGCCGCCTTGCCGGCCGCGCCGCGGAAGCCGCCGGACGCCCACGGATCGACGACATCGCCGTAATTCAAGCTGTCGACGACGTGGCCCGCCGCATCGCGCAGCACCATGCTGCCCGCCTCGCGCGAGACGGCCGGGCCGCCGAACCACTGGTCCGGCGGGCCCTGGAACCCGGCCGTCGTCACGGTCGCGACCCGCACCACATCATCCGTGGCATGGGCGCGGGTGAGCGGGCGATCCAGCACGATCCCGCTGCCGGCCGGGCGCACCGGTTCATTGCTCGCATGCGCGTGACGGGTGGCGGGCGTGAACTGGATGCCCGTGCCGCGCACGCTGAACGGCAGGTTGGCGGCATGGTCGTACTTCAGCGGCGCCGCCAGCTCGACACCCGTGCCCGGCTCCACGAACGGTTCGCTGGCCACGTGGTTCTTCGCGAGCGCCGGCGCGATCGTCAAGGTGAGGTCGGTGCCGGGCTGGCCTTCGACTTTGACGATCTCCACCGTTTCGAGGCTGCCGGGTGCGCCGATCACGGCCTTCCCGGCCGTGTACTCGACGAACTTCGGCGTGGGGAAGCCGGTCGCGCCATGCACGACAACAGTCGTCGCGCCCGCGGCGGCAGCGCGCGCGAGGCTCGTGCGGCGCGCGGCCGTGCCTACGTTCTTGACGGCGACCGTGTCGATGCCGTGGTCGACGCTGTCGATGTCGAGGCGGATCGTATCGCCGGCGGCGATGCCGTCGGTCGACGTCACCTGGATCGAGGTCGAACCCGCCGCCGCATCGAGGCCGAGCCACGCCTGGCTGCCCGCCGTGCCGACGCCGGTGATGGTCACTTTCTCGTAGTGTTCCGTCGTGCGCCCGACGGCGGGATACGTGCTGCCGTAGCCCAGCGCGAGCGTATCGCCGACGGCGAACCCCACGGTCGTGGTCACGGGAACGCTCGTCGCACCGGCCGGGATGGTGATGATGGGGCCATCGGGAAGGGGCTGCCACAGCGGCGTTGCCTGGCCGGCCGCCGTGCCGACGCGGACGACCTTGCGCGTTTCCCCGTCCGCACCGTTGCCGACGACGATCGTGTCGCCCGGCTGGATGCCGTCGACACTCCGCACGTGGATGGTCGCGTCGCCGGGCGCCGCGGGCAGCACCAGGCCGGAGTTGGACAGGCCCAGCACATAGAAGCCGTGCGGCGCCAGCGTCGTGTGGGCGGGCATCTTCACTGCGGAGAACACGGGCTCGCGCGCCGCGTGCTGGGTGAAGGTCCAGTGCGAGATATCGGCCGGCTTTTCGCCCGCGTTGTACAACTCGATGAAGGCATTCGTCGCGTTGCCGCGCGCGCCGTCGCTCAGGCGGAATTCGTTGATCTTCACGGGCGCCGCGTTGCGCACCTTCGCTGCGGCCGATTCGACGCGGCGCGCATGAGACGTGGCATCGGTCCACGTCGCGATGCCGTTCACGTCGGCATTCAGTGCCGCCGCGCCCGACGTCACCTTGAACACGGCATGCACGCTGGCGCCGGGCGCGATCGCGTCGGCGAAGGACTTCGCGGCGCCGGCGCGCCAGCCCTTCGGCACTTTCAACGACAACGTGACGCCACGGAGGGGTTGGCTCGTCGTATTCGTGAACGTGACCGTCATGTCCTGGGCGTCCCGCGGCGCGAACGTGTGCAGGGCGGACGGAGTGTCGGGCGCGGTCCCGACGGTGACGGCCGCCACGTCGTAGCGGGCGGCGGCCACGTTCCGCGCGACCTGCTGGTCCGTCTCGTTCGACGGATAGGTGCGCGGCGCCGTCATCGCGCCTTCGTAGAACGTGCCTTGCGACGCCGTGCTGTTGTCACCGCCATTGCCGAGAATGACGGCGCCTTGCTTGCGCATCGGGTCGTACGACGCATCGATGCGGCGGCCTTCATACATGACGGACAATTGCCCCCGCTGGGCATCGCCGCCCAATGTCGCCCAATGTCCCGGCTTGCCTTTCGTGACGGCGGTGACGAAGCGCGCAGCGAGCGTGGGCAGGTTGGCGCACAGCTTCGATTTGTCGTCGTTGACGCAACCGACCAGGTTGTTTTCGTGGTCGGCCATCACCCACGGCCCCGGCCCGCTGCCGTGATACCAGCCGGTCGCGTTGCCGAAATAGATCGCCTCCATCGTGCCGTTGTCGTCGTCGATGCTGTCGATCTCGCCGTTGCCGTAATCGAAGCAGCAGCCCTGGTCGTAGTGATAGCCGTTGATGACGGCGTATTGGCCGCCCGCCTGATCGTCGACGGGCACACCGTGCGTATCGTTCAGGCGCAGGCCCATGCCCGGCGCGATGTACACGCCATAGACCTTGTGCCCCATGACGGTGACGGGCGCCAGGTCGGCGAGCGGCAGATTGTCCATGCCGCCCAGGGCGGGCCCCGTCCACGTGCCGCGCGGCGCCTGCACGAGGTGGTTGCGCTTGCCCGACTGGTCGTACAGGATCGTGATCCAGCAATAGGTGTTGGCGCAGAAGGCGTCCTGCGCCTTCGCATTCGCGTAGCCGCCCGGGTCGGGAACGGGGCCGCGCGCCGGTGGCACGACACCGATGTCGAGCGTCTTGCCGTCCGACTGGCGCATGACCTGGTACAGGGGCCCGTCGTAGGCGGCGTACAGCGCGCGCGTGCTGCTGTGCGCGGCCACGCAGGGCGCGCCCGCCTTCGCGTAGACGTCGCAAGGGCCCTCGGGCCGGGACGGGGCGGCGCGCGCGGCGGCTTTCGGGACTGCCTGGGCGGAGGCCCAGGCCTGCAGTGCACTCGACGTCAACGCCAGCGTGAGCGCCAGGCCGACGGCTACATTCAGGATTCGCATGAATTCGTTCTTTTCAAGGATCGATTAGTTATCGATAACCAATTGTGGAATCATCCATCGTAGAGCGAACTACATGGCCTTGACCAATTGCTTTTTCTTCTTGATCCATATCGGATTTGTAATGCCTGAGCCCGACGCTATGGATTGCCCGCGGGTTGTACCAGGTCGACCCCATACGGAGCGAGGTGCAGATTGCCCTTCCAGCTGGCACCCGAAAGCACACCTGTGCCTTGCGCGGCGATCGGTATGTCCTTGGCCTCGGTCGTCGTATTGACATACAGGACCCGTCCGTCCACCACGCGAGCGAACACGCCATCCGGCGTTTCGGGACCGGGCACGATCCCCAGTTCCGCATAGAGACTGCGATACAAGGGCCGCATGATGGACGGTTGGGCCGGCGTCGCAACATAGATCGCCCGGCCCTTGCCGAAGCTGTTGACCGTGACGACGGGGGGCGAGCCGTCGACATTCGAAAACCGCGCCACGACCTTGGCGGTGGAAGGCTCCAGCACTTCGTAGAAGTTGATCGTGGTCTTGAATTCGGCGCCGTTGATCATGCCCGCCAGCGGCTCGTCACGCTGGTAGAACTCCTTGGTCTTCAAGCCGAAGACGTCGGCCAGGCGACCGGGCAAGGGGGTGTCGTACCATTGCGCGGTCTCGTTCACCTTGTCCGAGAACGCCGTCATGATGACCGTGCCGCCATTGCGGACATAACGGCGGACGGCATCGGTCGCCGCCTGGTCCATCAGATACTCGCCGGCGATGACCAGCAGCTTGTAGCGGCTGAGGTCTTCATGCCCGATATTGATGACGGCGACGTCGAGATTGTCCTGGTACAGCGGGCCGAACGCATTGTGCTTCTGGTCGATGTAAAGCGTCGTATAGTAGCGCTTCACCGCATTGCCGGCGATTTTCGGCGCCGACGCCGCCCTCGATTCGAACGAATACGACATGGCGATCCCGGGATTCGGCTGCCGCGGAAATCCCAGGCCCTCGATCTTCCTGAATTCGGCGGCCATGGTGCCCCACTCGGCCAGCCGCCATGACGGCGTGCCGTCGTGATCGAGGAGGCCCCAGAACGCCTGCTCCTCGCCGCCCAGATGGGTGTTGAAGGTCCACGCCAGCGCCGCCTGGCCGCCGTTGAGCAGGCCGAAATAGGCCCACATGCGCGACCTGCCCTTGACGCCGTGCGACGCGAAGCCGCCGGTCTGGAATTCGTTAAACCAGACCGGCGTCGACAGCGCGCCCTTCATCAGCAGGGTTTCGAAGGCGCCAGGAATCGCCTCGGTGTGGTAGTAGCCGAACGCGCCGTAGCTGACATACTGGCGGTGCGTCGCCAGATAGTCGAATCCCTTGTTCGCATGGACATCGTACAGGTTCGAGATGGCCGGCTTGCCGGGCACGTTCTTCTTGCGGACGGCTTCCAGGTCCTGCAAGACCCCGATCGTCACGTCCGACCAGAAGCGGCGCAGGTCGAGATTGCGTTCGTTCGGCCCCGGACCATCGACATACGGCAGGCGCACCTGGTCCCAGTCGCTGATGCGGCGCGACCAGCGCTGCGTCGCCCATGCCTTGTTCAACGCCGCCAGGCCGCCATAGCGGTCCTTCAGCCAACGGATGAAGCGCCGGCGCGTGGGTTCCGAATACGACATGAAGCTGGCGCCGATCTCGTTGTCGTAGCCGATCGCCAGCAAGGCCGGATGGTGCGCGTAGTGCCTGGTGAGCGCGTCGCCCAGGCGCCTGGCCAGGCGCCGGTAATCGGGGTCGCTGATGTCGTCCATATAGCGCGTGGCCGGGTACAACGTCGTGCCGTTCTGCGCGACGATATCGACGCCGGGATATTTCTGGTGCAGCCACAGGGGTGCCGGCAGCCCGGGAATGTCGAGAATGACCTTGATGCCGGCAGCCTGCATCTGGTCCATCACGGCGTCGAACGCCTTGAACGTGAAGACACCGTCGGCCGGCTCGAAATAATCCCAGGACAAATCGCCCATCCTGACCACCGAGAATCCCGCCGCCTTCATCAAGGCGATGTCCGTGCGGATCTGCTCCGGCGAGCGGTCGACAGGCTGGTAGCACGTACCGATAAACAATTGCCCCTTCCCTGGCCAGTCGGTGTGCCCGTCGGCGCTTTGCGCGTGCGCGTGTCCCGCGCAGGCGAGCGCCACGGCGGCGGCCAGGCATAATGCCGTCAACTTCATGCGAGGTTCCTTATCGTGTGTTTTTTCATCGAGCGCGGCAGTGTGCGCGGGGCGATCACCACGCTCCCACCGGCTCGATGGTGAAGCGGTAGCTGAGAGGCTTGAGCGGAATCCGGTATTTGACCAGGGGGCGGCCTTCCGGCGACCAGCTGGTGTCGCCGCCGAGGCCCGCCTGCACGGCGTCGATCAGCATGCTGCCGTTGCCGTGCGGCGTGATGTCGACATCATGCCGTTCGCCTGGCTTGCGCAAGTACAGGTCTTCGTAAGGAAAGGCCAGCACGTTGACGGACAACGGCTGCTCCCCCCTGACGCGCAAGCCCGCGCCGGCCTCGTTGGTCAGGCGGAACCAGCGGACGTCGGTCTTGTTCCCGCTTTCCTGCGGACGCATGTAATGCTGGTACTGGGCGGCGACCGGCCCCTTGTACAGGCCGAGCGCGGCGCTGGTCTGGCGGTCGACGTAGGACTCGTGCGGCCCGCGGCCATACCATGCGAGCTGGCTCAGTTCCGGGGCCGAGTCGAAGCGCAAGCCGATCCGCAGCGGGTCCGGCAGATCGTCCTTGAGCGGCGTGAACGTGCTGTCCACGACCAGGCTGCCGTCGCCCTGCAGGCGGTACGTGGTCTCGAAGTGGACGAAGCCCGCGCCCAGGACGAAGTGCACCGTTACCGTGTCGGCGCCCACGTCGATCTGGGCGACGCGGCGTTTCTCCGTCATCCGCTGCCACACGGCGTGCGATTTTTGCACGCCCGCCCCATCGTCGTTGTCCGTCAATCCGCGCCAGAAATTCGGTGTCCCTCCCGTGAAGAGCGTCTTGCCCTTGGCCGAGTACGCCACCAGTCCCGTCGTCTTGTCGATGGCCAGGCTGGCGCCGGCGCTCGTCAGGGTGACGGCGGCATCGGTCTGCGCCATGTCCACCTTGCCGCCGGCGGGCCTGGCGGGCAGCTGCGCCGGGGCGATCACGAATTGCGAGAACCCCAGGACTTGACCCGCGGCGACGCCGGGAATGGCGCCGGCCTTCGCGTGGCCGCGGATGGTCAGGACGCGTTCGGCGCCCGGGCTTTTCTTCACCGCCGGCAGGTCGATGACGACCTCCTCGCTCCGTCCCGCCTGGGCATTGGCCCCCACGAGTTTGCCGCTGGCCACTTCGCGGCCATCATCGGCGAGCGTCCAGATGAAGTCGAACCCGGACAAGTCGTTGAAGTCATACCGGTTGACGAGGGTGAGTCTGCCGCTGGCCGGGTCGCCCTGGAATACGAAGGGCGAGTGCACCTGCTGCACCTCGAAGTACTTGGGATAGGTGGTGCGGTCCGCGCGGATCAGGCCCTTGGCGACATGGTCGCTGCCGTCGCCGCGGAGCGGATTCAGATCGAGGCCGGTGGCCCAGTACGTGCGGCCCCCGGCATCCTTCGCATAGACGCCCTGGTCGACCCAATCCCAGATGAAGCCGCCCTGCAGCTTCTTGTGGGCACGGATGACCTGCCAATAGTCCTCGAAGTCGCCGAGGCCATTGCCTTCCGCGTGGGCGTATTCGCACTCGATGAGAGGCTGCGTGAAGTGCGGGTCGCTCGCGTAATCGCGCAGCTTGTCGATGTCGTCGTACATCGGGGCATAGATGTCGACGTACGCATTCGGCCGGTGCTCCTCCTCGTGGGTACCCACGCCCAGGAAACTGATCAGCCGGGTCGGGTCGTTCTTGCGGATCCACTGTGCGGCCGCTTCGAAATTCGGGCCGATACCGGACTCGTTGCCGAGCGACCAGAAGATGACGGACGGATGATTCCGGTCGCGCGCGACCATGCGTGTCACGCGGTCCAGCTGGGCGGCCCGCCAATGGGCCTTGTACCCCAGCAGCATCGCTTCGCGCGCCGGGCTGCCGGCCCGGTCCCCGGCCCGCATATAGCCGTGGCTTTCCATATTCGCTTCATCGAGCACGTACAAGCCATACTCGTCGGCGAGATCGTACCAGCGCGGATCGTTCGGATAATGGGAGGTGCGCACCGCATTCAGGTTCGCCTGCTTCATCAGCTCGATATCCTTGCGCATCAGCGCTTCGGACATCACGTGGAACGTCACGGGATCATGCTCGTGCCGGTTCACCCCCTTGATCATGATGCGGCGACCGTTGACCTCGACTTCGCCATTGCGGATTTCGACCGTCCGGAACCCGATCTTGCGCGCCGTGGCCGAGATCAGCCTGCCCTTGGCGTCGAGGAGCTGGATCACGAGACGATAGAGGTACGGCGTCTCGGCAGTCCAGTGCCTGACGGCGGGGATCTCGCCGCGCAGTTTCGCCGGCTGCGTCGCGCTCCCTTGCGCACGGCTGCTCAGGACGGCCGTGTCGCCGTCATACACGGTGGCGACGACGGTCGCGTCGCCGGTGAGCTGCGCATCGAGCGCGAACACGCCGTTCACGTAGGCCTTGTCCAGCCCGGCCGTGACGGCATAGTCGCGCAGGCGGGTCGCCCCTTCCGCATAGACGTAGACGCTGCGCTCGATCCCCGCGACGCGCCAGAAATCCTGGTCTTCCAGATACGACCCGTCGGCATACCGGTACAGCTCGATGGCAATCATGTTCTTGCCAGGCTTGACGAACCGGGTCAGTGCGAACTCGGACGGCAGTTTCGAATCTTCCGCATAGCCGACCTTCGCGCCGTTGACCCAGACGTAATAGGCCGCCCCGGCCGCCCCGATGTGCAAGAAGACCTGCTGCCCGGCCCACGCGGCCGGAATCTCGAACTCGCGCCGGTACGAGCCCACCTCGTTGGTGTCATGCGGGATGAACGGCTCGTTCATGGGAAATGGATACGTGATGTTGTAGTACTCGGGCAGGCCATAGCCTTGCGCCGCCATCATCCCGGGCACCTTGATGCTTGTCCACGTCGACACGTCATAGCCCGGCTTGTAGAAATCGACCGGGCGATTGTCGACGCCTTTCGTCCACGTGAAGCGCCAGGTCCCGTCCAGCGAGCGGTACCGGCCCGATCTCGCCATGTCGCCGGCGTTCGCCAGTTCGACGCTCTCGTAGTTGAAGAACGTCGACTTCATCGGTTCGCGGTTGATCGCGACGACCTCGGGCTGTTCCCACTCCGCGGCTTCGGCGGCGTGCGCGGATGGCATGCAGAGAACGGACAGGACGAACGTGATCGTCACACAGGGTTTGCTACGCATCGCTTGCTTCATTCCTTTGCTGCGCGGGAGGGCGCCTGCTCGTTGTACAGGCCGATCACGGTGCCGACGAATCCGCCGGCCAGTCTGGTGCTCAGGAAGGTCGCATCCACGCCTGTCGCCAGGGGCGTCCACTGGTCCTTGCGCAGCGCGTAGGAGGCACCGAGGACGCCGCCATCGATGGACAGCCTGAGGTAGACGGGCCTGCCGGCGCGGGCGAGCGGCGCGCGGGCCAGCACGCGCCCCTGCTGCGGATCCTGCGCCGTCTTACGTACGCTCAGCGTCACCATGTCCCTGCCCTGCTCCCGCTGCACCCCGAGGAAAAGATAGGCGTCGTCGCTTTGCATGGCGACGAGGCCGGCGCGGTCACCGTCGCTGTCGGGCGTGTAGCGCAGTGCCGTGCTCACCGTGGCAATCGCGTGCGCCTGCTTGCGGCCGACGAATGCGGGCACGTGGTGGATGTCGCCGATCCCTCCCTCGCCGGCTTTCAGCACCAGGCTGCCGTGGTCCAGCGTGTAGGGCGCGGCGGCGGGAATGCGCACGCTCATCCAGCCCAGGCCCAGCTTGCGGCCCGTGAAATCATCGGCGTACGCATAGTCGCCGCTCTGCGGCTGTGCGGGACGCGGTTCCCGCGGCAATCCCGGGCGCTCGACCACGAACGGCACCGGCTTGCCGCGTTCCAGGATCACGGGCCACCCGTCCTTCCACGTCACGGGGAGCAGGAACGTCTCGCGGCCGATGTTGTACAGGTCCGGGCCGTAGTTGCGGGTCGCCAGGAACACCGACCACCACTGCCCGTCCGGCGTCTGCACGAATTCCGCATGCCCGGCCGTCCCGACCGCATGCGCCCGGTTGTCCGGCAAGTCGCGCTGGGTCAGGATCGGATTGCCGGCGTAGTTTTCGTAGGGGCCCGTGATGGCGCGGCTCCTGAACACCACTTCGGCATGCTGCTCGCCGGTGCCGCCCTGCGCGTCGATCAGGTAGTAGTAGCCACCCTTCCGGTACAGGTGCGGCGCCTCGGTCCAGAACGGCCTGGTGGACAGGTCGGCGCCGCCGTCGATGATCTGCCGGCGCGGTCCCGTCATGGTCCTGGTCGCCGGGTCGAACTCCTGCAGCCAGATGGCGCGGTGCCCCGGATAGAGGGCGCCGCCCTGGGGCGCGCCATTGTTCACGATGTACGCCTTGCCGTCCTCGTCCCAGAACAGCGACGGATCGATGCCGTCGAATTCGAAGGTGACCGGATCGGACCATGGGCCGGCCGGATCCCTGGCCGTGATGACGAAGTTCTTGCGATTGGTGCAGACGATGTAGAACAGGCCGTCGTGATACGAGATGGACGGCGCCATCAGGCCGGCCGACACCTTCATGCCGGAAAAGTCGACCTGGCCCGGACGGTCGATGGCGTTGCCGATCTGGGTCCACGTCACCAGATCGCGCGAATGGTAGATCGGCAGGCCCGGATAATGGACGAAGCTCGATGTGACCAGGTAGTAATCGTCGCCCACCCGGGTGATGCTGGGATCGGGCGCATACCCCGAGATGACCGGATTGACGAACTGGCCCGGCGCGGGCTTTGCCAGGGCGCTTTCCTGGCTCTTCCCGCTGTACGAATAAAAGCCGAACCTCGCATCGCCGGCATGCGCCGGCGATGCGAGGACGAGACCGGCGCACGCGACGGTCGCGATCAAATACTTCATCGATGTTCCTGTTTTAAAAATACGGATTCGCTACTGCGCCAGCGCCGCCACCTGCGCCGCGCTCAATGCGCCGCGGTAGATGCGGAAGTCGTCCAGCTTGCCGTTGAAGCACGGATCGCCCGAGTACTGCGAACGTCCGATCCAGTTCTGCATCGTGGCGCCGAGGCGGAACGGCGCGTGCGCGATGGCCGTGCTGGTGCCGACCGCGACGCCGTTCACGTACAGGGTGCCGGTCGTGCCGGACAAGGTCACCGCCACGTGCACCCACTGCCCCGTGGGCAAGGCCGCGCTGCCGTTGATGCCCTGCTCGCCGTAGTTGCCGTCGACGGTGGTGGCGAAGCGCACGACGCCGGCGCCGTTCCTCGGCGTCAGGTACATGTAGCGCCCCGTTCCCGAGCCCAGGTCGAAGATGCGCGTCCAGGTCTGCGCGGCATTCCAGTACACCCACGTGGCGACCGTGAAGTCCGACAGGTCGGCGAGCGCGCCGGTGGGCAGCGCCAGGTAATCGTCGGCGCCGTCCAGCGAAACGGCATTGCCGCTGCGGCCGGCGACCCACAGCGGGCCATTGGTCAGCGTCGCGTTGTGGCCGTTGCCGGTGGCATCGGTCGCCGTCGTGCCGCTGCTCTGGTCGAAGGTCAGCCAGGTGTGCAATTGGGTCGCGGTGACGACCTTCGCCTCGTTGGACGGCGCGGATTCGCCGGTCGGCGTCACGGCCGTCACCACGTAGTACCAGGTGCCGGCGGCCATGCCGCTGTCGGTGCAGGTGCGCGGATCGACGATGCTGCTGGCGACCGTCGTGTAGGGGCCGCCCGGCGTGGCCGAACGTTTGACGTTGTAGCTGGTCGCGTAGACGGTGCCCCACCACGACAGCACCACCTGTCCTGCGACCAGGATTGCAGTCAGGCCGCTCGGGTTGGCGCCGATGGCGATTGGATCGCGCGTGAACGTCAGCGTGCCCAGGCCCAGCTGGTCGCCGCTGCTGGCGCTTTCGGGGCGCAGTTTCGCAGCCATCGCGGCGACCCACGGCGCGTCGATGCCCCTGCGGTTCACGTAGTGGTTGTAGATCATTTCCCAGACCGGGCGCAGATTCGGCTGGCTCGCCGTGGAAAACACGCTCTGCGTGGTGTCCTTGTTCTGGTACGTCGTGTACGGCATCGTGTAGTAGCTGCCGTTGGCGTCTGCCAGGTTCGACTTGGCGACGTACTCGGCGCCGGCCAGGAAGCGGTTGGCGTTGTAGCCGTACATGTCGTCGCCCTGGTTCCAGGCCATCTCCATGAACGCTCCCGCCAGTCCCGCGCCAAGCGTGCAGTGGCCCTGGTCGCGGCCGCTCTCCTGCCACTGCCCCATGTAGCCGGGATGCAGGTAATAGACGGCATTGATGCTGGCGCCGTTGCCGCCACCCGCCTGGAAGTAGCTCATCGCCTCGTTGTAGATGTCCGCGCGATCGCACAGGATGCCGATGGCCAGCATCGACGCCAGGTTGCATTGGTCCCAGTTGGCCCAGTAGTGGAAGATGTTGGCGCCGTAATGATTGAGGAGGAAGTCATGGTTAATGGAATAGAACACGCTGACCATCATGTCCTGGAACTGCTTGAAATCCAGCGCCGCATAACCGGCATAGCCGCGCATGAGTTCCGCCGCGTTGGCGAACTGGTAGCCGTAAATCCCCGCGGCCAGCGCGGCGTTGGTGTCGCCGTTGATCGCCGTGAGCTTGTAGGCCCAGGCATTCAGGAAGGCGACAGCCTGGTCGGCGTAGCGCGTGTCGCCCGAAATCTGCCAGCGGAGAGCCGACTGGTAGGTGCGCGCGATATCGTTATAGAGAATGCTGGAGTTGTTCGTCGTGCTGCTGCGCGTGATCGTCGTCTGCGCGTTCGGCGTCTGCCCGAGCTGCGACATGGCACTGGCGGTCAGCACGTTCCAGCCGTCGAGCCACGGCTGCGCACGCGCCGCGACCTTGGTGCGCATCCGGTCGAGGTCGGCCTGGGCATGCAGCATCCCGGGGTGCACGAAAGCGCGCGCCGTGCCCGTCGTGGCCAGCTGGACCGCCGTCCGTTCCCCGGCGCCCGCCGTCGATCCGGCGCCGGCACCGCATCCCGCCAAGCCGAGCGGACCGAGAACCGCCAGGCCCAGCGTGCCCGCGCAAAAATTCCTGCGCTCCAACGACATTTCTTGCTGATCTTTTTTTGCCATGTCATCTCCTCTCTTGCGTCAAGGTGACGCTATCGATGGCGGCCCGGGCCAGGCGCCGCCCGCCTCAGTGTGTCGCCGGCTTGCCGCCGAAATAGGCCTGCAGGCGCGCGAGCTCGGCCGCGGTGATCGGCATCACGGCGCCATGCTTCGGCCCCGTGAAATTGGTCGCCTTCATCGGCGACCCCGGATCGTTGAAGCGGCCCAGGTTCTTGTACGTGACGAAGTCCTTCGTTTCCGAGAACCCCATGTTGTTTGGACGGGCGCCGAATACGTCGTACATCAGCACATACGTGTCCGTGCCGATGCGGCGCCACACCGTGGGGGCCTCGCACGGCACCGTCTCCGGGTCGACCTTGCGCGGATCGAAGACGAATCCGTCATTGATCCGGTCCGACACGGCGTGCCGCAGTCCGCCCGGCGTGTCGTGCGCGACATAGAACAGGTGGTATTTGTCGCCGACTCTGGTGATGTCGCCGTCGATCGTGCTCTTGCCCGGCTTGGGATACGTGAACAAGGCCCGGGGGGCCGTCTCCAGCGTCGTGAATGCGTCGTTGGCGTACGAGTAGACCATGTGGTTGTCGCCGCCCTTCACCCGTGTCGTGTAGTAGACCATGAGCTTGCTCTTCTCCGGATCGAAGATGGTCTCGGGCGCCCAGGCGGCGCCGATGTCGCCGTAGGCGGGGAACAGTTCGCCCGGATGGACCTCGGCATGCGTCCAGTGGATCAGGTCATAGGATTTCATCAGGATCAGGCCGCGGTTGTTGCCCCAGCCGTAATCCTGGGGACGCTCCCAGGGCGTGCTGCGCAAGCCTTCCCGCTGGGCGAAGATGTGCAGGTCCGTCATCGACATGTAGAACGCGTTGTCCGGCCCGCGCATGATGTGCGGATCGCGCACGCCCTTCTGCTCGGCGATGTCCTTCCCCAGCACGACGGGCTCGCCCCCGTTGACGTCGGTGAAGCTGTAGCCATCCGTCGAGGTGGCGAAGTGGATCGAGTGGTCTTCGTCGCGGAAGAACACGAACAGGTAGGCGGCCAGGTCGCGCTCCGCGGGCGGGCGGGCGTCCGCGCGCGGGGCAATCTTCGGCACCAGCTGCAACACGGTCGCGCCGGGCGTGCCGGCGGACAGCGCCAGCCCGAGGCCGACGACGGCATTCAGGACAATACTTTTCATCGAGGTCTGCACGTTGTTTCGCGTTTCACGCATGGACGTCACGTACGCTGGCCTGCCGTCGCAGCACCAGCACCATCGCCGCCACACCAATGACCACCAGCAGCACATCCGCCGGCTCCGGCACCACGGTCACGCTGTCGTCGAACACGGTCGCCAGCACGTCGCCGCTCGCGCCGGCGACCTGCGGCGGCGTCCACAGGAAGGTGGCCAGCGCGCCGGAGATGGGGTCGACGTTGCCGAGGTAGTTCGCGCCATCGAACGCGTCGACCTTGAAGACCGACACGTAGCCGGCGCTCGGGTCGTCGGCGCCCGTGATCGCCAGGTCGAACGACACGACGCCGCCGAACGTGGCCGCATGCGACAGCAGGTTGAGCGTGTCGTTGCCGAACTTGTAGCCTCCGCTGACCTGCTCCACGCCCCACTGGATGTCCGGCGTCGCGGCCAATCCCGCCAGGTTGCTGACCACCGCGGTGGCCAGCGGCGCGCCGGCAATGGCGCTGAACTCCATGTCGATATAACCGCTCGCCGCGCCGAAGGTGGAAGTATCGATGGACACGTGGAGCATGGTGGCCGACGCGGCGCCGCAACCTGCCGCCAGCGCCAGGGCCAGCGCCACACGCCGCAGCAGTTTTGTTGCCTGGTTTTGAAAATCGAAGAGCATGACCGATCCTTAGAAGTTACCCATGAACAGGGAGGGTGTGTAGCCGATGACCGAGCGGCCCGGGTCGCTGAAGGTCAACGGGATGCTGACGCTGGCGCCGGGGCTGAGCGAACCCGCCAACGTCACGTAAGGCGCGCCGCCGCTGTTGCCGCTGGCATTGTCCAGCGTCACGCCACTGGTCAGATTGCCCAGCTTGACTTGCAAAGGGGCGGACAAGGTCGACGACGTGTTGTTGGTCACCGTCACGCTGCCGACATACTTGCCGGTGCTGCGGTTCAGCGTCGCGCCGGTTTGCGTGAACTTGACGCTGGCACTCAGGTCGATCGGGCCGATGTTGATGGCCAGCGTGCGCGGCGCTTCCGCATTGCCCGCCTGGTCCACACTCCAGTAGTCCACCGTGTGGGCGCCCTTGGCGCTCAGCACCACCGCGCTGCCGCTTTGCTGCGCGCCGCCATCCACCTTGAACCAGGTGGTGACGCCGGGACTCGCGTCGGCGGCCGTGAAGCCGAGCGACACAGTCGAGCTGTACCAGCCGTTCGCCGGTGCGGCCGGGCTGCTGGTCACCGTGGTGACGGGCGCGCTCTTGTCGATGGTGACGGTGACGTTGTGCGGCTGCTCGACGTTGCCGGCCTTGTCCACACTCCAGTACGACAGCGCGTAACTGCCCTCGTAGCTCAGCAATACCGCGTTGCCCGTCTGCTGGGCACCGCCATTGACGTTGAAATAGGTCGCGGCAGTACCGGAGCTGTTATCGGTGACAGCGAAGGACACCGTGGTATCGACGTTCACCGGCACCTTCGGCGCGTTGTCGCTGGTGACGGGCGGCGTGGTGTCCGCGCCCTGCACCGTGCCGTGGAAGCGCACCTCATTCAGGTTGCCGTACCAGGCGGCGCCGTTCCAGATACGGATGTAGCGATACGGCACGCCGCCCGTGACCGGGAATGTCTGCCACTCGGGCGTTGCGGCCGCCGCCGTGGTCAGCGTCGTCCAGTTGGTGTTGTCGTTCGACCCTTGCACCACCGTATATTTCGCACGGGTGTAATACTGGTCCTGGCGCGCCAGCAGTTCGACGCCGGTCAGCGTGGCCTGGTTGCCCGCCTTGAAGTCGAACGTGATGGAGCCACCCGAACCGCTGGTGCCGAGCCGGTAGTCCGTCCCCGTGCCGGCATTGGCGTCGAACAGGTAGCCCGTGATCGTCGCGGTCGATGCGGCCGTCCGGTTGGACGTGGTATCGATCAGCGTGGTGCTGGCGGTCAGGTTGCGCAAGACGTCCGACTCGTCGACCAGGTACAGGACCGTGCCGTCGCTGACCTCTTTGAGCGGGTAACCGGTCTTGCCGGACGCCGTCGTGTAGTCGACTTCGAACTTCACCTGGCCGGGCGCGGTGCCTTGCGGCAGCGTGGCCGTGGCGACGAAGTTGATGTTGTCCGCCGTCGTGAGGGTGGCCGGCACGCCCTGGATGGTCGCGGTGACGTTATTGATCGCTTCCTTGGCCGTGAAATTCAGCTTCACGGTGTTGCCCGGGACGATACGGGTGCGCAGGGCCTGGGGCGAGCTGATCGAAGCGGTCGCAATCTTGTTGGTCGATGCGACCACGCCGTACAGCTTCAGCTCGTTCATGTTGCCATACCAGTTGCCGCCGTCGTAGACACGGATGTAGCGGTAGGGCTGGATGCTGGTCATGGACAGGGTCTGCCACTCCTGGGTCGCCGTGGCCGGGCTGGAAATCGTGTCCCAGTTCACGTTGTCATTGGAACCCTGGATGACGGCGCCACCGATCCGGCCGTAAAAACTGTCCTGGCGGGAGAGGATTTCGGCCTTGGACAGGGTCACCGTGCCGCCGCCCTTGAAGTCGAAGGACACCCAGGCGCCCCAGCCGCTGCCGTTGACACGGAAATCCGTACCGGTCGTGATGTTGTTATCGAACAGATAGCCGGCCACCGTCAGCAAGTCCGACATGCTGCGGCCGCTCGAATCGCTCGGCACGGTGATGGCGAGGGGATTCGCGATCATGCCGGTCTCGTCCGCGACGAACAGCGACGTGGCATCGGTGGTGAACAGCGTCGGCTCGGCATCCACGCCGTCGGCGGTCTTGTAGTTGATGAGGAACTTCACGTTGCCGGCCGGCGCGCTGTTATTGACCACCCAGGTGGCGGTCCAGTTCAGGTTGTCGGCGGTGGTCACGGTGGCGGGCTGGCCCTGTACCGTCGCCACGACGTTGTTGATCGGCTCGCTCGACGTGAAGGTCACCTTGACGGTGTTGCCGGCCACGACGCGTTTCTTGAGCGCCTGGTCCGAGCCGAGCGACACCGAAGTCAGCTTGTTGACCGTCGGATAGCGTGTACCGAAAATCCGGAATTCGGACATCTCCAGGATGGCGAATGGCTGATAGACGGGGACGAACGGCTCGATCATCTGCATCTTCAGGAACCGGAACTTCGTCGTCTTGACTTCATCCGAGACCGGCAGGTCCTGCATGAAGTCCGTCCTGACGGACAGGCCCGGCGTCAGGCGGGTCCAGTTTTCCTTGTCGTTGGAACCGAAGATGGCAACGCCGCCGGTACGCTCGGGGAAGCCGCCGACCGTCCGGACCTTGAAGTCGTTGGCTGCGACCTTGAAGCTCGGTCCGAAGTCCATGTTGAAGGTCAGGTTCGGTCCCCAGCCGCTGCTGGTGTCCTGGCTGTTGTCCACCAGGTTCGGGATCAGGTTGGCGGCGAAATCCGAACTGAAGAACATCTTGCGGAAGTCCAGGCTGCCATCGCTCAGCAGCGGGTTGACTTGCTCGAGCCCTGCCGCCGCGGTCCGCAATGCCGCCAGCTTCTGGTAGAACACGGCGTCGCTTGCGGTGTCGATCACGCTCATCATGTCGGCGTACGCGGCGTTGTAGGCCGGCAGCGTCGACTCGACATATTGCGTGCCCGCCGTGTATGGAGCGGTGGCCCGGTCGACCGCGCCCTGCCGGCCCGCGTCGACGATGACGGTGACGGTCTTCATCGTCACCGTGGTGCCGTCCGATGCGCCGACGTAGAAGGTATAGGTGCCGGCCTGGGTCGGATTCCACGAGAAAGCGCCGGTGGACGTATTGAAGGACGCGCCCGCGGGCAGGTTGTCGGCCTGGTACGTGACGGTTTCGCCGGCGCCCGGGTCGGTTGCCGACAGGTCCAGCGTGGCCGCTTGCGTGGTTCCCGCATAGCTGTAGAGCGTCTGGTCGGCCGTGCCGATGTTGAATGCCGGCGGGGTCAGCAAGGTGCTGGCCTTGACGTTGATATGGTCGACGTCGACCGTGGTGCCGTTGCCCGTGATCGTCAGCGGAATGTAGTCGCTCACATTGCCGGTAAAGATCACGTAACGCCACTCGCCATGCGTATTCGGCAAGGGGATGCTGGTACCGTAGTTGTCCATCAGCGCCGTGCCGTTGGTGCGGATGCGGATGCCGTAGTACGTCGCGCCGTAGCCGTAGCCGTACACGGAAAACCTCGTGCCTTCCGGCGCCGCGGTGGCCCGGATGAAGGTCGCGGAACCGTCGTTCACGACCGCGGACCGGCTGTCCAGCAACCGGTAGCGGTCTTCCGCTTCGCGGTACGGGTCGGTGGTCGGCTTCACCAGGTATTTGGCCCCTTCGGCTTCGGCCGCCTTCGGAATGCCGATCCAGAAATCGCCGCCGCCATCGGGACTGTCCCAGCCATACCCGATGCGGTCGGTGTAGAACCTGGTGAAATTGGGTGCGCGCTGCGTGAGGTCGATGCCACGGCCATATCTGTAGTAGTAGAACGGCTCCCAGTAGTTCAATCCTGACCTGCCGCGATATGCCCAAGACACGGCTTTATAGACAATGGTCGGCGTGCCGTCCGGGTCCATATGGGACGCGGTCGGAACCCAGGGAATCTCGAGGCCCGTCATGTAAGAGCCATACAGTTCGGCGGCGTCGAGAATGCGGTCATTCAGGAATTCATAGGGGCCGACCGCATTGGTCTCGGTGGACGGCGTGCCCGTCACCGGATCGACCTTGGTCCCCTGCGCCATCATCAGCCGCGCCAGGATGCCGGCATTGGTGATGTCGCCGCCGCCGTGCGCCTGGTCGCGGCCCATTTCGACGTGCTGGATCGCCGGCGCCACGTCTTCGCCCGTCAGGTCGTTCTTCGTCACCATGCGGAACAACTGCTTGATGGCGCCGTTCTGCCCCTGGTCCACCGCGTCCTTGTTCACCATGAACCATTCGACCGACTGGTTGTACAGGTCCCGGTTTTCGGAAAAGATGGCGCCTGTCATCGCGGCGATCGTCGTGTACAGGTGCTGGTTCATGAACCGGCAATTGCAGCTGTTGAAGGTCTGGACGACCGGGATGACCAGGTTGTCCGTGAACCTCGTGGTGTCATCGTCCGTCCACGCCAGCGCCGGCGTCTGCGTGGTCGTGTAGCGCAGGATTTCCGCCCCGCTCACCATCTTTTGCAGCGGGATGCCCGTGTGGATATGGGAATCGGTGTAGTACGCGTACTGGGCCGGGTCCATCAGCTCGTACAGCCGGATGATGCGCATCGCGTTGGCGCGATAGGTATCGTCGCCCGTCACCAGATACAGGACGGCCTGCGTATAGGCGGTGTTCGCATCGTCGATGAACAGTTTTTCGATCCCCTGCGTCGAGATGCCGTAGTAGCGCGGCTGCGTGGAATCGGTGGCGCTGATGTTCTTGATCGCGGGCGTCTTCGAGGCCGCGGCGGAGAGAAGCATGTTATTGAAATAGGTGTTCCACGGCTCTTTTTGCGCACGCACTTCGGCCCGCATGTTTTCCAGCTGGTCCTTGGTGAATCCGATACCGGGATGGCGGAAGCCGCTGGCATCGACCCGCTCGCTGAGCGTCGGCAGATAACCGGTGGCCAGCGTCTGGATCGTGTCGGCGGCGCACGCGCTGTCGACCTGGATCGTCAAGAGCATCGCGGCGAGGCTGGCGGCCAAGGCGATCCGGCCAATGTGCCGGAACCGCATCGCGGGTCCGGTTCTGGTTCTCTTCATAGTCTCCCCTCCTGATGTTATGTATTTGACGCGGTGACTCGTGCAGCCTGCGGCCGCTCTAGGTTATCGATATCATGCGTAAAGATCCGGCGTGCCGCATCGTCCGTTCGGACTATGGAAAAACGAAGATGCGCTGCCCTCTATTTCTCTGTCGTCGAGAGCGCGAGCACGCCATTGAGCAGGACCCGCACGAGTTCGCTCTGCCGTGTGACGCCGGTCTTCGAGAAAATTGCGCGCAGGTGGGCGCGCCCCGTATTGCGCAAGATGCCCAGCTTCCCGGCGGCTTCGTCCAGGCTGAGGCCGTTGAGCAGTTCGATCGCCAACTGGGCCTCGGCGGGCGTGAAGTCGAACAGCTGGCGCGCGATGTCATGCGCGGGTTCGGCAGCCACGTCCGGGTCGCGCAGGAATATCGCCACCATGGGCCGCGCGCGCGCGTCCGCCACCTCCGCCAGCGGAAAACCGCGGACCACCGCCGTCAGCTTGCGGCGCCCGGACGGCCGGCTCAGGCACATGGCCGTGACGCGCTTCGGGTGCTCGCGCGCGCTGGCCAGCAAACGGTGCAGGTCGCGCGTCTCGGCCTGGGTATTGGCCGCCAGGAGGCTGCCTGCCAACCTGACGCCGTCGGCGCTGTCGAGCATCTGGCACGCAGTGGGATTCGCCCGCAACAACTGACCGGCTTCGTCGAGCACGATCACGCCGATGTTCAGCCGCGCCAGCCCCTCTTCGTAGATCTTCATTTGCAGCTCGTTGCCGCTCAGGTGAGCCGTCAGCGTCAGTGCCTGCTTTATATGCGGCACGAACATGGCGAGCCGCTGCTTGTCCTCGATGTCGAATGGCGGTGCATGCTGGACGCGGCGAAGGCGCAGCATGGCCGTCGTTCCGGCCTGGGTCGTGATGTTAACCCCCATCACATGGCGCGCGTCGGCGGGCAAGGCCTGTCTCAAGTCATCACGGCAAAATGCACTGCCCTGCCACTGCGCCTCCGTCATGAGGTTCGAGCCCAGCATGACGCATTCCGGCGGCACGTCGATGAAGGGATCGAATTCGTACCATTTGCTGCGGCAGGCCTGCTCCATGGCCGGGTCGCCGGCCGGCACGCACACCAGATGGCCGGGATCGCTCGCGGATGAAGGCCGCACCATGAGCGCTGCGTTCGCAACCCGAAAATACTTCACCATGAGCGAGAGACAGCTGCGCCAAGGGTCCGTTTCGTGTACCGATTGATAGACCGCGTGGATCGTCAGATTGAACAAACCTGTCTCGTCGCCGGTCGCGGACGATAATAAAGTCGAGATAGCCATATCGAGGGTTCAGTTCAAAAGAGGTACCGCATTTGCACGCCGTAACGCTTGTTCAGCGGTACATAATTCATTTGATGATGCGTATCGCCGTAGTACTGCTCGATGTGGGCGCCGGTCATGTTGGCGCCGTCAAGTACGAGCGACAGCTGCCGGGTGATGTCGAAGCCGACGGCGAAGTCCAGCGTGCCGAAGGCCTTGACGAACACCGGCACGCCCTGCGCGCCCGACGAACTGGTCGTCGCGACGAAGCTGCTGCGGTGGTTGTAGGCGAGATGCGCCTTGACCCTGCCCCGCTCGTAGATGCCGATGACGTTGCAGCTGTTCCTGGACAAGCCCACGAGCGGGACGTCCCGGCCGGCGACGGACGATGGCGCCTGCGTATCCACGAACGTGCCGCTCGCCTGCACGCCCAGGCCGTCGAATGGCGCCGGCAGCCGGTCGAAAAACTGCCGGTAGGCGATTTCGATGCCCTTGATCCTGGAAAGACCTGTCTGCTTGTAGGTCGCGACCCGATACGCTTCCCCATCGATCGTCCGCGTTTCCGCCACGGTCTGGATGAAGCCCTCCGCCAGTTTGTAGAACAGATTCAGAGACGCCATGCCCTTGGCACCGGAATAGTGCTCCAGCGCCAGATCAACATTCCTCGACGTATAAGGCTTCAGGTCCGGATTGCCTTCCTCGGCGTCGTGCTGGACGGGATTTAAAATTCTCAAGCCCGCGTGCAGGTAAGAAAAATTGAGCTGTCCCACGGTTTTCGATGCGGCCAGCCGGAATACCAGGTCATCCCGCACCTGGACCTTGGCATTGAACGATGGCAGCACGTCCTGCCGCGTCGAATCGCTGGCCCGCGGCGCCAGTGCGCCCGCCGCATCCGCGGCATACGAGTCACCGTGCAGGGCCGTGTCGACATAGCGCACCCCGACATTGCCGCTGGCGGGTTTACCGGCAACGTCAGTGGCGAAATTGAACTTTACGTACGCCGCCGTGGTTCGTTCGTGATTGCGCTGCGCATAGTCCGGCATGGTCGTGTCGACAGCCGGCAGGCCGTACAGGGCGCGCAGCGCCGCCTGCTGGCGCACCGCGGCGATCGCGAACGCGGGATAGGCGCCGATCTCGCGCGACTGGGCCGCGGGAACCTGGTACAGAAGCGCCGGATCGACAGCGGCGAGGGATGTGCCGCCGTTGCACCCGTCGATGCAATACTCGTGGACGAAACCGAACGCCCGGCGCGTGTAACCGTTCAGGCGCACGCCGACGTCGACCGAGCGGAGCGTGGCGCGATCGAGGCGGACGTTTGCGTCGAGCGTCGCCGCGGTACTTTTCTGCGTCCCGTCCGCAGCGATCGAGAGCAGATAGGCCGGGCGAAAATTCACGCGATCGGTCAGGTCGACGCCCGACACCGACACGTGCGACGCCGCGCCATCGTTGATGGCCAGGCTCATCATCGGGATGCTCGCGTAGGTTCCCCATTCGACCAGCGTATTGCGTACGGCCGTCTCGTTGCGAGAAAGGCGCGCCTTGACGGTCAGCCTGCCGCCGTCGCCCCATTGCCCGCCCAGGTCGTAGAGCTTGATCTTGCGGCCTTCGTTGCCGACGACGGACGCGGTGGTCATCGTACTGTCGGCGAACGTCCCGCGCCGCAGGTTGTCGCCGCCGTCGCCATTGCCGTCACCCCACAATTCATAGTCCGAGGTCGGACGACCCGCATACAGGCGCGCCGTCTGGAACCGCTGGTCCAGGAGGTAGTGCATGTCGAAATAATCGGCGTAAAGACTGATGGCTGCCCCGGGGCGCCACTGGAATGCGGCGACGTGGGTGTCGCGTTCACGCTCGCCGTTGTGGCCATTACCGGTGAACATGCCGACCGGCAGCGTGACCGTCTTGCCGGAACCGGCGTAATTGCCGACCGAATGGGGACGCTGCACCTCATCCTCGGTCAGGCCGAACACGCTGCCGGCATGTGCAAGGTTGAGCAGTACGCCCAGCTCGCCGACGCCCGTCGTCCAGCGCCTGCTGATCAACCCGGACGCCTGCGCGCGGCGCTTGCCGCCAAAACCCGGCGCCATCTCGTAATACGTTTCCTTCACGGTGAGGTTTGCCGTCGAACCCTTGATATCAAACGGTTGACGGGTACGGAGATTCAGGATGCCGCCCAAGCCGCCTTCCACGTCGCTGGCCACGGCACTCTTGACGACGTCGACGCCGGCCAGCACGTCCGCCGGAACGTCCTCGAGGTCGAGGTTGCGGCCATTGGCCTCGCCCGACTGCGCCTTGGCACCGTACACTTCCAGCCCGTTGAGCAAGACCTTGGACTGCTTCAGGCCGCGAATCGCGAACGCGCCGCCCTCTTCCAGATAGCGCTGCACCTGCACACCCGGGACGCGCTGGGCGGCTTGCGCGGCATTCTGGCCCTGCAGCCTGGCGATGTCGGCGGCGGCGACGGCATCGACCATCGCGTCCGCGTCGCGCTTCCGGTCGCGCGCCTCTTCCGGCCCGCCACGGACGCCGCTGACGATCACCGTCGGCGCCTCGCCTCGCGGTTCGACCGCCACCCTGGCCGCCGGACGCGCAGCGGCACGGACGATCACCACCGCATCGGCGGCGTCGCGCACAGCCCGCAATGGCGTCCCATCGAGCAGCCGGGACAAGGCCGCTTCCGGCGTCATCCTTCCCCTGACCGCCTTGCCGGCCAGGCCGGCGACTTCGGCCACCTTGTACAGCAGTTGCGCGCCCGACTGTGCCGCATACGTGTCGATGGCAGTCTTCATGTCGCCGGCAGGAATATCGAACTCCCGGACCGCCGACTGCGCCCTGGCATCGAGGCAAACGGCAAGCAAGCATGCGATGGCCAGCTTGGCAGCATGGGGAGGTTGTCTCATGGTTTCTCGTTACAAAGGCGGACCGTCACTTCCATGGTAAGACGATGCACGCCAGAAAATCCCCCATCTTTATCGAAATTTATTTTCGACAATCCGCGCATGGGTATGGCATGCTGTTTCCATGTCATCCGATTTACATGAAGCGCTGGACAACTGGTTTGTTCAAGAAGTGCTTCCCCTTGAACCCATGCTGATCGGCTTTCTTCGGCATCATTGCCGCGAAACCGATGACATCGTGGATCTGCGCCAGGACGTGTACGTGCGCGTGTACGAAGCCGCCGAAGTGGGCTTGCCGGCCAACACGAAGGCCTTCGTCTTCGCCGTCGCCCGCAACCTGCTGATCGACCGCGCGAGACACAGGCAAGTCGCCGCGGTCGTCGCGCTGGCGCCGTCCGGCGAGCTCCCGGATGCCGTCGACGAGTTGTGTCCCGAGCGCCATGCCATGGGCCGGCAAGCCGTCGAACGCCTCGAGGAAGCGTTCTCCGATCTGCCCCCCAAGTGTCGTGAAGTCGTCGAACTGCGCAAGATTGCGGGATTGTCGCAGCGCGATGTGGCGGCCCAGTTGGGAATCACCGAGGGCACAGTCGAAAAGCAGATCGCGAAAGGCATACGGTTTCTTGCGGCCGCCCTTGGCGCCTGCCGCAACAAAGTGAAGACGATCAGCGAACCCGAGGTTGCATGAGCAAGCATCTGGACATCGAACGACAGGCGGCGGCGTGGCTGGCCAGGAAAGACAGCGGCAATTGGTCGGCTGTCGATCAGGCGCAACTCGATCAATGGCTCGCCTTGGCGACGGCCCATCGTGTCGCCTACCTGCGCCTGGCCGCGGCGTGGTCGAAGGCCGGCTCGACCGCCGCTTGCGCAACCGGGCCAGCCGCGCCGCCGGCACAGCCCGATCCGGCCCCGGCGCAAGCGGAACGCCGGTCCCTGCCGCGATTCTCCCAATGGCGCATCGCCGCCGCCATTCTGGTGGCGGTAGGCGCTGCCGCGGGCTGGTCGGCTGTGCGGAGTCCTCCTGCCGAAGTTCGCTACGCGACCCGGCTCGGCACCCACCGGACGTATGCGCTGCAGGACGGAAGCAAACTCACGTTGAACACGGCAACGTTGCTACGCGCGCGCGTGAGCCGGAGCGCGCGCATGGTCTGGCTCGACGAAGGTGAGGCCTATTTCGAGATCGCACACGATGCCGCCCACCCGTTCGTCGTGATGTCCGGAGCAAACAGGATCACCGTGCTGGGCACGAAGTTCACCGTTCGGCGTGAAGCCAGCGGCACCGAGGTCGTGGTCGTCGACGGTCGTGTCCAGGTCGAGAATGGGCAACTGCCGAGCCGGACGCCGGTCATCCTGGCAAGACACCAAAAAGTCGTCGCCACGCCGGTCACGATGCGCGAGTCCGACGAGAGCGACGCGGCAATCGACCAACTGTTGAGTTGGCGGGAAGGCAAGCTGGTATTCGATCAAGTCACGCTCGACGAGGCCGCCAGCGAGTTCAACCGCTACAACAAGCGACGGCTGGTGCTGGCCGACGCCGACGCGGCCAAGCTGAAAATCGGCGGTCGCTTCGACGTGGACAATATCAAAGGCTTCACCAACTTGTTACAGCGAGGCTTCGGCCTCGACGTGCGCGAAAGCGGTGACACGATCACCATCGCAAGTCGCCGCCCGTCGACGGAGCGCCGGGCCGGC
Organism: Massilia pinisoli; assembly: GCF_024753285.1. GTDB lineage: Bacteria > Pseudomonadota > Gammaproteobacteria > Burkholderiales > Burkholderiaceae_D > Telluria > Telluria pinisoli. Next base: position 65,622 of record NZ_JANUGW010000007.1, on the reverse strand, counting down.
ATGGCACATGCGCATCGCGATTGACGCCCGGTTCGCCATTTCCGTTCGTGCCTGCCCGGTCTTACAGCGGCGCTGAATGCCCCCGCTTGTCAGCGGCCCGCGCGACGATCGCGTCCGCGCGCGCCTGCGCCTGGGCTTTTTCGGCGGGTGTCAGGCCGGTGCCGATCTCGTCGAGGAAAGGCCCGTTGAACGGGATCGCCTGCGGTTCCGGCACGCCGTCCAGCTTGACCATGATGTCGCGCAGCGCGATGCCGTAGGCCAGCGCGCTCTGGCGGTCGGCGGCGATCGCGGGGTGCCCGAACCAGAATCCCGTGAACAGTTGATACAGGCTCGACCAGTAGCCATCCTCCGCCTGCGCGCTCAGCATGCCGTTGACGCGCGCCTTCCATTCCTTGACGAGCGGGTCGTCGGGACGCGTCATCAGCGCGGTCGGGTCGCCGAACGGGCCCTCCTCGACCAGTTCCGCCAGCGCGCCGTCCACGCCCGCGCGCGCGGCGCGCTCGAGGTGGTCGATGCGCGCCATCTTCGTTCTTTCGTTCAATGTCGCGCAGGCGTGCGCGGGATCGGCGAGCGTGTCCGGCTCGTTCCCGTCGCGCTCCGGCTGCCGGCCCGTGCGCTCGAACACGACGCAGGCGTGCAGCAGCCACCACGCGCGGTAGGCGTCGCGTGCATCGCCGCTCGCGGCCAGGCGGTCGATGCGCTGCGCCAGCGGCTCAACGGGCGCGGGCGTCGGCGCAAGCGCGGGCACGTCGGACAGCCACGCCGGCGCCCCAGCTGCGGGCGGGGCCGCCGCAGGCACAAGAAGGGGTGCGGTCGCGGCCGGCTGCGTCATCCGCCACGCGGGCACCGCCAGCACCACCACCAGGCCCAGTGCCGCACATGCCGGCACGACCGTTTTCCACTTCACCTTGCCTCCTGCGTTCTTCGTTCATTAACAGCCTAACAAAGCCGTGACCACCAGGGCAACGCCGATGCTGTAACAGGATGTTGCGGCAAAGCTACTGTTCAAGAATCCGATCCATAATCGAGCCGTATTTGATGGGCAGCGCACAGAATTGTCCGGCACGCGGGGGTAGACTGTAATCATGAGCACAAACAAAAAATTGGCGGCAGGTATGGCTGGGTTTGCCAGCATGTTGTGGCTGGGCCTCACGGCCGCGGTCGCGGCGAACCAGCGCCGCCTCGTGTTCAATCCCACCGTCGAGCGCGAAGTGGAACATCCGCGCAGCAGTGGCCACCGCACCCGCCCCGTCGTGCTGCGCGCGAAGGACGGCACGCGGCTGTCCGGCTGGCTGATGACGCCGCGCACGCCTGGCTTGCGTCCCGCCGTCATTTATTTCGGCGGCCGCTCCGAGGAAGTATCCTGGGTCGTGCGCGATGCCGGCAAGTTGTTTCCCGGCATGGCCGTGCTGGCCGTGAATTACCGCGGCTACGGCGACTCGCAAGGCGATCCGGCCGAAGCGCACATGATCGACGACGCCTGCATGCTGTTCGACTGGATGGCGGCGCACCACCACGTCGATCCGCGCCGCATCGCCGTCGTCGGCCGCAGCCTCGGTTCCGGCGTGGCCGTGCAGGTGGCGAAGGAGCGCCCCGTGCACTCCGTCGTCTTGATCACGCCGTACGATTCGATCCTGGCGCTCGCCAAGCGCAAGTTCCGCGTGATGCCGATCGAATACATGCTGCGCCACCGCTTCGAATCGATCAAGTACGCGCCCACCTTGAAGGCACCGACGTTCGTGCTGCGCGCGGCCAGCGACGACATCGTGCCCCACTCGCACACCGACCAGTTGGTCGGCAAACTGGCCCAGTTGATCGGGGACGAGACGGTGCCGGATTCCGACCACATGAACATCCCCTACCTGGAAGACACCCAGGGCCGCATCGCCCGCTTCCTCACGTCGCAGTTCGCCAAGCCGGTCGAGGCCGCCGGACTGCCGTCGACGGCCTCCATCCCCGCACCGGCCGCGACGGAGATCGTCGTCGCACCCGCCACGACGGCCGCCGCCGTGGTCGCGGCCGCGGCGATTCCCGCGCCCCTCGCCGAGCAATAAAGACAACGTCTCGCTGTCCGCAAGAAATCGTGCGGACCCATGCCTATTTATATGATGGGCAAATAAATCACTAAGCAAAATCGTATTTGCCACGAATAAACGGGCTGATGCATAGTGCCAAGATGGGTTGCGAAGGTCACCACATTCCCGCACAGCATCATGGTCCAGACGCCTGCCGAGCTTGTTGCGACGACACGACAGCGCGGCTCCGGCCAGGCGCAATCATTCCCCTCCCAGCACAGCCGTTGCGCCGGTACAATACGGGATTCAGGAGCCAATCGATGAAATTCAAGCATATTTGCATGACGATCGCGGCGTTGTGCCTCAGCGCCAGCGCCAGCGCCGACATGGCCGGCGCCAAGCTCGCGATCGTCTACGATGCCGGCGGCAAGTTCGACAAGTCCTTCAACCAGTCCGCCGCCGAAGGCGTCGCACGGTTCACGAAGGAAACCGGCGTCAAAGTGTTTGAAGCCCAGGCCAATTACGACACGCAGGCCGAGCAGGTGCTGCGCGCCCTCGCCCGCAAGAAGCTGAAACTGATCGTCTCCATCGGCTTTTCGCAGACGCAGCCCGTGCAAAAGATCGCGGCCGAATACCCGAACGTGCACTTCGTGATCATCGACGGCAATGCCCAGGGCAAGAACGTCAACTCCGTGCTGTTCAAGGAACAGGAAGGCTCCTACCTCGTCGGCGTGGCCGCCGCGATCGCATCGAAGACCAAGACGATCAGCTTCGTCGGCGGCATGGACATCCCCTTGATCCGCGCGTTCGCCTGCGGCTACGCGCAGGGCGCGAAGGCGATCAACCCGAAAGTCCAGCTCTTGCAGAACATGGTCGGCACGACGAGCGCGGCATGGAACGACCCGGCCAAGGGCGGCGAGCTGGCGCGCGCGCAATTCGACCGCGGGTCGGACGTCGTGTTCGCCGTCGCCGGCGGTTCCGGCATGGGCGCCCTGCAGATGGCCAAGGAAAAAGGCAAGCTGGCGATCGGCGTCGACTCCAACCAGAACTACCTGTACCCGGGCACGATGCTGACGTCGATGGTCAAGCGCGTCGACAACGCCGCGTACGACGCGTTCATGAAAGCGAATAACGGCCAGTTCACGTCGGGCATCACGTACCTGGGCCTGAAGGAAGGCGGCGTGGACTGGGTGCTCGACAAGGACAACCGCATGGTCGTCACCCCCGAGATCGAAAAACGCGTGCTGGCGGCGCGGGCCGACATCATCGCCGACAAGATCAAGGTGGTCGATTACCGCGCGGCCGGTTCGTGCCCGCAGTAAGCCGCCGTGAACGATGAAAGCGCGCCGCGCCGGGCCCATGCCGGCGCGGCGCGCTTTTAAATGAATGCTTCCTCTTTTATTCTGTCTACCGAAAACGGACCGCCATGCAGTCAGCCGTAGAATTTCGCAACATTAGCAAAGCCTTCGGGGCGGTGCAGGCGAATGCCGACGTCAGCTTCGCCATCGCCAAGGGCTCGATCCACGGCGTGATCGGCGAGAACGGCGCCGGCAAGTCGACCCTGATGAGCATCCTGTACGGCTACTACAATGCCGACAGCGGCCAGGTGCTGATCGACGGCCAGCCGCGCGACATCCGCACCAGCCACGAGGCGATCGCGCTGGGTATCGGCATGGTGCACCAGCACTTCATGCTCGTCGAGAACATGACGGTCCTCGACAACGTCATGCTGGGCAACGAAGGCGGCTTCAAGCTGGCCGCCACGCGCGGCGCCGTGGAAGCGAAGCTGCGCGAGATCTGCGACCGCTACCGCCTCGACGTCGACCCGCTCGCAACGATCCACGACTTGTCCGTCGGCGCGCAGCAGCGCGTGGAGATCCTCAAGCAGATCTACCGCAGCGCCGACATCCTGATCCTCGACGAGCCCACCGCCGTGCTCACGGCGCAGGAGACGGCGTCGCTGTTCGAGATCCTGCGGCTGTTCAAGGACCAGGGCAAGACCATCATCCTGATCACGCACAAGCTGCAGGAGATCATGGAGATCACGGACGAGGTGACGGTGATGCGCGCCGGCCGCGTCGTCGGTGCCGTGAAGACGGCGGAGACGTCGAAGGAACAGCTGGCGAACATGATGGTCGGCCGCCCGATCCAGAGCGAGCTGCCGCGCGCGCCGTACAATCCGGGCGCCGAGGTACTGAAGGTGTCGAACCTGCAGCTGAAGGATACGAACGGCGTGGCCCTGCTGTCCGACATCGACTTCACCGTGCGCGCGGGCGAGGTCGTCGCCATCGCGGGCGTGTCGGGCAACGGCCAGAGCGAGCTGCTGGAGATCCTGTCCGGCATGCGCCTGCCGACCGCCGGCCGCGTCGACTTTGTCGGCCAGCCGCTCCCGTACGCGGACCGCGCGAACGCGGACGGCCTGCCCGCGACGTTCCGCGCGCTGGGCATCGGCCACGTGCCGGAAGACCGCCTGCGCGACGGCGTGATCAAGGATTTCTCCGTCATGCAGAACACGGTGTTCGGCTACCAGGACAAGGTCAAGAACCGCTGGGGCCTGTTCGACTACAAGAAAATCGCGCAGCGCTGCGCGCACCTGATGACGGCGTTCGACGTGCGGCCGAACAATCCGGACCTGCGCATCGGCCTCCTTTCGGGCGGCAACCAGCAAAAGGTCGTGATCGCGCGCGAAGTGGCGGCGCAGCCGAAGCTGATGCTCGTCGGCCAGCCGACGCGTGGCGTCGACATCGGCACCATCGAAAGCATACACACGCAACTGCTGCGGCTGCGCGACGAAGGCGTGGCGATCCTGCTGTCGTCGGTGGAGCTGGAAGAGGTGCGTGCGCTCGCCGACCGCATCATCGTGATGTGCGGCGGCCGCATCGCCGGCATCCTCCCCGTCGACGAATTCGACACCACCCGCATCGGCCTGCTGATGGGCGGCATGCACAAGTCCTGATCATGAAAAAGACCGAACTCCCACGCTGGGCCACGGGCTTCGTCCTGCCCGTCCTGAACCTGATGTCGGCGCTGCTCGTCGCGGCGCTCGTGATCCACCTGCTGGGCGAGAGCCCGTCGGAATCGCTGCGCATCCTCGTCGACAGCGCGATCCTCGATCCGGAAGGCCTCGCGTACACGCTGTTCTACGCGAGCACCTTCATCTTCGCGGGCCTCGCCGTGTCGATCGCGATGCAGGCGGGCCTCTTCAACATCGGCGCCGAGGGCCAGATGTACATCGGCGGCCTGGGCCTGACGTGGGCCGTGCTGGCGCTCGACGCCCACCTGCCCGGCATCCTGATGATTCCCCTCGCGATGATCGGCGCGGCCGTCTTCGGCGCGCTGTGGGCCTTCATTCCCGGCTATCTGCAGGCCAAGCGCGGCAGCCACGTCGTCGTCACGACGATCATGTTCAACTTCATCGCGGCCAACGTGATGAACTGGCTGATCCTGAAGCTGATTCCCGAAGGCCAGCAGAATCCCGCGTCGCGCGTGTTCGCCGACAGCGCCGCCCTGCCCCTCTTGAACAAGGTGTTGCCCGTGCTGGGCGACGCGCCGCTGAACATCAGCTTCATTCTCGCCATCGTCGCACTCGTCATTTACGGCGTCGTCGTGTGGCGTTCGTCGTGGGGTTACCAGTTGCGTGCGACGGGCCTGAACGCGCACGCGGCACACTACGCGGGCGTGAAGATCAGCCGCACGATCATCGTCACGATGCTCGTGTCGGGCGCGCTCGCGGGCCTCGGCGCCGTGAACTCCGTGATGGGTTCCACGCACTACCTGTCGCTGAATTTCCCCGCAGGCGCGGGCTTCGTGGGCATCGCCATCGCGCTGATGGGCCGCCAGCATCCGGTCGGCATCTTCCTGTCGTCGGTGCTGTTCGGCGCGCTGATCCAGGGCGGCTTCGACCTGTCGCTGGAAAAGCCGAACATCCCGCAGGAGACGTTCATCTTCATCCAGGGCCTGATCATCCTGTTCTGCGGCGCGATGGAAAACTTCTACGCCCCCGCGATCCTGAAACTGATCAACGTCACCCGCACCACCAAGGAGGCTTGAATGGAAGACTTCCACATCGCCAGCATCATCGTCTCGACGATCCGCAACGCGCCCGTGCTGATGTTCGCCGCGCTGGCCGGCCTGTTCGCCGAGCGTTCCGGCGTCGTCGACATCGGCCTCGAAGGCAAGATCCTCGCCTCGGCGTTCGCCTCGGCCGCTGTTGCGTATGCGACGCAGAACCCGTGGTACGGCATCCTCGCCGGCATGGGCGTGTCCGTCGCCCTCGCGATGGTGCAGGCGTTCGTGTCGATCACGCAAAAGGGCAACCAGCTCGTCGCCGGCATCGCCATCAACATCGCGATGAGCGGCCTGACGTTCGTGCTCGCGCAATTCTTCTTCCAGCAGGGCGGCCGCACGCCGGACCTCCGCACCGCTCGCCTCGTCGACGTGATCCTGCCCGGCACCGCCGCGCTGGACAACATCCCCTTCATCGGCTGGTTGTACGGCCACGTGATCGGCGGCCAGTCGGTGCTCGTGTACGTCGCGTTCCTGCTGCTTCCGGTCGTGCACTGGGTCGTGTACCACAGCCGCTTCGGCCTGCGCCTGCGCGCCTGCGGCCAGAACCCGCACGCGGCCGACGCGGCCGGCGTCTCCGTCGAGCGCACGCGCTATCTCGCCATGCTCGTGGCGGGCGTACTGTGCTCGTTCTCGGGTGCCTATCTGACCTTGGTCCAGAGCGGCTTCTTCCTGCGCGACATGTCGGCCGGTGCCGGCTACCTGGCGCTGACGGCCCTCGTGTTCGGCAACTGGCGCCCGCTGCACACGGTGCTCGGCTGCCTGATGTTCGGCCTGTTCGGTGCGATCCAGATCCAGCTCGAAGGTGTCGACCTGCCCGTCGTCGGGCGCCTGCCCGGCTCCCTGATTCAGGCGATTCCGTACGTCGTCACGGTGGTCGTGCTGGCCGGTCTGATGGCCAAGTCGGTGGCGCCGAAAGCGATCGGCAAGCCGTTCGTCAAGTCGCGATAATTGTCCATACGCCGGTAGGCAAGCGTTCGTTGGACGCGTGGACGGCTTGCCGTCCACGCGTTCAACCGACACCGGCGTTACTCGTTCGCGCTGCGGGTCGACCGCGCCAACGTCCACGCGAAGCCCACGCCGGCCGACACCCCGGCCTTCTTCTCGAACAGCGGACTATCCCGGTTCGCATTCCCCGCATAGCTGTCCAGCCGCACGAACCCGAACACGCGCACGTCCGGGTTCACGCGCAGCGTGCCGAACACGCCCGTCCGCACGAGCATCAAGCCGCCGTCCGCGCGATAAGCCGGCCGGTCCGCCGTCGCGTACTGCGGTGCCACTTCGTAGAAATAGCGATGGATCCGGCGGTCGCCGAACACGGCGCCGAGTTGCGTCTCCAGCGTCCAGCGGCCGCCGTCGCCGCGCTGTTCCCACACGAGGCGCGGTTCCGTCGTCCAGCCCTGGCGGCGGAAACCGCCGCGGCCTTCGATGACGGCGCGCACGGGCAGCTCCGCGCGCAGGCGCCCCGCATCGCCCAGGTCGGCGAACTTGTATTTCACACGCGGGCCGAATTCGACGAGCGTGCCCAGATCGGGCATGCCGCGCCGCGCCTCCACGTCCTTCGAATACGCGGGCAGCGCGGCGGCGAAGCCGACGTCGAATTCCACGCGGTCCGTGTTCAACAGGCGCGCGCCCACGCCGCCCTGGTCGACGCGCAGCACCTTGCCGCGGTACAGTAGGAAAGGCAGTGCGATGCCGCGCGTGCTGCGGTCCGACGAGGCCGGGTACGCGGGCGTGCTGAACACGGCGGCGCCCACGCCCGCCTCCCACAAGGGCACAGTGCGCGCATCGCCATCGGCGGCGGCGGCCGGCAGCGCGATCAACAAGGGTAAAGGGAGGGCAAGGCGAAGCAAGGTGGGCATGGAAGCGGTCTGGAACGATGGGATGCCAATTCTAACGGATGCGCATGAAAAAGCCGCCGCGGCCTCGTGGGCACGCGGCGGCTCCCGCAGGATAGCGGCCGCGGGTTACGGCCAGCCTACGGCCAGATCGCCTTCAAGAGCGCGGCCAGGTGATAGCCGCCCTTGATGATCTGCGTCTTCGCCAGCGCGGAGCTGGGCACCGGATAATCTCCCGGCACTTCCAGGCTCCACGTGTAATACGTTGCACCCTTCTTGTCGACTTGCGGCACGATGGCCCCCGCCGTGACGCCGGCGAACGCCGTCTTCGACACGGCCAGCGTGTCGTCGGCCCACTGGTAAGGCCACGTCGCGGGATCGCCCGCGCTCTTCGCGACGGCCGGTTTGGCGGCGATGACGGCCCGGGCGAACTGCTCGGGCGTCTTCGTGCGGATGCGGCGGAACGCATAGTCGACCGTCGTGCTGTCCCAGTACGAGTGGAACGGTTTCGTCAGCGCCTTCGGCACACCCGGCTTCTCCGGCTTCGGTTCGCCCGGCGGGATCAGGTTGGCGGACATCTGCTCGATTTTCGCGTCGTCCAGCAGGAAGTTGTTGCCGCCGCGCGAATCGAAGACGGCGGTCTCGTCGATCTCGGCCTTCGTCGTCGGCACGACGAAATGCCCGTCCTTGTCGACGAAGGCGGCGCCCACGTGCAGCGGCTGGACGATGTCGCCGGCCAGGTGCGTCACGAGGATCAGAGCCTGCCGCTGCGTGAAGTTGTGCGGGTTCGTCACCGGGGTGTCGTTGCCGCGCAGGACGGCGATGCACTCCTTCAGGGTCTGCACGATGTCGTCGTCGGCCGTGCCGGGCGCGCCGTCGTGGTAGTGGTCGAGCTGGAACGGCACGTCCGTGTAGTGGTACTCGCTGTGCTTCGGATTGGCGGCCACGTACGCGATCATCTCCGGCGTCTGCGGACCGCACCAGTTGCCCTTCACGCAATCGGGCCACGTGGAGACGGCTTCCAGCGATTCGCCCGGCAGCAGCATCGCCTTGACGCGGCGCTCGGCATGGGTGCCCTTGATCAGCTGGTCGGCGATGGCACCCACGGCGCGGTGGCCGTCCGTGCCCCACGCGGCTGCGTCCAGCGACACGGAGGCGCCCGCGAGCAGCAGCGCGCAGGCGATCGTTTTCATCAGAACTTTTCGTTTCATATCGTTTATATCGTTATCGGATTTTGCGGATACGCTGCTGTGCCACCATGCCCGCGGCGCCCGTCTCCGGATGCTTCTGCAGCCAGGCGACCAATGCGTCGAGGTCGCGCACGCCCGTGTCCGCACGGCGCGTGCCCTTGGCGAACGCGGGGAAGTTGTCGCCGCCGCCCGCCAGGAAGTTGTTGGCGACGACGCGGTAGACCTTGTCGTCCGCGAGCGGCACGCCGTCGACCTTCACGCTGCCCGGCACGACGCGCCGGCCCGGCGGCTGCGTGCCGTCCCAGTCGTACGCAAGGCTGCCCGACACGGCGAGGATCGATGCGCCGGATGACGCGGGCCGGTCCCACTGTTGCTCGAGCAGGGTGCGCAGCTGCGCGCCCGTGAGGTCCATCACGACAAGGGTGTTCCCGAACGGGAGCACGGCCTGGGCCTGGCCGAACGTGACGACGCCGCCCTCGCCCGACTCCAGATCCTTGCGGATGCCGCCCGCGTTCATGAAGCCGATCTGCACGCCCTGCTCGCGCGTGGCGGCGACGGCCGCGTCGGCGATCGCGTCGCCCAGCGGCGACTCGCCCGACGGCGCCTCGTGGCGGGACAAAGCGCCCGCGATGCGCGCCACCGGCTTGCCCAGCTCCGCGCGACTCTTCGCGCGCACGTCGGCGAGATAGGCGGACAGGCCGACGTCCGGCTTGAATGCGTCCGGTGCCATCACGACGTTGCGCACCTGGATGTCCTCGACGTCCTTCGTGACGGGATTCAGCGTGAGCTTGATGCGCGACAGCAGGTGGCCGTAGGCGTCGGCCTGCGTGACCACCTTGCCGTCCACCTTGCACAGATAGCCCGTGTGCGAATGGCCGCTGATGACGAGGCGGATCGCGGGGTCGAGTTGCTTCGCGATGGCGACGATGGGACCGTGCAGCGTATTGCAATCGGCCTTGTCGTACGGCTGGTCGGCGAAGCCGCCTTCGTGGATCAGCACGACGAACACCTGGGCGCCCTGCGCGCGCAGCGCCGGCAGCTGGGCGTTGATCGAGGCCGCTTCGTCGCGCACGTCCAGGCCCTGGATCGCCGCGGGCACCGTCACGGACGCCAGGTCGTGCAGGACGGCGCCGATCAGGCCGACCTTGACGCCCTTGACGTCGACGACGCGCGAGCCGGGCACGAGATTCTTGCCCGTGCGCGCATCGACGACGTTGGCGGCCAGGTACGTGAAGCCGGCGCCCTTGAAGTCGGGCGAGTAGCGGCAGGCCTTCGCGGGACGCGGCGAATCGCAGCCGCCGTGCTGCTGGCGCAGCAGTTCTTGCGGGCCCTGGTCGAATTCATGGTTGCCGAGCGAGCTGGCGACGAGGCCCATGCGGTTCAGCGCCTCGATGCTCGGTTCGTCGGCGAACATCGACGACACGGCAGGGCTCGCGCCCACGAGGTCGCCGGCGGCGACGAACAGCAGATCGGGGTCCTCGTTGCGGAAAGCGTCGAGCGCGCCTTTCAGCACGTCGATGCCGCCGGCCTGGATCGTGCGCGGTGCGGTGGCGCCGGGCGGCGTGTACGTGTACTTGCTGGGTTCGAGGTTGCCGTGGAAGTCGTTCAGGGCGACGAGGTTGATCTCCAGCGGACCTGGCGGCCGGGCCGGCGTGCCGGCGCAGCCGGACAGCAGCAGTGCCGTGCCCAGGGCCAGCAGGGACGGACGGATTACGATCATGGATAGCCTTTTAGGGTGCTGACAGCAGTCGTCGATTATGGCATCGGCGCTTCTGCCCCGGGTCTTTACGGACGGCGAAATTACAACGAAAAAAACGGCCGGTGTCGCCACCGGCCGTTTCGTCACGTCATGCGACGGCGTTCAGATCGAAACGATCAGAACTCGTACTTGACGGTGACCTGTGCCGACCACTGAGATTCGCCTTTGACCTGGCGGATCTGCAGCGGATCGACGGTCGAGCGCACGGCGTACACGTAGTGGCCGTTCGCATCCAGGCCGGCATAGTCGACGAAGCCGCGGGTCTGGCCACCTGCCGAGAAGAACGGCGCTTCGTTGATGTGGCCCCACTTCTTGTTCAGCAGGTTGCCGAAGTTCAGGATGTCGAACGAGATCGATGCCTTGTTACGCTTGAACATGCCCGGGATTTCCTGGCCGAGGCGCAGGTCGAAGCTGTTCGTCCACGGCGAGAAGTCGCCGTAGCGGGCCACGACGCCGCCGGCCGCCTGACGCAGCGACTTGTTGGCGTTGACGATGTCCCAGAAGCGCTGTTCGGCGGCGTGGTTGGTCGCCGTATCGCCCGCGAACACGACCTCGCCCGAACCGAACGCTTTCGGGATGTACATCAGGTCGTTGCTGCTGGTGCCGTCGCCGTTCGCGTCGTTCTTGAAGGTCCAGCTGTACGGCTTGCCGGTACGGCCTTCGTAGAACACGCCGAAGCGGGTCTTGTACGTGCCGAAGAAGGCCTTCTCGAAGTTCACGAGGGCGTTGATGCGGTTCTTGACCAGGTAGGCCGAGTTGGCCGCGACGTTGTCGTTCGGGTTCAGTGCCGAACGGGCGCCGTAGTTCGAACCGGACGTCGACGACGTCAGGTTCGACACTTCCGTCGCGTACGTGTGGCTCGCGGCGATCGACCAGCCCAGGCCCTTCGTCATCGGATACGACAGCGCCAGCGTCGAGACGCGGTTCTCGCCCTTGTCCGTGTTGGTGACCTTGATCACGTTGCCGAACGCGGAGTTGGACAGCGACTTGTTCGTGTTGGTGCAGCCCTTCGTCGTGCTGACGGTGTTGTTACCCACGCTCCAGCAGTTCTGCGACAGGCCGTTCGCGTTCCAGAACAGCTGGCGGCCGTCCTGGCCGATCTTGGTCGGCTGGCCCAGGTTCAGGTTCTGGAAGAAGATCGCGTCCTTCGTGTGCGCGTACAGCACCTCGGCGCTGGCGACGAGGCCGTACCACGGCAGTTCCGTCTCGAAGGCCAGGTTGGCTTTCCACACGGACGGCTGCTTCACGTTCGGATCCAGCAGGTCGACGCTGGCGACAGGCGGCGTCGAACCGCCCAGCTTCGGCTGGTTGTTGACGTCCGTGCTGAACGCACCGGTCGCCGTGCCGGCAACCGCCGGGCACTTCGTCGTGGCGGTTGCCGAGCAGGTGATCTGCTGCGTCGTCATGCCCGTATTCTGGTACGGGTTCGCGAGCCAGACGGACATCGCGGCGCCCTGGAACAGGCCGAAGCCGCCGCGGACCTGCATGCGGCGCGGGGTGTCGAAGTTGTAGTTGAAACCGAAGCGCGGCTGGAACAGCTTGGTGCCGTCGATGGTCTGCTGGTTGTTGTAGCCGAAGCCGCCGGTCTGGCGGGCGTTCGGGTTCAGCACGGCGGCCTGGGCCACCTTCGGATTGGCGATCGGCTGGCCGCCTACGCCCACCTCATCCACGCGGAAGCCATAGTTCAGGGTCAGCTGGCGGTTGAACTTCCAGGTGTCCTGCAGGAACAGGCCCGTGTTCGTCATGTTGAACTGGGCGACGGCGTCGTTCAGCGTGAGGCCCGGTGCGGCGACCTGCAGCGTGTACGACGTGTAGCGGCCCGTGCGCAGGTTTTCCAGCACGGCGGCTTCGACCTGGGCCTGCGACGCGGTCGTGCAGTTGATGCTGCCGAACGAGTAGGTCAGGTTGTTGTCGCAACCGAAGGTATAGTTGCCGTATACGTTCTGCAGGAACGCGTTGTAGATCTTGTTCTTCTGGTAGTCGGCACCGAACTTGATCTCGTGATCGCCCAGCGTCCAGTTGGCGCCCGTGTAGTAGTCCTGGGTGCGGGTGCGCAGCACGTTGAACTGGCGCGAGTTGTCCGTGCCCAGGAACAGAGTGCGCGAACCGGTCGTCACGCCGCTCGGGGTGCCGGCCGGCACCGCGCCCGTGAACTGCACGCCGATGCTCGGCAGGGTCGAGTTATTGGTCGGGACGGAATCGTAGTTACGTGTCGAGGCCTTGATTTCGGTCGCGAAGGTCGGGGTCCAGTCCGAGAACAGCTGGGCCACGGTCGTTTCGATCTGCTTGCCCTGCGACCAGTAGGCGGAATCCAGGCTCAGGCCGGTGGCGCTGAACGTGGAGTACTGCGGCTCGGCCTGCGTGGTGCGCTGGTAGCGGACGTTGGCGCGGTGGTTGTCGCTGATGTTCCAGTCGACCTTCAGCATCTGCTCGCGCGACACGAAGTTGCCGCCGCCTTGCGCCAAGTTGCCGGCGTTGACGCCGTAGCGGGTCTTCATGATGTCCTGCACCGCGGCGATCTCGGCCGGGGTGATGGCGACGGTCGTGCCATTGCTCGAACCGACCGGGCCAAAGTCCGGCGCACTGCGCGAGGAATTCGTCTCTTCCGACAGCGCGTACAGGAACAGCTTGTCCTCGACCAGCGGGCCGCTGGCCCACACGCCCTTCGTCGTTTCCTTGAACGGCACCGGATCCGAATACGTGTTGTTCGCCGAGTTGTAGCGCTGGCCGGCCAGGCGGTCGTCGCGGTACACGTAGTACACGCCGCCCTTCCACTGGTTCGTGCCGGACTTCGTGACGGCGTTGATGTTACCGCCCGTGTAGCCCTTCTGCGTGACGTCGTAGTTGGCGACGTTCACCTGCGTCGACTGGATCGCCTCGATCGAGATCGGCTGGCGCGTCGTCGGGCTGCCGTTGGCTTCCAGGCCGAACGTGTCGTTCACGTTCACGCCGTCGATGGTGATGGAGTTGTAGCGCGAGTTCTGGCCCGCGACGGACAGTTCGCCGCGTTCCTTGTCGGTCTGCGACACGCGCGGGTCCGCACGGGCGTAGTCCTGCAGGTTGCGGTTGACCGACGCCTGGATCTGCAGCTGGGTGTTGCTGATCGCGGTGCCGGCACCCATATTGGTGCGGTTGAAGATTTCGGAACGTGCGCGGCTGCCGGCGATGGTCACGGTCTGCATCGGTGCGCCGACGGTCGCGTCGACGGTGGCGGTTTCCGCCAACTGCAGGTAGATGCCTTCACGTTTTTCCGTGACGCCGTCCTTGGTGATAATGATCGTGTACGGACCGCCCGTACGCAGGCCGCGCGCGACATAGCGGCCTTCCGCGTCGGTGACGACGTTGCTGACCGAACCGGATTCGGTGTGGACGATTTGCACCGATGCCCCTGCGGCCGGACGGCCGTCAGCGCTCGTGATACGACCGCCGACTGCCGACGTGGTGTTCTGCGCGAGCGCCGGCGCTCCGGCGAGCGCGATCGACAGAGCCAGCGCCAGCTTGGTCAGCTGAATCCGTTTTTGATAGATCATTGGAAACCCCAAATAGACTTGATGTTATGGTCGGGAACGGACGTTCCCCTCTCTTAGTACTGCAAACACTCAACGGGCGCGCTTGTGGCGGCCTGTTTTTATTCGGTCGATCTGCTGTTTCGTGGTGCGGTCGTTGATAAGAATGCACCGGCAAAAAGCAGCGCAGGCGAGTCTAGCGGTTAATTATTTCCAGGCTATTACACCCAAAATCCGCTCTTTTTATCCGACGTTGGCTTATTAAAAGGCCAATATGCATGAAGGTTCTTTTACAGACAAATACGTTTTCTTTTTGGAATTTATAGCTTGCGCGTATAAGTCGCTTAAAAACCATGCATTTAGTCGCGTGCTGACTGCCTGTTCCCTACAAAACGGACACGGGCGGATTATAAATGCGGCATTCCGTAATGAAATTCTTTCGCTTGTTTTTTAGGCAAAGGGAACGCGAATTCGCGGATTCTGTAGCGAGTTGGCCACAGCTTCCACATATGCATGGCTCATTTCGGCGTGCCGGGCGGGCGCCGATCGGCAGGAGGGGGAACGCCGGCGGCGGGGCCGCCGCCGGCTGGAGGGATGACGCGGCTGTGTTCAGTGCTTCACGGTGGTGCGGTCGAGGGCCGCGATGTTCGCCTCGAAGCGCGCATAGCGGGCGTCCAGCTGGTGCATCAGGCGCGCCTTGTCCGCTTCCGGCAGGAAGCTGTAGCGGATGCCGTTGTACGACGCCTTCTTGATTTCCGCATAGGTCGGCTTGTAGCGGCTGGCGAACAGCACGTACTCGTTCGCCAGGTTGTGGCGCGTGACGCCGGCGTCGTCCGTCGAGATCACGTACGGCACGCCGTATTTGCGGTACAAGGTGATCGGGTGGTTCTCGCCCTGCACGCCTTCGATGAACGCGTTGGACGTCAGGTTGATCTCGACGGGGATGTCCTTCGCCTTCATCGTCTTCATGATGCCGATGGCGTTCGTCTCGTGCGCGAGGTCGATGCCGTGGCCGATGCGCTGCGCGCCCGCCACGTTCAGCGCCTGGTCGATGTGGTACTTGAGGTCTTCCGGCGGCACGTCGCCCAGTGCCAGCTCGCCCGCGTGCATCGCGACGTTGACCTTCGGGTACGCCTTCTTCAGGAAGCGGAACATCTGCATGTGCAGCGTGTAGTCGCGCATCGAGACCATCTGGCTTTCCTGGCCCACGATGTTCACGCCGACGATCTTGCCGCCCCGCGCCGCCGCCTCGAACGCCGCGAGCATCGACGAGAACACGCGCGACGGCGAGAACAGGCGCACGACATAGGTCTGGTAGCGCATCGTGAAGTTCTCGTCGTCGATGCCCTGCGACGCGTCGTCGACGGTTTTCACGAACGCGTCGACAGACGCCTTGAACGAGGACGTCGCGTCGAGCTTCTGGCGGGCGGCCTCCAGCAATTGCGCGAACTTCGCGTCGTCGCGGGCGCTGTCCCATGCGCGCTTGTCGAACTCCGGATCGGACACCGTCTCCGGGCTCTTGAACATCGTCTCGATATAGCTCACGTTCTCGGCCAGCGCGCGGTTCTTCAACTCGAGCAGGCCGTCGTGGAAGCTGTGGTCGGAGACGGGGCCGAAGTAGCCGAAGGTCTGGAAGAACTGGCGGTCCGGCGGCGGCTGGATCGCGCCGTGGTTGTTGAAGTCCTTGCTGGACCAGCGTTGCAGCAGCTCGCGCCACACGGCATCGTCGGCGTACACGTCGGCCGACGACAGGCACGTTCGGTCCTTCGCCTGCTTGGCGCGCTCGCTGTCGACGACGCTCTTCTCCGTCTCGATGCGGTACGTGACCTTGTTGACGCAGGCGCCCTGCTTGTCGAGCCAGTCGACATAGGTCTCCGCATAGATCGCGCCGGAATAATGGTGGTGCAGGTCGCCGCCCTTGGGCATCTGCGAAAAGAACAGCACCAGTTCCGCCGTCTTCGGCCTGGTGCC
Source organism: Massilia pinisoli (assembly GCF_024753285.1). Lineage (GTDB taxonomy): Bacteria > Pseudomonadota > Gammaproteobacteria > Burkholderiales > Burkholderiaceae_D > Telluria > Telluria pinisoli. Next base: position 49,278 of record NZ_JANUGW010000007.1, on the reverse strand, counting down.
ATCGATCAGGGCGGCATAGTGGCGCGCGGTGGCCGCCTCGTTCGGGCCGGACGCCGGGGTGCGCGCGGAAGCGGCGGCCGCGAGGGCCGCCAGGGTGATCAGCAGGCTGCTGCTCAGGGTTTTCGTCATCATCGTCTCGGCTGTGAAAGGGATTCGTTCAGGCAGCCGGGGCGCCGGGGCTCAGCGCGCCCGCTCGTGCACCTGCTTGCCGGCCGCGTAGGTGGCGCGGATCGCGCGGTCGTCGCCCAGCAGCGCCAGCGCGAACAGGGTTTCCTCGAGCGAGTCGCCGTTCGCCGTACGGCGCGCCAGCAAGGGCGTCGCCTTCGGGTCGAGGACGACGAAGTCTGCCTCGGTGCCGGCGGCAAAATTGCCGATCGTCCCTTCGAGCTGCATGCTGCGTGCGGCGCCCAGCGTGGCCAGATAAAACATGCGCAGGGCCGGGAGATAGCTGCCTTTTAGTCGCGCAACTTTATACGCTTCATTCATTGTTTGCAACATCGAGAACGACGTGCCCGCGCCGACGTCCGTCCCCAGCGACACGTGCGCACGCGCGCTGTCGGCCTTCGCCACGTCGAACAGGCCGCTGCCGAGGAACAGGTTCGACGTGGGGCAGTGCGAGATCGCGGCGCCCGTATCGGCCATCAGCGCGAAGTCGACGTCGTCGAGCCAGATGCAGTGGCCGAACATGGCGCGCGGACGCATCAGGCCATAGTGCTCGTAGACCTGCAGGTAGCTGCGGTTGTCCGGGTACAGGCTCTTCACCCATGCGCATTCGTCGCGACTTTCCGACACGTGCGTCTGGATGTACGTGGTCGGGAACGCGCGCGCCAGCTCGCCCGCGGCGCCGAGCTGCGCCGCCGTGGACGTGGGCGCGAAGCGCGGCGTGATCGCATACAGCGCGCGGCCGTTGTTGTGCCAGCGGCGGATCAGTTCTTCGCTGTCGCGCAGGTCGGCCGTGTCGCGCAGGAAGTCCGGGCAGTTCCGGTCCATCAGCACCTTGCCGCCGGCCATGCGCAGGTTGCGCGCGGCGCTCGCCTCGAAGAACGCGTCGACGGATTCCTTGTGCACCGTGCAGTACACGAGCGCCGTCGTCGTGCCGTTGCGCAGCAGCTCGTCGAGGAAAAACTCCGCGACGGTGCGCGCGTGGACAGGGTCCTTGAACTGGCGCTCGGTCGGGAACGTGTAGTTCTCCAGCCAGGGCAGCAGATCCGGCGCGGGCGAACCGATCATGTCCGTCTGCGGGAAGTGCAGGTGCGTGTCGATGAAGCCGGGCGTGATGATCTGGCCGCGGTAGTCGACGATGGGCGTGTCGGGCGGCAGCGTCGAAATCAGCTTGTCGTAGTCGCCGGCGGCGAGCACGCGGCCGTTCTCGACGACGAGCAGGCCGTCTTCGTGCCAGGCGTGAGCGTTCTCGGAAAGCAGAGGATCGGCGTGGAAGTGCAGCAGGCTCGCTCGGTAGGCCTGCACGGTGCGGGTATCGTTGGACATCTCAGTCTTGTTCCAGTGGGACTTCGGTTGCGGCCTGCGGCGCGGCCTGCGCGGCCGCCTCCCAGACCATCAGCAGTTGCGCGACGACGGCGACGGCGATCACGGCGGGCTCCTTGCCCTCGATGCCGGGGATGCCGATCGGGCACACCATGTCGTCCAGGCGGGCGCGGGAGATGCCGCGGTCGCGCAGGCGGTGCTCGAATTGCTTGCGTTTCGTGTCGGATCCGATCAGGCCGAACCAGTCGTGGCCGGCGGGCCGGCGGAGGATCGCCTCGGTCAGGCGCTGATCCAGCGCGTGGTTGTGCGTCATGACGAGGAAGCTCGTGCCGGGTGCAGCCCGGCGCGCCAGGACTTCCGGCATGTCCGTCGCTTCGACGACGACGTTGGCCGGCACGGCGGACGGGAACATCTCGTCCCGTTCGTCGACCCATGTCACCTTGCACGGCAGGTCGGCCAGCAGGCGCACGATGGCAGCGCCCACGTGGCCGGCGCCGAACAGCATCACGTGCGCGCGCGGCGCCGGGACGTGGTCGACGAGCCAGCGCCGGCCGGTCGCATCCAGCAGCACGCGGGTGCCGCCGCTGCGCGCGAAGTCGGGCCAGCGGCCGCCGCGGCGCAGGATCGTGTGGCCCAGCGCGTCGACGAGCGCGAGGTCCGGTGCGCCGTCCAGCGCGACGGCACGCCACACGTCTTCATGGCGGCGCGCGGCCAGCTCGGCGCAATGCTCTCGGTCGGCCAGCTCGAACGCGAGGTGCACGACGCCGCCGCAGCATTGGCCGAGACTGGGGCCGAGCGGGAAGCGCTCCAGGCGGCGCGCTTCTCCGCTCGCGAGCATCGCACGTGCCGTCTCGACGCCGCGCAGCTCCAGGTGGCCGCCGCCGACGGTGCCCCACTGACCCAGGGCATCGACGAGCATGCGGGCGCCCGGTTCGCGCGGGACGGAGCCGTCGACCTTCGCGACCGTGATCAGCACGGCCGGCTGGTCGGTGGGGATCTGCCAGGTGTCCATGTCACGCTGCCTTGTGTTCCTGCACGGCCTGTTCGACGAAGGACACGGCGTCGAGGATCGCCTCGCTCGTCGCGGGCGCGCACAGCGGCGGGTTGACCTTGTGGTCGCCCACGGCCGAGATGGCGTCGCGGAGCGCGAGGAATACGGAGAACGGCAGCAGCAGCGGCGGTTCGCCGACGGCCTTCGACCGGTGGATCGAATCGGCCACGTTGCGGTTGTTGAAGAGCTTCACCGTGAACGCATCCGGGCAGTCGGACACGCCCGGGATCTTGTACGTCGACGGCGCATGCGTCATCAACTTGCCCTGCGCGTTCCACCACAGTTCTTCCGTCGTCAGCCAGCCCATGCCCTGGATGAACGCGCCTTCGACCTGGCCGATGTCGATGGCGGGGTTCAGCGAGTTGCCGGCATCGTACAAGGCGTCCGCGCGCAGCAGCTTCCATTCCCCGGTCAGCGTGTCGATGACGACTTCCGCCACCGCGGCGCCGTACGCGAAGTAGAAGAACGGATTGCCCGTCATCGTCTTCGGGTCCCAGTGCAGGTTCGGCGTCGCATAAAAGCCGTCCGACCAGAGCTGGACGCGCGACAGATAGGCTTTCGCCACCAGTTCGCCGAACGGGACTTCGTGGCCGTTCGCGAACACGGTGTCCGCGACGAAGCGCACGTCGGCGACGTCACCGCCGTACTGCTCGGCGGCGAAGGCGGCGAGGCGTTCGCGGATCTGGCGCGCCGCATCCTGCGCGGCCTTGCCGTTCAAGTCCGCGCCCGTCGATGCGGCGGTCGCCGACGTGTTCGCGACCTTACTCGTGTTCGTGGCGGCGATGCGCACGCGCGTGAGATCGACGCCCAGCTCGTGCGCGACGACCTGCATCACCTTCGTATTGACGCCCTGCCCCATCTCCGTGCCGCCGTGATTGACGAGGATGGAGCCGTCCACGTACACGTGTACGAGGGCGCCGGCCTGGTTCAGGTGCGTCACGTTGAACGCGATGCCGAATTTCACCGGTGTCAGCGCGAGGCCTTTCTTCAGCACGGGGCTCGTCGCGTTGTACGCATTGATGGCTGCACGGCGCGCGCGGTATTCGCTCGTCGTCTCCAGCTCGCCCACCAGTTCGTGGATCACGTTGTCGACGACGGGCTGGCCGTACGGCGTGATGTTGCGGTCGATCTTGTCGTAGAAATTCAGCTTGCGGATGTCGAGCGAGTCCTTGCCGAGATTCCTCGCGATCTCGTCGATGATGTACTCGATCGCGATGGCACCCTGCGGACCGCCGAAGCCGCGGAACGCCGTGTTCGACTGCGTGTTCGTCTTGCCGGCCGCCGCGCGGATGTCGCAGTCGGACAGGTAATACGTGTTATCGAAGTGGCAGATGGCGCGCGTGGCCACGGGGCCGGAGAGATCAGCGGAGTAGCCCGCGCGGCTCACCATGTCGACCTTCGCCGCGAGGATGCGGCCCGAATCGTCATAGCCCACTTCGTACAGGTAGTGGAAGCAGTGGCGCTTGCCGGTGACCATCATATCGTCGTCGCGGTCCGCGCGCAGTTTTACGGCGCGGCCCAGGCGTTTCGCGGCGATGGATGCAGCGGCGGCCCACAGCGCCGACTGCGATTCCTTGCCGCCAAAGCCACCGCCCATGCGACGGCACTCGACGACGATGTTGTGCGAATGGAGGCCCAGTGCGTGCGCGACGACGTGCTGCATCTCGCTCGGGTGCTGCGTGGAGCACAGCACGAGCATGCCGTCGTTTTCCTGCGGGATCGCGTACGAGATCTGGCCTTCGAGATAAAACTGCTCCTGGCCGCCCACGTACAACTCGCCCTGCACGCGCAGCGGCGCACGCTCGAAGGCCGTCTCGGCATCGCCGCGCGTCAGGCGCATCGGCGGCAGCACGTACGAACCGGCGGCGCGCGCGGCCTGCGGCGTGAGGATCGCGGGCAGTTCTTCATAAGTGACCTTCGCCTTCTTCGCGGCGCGGCGGGCCAGGTCGTGGCTGTCGGCGACGACGACGAAGATCGGCTGGCCGATGTATTGCACGAGGCCGTCCGCGAGGATCGGGTCGTCGTGGATGATGGGGCCGCAGTCGTTGGTGCCGGGGATGTCCTTCGCCGTCAGCACGGCGCGCACGCCACGGCTGGAAAGCACGTCCGCAAAATCGATGTCGAGGATGCGGGCGTGCGCCTTGCTGGACAGGCCCAGCGCGGCGTGCAACGTGCCGCGCACCTCGGCGATGTCGTCGGTGTAATCGGCCTGGCCCAGCACGTGCAGCCGGGCCGATTCATGGGCCTTGCCGAGGCCGACCTGCTTCCACTCGGCCTTGGTCAGTGCGGGGGATCCTGCGTCGTTCATGTCTGTCTCCTCAAGCCAGGGCGGTCGGTGTTTTGTTTGCGAACGGATTGACTGCGCTGGTCGGCAGGGGGTTGTCCTTGCGCGTTTCGAGCCAGTAGCGGCGCAGCAGGTTCTGCGCCGTCTTCATGCGATAGGCGCTCGACGCGCGCATGTCGGACAACGGTGCGTAATCCTGCGCCAGCGCGGCCATGGCTGCCGTCACGGCCGCTTCGTCCCACGCGCGGCCGTTCAGCAGGGCTTCCGCCTGCGCGGCGCGCTTCGGCGTCGCGGCCATGCCGCCGAACGCGATGCGGGCGTCGACGACGATGCCGTCTTCCAGGGTAAAGGCGAAAGCGGCGCAGACGGCCGAGATGTCCTGGTCGAAGCGCTTCGCGAGCTTATACGTGCGGAACGCCACGTTCTTGCGCGGCAGCGGCACGCGCACGGCTTGCACGAACTCGCCGTCGCGCCAGTCCTTGACCTGGTAGCCGAGATAGAAGCGTTCGAGCGGCATCGTGCGCTCGCCGTCCGGCCCGCGCAGCACCAGTTCGCTGCCGAGCGCGATCAGCCACGGCATCGAATCGCCGATCGGTGAACCGTTCGCGACGTTGCCGCCCAAGGTGCCCGCGTTGCGGATCGGGAGCGACGCGAAACGCTGCCACAACTCGCCCAGCTGCGCTTCGTAGTGCTTGCAGATGGCGCCGTACGCCTCTTCCAGGGAGATGCCGGCGCCGATCTCGATAAAACCGTCCTGCTCGCGCACGGTCTTCAGCTCGGCCACGTGGCCCAGGTAGATGATGTCGGTGAGTTCGCGCATCTGCTTCGTGACCCACAGGCCCACGTCGGTGGAGCCGGCGAGGATCGTCGCCTTCGGATGCGCGGCGCGCACGGCGACGAGTTCGTCCAGGGTGCGCGGGGCGTGGAACGTCTGGCCGTCGTATGCATAGGTGGCGCCCGCGTCGCGCTGCAGCGCGCGCAATTGTTCGGCGACGGCGGCACGGTCGAATTCGACGCGCGGCAACGTGACCATGCGCTTGGCGGCGTCGATGATGGGGCGGTAGCCGGTGCAGCGGCACAGGTTGCCGGACAGGGCGTCGTCGATTTCGCAGCGGCTCGGCTCGCGGCCTTCCTGCTTCAGGTACATGCCCCACAGCGACATCGCGAAGCCCGGCGTGCAGAAGCCGCATTGCGAGCCGTGGCATTCGACGAGCGCTTGCTGCACGGGATGCAGGTTGCCGTCCTGCTGCGCCAGGTCTTCGACGGTGAACAGCGCCTTGCCGTCCAGCGTGGGCGTGAACTGGATGCAGGAATTGACGGAGCGCATCTGCAGCTCGCCGTTCTCCAGCGATCCGATGACGACGGTGCAGGCACCGCAATCGCCTTCGGCGCAGCCTTCCTTGGTGCCGGTGCAATGCAGGTCCTCGCGCAGGTGCTGCAGGACGGTCTGCGTCGGCGCGACGTCGTTCACTTCATGGACGGCGCCGCGGTAGAAAAATCGGATCGGTGTGGACATCATTGCCTCGGACGGTGAAAGTGTGCTGACAGGATGCAAGAGTAGCACCGGGGGTCAGGCCAACTATATCGGGATACCGATTTTGAATATCAGATATTTTCAATATCGAAGCGCACACGGCGCCCGCACGCTCCAGCATGCCCCTGTTGGAGGCCGCATGCAATCCGTCGGGGACGCGGCCGTGTTGCGAAACTTGCTATCCTTGGGCCGTCACCGGGAGGCCTCATGGCATTGCACATCGTTCATTTCATCGGACCGATCAACGCGAATTCCGCGTGCACCGTGCGCAACCTGTGCCTGCAGGCCCTGCAAAGCGGCGCGACGGAACTCGAACTGCACATGTCGACGGAAGGCGGCAACATGACGGCCGGCTTCGCCCTGTACTACTTCCTCAAATCGCTGCCCCTGCCGCTGACGACGTGGAACGTGGGCAGCGTGGAATCCGTCGGCGTCGCCATCTTCCTGGCCGGCAGCAAGCGCTACGCCTGTCCCGGCACGCGCTTCCTCATCCATCCGCTGCACTGGGGCTTCGGCAACCTCGTCGCGGCGGACCACGCCCGCATCTCGGAATGGCGCGACTGCCTCGACTTCGACGCCGAGCGTTATGCCGCCATCTACGAAGACGCCACCCGCGGCGCACCCGGCGCCCACGACATCCGTTCCTACCTCACGGCATGCTCCCGCATCTACACGGCCGAGCAGGCGGTCGAGGCCGGCATCGTCCACGCTGCGCGCCAGGCCCGGCTGCCGGAAGCGGGTACGACGTCGCACTGGTGGAATTAAAACCGTCATTCAAAACTGACAGTAGATAGTGTCTGTTTGCAACAACACAGTTAGCCCTAACGTAACCAAGTAGAGTGATTATTCGCGCATTTTCCTTGCGGCAAAAATTCGTGGCGCTCTACAATTTATTACAGATTCGTTACGCGGCCTAAACCATCGCCACGGCAGTGTCTCTATAACAAAAATCGTCCACCCGCAGTCTTCAGCAGGTAAATCCCATGAAAAAACGCATCATCGCGAGTGCGCTCGCTATGTCTTTTGCCGTGCCTTGCGCTTTCGCGCAGGACGCTTCCGCCGTGCGCATCAGCGGCTTCGGTACCGGTGCCCTCACCTGGACCAACACGGATAAGGCCGAGTTCGCCCGTCCGAACCAGGCCAGCGGCGCCAAGAAGGACGTCACCACCGGTGTCGATTCCAACTTCGGCATCCAGGCCGACTATGCCGTCAACAGCTGGCTGTCCGTCACGGGCCAGGGCCTCGTGCGCAAGGACGCACAGGACGACTTCGGCGCCGAGCTGGCCTGGGCGTTCGCCAAGGCCAAGGTCTCGGATGACGTTTCCGTCCGCGTGGGCCGCATGGGCGTTCCGGCGTTCATGATTTCCGACTACCGCAACGTGGGCTATGCCAACACGATGCTGCGTCCGCCGGCCGAAATGTATGCGCAGATGCTGTTCAACACGGTCGACGGCGCCGACATCACCTGGCAGCACAGCTATGGCGACACCACGTACACCGCGCAATTTGCTGTCGGTAAGAGCGACGTCGACATCGCCGGCGGCCCGAAACTGGCAGGCCGCCGCCTGACCGCCGTGAACCTCGTGGCCGAGCACGGCCCGCTGACGGTGCGCTTCGGCCGCGTCGACGGTCACCTGAACCTGACCGGCTCGCCGTCGCTGACGACCTTGCTGACCTCGCTGAACACGTTCGGCGCCGGCTACCACATCCCGCAGGCCAACCAGCTGGCAACGGACATCGACGTGCATGACAAGAAAGCGTCGTTCACGTCGCTCGGCGCCACGCTCGACTGGAACAACGTCCTCGTGCAGAGCGAGTACGCGAAGCGCAAGACCGACAGCTACGTCAACGACACGACGTCGTGGTACGTGATGGGCGGCTACCGCTTCGGCAAGATCCTGCCGTACTACAGCCACGCCAAGCTGACCATCGACGACTCCGTGCACAACGGCATGCCGGCAGCCTGCCCGGCCGGCTACCCGGCCGCCTGCACACCGACGATCGCGGCACTGTCCGGCTTCGTCGCCGGCCTGCGCTACACCGGCGTGAGCCAGGGCGAGCAGCAGACCGATTCGATCGGCGTCCGTTGGGACTTCTACCGTTCCCTGGCGCTCAAGGTGCAGTTCGACCACGTGCGTCCGAGCCAGAAGGGTGGCCTGCTGATCAACTCGCAGCCTGGCTTCCATGGCCCCGTCAATGTCGGCGCCGTCGCGCTCGACTTCGTGTTCTGAAAGGGATGTCGATGAAACATCTGATCAAGAGCGGCATCGCCGCCGCAGCACTGCTCCTCGCCCTGCCCGCCATGGCGGAAGTGGTGGTCGTGGTGAACCCGAAAGCCGCCGAGTCGTCGATGACGAAGGACCAGGTCTCCCAGTTCTTCCTCGGCAAATCGACGGCGATGAGCCCCGTCGACCAGCCGGAAAGCGCCCCGATCCGCGCCGAGTTCTACAAGAAGGTGACGGACAAGGAAGCGTCGCAGGTCAAGGCCCTGTGGTCCAAGCTGGTGTTCACCGGCAAGGCCACGATGCCGAAGGAAGCCGCGGACAGCGCCGCCGTCAAGAAGATGGTGGCGAGCGACCCGAAAGCCATCGGCTACATCGAAAAGAGCGCGGTCGACGCATCGGTGAAAGTCATTTACACACCGTAAGCGCCCCCAACCTCCCTCCCCCGATCCGCCGGGTGGAGGGATTTTGAATTTAGAGGAAACGGCATCATGAGCATCAAGCGCAAGATCTGGGCACTCCCCGTCATCTCCACCATCATCTTCGGCCTCGGCGTGGCGGTGTCCGCCAGCATCGCGAACGGCGCCCTGAACTCGATCCACACGACCGAAGCCGTCGACTATCCGGCGCTCGGCACGGCGAAGGCATTGACGGCCGACCTGCAGGGGATCACCGACGGCCTGCGCGATGCCGTGTCCGAAGGCGACAAGAGCCGTGTCGCCCAGATCGGCGACCAGGCGAACAAGGTCCGCGCCAAGCTGGCCGAAGTCGCCAAGATCCCGGGCATGGATGCCACGGGCAAGCGCCTCACGAAAGAATTCGAAGATTACTATGCGCCGGCCCTGTCGTCGGCCAAGATCATGCTCGAACTCGAGCAGGGCGATCCGCAGGCCACCGTGCAGCGCATGCAGAGCGCGCTGACGGTGCTGAATGCCGACGTCGCGAAGTTCAATGATCAGGCCCAGCAGAATTTCAAGGACGGCATCGCACGCAGCGCCTCCAGCGTGAATCGCGTGTTGTCCGTCACCATCCTCACGGCACTGATCGTGATCGCGACCCTCATCGGCGTGTCATGGTTCGTCATCCGCACCATCTGGCACCAGCTGGGCGGCGAGCCTGAGTATGCCCGCGAGATCACGCGCGCCGTCGCGGCCGGTGACCTGTCGATGGAAATCCGCCTCGAGAAGGGCGACGAGCACAGCCTGCTCGTCGCGCTGCAGGAAATGCGCACGCGCCTCGCGACAATGGTGGCCGGCATCAAGACGTCGGCCGAGACCATCGCGACGGCCAGCGCCGAGATCGCCAGCGGCAACGCCGACCTGGCCGGCCGCACGGAATCGCAGGCAGGCAGCCTGGAGCACACGACGCGCGCCGTCGAATCGCTGACGGACACCGTCAAGACGAACGCCGCCAACACGAATCAGGCGAACGCCCTCGTCGTATCCGCCACCGACATCGCTACGCGCGGCGGCGAAGTGGTGGGCAATGTGGTGACCACGATGGGCGCCATCAACGCGTCCGCGAAGCAGATCGTGGAAATCATTTCCGTCATCGACGGCATCGCCTTCCAGACGAACATCCTGGCACTGAATGCGGCCGTCGAAGCGGCGCGCGCGGGCGAACAGGGCCGCGGTTTCGCCGTCGTCGCGGGCGAAGTGCGCAGCCTGGCCCAGCGCTCGGCCGCTGCCGCCAAGGAGATCAAGCAGCTGATCGGCGATTCCGTCGCGAAGGTCGATGCCGGCAGCGCACTCGTCGACGAAGCGGGCGCCACGATGGAGCAGATCGTCGCGTCGGTGCGCAAGGTGCACGACATCATGGCCGAGATCAGCGTGGCCGGCCAGCGCCAGGCCGAAGGCATCGAGCAGATCGGCCGCGCCATCGACGACATGGACCAGATGACGCAGCAGAACTCGGCGCTCGTCGAGGAAGCGTCGGCCGCGGCGGAATCGCTGGCGGAGCAGACCGAGCAGTTGTCCGGCGCGCTGGCGCAGTTCAAGCTGGCCTCGAGCCCCACGCTGGGCCCGTCCGCCGGCCACGCGCGGCTGGCGCTGGCGCGCGGCTGACGCAGCGGCACCCCGGCACGGGTGCCGCCCGTTCGAGGGCAACGGAAACCAAGCGCCCTGGCCCTATTCGGAGTATGCTTGAATCATCAAGCGCCGTACTGCACGCAGTGACCCATCGTCTGGTCGCGCTGATTCAACGGCAACGCACGGAACCCGGCCGTCGGTGACGGCCACTCGCCGGCACGGCGCGCGTGGTACAGGGTACCGTGCGAGGTCGCAGCCTGAAGCGGCCAGCTCGCTGATCCCCCTTTCGCCACGAGACCTCGGGGGGTTCATCATGCGACACACTTTGAAAGCAGTCTTCGATCACCGCAGCGATGCCCAGCACGCGCTGGACGAATTGCTCGCTTCGGGCTACCCGAGCGCCGACCTGGCGCTCTCGGATATCGCGCCGACAGGACCGGCCGCCGACGAGGGCCATACGGGCGTTGCCACGTCGATCCGGCACACGGCCGCACGGCTGCTCGGCGCCCTGCACCACAAGGATGCCGAGACGCACCGTCACGCCGTCACGCTCACCACCGACACGGATCCGGCCGCCGAACGCGCCGCCATCATCATCGCGCGTTTCCATCCGGCCGGGCTGGAAGACACTCGTGACGCGCCAGCCCCGCGTGCGGCACCGGAAGGCGCCCCGATGCGGCGGCGCTATCCGCCAGGCACCGCGCCCGGCGCGCTGCAACACCATCCCCACGAAGACAGCCGCTATTTCGGCACGCAGGACGCCTCGGCGCCACCGGCCGGCAACACGTACCGGGAAACGCTGGGCTCGATCGCACAATGGAGCGCCCCGGACGACGAGGACGCCCTCGCCTTCATCCCGGACGCGCCGACGGACCTGCGCCAGGACGACGCCATGCATGCCACCGAGGCGGGCCCGGGACAGGCCTGGGAAGACGTCGAGCCCGTCCTGAAGAGCGACTGGGAACGCCGGCATGCCGGCAGTACGGCGGCGGCGTGGGACAAGGTCAAAATGGCCGTGCGCCATGGCTGGGAGCGGGCAAGGCATTGACGACGGCCGGCCATGAACCCGGTCACATCATTCCTGGTCTGCGTCAGCCTCGGCGTCGGCGCGGCCCTCGTCTACTGGGTCTCGCCGGTGCTCGGATTGCCGTTCATCGTGCTGGCCGTGCTGCTCGCGTTCTCGCTGAAGATGGCCAACACGTGGCAAAAATTCGTCATCTTGAGGCTGGGGAAACTCCACAGCGTCAAGGGTGCCGGGCTGTTCGCCATCGTGCCCGTCATCGACAACGTCGTGGCCGTCATCGACGGGCGGATCCAGACGACGGCCTTCAATGCCGAGCAGGCGTTGACGAAGGACACCGTCCCCGTCAACGTCGACGCCATCATCTTCTGGCACGTGCACGACGCCGAGAAAGCCGCGCTGGCGATCACGAACTACCGCGAGGCGATCGACCGGGTGGCCCAGACGTCGCTGCGCGAAATGATCGGCATGTCGATGCTGGCGGCGCTGCTGTCCGAGCGCAAGGAGGCCGACGCGCAACTGAAGGAATCCATCGGCCGCAAGACGGCGCCGTGGGGTATCACCGTCGGGTCGGTGGAAATCCGCGACGTCGCCATCCCCGTCGTTTTGCAGGACGCCATGTCACGGCAGGCGCAAGCCGAACGGGAAAAGCAGGCACGGGTCATCCTCGGCTCCGCCGAAGCCGCCATCGCGGGGAAGTTCGTCGAAGCGGCAGGCATGTACGCGGGCCATCCGGAGGCCCTGCAACTGCGGGCGATGAACATCATCTACGAAACGACGAAGGAGCGCGGCGCCACGATCCTGATCCCGAGTTCGATGATCGACAGCCTGAACCCGTCCGCAGCACCAGTCTGGCCAAACTTGCAAGCCCCCTCCCCTTGACTTAGAATCGGCCTCTGACGATTCTTGACGGTGATCCTTGGAAACCGTACCACTCTGGGTGCTCATCCTCGCACTCGCGCTTCTGATCCTTTGTTCGGCCTTCTTCGCGATGGCGGAAACCGCCCTGATGGCGGCCAATAAATATCGCCTGCGCCATCTCGCGCAACGGGGCAATCGCGGCGCCATCACCACCTTGTGGCTGCTGGACCGCACGGACAAGCTGCTGTCCCTCGTGCTCATCGCCAACACGCTGATCAACGCGATGGCGACGGCGCTCGTCACCGCGATCGCCATCCTGTTCTTCGGCCACGAGGAAAGCGTGATCACGATCGCGACGGCCGTCGTCGCCTTCCTGCTGATCGTGTTCGCGGAAATCTCGCCGAAGATCATCGGCGCCACGTACCCGGAGCGCATCTCGCTCGGTTCCAGCTTCGTGCTGCGGCCGCTGATGAAAGTGGCGAAACCCGCGATCTGGTTCGTCAACCTGTTCGTCAACGGCCTGCTGCGCCTGCTGCGCATCCGCGGCGTGGGCGTCGGTCACGCGGACGCCCAGCAGCGCCTGTCGCCCGAAGAATTGCGCTCCGTCGTGCTGGAGGCCGGCAGCTACATCCCGCAAAAGCACAAGAGCATTCTCTTGAACCTGTTCGACCTGGAAAAGATCTCCGTCGAGGACATCATGACGCCCCGCAGCCAGATCGAGGCGCTGAACCTCGCGCTGCCCGTCGAGGAATTGAAGGCCGAGCTGACCACCTGCTACCACAACAAGCTGCCCGTGTACGAAGGCGAGATCAATCGGATCGTCGGCATCCTGCACGTGCGCAAGGCCGTCGCGCTGCTGAACGAGGAAGACGACCTCACGACGGAGCATTTCCGCGAACTGTTGACGGAGCCCTATTTCATTCCGCAAGACACGGGCGTCTTCACGCAGCTCCAGTATTTCCAGGAAAACAAGGAGCGCCTGGGCATCATCGTCGACGAGTACGGCGAGGTGCAGGGCCTCGTCACGCTCGAGGACATCATCGAGGAAATGATCGGCGACTTCACGACGTCGACCCCGGGCGCGGCGCGCAGCGAGGCGATGGCGTGGGATGCGCAGGGCGAGGTGCTGCTCGAGGGTACGACGCCGCTGCGCGACATCAACAAGAAGCTCGGCCTCGACCTCCCCCTCGACGGCCCGAAGACCGTCAACGGCCTGCTGCTGGAACGGTTGCAGGAGATTCCGGAATTCCCCATCGCCTTCAAGATCGGCAACTGTGTGATCGAAGTCGTGCAAGTGCAGAACCAGGCCATCAAGGTCGTGAAACTGTTGCGGCCGGTCGCGGTCAAACGCTGGCTGGCCGCCTGATCGGGCGTCGCCGGCCCAGCGCCGCCGGTCACGATCCGGCGGTAAGCCCTTGTTCTTGCACGAGGAATAACGATGTTGTCGACCCGGCATTGCTCTTCGGTTACATGCCACTTCGTCCACGTGGTATGTATACCTCTTTCCCCACGACAAACTCTTGACCGATTTAATGCCTACGGGCATCATCGAGAACATCCGCCGGGACCGTCCGCCCTGTCCGGCTTCTTGTCGCCCTTCCGACCTTAACCATATGGCAGCAGTCCTCCCCAACACCACCCCTGGCACCGCGTTGCCCGGGTTGGCGCGTGCCCTGCTGCAGGCCGGACGGCTCACGCCCCCACAGGCGGACGTGCTGCAAAAGAAGGCGTCCGCCGACAAGGTCGGGTTCATCGATACCTTGCTCGGCAGCGGCACCATCGATCCCCGCTCACTGGCCGCCTTCTGCGCCGAGACGTTCGGCTATCCGCTGCTCGACCTCGCGTCGTTCAGCCCCGACTGCCTGCCCGTCAACGCGATCGACCCGAAGCTGATGCAGGCCCAGCGCGTCGTGGCGCTGGCGCGGCGCGGCAACAAGATGTCGGTGGCGCTGTCCGATCCGACGAACACGCAGGCACTCGACCAGATCAAGTTCCAGAGCGAATCGACGGTCGAACCGGTGATCGTCGCGCACGACGCGCTGCTCGCGCTGCTGGCCAACCTCGCCAAGAGCGCCGACCAGGACTTGAGCGAGCTCGTCGGAGAGGAAGGCGACATCGAATTCGCCGACGAGGAACCGCCGCCGCAGGGCCAGGAAGCGGCCGCGGCCGCCGCCGAAGTCGAGGACGCGCCCATCGTGCGCTTCCTGAACAAGGTCTTGATGGACGCGATCAACCTGGGCGCGTCCGACATCCACTTCGAACCGTACGAAAAGCAGTACCGCATCCGCCTGCGCGTGGACGGCGTGCTGCGCGACCATCTGGCCCCGCCGCTGTCGATCCGCGACAAGCTCGTGTCGCGCATCAAGGTGCTGGCCAAGCTCGACATCTCGGAAAAGCGCGTCCCGCAGGACGGCCGCATGCGCCTCGTGCTATCGCCCACGAAGACCATCGACTTCCGCGTCAGCACGTTGCCCACGCTGTTCGGCGAGAAGACCGTGATGCGTATCCTCGACGCGACGCAGGCCCAGATGGGCATCGACGCGCTCGGCTACGACCCCGACCAGAAGGCGCTGCTGATCGACGCCATCACCCGTCCGTACGGCATGGTGCTCGTGACGGGCCCGACGGGTTCCGGCAAGACGGTGTCGCTGTACAGCTGCCTGAACCTGCTGAACAAGCCGGGCATCAACATCTCGACGGCGGAAGATCCGGCCGAGATCAACCTGCCGGGCGTGAACCAGGTCAACGTCAACGACAAGGCGGGCCTCACGTTCCCCGTCGCGCTGAAGGCGTTCCTGCGCCAGGACCCGGACATCATCATGGTCGGCGAGATCCGCGACCTGGAAACGGCCGACATCGCCATCAAGGCGGCGCAGACGGGCCACATGGTGTTTTCCACCTTGCACACGAACGACGCGCCGTCGACCTTGACCCGCCTGATGAACATGGGCGTGGCGCCGTTTAACATCGCGTCGTCCGTCATCCTGATCACGGCGCAACGCCTCGCGCGCCGCCTGTGCACGTGCAAGCAGCCGCTCGAGATCGGGCGCGACACGCTGAAGGCGGCCGGCTTCCGCGACAGCGACCTCGACGGCGACTGGAAGCCGTACGGCCCCATCGGCTGCGAACGCTGCCTCGGCTCCGGCTACAAGGGGCGCGTGGGTATCTACCAGATCATGCCCATCTCACCGGCGATCGAAGCGCTGATCCTTGGGCACGGCAACGCGATGCAGATCGCCGCCCAGGCCGAGGCCGACGGCGTGAACTCGCTGCGCCGGTCCGGCCTCCTGAAGGTCAAGCAAGGCCTGACCAGTCTCGAAGAAGTGCTCGGCTGCACGAACGAATAAGGATCCACTATGGCAACGACATCCGTCCCGGCGCGCCGCGCCGCCAGCACCCAGGTCAAGGAACACATCTTCGCCTGGGAAGGCAAGGACAAGACCGGCAAGACCGTGCGCGGAGAAATGCGCGCGGGCGGCGAAACCATCGTGAACGTGACCCTGCGCCGCCAGGGCATCATGGTCACGAAGGTCAAGAAGAAGGTTTATCGCAGCGGCAAGAAGATCCAGGACAAGGATCTCACCTTGTTCACGCGCCAGCTGGCCACGATGATGAAGGCCGGCGTGCCGCTGCTGCAATCGTTCGACATCGTCGGCAAGGGCCATGCGAACCCGTCGATGTCCAAGCTGATCATGGACCTGCGCGCCGACATCGAGACGGGCACGAGCCTGAACAACGCCTTCCGCAAATACCCGCTGTACTTCGACCCGCTGTTCTGCAATCTCGTGGGCGCCGGCGAGCAGGCCGGTATCCTGGAAGACCTGCTGACGCGCTTGGCGATCTACAAGGAAAAGACGCTTGCGCTGAAGAGCAAGATCAAGGGCGCGCTGATGTACCCGTGCGCCATCATCGCCATCGCGTTCATCGTCACCGCCGTCATCATGATCTGGGTGGTGCCCGCGTTCAAGTCGGTGTTCTCCAGCTTCGGCGCCAACCTGCCGGCCCCGACCTTGATCGTGATGGGCATCTCCGACTTCGTCGTGCAGTGGTGGTACCTCATCTTCGGTTCGATCTTCGCGTCGTTGTACTTCTTCTTCCAGACCTGGCGCCGGTCGCTGAAGATGCAACAGACGATGGACCGCGTGCTGCTGCGCATCCCCGTGTTCGGTGACGTGGTGCGCAAAGCAACGATCGCGCGCTGGACCCGAACGCTGGCGACGATGTTCGCGGCCGGCGTGCCCCTCGTCGAGGCGCTCGACTCCGTCGGCGGCGCGTCCGGCAACAACGTCTACCTGGACGCGACGAAAAAGATCCAGACGGAAGTGAGCACCGGCACGAGCCTGACGGTCGCCATGCAGAATGCCAATGTCTTCCCGAATATGGTGACGCAGATGGTCTCGATCGGCGAGGAATCCGGCGCGCTGGACGGCATGTTGGGCAAGGTGGCCGACTTCTACGAGGAAGAAGTGGACGAGGCCGTCAAATCGCTGTCGTCGCTGATGGAGCCGATGATCATGGTCATCCTGGGCGTGCTGATCGGCGGCCTCGTCGTCGCGATGTATCTGCCTATCTTCAAGCTGGGGTCGGTGGTCTGATTGCACGTCGAGGCGTTGAAGGCGGTGCGTTACCGGGCGCGCATGGAGGACAACGCTGTCGACAGTACTGGGTAGCGATGCTTTTGAATGCCTTGCTGGAGACGGCCGGGCATCGTCAACGACACGAATACGAGCGATCCTGTCGCGGCAGTTCGCCTCCTGCAGCCGGGGGCGCCGTCCCGGCCCCGGTAAACACCTTTCTCAGCGTGCCGATTTCTCCAAGAGCCACTGCTGTCTTTTCCTTGTCATCGCAATAGCACGTCGCTCCCGTAAGATCGTCCTGGAGCGCCACCAGTTTCGGCCGCAGCTGGGACTTCAGGCAGGCTGGAACTGAAAGCCACACGCCTGCAAGCGCACGCAGAGCAGTCACGACTGCGGAAGGACGCCAGCAGCCGGCGACATCGGTGCTGGGCTCAAAAGAAACGGGGCTTCCGGACGGATCGGGCCAGATGCCGCCGACAAGCCGGAGGGCGCGCGCGGCTGGCGAACCATGCGGCGCATAGAGCGACAGTGCGTCGTACCTGACGTAATGGTAAATGGTCTCCGCCCCTACGCTCAGGCCGACACCCGGCAGCCGGTCCGCCGCTCCGGCAACATCCACGTCCAGGCGCTTCAGGGCAGCCACATCGTCCGGGGAGCGCTCGTATATCTTGTCCCGTCGCTGCTGGAACTCTTCGCCAATGGCTTGCTGCAGTTGTTCGGAAGATGAGATCACGGCACACAGCGCCTCGTCGGCATGTGTCTTCGCCAGGATGCTCAGCTTATCGAGGTGACCGCGCGCCAGCCGCGCCTCCGCGGCGCTCGCGGAGGCGGCGGCAGCGCCGGCCCGGGAAAGGGCCGCAGCTCCCGCAGGGGGCGACATGGCGACTGCACTCCATGCGACGCAGAGAGCGCCGGCAAGCAACGCCCTCGATCCGTGCGCGGCTGCGTGCTGCGGCCGCCGATGCATGCATTGTTGTTCCGATCGGTACATTGCTTGTCCGCTTCAGTGTCCGTTTGCCGACCAATGGGGCGCGTCGCTGGTCAGTTTCAAGACTCCATAGCCGGCGCCCACAGTCTGCAGATCCGTATTGCCCGCGCCAGTACGTGGCGTCGTCGAAATCGTCACATTGTTACCGTCAGCCGCCCTGATCGTCAGGGTGTTCGACCATGTGATGGTCATGTCCACTGCCTGGCGTTGCGTGTGCTGGGACTGCAGGGCTGCGGCATGTGCCATATGGTACCCGTTGACCATGGCCTGCGCAGCCGCCTTCGATGCCTGCGCATCCACTTCCCCATCGGCGTTGTGATGCACCCAGCAGATATCGATGCCTCCATACTCGGGCACGTTAGCCGGATCGAAGCCGTTCTTCGCGATCTCCCAGGCGTAGTGCATCAGGAAAGCGCGTTCGGGCGGGCGGTACGTCGCCGAGATGGCAACACTGGCGCCTGCGGTTTGCAAGGCATTGTAGAAATTGGTCGCGTTAGCCTGGAATCCAGGTGCCAGGTCTGTCAGTGATGTGCTGGTCGGAAACTTGGCGACCCATGCGGCACCGCTCGACTCCTTGATGTGCACGGATTGCTGTGCGGAGCTGCTCTTAGCCGTAGCTGTGACCTGGAAGTCGCCTTTTGCCGTGAAACGCGTCTTGAACGTGCTGCCTGCCCCCGTCGCCGGCGAGTCTCCGCCGCTCCAGGCAGCCAAATTCGCCGAGTCGCCGGTTGCGTGGAATGTGACCGTCTGGTTCACGCACGCGGAGGCAAGGTCGGTGGTCACGGCCAGCTTGTCGACCCCGACGAAATCGACCACCACCTGAGAGTCGAGCAAACCATCGCCAACGTTGGTCACGGTCGCGTCGACCTGTACGGTGTCCCCTTGCGACGACACCGGCAGCGTGAGCACGCGCCATTTGGTAGAACCATTGGCGTCGAACGCTGCGAGTCCCATGCTGTTCATGCTGTTAGCGTCCGACGCCATGCCTCCACCGGCCTGGCTGCGAACCTGGACGGAGTAGGAATCGTTGTATTTGCTTCCGAAGTAGCCGCCTGGCACCTCGCTCGTGATGAATCGGTAGCGGATCGTGACCGTCGAATTTCCGGGAGGCACGACGAAAGTCCGGGACACCGACGACGGGCCCTCACCCGACGTTGTCAGCATGAGGTCCGTGTCCGCCGCGGCACCCGCGAGCGCGCGGGCGCGGATTGCGTTCAAGTCGCTAGCGCCGGCCTGCGCGCTTTTCATTGCCTGCCACAAAAGCAGTCGATTTGCGGCTCCGGCCACAGTCTGCGACGCCGGTTTCGCAGTGGACGATTGCCCGACGGGGACGATCTCTTCCACGTGCGGCACAATGCTTAATACGCCGCTCTTGCTGCCATCCCATCCAGACGTGCCCTGGCTGAAGTCGTTGTTGTCGATCGAGCTGGGCGTATTGAATCCTTGCAGCTTGAGCTGTACGTTTCCGGCCGTGCCCACGGTGGTCAAGGTCGCGGTGAGATTGCTTCCGGACTTAGCGTTCAGTTGAATCGTGCGGTCAGGTAAATTCTCAAGTGTCAGCTGACCGTTCGTGGTGCTCTGCTGGCTCACCAGGCCCTGCGCGTCCATGATGGCGACGCCGACGTCCGCCTGATCCGGCACCGAGCCGTCGGGATTCACCACGACGACAGTCAGCGTATGGGCCCCGGCCCACAGCGTGGTCTTGAAACTCAGCGCCCGGTTCTGGGTGTCGCTTGCCAGCAGTACGATGTCGTTGCGTCCGTCTTGCAGCGCGGTCGACACGATGATGCTGTTTCCTTGCACGTCGATATCAGACAACGGCACCTGGGTGCCGCCATTGAACACGCTGACGCCTTCCTTCGTGGCAGTTTATCTGCGTACCGGTCACGTCGAATCGCAATGGCGTAGCGAGCCCCACCGGCTTGCTGGGGTCGACGGAAACAAGCGTCACATTACCTGGGGAAACCGCCTCCGTGTGTTCCCCCTCGCTGAACGAAAACTGTAGTGTGAACGATGTACTGCCGCCCTTGTTGGTCGCAGTCACCACATAGGACTTTGCATCGACCTCCTCGTTCGGCGTGCCGGAAATGACGTCGGTCTTGGCATCGATCGTCAATCCATCCGGCAGCGACGGCGACACGGAATGGGCATCGACAGTCCCTTCGACAGTCGGTTCGAGTTGCGGGATCGGATCTCCGACGAGTTGCGCCGGCGGCTGCTGGTACAAAAGATTCTTTGGCGTTGCGACTCTGTCGTCTCCGCCGCAGGCAGTCAGCGTGGCCAGCGCCGCAAGAGCGATGAACCCGCGCCGACAAGGGAATTCATCTAATGCTCGCAACGCAGTTGCAAACCTCCGTGCCACCGTCTGCAGAACGCTTTCCCGAACCGTTCGAACTGTAGTTCCCCACATAGGATCCTCCTTGTCTCATCGGCAAAGACCACGCTGCTTTCGACGAGTATGTCGTGCCGAAAAGTAGGAGCTCTGACGTATGGCAAGGGCGCTCGGAAGGAAAAGTACGGGCTGCGCAATATAAGGCTGTCCGGGGAGCCGCGACGCTTACGACTGTTCGATAAAATCCTTATTAAAAAATAATAGGGAGTTGGCGCGAGGTATGAAGACATTCGGCAGCGCATGACGGCCCCGGCCCGGCTACCCCATCCTCCACGGGTAGAACTGTGCGCTACCGCACAGTGCAATGAGGCAATAACTGATAAGTTCGAAAAGCTCGTTTTCAACTCATCGGTTTATCATGGCCTCTTGTCCCGAATGTGGTTCCACCTACGTGCGCCGGGTCGCGCGCACGCCCTCCATGCGTCTTCTGTGGGGCAGCGAGCTCCTGCTTTGCAGCGACTGCGGTGAACGCTCCCTCGTGTTCCCGAAACTGCGCCAATTCGTCGCGCGCCACCCGAACATCCACCAATTCCTGAAGCGCTTGCCGGACAGCAGCGCCGTCGCGCGCATCATTCCCGAACGCCAACGCTCGTCCTGAGCGCGCCGGCCATCCATTCCCGCACGCGCTCTCGCGAGCGTCGCGCCTCGCCGCCTTCGGCGGTCCGGACGCGCTCACACCATCTGCCGCACCGTCACTTGGCGCAAGTCTTCCCGCCCACGCCGTGGAAGCCCTTCGCCTTCGCATCGGCCTCCGTCATGTACTCGCCCTTCTTGGTCTTGCCGTAGTACTTGCTGCCCTCGCAGTGGTAGACCTTGCTCGAGCTGTTCGCCCAGACCTTCCCCGGGCCGCCGCCCGGCGCCTGTTCCTTCTGCGCCACGGCCGGTTTAGATGTCTTGCCGGCAGCGGGTGCGCTCGCCGTGGCCGGGGCAGCGCTCGGGCCGAGCGGATTCGGTACGGTCGTCTGGGCAAACGCCGCGACGGCCGTCAATGCGCCCAACAGGCCTACGAGATATTTTTTCATGATCGCTCCATGTGGTTGTGCTGATGTATCGGCCGCAGCCGGCGTTGAATCATATTCTCAGACAACATGTCGAACCGGAAAATAACCAAATCGTAACGTGTGCGCGCCCGGCGCCGAGCTAACATTTTATTCATTGTAAATACTGCCGGTTCACTCTCATTCGGACGGACCTTATGAACGGCCCCAATCATTTTGCCGCTCGACAATTGCTGGACGAGCGGCCCGGACTGCGCGAGCATATGGCAGACGTGCGGCTGGGCCGTGTCGTGTCCACGGCCCCCTTGCCGCCCGGATCGCCCTAGGCCGCCATGTCCAAACCGCCGCCCGAGCTCGACGAGATCGCCCCCCTGCTGCGCGCCGACGCCGCGGGGACGGTGCGCGACGAGACGGCCGCCGCGGAGGCCTCCCTGTCCCGTCGCTTCATGCTGGGCACCCGCACGTGGGCCCTGCTCGTCCTGCTCGCGCTATACCTCGGGCCCGGCCTCGTCGGCCACCAGCCGTGGAAACAGGACGAGACCTACATCACCGACATCGTGCGCACCATGCTGACGACGGGCGACGTCGTCGTGCCGCGCATGGCCGGCGAAGCGTTCATGGAAAAGCCGCCGCTGTTCTACTGGGTCGCAGGTGCGCTGGCGACATGGACGGCACCCGTGCTCGCGCTGCACGACGGCGCGCGCCTGGCCACCGGCGCATGCCTCCTGCTGGCCTGCGCCGCAATGGCGCAGTGCGGCCGGCGCTGGGTCGATGCGCAGTTCGGTCGCACGACCGTGTTCGTGCTGCTCGCCTGCCTCGGCCTCGCCGCGTACGCGCACCTGATGCTGACCGACACAGCCCTCCTCGCCGGCATCGCGCTCGGCATGGCGGGCCTGCCGCGCTGGCGCACGCGCCCCGTGGCCAGCGGGCTGCAGGTGGGCACCGGCATCGGCATCGGCTTCCTCGCCAAGGGCCTGCTCGCGCCTGGCGTGTTCGGCCTGTCCGCCCTGCTGCTGCCGCTGTGCTTCAAACGCTGGCGCGCGCGCGCCTATGCGCAGACCGTCCTCGTCGCGCTGCTCACGGCGCTGCCGTGGCTGATCGTATGGCCGGTCGTGCTGTGGTCCAGGTCGCCGGCGCTGTTCCACGACTGGTTCTGGATGAACAATATCGGGCGCTTCGTCGGCTTCGCGGTGCCCGTGCTGGGCGCGGCGAACGATCCGGGATTCTGGGCCAAGAACCTGTGGTGGCTCACATTCCCGGCCGCGCCGCTCGCCGTCCTCGCGCTGTGGCGCGACCGCGCGCTGCTGGCCACGGACGAACGCATGCAGTCGGCCGCCGTGCTCGCCGCCGTCGTCCTGGGCGTGCTCGTCGCGTCGGCATCCGCGCGCGACGGCTATGCGCTGCCGCTGCTGCTGCCCCTCTCTCTTCTCGGCGCGCGCACGGCGCTGACGCTGCCCCCAATCATCGAGCGCATCTGGCGCGCCGGTGCGCGCGGCCTGTTCGGCGGCATCGCCCTGGCGTTCTGGTGCATCTGGGCCTACGTCATGTTCACGCACGATCCGCTGCACGTGCACGCGCTGTACCGCCTGCTGCCGCCCGATCCGGACCGTCACATCGGCACCCTGCACCTTGCCTGCGCGCTGGCCGCGACGGCGGCTGCGACGTGGCTCATGGCGCGGCGCCAGGCGGCGCTGCAGACGTGGGTCGTCGGCCTCGCGCTGTGCTGGCTGCTGGCGGCCACCTTGTTCATGCCATGGGTCGATGCGGTGAAATCGTATCAGCAGGTATTCCAGTCGCTGCAGGCGGCACGCGGCGCCGGCACGGGCTGCGTGGCCAGCTACGGCCTGGCCGAAAGCGAGCGCGCGATGCTGCACTACTACGAAGGCATCGTCACGGAGCGGCTCGAGACGCGGCCGTCGTCCGCCTGCACCTTGATCCTGCTGGAAGACCCGAACGGCCGGCGGCCCCGCTGCAGCGACGACGCGTCGTGGCGGCCCGTCTGGGACGGCGCCCGTCCGGCCGACCGCGACGAACGCTTCTGGCTGTTCCGGCGTCCGCCCGGCACAGCAACGTGCGCCAGCGAATGACCGGCACGCAAATTGCATTAACTCCCAGCAACGCAATCTTGCGATAGCGACCAGCCGTCCGGCACTACCCGCGTGCGGACGTGACGAGCTTTCGGTGCAAATCGGACCTATCCGTCCGGTTCTGGTGCAAACCTGTCGAACATTCGTGGCATTCATGGACATCCAGAACATCAAGATCACCTCCCTTCCCGCGCGCGCCCGCTGGCGCCGCGCCCTGGCCGCGGCCGAACGCTTCGATACGGGCGACCATGCCGCCGGCCTCGGCCGCTGGTGGCTCGACCGCGCCGGCGGCCGCGTCGCGCTGTCGGCCGTGGCCGCACGTTTCTTCGGCACCGACCGACATCCGAGCCCTGCCGCGTGCCTGGCCCGTATCGAAAGCGAAGACCGCGACGCCGTGCACGCCGTCCTCGACCGCATCGCGGCCGGCGACACGGGCGCCGAGTGCGAATTCCGCGTGCGCACGGACGGACAAGGCCTGCGCTGGCTGCGCCTGCAGCAGGTGGCGGTGTCGGGCACCGTCGCCAGCGGCATCCTCGTCGACATCACGGCGGCCAAGCAGGCCGCGGCGCGCGAGCGCTTCAACTTCGCGCTGACCCAATACCTCGTCGGCACCGACAGCATCGACGACGCCGTCGCCGGCATCCTGCAACTCGTGTGCGAAGAACTGGGCTGGGAATGGGGAGCGTTCTGGGCGCTCGAGGACGATGCGGGCGACCCGGCGATGCTGCGGTGCCGCTACGCGTGGCACGCGCCGAGGCAAGCGCTCACGCCGTTCCGCCGTGCGAGCGCGCGGCTCGGGATGGCGCCCGGCGAAGGCCTGATCGGCACCGTCTGGGCCAGTGGCGAGGCGCGCTGGATCGAAGACGCGAGCGGTGCGGCCGACCTGCTGCGCGCAGATGGGGCGCGCGCGTGCGGCCTGCAATCGGCGTACTTCTTCCCCGTGACCTTCGTCGCGTCCGACGGGCGCCTCATGCGGCCCGGCGTGCTGGAATTCTTCAGCGTGCTGCAGCGCCAGCCCGACGCCCAGCTGCCGGGCCTCGCCAAGTCGATCTCGGCGATGATCGCCCAGGCCATCGAACGCATGACGCAGCAGGAGCGCATCCGCGTGCGCGCCCAGACCGACGAGATGACGGGCCTCGCGAACCGCGCCCATTTCTACGACCAGCTCGACCGCCTGTGCCGCGACATGCCGGCCGGCCAGACGTTCGGCGTGCTGTTCGTCGACCTCGACCAGTTCAAGCCCATCAACGACGCGTTCGGCCACGACGCGGGCAACGTCGTGCTGACGACGTTCGCGCGGCGCCTGTGCGCGCTGGCGCCGCCGGGCTGGCGCATCGGCCGGCTGGGCGGCGACGAATTCGCGCTGCTGTCCGCTCCGGGTGCGACCGCGGACGAGCTGGGGCGCGTGGCCGAGGCCGTGCTGGACGCGGCGCGGCGCCGCTTCGTCTACGGCGAGCACCGGTTGGCGATCTCGGCCAGCATCGGCATCAGCACGTATCCCGAGCACGGCACGTGCACGCGCGAACTGCTGCACGCAGCGGACGCCGCGATGTACGCGAGCAAGCGCAACGGCCGCAACCTGGCCAGCCACTTCAGCGTCGACGGCACGCCGGCCGACGCGGGGCAACGCATCAGCCTGCTGACGGACTTGCACTACGCAATCCGGCGCGGCGAATTCTTCCTCGAATACCAGCCGATCCGCACGAGCACGGACATGGAGATCGACGCCGTGGAGGCGCTGATCCGGTGGCGCCGGCCGAACGGCGAGATCGTGCCGCCGAACGTGTTCATCCCGCTCGCGGAACAGAGCCGCCTGATCGTCGACATCGGCAACTGGGTCGTGCGCCAGGCGTGCCACGACCTCGCCCGCCTGCGCGCGGCCGGCATGGACGGCGTGCGCGTGCACGTCAACATGGCGGCGCCGGAATTCATCGACGCGAACCTGCCGGAGCGGCTCTCCGGACTGGCCGCGGCCGCCGGCGTCGATCCGCGCCGCATCTGCCTCGAGCTGACGGAAGGCGTCGTCATGAAGCATGCGGACAAGTCGATCGCGATCATGCGCGAGCTGCGCCGGCGCGGCTTCGGCATCGGCCTGGACGATTTCGGCATGGGCTATTCGTCGCTGTCGCTGCTGAAGAACCTGCCGATCGGGTCGCTCAAGATCGACCGCCTGTTCATGGCCGGCGTACCGTACGACCGCAACGATTGCGCCATCGTCCGCTCGATCCTCGACCTCGGCCGGCACATGAAGCTGCAAGTGGTGGCCGAAGGCGTCGAGACGGACGCCCAGTTGGGCTATCTGCGCCAGTTCGGCTGCCCGCTCGTGCAGGGCTGGCTGCCGGGCAGGCCAGTGCCGCTGGCGCGCCTGTTCGACCTGATCGCGCAGCCGCAGGCCGCGTGAACGAGGGCGCCGTCAGTGCACGGCGATCGCGGAGATCTCGACGGCTGCGTCCTTCGGCAGGCGCTGGACCTGCACGGTGGCGCGGGCCGGCGGCTTGTCCTTGAAGTACGTGCCGTAGACGGCGTTCAGCTTCGCGAAGTCGTTCAAGTCCTTCACGTAGACCGTTGTCGACACGACGTTATCGAGCGTCATGCCGGCGGCGGCGAGCACGGCCTTCAGGTTCTCGAACACCTGCGCCGTCTGTTCCTCGATGGTCCCGAGATTCGTCTGTCCCGTCTTCGGATCGATGGGGATCTGGCCCGCGAGGAACACCATGCTGCCGGACCGTATCGCCTGCGAATACGGGCCGACGGCGGCCGGCGCGTCCTTGCTTGCGACCACTTCCTTCTGCGGCACGGAGGTGGCGCCATGGGCCGCGCCGAGCGGCAACGATGCGACAAGGGCAATGCCCAGGCAGTGCTGGATCTTCTTCATGATGTTCCTTTCGTTATCGTGGACGGGGGAACGACGGAAGGCAGCGCGGCGCCCACCATCCGGCCGGAGGGAAGCACGGAACAACTGGCAGGCACCACCGCGCCAGCCCAGTCTAGCGGGCGTAAGTACGCCGTCAAACCACAGAACGCATAGGGCCAGGAATACCACACATTCGGCCATGGTTGCGCCGGCGCCTCATGGTGCTGCCCAAAGGACGGGAAAACCCCTAGAATAGTTGATTCACGGAATCAGCCACCCATCGGAGCATCATGTCACCGGATTTCCTGCTCTTCGCCGCCCCTGCGACCCTCGCCGCTGCGCTCGCCGCCCTTCTGTTCGGCCTGTTGATCGGCAGCTTCCTGAACGTGGTCGTGTACCGCCTGCCCGTCATGGCGCAGCGCGAGCTCGACAATTACATCGCGCACGAAGCGGGCAAGGAGCTGCCGCACCAGGACCGCTTCAACCTGATGGTGCCCCGCTCCGCCTGCCCGCACTGCGGCCACCAGATCACGGCGCTGGAAAACATTCCCATCGTCAGCTGGCTGTTCTTGCGCGGCAAGTGCAGCGCGTGCAAGGCGCCGATCTCGCCCCGCTATCCGATCGTGGAAGCCGTCACGGGCCTCCTGTCGGCCGTGGTGGTCTGGCATTTCGGCAGCGGCTGGATGGGCCTCGCCAGCCTCGTGTTCACGTACTTCCTCATCGCGATGACGTTGATCGACTACGACACGAAGACGCTGCCGGACGACCTCACCTTTCCCCTGCTGTGGCTGGGCCTGCTCATCAACCTGGACGGCACCATCGTCCCGCTGCGCGACGCCGTCATCGGCGCGATGGCCGGCTATATGTCGCTGTGGGCCGTGTACTGGCTGTTCAAGCTGGCCACCGGCAAGGAAGGCATGGGCTACGGCGACTTCAAGCTGCTGGCCGCGCTGGGCGCGTGGATGGGCTGGGCGATGCTGCCGACGATCATCATCCTGTCGTCCGTCGTGGGCGCCGTCGTCGGCATCAGCCTGATCGTGTTCGCGCGGCGCGACCGCAACAATCCGATCCCGTTCGGACCCTATCTTGCGGCGGCTGGTATGATCGCGCTGTTGTACGGCATCCCGCTCACCCGCTACGCGCAGGGCTTCCTGGCCTAGTCCGGCCGCGCCCGACGATCGCATGGAATCTTCCGGTCACACAGTGTCCACATCTCACGCCGGCCCCCGCTTCGCAGTGGGCCTCACCGGCGGCATCGGCTGCGGCAAGACGACCGTGGCCGACCTGTTCGCCGCGCGCGGCGCCGCCGTCATCGACACCGACCAGATCGCCCATAGCCTGACCGCCCCGCACGGCGCCGCGATGCCGGCGCTGATCGACGCGTTCGGTCCCGACTACGCCACCGCCGACGGCGCGCTCGACCGCGCCCGCATGCGCGCCCTCGTGTTCGCCGACCCCGACGCACGCGCCCGGCTGGAAGCCATCCTGCACCCACGCATCCGCGACGCGACTGCCGCGGCGGCGCTGCTCGCGGACGGTCCGTACACGATCTTCGTCGTGCCGCTGCTGATCGAATCGGGCACGTGGCGCGCGCGTGTCGCGCGCGTGCTCGCGATCGACTGTTCGGAAGCGACGCAGGTCGCGCGCGTGATGGCAAGGAATGGACTGGCGGAAGACCAGGTGCGCGCGATCATGGCCGCGCAGGTGACGCGCGCACGCCGCCTGGAGGAAGCGGACGACGTGATCGTCAACGACGCCGGCATCGACGCCCTGCTGCCGCAGGTGGAGCGCCTGCACCGGTTTTATCTTGACGAAGCGGCAAGATTGGCAGAGCAACCAAGCCAGCGTTTGTAATTTTGTGCATGATGGTTCAGAATCACGTGGTTACCCGCCAGCCTACATTCAGAGGAACGAGAGGAATGTCATTTTGATCGTCTATGAATACCCATTCAACGAGCGGATTCGCACGTTGTTGCGGCTGGAGGACCTGTACGAGAAGTTCAAATTCTTTGTAGCGCAGGAACATCCTCTGCAGCATCATGTCGCGCTCGCGACGATCTTCGACATGCTGGAAGTGGCGGGCCGCGCCGACCTCAAGTCCGACCTGCTGCAGGAACTGGAGCGCCAGAAGCAGAGCCTGCTGGGCTACCGCAGCAACCCGGCCGTCGCCAAGGAAGCGCTCGACGCCGTGCTGGCCGAGCTCGACACCGTCAGCAACGCCCTCGTCAACGCGCAGGGCAAGACGGGCCAGAACGTGCGCGACAACGAATGGCTGATGAGCATCCGCGGCCGCACGATCATCCCCGGCGGCGCCTGCGAATTCGACCTGCCGTCCTACCACGCATGGCAGCGGCGCTCGGCCGAGCAGCGCTACGCCGACATCATGGGATGGTTCACACCGCTGGCCCCGTTGTTCGACGCGCTGGCCCTCGTGCTGCGCCTGCTGCGCGACTCCGGCGGCCCCGTCAAGATGATCGCCTCGTCCGGCAGCTACCAGCAGATGCTGCAGGGGAAGGTCTACCAGATGCTGCGCCTGTCCGTCGACGAGGCGCTCGGTGCCATCCCCGAGATCTCCGCGAACAAATACATGCTGTGGGTGCGCTTCACCACGCAGGGCGGCGACCTGAAGCCGAAGCCGCTGGAAGAAGACGTCCCGTTCGAGCTCACACTCTGCAATTTTTGATCCCGTTTTTTAGAAGCACACCATGACCGTCGTATCCTGCCCCACCTGCGGCAAGAAGGTCGAATGGACGGAAGCCAACAAGTTCCGCCCGTTCTGTTCCGACCGCTGCAAGCAAATCGACCTGGGCGCCTGGGCCGAAGAAAAGTACACGATCCCCGGCGCGCCGCCCGGCGACGCCGACGACGATTCCGTCTCGAAGGAATAACCAGCGCAAGGAGTCCGCATGCCGTTCGTCACGCTCACCGTCCGCAAGCCGAAGACCGCCGAGTTCAAGGACAAGGTCCTGGCTGCCGTCCACGCCGCGCTCGTCGCGACCGGCGTGCCCGACACGGACCGGTTCCAGCGCGTGCTCGAACTCGACCCAGGCGACTTCCGCTACGACACCCACTATCCCGACGTCCAGACGACGCGCACGGACGACTTCGCGCTGATCGAGATCGTCTGGTCCGTCGGGCGCAGCGTGAAGGTCAAGAAGAAGCTGCTGGCCGACCTGATGGACCGCCTGCGCGCGGACGGGTTCGATCCCGAGAACGTGATGGTCGTGTTCAAGGAAACGAACTGGGAGAACTGGTCGTTCGCGGGTGGACGGCTGCTCCACACGTGACGCTTGCCGCCGCGCTGGCGCTGGCCGCGATCCGCTTCTACCAACGTGTCGTCTCACCCTACAAGGGCTTTTCCTGCGCGCTGCGCGTGGCCACGGGCGGCGCCAGTTGCTCGGCCTATGGTCACGCCGTCATCGCGCGTTTCGGGTTCTCGCGCGGGCTCGGGTTGCTGCAGCGGCGTTTCGCATTGTGCGGGCACGTGCATCGGCGCGCACACGCCTGCCCGCCACCGCATCCGCGGCTGAAATACCAGCGGGGCTTTTGCGATGCGCCGTGCGACCTGCCCTGTGACGGGCATGGGGACTGCCTATCCGCCGATACCATCGCCGACGCGGCAAGCTGCGCGACGGACGCGGGCGACTGCGGACGGCCGTCGCGCAACGGACGTCGGCACCGCGAGCGGGCACGCCGCAGCGAGCAGCTCGACGCGGCGGCGGAGCGGGTCAGGCGGCGCGAAGCGCGGATCAGGGAACAGCGCGACCGCTGAATCCGTCAGCCGCCGATCAGCGCATTACAGTTCGGGTTCCATGGGAAATTGTGGATGTCCCGCGTGTCGTTCACGCTGATCGTGCCCGGTGCCGGCGGCACATTCGGGTACAGCAGCGTGTAGTTGTAGGTCGCCGCATCCGACCCGTCCGCATTGACGGTGCCGCCGACCATGATCCCGACCGGCCGGTTCACCGTGACGATGCCGTTCGCGGGTACGGTCACGGGCCCGCCCATGCTGCCGAGGTTCGATTGTTCATCTGAGGGCGAATTGACCTGCAGGGCGCCAGGGTTGAATTGCCAGGTGACCGGCGGCGCGGTGTTGTCGATCGTCTTAATGCGGAACAATACGATCGCGTGCCCCGGTGGTGCCGTGATCGTACCGTCGGGTAGCGTCGCCGTATGACAGGCGCCGATCTGGTCGTAGTGGATGACGGCGATCTTGATGCCGCCCGGTGGCAGCGGGCAACCGGCCAGGCCCGCGCCGAGAAGGACGATCGCGACGACCCGCTTGGCGGGGCTCCAGAATATGCGTTGCATCATATGCCTCCATCGTCATGCGGCAGCCGGCAGGTTGCGACGCCAGCGTGCCAGGGCGGCCAGCGCCAGGGCGCTGGTCATGGTCCCGTCGTCGCGGTGCGGGCCGCGCGGCAGGTCGTTGTTGCCGCCCTGCCCTTGCGGCGGCACGAGCAGGCTGCAACTGCCCGGCCAGCCCGCGCAGGTGGCCGCCGCGAGCAGGCGGTGTGCGTGCCACGCGGCGAGTTCGGCGTGCCGTGGCGCAATGCTGGCCAGCGCCAGCAACTGCAGTGCATGGTCGAACACGCTCGCGTCGCGTCCGCCCTGCCCCAGCAGCCACGTGTCCAGTTCTTCGAGCACGGCAGGCGGCACCCCGCCCGTGCCGGCCAGCGCGACCGCCCGCCAGGCGTGGCCATACGCGGCCGTCTCCCACCAGAACGGCACCGGCGCGCGTGCGCACAGCGCGGCACGCAGCGGCGCCAGCGTGGACGGCGCGCACCCGGCCGCGCGCAGGGCCAGCAAGGCGACGGCCGTCACTTCCGCATGCGCATCGCACCAGTCGCCGAAGCGCGGCTCGTCGAACGTGTGCGCGTTGCCGGCCGGGTCCACGTAGCGCAGCAGGGCGTGCACGGCCGCGCGCGCGCGCGCGGGGGCCGTCGTGGCGAGCAGCAGCGTCGTCCAGGCGGTGCTGTCCGCGTCGCAGCCGGTGACGCGGTTGTAGCCCCAGCCTTGCGGGCGGGCGCAGCCGAGCAGCGCGCGCGTCGCCTGTTGCAGCGCGTGGCGCAGTGCCGGCGTCTGGCCTGCGTGTGCCAGGCACCATGCGATCCAGGCCGTGCTCCAGGACTCGGACGCACCGGGCTGCAGCGCGAACTCGCGCCAGAAGCCGTCACCGTGCTGGCGCCGCGCCAGCGCATCGGCGACACAGACCGTCAGTTCGGCGGCGTCGGCGGCAAGCCGACCGGGGGCCGGGCCTCTCACCAGTCCGACGGGTCGCTGATGCCCACGCAAATGCCGCACGGATAGGGTGTCTTGGTCTTCTCGTAGCCCTGGATCGTGTTGTTGCGGCATACAAAGACTTCCTTGCACCACAGGACAAGCCCCGTGCAGAACGTATCGGTGCGCGCGAAGCGACAATCTTCGCCGCTGGGCGTGTCCCAGGCGCCGGCGGCCGCAATCGGCGGCGGGGTATCGGACAGGGCAGTAAAACCGGGCAGCATGGCAATCTCCTCGTGTGGGTCAGGGTTCAGTAATGGGGCATCCGCAGCGCGGCGGTGCCCGGCGTGTCGATCAACAGCGCCGGCTGGCCGTTGCGCGCCGCCCCGTGCGGGCGATAGGAAAAATAGAGGCGCCAGCCGGCAAGGCCGCTGCGGTCGTATTTCACGCCGACGTAGCTGAGCGTGCGGGCGCGCAGCGCGCGGCACAGCGACAGACAAGCGTCGATGCGCTCCGGGCTTGCTCCCTGCTGCTGCAGGAAAGTGAGCGCGCGCGCCAGCGGCACGTTGGCCGGGTCGCATTTGAGGGCGGCGATGTCCCCGTCGTCCGCGACGTCGACGCCGATCACGCCGACGCTGCCACCGGGATGCAGCGCGCGCAAGTCGCGGGCGATGGGGCCGCAGGCATCGTCGGGCCAGCCGAGTGCGCCGGCCAGCTGCTGCAGCGCGGCGGCGCCGAACCCATGCACGTCGCGCTCGACGCGGAAATACACCGCCAGGCGTTGGTCGCCCTCGGCACCGGTCCGGATGCCAATGCCGCGGGCGCCGGGACAGCCCAGTGCCTGCGCCAGCGCGGCGAGCGTGTCGGGCCGTACCTGCAGACGCGACGTCGCACCGAGCAGGGCCTGCAGCGCAGGCGCGGCCGGCTCTTGTGGAAAGCGCAGGTAGGCGGTCAGCGCGCCGATGCGGCGGCCGTCCGTGTCGATGCGCAGCAGGATGGCGTTCGGCAGCATGGCCGCGATGAGCCGCTGCACGGTGGACAGCCACGTCCCGGGCAGCCGTGCCGCCGCCGCGACGCGGGCCAGCGCCGTTCCCACGTCGCCGCGCAGCGGCACCGTGATGCCCTGCACGCCCTGGCGGTGATCGATGCTGTATTCCACGTTCGCGGCGGATTCGCCCAACAGCGCGAGCACCGCCGCGGGCAGGAGCGGCGGCAGGAGGGTCATAGCGGCATGCCCAGCATCGAGTTTTCCAGCCACGGCTGCAGCCCGAGCGGACCGCGCTCGCCATCCGCATCGGAGACGAACGGCCATTCCTCGGTGATGTCGACGCGGGTGAACATGCGCTCCGTGATGCCGGTGGAACGTTCCGTGAAGCCGAGGATCACCGCCACTTGGCGCCGGGCGGACACGCCCTGCACGAGCCGCGTCTCGATGCGCTCCAGCACGTGCCGTTCGCGCTTCTCGGCGGCCGCCAGGAAGATGCCCGGGTGCTGCATGATCAGGTAGTTCAGCGCGCGGTGCACGTCGGTCGCGCCGACGTTCTCGGTCGACTGGACGATGCGGTTGAACAGGGCGCGCGCGGTTTCCGTGAAGGCGTCCACGGGGATGTCCCGGTCCTTCAGCGCCGCGTCCAGCGTGTGCGTCAGCGTGCCGCTCCACTCGTCGAGCCGGAACGTGTACAGCTGGTCGACCAGGAGCACCGGGGCCAGCACGCCGCCGCATGCCTGCGGCGGCGCCATCGGTCCGAGCCGCCCGACCGCCACGGCATAAGCGTCCTGGGCTTCGCCGGCAGCCAATGCCTCGAACAGGGCGCCGCGCAGGTAATTGCCGGCCGGCGCCAGGATGTAGGCGGGGCTGCCGCCCACGGTGAACAGGTAGCAGGCTTGCGCGGCCAGGTGCGGATTTTTTTCCAGTACCGCGCACAGGCGCGCAAGCCGACCGCCCGGCGCGTGCCCCAACGCACGTTCGCGCTGCTGGTACTCGCGCTCCAGACCCAGCGACGGGAAGCGCACCTCGATCCGGCCAAGCGCGTACACGTACTGCTGCGGCGGCGCGCCCGCCTGTGCTGCGGCACAGCTGGGGCAAGGCGCGTGGGCTGGGGCGGGCGGCGCGCTGATGTGGTCCGGAGCGGCTTCGGTCATGATGGCTTCCTTTCAGGACGGGGGCAAATGCTGGAATGCACGCCAGACGTCGAGGTCGGGCGGCAAGGTGCGGGTGGCCGGGCCGGTACCGCGACGCAGCGCGGCACACAGGTGGGTAGCGGGCAAGGGACAGCGTGCCGCAAGTGACGCGAGCGCGGCGCCCGCCAGCGCCGCGGCGAAGCTGGTGCCGGCCGCGGTCGTGGCGCGTCCACCGGCCAGCACCACCGGCACTGCGTCGCCCGGGGCGCCGATGCCCCGTGCGGCCTGCGGACCCCAGGCGCTGCCGGGCGTGGTGACGGGCACCAGTGCCGGGTGCGCATACAAGGGATGGGTGATGGCGCCGCCATGGTTACCGGCGGGCGCCAGTACGGGTATGCCGGCAGCGTGTGCAGTATCGAGCGCGGCCATTGCAGCCTGCAGGAAGCTGGGCGCCGTACCGAGGAATTCGAAGCCCAGCAGGATGAAGTCGGGCCGCGCCGCGCAGGCTTGCTGCAGGTGCTGCGCACAGCGCGCGCCCGCTGCATGCGCGTCGCCGAGCGTGGGCCAGCACAGCAGGTGGATGCGGTCGTCCGCGCCCGGAACCACGAGCAGCGATGCCATGGCCGTCGCGTGGTCGGACGGTGTCTGCGTCCACGCGAGGTCGCCCTGAGCGACGGCCGAGACGCGCGCAAAGTGAGGCGCCGTCGCGTCGACGGGACCATCCAGCAACGCGACAGTGGCGGCACGCATCGCACACTGTGCCCGCAGCAGTCGCGGGAAACCCAGCCGCGCGTACAGCAACTCGCGCTGCATGGTGAGGTCCAGACCCGTCATCGCGATTCCTTTTGGTAATCGGAGGGGTGCTACAGGCAGTCAGGTTAGAAGGTTAGCAGGTTTGCACGCCGTGTCCAGTCCGATAGCAGCAATGGCGACGAGGGCCCGGGTCTCTAGTCAGTTTCGACTCGATGTCGCAACAGTTTTATACGGATGGTATCGGGCGTGGCGTACACCACAAACGCTTGGGCAATTTCTGGAAGACCCCGACATGGTCGAAGCGCTGCTGTATCCGGACAACGATAGCGAGCCGCTGAATTCCATGAATCTGGGCAAAGCCTGGCAGGGCCTGCATTACCTGCTGACGGGTGACCCCGTGGGCGGCGAACCACCGTTATCGCTGGCGATTCTCGATGGAACCGAAATCGGACCGGATCTCGATTATGGACCGGCTCGCTATCTGACTCCGGACGAGGTCAAAACTGTCGCGCAAGCGCTGGCCGCGCTCGCGCCGGAGACGTTGGCGCAACGGTACGATCCGGACGCGGTGGAAGAGAAGAACATCTACCCCGCCATCTGGGCAGAGGAAGGGGCAGAGGGGCTCGAGTATCTGCTCAGTTACTACTCGGCGTTGCAGCGGTTCTATACGGATGCGGCCGCGCGCGGTGACGTGGTGATCCACTGGCTGGCATGAGCGTTTCGTGTCGGCGCACGAGGCTCAAGCAGCCTCGTCGCGCCCCGCATACCGTACCTGATCCAGCCACTCGAGCAACGGAATCGTCGCCGGCAGCAACGGACTGACGGCATACGCGCCCTGCCACGCGAACGCCTGCCCTTCCAGGCTTTGCGGCTCGCCTTCCCATTCGCGGCTGATGTAGAAGTACAGGCGCACGTGCGCGTGCTCGTACACGTGTTCGACGCAGCACCAGGGCTCGGCGGAGATCACCTTCACGCCCAGCTCTTCGACGAACTCGCGCTGCAGCGCGTGGAAGATGTCTTCTCCCGGCTCGACCTTCCCGCCCGGGAATTCCCAGTATCCGGCATACGGCTTGCCGTCCGGGCGCTGGCCGAGGAGCACGTCGCCGTTCGGGCGCATCAGCACGCCCACCGCCACATCGACCGGCTTCTTCTCAGACATCGACCTGTTCCTGAGCAGGTGCGGGCGGCAGCTTGCCCGCGTAGTCCTTCGCGAACTGCCACGCGACGCGGCCCGAGCGCGAGCCGCGGCCCAGCGCCCAGCGCAGCGCGTCGCCGCGCGCGGCCGCGATCTGCGCCGGCGTGCAACCGAAGCTCGTCAGCCAGTGGCCGACGATGTCCAGGTAGTCGTCCTGGCGGAACGGATAGAACGACAGCCACAGGCCGAAGCGCTCCGACAGCGAGATCTTTTCCTCGACCGTCTCGGCCGGGTGCAGGTCGTCGTCGGCCACGTGCTTGTAGCCGTCGTTGTCCGAGAATTTTTCCGGCATCAGGTGCCGGCGGTTCGACGTTGCGTAGATCAGCACATTGTCCGACTGCGCCGCGATGCTGCCGTCCAGCGCCACCTTCAGCGCCTTGTAGCCCGCTTCGCCCTCTTCGAAACTGAGGTCGTCGCAGAAGATGACGAAACGCTCCGGGCGGCCCGCCACGAGATCGACGATGTCCGGCAGGTCCGCGAGGTCGGCCTTGTCGACTTCGATCAGGCGCAGGCCCTGCGGCGCGAACTGGTTCAGGCACGCCTTGATCAGCGACGATTTGCCCGTGCCGCGCGCGCCCGTCAGCAGCACGTTGTTCGCGGGACGCTTGCCCACGAACTGGCGCGTGTTCTGCTCGATCTGTTCCTTCTGTTGGCCGATGTGCTGCAGGTCGTCGAGGCGGATGTGCGATGGATGCGTCACGGCCTGCAGATACTTGACGTTGCCCGCGCCCGGCCGCTTGCGCCAGCGGTACGCGTAGCCGTGACGGAAATCCGGATCGCGCGGCGCGGCGGGCGGCAATAACGCCTCCACGCGCGCCAGCAGGGCCTCGGCGCGGTGCAGGAAATTCTCCAGCTGGTTCATCGAATCAGGAACGGTAGTCGGCGTTGATCGAGACGTAGTCGTGCGACAGGTCGCACGTCCACACGGTGGCATCGGCCTCGCCGCGCGCGAGCACGACGCGCACGAGGATCTCGGCCTTCTTCATCACGCGCTGGCCATCCTCTTCCTTGTACGCCGGGTTGCGGCCGCCCGCCTTCGCGACGAGGACGTCGTCCAGGTACAGGTCCAGCTTGGCCGTATCGAGGTCGTCCACGCCAGCGTAGCCGATGGCCGCGAGGATGCGGCCCAGATTCGGGTCCGATGCGAAGAACGCCGTCTTCACGAGCGGCGAGTGGGCGATGGCGTAGGCGATCTTGCGGCACTCGTCCATGTCGCGGCCCTGCTCCACCGTGATCGTGATGAACTTGGTGGCGCCTTCGCCGTCGCGGATGATCTGCTGCGCCAGGTGGCGCGAGATGCCGGTGACGGCGTCCCGCAACGCGGCGAAGTCCGGGCTGTCGGTCGAATCGACGACGAGCGAACCGGCGCCCGTCGCGACGAGGATGAACGAATCGTTGGTCGACGTGTCGCCATCGATCGTGATGCTGTTGAACGAGCGGTCGGCCGCATACTTCACGAGTTCGTCCAGCACCGGCTGCGCGACCTTCGCATCGAATGCGAGATAGCCCAGCATCGTGGCCATGTTCGGCTTGATCATGCCGGCGCCCTTGCTGATGCCCGTCATCGTGACGGCGTGCCCGCCGATCGTCGTCGTCAGCGACGCCGCTTTCGGCTGCGTGTCCGTCGTCATGATGGCTTCCGCCGCGTTGAACCAGTTATCCGCCTTCAGGTTCGCGATGGCGGCCGGCAGGCCCGCGACGATCTTTTGCACGGGCAGCGGTTCCAGGATCACGCCCGTGGAAAACGGCAGCACCTGCTGCGCGTCGAGGCCCAGCAGGCGCGCCACTTCCGCGCACGTGGCCTGCGCGTTCGCGAGGCCCGGCTCGCCCGTGCCCGCGTTCGCATTGCCCGTGTTGACGACCAGGGCGCGGATCGGCTTCCCGCCGCCCTTCACTGCCTCCAGATTCGCCTTGCTGACCTGGACCGGCGCCGCGCAGAAGCGGTTCTTCGTGAACACGCCGGCGACGGTCGCCCCTTCGGCGAGCTTCATCACCAGCACATCCTTGCGGTTCGGCTTCTTGATGCCGGCTTCGGCGTAACCGAGTTCGATGCCGGCGACGGGTTTCAGTTCGGCGGCGACGGGCAGGGGGGAATTGACGGCCATGGCGTTCTCTAATGAAAAGATGGAAAGAAGGTCCGGTATTGTAACGCCTCATCGGTGGGCACACCGGTGAGCGGCCGGTGTTAATACATGCTTAAGTCCATCACTTGATAATCGGAAACATCACGACCGCGGGCATGCCCATTTGGTAAGATGCCCCATCTCCCGGAGGACCGATGACCGACAACCAACGCGACGTAGTGAGCGCCGGCTTTTCGCTGGCGATCGTGCTGTTCGCCCTGTTCCTGACGCAGCGCTTCATCCTGCCGTTGCTGTGGGCGGCCATCCTGTGCATCGCCACCTGGCCGCTGTACGTGCGCGTGCGCATGGCGTTGAAAGGGCGCGCCATCCTCGCCGCGGCCCTCGTCACCATCGCGATGGCCATCGTCTTCATCACGCCGCTCACCTTGGGCGTCACGCAGGCCGCGCGTCAGGCGCCCGCGCTGGCGCAATTGGTCGCCAACGCCAACACGGAAGGCCTCGCGGCGCCCGAGTGGCTGCACCGCATCCCGTTCGCCGGCGACGCCATCTACAACTGGTGGCTCGCCACGCTCGGCCAGCCGCACGGCCTCGCGCACCTGCTGCAGGACGGTTCCGTCGGGCGCATGCAAACCGCGAGCGAAGTCCTCAAGCGCGTGGGCAGCGGCGTCATGCACCGCCTCGTCGACATCCTGTTCGCCTTCCTGTGCCTGTTCTTCTTCTACAAGGACGGCGCCGCCCTGCAACGCCAGACGGACGCCATCGGCGCCCACCTGATCGGCACGCGCCGCTGGACGCTGTTCTCGCTGAAGGTGCCCGTCGCCGTGCGCGCCACCGTCAACGGCCTGGTGCTCGTCGGCCTCGCGGAAGGCGTCCTGCTGGGCATCGGCTACCAGTTCGCGGGCGTGCCGTCGGCCATGCTGTGGGCCGCCTTGACGGGCATCCTCGCCATCATCCCGTTCGGCGCCCCCCTCGCCTTCGGCGCCGCCGCCGCACTGCTGGCGTGGCAGGGCGCGACGATCGCCGCAGTCGCGATCGTCGTGCTCGGTGTCGTCGTCCTGTTCGTGGCCGACCATTTCGTGCGTCCCGCGATGATCGGCAACGCCACGCAACTCCCGTTCCTCGCCGTCCTGCTGGGCATCCTGGGCGGTGTCGAGACGCTGGGCCTGATCGGCCTGTTCATCGGCCCCGTCGTGATGACCTTGTTCGTCACCTTGTGGCACGAGGCGCGCGCGCTGCGCGAGGCAAGAACCCTCGAGCCTGACGCCACGTGAGGCTTGCTACAACTGGGTGATCGTGCCAATGATGACGGTGATCGTGACCGCTGACAAAAGCGTCGTCCAGGTGATGATGGAGGCCATGGTTTCGGAATCCCCTCCCATTTGACGCGCCATGATGTACGCATTGCCGGCGCATGGCACCGATGAGTACAACAACGCAATATGGGCGGGCGTTCCCGATGCTCCCTGGATCTTCAACAGCGTCAGGGTGCAAAGCGGCATGAACAAGAGTTTGAGACCAACGGCATAACCCGTTGCGATTGCCTGACGCGCTTGCATGACCAGCATCAGGCCGGCACCCACCGACATCAAACTGAGCGGCGTTGCCGCATTGCCGAGATACGTCAGGAACTGCCTTGCGGCGCCGGCAATATGCAAGTCAGCCACATTGAGCGCGAGGCCGAGCATGGCGCCGATGATCAGCGGGTTCTGCACCATTGCAGCCAGCGTACCCTTGAAGGACTTCTTGCCGCCAGTGCCGTAATGATTCATGACGAGCACACTCATCACATTCGTCAGCACGATCATATAAGCGACGAATACGCCCGATATCGCCACGCCTTCCGCGCCGGCCAGCGACTGCGCCAATGCGACGAACACGTAGGAGTTGTAGCGCACGCCGCCCTGGAAGATCGACGTGAACAGATCGTTGCGCACCGTGACCACACGTTGGGCAACCAGGATAAAGATCGCTACCAGCACCGTGCCGCCCACGGTCGCCAGGATCGAACTGGACGTGTCGGCACTGGCGAAGTTCGCATCGCTTACATCAAGCAGCAGCAGCGATGGAAAGAAAACGTAATACACGAGTTTATCCGCGGCTTTCCAGAAGCCGTCGTCTCGCACGAAGCGGTTCTTGGCCACATAACCCGCCGTGATGAGCAGGAAAATCGGCAAGACCGACAAGAAGATATTCAGCATTCTACGGTTTCCCCCGGCTGGAACACACGAGACTTCACCAGATTGAGATTCCGGTGGTTCCATAGGTTGGCCGCGACGAAGACCCGCTGCACCCAGCGCATCGGGTTGCCAAACTCGTCATTCGTGCCGCTGAACTTGTCTCGGGAATGCAAGGTGAAGCGATTGTCGATATACACGAGGCGGCCAGGCGTGACATCGATGCCGAATGAACTTTCGCGTATCGCCGCATAGAAATTCGCCATTGCGGCGGCCGCAGCGCTCGATTGAGCTTCCACCATGTCCGGATAGAACACCGCGCTGACCTCGGGCAGGCTTGCGCTGCCACGCACCAGCGGTACGGGTTCGGTCTGAACGATATTGCCTCGGCGCCAGCGATAAGGGACTTTGATGCGGTAAAGCGGCATGCGCAGGCATTCGATGTCTTCCGCAGTCAGGTTCTGCAGGGCGATACGCGCATCCGCCAGACGGGTGAGCGGCCCTTCCGGGTCGTGACGGACTCCGGTCAGCAACAGGCCCAGCGGCGAGAAATTGAAGTCCCCCATGAACTTCAATGCGGCGTTCTCGATGTGAAAATCCAGTTCCACTTCGGAACCCAGGCCGGTGTATTCACGTTTTGCACGCCTGGTCGGGATGAGATTGTTCACGATGTCTCCCCCTTCGAACAGGATCGAATACGGTTCGCCGATCAGCGCCGCGAAAGCCATGATCAGGTTTTCACTGACGTGCCCGCTCTTGGATCCGGGCGTGAAGACGTCCGGATCCGGCGTCGTGAAGACCTGCTCGTCCGTCGGCAGGTTTTCAAAAACGAGATGCGAGCTTGGCTGGATGGATGCGCGCTGTTCGGAAAGCGCGTCGATGATACGTCGCGGTAGGGTCGAAATCGCTGTCATGCGCAAATCAGTGATATAGGCCAGGGAGCCGCTGGGATCGTACGCGATCTTGCTTAACGCGCTACCGAGGCGATCGCGTTCGGTGTCGGTCAATTTGAAAAGACAAGTATTATTCATTTTTTAGTATTGTTCTGCATGCTTCGGGTGAATGTGCGACAAAGACTTCGATGTATAAATTGCCGCACATGAAATCCAAATAATTGAAAGGAAATGCTGGCTGCATTACGAGAAATTGAAAATAGCCCCTGGACAATTGATTACAGGCGGCGCCGGCTCATTCTTTAGCGGCAGAATTATCTTGTTTGATAATCAACCGTGTCAATATAAAAAGAAATGACGTGCGCACAATAGGAATTTTCTGAGTGTATATTTGAGACATTCATACGGCACCCAACGTTTCCAATATTCGCGCCGCGCTTTTATTTACAATAAATCAAACGCCAGCCCCGGTGTTTTTCCAATTATTTTGTCCAATCGGAATAAAAACCTTGAATCGCCCTGCTTTGCCGGCGGCTTTATTGTTTGGCTGCGCCAGCAGGAGTGTGCTGCCAGCCGTCGGCCTCGACCGACTGGCAGCGATGAAGCGCGCGTGAGGGGGCGGAGCGAGAACTGCGCGAGGCGCGTGGGGCAGGCGAATCCTGCGTCTGGCGATGCCGCCCAGGCGGCGGCATGTCGATATGAAGGGAGAGCTCAGGAATGTTACGCGGGGGACGCCTCGAAGCTGGGGCGTGTGAGCCGATGAGGCCGACGTTTCAAAACGACCGCTTACAGTGGAGCATCAACCAGCAACTCCGGCCTCAAGGCACGAATTCGCAGTTCGGTGAAATAGCCGCCTGCCTCGTTATATTGCAAAAAATGACGTCCACACGCCTGACAATATAATACCTGGCTACGATTGCACGGGAAATAACGCGGCGCAATGGGCGCGTCTTCGCTCTCATACCGCGTGCCTTGCGGGTGATATTCCTTGAAAGTCGGTTCGTCGTACGGATCGTCGATGAGGGTCCCGATTTCCACAAGATCGTGCAGATCGAGCGAAAGAGGCAGTTTTTGCCAGGCGCGCAATGGAACGGCACTGCACTTGCAGGTCGCGGTCACGGCAGCCGATGCGGAGGCCAATTGCGACAATTTGGAGAAATCAATTTTATTCATGGTCAGGCATACTTTTCAGATGACCGAAATATCGGCGCATTTTGCGGAAGGGTAACATATATCGCGTGAATTGTAGAGGTTGTGCGATACTGTGCACCCGGCTTGGGCCACTGATATGAGCTGATAAACCTGATGGCAAAACAGGTCTACCCGATTTTCCATCTCGACTTGCGTCAGGCGGCGTTGGACCCGAATACGCATTATTCGCCTTCTGGCCCCGAATCCCCTTGACCCTCACGCCACGTGAGGCCTGACCATGGCATCACGCTGAAGAACGGAGAGGAACGATGCTGAAAGTAGGAGAGCTGGCCGCGCTGGCCAACCTGACGGTGCGCACCCTGCACCACTACGACAGCATCGGGCTGCTGCGTCCTTCGGCCCGTTCCGATGCCGGCTACCGGCTCTACGACCGCGATGACGTGGCGCGCCTGCACCGTATCCAGGCCCTGCGCGCATTCGGCATGAGCTTGTCCGACATCGGCCTCACGCTGGACAGTCCGGCCGGCTCGCCGCTGGCGATCATCGACCGCCAGCTGGAATCGCTCGAAGTGCGCTTGGCGGAAGCCAGGCGCCTGCGCGACCAGCTGCTGCGCGTGCGCGAACAACTCGTGCACGGCACCGCGCCGGACCTGTCCACGTGGCTCACCACACTGGAGAACACCATGGACATGACGAACGTGTACGAACGCTATTTCACGAGAGAGGAACTGGACCGCCTGCCGATGGTCCGCAGCGACGCCGCCCGCGCCCAGTGGCAAGGCATGGTCGAGCAGGCGCGCGGCCTCGTCGAATCGCA
This sequence comes from Massilia pinisoli, assembly GCF_024753285.1. Classification (GTDB taxonomy): domain Bacteria; phylum Pseudomonadota; class Gammaproteobacteria; order Burkholderiales; family Burkholderiaceae_D; genus Telluria; species Telluria pinisoli. Next base: position 6,488 of record NZ_JANUGW010000007.1, on the reverse strand, counting down.
GGTGCCGCCGAACGCGGATGCCGCCAAGGCCTTCGCCCTGCGCTGGCTGCAGACGTTCGAGCGCGACACGGGCGGCGACCCGGTGCTCGCATCGAAGCTGAACATGATGGCCGCACGCGAGAAGGACGCCGTCGGGATGCCCGCGGCGGTCTTCGACTACGTAAAGGCGGCCGTCGGCGAACTCAAGTTCGACGCCTGGGCCAAACACATGCGTCCCGAAGTCGTCGAGCGCATGCGCCGCCACTTCACCGCGCGCGGCCACGAGTGGACGCCGCTCATCGCGCAGGTGCAGGCCGAGATCCAGGCCGATCCGGACGCGACGGGACCGCGCGCACGCGACCTCGGGCGCCAGTGGCTGGCACTGTTCCACGACATGGTCGGCAACGATCCGCACGACGTCGATGTCTTCCGCAAGGCCACCGCGACGGATCCCCTTCTGCGCATGGGCCCGGGCATCAGCGATGCGACGATTGCCTGGCTGCGCAAGGCGATGACGCCTTGAGCCCGGACGGCCCGCACCGGCGGACCGTTTATCAATGCCCGAGCAGCATCTTCGCGACGGGCAGCCAGGCGGGCCACAGATACAGGCTGACGTGCGTGACCTGCACGCCAAAGCTCCAGATCACGCCCGCCACGTAGGCGGGGTGCAGGCGGCCGCGCGTGACGAGGTCGCAGGCGCCGATGCCGAGCACCATGACGTCGTTCGTCAGGTGCAGCGTGAGGAACGTCGCCCAGAAACTCTGGCCCCAGTGGCCGAACGGGTACGCGGCGCCGATCGCCCCGCCGAGCCAGCGCGCGAAGCCCGCCGTGCTCAGTTGCAGGATCGCCAGCAGCATCAGGCGCCGGTGCGCCGCGGGCCGCCTGCGATACACGATGCCGGCCACGCTCAGGCCCACGAAGCCGATCAGGTCGCCCATCTGGACGCTGAAAAATGCAGGGTCGCTGTGCCCCGTGCCGAAGTTGCGGTTCTGGATCGTGTAGGCCGTCGCCGTGCCGACGATGGCCATCACGCCGATCCACCACGCCATCGCCACGCCGAGGCGCCGGTGCAGCGCCGGCCGCGCCGTCCGTATCAGCAGGACCTGCGCCGTGTACCCCACCAGCCACGTCACGAATACGGCGGAATGCACGTGCAGGATCAGCGGATAAGGCGGGTCGTCGTTCTTGAGGTGCCGCGCGATCTCGCCGCCGAAGCCGACGATCATGCCGACCCAGATCAGCGCGACATAGATGAGAATGAGCACGCCATCGGCCGGGTGGCTGGGCGCGAACGCCCGGCGCGGCGGTAGCGGCGGTGCGGCGGCATCGGTCAACATGGTCGGTCCTCGTTCAACGCGGATCCTCGATGTTACCCGGCTCGCGCCGCCGGGAAAATAATGAATATCGTTTATCCAGTTTATTAAATCCGACAGTGCGCCCAGGACGAAAAAAAAGCACCCCGCGGGGTGCTTTTCGTTGGGCGCTACGGCATCACGCCAGCTTGCCGTGGCAAGCCTTGAACTTCTTTCCGCTGCCGCACGGGCACGGGTCGTTGCGGCCGACTTTCATCCCGAGGTACGTGGTGGCCGGATCGTCCGCCATCGCCGTCGTGCCCGGCGTGACTGCGAGGGGCGCCATCAGTTCTTCCGGTGCCGCCGTCGGGTCGAAGTCGGCGTGCTGGTAGTTGACGTTTTCCAGGTGCGCGGCGGCGGCCTGCATCGCGGCTTCCGCCGCCTCGACTTCCTCGCGGGTCTGGATGCGGACGGTCATGATGGTGCGGATCACCTCGTTCTTGATCTGGTCCAGCATGGCGCCGAACAGCTCGAACGCTTCGCGTTTGTATTCCTGCTTCGGATTCTTCTGCGCATAGCCGCGCAGGTGGATGCCCTGGCGCAGGTGGTCCAGCGCGGCCAAGTGCTCGCGCCAGTGCGTGTCGATATTCTGCAGCATGACGTTGCGCTCGAAGCCGCCGAACGCGTCCTTGCCGACGATGCCGACCTTCGCCTCGTACGACGCTTCGGCGGCAGCCAGCACGCGTTCGAGGATGTCGTCGTCGTTCAGGTTCGGCTCGTCCTCCAGCATCTTCGCCAGCGGCACCTGCAGCGCCCATTCGTCGGCCAGCACGCGTTCGAGGGTGGCGATGTCCCACTGCTCTTCCACCGATTCCGCCGGCACGTGCGTGCGTACGACGTCCGTGAAGACACCGGTGCGCAGCGATGCGATCAGCTCGGAGATGTCGGCCGCTTCCAGCAACTCGTTACGCTGGGTGTAGATCACCTTGCGCTGGTCGTTGGCGACGTCGTCGTATTCCAGCAGCTGCTTGCGGATGTCGAAGTTGCGGGCCTCGACCTTGCGCTGGGCGCCTTCGATCGAGCGCGTGACGATGCCCGCCTCGATCGGTTCGCCTTCCGGCATCTTGAGGCGGTCCATCACGGCGCGCACGCGGTCGCCCGCGAAGATGCGCAGCAACGGGTCGTCCAGCGACAGGTAGAAGCGCGACGAGCCCGGGTCGCCCTGGCGGCCCGAACGGCCGCGCAGCTGGTTGTCGACGCGGCGCGACTCGTGGCGTTCGGTACCGATGATGTGCAGGCCGCCCTGCGCGACGACGTGGTCGTGCAGCGACTGCCATTCCGAACGCAGCGTCGCGGACTGCTCGGCCTTCTGTTCCGGCGACAGCGCTTCGTCGGCTTCGATGAACTGAATCTGCTTCTCGACGTTGCCGCCCAGGACGATGTCGGTACCGCGGCCCGCCATGTTGGTGGCGATGGTGATCATCTTCGGACGACCCGCCTGCGCGATGATCTCCGCCTCGCGTGCGTGCTGCTTCGCGTTCAGCACGTTGTGCGGCAGGCCCGCCTTCGTCAGGATGCCCGACAGCAGTTCCGAGTTCTCGATCGACGTCGTGCCGACGAGGACCGGTTGCCCGCGCTCGTAGCAGTCGCGGATGTCGACCAGCATGGCCTGGTATTTTTCCTGCGCCGTCTTGTAGACCTGGTCCTGGCGGTCCTTGCGCTGCGACGGCTTGTTCGGCGGGACGACGACGGTCTCCAGGCCGTAGATCTCCTGGAATTCGTACGCTTCCGTGTCCGCCGTACCCGTCATGCCGGACAGCTTGCCGTACATGCGGAAGTAGTTCTGGAAGGTGATCGAGGCCAAGGTCTGGTTCTCGTTCTGGATGCGCACACCCTCCTTCGCTTCGACGGCCTGGTGCAGGCCGTCGGACCAGCGGCGGCCCGTCATCAGGCGGCCCGTGAATTCGTCGACGATCACCACTTCGTTGTTCTGCACGACGTAGTGCTGGTCCTTGTGGTACAGGACGTGCGCGCGCAGCGCGGCGTACAGGTGGTGGATCAGCGTGATGTTGGCGGCGTCGTACAGCGACGCGCCTTCCGGCAGCAGGCCCATCTTCGTCAGGATGGCTTCGGCCTTTTCGTGGCCGGCCTCGGTCAGCAGCACGGTGTGCGCCTTCTCGTCCTTCGTGTAGTCGCCCGGGACTTCGACCTCGCCTTTGCCGTCCGGGGTCTCCTCGCCGATCTGCAACGTGAGCAGCGGCGGGACTTCGTTGATCTTGTGGTACAGCTCCGTGTGATTCTCGGCCTGGCCGGAAATGATCAGCGGAGTACGTGCTTCGTCGATGAGGATCGAGTCCACTTCGTCCACGACGGCGAAGTTCAGGCCACGCTGGACGCGCTCGCGCATCTCGTACACCATGTTGTCGCGGAGGTAGTCGAAGCCGTATTCGTTGTTGGTGCCGTAGGTGATATCGGACGCGTACGCCTTCTGCTTGCTGTCGTGGTCCATCTGCGACAGGTTCACGCCCGTCGTCAGACCGAGCCAGCCATACAGGCGGCCCATCTGCTCGGCGTCGCGCTGGGCCAGGTAATCGTTGACCGTCACGACGTGCACGCCCTTGCCGGACAGCGCGTTCAGGTACACGGGCAAGGTCGCCATCAGCGTCTTGCCTTCGCCCGTGCCCATCTCGGCGATCTTGCCGTAATGGAGAACCATGCCGCCGATCAGCTGCACGTCGAAGTGGCGCATCTTCATGACGCGCTTGGCGGCTTCGCGGCAGACGGCGAACGCTTCCACCAGGATGTCGTCCAGCGTCGCGCCCCCGGCCAGGCGTTGCTTGAATTCGTTCGTCTTTGCCTGGAGATCGGCGTCGGACAGCGCTTCCATCTGCGGCTCGAGCGCGTTGATGTCGCGCACGGATTTTTGGTATTGCTTGAGCAGACGCTGGTTACGGCTGCCGAAAATCTTGGTCAGGAATGACATGCTGTGTTCTTCAAAAGTACGCCGCGAAAAAGGTCCGAGGAGCCCAGGATGATAGCAAAAACATATCCTCCCGAGAGCGCCAATGGCAAAAAGCCACCGATTTTATCATGCGATCCGGCCACACTTGGGGGTCGCCCGGCGTATCACAAGTGCGGCTGGCAAAAAATGTTATCAAACTGCATTCGATTTCGCACAGCGCGCACGATTCTTCGCGGCAGGGCCCGCGGCTGTGGTATGTTCCGAGCATGCAGTCCTCGAATCAACGCCCCTTCCACATCTACGGCACCCGCGACCGCAAGACGTCGTTCGGCGCCACCGACTTCCTGCGCGCCAACGACCGCCTCGCCGCGCTGATGCCGACCGCCCTGCGCGTGGGAAACCTGCAGCGCGACGTCAAGAACATCCTGCCGCCGATGTACGCCGGCTGCGAGGTACTGTCGTTCCAGGACGGCGCGCTCACGCTCGCCGTGCCCTCCTCGGCCGTGGCGGCCAAGCTCAAGCAGCAGCTGCCGAAGCTGCAGGCGGGCTTGCAGAAGAAGGGATGGCAGGTGGAGAACGTGCGCATCAAGATCCAGATGCGCCCGAACGTGCCCGTGCGCGAAGAGCTGAAGCCGTCCTCGCTGACGTTGCCGCCGACGGCGGTGGAGGCGTTCGAGGAATTGGGAGAGAGTTTGCCGGAGACGCCGCAGAACGCGACGCTCATCGCGGCCATCAAGCGGCTGGCGGAGCGGCGCAAGAAATCGGGATGACCGACGTATTGTGATACGTCTACGTCAACGTTATATGCACGTCCGCTGCAATCATAGGGTGTGTAAAGGCAAAGTTAAAATGTCCGCTTTAAGCAAAGTTGAAATGACCGCTTTTGTAGGATTTCAAACACGCTTTTGAGCGGACGTTTTCTTTGCTGAGCTAACACCCTGAGCGATGACGGCGGCAGGCTGATTGTCGCGGTAGTGGCGGTTGCGCACCTTCTTGTCGACGAGATGGTGGAGAGTCTTGCTATCGACGTCGATTGCCTTGTTCATGCGTGGGATTTCGAGCGTGGTGTAGGCGAGGATGTCGCCATGTGCACGCAATTCCACGCGGCCATCGGGATAGGTGTAGATATCGATGGGTTGACCGATGAGTCCACGTGTACTGGGCCGGTCTTCGACGAGGTACTGCAATGCGGCATGTTGCAGGGTCAGTTTCGTAGAGAGCTTGCGGCGATCGTGCAGGGCCAGGATGAGTGCCAGGTCGTCACTTGGCTGAAGTGGCATGTGGGCGTCAAACTGGTTGCGCGGGACGCGGGAAAAGCCTGCGTTGTAGCGTTGAATGAAGTTGTGACTCCATGTGTTGGCAGTCTCGATGTCACTGATCGCTTCCAGTCGCAAGCCCTTGACCAGCCGATCCTGCAATGTGCGGTTCAGGCGTTCCACGCGACCTTTCGCCTGAGGCGAGTTCGCGCAGATCAGTTCGATTCCAAGCTCGTCGAGTGCGCGCTGAAACTGGGTCCGGGTGCGATTCGTTGCTGATGGCGAGCGAAAGACTGCCGCCCGGTCCGCATAGAAGGCTTGCGGCTTGCCATGTTGTTCGAGGTAGCGTCGGGTGGCCTCGAAATAGCTCGCGGTCGTCTCGGTCCTGGCAAAGTGCAGATGCAGGATTCTTCCCGTCGCGTCGTCGACATACGCCAGCAATGTACAGGGATCGGCGCGCTTTTCGAACCAGTGGTGTCGGCTGCCATCGATCTGAACCAGTTCCCCGACGCAGGGGCGTCGCTCGCGCGGTTGATACAGTCGGGAGCGTCGGGCCGCTTTCGGAATCCAAAGTCCGGCTTCGATCATCAAGTTGCGCAGGGTTTCCTTCGACAACGCCAGCTGATGCCGTTCCCGCAGCTGTTCGCATGCCAGCGTCGGTCCGAAGTCGGTATACAAGTCACGCACCAGCTCCAGTGCTTTCTGCGCCACCTCGGGAGCAAGCCGGTTGTTGCTCGGCTTGCCCCGCTGCCGGGAAATCATTCCGCTCTCGCCTTCCTGCTCAAAGCGCTTTTGCAGGCGGCGTACCTGACGTGTCGTCAGCCCAAGGCGCTTGGCCGCAATAACTGCCGTGATCTCGCCCCTGATACTGGCGTCGATGATCTCGGCGCGCTCCAACTCCTCCATCGTAATGCTCCCGACTTTGCCCACACTCGACTCCAAACCATTCGGAATCAACAGCATGAGCTATCTAGCAAAAGCGGACATTTCTACTTTGCT
>NZ_JANUGW010000069.1 GCF_024753285.1 Massilia pinisoli | reverse complement strand
TATCCGAATTGATGAGATACTGGCTCAACGTTTACTCGGCCGGTTCCGTTTACCTGGACCTATGTTTTTACACAGCCTGGACCCAATGCAGACATTGAGATAGGCGCTGCAAATCAACGCTCAGCCACCCGACTTAATTCCACACCAGTCAATGCTTGCCAAGCCTCGGTTTTGATGACCGCAGTATTTACTGCCCACCGTATCCCACCATCCTCAACCTGTAAGACGGGGGCACTTGGATTGGTCGACCGGTCGAGCACTGCCTTGATAA
>NZ_JANUGW010000068.1 GCF_024753285.1 Massilia pinisoli | reverse complement strand
CCGGTTGTAGCCATTGTAGTGTACGACGGCTGGCGCCCCTGAGCGGACGTGGCGAGGCCGCAAAATTAGGGTCCAACTGGATCGATCCAGTCGGGCCGCAGCCCCAATGCAAATTCTTTGGGCACCTTGGCAAGCGACTCTGGATCCCCCATTTCTGCCTCGATAACGCCTACACATCCCCAGCAATCTCCGCCGCAATCAGTTGAAAGTCGATCTGCGGGGTTGTCGAGCGCGCGTCCGCAGATCTGGCAGTGTTTCAGTTTTTCACTGTTCATCATGATCAAAGTTGTTGGACGTCC
>NZ_JANUGW010000067.1 GCF_024753285.1 Massilia pinisoli | reverse complement strand
CACATGAAGCGCTTTATCGAAGGCGAGGATCGAGGACAGGGTACGCTGCTGCCCGAGCTGTTGGACGATTACGTGGCTGAGGACAACCCGGTACGTGTGGTCGATGTTTTTGTGGAAGAGCTGGACCTTGCAGGCCTGGGTTTCAAGGGTGTGCAACCGGCGAAAACTGGCCGGCCCGCTTACCACCCCTCCGTGCTCCTGAAGCTCTACATTTACGGCTATCTAAATCGTATCCAGTCGAGTCGTCGGCTCGAGCGGGAAGCCCAGCGCAACGTTGAATTGATGTGGCTGACGCGGCGCTTGAAACCCGATTTCAAGACGATAGCGAACTTCCGCAAGGACAACGG
>NZ_JANUGW010000066.1 GCF_024753285.1 Massilia pinisoli | reverse complement strand
GGTGGCGGAGGTCTGATGTTGGTAGATTGATAGTCGCCAAACAAATCAGTCTGTCAAACCACCGCCATGCTCAATGCTATGTCGTCTCTCCCGTTTTGGGAAGGCCATATTGTCGACGCCGTCCAGGAACAAGAAGACGGCTCCCTGCTGATCGTTCTCGAAACCTGTCCTGTAAGCGATGCGCTGTGCGGCTCATGCCGGCAGCCCTGTGTCCTGGTGCATGAGCGTCGAAGACGTAGGGTGCGCGACCGCGACATTCTGGACAGGCGCGTCTGGCTTGATGTGCCGGTGCGGCGGTTGAACTGCCATCATTGCGATGCCCGGGTTGCCGAGCATATTGCCTGGCTCGATCGTAGGGC
>NZ_JANUGW010000065.1 GCF_024753285.1 Massilia pinisoli | reverse complement strand
CCCAGGCTGTGTAAAAACGCGAATCAAGTATGCGCCACGGCAAGGGTTAATTACGGTGACAGTAGAAAGCGCTGTGCCGATTGAAATTGATCGTGGATGATTTCAGCTCGGCTAAAATGCTGACGCCCCATAGCAGCCCAAGTCGCTTCAAAAAGCGGGCATACGCCCGGATCGCGGCCACCATGCCTGGTTTGCCCAGAATCGCCATCAATCGTCGAAAGTTATAGGCGAGCACATGCAGGCTCATCTCTGTCTTCACGCGTTCCAACCCTTTGCTCAGGAAGTGCGTCGCGCCCATCCACGATTTGATCGTGCCGTAGGGGTGCTCGACTGACGAGCGACGGATGCGCATGGCATCTGGATTTTGGTCCAGGCGGGCCTGCATATCGTCGAGCACGTCCTGGTGCTCCCAACGGGTTACTCGGCGCTGCTGGCTTGGCGTGCACTTGGCCTTGAGTGGGCATGCCTTGCAGTTCGAGCTCCAGTAGCGATGGTTTTTCAATCCGTTTTCGATGCTCGCAAAACGCCAGATCAGCGCTTGT
>NZ_JANUGW010000064.1 GCF_024753285.1 Massilia pinisoli | reverse complement strand
TTTCCATCGACGAGCACCTTCCCGGACTGATGGCGCATACCAGATTTCCTTTAGTTCGGTTTTGAGCAAGTAGACCGTCGCCAAGGGGCGGTTGGCGGCCAGTAGCTCTTCCAGCTTGACGGCCTGTTCGGCCTTCAGATTGTCGCGGTTGCGCAGTAAAAGCCAGCGACTGCGCTTGATGACCTGGCGGGCCTTCGGCTCTGCGCGCAACGTATTGGCCTGGTCGACGCGTACTCTGTCGACAACTTCACGGCCGAAGCGGGCTACGACATGAAACAGGTCATAGACCACCTCGGCATTCGGACATTGCTGGCGAACTTCAAGGTCCATAGCCGTGTTCATGTCCATGGCAACCGCTTCAATTCGCTGGCAACCTTCCTCCCCCAGCATCTCGAAGAACGGCCGGATCGCCTCCCGGCTGTTGCCTTCTCCAACCCACAGCACCCGCATGCGCTCAGCATCCAGGGCCACGGTAGCGTAACGATGGCCCTTGTGCAGGGCAAACTCGTCCATGACCAGCCGCCGTGCGCCCTCTGCCGAGAAGTTGCCGTGCAGGTGCTGCAACCGTCGATGGTCGATCTCTTTGATGGTATGCCAGTGCAGCCCAGTCAGGCGGGCTATATG
>NZ_JANUGW010000063.1 GCF_024753285.1 Massilia pinisoli | reverse complement strand
CATCTTCAGTCCAGCCAGGACAAGCTTGGACTTGAGCAGAAAATACAGCTTGCGCGTACCGATCCTGGGCTGCTTCAGCCGGATTTGCCGCACCATTTCTTGCGCCAAGCTGTTGCGCGCAGCGCGGCCAATCTCGGCATGGATCCGCTTGTAATACGTCTGACGGCTAATCCCGAACAACGCACAGACCCGGCTGACGCTCAGGCCTTCTTTTTGCTGGAGGATTTGCGTTGTTCGGGCGAAGGCTTTTTTACCACGGCCACCCCATGCTCCTTGGCCAGCACGTCGAGCATCGTCTTGTAGACCAATGACTGCTGGCGCGACTGTTCCAGCTCGGCTTCCAGCTGCTTGATGCGCTGCTCTGGGGTCAAGGGCTTGGACATGTCCGGTTGCGCTCGGCTTAGCTTCATGGCCAGCGTACTCCAGTCCTGCTGGCCGTATCGCCGCAACCATACTAACACCGTGCTTCGCCCTTGGATGCCGTACTTATCCTGGGCCTGCTTGTAGGTCATCTCGCCTTTTTCGACGGCACCAACCACCCCAAGCTTAAAAGCCAGCGTGTAGTCACGCTGAGTTCGTTTTCCCTCAATCGCCATCTCACTCTCCTCAGATAAGGCAAAGTTTGACAACCAATTTCAGGACGGGACA
>NZ_JANUGW010000062.1 GCF_024753285.1 Massilia pinisoli | reverse complement strand
GGCTTCTTCGTGACGGCCGACTCGCTGGCCGCCAACAACATCGTGCTGGGCACCTACCGCCACATCACGGCGCCGGAATGCCGCCAGTACCTGCTGCGCCAGGCGTTCGAGGAAGCGATCCACACGCACGCGTACCAGTACATCGTGGAATCGCTGGGCCTGGACGAGAAGGAAATCTTCAACGCCTACAACGAGATCCCGTCGATCCGCGACAAGGACCAGTTCCTGATCCCGTTCATCGAGGTCATCAACGATCCGACGTTCCACACCGGCACGCTGGAAAACGACCAGAAGCTGCTGCGCTCCATCATCGTGTTTGCGTGCCTGATGGAAGGCCTGTTCTTCTACGTCGGCTTCACGCAGATCCTCGCGCTGGGCCGCCAGAACAAGATGACGGGTGCTGCCGAGCAGTACCAGTACATCCTGCGCGACGAATCGATGCACTGCAATTTCGGCATCGACCTGATCAACACGATCAAGATGGAAAACCCGCAGCTGTGGACGCCGGCGTTCCGCGACGAGATCAAGGAACTGTTCCTGAAGGCCGTCGACCTGGAATACCGCTACGCCGAAGACACGATGCCGCGCGGCGTGCTGGGCCTGAACGCAGCCATGTTCAAGGGCTACCTGCGCTTCATCGCGAACCGCCGCGCCGTCCAGATCGGCCTCGAC
>NZ_JANUGW010000061.1 GCF_024753285.1 Massilia pinisoli | reverse complement strand
GGACGAGACGGCTTGTTCGAGGCCTTGCGTCGTGCCCACATGCTGATTCGGCCAAAGCGCTGCTACCGCAAAACGACGGACTCGAAGCATTGGCTGTACAAGCATCCCAACCTCTTGAAGGATCGCGCAAAGCCAACGATGGCCGAGCAGGTATGGGTAGCTGACATCACTTACATCGACACTGCACAGACGATCGGATATCTTAGCCTGATCACGGACGCCTACTCGCGCCGCATTGTAGGCCATCATCTGCATGCGAGCCTACATACCGACGGCGTACTGGTAGCGCTGCGCATGGCGCTTCGACAGCGCAAGACTGAACGCGACCTGGTGCATCATTCCGACCGCGGCATCCAGTATTGTGCGCGGCCATATCAGCAGCTACACGAACGATATGGCATTGCATGCTCCATGACCGATGGCTATGACTGCTATCAGAATGCCCTGGCTGAACGCGTCAACGGTATCCTGAAGAATGAGCTACTCACCGCAACGCCGGCAGACCTTGAGCAAGCCGCGACCATGATCGACCAGGCTGTCCATATCTATAACCATCAGCGGCCGCACCTGGCCCTGGAATACAAAACGCCCGATGCAGTACACCGGGCGTCTGTAGAGTCCGATTTACGGGTAACGAAAAAGGCAGTTACCCGTCAACCTATTTAAGGACGAGACA
>NZ_JANUGW010000060.1 GCF_024753285.1 Massilia pinisoli | reverse complement strand
CAGTTCGTTGTGGTGTGCCAGCAGTTGGATCTGTTTTCGGATGCGGTGGTCGCCATTGATGGCAGCAAGTTCAAGGCAGTCAACAGCAGCGACCGCAATTTCACTGATGCCAAGCTCAAGCGCAGGATGCAGGAGATCGAGGCCAACATCACTCGCTATTTGGCAGAACTCGACACGGCCGACCGACAAGAGCCCGCTGCCAAGCAAGCGAAAAGCGTGCGTCTCAACGATAAAATCGCCGCGTTGAAATCGCAGATGGCCACGCTCAAGGAAATCGAAGCGAAGCTGGAAAAGACAGGCGAAACGCAGATTTCACTGACGGATCCGGATGCCCGCTCGATGATGACGCGTGGTTCAGGCATCGTCGGCTACAACGTGCAGACCGCGGTCGACGCCAAGCATCATTTGATCGTCGAGCACGACGTAACGAATAACGGGAGCGATCGGGATCAATTGTCCGGCATGGCCAAGAAAGCACGCGCCGCAATCGGGACGTCGACACTGACCGCGATTGCAGACCGCGGCTATTTCAAAGGGGAAGAGATCCTGGCCTGCCACGAAGCTGGCATTGCTGCCTTGGTGCCGAAGTCAAAGACATCGAACGCCAAGGCCGACGGCAGGTTCGACAAGGCCGATTTCATCTACGATGCCGAAAAGGACGAGTTCCGCTGTCCAGCGGG
>NZ_JANUGW010000006.1 GCF_024753285.1 Massilia pinisoli | reverse complement strand
TCGATAGCGGACTGTCGCACCCTTGTCCCCTACAGTCTGTGACAAGCCGTATTGTTACAAGCGACCGACGCAAAACCGTTCGCCGAGCTTTTGTGGCAAACACTATTTGCTGGAACCTCACGCCGGAACCGCTCGCGTTCATAAGGGGGCTTGTGGCGAACTGAACTGTTCGTGCACAGCGGCCTAGATCCGTTTCGCCCCGCCCGCCTCCCGATTCGCCACATTCCGCTGGCACGTGACCGCACCGTCCGGCACAGTCTCCATCGACGGCCGCGCAGGATGCGGCGACTTTCCCGGAGATGCGATGAAACGACGATCCCTTCTGAAGGCGGCGACGGCACTGCCGTTCGCGCTGGCCCTTCCATCGAACCTGGCGTGGGCCGCGCCAGCACGCCGCGCACGCGTGCGCCCGGGTGACCCCGGCTGGCCGTCGGCCGCCGCATGGGATGAATTGAAGCGCGACGTGGGCGGCCGCCTCGTCAAGCTCGACGCGCCGTTCGCCCGCTGCGCCGCCGGTGCGGACAGCTCCGCCTGCGCCACCGCCCTCGCCCGCCTGAAGAACGGCTTCGACGTGGGCGACCAGCCGAACTTCACGCACACGAGCGGCTGGCTCGACGCGTGGTCGTCGCAGCCGAGCGCGTACGCCGTCGCCGCGCGCACGACGGCGGACGTGGTCGCCGCCGTCGATTTCGCGCGCGCCCACAACCTGCGCCTCGTCGTCAAGGGCGGCGGCCACAGTTACCAGGGAACGTCGGACGCGCCGGACTCGCTGCTCGTCTGGACGCGGCACATGAACGACGTGCGCGTGGACCCCGCGTTCGTCGTGCACAACTGCGGCGCCGCGCCGCAGCCGGCCGTCATGCTGGGCGCGGGCGCCATGTGGATCGACGCCTACGATGCCGTGACGACGCGCGCCGGCCGCTACGTGCAGGGCGGCGGGTGCACGACCGTCGGCGTGGCGGGGCTCGTGCAGAGCGGCGGCTTCGGCAGCTTTTCGAAGCGCTACGGCACGGCGGCCGCCGGCCTGCTGGAGGCGGAAGTCGTGACGGCCGATGGCCAGGTCCGTATCGCCAACGCATGCACGAACCCGGACCTGTTCTGGGCCTTGAAGGGCGGCGGCGGCGGCAGCGTCGGCATCGTCACGCGGCTCACGCTGCGCACGCGCGAGCTGCCCGCCATGTTCGGCGCCGTGCTCTGCAAGGTACGCGCAGCCGACGATGCCGCGTTCCGCGCACTGCTCGGCAAGCTCGTCGAGTTCTATGCGACGGCGCTGTTCAACCCGCACTGGGGCGAACAGATTTCCCTCCACGGCGACAACACCGTCGACGTCTCGATGGTGTTCCAGGACCTCGACGAGGCCGGTGCGGCACGCACGTGGGCGCCGCTGCTCGACTGGCTGCGCGCGCAATCCGGCTATACGTTCGAGAAACCGTTCCAGGTGCTCGCGCTGCCCGCGCGCCACATGTGGGACGCCGCATTCTTCCGCGAGCACGCACCGGGCTTCATGGTCGCCGACCCGCGTCCCGGTGCACCCGCGCACCACGTGATCTGGAAGGGCGACACGGAACAGGAGGGCTGGTTCATCCACGGCTACAAGTCGGCATGGCTGCCGGCATCCCTGCTCGACGCACCGCGCCGCGCGAGCCTCGCCACCGCACTGTTCCAGGCCAGCCGGCACTGGAGCGTCGGGCTGCACTTCAACAAGGGGCTGGCCGGCGCACCGGCCGAGGCCATCGCGGCCGCGCGCGACACCGCGACCAACCCGGCCGTGACGGACGCCTTCGCACTGGCGATCATCGCGGGCGGCGACGGGCCGCACTTCCCCGGCATGCCGGGCGATGCCGTCGACGCACCGCGCGGCCGCACCCGCGCGCAGGCGATCGCCCGCGCGATGGATGCGCTGCTCGCGGTGGCGCCGGGCGCCGGTTCGTATGTGTCGGAAAGCGATTACTTCCAGCAGGACTGGCAGACCGCGTTCTGGGGCGCCAACTATCCGCGCCTCGCACGCGTCAAACAGAAGTACGATCCGGACGGCCTGTTCTTCGTGCGCCACGGCGTGGGCAGCGAAGCGTGGACCGACGACGGCTTCACACGGCTGGCAACGTGACGGCCGTTATTGCCCGCCCGCCGCGCGCTCGGCATCGCGCTTCAACGCGGCGCAGTCGCGGTCCGTGGGGTCGACCATGGTGAGACATAAATCCATCTTGTCGCGCGCGGCGCCGTAGTCGCCCCGCGCCAGGTCCGCCCGCGCTTCCCGGACGAGGTTGCGCGCCGACGGCGCGTCCCCGCTTGGGGACGGCACGGCCAGCGGATGGTCGCCGCGCGCCGCATCGACGCGGGCCTTCAGCGCGCGCATGTCGTCGTCCTCGCCCCAGCGCTTCGTGAACGCCTGCAGGCGCGTGTGCGCCCGCTCCGCGTTGCCGGCGGCCAGCGCAGATTCGACGGCGCTGCTCGCCTCGCTCCACGCGCTCGCGCGCTGGCGCTTGCGCGTGCACGCGCCCGACGCGTCGTTCAGCGCCCGCTGCAGCCGTTCCAGCTGCTCCGGCGTGGCGCGGCTCTTGCGCAGCGCAATCAGTTCGTCCTGTGCCTGCTTGCCCTGGCAGGACTGGGCGAGCGCGATCGCCGCGTCGATGCGCTTGTCGATCTTGTGCGCCGACGGTCTCGCCCACAGCCACACGGCCCACAGCACGGCCAGCGCGATGATCCACCAGCGCAGACGGATCGGCTGGCGGCCTGCCGGCCGGGCGGCCGGCGCGGGCGACGGCGGCCACGGGATGCCGCGGCCGCGGGCGGGCGCACTGCCTGCCGGGTCGACGGAGCGGCCGCTGTGGCCGAACGTGGTCGCGGATGGCGTGGGCGCGGCGGGGCCGGCGGACGTCGTCGACGCCGCGGCGGACGCCGACGTGGCGGATGCCGTCGCGGCGGCGCCTGCAGTGACCGCGGGCGTCTGCGCTTCGTCCTCGCCGGTGCCGGGCGCATCGGACCAGCCGGACAGCGCAGCGGCAGCCTCCGCGCCGGCGATGGCGGCCGCGCGCCGCCCATCCTCTCGTGACGGCGCCGGCGCACCGTCCGCCTGCGCCGTGCCGCAGTACGGGCAGTAGTTCACGCGGCGCGGCATGCCGCGCGCGCAGGCGGCGTTGATGCAGCGGTAGATCGCTTCGTCCTGCACGGCGCGTCCTTATTCCGGATCCGGGATGGCGTCGTCGTCCGGATCGGGGATCGCGGTTTCGATGGCCCCCATCACCTCGGGGATGTCGCCGACCGTCTTCCACTTGTCCGTGCGCGGATTCCACTGCATGTTCCAGATGCGCGTGCCCGCATCGATCTCGCCGCGCGTGAGCTGCTGCACGACTTCCTCGAGCGCGAACGGCCCGCGCTGGACGCCGCCCACGAACACCTTGTAGCGCGCCGGAATGGACGTGGCACCGACGACGTACGCGGCCGGCCCGAGGCTCGGTGCGGTTACGCCCTCCGGTGCGCCGGGTGTCGGCGCAACGACGGTGGGTTCGGCCGGCGCGTACTGCGCGGACGGCAGCGCGGGTGCCGTCGCGCGGCGTTCCAGCGCCTGCGCGGCGCGCGTGTCGGTGGCAAGGAATTCGGGCCGGATCACGCGCTTGTCGGCTGGCCGCTCCACTTCCCACGCGTAGGCATCGGACGCAGAATCGGGCACCGTCTCCGTCCACGTGTCGAGCTGCGCCAGCGCGGCCTCGACCTGTGCGGGCGACAGCTGCGGGTCGATGGACACCGCGCGCCGCATCCACTGGTCGTACAGGCGCCGTGCCGTGATGTACGGCAGCGACGGCGACGGCAGCTGCGCGCCCGTCTCGTCCACTTCCAGCTTCGGCTCGTACACGCGCAACTGGTAGTGGCGCATCAGCGCGGCCAGCAGCGCCAGCTGGTGCGGACCCATCGCCGCGAGGCGCTGGCGCGTCGCCGCGATCACCTGCTCGCGGTAGTACGGCGGCAGGCCGTTCGAGCGGATCGCATATTCGTTGCCGATCTGGAGCCATTCGCCCGATCCCGGCTCGACCTCGAACAGGTATTGCCCGCGCGGCTGGAACGCGGCCTCGCGGTCGCCCGCGTCCTGCTTGCGGCGCAGGACGCCCAGCGCGATCGCGGCGAGGAAGAATTCGTAGTCGTCCGCGAGGCGATTGAGCTCGTCCATCGACGGCGAGATCGGATGGCGGAACCTTGTCGAATCGAAGTGCAGGTGCGTGGGTATCTTCGGGTTCTCGATCTGGTAGCTGGCGCGCCATGTCGGCAGCCCCCGCAGCACCGTCATCGGATAGCCGGACAATTCGATGTAGCAGACGGCGCGTCCCGGCACGCCCGTGTTCACGACCGACACGAGGTCGCCGTGGAAGAACCCGGTCGGCACGGCGGCGCGGATTTCGGGTTCCAGCTTGCGCCACGCGGCCGGGTCGCCCACGCCGATGAAGCACTTGAACTGGTCCGCGCTCGGGGTGAACTCGGCCGAGAAGCGCGCGTTAATCCACGGCATGGCGCTCTTGATCCACTCGGAGAAGATGCGATGCCGCTCCTGCGGCGACATCGTGCCGAGGCGCTCGACGAGCGGATCCGGGATCTCGGCCACGGCCTGCTCGCCCGACAGCTGCAGTTGCGCGCGCCGGAACAGTTTCAGCAGCAGGTCGGACCGCATGCGCTCGTCGCCCAGCTGCGGGAACAGCCGCGCCGAACCGCCGAATTCCAGCAGCACCTCTTCGCTCCATGCGCTCACGTCGCCCGTCAGCCGCACGGGTTCCGGCAGCACGTCGCTCGCAAGCTTGATGTAGGTGGCGTGCTCCTGGCGGGCGTCGGCGCGCAGTTGCCCGATGCGCTGGTCGACGGCCGCCAGCATCGCGCCCACATTGCGCCGCCCTTCCTGGAATTCGCCGGCGACGCCGCTCCAGCGCACTTGCCCGTGCTCGTCCGGCGCCTGCGGTTCGCCGAGCCACCCCGACAGGCTGTGCATCACCTCGACGGCCTGCCCCGCCGCGACGGCGAGCAGGTGGAAGCGCAGGTAATCCGCGATGTCGCGCTTCAGGTGGTTCATGATCTCGCGCGCCTGCGCATCCTTGCCGAACAGGCGACCCGCAGCCTGCGTGAGGTTGTTCAGCGATTCCTCGACCTGGCGCGTGCGCAGCGCGTCGCGCACGTCGCGGTAGCGCTTGCCGTTGCGCTGGACGTTCGCGAGATCGCGCTGCGCCAGGCGCGCCTTCACCTGTTCCAGCAACGACAGCACGAATTCGAGGCCGCCCTGCTTGCGGTCGTCCAGCAGCATGTACAGGCGGCCCCGCACGTTCAGCCGCAGTTGCGCGAGCAGCTCGCCCGTATGGCGCTTGATGCGGTCCTCGCTCGTCTCCGCCGTCGCGCCGGCCTCGCGGATCGCGTCGCGTTCCAGATGCGGCAGCAGCTCGACGACCTTCTCGCGCCACAACTTCAAGTCGTACGACGCCATGATGCGGTCCATCTCCAGCTGCACCTTGCTCTCGACCCGTTCCAGCAGCGAGCGCTGGTCCTTGTCGAGCAGGAGCATGTCCGTCAGCGCGTATTCGGGGAACGGCGTGACGTCGACGGTGCCCTTTTTAAAATCGGGGAATTCCGCGAACGGGTGCTCGGCCATGCCCATCTGCTCGCGCATAAACGCGTCGCGTTCCTGATCTGTGGCGCGCCGCGCGGCCGTGCCGTCGGCGGCCACGAGGCCGAAGAACGCCTTCACCATCAGCGCCGCCAGTTCGTACGCACGGATGTCTTCGCGCAGGCTTTGCTGCGTGTCGAGCACGGCCTGGCCGAATGCCGAATACACCTTCGAGTACGACAGGCGCATGTCGCCGAAGCGCTGCTCCGGCACGCGCGGGTTGTACGGCCCCAGCTTGTGCTGTTGCTGGTTGACCGCGACGGAACGCTTGCGGTTGGCGAAATCGGCCGATGCGAAATCCTCGAACAGCGTGTCCGCCACCATCTGGTACACGTCCTTCACGTCCTGCGTGGCCTTGTTCGCGAGGTTGGCCGTATCGACGAAATACACGTCGTCGAACGGCGTGCCGCGGCCGACGATGCTGTCCGGCTCCATCCACTGCACGCGCGCGTTCATGTCGCGCATGCTCGTCTCCAGCTCCATCAACGTGGCGTACGCATTGGCCTCCGTGCGTTCCTTGTTCGCTTTCGCATAGCCGGACGGCAGGAACATCACGAGGTCGACCTGGCTGTCCGACACCTCCTGGCGCGCGACGGCCTTCGCAATCCAGCCGAGGTCGATGGCGCTGCCCGCACCGGTGCCGCCCGCGTTCGACGCGATGACGACGATGCGGAATTTCGACGTATCGACCTGCAGGCCCAGGCGCTGGTAATTCTCCTTGCGCTCGATGCCCGCGTTACTGCTCAAGAAATTCAGCGCGCCCTTGATGCGGCCGCGCAGCTTCGGGTATTTGTCGAACAGGTACAAACGCGCCAGCGCGCGGATCTGGCCCGCGCCCTTCGACGGGTCGATGCCCAGCGAGCGCAGTTTCTTCGGCCGCAGCGGCATCCAGTTCTCGATCAGCGGGAACCGCGCGAGGCTGTCGTCCGACTCGTGGTATTGCGGCAGGTCGAGCGGTTCGACGAGGCGTTCTTCGTCCGTCAGTTTCACCAGCTCGAACCACGGGTCCGTGCGCTGCGACTTGCCCTCGTCGATGACGGCGTTCGCATCGAGATCGAAGTGGAGGAAGCGCGCGACGGGGAAGTCGGCGATGGAATCGACGCGGGTCGGATGCCTGCGGTTCCACACGGCCGCGAGGATGCGGCGGCGGATGCGCATCATGACTTCCATGCCGGTGCCGCCGGCGCCGATGAACAGCGTCGGACGGAGGTCGACTTTCAATTCTGCTTTGTTGCCCAGGGATGCGGGATCAGGAAAATCTGCCATGGTGGTCTCTTTGAAATTCAGCGGCGGCCGACGAAGAAGGCGGCGACCAGCGTGACGACGCCGACGACGACCAGCGGTCCGGTGATCGCGGGCGTCAGGTAGCGGCTCGCGTTGACGATGGCCAGCACGACGGCGGCCGACAGGAAGCCCATGCCGACGAACAGCAGCCATCCGGCGCTTCCCGCGGACGACGGCGCCACGCGCTTGACGACGAGGTGGTGCACGTACGCGTTCCGCACGAAAAAGTAAATCACGAGCAGCACGGCGAAGACGACGGCGGCGATCGCCATGTCGCGCCCCGCCGTGTCGCGCAGCGGCGCCGCGCTCGTATTGGTGGCGCCGCCGGGCGCGATCTCGACGGGCTGCGTCGCGGTGTCGGGCGTCGTCTTCGGCAGGCCGTCGTGCGGCGTCGCAGCGTCCTGGCCGGGCAGCTTGAAGCCGGGGTCGGTGTTCGCGGTGTCGGGCGCCGGCGGGTTTGGTTTCGTGTGGGCGTTCTGCATGGTCGCGGTTCCTGGTGGGTTCATCGGCCGAGCCGCACCTGCGCACCTTCGCGCAGGTCGAGCAACTGGTGGCCGAACATGGTTGTCTTCAGGCGGGCGACCTCGTTGCCCGCCTTGTCGTAGATCGGTTGCGTGGCCCCGGCCCGCGTGTGCACGGTGCGCAGTTCGTCCTCCACGACGAGCTGCACCCGGCGCGGCCGGCCGTACGCGTACGCGGCGCCGGCGCCCGCCGCCAGCAGCGCGAGGCCGCCGCCCAGCAATGCGACGAGCGGCCCGGAGCCGTAGTGGACGTGCACCTCGACGGGCAGCACGGCCGTCGACGCCTGGACGTCGGCCGGCGGCGTGAAGATGTCCGGCAGCGGGTCGCCCGGGAACAATGCCGCCATCCGCGCGCGGAACGCCTGCGACAGTTCCAGCTTCTGGCCCTGCAGGTGCAGCTCGATGCGGCCCGGCAGCACGTACGCGGACCCGGCGGATTTCAGCGCCGCCAGCGACCATTTGCCGGGCAGTTGCGCGACGGGCAGCTGCACGGTCGACACGAGCGGTTCCGTGCGGCCCGGCGCGAGCCCCGTGACGGCGGTCGTGTGCAGCTGAATCGGGCGGTTCTCGCCGCCCAGCACGGAGCGTGCGGACAGGGTCGCATCCTCGATCGTGTACGGATACATCGTGTTTTCCAGCTGCCAGCGGATCGTGGCGCTGGGCGTGCGCGCGTCCGGCGCGACGTCGGCGCGCAACCGGCCCGCCGCATCCATCGAGAACTCGACGCCGGGCGCGTCCTCGACCTTGCGCGGCACGAGGCGCACCGTGTCGCGGTCGAGCGGTTTCAGGCGCGCGGGCGGTTCCGTGATCACGCGCCGCACGCGCCCTGACGCGAGCAGCGCATCGAGGGCGCGCGCGCCGTCCGGGCCGACGGCGAACACGTACACCATCAGGCCGTTCGCGCGGTAGTGCTGGCCCTGCACCGGCATGCGCAGCGGGAACGCGAGCGCCTTCGTGATCCTCGCGCCCTTGTGGATCAGCGCATAGAATTCGCGGTTGCGCTGGGCGGTCGCCTGGTCGTTGTTCGGGCTGTTGCGGTTGTTCGTCACGAGCCAGACGAGGCCGCCCTTCCCGTCCAGCACGCGGCTGATCGTCGTCTCGACGGCCTCGCCCAGGTCCGTGTCGGCGAGCGCAGCACCGCCAGGCTTCCGCGCCGTGTCCAGCCCCGCCAGCGCCGCCTGCACGTGCGCGGCAGTGGCGTCGGTCACCTGCTCGGACAGCAGCGCGCGCGGCGACGGCGCACCGGGCAGCGACTGGTTGAATGCCGCGAGCACGAGCGCGTCGCCCGGCTGCGCGACGCTGCCCGCCAGCGCCGCCACCAGCGGCTTGAACGGCGAGTGCGGGTCCGTATAAAACGGCTCCATCCAGCCCGAGTTCTGCACGAGCACCACTTGCGGCACGGCCCACGCGGGCGCGATGCCGCACAGCGCGAGAAGCAGGATGAAAACGCGGGCGGCCCTCACGTCGGCACGTCCAGGTTCCAGCCGCGGATCCGGTTCCAGTCTGGGTGGTGCAGCCACAGGCGGTTGGCGTAGACGAAGGGGACGCACTCGAGCGGCCGCGCGAGGCGCGCCACTTCGTCCAGGATCACGTTGCGCCGGCCGATCCACTCCACCGTGGTGCGGGCGATCACGCGGTTGGCCAGCGCATCTTCCGCGCGGCCCGTGTATTTGTGGAAGCGCAGCACGAGGCCGCTGGGCTGGCTGCGGTTATTGTTGAAGCTGCGCAGCAGCGGCAGCACGAGGGAATCGTCCTCGTGCTGGTCTTCGACGTGCTCGCCGGACCACGGCTCGTCGACGACGGGATGGCCGCGCCGGAACAGCAGGTTGGCGAAGCCGAGGCGCGCGCCGTCGATCGCTTCGCGCTGCGGCCGTTCCACGCCCAGTTCGAGGAATGAATACGACTGGCCGTCGTGCCCGATCAGCCACATGCGGCCGTCGCGGCTCAACGTTGGGCCGCCGAGGTCGAGGCTGGGCAGCCACGTGTCGGGCCACGCGAGCCGGCGCGGCGCCTCGCCCGGTCGCCACACGAGCTGGCCCTCGCCGTGCAGCCAGAACAGTTGGCCGTCGTAGCCGATGGGACGCGTCCAGCCGGTCAGCGGCAGCGCGCCGCAATCGAATTGCGGGCCCGGGGACAGGTCGGCACCCAGCGCGCACAGGCCCAGCGTGCCGCCCGGATTGCGCACGAGGACGCCCAGCTGGCGCCGCATCAGTCCGGGCGCCGCGACGACGGGCGCAGCCAGCACGGCCTCCGTGCGGCACGTCTCGCTGACGGGATTCACGCCGAGGCGGTACAGCCCGCGCGCCGTGGGCACGAGCGCCACGTCGCCGCGCCGCGCGGGCACCTGCAGGTGCGTCATCGGCAGCCAGCCGTAGTCGGATGCGCCGAACGCGAGATCGGCCGTGCCCTCTTCCGGCACCATCACGTGCCAGACCTCGGCCAGCGGATCCCAGTATTGCAGCACGCCGCGCCCCGGCGCCAGCGCGAGCAGGCGCTGTTCGGGAAAGCCGTAGGTGCCGGCCGCGAACACGCAATGGGCGTTCGGCGGCGGCGGCATCGCGGTGTCGAAGCGGCCGACCTCCGGCGCGGGCGGCCGTTCCTCGAGGCTGTCGCCCAGCGCCAGCGACGTCACGGGCAGGCCGTGCGGCACGTGGCGGGGCAGCAGCGCGTCGGCGTACGGCCCCCACCAGTCCGGATGGCGCTCCGGCGCGGCGCCGAGGCGTGCGAGCGGCCGGCCGCAGGTGGGGCAGAACGCGAACCCTTCCGGATAGATGGCCGCGTGGTCGCACGACTGCGGCAGCGAGGCGCCGAGCAGGTGCGCGCAGTCGGCCAGGCGGCCGCGCGCGGCGGCCTGCCAGTCGATCCGGCCCAGCCCGTCGCTGGACGCCAGCTCGAACTGCCCGCTGCGCTCGTCCTCCAGCCAGACGCTGGTCGGCGTTTCCCATCGGTATGCCATGCGCTCACCGTCGATTCGTCAAAAGGATCGCGGGCCGCTCAAACTCGGGCCCGTTATCGTTTTGGAATCATAGCGCCGGGATCAAGGCGACGGCGCCCTGTTCACGGAGTAGCGCGTAGCTGTGCTTCCGGGATCAAATACCGGGCCGGCCTGGGGAACTTTCGGACGCATCGACTGCCGCGCGGCTCACGCTGCGGATTTTCCAGGTGCCGTTGTCCAGCGCCATCGTCAGCACGACGTCGTGCTGCGCATCGCCCCCGCCATCGAGCGTGACGAGGACGTCGGCCGTGCGCGCCTGGCGGCGCAGGACGGCGGTGCGCACGGGCGCGCGCAGCCAGGCGCCGCGGATGCGCGACGACTGCAGGAAGTAGTCGCCCGCGCCCTGGCCGCGTGCCAGCAACTGGTCGACGAGGGGTTGCGCGACGTACGCATGCAGACGTTCGTAGCGGTCGGACAGCGGGTCCTGGTCGGCATCGAGCGTCGCCAGGAACCAGTCGTAGAATTCCGCGGCCACGGCCTCCGGCGCGCGCACGGTGGGCGCCGCGATCGCCGCGCCGTGGGCAGGCGGCAGCGGTCCCGCGAAACCCGTCAGCGCGGCCGCCAGCAGGATCGACGCCGACTTACGCTTAAGGAAATTTCCTTTATGAATCAACATGATGGCACTCCCAACAACCTGACTGTGCCGCATTCCAGCCGGCCGGACCGTGAGCTGCCGCAAGCATGCCGAGCACGTATAATGCCGGGTTGTCTCCCTTCCGCTTGATGCCATGACGCCCTCCGACGCCCTGCCTGCCGCCGCCATCGCCGCCGCCACCGCGCACCTGCGCGACGTGCTCGCGATCGCGCTCGACCACACGCCCGAGCGGCGCGCGCTGGTCGTGTTCGACACGCGCACGGCCCTGGCCCGGGCCCTCGTCGACGCGTACCGCGCGAACCTGCCGGATGCCACCTTCATCGACTTCGACACGGTTGTGTCGGACCACGTGCTGGCGACGTTCCGCACCTTGGCCCCGCAAGACCTCGTCGTGCTCGTGCAGTCGACGAACTTCCGCCTGGACGGCTTCCGCCTGCGCGTGGAACTCTTCAAGCTGGGCCTGAAGGTGATCGAGCACGTGCACCTGTCCCGCATGCCCGGCGCGCAGGGCGAGCACTACATCGAGGCGCTGGCCTACGACCCGGCGTACTTCCGCAGCGTCGGCCACGCGTTGAAGGCCCGCATCGACGGCGCCCGCCGCGCCGAGGTGCATGGCGGCGGCGACGTCCTCGTGTTCGACTCGCCGCTCGAACCCGCGAAGCTGAACGTGGGCGACTATCGCTCGATGAACAATGTGGGCGGCCAGTTCCCGATCGGCGAAGTGTTCACGGAAGCGCAGGACCTGGAAACCGTCAGCGGCCGCGCGCAGGTGCACGTGTTCGGCGACACCTCGTACCTCGTCAACCGGCCCGAGTCTCCCATCACGCTCATCGTCGACAAAGGCCGCGTGGTGGGCACGGAGAACGCCACGCCCGCGTTCCAGGAAGTGCTGGACATCATCCGCCGCGACGAAGGCGAAGTGTGGGTCCGGGAGCTGGGCTTCGGCATGAACCGCGCGTTCACGCGCGAGCGCCGCGTGGACGACATCGGCACGTACGAGCGCATGTGCGGCATCCATTTGTCGCTCGGTGCCAAGCATGGCGTGTACGCGAAACCCGGATTCAAGCGCAAGGATGCCCGTTACCACATCGACGTATTCGTCGTGACGGACGCCGTGTTCCTGGACGACGAGCGCGTGTACGCGGACGGGACCTGGACGGTCCGGGAGTGACGCCTGCCGGGTAGCGGGCCCGGATCTTGCTTAAGTTTTGAGCATGGATACCGCCGCCCAGCCACCCGCCCGCGACACCGAACCGCCGCTCAGGATCGTCAAGATCCGGCGCGACTACAACACCTGGGTCGCCGACGAAACCATCGAGGATTACGCGCTGCGTTTCACGCCGCGCTCGTTCCGCAAGTGGTCCGTATTCCGCGTCGCGAACACGGCATTCGGCGCCATTTCGTTCCTCGTGCTGGAAGCGATCGGCGGCACCATCGCCGTCAACTACGGCTTCGAGAACGCGTTCTGGGCCATCGTCGCCATCGGCGTGATCATCTTCGCCACCGGCCTGCCGATCAGCTACTACGCCGCCCACCACGGCGTCGACATGGACCTGCTCACGCGCGGCGCCGGCTTCGGCTACATCGGCTCGACGATCTCCTCGTTCGTCTACGCGTCGTTCACGTTCATCCTGTTCGCGCTGGAAGCGGCCATCATGGCCTATGCACTGGAGCTGTACTTCGGGCTGCCGCTGTACGTCGGCTACCTCGTCAGCGCGCTCGCCGTGATCCCGCTCGTGACGCACGGCGTGACGCTGGTCAGCCGCATCCAGATGGTCACGCAGCCCGTGTGGCTCGCGCTGCTCGCGCTCCCGTTCATCGCCATCGCCGCCAGAAAGCCGGACCTGATTGCGCAGCTGGGGCGCTTTTCGGGGCACGGAGGGGCGCACGGTTTCGACATCCTGCAGTTCGGCGCCGCGACCGCGGTCGGCGTCGCGCTCATCACGCAGATCGGCGAACAGGTCGACTTCCTGCGCTTCATGCCCGAACGGACGCCCGCCAACCGCGTGCGCTGGCACCTGGGCGTGCTGGCGGCCGGTCCGGGCTGGATCGTGCTCGGCATGGCGAAGATGCTGGGCGGCGCGCTGCTGGCGCTGCTCGCGATCGAGGGCGGCGCCACGCTCGCGCAGGCCGTCAATCCGAACCAGATGTACCTCGCCGGTTTCCGCCAGGTGTTCGGCAGCGGCAGCCTGGCCGTGCTGGCGACGGCGCTGTTCGTCGTCGTCTCGCAAGTCAAGATCAACATGACGAACGCGTATGCCGGCTCGCTGGCCTGGTCGAACTTCTTTGCCCGCCTCACGCACAGCCATCCGGGGCGCGTCGTCTGGGCCGTGTTCAATGCGCTGATCGCCGTGCTGCTGATGGAGCTGGACGTGTTCCAGGCACTGGAACAGGTGCTCGGCCTGTATTCCAACGTCGCGATCGCGTGGATCACGGCCGTCGTGGCCGACCTCGTGATCAACAAGCCGCTGGGTCTCAGTCCCAAGGGTATCGAGTTCCGCCGCGCCTACCTGTACGACATCAACCCGGTCGGCGTGGGCGCGATGCTGCTCGCGTCGACGCTGTCGATCGCCGCGTTCACAGGCCTGTTCGGCGCCCACGCGCGGGCGTTTTCCGCATTCATCGCGCTGGCGACGGCGCTGCTTGCGGCACCGCTGATCGCCTGGGCCACGCGCGGCAAATATTATCTCGCCCGTCCCGTCGCCGGCTGGCCGGCCTCCGCGCGCACGCAGACGTGCTGCATCTGCGAAAAGGAATACGAGACGGACGACATGGCGCACTGCCCCGCCTACCAGGGCCCGATCTGCTCCCTGTGCTGCTGCCTCGACGCCCGTTGCGGCGACGCCTGCAAGCCGCACGCGCGCTTCGCGCAGCAGTGGGAATCGGCCGCGAAGGCGCTGCTGCCCGTGTCCATGTGGCCCTACATGACGAGCCGCCTGGGCCACTACCTGCTGTTGATGGTGACGACCGCGTCGCTGCTCGGCGGCCTGCTCGCCCTGCTGTACGTGCACGAGCGGGTCGCGCTCGGCGCAGCCGCCAGCGCCGTCATGGTCGACGCGCTGCGCCTGACCTTCGTGAAGGTCTTCGGCGCACTGGTGCTGGCCGGCGGCATCGTCGCGTGGTGGCTCGTGCTGACGAGCGAGAGCCGGCGCGTCGCGCAGGAGGAATCGAACCGCCAGACGAGTCTCCTGCAGCGCGAGATCGAACTGCACGGCCGCACGGACGCCCAGCTGCAGCAGGCGAAGCGCCAGGCCGACCACGCCAACCAGGCCAAGAGCCGCTACATCGCCGCCATCAGCCACGAGATCCGCACGCCATTGAACAGCATCCTCGGCTACGCCCAGCTGCTCGACAACGATGCGGCGATTCCCGCGCCGCGCCGCCAGGCGATCCGCGTGATCCGGGGCAGCGGCGAACATTTGCTGTCGCTGATCGAAGGCTCGCTCGACATCGCGCGCATCGAGGGCGGCAAGTTCAGTTTCGACATCCGCACCTTGGCCTTCCCCGACTTCCTCGGCCAGATCGTCCGCATGTTCGAGCAGCGGGCGCGCGACAAAGGCCTCGCGTTCCGCTACGAGGTCGACGGCCCGCTGCCCGACTGCGTGCGCGCCGACCGCAAGCGGCTGGGCCAGATCCTGATGAACATCCTCGGCAACGCCGTCAAGTTCACGGCCCGGGGCGAGGTCGTGCTGCGCGTGCGCTACGCGCGCGAGATGGCGGCGTTCGACGTCCAGGACAGCGGCCCCGGCATCCTGCCCGACGAGGTCGAAAAGATCTTCGAACCGTTCGCGCGCGGCAGCGCGGGTGCCGCCGTCGGCGCGGGCGGTACGGGCCTGGGACTGCCCATCAGCCGCATGCTCGTGCAACTGATGGGCGGGCAGCTGACGGTCGACACGACGCCTGGCCTCGGCAGCACGTTCAAGGTGCGCCTGCAGCTGCCGCGCGTGCACGCGCCTGCGCCCGCGCAAGCCGTCCCCGCGTTCGCGCCGGCCGGCTATGCGGGACCACGGCGCCGCATCCTCGTCGTGGACAACGAACGGAACGACCGCGAGCTGCTGGTGAACATCCTGGCACCGCTCGGCTTCGACACGGCGCAGGCCGAGACGGGCGCAGAGTGTCTCGCCCACTGCGCGCACGCACTGCCGGACCTGATCCTGATGGACCTCGCGATGCCCGTGATGGACGGCTGGGAAGCGAGCCGCATCCTGCGCCGCGAACGGGGCGTCACCGTGCCGATCCTGATCGTCTCGGCCAACGCGTACGACAAGGAGCTCGAGAACCCGGCCGGCATCGCACCGGAAGACTTCATCGTCAAGCCCGTCAATGTCGGCGAGCTGCTGGAGCGGATCGGCGCACGGCTCGATCTCGACTGGATCATGCAGGCCGAGCCTGCGCCCGAACGCCCCCTGGTGCGCTTCCCACCCGCAGCGCAACTGGACGCCCTGCGCGAACAGCTGTCCCTGGGCTATGTGCGGGGCATCACGCGCCAGCTCGACTCCATCGCCGCGCTCGACCCGCAATACGCCCCCTTCGCCGACACCCTGCGCGCCCTTGCCGCGCGCTTCGACCTGGAAGCGATGTCGGCCTTCCTCGACCAAGGAACACCATGAGCGACAAACCTTTCGACCGCCGTGCCGGCCAGGTGGTCCTGATCGTGGACGACGTGCCGGAAAACCTCGCCGTGCTGCACGATGCGCTGGACGAATCGGGGTACACGGTGCTCGTCGCGAACAACGGCGCGGCGGCGCTCGACCGCGTGCGCCAGGTCGTGCCGGACGTGATCCTGCTCGATGCCGTCATGCCGGGCATGGACGGCTTCGACGTCTGCCGCCGCCTGCGCGCCGACATCGCCACGCGCGCCGTGCCCATCATTTTCATGACGGGCCTGACGGAGACCGAGCACGTGGTGGCCGCGTTCGACGCGGGCGGCACGGACTACGTGACGAAGCCCGTGCGCCAGAGCGAGGTGCTGGCCCGGATCGCGTCGCACCTGCACACGGCACGGCTGATGCACCAGGCGCGCAGCGCGCTGGATGCGTTCGGCAACGCCGTACTGGCGGTGACGCCGCACGACGGCCGCATCGTCTGGCAGACGCCGCTGGCGCGCCAGTGGATGCAGCACTGGTTCGGCGCGGACCAGGATGGCGCCGGCACGCCGGCGCAACTGGCCGCCTGGCTTGCCACGGTGCCCACGCAGCCGCTGACCGTGATCCGCGGCTCGGCGCGACTCGTCTTCACGGCCGCCGACACCCGCTCATCCGAACAATGGATGATCGTGCTGCGGGAGGAATCGGACACGGCACGCGTGCAGGCCCTGATGGCCCTGTTCCGGCTGACGCAGCGCGAATCGGAAGTGCTGCACTGGGTCATCCAGGGCAAGACGAACCGCGACATCGGCGACATCCTCGGCATGAGCCCGCGCACGGTGAACAAGCACCTGGAGCACGTGTTCGAGAAGCTCGGCGTCGAGACGCGGACGGCCGCCGCCACCTTGGCCACGAACCGCATTCGCGCGGCGTAGGCGTCACACGGCCAGGTGCCGCCTGACATGGTCCCCGTCCATCTCGTCCGCCGTGCCGCCGGCGACGACCTCGCCGCGCGACAGCACGACGAACTTGTCGGCCAGCGCGCGCGCGAAATCGAAGTACTGCTCGCACAGCAGGATGCCGATGTCGCCGCGTTCGCGCAGCAGCCGGATCACGCGCTCGATGTCCTTGATGATCGAGGGCTGGATGCCTTCCGTCGGCTCGTCGAGGATGATCAGCGCGGGCCGCTGCAGCAGCGCGCGGGCGATGGCCAGCTGCTGCTGCTGGCCGCCCGACAGGTCGCCGCCACGCCGGCCCAGCATCTCCTTCAGCACGGGGAACAATTCATAGACCTCGCCGCCGATCCGCGCCGCCTCGCGCCTGGACAAGGTGGCCATTCCCATCATGAGGTTTTCCTCGACCGTCAGGCGCGCGAAGATGTCGCGGCCCTGCGGCACGTAGGCGATGCCGTCCGCCGCGCGGCGGTGCGGCTTCAGGCGCGTGATGTCGCGGCCGTTCCACGTGACGGTGCCGCGCGCGACGGGCAGCACGCCCATCAGGCACTTGAGCAGCGTGGTCTTGCCCACGCCATTGCGGCCCAGCAGAGCCATGCACTGGCCCTTTTCCACCGTCAGCGACACGCCGCGCAACGTGTGCGACGAGCCGTAGTACTGGTTCAGGTGTTCGACCTGCAGCATGCTTACCTCCCCAGATAGACTTCGATGACACGCTCATCGGCCTGCACGTCGTCCATGCGGCCCTCGGCCAGAACCGACCCTTCGTGCAGCACGGTGACCTTGCCCTGCTGCGCGATCTCGGCCACGAACCCCATGTCGTGCTCGACGACCATGATCGAATGCTTTCCGCGCAATTCGTTCAGCAGCTCCGCCGTGCGCGCCGTCTCCGCGTCGGACATGCCGGCGACCGGCTCGTCCAGCAGGATCAGCTGCGGCTCCTGCATCAGGAGCATGCCGATCTCGAGCCACTGCTTCTGGCCGTGCGACAGCAGGCCGGCCAACCGGTCTTCCTGGCCGTGCAGCCGAATCTGGCGCAAGGTCGCGGCGATGCGGTCTTCCTGTTCGGACGTCAGGCGTGCGAACAGCGTGGGGCGCACGCGCTTGTCCATCTTCATCGCCAGTTCCAGGTTCTCGAACACCGTGTGCTGCTCGAACACGGTCGGGCGCTGGAACTTGCGGCCGATGCCGGCGTGCGCAATCTCCGTTTCCGTCATCTTCGCCAGGTCGAGCGTCTGGCCGAAGAAGGCACTGCCGGACGTCGGCCGGGCCTTGCCCGTGATGACATCCATCATCGTCGTCTTGCCGGCGCCGTTCGGGCCGATGATGCACCGTAATTCGCCGACCGAGATGTCGAGGGTCAGCTTGTTCAGCGCGCGGAAGCCGTCGAACGAGACGGTGATGTCGTCCAGGTACAGCACGGCGCCGTGGCGCGTGTCCACGCCGTCGCGCTTCAGGGTCATGTCGAGGCTCATGCCGTTTCCTCCTTCGTCGCCACGGGCGCCCTGCGGCCCGGCAGGATGCGTGCGATGGCCGGCAGCGTACCGAGGATCCCTCGGCGCATGAACAGCGTCACGAGAATGAACAGCAGGCCCAGTGCGAACAGCCACAGGTCGGGGAACGCGGCCGTGAACCAGCTTTTCAGGCCATTCACGGCGAACGCGCCGACGATGGGGCCGACGAGCGTGCCGCGGCCGCCGATCGCCACCCACACGACCATCTCGATCGAGTTCGCCGGCGACATCTCGGACGGGTTGATGATGCCGACCTGCGGCACGTACAGCGCGCCCGCGATGGCGCACAGCACGGCGGACAAGGTCCACACGAACAGCTTGAACGCGAGCGGGTCGTAGCCGATGAACATCAGGCGCGATTCCGCATCGCGCACGCCCTGCAGCACGCGGCCCAGTTTCGAGCGGACGATCCAGCGGCACAGCAGCAGCGCGCCCACGAGCAGCGCCAGCGTGGCCAGGTACAGCACGACGCGGGTGCCCGGCGCCGTGATCGGGTGACCGAGGATGCGCTTGAAGTCCGTGAACCCGTTATTGCCCCCGAAGCCCGTGTCATTGCGGAAGAACAGCAGCATACAGGCGTACGTCATGGCCTGCGTGATGATGGAAAAGTACACGCCCTTGATGCGCGAGCGGAACGCGAACCAGCCGAACACGAACGCCAGCAGGCCGGGCACCAGCACGACGAGGAGCATGCAGTACCAGAAGTGGTCCGTGAACGCCCAGTACCACGGGTAGTCCTTCCAGTCGAGGAAGACCATGAAGTCGGGCAGCACGCTGCCGTAGCTGCCGTCGCGGCCGATCGCGCGCATCAGGTACATGCCGTGAGCGTAGGCGCCCAGCGCGAAGAACGTGCCGTGGCCCAGCGACAGGATGCCGGTGTAGCCCCATACGAGGTCCAGCGCCAGCGCGGCCAGCGCATAGCACATGAATTTGCCGACGAGGCCCAGCATATAGCCGGAAACGTGCAGCGGATGCCCGTCCGGGAATGCCAGGTGCAGCACGGGCAGCAGGCCTGCCGCGAACGTGCACGCCATCAGCGCGGCCCAGGCACGGGGCGGGAATAACGATGCGGTGCGGTT
The DNA here is from genome assembly GCF_024753285.1 of Massilia pinisoli. GTDB lineage: Bacteria > Pseudomonadota > Gammaproteobacteria > Burkholderiales > Burkholderiaceae_D > Telluria > Telluria pinisoli. Next base: position 289,292 of record NZ_JANUGW010000006.1, on the reverse strand, counting down.
CATTCGATGCTCCTGCCCTTCAGCGCGAACAGGCCCTGCGGCCGGCGCTGGATGAAGACGATGATGAAGACGAGGATGCAGATCTTGGCCATGACGGCGCCGGCCAGCGGCTCCAGGAATTTGTTGATCTCGCCGAGGCCCAGCGCACCGAGCACGGTGCCCGCCAGCTGGCCGACGCCGCCCAGCACGACGACCATGAACGAGTCGACGATATACGACTGGCCGAGGTCCGGCCCGACGTTCCCCAGCTGCGACAGCGCCACCCCACCGAGGCCCGCGATGCCGGAGCCGAGGCCGAACGTCATCATGTCGATGCGGCCCGTGGGCACGCCCACGCAATCGGCCATGCGCCGGTTCTGCATGACGGCACGCACGAACAACCCGAGGCGCGTCTTGTTCAGCACGAGCCACACCGCGGCGACGACGAGCACGGCGAACACGATGATGGCGATGCGGTTGTACGGCAGCACGAGGGAACCCAGCACCGTCACGCCGCCCGACATCCACGCGGGATTCGCGACCTCCACGTTCTGCGCGCCGAACACGGTGCGCACGGCCTGCATCAGCATCAGGCTGATGCCCCAGGTGGCGAGCAGCGTTTCCAGTGGCCGCCCGTACAGCCAGCGGATCACGCTGCGCTCCAGTACGACGCCGACCGTGAAGGCGACGAGGAACGCGGCCGGCAGCGCGGCTGCGAGATACCAGTCGGCGGCGCCAGGCAGGTAGTGGCGGAACAGCGACTGGCATACATAGGTCGTGTAGGCGCCGATCATCAGCAGTTCGCCGTGCGCCATGTTGATGATGCCCATCAGGCCGAACGTGATGGCCAGGCCCAGCGCGGCCAGCAGCAGCACGCTGCCCAGCGAGACGCCATAGAACAGATTGCCGATGATCTCGTTGCGGGTGCCGCGCCGGTCGATCGCGCGCAGCGCGGTGCCGGCCGCGGCACGCAGCGCGGCGTCGGGTTCGGCGTAGCTGCCGTCCGGGTTCTGCGCCAGCATCGCCTGCAGCTGCGGGCGCAGCGCGGCGTCGCCGCTGTCGGCCAGCGCCGTCACGGCCGCGAGCCGGCGAGCCGGGTCGGGCGAGCCCAGGTCGGCGCGCGCGACGAGCCGGGCCAGCTGCGCCCGGATGTCCGCATCCGTCTCGTGCGCGAGCGCCTGGCGCAGCAGCCGGGCCTGGGCCGGGTCGGCATCCTGCGCCTGTAGCGCGCGCACGGCGGCCAGGCGCTCGTCGCGCGCGGGCGCGAGCAGCGCGAGGCCCGACAGCGCGGCCTGCACGGCGCCGCGCAGGCGGTTGTTGACGACGATGCCGTCGACGCCATCGGGCAGCGGCAGCGCCGCGCCGGTGGCGGCGTCGCTGGCGGCGCCGTCGTGGACGATCAGCACCTGGCCGGACGGCGTCGCGGCCAGCTCGTCGTCCAGCAATGCCTGCAGCACGCGGCGCGCATCGACAGTGCCCGTCGCGGCGATGCCGGCGACGGCGGCGACGCGGGCATCGGGGTCGTCGCCCGCCAGCGGCCGCAGCACGGCCGGATCGATGGCGGCGTGCGCCAGCGCGGGCAGGGAAAGCGCGAGCGCGAGCGCGGCCAGCATGTGTTTGAAGAGAGGCTTCATCGTGGTTCCAATCCGGGTTGCCGCCGTCCCGCGGGCGCGGGCATGGCGGCGTGCGACATCACAGATTCTGCTTGCCCTCGTTGCCCTTGATGTACGGGCTCCACGGCTGCGCGCGGATGGCTTCCTTGCTCTTCCAGACGACGGAGAACTGGCCGTCGCCCTTGATCTCGCCGATCATCACCGGCTTGTGCAAGTGGTGGTTGGTCGGATCCATCACGAGCGTGTAGCCGGACGGCGCCTTGTAGGTCTGGCCGCCCATCGCCGCGATCACCTTGTCGGTGTCGGTCGATTTCGCCTTCTCGACGGCCTGCGCCCACATGTGGATGCCGACATAGGTCGCTTCCATCGGATCGTTGGTGACGGCCGTCGCGGCATTCGGCAGGTGCTTGGCCGCGGCGTACGCTTTCCACTTCTTGACGAAGTCCGCGTTGGTCGGGTTCTTGACGGATTCGAAGTAATTCCAGGCCGCCAGGTGACCGACGAGCGGCTTCGTGTCGACGCCGCGCAGCTCTTCCTCGCCGACGGAGAATGCCACGACCGGCACGTCCGTCGCCTTCAGGCCCGCGTTGCCCAGCTCCTTGTAGAACGGGACGTTCGAGTCGCCGTTGATCGTGGAGATGACCGCGGTCTTGCCGCCAGCCGAGAACTTCTTGATGTCGGCGACGATGGTCTGGTAGTCGGCGTGGCCGAACGGCGTGTACACCTCCTTGATGTCGTCGTCCTTCACGCCCTTGCTGTGCAGGTAGGCGCGCAGGATCTTGTTCGTCGTGCGCGGGTACACGTAGTCGGTGCCCAGCAGGACGAAGCGCTTGGCACCGCCGCCGTCCTTGCTCATCAGGTACTCGACGGCGGGAATCGCCTGCTGGTTCGGCGCGGCGCCCGTGTAGAACACGTTCTTCTCGAGTTCCTCGCCTTCGTACTGCACGGGGTAGTACAGCAGGCCGTTGAGCTCCTTCACGACGGGCAGCACGGACTTGCGCGACACCGACGTCCAGCAGCCGAAGATGGCGACGACGTGGTCCTTCGCGATCAGCTGGCGCGCCTTTTCCGCGAACAGGGGCCAGTTCGACGCCGGGTCGACGACGACGGGCTCGATCTTCTTGCCGAGGACACCGCCCTTGGCGTTGATCTCGTCGATGGCCATCAGGGCGACGTCCTTCAGCGACGTCTCGGAAATCGCCATCGTGCCGGACAGCGAATGCAGGATGCCGACCTTGATCGTGTCGGCGGCGTGGGCGGACAGGCCGCTCGCCAGCAGGGCGGCGCCGGCGGCCACGCGGGTGAGGGACGAAATGAAATTGCGGCGGTTGGTCATGGTGAGCCTCGCGATGGAATGGATTGATCAGTACTGCAGCTGAAGGGTGACGGCGAACTTCGACTGGTTCGGCATGTTCGTGACCGTGGTGCGCGAATACAGGGCAGCCAGCTGGGCGTTGTAGCCGTCGATGACGTAGTTGACGCCGACGTCGCCCTGGCGCGTGTCGATGCCCGTGTCGGCCGCGAACTTCTGGTAGCGCACGAACGGCTGCAGGCGGTTGACGATGTAGCCCACGGCCACCAGCCACGCCCTGCCCTGCTCGGACTTGACGACGTTGTCCGTGTCGTAGTCGTACCAGGCGCCTTCCAGCGACACGGCGCCCGCGCCGGACAAACGCTTCTCGAGCAGGAAGTCGACGTTCCACGAGCGGTAGTCGCCGACGGCGGCAGGCGTCAGCACGCCGTCCTTCTGCGTGCGCGCGGCGACGCCGACGGCGAGGATGTCCTTCGTGCCCAGGTAGTTGCCGGTGCCGTAGTAGCCCGGCTCCGCATCCCAGAAGTCGTACTGCAGCCGGCCCGCGACCATCGGCTTGTCGGATGCCTTGATGCCGGCGGCCTTCGCCTCGTTCTGCGTGAGCGAGCCGATGCCGAACGTGTGGCCCTCGAACGCGCCGATGGAATAGCCCAGCTTCCCGTCCAGCAGGTTGCCCCACACGACGGCGCCGTCGTCGCGGCCGCGGAAGATGCCGCCGTTGTAGCCGTAGCGCGAAGCCACCCCGGCCCAGTAGCCGCCGCCCAGCGAGTAGTACGGCCCCGCCATGTTGGCGCGGTCGCTCGGCGACAGCAGGCGCCCTGCCCAGACGTTCAGTTCGGGAGAGAAAGCGAACTCGCCGGCGGCATCCAGCACGCGGACCTTGTCACCATCCCATTCGGTGCTGAACATGCCCTTGATCTGCTGGTTCAGCGACGCGCCCAGATAGATGCGGGCGCTGTCCAGGTTGAAGTCGTTCGACCGCGAGCCGTCCGGCGCGCCGTGTTCGGCGTTCGTGTAGCTGGTGCGCATGCCGAAGCCGATGTTCACCGACTGGTCCGGTCCGATGTTCACGGTCGCGCCGGCCCTCGCGTCCAGTGCGGAAAAGCTTCCCGCGATCCCGATCAGTGCCAGCAGCGCGGCCTTGTTCCCTAGTGACGCCATTCCCGTCCTCCCATGCGTGGTTATCGTGTCACCATCATCGCCAGCGGGAGGCGGCAGCACCATACGTCAGGTTACGTAGTCGCGTTTGCGGCACGGCGCTTGTCGCCGCCGCCGCCATCCTGTTTTAAGATATGTCGACAACGGAGAAAGGACACCATGCTCACGACGGAACAACGCGACCGCTACCAGCGCGACGGCTACATCGTCATCCCGAGTTTCAAATCGCTTGATGAGATCGCGCGCCTGCGCGCACGTGCGGGCGAGATCGTCGACGCGTTCGACCCGACGGAATCGCGCGCCATCTTCACGACGCGCGACCAGGCCCAGGCCAGCGACGCCTGGTTCCTCGGCTCGGACAACACGATCCGCTGTTTCTTCGAAGAGGAAGCCTTCGGGCCGGACGGCCAGCTGAAGCAGGCGAAGGCCCTGTCGATCAACAAGATCGGCCACGCGATGCACGACCTCGACCCCGTATTCCAGGCGTTCACCCGCGACGCGAAGCTGGCCGCCGTCGCGCGCGACCTCGGGCTGGCGCAGCCGCAGGTATGGCAGTCGATGTACATCTTCAAGCAGCCGGGCATCGGCGGCGAGGTGCGCTGGCACCAGGACGCGACGTTCTTCGACTCGACGCCGATCAGCGTGACGACGTTCTGGTTCGCGCTGGAAGACGCGACGATCGAAAACGGCTGCCTGTGGGTGGAACCGGGCGGCCACCGCGGCCCGCTGCGCGAACGCTTCCTGCGCGACGGCGACGCGATCACGATGGAAAAGCTGGACAGTACGCCGTGGCCGGACGACAGCACGGCCGTCCCGCTCGAAGCGAAGGCGGGGGACCTCGTCTGCTTCCACGGCCTGCTGCCGCACTACAGCGCGCCGAACCGCTCGCCCGTGTCGCGCCATGCGTTCACGTTGCACGTGACGGATGCGCGCACGGCGTACTCGCCGCGCAACTGGATCCAGCGGGATGCCGATTTTCCGGTACGGGGGTTCGACTGATATACTGATCCGGTATCTTTTAATGCACTTTTAAAAAGAAACCGGACATGGATTGTCACATCGAGATTTTTCACGAAGGCCAGTGGCTGGAAGCTGCGCACGCTAGCTTCCCCGATGTGGTGCGCAACGGCTTCCGGTCGAACGACTGCGTGTTCGAATACGACCTGCTGTACGCGTTCGGCGATGCGCCGGCGCCCGTCTCGCTTGTGATCCCGGTGGACGCGGACCGCCACGTACGGACAACCTGGCCCGCGTTTCTCTATGACCTGGTACCGCAAGGTAACGGCCGCAGATTCCTGCTCGACCATCTGAAGCTTCCTGATGCCCAGGCGTCGGACTTGCCGTTGCTGTGCGCCGGTGCGTTCAACCCCATCGGACGCCTGCGCGTACGGGAAGCCGTCCACTATTACGAACGGCATGTCGAACGCCATGATCTCGCTGCCACCGGTTTCACGTTCGACGAATTGCTCGCGCGCTCGCCCGACTTCCACGAAATGATAATGGTGCATGGCATGCTCGCCACGGGCGGCACCGGCATCCAGGGTGTCGCACCAAAGTACCTGCTGACCCAGGACCATGACGGCACATGGCATCCCGACGCGGCGCTGCCCGATGCGCGGGCTCGACGCCATTACATCATCAAGCGCCCGCGTGGCCCCTCCGAGGCCGACCGCAAGGTCTTGCGCAACGAAGCCCGTTACATGGAAGTCGCGCGACGCTTCGGCATCCGCAGCTTCGACGTCCCCGAGCTGCATGGCGACATGCTGTTCATCCCGCGCTTCGACCGCCGCGCCCAGGATGGGCAGGTTTTGCGGTTCCATCAGGAGAGCGTCGCTTCGATCGCCGGCCTGGCAGGTTTCGGTACGCAGGCCGACCAGTTCGAACTGCTGAAAGCAATCCGACGCGTCGTCGATGCGCCACTCGACGAGACCGTCGAGTTCATCCGGCGCGACGTGCTCAACCTGGCGATGCGCAACACGGACAACCATGCGCGCAATACCGCCGTGCAGACCGTCGACGGTATCACGCGCCTCACGCCGCTGTTCGATTTCGCGCCGATGTACCTGGACCCAGAAGGCATCACACGATCGGCGCGCTGGTACCATCCGGAGAGCCGCAAGGAACTGAGGAACTGGGCCGACATCCTGGCGCAGTTGGCCTTGCCCGAGCAAGAGCGTGCGCACGTTGTCGAGGCCCTGGTGCGGTTCGGCGAAGAACTGGCGGCCCTGCCCGAGTGCATGCGCGACGTGGGCGTCGATGAGGACATCGTCGATTTCGTCACACCCAGCATCGAAGCGCAACGTACCCAACTTCTAGCACTGAGATAGGCATGAGCAAACGAAAACCGTTGGACAAGGCAGAGGCCCGCGAGCGGCGCAACCGGATGCTGGAGACCGCGGCCGCGGCCAGGCTGTCGCTCACCGACGGCGTACGCGAGATGCGCGCGATTGCCGGCATGACGCAGGAAGAATTCGCGCGCCACCGCGGCGTGAGCGCACGGGTGATCAAGGCGATCGAGCTTGATCAGGCAAACCCCACCGTGGCGACGATGAACCGGATCGGGCAATTCTTCGGCCTGCAGGTGGGGTTCGTGCCGATCGAACGGGCATCGCAGGGTGATGGCTTGGCGCAGCCCGCGATCGCCAACGTCGGGCACGGCGACGTCACGTTTTCAGATGCCATTCGCGCGGTCGCCCAATTGCAGCAGGACCTTCTTGCGCGCATGCGCGAACTCGACGAAATGGCTGCCAACCTGGGTGCGACCAAGGGACGCGCCGTGGAGCCGCCACCAACGACGCCGCACAGCGGGACCGACTCGTCGCCTGCGAAAGCCGAGGCCAGGCGCCGTACGCAAAAAGATACCGCGACAAACAAGATCGACACGGCCAAGAAAAGAGCCTCTCGCTCGACTTGAGGCATTCCGGATGCACTGAAGGGTTATTGGATTTCATCCGGCGGATTGACGGTTTTCGCAATTGCGGCACGCCGCGACCCCTCGCAGAATCGTGACGATCACCCCGATATCAGCGAATCCATCCCATGAAGTTCACCACACTCGCCGGCGCCTGCGCGCTGGCACTCGCGGCACTCGCCCCCATCGTCGCATCCGCGCAGAACGCCGATGACCATCCCGACTGGCCCGGCGCCGGCCAGCTGTTCGTCGGCACCAACTACCAGCCGTTCGACCGCAGCGGCCACGAGCAGATCGAGCACGACATCCAGCGGATGAAGGACGCCGGCTTCAAGGTCGTGCGCATGGGCGACCTGGCCTGGGATTCCTTCGAGCCCGCCGAAGGCAAGTTCGACTTCCGGCTGTTCGACTGGATCATGGACCGCATGCACGCCGCTGGCCTGAAGGTCATCATGGACATCCCCGGCCAGCCCGCCCCCATCTGGATGCACAAGAAGTATCCCGGTGTCGACGTCGTCGACCAGCATGGCGCGCGGCTTGACCCCGCCGAGCGCTACATGGACGATACGAGCGACCCCGATTACCGGCGGCTGCTCGTGCGCCTGGCCGATACGATGACCAGGCGCTACGCGAAGCATCCGGCGCTGTTCGCGATCGGCTACAACAACGAAAGCGGCAACGGCATGGTGTCGTACTCGGAGGCCGACCGCCAACGCTTCATCGGCTGGCTCAAGCGCAAGTACGGCACGGTGGCCGCGCTGAACAAGGCCTGGGCCACGCAGCGGTGGTCGCGCCGGCTCGACAGCTGGGACGAAGTGCGTCTGCCGTACATCGACGGCGTCGGTCCGTACGAGCGCTACCTCGACATGCGCCGGTTTTGGTCGGAACAGACCATCGACGTCCTGAAACTGCTCGAGGCCGTGCGCAAGAAGAATGTGCCGGACAAGCCGGCCATCTCGAACCTGTGGGACAGCGCCGGGCGCAAGGGCTTCGACATGCTGGCCACCTACCGCGACTACGTCAGCTATGGCGCGATGGGCTTCTATCCCGGTGATCCGCTGGGCGCCGGCTTCGAATCGACCATGATGCGCGCGGGGATGAACGCGCCGATCTGGTTCAACGAGTTCACCGCCGGCGGTCCCGGCTACTACGGCACGCCGGGGCGCTCGCGCATGTGGGCCCATTTCGGCCTGCTGATGGGCGCGCAGGCAGTGCTGCCCTGGACGTGGCACAGCCATCACGGTGGCGAGGAGCAGGCGCTGTTCGGCCTGATCGACCACGACGACCGCGCGTCGTGGAAGCTCGACGAGTTCGCGACCATCGCGAAGGAATTCGCCAAGCTGGAAAAGCTGGGCTTCCCGCGCCTGCAGCAGCCCAAGGTGGCCATCGCCTACGCGTTCGACAACATGATCGCCACGAACCTTCCCAGGGAAGGCATCAGCAACACGGTGCGGCCGTACATCAACCCGGGCTACATGAGGCAGGCGCACGACGCGTATGCGCCGCTGTTCAGGGACAACATCGACGTGGCCGTGATCCACATCGGCCACGAGGACCTGAGCCGCTACAAGCTCGTGATCGTGCCCGGCCTGTACCTGCTCGACGCGGCATCGAGGACGAACCTGCGCAAGTTCGTCGCCGACGGCGGCACCGTCATCATGACGGCGCAGTCGGACAAGGTGGACGACCACAACCAGTGGTTCGACACGCCGCTGCCCGGCGGCCTGACCGACGTCTTCGGCCTGCGCACCAACGCGTTCTACAACGCGGGCCCGCTGCAGACGACGATCGCCGGCGAGGAGATCAAGGCCGACCTCGGCGCATACGAGGTGCTGGAGCCGTCCACCGCCGACGTGCTGGCGCGCTTCTCGAACGTCGACGGCAAGGCACCCGCCATCACCGTCAACCGCTTCGGCAAGGGTCGCGCGATCTACGTCGCCACGGCCGCGCAGCCGCAGATCATGAAGCCGCTGTACCACACGCTGTACGCGAGCCTGGGCATCGCGCCCGGGCCGGTGACGCCCGACGGGGTGTATGCGCGCGTCGTCGACGGGCGCACGCTCTACGTCAACACGACGAGTGAGCCGAAGGATGTGGCGATCGACGGTGCGATGGACGGCGTGCTCTCGGGCAAACGGTGGTCGGGCGTGCTGCGCCTGGACCCGATGGGCGTCGACCTCCTGCAGAAGTAACGCGCATGCATTGAACGTTGTCCGTCCCCGGCGGGATTAACCGGAACTCCCCGCGGCACGTCGCGCGGGCGAGGTCTGGGTCAATCCTAGCGAGGGCATCGTCATGACATCCATCTTCAAGATCCCGTGGCGGCTGGCGATCGTCGCCGTCGCGCTGGCGTGCTGCGCGCCTGCGGCCAAGGCCGTCCCCAGCTTCGCGCGCCAGACCGGGCTGGACTGCTTCACCTGCCACGTCAGCTGGCCGGAACTGACGCCCACCGGCAGGCAGTTCAAGCTGAACGGCTATACCTTCGGACGACGGCTGGCCTTCCCCGTGGCCGGCATGCTGCAGGTGGCCTACTCGAGTACGCGGAAATCCGACGACAGCTTCCGGCAGAATTTTCCGCTGGACCGCGACGTCGTGCTGCAGCAGGTCAGCCTGTTCTACAACGGCAAGCTCAGCGACCACGTCGGCATCTTTTCCCAGGCGACGTTCGACGGCGTCGAGCATCGCGCCAGCATCGACAACGTCGACCTGCGCTATGCCAACCACCTCAGCCTCGCGTCGAACGACCTCCTCTACGGCTTCACCTTGCACAATAACCCGCAGGTCCAGGACGTCTACAACACGACGAGCACCTGGGGCTTTCCGTTCAGTTCCTCGCCGACGGCGAACGTGCCGGCCGCCGCCCCGCTGATCGAGAACCTGGCGCAGCAGGTCGCCGGGATGGGAGCCTACGTCATGTGGCGCAACACGATCTACGCGGAAGTCACGGGCTACCGCACGAGCAACCACCTGTTCTCGCCGCTGCGGCTCGGTGTCGAACGGGACACCGCCGCCGCGCTGCGCGGCTTTAACCCGTACTGGCGGCTGGCGGCGCAGCACGAGTGGGACGGCGGCAAGCACTCCGCGATGATCGGCACGTATGGTCTCGTGGCGAACGTCTTCCCGGACAACCAGGTGCTGACGGGACCGACGGATCACTTCCGCGACCTCGGCGTCGACGCGCAATACCAGTACGTCACCGACCGGCACCGGATCTCGGCCCAGCTCAACTACACGCGCGAATGGCAGCGCTGGAACCCGGATGCGCAGACGAGCAACCGCACCGACAGACTCGACGCGTTCCGCGCGAAGGCCACGTATTACTACGACAAGCGCTACGGCATCAACGTGGGCCGCTTCAGCGTCCATGGCTCGGCCGACAGCGGCCTGTACGACACCGGCGAGGCGGTCACCGGCAGCGGTACCGGCAGCCCCGACAGCGCCGGCACCATCATGGAATTCAATTATCTGCCGCGCCGGGACGTACGCCTGATGCTCCAGTTCACGCACTACAACAAGTTCAACGGCGCAAGAGTCAATTACGACGGCTTCGGCCGCAAGGCGTCCGACAACGACACCGTGTACCTGGTCGGCTGGTTCATGTTCTGAATCGACGGCTTCCGGCAAGGAGATACCATCATGAACGACCACGACCCGACGCGCCGCCGCGTGCTGCGCACATTGACCGCCGCGCTGCCGGTCGCGGTGGCGCTGCCGCTGCTCGGCAGCAGCGCACCGGCCCGCGCCGGCAGCGCGCGCAAGGAAGACTTCCACTACCAGGACCACCCGAACGAAGGCCGGCACTGCGCCAACTGCACCGCGTTCGTCGCACCCACGGACGGGCAGGCGTTTGGCACGTGCAACATCGTCGCCGGCCCGGTCAGTCCCGACGGCTGGTGCATGGCCTTTACGGCTAGGTAGCGCACGATTGGTCACTCCTGACAAAACCTGTCAGGAGCGCGCGTTAACATTGTCGGCTCGTCATCCCGGCAATGAAAGGAGTTCGCCATGCATATCATCATCGGAGGAACGGGCCACGTCGGCTCGGCGACGGCGCGCGCACTGCTGCGCCGCGGCGAGCCGGTCACGGTCGTCACGCGCAACGCGGGCCACGCGGCCGACCTGCGGGCGGCCGGCGCGAAGGTGGCCGTGGCCGACGTGCGCGACGTGCACGCGCTGCGCGCGATCCTGCGCACGGGCACGACCGCGTTGCTGCTGAATCCGCCGGCCGCGCCGTTCACGGACACGGATGCCGTCGAGCGCGCGAATGCCGCGGCCATCGTCGACGCCGTGACGGGCTCGGGATTGCGCAAGGCCGTCGCTGTCTCCACGTTCGGCGCGCGGCCCGGCGACCCGTGCGGCGACCTCACCGTGCTGTTCGAATTCGAAGAAAAGCTGCGCGCGCAGGCGGTGCCGGTCGCCGTCAACCGCGGCGCCTACTACATGAGCAACTGGGCCGACATGCTCGATAGCGTGCGCCACCGCGGCAAGCTGCCCAGCTTCTTCCCGGCCGACGCCGCCATCCCGATGGTCGCGCCGAGCGACCTGGGCGAGGCGGCCGCGCGCCGGCTGCTGGAAGGCCCCGGGCACACGGACACCTGCTACATCGAAGGACCGCGCCGCTACACGCCGGGCGACGTCGCCGCCGCGTTCGCGCAGGCGCTGGGACGGCCCGTGGACGTCGACGTCATCCCGCGCCACGCGTGGGAACAGACGTTCCGCCAGCTCGGCTTCTCCCCGGCGGCGGCGCGCACGTATGCCTGCATGACGGGCACGGTGCTGGACGAGCAGGACCGCTGGCCGGAGTCGCCCGAGCGCGGTCCGACGACGCTCGAGGACTTCATCCACGACGTTGTCCGCCACGCGCAGGCCGACCGGCATCAATCCCGGCACGCTTGATGTTGCGCAAATCGCACGTATTAAAACTACACACTTTATGCGATTTAGATTGACACCAAAATACGCATAGCTAAGAATCTCCCCCGTCGGGCACGAAAACCATACAGAATGATCGCCCGATACGTAGTAAAAGTACCTGGCTGAGCAACGGACTTTTGCACGACCTCCGTTGACCGGCCGGGACCTTACCCGTACACATCGGAGGAGAAGCATGAAGAAGAGCACCATCGTCGCCCTGCTGGCGGCGGGCATGATGACGTCCATGGCGGCCGCGACGCAGGCCGCCACCCCCACCCAGCAGGCCGGCGGCAGCACCGCCATCGTCCTGCAGGGTTTCCACTGGAACTCGGCCAATTATTCGGGACCGGACTGGTACAACACGCTGCTGAACAACGTGGGCGACCTGAGCAATATGGGGTTCACGCACGTGTGGTTCCCGCCGCCATCGGATTCCGGCGCCAAGGAAGGCTATCTGCCGCGCCAGCTGAACAAGCTCGATTCCAGCTACGGCAGCTCGGCAGAACTGACGAACGTCGTCAACGCCTTCAAGAACAAGGGCGTGAAATCGATCGTCGACGTCGTCGTCAACCACCGCGTGGGCACCACGGGCTGGTCCGACTTCACGAACCCGAACTGGACCACGTATTCCATCGTCAACAACGACGAGTGCAACTGCGGCCTGGGCGCTGCCGACACGGGCCAGGGCTTCAGCGGCGGGCGCGATCTCGCGCACACGAACGTGGGCGAAGTCCAGAACGGCATCATCAACTGGCTGAACTACACGTTGAAACCGGTGGGCTTCTCGGGCCTGCGCTTCGACTACGTGAAGGGCTTTTCCGCCAGCTACGTGGGCCAGTACGCGAACGCGTTCGCACCCGATTTCTGCGTGGGCGAGATGTGGCCGGACTCGTTCGACCTGAACAACCTGGACGCGAACCGCCAGGCCATCATGAACTGGATTAACGGCACCAGCAACAGCTGCGGCGCGTTCGACTTCACGACGAAGGGCATCCTCAACGACGCCCTCGCCAACGGCAACTACTGGCGCCTGAAGGCGACTGACGGCAAGCCGCAGGGCGCCATCGGCTGGTGGCCGGCGATGTCGGTGACGTTCGTCGACAACCACGACACGGGTCCGGCCGAAAGCTGCGGCACGGGCCAGAACCTGTGGCCGGTGCCGTGCGGCGCCGTGATGGAAGGTTACGCGTACATCCTGTCGCACCCGGGCATCCCGACCGTGTTCTACCCGCACATCTACAACTGGAACCTCAAGACGCAGATCGCGGCGCTGATGGCGGCCCGCAAGAACGCGGGCGTGACGTCGACGTCGGCCGTCGCCATCCAGCAGGCCACGCAAGGCCTGTACGCGGCCATCATCACCGGCAACACGCACCAGCTGGCGATGAAGATCGGCCCGAACAGCTGGAGCCCGGGCGCCGGCTGGACCTTGCAAACCTCAGGCAACAACTACGCCGTCTGGATGAAGTAATCGTCCCGGACCATGCGGCTCAGGTGCCCACCGCCTGCAGCCGCGCCGGGTGGCCGTGCTCCGCCAGGTCGCGGCCGTGCACGCTGACGCGGTTGCGGCCGTGCTGCTTGGCGTGGTACAGCGCCTCGTCCGCGCGGCGCAGGATGTCCTCCCATTTCTGGTCGTGCGCGTCCAGCGCGGCCACGCCCACGCTGACCGTCATCGGGACGGCCTCGCCGTCGACGGTCAGCGGCGCGCCCGCCACCACCTCGCGCAGGCGTTCGGCGACCACGCACACGCCGCTCAGGTTTTCGCCGACGACAAGCACCGCGAACTCCTCGCCGCCGATGCGGAACAGCGCATCGTAGCCGCGCAGCACACGCGCCGACAACGCGGTCACGTGGCAGATCGCGGCGTCGCCCACGCCGTGGCCGTAGCGGTCGTTGATGGGCTTGAAGTGATCGATGTCGAACGTGATGAAGAACAGCGCGGTGCCCGTGCGGCGGCTGCGGCGGAATTCGCGCGAGGCGATGTCGTGCAGCGCGCGCCGGTTCAGCCAGCCGGTCAGCACGTCCGTCAGCGACGCGCGCCGCAGCGCCAGCGTCTGCTGGTGGGTGACGATCAGCGCGCAGCACATCGTCGCCAGCGACAGGTACACGAGCATCGCCAGCGCGCCCCAGGTGCGCGACAACTGCCCGTGCAGGAGCTGCGGCGGGACACCGTCGGCGCCCACGATCACGAGCCGCACGACGAGCTGCAGCGCGGACAGCAGCTGCAGGGCGATCAGCGGCAGGTATGACGCCCGCACCTCGCCTTCGCCGCGGCGCCACAGCAGCCAGGCCGACGCCACGTTGAGCGCGCAGATCACCGGCGCGAACAACGCGAGCCGGACCAGGTGTGCCCCCTGCATCACGGGCAGCGCGTGCACGGCCAATGCGCCCAGCGCAAGCAGCCCGCCCCATCCCCAGTGCGGCGCCAGACGCAGGTGGCGCCGGACACCCGCCAGCATCCCGAACTGGCCGCCGACGTGGAACGCGTTGACACAGGCAATGAAGCCGAACGGGATCGCCTGCAACTGCAAGCCGATCGCGGCCGCCACGCTGCTCAAGGCGAAGCAGACGGCAGCCAGCGTCCAGTCGATGAGGCACGCCTGGCGCGCGCTGGCGAGGTAGAGCAGGCCCATGCCGGCCGCCATCGTGAGCGCCGCAAGTGCGGTCGCCACGACGAGTGTAAACGCATCCATCTGATCCCCTGGCGAATGACAACGTCGTCATTCGAATTTCAATTCCATAAGTATAAAACTCTTGCCTATATGTAAATCTATCCAATTGTTTCAATTACAACTTTCATGCGGCCACGCGGCATGGGTGGCCAGCGAGGTTCTGACGGCGGCGAGGGTCACGGTGTCCGCGCGCATGTCCGATGCGTGTCCATTGCCGTGTCCGCATGTCCGACCGTATCGTCAGCGCCACGCCAGGCGTTTTGTATCAACGTTGTTACAAATCAAACGACATCCTGACCGAATGGCAAGACTAGAATATTTTCCTTCTTTCAACCATGAATGCAGGGTAAATATGATACGTTTCCCGATCGGACTGGCGGCTGTATGCCTCACCATGTCGGCAATCGCGGCAGAACCTTTCGACGACAAATTCCGCCAGCTCGACGAATTGCTGCCGACCCCGACCTCCATCCGCACGGCTTCCGGCGCGCCCGGCCATGCGTACTGGCAGCAGCGCGCCGACTATGCGATCCGCGCCACGCTGGACGAAGGCCGCCGCGCCATCACGGGCACCGAGACGATCACGTATCACAACAATTCGCCCGACACCCTGTCATACCTGTGGGTCCAGCTCGACCAGAACATCTACAAGCGCGACTCCGACGCGCGCATGACGGCCACCCTGCCCTCGCGCGACGCGTGGGCCAAGGCGCGCGGGCCGGAAGACGGCTATAAATTCGACGCACTGCGCGCCGTGCTGGAAAAGAGCACGTTCGACGGCGGTTTCAAGATCGCGGGCGTGAAGGATGCAGGCGGGCGTCCGCTGCACACCGTCATCAACCGCACGATGATGCGCATCGACTTGCCGCAGCCGCTGAAACCGGGCGCGAAGCTCGCGTTCTCGATCGACTGGAGCTACAACATCAACGAGCAGAAGGTGCTCGGCGGCCGCTCCGGCTATGAGAAATTCGACGAGGACAAGAACGACCTGTTCGAGATCGCCCAGTGGTTCCCGCGCATGGCCGCGTACTACGACGTGATGGGCTGGCAGCACAAGCAATTCCTCGGCACCGGCGAGTTCACCCTGGAATTCGGCGACTACGACGTGCAGCTGACCGTCCCCGCGGACCACATCGTGGCCGGCACGGGCGAGCTGCAGAACGCGGGCGACGTGCTGACGGGCGCCCAGCGCCAGCGCCTCGAGCAGGCGCGCACGGCGAGCAAGCCCGTGATCATCGTCACGCAGGCGGAAGCGGAAGCGAAGGAAAAGACGCGCGCCAGCGGCACGAAGACGTGGCACTTCCGCGCCAAGAACGTGCGCGATTTCGCGTGGGCGTCGAGCCGCAAGTTCATCTGGGACGCGCAAGGGTTCAAGAAGGACTCGACCAACGTGCTGGCGCAGTCCTTCTACCCGAAGGAAGGCAACCCGCTGTGGGAAAAATACTCGACGGCCGCCGTGATCCACACGATCGCCGAGTACAACAAGTATTCGCTCGACTACCCGTACCCCGTCGCGATTTCCGTGAACGGCCCGGTGGGCGGCATGGAATACCCGATGATCTGCTTTAACGGCCCGCGCCCCACGAAGGACAAGAAGACGGGCGAGCTGACCTACTCGAGCCGCACCAAGTATGGCCTGATCAGCGTCGTGATCCACGAAGTGGGCCACAACTACTTCCCGATGATCGTCAACTCCGACGAGCGCCAGTGGACGTGGATGGACGAGGGCCTGAACAGCTTCCTGCAATACCTGGCGGAGCAGGCCTGGGAAGAGCACTACCCGCAGTCGCGCGGCGAACCGCGCGCCATCGTCGACTACATGAAGAGCGCCAACCAGGTGCCGATCATGACGAACTCGGAATCGATCGCCGCCCTGGGCTACAACGCTTATGCGAAGCCGACGGCCGCGCTGATCGTGCTGCGCGAGACGATCCTCGGCCGCGAACTGTTCGACTTCGCCTTCCGCGAATACGCGCAGCGCTGGAAGTTCAAGCGCCCGACGCCGGCCGATTTCTTCCGCACGATGGAAGACGCTTCCGGCACGGACCTCGACTGGTTCTGGCGCGGCTGGTTCTACACGACGGACCACGTGGACGTGAGCGTGGACGACATCACGGAATACACGGTCGGCACGAAGAATCCGGAAATCGAGAAGGCGTGGAAGAAGGCGCAGCACGACGCGGAGCCGATCTCCATCACGGACCAGCGCAACAAGGGCACGCTGCCGCGCCGCGTGGATGCGCATCCGGAACTGAAGGACTTCTACAACGAGCACGACCAGTTCACCGTCACGAACCACGACCGCAACAAGTACAATGAGGCGATCGAGGATCTCGAGGACTGGGAAAAGAACCTGCTCAAGGAAGGCAAGCACTTGTACCTCGTCGACTTCAGCAATCTCGGCGGGCTCGTGACGCCGCTCGTGCTGGAGATCACGCTCGCGAGCGGCAAGAAATACATCGAGCGCGTCCCGGCCGAGGTGTGGCGCTACTCACCGAAGAAGATCACGAAGCTGATCGTGACGGACGAGCCGATGGTCGCCCTCACGCACGATCCGTACTGGGAGACGGCCGACACGGACGTCAGCAACAACAGCTGGCCGCGCAAGGCGATGCCGTCGCGCCTCGAGCTGTACAAGACCCAGCACGACAAGGACAACCTGATGAAGGAGTTCAACGAGAAGCTGAAGACCAAGGACGACAAGGCCGACGCCGAGAAAACGGTGACGCCGAGGTCGGAATGAGCGTGCGTGTGGTTTCGCCTCGGTAGGGTGGACGGCTTGCCGTCCACGCGTCCAAGCGTCAGGTGCCCGCCGCATCATGCACGCGATCGTTGAACGCGTGGACGGGAGACCCGTCCACCCTACGCATCATCCAAGACCCATGACGAAGCACGATCATCACCACACCCGCATGAATCCCCTCCGCCTCGTCGCGCTGCTGTGCACGGCCGTCTGCCTGAACGCGGCCGCCCACCGCTTCCACGCCGGCATCACCGACATCAGCTACAACGCGCGCACCGGCAGCACGGAAATCGTACACACGTACATGGCGCACGACGTGGAATCGCTGCTGACCGCGTTGTACCAGCGCCAGTTCGACCTGTCCGACCCGGACGACCAGGCCGTGCTGCGCCGCTACGTCGAGAAGCAGTTCTGGCTGGCCGACAAGGACGGCCATCATCTGCCACTGGGCTGGGTTGGCGTGACGGTCGACACGGACAGCGTCGTCGTGTACCAGGAAGCCGTGCGCACGCCCGTCACGCAGGTCGAGACCATCCACGACGCCGTGCTGAGCGACTTCCTGCCCGACCAGCAGAACACCGTGAACCTGACGGCGAACGGCAGCCTGCGCACGTTCGGCTTCACGAACAGCCGCACGGAACTCGCGGTCCACTGATGCGTGCCGGTGCCCTGCTCCTCGCCGCGGCATTCGTCCACGCCGGCGCCCGGGCCGACGATCCCGTCATCCAGCGCGTGCTTGTCGAAGGCTCGCGCGCAAGCCAGCTGGGCATCGCGGACACCGCCAGCGCCGGCACCGTCAGCCAGCAGGAGCTGGCGATGATGATCGTGTACCGTCCCGGCGAGTTGCTGGAGGCGACACCGGGCCTGATCGTCAGCCAGCACAGCGGCGAAGGCAAGGCGAACCAGTTCTTCCTGCGCGGCTTCAACCTCGACCACGGCACCGACCTGGCGACCTACCTCGACGACATGCCCGTCAACCAGCGCAGCCATGCGCACGGCCAGGGCTGGACGGACCTGAATTTCCTGATCCCGGAACTGACGGCCCGCCTCGACTACAAAAAGGGGCCCTACTCGGCGCGCGAGGGCGATTTCGCGTCGGCTGGCAGTGCCGCGATCACCTATGCGAACCGCCTCGCGCGCAACGTGGCGACCGTCGACATCGGACAGGACGGCTATGCGCGCACGGCGCTCGCGGCATCGCACGAGACGGGCGACGGCGTGCTGACGTATGCGCTGGAAGCCCTGCACAACGACGGCCCGTTCACGCATCCGGACGATTACCGGAAGCTGAACGGCGTGCTGCGCTACAGCCGCGGCTATGCGAACAATGGCTGGAGCGTGACGGCGATGGCGTACCGCGGCCGCTGGAACGCGACGGACCAGGTGCCCGCGCGCGCCGTCGCCGCCGGCCTGCTCGGGCGCTTCGACACAATCGACCCGACGGATGGCGGCGCAGCGAAGCGCTTCAGCCTGTCGGGCGTGTGGCGCCGCACGGGCCAGGACGCGGCGACGAAGGTCAGCGGCTACGTCATCCGCAACCAGCTCGACCTGTGGTCCGACTTCACCTACTTCATGGACGACCCCGTGAACGGCGACCAGTTCGCCCAGCCCGACCGCCGCGTCACGAGCGGCTTCAATGCCGTCCACAGCTGGCACCTGCACCGCGGCGAGGCGTCGGCGTCCGACGTCACGGTCGGCGTGGAAGCGCAGAACGACAATATCTTCAACGGCCTCGCTCACACGGTGGCGCGCCGCAT
Source organism: Massilia pinisoli (assembly GCF_024753285.1). Classification (GTDB taxonomy): domain Bacteria; phylum Pseudomonadota; class Gammaproteobacteria; order Burkholderiales; family Burkholderiaceae_D; genus Telluria; species Telluria pinisoli. The sequence continues at coordinate 270,233 of NZ_JANUGW010000006.1, read as the reverse complement.
GGTGGCCGTCACGCGCGCGGACCACGTGACCGAGACGAGCACCGGCGCCTTCGTCGAGAACGCGACGCGCTGGAACAGCTGGTTCCGCACGACGGTCGGTGCGCGCGTGGACGGCTACCGGTTCCGCGTGCGCAGCAGCGTCGCGGAGGATGCAGGCACGACGCACGATACGCTCACCAGCCCGTCCGCCAATCTCGTGTTCGGCCCATGGCGCATGACGGAGTTCTACGCGAACTACGGCACGGGCTTTCACAGCAACGACGCGCGCGGCGCCGTGACTGCCCTCGGCACGGGCCTCGTACGTTCGCGCGGCATGGAACTTGGATTGCGCACTGAGGCCGTGCCGAAGATGCAGACGGCGATCTCGCTGTATCGCCTCGACTTCGACTCCGAACTGACGTACGTGGGCGATGCGGGCACGACGGAAGCGGGACCGCCCAGCCGCCGGGTCGGCATCGAATTCTCGAACAGCTATAAACCGTATAAATGGTTATCGATCGACTTCGACGCCGCGTACGCGCACGCGCGCACGCGCGGGGCCGCGCCGGGATACGACCGCATCCCGGAAGCGATCGAGGGCGTAAGCCAGCTCGCGCTGACGGTGAGTCGTCTGGGACCATGGGAAGGCACGCTGCGCCTACGCTGGTTCGGACCACGCCCGCTGCTCGACGACGACAGCGTGCGCTCGCGCGCCAGCACGACACTGAACGGCCGCCTGGGCTACCGCGTAAGCCGCGATCTGCGGCTGGAGCTGGAAGGGTTCAATCTCGCGAACCGGCCCGCCTCCGCGATCGAGTATTACTATGCGTCGCAGTTGCGCGGCGAGGCGGCACCGCGCCAGGACGTGCATTTCCATCCGATCGAAGCGCGCACGTTCCGCCTGACGCTCGTCAAGAACTGGTAAGGCGGCCGTCATTCACGGCCGCACCAAAAAAGTGCTAGGCTAAGAGGATGACAACTCCGCAACCACCCTATACCGAACCGGCCCACGTCGTCGACGCCCTGCGCGGCGACGGCTATGCGCTGCTGCGCCCGGCCGACGTCGCGCGGCTTGCCGGCTGCACGCTCGCTGAATTGATGGCGCTGGCGCCGAGCTGGGAACGCCTCGAACTCGACAACTACCTGAAGGACGGCGGCCGCTATCGCCGGCGCCGGCATTCCTGCTTCGTCGACAGCGGCGACGCCCTCATGCAAAGCCCGCACCGCGCGCACTGGCAGCCCGTCGAATACAACGCGCTGCACGGCGGCATGCACCGCCTGTTCGTCCCTATCGAGCATTCCACCATTGAGCAACCGGCGTGGAGCCGGCTGCTGCGCGCACTGGGCTCCGTGTGCTCGCAAGTGAAGGGGGCGCAGACGTGGTACGTCGAAGCGCACCAGTTCCGCATCGATACGGCCGACGGCATCGGCCGCCCCACGCCGGAAGGCGCGCACCGCGACGGCGTCGATTTCGTCGCCGTGATCCTGATCGGACGACAAGACATCAAGGGCGGCGAGACGCGCGTGTTCGAAGCGAACGGCCCGAAAGGCCAGCGCTTCACGATGACGGAACCCTGGACCCTGCTGCTGCTGGACGACGCTGCGGTGATCCACGAATCGACGCCGATCCAGCCGGTGGGCGAGAACGGTCACCGCGACACCCTCGTGCTCACGTGGCGCGCCGGCGCCTTCCAGGGCGACGACGCGGAGACCACGGGCGCCTGACGCTTCCCCCGCGCGGCCGCCCGGCCGCGCCCTGCTGTTAGCGGCAGACAAAAAAAAAGCCCGCAACCGTTCGGTGCGGGCTGAATCCAGAATTTCGGAGAAAAACTGGAGGAGACGGTTCTACTATAGCTCTATTTTTTGTGCAGTGCAATACGGTAGAACTACGGTATGTAGAGTATCTCCTCTAGAGTGAAGCATCAGGCACCGATCAGGCGGAAGCCGGCGCGCTTTTGCGGCATTGCGGGAAAGACGCGTTCCAGACGTTTATCGCCTAACATTAAATGTTCTTCAGATATCTGCGCTAACACCGAACGAAAATCGGTCGTGACCGGCAAATCGCGGCCCTCGTTCAGTTGGGCGTCGCCGACACCTTCCCAATCGCCATACACCTTACCGCCGCGGACTTTTCCTCCGATGACCCACATCACGTTGCCGTGACCGTGGTCCGTGCCGCCGTTGCCGTTCTCGTGCGCCGTGCGCCCGAATTCGGACATCACGACGACGACCGTGTCGTCGAACATCGGCCCGAGGCGCTCGGCCAGCACGGCCAGGCCCTGGCCCAGCGGCGCGAGGCGGTTGGCCAGCTGGCCGGAAGCGGCGCCCTGGTTCGCGTGCGTATCCCAGCCGCCCAGCGCGACGAACGCCAGCTGGATCTTCGGATCGTTGCGCATCAGGCCCGCGAGGCGCGCGGCGTCATCGGGAAAGCCGTTCGGCAGCGGCGCGCCGCGGTCGGCCGCCTGCATCTCGTGGGTCTCGAGCGCGTCCATCACTTCGCGGTGCGCCGCGCGCCCGTCCGCGTACGCGCGCCCGAAGCGTGGATGGCCCGCGTACAACTCGTCGAACGCGGCCTTCACGGCCGGACGATCGAGCAGGTCGGCCCGCGCGGCACCGGCCACGTTCGGCAAGTTCACGGCCGCCGCCTGGCCGGACAGGATGCGCGGCAGCACGGGCCCGATGCCCAGCAGGCGGCTGGGCGACTGCGGGCCGGGCAACGCCGCGACGAGGCGGTTCATCCAGCCGTCCGGCGTGCTCTTGCGGCCCGGCGTGGCCGATTCCATGTAGTCCTGCGCGTCGAAGTGGGAGCGCGTCGCGTCCGGCGAGCCGCTCGCATGGACGAACGCCAGCTTGCGCGCGCGCCACAGCGGTTGCAGATTGGCCAGCGCGGGATGCAGGCCGAAATAGCCGTCCAGGTCCAGCGCGCCGCCGTCCATGCCGGGCGCCCCCAGGCCGATGGTGGGGCGCAACCGCGCGTAATTCGCGTCGCCGACGGGCGCGACGACGTTCAGGCCGTCGACGGCGCCGCGCAGCATCACGACGATGAGTTTCCGGCCGGTCGGATCGGCCGCGGGTGCGCTCAGCGCCCACGCGCTGCGGCCCACGGGAAGCAGGATGCCGGCGCCCAGCGCCAGCGCGTTGAGGAAGTGCCTGCGTTGCATGTCGTTCTCCGAAAGAATCAGCGCTGCATGAAATCGGGACTGCCGAGCAGCATCGCGGCGCGCAGGTTGTCCGGGTTGCGCTGGACGATGGCCTGCGTGCGCGGCGAGATCGAGCCGGCCAATGTCGCCTGCAGGCGCGCCGGATCGACGGGTGACGGCGGCGCGGCCGGTGCAGGCGCTGCCGGCGCCGGCGTCGCCATCGCATCGCTGCCGGCCATGTTCGGCTCCATCGCCGTCATGGCGGGACGGGCATCGACCGGCGGCACCGCCAGCGGCAGCTTGCCGCCGGCGAGCGCCGTGGCGAACGCGATGCGCCGCGTCAGCGCGTCCGGGTTGAGCCACGCGTCCTGCGTGTTCTTGTACCCGTCCGGCGTCTGGCAGCCGTACAGCGGCATGCCCAGCTGGTTCATCGTGTTCACGAGCGGCATCACGTTCGCCACCGGCGCGCCGCTGGCCCGCACGGCCGACACGACGAACTGGTACGGCGTCTTGAACTTGGCGCCGGCCGCACCGGCCGACATGAATTCGCGGCTCGCGAACATCGTCGCGAGGACGGCGCGGATGTCGCCCCGCGACGCCATCCACGTGGCAGCCATGCGCTCGACAAGGGCCGGCGGCGGATCGTCGCTGACGAAGTACTGGGCCAGCTCGAAGCTCACGTGACGGGCCGTCGAAGGATGCACGGCCAGCACGTCCAGCGCGTACTCGCCTTCCTGCTGGCCGGTAGGCGCGATCTCGCGGCCCAGCCACGTCTTGGTGCCGCCGTCGTGGCGGCCGGCGTCGAAGCGGAACGTCTCGCCCGCGCGCGCGAGGCGCTTCTGGTCGAACGTCCAGCCGGTCAGCATGCGCGCCAGTTCCGTCACGTCGCGCTGCGTGTAGCCGCCGTCCGCGCCCAGCGTGTGCAATTCCATCAGCTCGCGCGCATAGTTCTCGTTCAGGCCGCGCGCCTTGCCTTTCGCGTCCGGCCGCGGCGTCGACGACACGACGTTGTCGAGGTAGAACAGCATCGCCGGGTGCTTCGCCGTCGCGCCCAGCAGCGCGCGGAAAGAGCCCAGCGCGTACGGGCGGATCGCGTCGCGCTCGTAGCTCGTCACCAGGGCGCGGTCGATGCCCTTGCCGGCGAAGACGTTGAAATGGTTGTACCAGAAGTCGACCATGACTTGTTCCAGCTGGCGCGGGCTCTCGACGGCGCGCAGCAGCCTGGCCTCGGCGGCCTGGCGCGCCACACGCATCTCGATCTGGCGGCGGCGCTGTTTCGCGCCCTCGTCGTCCATCCGCACTTCGCGGCGCAGCTCCAGGAATTCGGCCAGCGAATCGCCCGCGCTGCGGTTGACGGAATCGAGCTGCGCCAGGCGCGCCGTCAGGTCGGGCGGCAGCGGGATCGTCTCCGGATGCAGCTGCTCGTCGATCCAGCGCCGCACCCCGATGTTCGCCACGCGCTCCACCTCGCCGGGACGGGGCCCGAACGCGAGCCGGTTCAGCACGTGCAGCGCCTGCGCCTGTGCATCGAGCGGCGCGGCCTGCGCCGGCGGCGGCGCGGCCGCGGGCGGGGCCGCCGGTGCGAGGCCGGTCGCCATCAGGGCTGCGGTCAACAGGGCTAGCGATGCGCGCTGGATCATGGTGTGCACTCCTCGTGGATCTTTATTTAACCTTGAACGGACGAGCATGGATATCGACGGGGCGTATCAATCGTAAGGATTTGTAACGGCGGCGGGTCGGTGCCGTACGTACCGAACAGGGGTCCGGCAGGGTGCTTTGCTACACTGGGGGACGCTCTCTCGTCCTTCGCCATGTCCTGGATCGTCACCAAATACCTCGTCACCGCGGCCGTCGTCGTCCTCGTGTCGGAAGCCGCCGCGCGCTCCGACCGCCTCGGCGGCCTGATCGCCTCGCTGCCGCTCGTCACCGTGCTGACGCTGATCTGGCTGCACGTGGAGCGCCAGCCGCAGGAAAAGATCGCCAACCACGCGTGGTACACGCTGTGGTACGTGCTACCGACGCTGCCCATGTTCGCCGCGTTTCCCTGGCTGCTCGGCCGCTTCGGCTTCTGGCCCGCGCTGGGCGCCAGCGTTGCGATCACCGTGGCCAGCATACTCCTGTTCGCCCTCGTGCTGAAACGCTTCGGCATCCAACTGCTCTGACGCCATGATTCCAGATCGCCTGCGCCGACTGTCCCGCCCTGCCCTCGCCATCGCCGCCGCCGCAGTGGCGATGGGCGGCGCCGGCCTCCTCGTCGCCAGCCGCGCGGCGGACAACGGCAAGGCCGCCGCGCCGCGGCCCGCGCTGACCGTCACGACGGCCAAGCCGGAAAGCGCGCGCCTGCCCGTCGGCCTCGCGGCCAACGGCAACGTGGCGGCGTGGCAGGAAGCCGCGATCGGCAGCGAGTCGAACGGCCTGCGCCTGGCGGACGTGAAGGTCAACGTGGGCGACGTCGTCAGGAAGGGCCAGGTGCTCGCCGTGTTCGACGCGGCGCCCGTCGAGGCCGACCTCGCGCAGGCGCACGCCGCCGTGCAGGAAGCGCAGGCGAATGCGGCAGCCGCGCGGGCCGACGCCCAGCGGGCGCGCGCGCTGCAGAGCTCCGGCGCGATGAGCGAGCAGCAGATCACGCAATACCTTACGGCCGAGCGCACCGCGGCTGCGCGCGTGGCATCCGCCAAGGCGACCGTGGCCCAGCAGCAGCTGCGCCTGAACTACGCGCAAGTCGTCGCGCCAGACGCGGGCGTCATCTCCGCGCGCAGCGCCACCGTGGGCGCCGTCGCCGGCGTCGGCACGGAGCTGTTCCGCCTGATCCGCCAGGGCCGCCTGGAATGGCGCGCCGAGGTGACGTCCGCCGAGCTGCCCCGCATCAAGCCGGGCCAGAAGGTCGTCGTCAAAACGGCCGCCGGCGCCGGCGTGGCCGGCCGCGTGCGCACGGTGGCGCCGACGGTCGATGCGCAAAGCCGCGTCGCCCTCGTTTACGTCGACCTGCCGCCGGCGCTGTCCGCCGGCGCGCCGCTGAAGGCCGGCATGTTCGCCAGCGGCGAGTTCGCGCTGGGCGAGTCGGCCGCGCTGACGGTGCCGCAGCAGGCCGTCGTCGTGCGCGACGGTTTTGCGTACGTATTCCGCCTGAATACCGACAATCGCGTGAGCCAGCTGAAAGTCACGACCGGCCGCCGCCTGGGCGAGCGCGTCGAAGTGACGGGCGGCCTGGCGCCGGACGTCCTTGTTGTCACGACCGGCGCCGGCTTCCTCAACGACGGCGACCTCGTACGCGTCGTGCAGCCGCTGGCCGCGCGCTGAAGGCGACACGATGAATTTTTCCGCCCTGTCGATCCGCAATCCGATTCCGGCGATCATGCTGTTCGCGCTGCTCACGTTCGCGGGCATCCTGGCGTTCCGGGCAAACAAGGTGCAGGATTTCCCCGACATCGAACTGCCGATCGTCACCGTGACGGCCACCCTGGACGGCGCCGCGCCCGCGCAGCTGGAGACGGAAGTGGTGCGCAAGATCGAGGACTCGGTCGCGACACTCCAAGGCGTCAAGAACGTCTATGCGCGCGTGCTGGACGGCGTCGCGACGATCACCGTCGAGTTCATCCTCGAGAAAGACTTGGCGGACGCCGTCAACGACGTGCGCGACGCCGTCTCGCGCGTGCGCGCCGACCTGCCCGCGGAGATGCGCGACCCCAGCGTGACGAAGACGACGACGGCAGGCCGCGTCGTCCTGACCTTCACGGCGCAGCCGGCCGACGCGCACGGCCGGCCCGCGCTCGACGCGCCGGATCTCAGCTGGTTCGTCGACAACACGGTGTCCAAGCGCCTGTTGAGCGTACCGGGCGTGGGCGCCGTCAAGCGCGTGGGCGGCGTCTACCGCGAAGTGCACGTGATACTGGACGAGCGCAGGATGGCGGCGCTGCGCGTGTCCGCGCTGGACGTCTCGCGCCTGCTGCGCAACGTGCAGCGCGAGGAGCCGGGCGGCCGCGGCGATGTCGGCGGTGCCGAGCAATCGGTCCGCACCCTGGCCACCGTGCAGACGGCGCAGGAGCTGGCGCGCATGGACATCCCGCTGCCGGACGGCCGCCACGTGCGCCTGGACGACATCGCGACCGTCTCCGACACCGTCGCCGAACCGCGCGCCATCGCCGAGCAGGACGGCAAGCCCGTCGTCGGCTTCGAGGTGTTCCGCACGCGCGGCGCCGGCGAGATGGACGTGGCCAAAGGTGTGCGCGCGGCCGTCGCCGAGCTGCGGAAAACGCACGGCAACGTCGTGCTGCGCGAGACGATCGACAACGCGGCGCCCGTCGAGGACAACTTCGACGCGTCGATGGACATGCTGTACGAAGGCGCCGTGCTCGCCGTGCTCGTCGTGTGGTGGTTCCTGCGCGACTGGCGCGCCACCCTCGTCGCGGCGGCCGCGCTGCCGCTGTCCGTCATCCCCGCCTTCCTCGGCCAGTACCTGTTCGGCTACACGTTGAACATGGTCACGTTGCTGTCGCTGGCGCTCGTCGTGGGCGTGCTCGTGGACGATGCCATCGTCGAGATCGAGAACATCTCGCGCCACCTGCGCATGGGGAAAACCCCCATGCAGGCCGCGCTGGAGGCGGCCGACGAAATCGGCATGGCCGTGATCGCGACGACGTTCTCGCTCGTCGCCGTGTTCCTGCCGACGGCGTTCATGAGCGGCATTCCCGGTAAATTCTTCAAGCAGTTCGGCTGGACGGCCGTACTGGCGATCCTCGCGTCGCTGCTCGTCGCGCGCCTCTTGACGCCGATGATGGCGGCGTATTTGTTGAAACCCTTGCCGCACGGGGACGAGCGCGACGGGCCCGTCATGCGGCGCTACATGCACACGATGCAGTGGTGCCTGCGCCACCGCGGCCTGACGATGATCGCGGCCGCGCTGTTCTTCGTCGGCTCGATCTCGCTCGTGCCGCTGCTGCCGACGGGCTTCGTGCCCGCGGCCGACCGCGCGCAGACGCAGATCAACGTCGAGCTGCCGCCCGGTTCCACGCTGGCGGAGACGCGCGCCGTCGCCGAGCGCGTGCGCCAGGTGGCGATGCAGACGCCGAACGTGGTGCGCGTCTTCAGCTCCATCGGCGGCGGGTCCAGCGGCGACGCGTTCGCGCCCGGCGCCGCGGCCGAGGCGCGCCGTGCCGTGCTGACGGTGACGACCGTGCCGCGCGGCGACCGCAAGCAGAAGCTCAACGCGATCGAATCGGCGCTGCGCGCCCGGCTGGCCGACATCCCCGGCGCCCGCTTCACCGTCGGCCCGCCCGACACGGGTGTCAAGATGCAGCTCGTGCTGCGCAGCGAAGACCCGGTCGCGCTGACGGCAGCCGCGCGCCGCGCCGAGCGCGACATGCGCACCCTGCACGGCATCGGCAACGTCAGTTCCAGCGCGTCGCTCGTGCGCCCGGAAATCATCGTCCGCCCCGATTTCGCCCGCGCCGCGGACCTCGGTGTGACGGCCGCGAACATTGGGGAGACGGTACGCGTGGCGACGGCCGGCGACTACGACCAGGTGCTGGCGAAGATGAACGTGTCGGAGCGCCAGGTGCCGATCCGCGTGAAGCTGCCGGATACGGTCCGCGCCGACCTGGACGCCATCGGCCGCCTGACGGTGCCCGGCAAGAACGGGCCCGTGCTGCTGGCGAACGTGGCGACGATCACGATGGAAAGCGGCCCGGCGCAGATCGACCGCCTGAACCGCAGCCGCAACGTCACCCTGGAAGTGGAGCTGAACGGGCGCTCGCTGGGCGAGGTGAACGCGGAGGCGCGCGCCCTGCCCGCCTTGAAAAACCTGCCGCCGAACGTGACGATCGCGGAACTGGGCGATGCGCAGGAGATGCAGAACCTGTTCGCCAGCTTCGGTCTCGCGATGCTGATCGGCGTGCTGTGCATCTACGGCGTCCTCGTGCTGCTGTTCACCGACTTCCTGCAGCCGGTGACGATCCTCGCGGCGCTGCCGCTGTCGATCGGCGGCGCGTTCGTCGCGCTGCTGTTGACGCGCAACGCGCTGTCGATGCCGACGATGATCGGTCTCATCATGCTGATGGGGATCGTAACGAAGAACTCGATTCTCCTCGTCGACTACGCGATCCTCGCGCGAAAGGCCGGCATGAACCGCTTCGACGCCCTCGTCGACGCGTGCCACAAGCGGAGCCGCCCCATCATCATGACGACCATCGCCATGGGCGCCGGCATGCTGCCCCTGGCGCTGGGCCTGTCCGGCGACCCCAGCTTCCGCTCGCCGATGGCCGTCGCCGTGATCGGCGGCCTGATCACGTCGACCTTGCTGAGCCTGCTCGTGGTGCCGGCCGTGTTCACGTACGTCGATGACATCGAGCACTGGTTCGGACGCATGGCTCACAAGATGCGCCGCCATCCCGCCGAGACTCCCGCTCGGGAAACGACCCCGATCAAGTAATGTTCACCAAAAACTACATCATCTAATACATTTGGATACAAATTTTGTAACAGGTAGTGACATGAATCCACACGAGTCATAGTCTTTTGCTACGCAGATACGGCTCATCAGCTTGTCTGCGAGACAACGACAACTCACAAAGTGGGAGACATGATGACTTGGTTACACAAGGCAACCTGGCTGGGCGGCTTGTTCGCTGCAGCCGGCACGATGTCGCTGGCCCAGGCCCAGACGGCGACCGACGATAGCGGTTATCGCAGTGCCCAGACGTTCCGTTCATTCCAGACCTCAGGCGAAGGCGAAGAAGACCGGCCGACCGTGATGGGCCGCCTCGAATGGCTGAAGGCCCGCTACGGCGCGACCGTCCCCGTCGATTTCTCGCGCCGCATGGTGCAGGAATGGGCGAAGCAGCGCTCGACCTATCCGCAGCTCGCGCCCGGCGCCGCGCCGCCGGCAGGCGTGCCGCAATGGCAGTCGATCGGCCCGACCCGCGCCGTCAAGACGCAGAACGACATCCAGCTGAGCGTCACCGACAGCGGCCGCCTGCGCAACATCCTGCCGCACCCGACGGACCCGAACACGGTCTATTTGCTGTCGTCGTCGGGCGGCATCTGGAAGACCAGCAATTTCGAATCGCCGTATCCGACGTGGATCCCGATCACGGACAAGGTCATCACGACGAGCGGCGGCGCGGCGGCGCTCGGCCGCAGCCCGCAGACGCTCTACTACGGCACCGGCGATCCGTTCGACGGCATCCCGATCGTCGGCGGCGCGATGCTGAAGACGAACGACGGCGGCAATACATGGTCGCCGTTCGTCTTCCTCGGCAATTCCGGCATGGTGCTGGACGTGAAGGTCGATACGCGCGGCGCTACCGACATCGTGCTGGTGGCGACGGACGCCGGCATCTTCCGTTCGGCCGACGGCGGCAACAACTACACGCAGGTGCTGAACGGCGGCCGCGTGTGGAGCCTCGCGCGCACGAGCACGGGCTGGCTGGCGACGGTCGCCACGAGCGGCTACTACAGCCCCGCCACCCTGTACTGGTCGAACGACGGCATCTCGTGGTCGCCGCTGTCCGCACCGAACCTGACGGGCGGCGCGGGCCGCATTACGCTCGCGGTCGGCGCGCCCGGCGACAACGTCGTGTACGCGTATGCGGCCAACTCGTGCAGCAGCGGCTGCGACCAGAAGGACTTGTTCCGCTCGGCCGACGGCGGCTACACGTGGACGCCGCTGGGCCTGAACAGCAAGGCGCCCGTGAACCCGAACGAAGAAAACCCGACCATGGAACTGATGGGCGGCCAGGGCTTCTACAACCACATGATCGTCGTCGACCCGACCGACCCCACGCGCAACACGGTGTACCTGGGCGGCCAGCTGAACACGGGCAAGACGACGGACGGCGGCAAGACGTGGCGCCTGATGACGAACTGGCTCGCGCAATTCGGCCTGCCGTACGCGCACGCCGACCACCACACGGCCACCGTCTCGACGGCGGGCGGCAAGAAGCGCGTGATGATCGGCACGGACGGCGGCCTGTTCCTCAGCTACGACGAGGGCAAGACGTGGACGGACCAGAAGAACACGGGCCTCGTCGACCACCTGATCTATTCGATGGCGACGTCGGGCTCCGATCCGAAGAGCGTGCTGATCGGCCTGCAGGACAACGGCACGCGCATCCGCGTCGGCAACACGAGCGTGTTCAACCAGAGCTTCGGCGGCGACGGCTTCGGCGTCGGCTGGAGCCAGTCGCGCAACGTGACGGCACTCGGCAGCTACGTCTACGGCTACATCTATTACGCGCAGAAGGATCCGAACATCCAGAAGAAATGGACCGATCCGGCATTCGACGACGCCACCTGCACGTATAACGGGATCAATGCCTGCAACGCGTACTTCGTGACGCCGATCGCCACGCCGTCCGCGCAGGCCGACCCGAACGGCAAAACCTATTTCACGAACACGGCAAGCCTGATCTACCGCACCGACGACGCCGGCGCCTCGTGGAAGCCGATCTTCAGCGGCAACACGGCCGCCACGTACATCCGCGGCGCGTCGCACAGCGTGGCCGTCAGCCCGATCGACCTGAACCACGTGGCGGCCGTGGCGCCCGGCGGCCGCGTGCTGATCACGCTTGATGGCGGCGCCACGTGGAAGCAGCGCAATACGCTCGTGCCGGGGCACCTCGGCTACAACAGCAGCGTGGCGTGGGCCAACAACTCGGTGCTGTACGTGGCGTCGGAAAACCCATTCGGGCAGAGCGTATGGGTCGTGAAGTCGACGGATGGCGGCGCAACGTGGGCCGCCGCGGGCAACGGCTTGCCGAACGTGCCGATCCAGAAACTGCTGGCGGCGCCGAACGATTTGTCCGGCAACACCGTGTACGCGGCCACGTGGCTCGGCGTGTATCGCACGACGAATGGCGGCATCACCTGGAGCCAGTTCGGGGCGGGGCTGCCGACGGTCGAAGTGAGCGACCTGTACATGCCGCCCGACGGCAGCTTCCTGCGCGCGTCGACGTATGGGCGCGGCGTGTGGGACTTGTCGCTACGCTGAAAACGGGCGTAGGGTGGACAGCTCCGCTGTCCACGCGTCCAACGACCGCAAATGTCGCCTCAACACATGAGGGAGTTGAACGCGTGGACGGGAGACCCGTCCACCCTACGCAAAAAAGAAAACCGGCGCGAGCCGGTTTTCTTTTGCCGATCGAAGTCCGATCAATAATCGCGGTTGCGGCCACCCAGCAGCTTGGCCAGCACGAAGCCGGCGGCGGCGGCGATGGCGATCGCGGTGCCCGGTTTCTGGCGCACGTACTCGAAGCTCGCTTCCTTCCACTGGCCATAGGCGTCCGTCAACTGTTGCTGGCGCTGGCCCAGGTTGACCGTGGCGCCGCTCAGCATGCCCTGCAGCTTGTCGACGCCGGCGTGGGCCGTCGAGGCAAGACGGTCGACGACGGGACGGGCCGCATCGGCAGCCTTGTCGACCATCGGACGGGCGGCGTCGGCAGCCTTGTCGATGGACTGGTGCAGGTCTTGCGCGCGGGCATTCACCTGGGCGCCCATGTCGCGCGAATCGCCGCCGACACCCGAGCCGGTGGCCGCGCCGGCACTCTGGCGGCTCTGGGTGCTGCCGATGCTGCTGTTGGTGCCGCTGGCGGTGGAACCCGAAGCGCTCATCGAGCCCATCGAGCCCATGCCGGACGACGACGAGGACGGGGATGCGCTGCCGGCATTGCTGGTGCCGCCCACGGCGCCCGTGCTGGACGCGGTGGCGCCGCCGGTGCTGCTGCCGGTCGAGCTGTGCTGGTCCTTGCCCTGGTTCAGCTGATTGCTCTTGTTCAGGCTGTCCGAACCGGTGGTGCTGCCCAGGTTGCCGGCGCCGCTGGCGTTCGGCAGGCCGCTGTCCTTGCCCTGGTTGCCGCTCAGGTTGCTCCCTTTTCCTTCGCTCGACTTCTGATTATCCATGATGAATTCCTCTTGTAAGATTTTGACCAACGCGGAGTAGACCGATCTTCCTGACCGTGCATCCGTTCAAAAGTTCGACCGATAGCCGGCCCTTTCGCGTTGCGCTGTCGCGCGACGTTCTGACGACACCGGCAGAATGCGGTGCCACAATAAAAAAAATATAACTTTTGGTCGACCCCGACTGTGCGCTGCATAACAAAGACGGGGATGAGGAACGCGGGACCGGCGGACGAGCCGGCCCGGCGGATCAGGGCGCGCGGGCCGCGGCGACGAGGTCGCGGGCGCCGGCAAAGACGTCGGGATAGGTGGCGGCGCATGCGGCGCGCTCGGCGGCGATACGCTGGCGGTTGGTGTCGAGGCTATCGGCGGTGAGGCGCACGCCGAACGTGCCTTCGGCGCCGAAGATGCGCTGCAGCATCAGCTCACCCAGCGTGGACTTGAAATGGCCGGCTTCCCAGTACCAGCGCGTGACGCTGCGCGTGTCGCCGGGCGCGGGGATGCGTTCGCAGCGCATGTCGCCATAGCCGCTGAAGTCCCACACGCTGATGTGCGCATCCGGATGGCGGGCGCGTGCGGCATCCGCTTCGCGCACGAGCATGCGCTTCCACTCGTCCATCGTCCCCAGCAGCCCCGCGTCGTCGAACATGGCCATCAGTTGCGCGTGGTACGGATAGATGATGAGGTGCACGTCCGTGCGGTCGCGTGCCATCGTGTCGAGCAACGCACGCAGGCGGTCGATGCTTTCCGAGCTGTCGGTGCCCGCGACGTACAGGTTGTGCGGCTTCTTGAGAATGGCCTTCGCGTTGTCGTGCGCCTTCTGCTGGAAGATCGCGTAATAGCCTTCCGCGCGCGCGTAGCGGTTGTAGTCGCGCAGCGGCGTCTGGCCGCGCTGCGTCATCGTCTCCGGATCGGCCGCCTTCTGCAGGCGCACCGTACGCAGCGCGTCCGTCAACGACTTGATCGAGAACAGCGTGTCGAAGCGCCATTGCCAGGACGACGGTGCCTGCACCGGCGCGGGTGCGAGCCTGCTGTTGGGCGAGACGAGGAAATCGAGGAACTCGACGCCGATCACGGCCGTCGACGCCGGCGCCGAATCGGCCCGCAGCTTCCCGTACATGCGCTCCGAGACAGTCAGTTTCGTGCCCGACATCCCCATGTTGTACGCGCCGCGGCCGCGCGCGGCGAGCAGCGGGCTGTCCGGGTCGAGGCCGACCTCGACGCGCGAATTCCCCAGCAGGATCACGTCCGGCCGCACGGCTTCCGCCTGCGCCAGCTTGATCTGCTCGCGGTATTGCTCCGGCAGCGGTTTCACGTGGTTCAGGCGCGGGCTGTCGACGAGGCCATACAAGTGGTACGGGTCGACGACGGCCACGATGCCCACGACGAGCAGCATGCCGCCCGCGACGACGGCCGCGCACCACGCGGTGAAACGGCGATAGGCCGCGTCGGAGCGCATCGCGTCCGCGGCCGGGGTGCCGGCCAGGACGGCGAGGTCGTCATCGTAGTGCTGGGTCTGTTCCATGTGGCTGCCCTCGCGTCAGAACTGGAAATACAGGAATTCGGCGGGGCGGCTCAGCGACAGCAGGCTGCCGAGCAGGATCGCCCCGATGTAGATGCTCCAGCGGCGCGCAGGCAGCCACAGCAGCCAGCCGGTGCGGCTCGGCGAGGAGGGTGCGCCCAGTGCCGTGTCGTAGCGGCCCATGATCTGCTGCGTGTTGGGCAGGCAGAACGCGATGACGGCGCCGACGGCGACCCATTGCCACGTCTCCAGGAAGCGCGAGCCGCCGCCCAGGTAGAACGACACGCCCAGCTGTTCGAGCGCGCCCTTCAGCGGCCCCAGTTGCAGGCCGATCGATGCGGGCAGGCCGACGCCGTCCAGGCCGGCCATGCCGCGCAGGATCGTCATCGCCTTGTCGAAGTGGGTCGCGCGGAAGAACACCCAGGCCACGCACACGGCGACGAACGTCAGCGCCATGCTGAACGCGGCCCAGACGCGGCCGCGTGGCAGGCGCAGCTTCTCCGCCAGCGCGTTCCAGCCGTGGTTAATGGCGAGATAGATGCCGTGCAGCGCGCCCCAGATGACGAAGTTCATGCCGGCGCCATGCCACAGGCCGCCCAGCAGCATCGTCGTCATCAGGTTCACGTAGCGGCGCACGGGGCCCTTGCGGTTGCCGCCCAGCGGCACGTACAGGTAGTCGCGCAGGAAGCGCGACAACGTCATGTGCCAGCGACGCCAGAAATCGATGATGTTCGCGGCCTTGTACGGCGAGTCGAAATTCAGCGGCAGGCGGATGCCGAACAGCAGCGAGATGCCGATCGCCATGTCGGAATAGCCGGAGAAGTCGAAGTACAGCTGGAACGCATACGCGAGCACGCCGCCCCACGCATTCGCGAACGAAAACAGGTCGGACTGGTCGAACAGGAACGTCGCGTGCGGCGCCAGGTTGTCGGCGATGAGCACTTTCTTGGCGAGGCCGATCGCGAAGACGCTCAGGCCCACCGCGAGGTTCCGGTACGAGAAGCGGTAGCTGCCGGGCCGGTCGAACTGCGGCATCATTTCCGCGTGGTGCAGCACGGGGCCTGCGATCAGGTGCGGGAAGTACGTGATGAACAGCACGTAGTGCAGGAAGCGCGCCTCCTTGACCTTGCCCTGGTAGGTGTCGACGAGGTAGGCGATCTGCGTGAACGTGAAGAACGAAATGCCGATCGGCAGCACGACGTGCAGCGCGGGGATGTCCGCGGCGGCCAGCCAGTTCACGCCCGAGATGAAGAAATCCGCGTACTTGAAGTAGCCGAGCAGCAGCAGGTCGATGGCGACGGCCGCCGTCAGCCACCGCTTGCGCGCCGCGCCGGCCGCGTGGCCGATGCGTTGCCCCATCCAGTAGTTGATCAGGATCGAGCCCACCAGCAGCGGGATGTACACATAGCTCCACCAGCCGTAGAACGTCAGCGACGCGAGCGCCAGCCAGCCGGCGGCCCACGTGTGGCCCCTGCGCGCCAGCAGGAAATAGCCGACGGCCGTAATGGGCAGGAAGAGGAACAGGAACGTGAAGGAATTGAAGAGCATGGCAACCGGTCGGGCTGGTTCCTGGCGAAGGAATCGTTGGTAACAAAATACGGCCGGGGCCGCGGCGGACAGGATGTCTCATCCTTAGCCATCCAGACAATATAACATCGATCCCTTGCAAAAAAAACAGCGCGCTGCGGCGTGACAACATCCGGGCAGGCCGCGCCCGCCGCCGCTTGTTGTCGATAAATCTATGTCTATGTAGACTTGATGAGTTCATCAGTGAGGCAGACCTTGCGATCGGCGCGCACACGCCTGCCGGACGACGACGATTTCCTGCGCGAGATCGGCACCGTGCTCGATTCGCTGCACACCCACTACGGCAAGGAGAGCACGCAATGACGGACCCGCAACGAGCGCCCTACACCCTCTGGCAACTGGTGCTGTACATGCTGCGGCTCGGCGCGCTCGGCTTCGGCGGCCCCGTGGCGCTCGTGGGCTACATGCAGCGCGACCTCGTCGACGCGCGCGGCTGGATCACGCAGGAGGATTTCAAGGAAGGCGTGGCGCTCGCACAGATCGCACCCGGCCCGCTGGCGGCCCAACTCGGCATCTACCTCGGCTTCGTGCACTACCGCCTGCGCGGCGCCACGCTGGCCGGCATCGCGTTCGTGCTGCCGTCGTTCCTGATGGTCGTCGCGCTGGGCTGGGCCTACGTCCGCTTCGGCGGGCTGGCGTGGATGCAGGCCGTGTTCTACGGCGTCGGCGCGGCCGTCATCGGCCTGATCGCGATGAGCGCGAAAAAGCTGACGCAGAAGACGCTCGGCAAGGACAAGCTGCTGTGGGCGGTCTACCTGCTGCTGATGCTGTCCACCATTGCGACCGAGTCGGAGATCACGTGGCTGTTCATCGCCAGCGGCGTGCTCGTCTGGCTGCTGCGCGCGCCGCCGCGCTGGATCGGCAAGGGCGTGCTGGGCGTGGCGGTGGCCGACCAGGCACTCGTCGGTTCCAGCCTGCTCGGGTCGCTGGACGTGCCGCTGCTGACGCAGATCGCCGTCTTCTTCGGCAAGGCGGGCGCGTTCGTCTTCGGCTCCGGCCTCGCCATCGTGCCGTTCCTGTACGGCGGCGTCGTGACGGAACACCACTGGCTCAACGACAAGCAGTTCGTCGACGCCGTCGCCGTCGCGATGATCACGCCGGGCCCGGTGGTGATCACGGTCGGCTTCATCGGCTACCTGATCGCGGGTTTCGCGGGCGCGTCGACGGCGGCGCTCGCCACGTTCCTCCCGTGCTACCTGTTCACCGTCATCCCGGCACCCTACTTCAAGCGCTACGGCAAGCACCCCGGCCTCGCGGCGTTCGTGGACGGCATCACGGCGGCCGCCATCGGCGCGATCACGGGGTCCGTCGTCGTGCTGGCGCGCCGCTCCATCATCGACCTCCCCACCGCCCTGCTGGCCGTGGCGACGATCGCGCTGCTGTGGCGCTTCAAGAAGCTGCAGGAACCCGTGATCATTGCGGCGGCTGCCGTGGCGGGGCTTGTGCTATACCCGCTCATGCATGCGTGAGAGACGGCAACAAGAAAAATCGCCCTTGCTGATGTGTTGATCTATGTCCCTCGATTGACTGACTCCGACCAGTGTCGTAGGTAGGGTACCCCGCCAGAATGCGTCCTTTGTTCAATCGACGATGGAGGCATCATGGCGGTGGAGAAAGATTCGCTATTGTTGCTCGCCACGGGGCTGGGTGTGGCCGTGACCTCATGGGCATTTTGGAAATACGGCAGCAATGATGCTCTATGTGTATTTGCGACTGTCGGGTTCGTGTGCGCGGTGGCGGACAACGTGAAACTTCGCCGACAGCTACGCGAGATGAGGGCAAAGGTTTGAGTCTCGCCCTCAGTCCATCTGCTATTGCTGACCAACTCGTCCAATGACAGCGCAAAGTCGTTGACACCGAGATTTTGCTACCGCCATCAATTGAAGCTGAACAAAGCATCAGATCAATCACGCCAATCTACTGCGCCTCCCCAACCTTTTAAACGACCGGCTGCGGAGAATTGCCGATGCGTTCAACACATCGGAGATGAAACATGGCAATCGACGCATATTTGCAAATCGACGGCATCAAAGGAGAGTCAGCCGACTCCGCACATCAAGGCTGGATCGAGATCGCCTCTGCCCACTGGGGCGTAACGCAGCCGAGAAGCACCAGCGTATCGACCGCAGGGGGCCATACCGCCGGGCATAGCGAGCACCGCACACTGTCGTTCACCAAGTTGGCCGACCTTGCCTCTCCGGTCCTGATGCAGCACTGCTCGACAGGAAAAACGATCCCGAAGGCCAAGCTCGAATTCATGCGGGCGGACGGTGACGGCAAGCCGGTGAAGTACTACCAGATCGAGCTGGAAAACGTCATGATCTCCCATATGGATCAGGTGATGCGCGACGGCGGTCTGGTCCAGGACGACATAGGGCTATGCTTTTCCAAAGTCAAATGGACTTATACCCAGCAGAAGATCAGCGGAGGCGCCAGTGGCAGCACCTCCGGTGGCTGGGACCTTGCTGCTAAGAAGTGCGCGTGAGGGAGCCCGCCATGGCGATCCCGATTCAACCGAAAGACCGGCGCGGCTACTTCATGCTGCCCCAAGCGCCCGAGGATGCGGGCTACTACGTGTACGGGAACCTGCACGGAGTGCCTGGCACCGGCCATCTGGCGCAGTACGCCCACCCTAACATGCTCAGTTTCATTTTCCATATCGAACGGGAGTGGCAAGCCATGTGTGACCGGAAGTTCGGGATCGGGAACATCAGCATCGACGGAGGCGAGCCGTTCGACGGACACAAAACGCACCAGCTCGGTATCGAGATGGACTGCCGCCCGGTGCGCAAAGACTATGTGACGGGCCAAGGCGCTCGCTGCAACTACAAGGACAAGGTGTACGACCAGGGGGCCACGGCCACGCTGATTCGTCTGTTCCTGGACCACCCGCGGACGAGGATCGTTTTTTTCAACGACGAGGTGGTGCAAAAAGCGCTAGGTCCCGCGCGCGTGAAGACCGTCATCAACCACAACGACCACTTCCACGTCGAGCTCTGGCCGAGGTTCGCATCATGAGCGAGCGCGCGCTGTTCATCGTCGCGGCCTTTGCCCTGTACTCGCTAGCCCAGGCCGCCGAGAAGCCGGAAGCCTGGGACGGCCGCCCGAAGCCGCTGAAGGGCGACTACCAGGTGTACGGCGGCGAGCTGGGTGACATGATGCCTCCAACGAAAAAGGACCAGAAGGTGGCGTTCATGTTCAAGGGGCCACTCGCGAAGGGGCTATTCGACCAAATTGGGCCAGACACAAAGACCCCTTGTAGCGGTGCCGAGGATTACCGGGAGAGGAACAAAGGCGACCTCTCTTGCACCTATACCAAGAAGGAGGGATATTCTTGCTATTTTGGTCTTGATGTGCCAACAGGCAAGAGCACGAACGGGTCAATCTGCTGATTGCAGGTCTGGTGGATCGACATCGTATCCACCTTGGCCGACAGTATTGATGTCGGCGGGTTACGCAGCGGTTACACAATGAACGCAGTACGACCGGAAAGCAAAAAGGGCCTCCCGCTTGGGAGGCCCTTCTCACTGTGTTGGTGCCGCTGACCGGAATCGAACTGGTGACCTTCGCATTACGAATCAGCACGCAGATGCTGTGCCATGATTTGAAATTAGTTGCTCGGGGGGCGCTTACTTCTAGGGAAAACTACGACTTAATAGCTCTACAGGGGAGAAAAACACACGACTGAACACAGCACAGTGTGGTGCTAAACCGTGTTCGAGCCGTGGCCCCGTAACCTGGAGCCAGCACATGAAGTCGAAGATAACACAGTCCCTCGTTGAGAGGGCTCCAGCCCCAGCCCGGGGCAAGTCCATGCTGTACGCCGACAGCGAGATGCGTGGGTTTTACCTGATCGTCACCCCGACCAAACGGGGCTTTTACGTCCAATCCCTCGTCAACGGCAGGCAGGTCCGTACGAAGCTGGGTGACCACCCGGCAATGGATGCCAAACAGGCTCGTGACGCGGCCCGAAAGACCCTGGTCGACATGCGTGCAGGGGCGAATCCCAACGAGGAGAGGCGCAAGGCTCGGGCGCGGGGTATCACCCTGCGTGAGTCGCTCGACCTCCATCTAGCGGCCAAGCCGCTGTCCCCAAGGACCAAAGAGGACTACCGGTACAACTGCGAGCAGTACCTCGAAGACTGGCTCGACAAACCGTTGGCCGAGCTCGGCGCGGACCGTGCTGGCATGCGCGAACGCCATCGTCGGATCACTGAGCGGCACGGCGCGCCGTCTGCGGACAACGTCTTCCGCATTTTCCGTGCCCTGTACAACCGCGGGCTGCGTGAGCATCCCGACCTGCCGCCGAACCCGACCGCCAACGTTGACTATCACGGGCTGCGCCGTCGGAAGGTGGACGTCGAGGCCGAGAGGTTGCTGGCGTGGGGCAAGGCGGTGCTCGGGCTGCACCCCGTGAGGCGCGACCTGCACCTGTTCATGATGCTGACGGGGATGCGCCGCACATCGGCCTGTGAGGCCCGCCCGGAGGACCTGGACCTCTGCGCGGCACGCCTGCATGTGCCCAAGCCGAAGGGAGGCTCGACAAGGGCATTCGACCTGCCCCTCTCTGCCGTCCTCGTGGACCTGCTCGGCCACCGCCTAAACGAAAGCCCCAAGCTCCAGCGTAAGGCACGGTGGCTGTTCCCCGCAGAGTCCGAGTCGGGCCACGTCGCCGAGGTCGCCCAGCACGAGCTGGACGGCCTAACGGGGCATGCCCTGCGTCACTGCTTCTCGACACTGGCCGTGAGGGCGGGCGTGCCGCTGCTGGAGTTGAAGTACCTGCTCAACCACGCGGCCGGCAACGTCACGATGGGGTACATCCACGTCGGAGTCGAGCACCTCGCGAAGCATCAAGAGACGGCGTCGCGGTACATCCTGGGCGCGCTCGGCCTTATGCACGAGCCGGGAACCTGGCCACCAAAGCTTACGGAGTAGCCGCACGTACTCGCCAGGCTGCCTGTATCGATCTCGGGCGCCTTGGTTCGGGTGCTGAGCCGTCCGAGCCGTCTTGGACCTCTAGGACTCACCTGGACGACGGAGGCAAACGTTGATGTTCTTGCGCGCAGTCCTGTGACAATATATGTCTCGTCGGCGTCAACAGCCGACGTTCGGCTTTCGGTGGCCTAAACAGCCGAGACTCTCCCCGGATGACAACGGGGTTCTGGGTCCGATCTGCGGCAGTCGGCTGTGGATGTCTCCGCGCGGTGACTTGCTGCGTCGGGAAATCCCAACTGGAGCCGCTGAGATGGCATACGAACCGAAGAGACTCACCCCCGCCGAGTTGGCCGAGCTGCACCAACTTCCAGATGAAGCTTTGCTGACCGCCCAAGAGGCCGCAGTCTTCCTGCGTCTCAAGTACCACACCTTATCCTGGTACCGCTGCCACGGCGGCGGCCCAGAGTTCGTCCGCGTGGGTCCGAAGCTGATCCGCTACCGCTTGAAAGATCTGCGAGCCTACGCGCAGGGACAGGGTATGGGCGAAGGCGTCCAGCGTGCAGCTGCGGCCATGCTCGCCTCCCGTGGCCTCGCAACTAAGGAGGCATAACCATGGTCGAAAAAGAAAACGCCCACGGTGGACAAGACCGAGGGCGCAAAGAGCGATGCAAGGAAGAGGAGGCTCGCGTCGAAGCTTACGACGTCAATGATGCCACCTCGTCCCCTCGCGCGACGCCATCATTCTCCGTAACGGCCAGGGTCATCCGTCCGCACGACCTGGAGACCTACATCAAGAACGGCCTGCAATTGATCCCGCTCCACCGCTACGACGCGACTGACATGAAGGGCAAGCCGCGGGGCAAGAGTCCGCGAGACAAGGCCTGGTCCACTAAGGATTATGACAGCCGGCAGGTCGTCGAGAAGGCCGCGAGGTTCAACACCAACGTCGGCGTGCGCCTCTCGGCCGAGGTAATGGTGCTGGACGTAGACCCCCGCAATTTCGGCGCTGACGACGCGGGCAAGCCTATCGACTGCTTAGCCAAATTCGTCGCCTCCACGGGACTGGATCTGTCTACTGCGCCCCATACGATCACAGGTTCTGGCGGCGACCACTTCTGGTTCCGCAAGCCAGCCGACGTCTCCCTGCTTGACTCGCTGCACGACTTCCCTGGCATCGAGTTTAAGTCGTACGGCAGGCAGGTTGTCGCGGCCGGGTCCGTGCACCCGTGCGGCCGGCACTATGAGTGGGACGACTTCGCGCCTTCCCTAGGCGAGATGCCGATGTTGCCCGACTCGCTGCTCAGGCTGATCCGGCGCCCGACCCGAGCGTACAGAGACGCTGCCGGACTCGGCGAGCTGACGCCTGAGATGCTCGCGGAGACGCTCGAGCAGCTCGACCCGGAAGATTTCCAGGACCACGACGAGTGGCTCAACCTGATGATGGCCTGCCACCATGCGACGGCCGGCGAGGGACGCCAGGAATTCATCGACTGGTCCACTGGCGACGACAAGTACGCGGACGACGGCTGGATCATCGGACGCCGCTGGGACTCGCTACACACGTCGACCTCGACCAGGCCGGTGACAGTAAGGTACCTGCACAAGGTGGTGCAGGAGCACGGCGGCAAGGTGGCGCGCGTAGCCCCGGAGGACGACTTCGAGGTAGTTTTCGTTGAAGAAGACGACCAGTTGCCGACTCTGCGCCGGATGAAGAACGGCAAGCCCGAAAGCAGCTTTCCCAACTGCCTTAAGCTGGTAAGGCACATCAACAGTCAGCTGGGGCTGATCTACGACGAATTCGGCTGCGGAGTCCATCTCGTTGCCGCGAGGCTCCCTTGGAGTGTCGATGTGGGACGCAGGCTAGATGACGATGTGGTGCGCCGCATCCGCCAATATCTGGTCGAGATCACCGACATGAACTGGAGTAAGGAGGACGTGCTAGAAGCTGTCCTGACCCTTGCCCGCGACAATCCGGTACACCCGGTGCGCGACTATCTTTCCAGCTTGACCTGGGACGGCGTGCCTCGCATCGACACGCTGCTGGTGAAGTATGCTGGCGCCACGGATAATTCCTACGTTCGGGCGATCGGCGCCAAGGTACTGATTGCGGCGGTCCGTCGGGTCCGGCAGCCCGGCTGCAAGTTCGATAACGTTATCGTGCTGGAAGGCTCCCAGGGCTGCGGAAAGAGTTCGTTCGTGAAGTCGCTGTCGCCCAACATTGAGTGGTTCTCAGATTCTCCGATTGGGAACACCGAATCGAAGGATGCCCCGCTGTCTCTGCAAGGCCGCTGGATCATCGAACTGGGGGAAATGTCCGTCCTGTCCAAATCGGGCGTCGAGGCCCTCAAGGCATTCGTATCGAGCAGTATCGACCACGTTCGCCGCCCGTATGGCCGACTGCATGAGGAATTGCGCCGCCAGTGCATCTTCATCGGGACCACTAACCAGGCGAGCTACCTCAAGGACCAGACAGGTAACCGCCGTTTCTGGCCCGTGAAGGTCAACACGATCGACCTAGACGCACTCTTGGCTGATCGCGACCAGCTATGGGCAGAGGCTGCGGCCAGGGAGGCACTGGGCGAATCGCTTCTGCTGCCGCAGGAGCTCTGGGGCGTCGCGGCCGTCGAGCAGGAGGAGCGGGTTGCTGACGACCCGTGGGTGGACATTGTTCGCGCCTACCTGGATCGCTCGACGAACTGGGACGGCAAGGAGATCGTGGAGGTCGAGCCGCCTGACCGAGTGCACTCGGCCACGCTACTCAGCGAAGCGCTCAGCATTCGCCCTGGCGACCAGCGCCCTGAGCACACCCAGCGCCTGAAGGTGGTCATGGAGAAGCATCTTGGCTGGAAGCACAAGGCCAATCTACGTGCTGGTCCCGAAGGCAAACAGGGGCGCGGCTACCTCCGCCAATAGCGGACCTCGGCTACGCGCTGCTCTTGCTGCTCTCCACAGGCAGCAGGGGCGGTGCCCGAAAGCCTTACAGATCAAGGCTTGTTGTGCTGTTGCTCTTGTTGCTCTTACTTTCTTAAAAGCTGAAAAATAAGCCTGTTTGACAAAAACCCGAACATGCGACGGTAGTCATCGGAAGGTTTATAGCGAATCGAGCGCAACAGCAGCAACAGAGTAACAAGCCTTACGACGCATCCCTTTTGCTCGATTGGGCACGACAACGAGGGACAACAACGGCTCTGACGTGCCAAGACCCTGGGCGACCGCGGCAGGCATGGCAACGATTGCGGGAAACCGGGCCTGACTGGCGCCGCGAAGCGCGCCCGACCTCTCTCTCACGCGCGTAGTGCCCGACCCTCTAATCGGTGATTCGAAGGTCACCTGACCCTAAGCGCTTGATCCGCATGAAGAAACAATGGCATGCCCCCGCGCGCTAACACGGCACGATCAAGTTCAACACCATTTTTCGGGAGCTGGCCATGGCCGCTAAGAAGTTTACGCCCGAGGTGCAGGAGCTGTTCCTTCAGGTACTGGAGGACACCGCGTCGCCGAAGCAGGCGGCTCAGGTATGCGGCATCTCCCGTCGCCTCGCATTCGAATACAAGAAGGAAGACCCTGAGTTTCGCAGCCGCTGGGAGAAGTCCGTCGAGGTAGCCCTGGACGCTGTCCTAGACGAGGCCTACCGACGCGCTGTCATCGGCGTGGACGAGCCTGTGGTCTACCAAGGCCAACTTGCCATGACCAAAGACGCCAGCACGGGCGAAGAGCGCCCCCTCACGGTGAAGCGACACTCGGACCGGCTCCTGGAGGTCATGCTCAAATTCCGATACGGCGAGCAGATGGCAGACCGCCTGCGCGTGAAGCTGGAAGACCAGCAGACTGGCCTGGACGCAGAAGCCCTGCTGCGTATGCCCAGCGCCGAGCGGGACCAGCTTGTCTCGCTGCTGTCCAGGTACGCCGGGCACGCCGAGACCCTCGACCAGGAGCGCGACGCAGAGCGCAAGGAAGCTGGCCAATGAATAACATGACTATTGCCCAGGCATTACAGCGGGCACGCCAGATCGAACTCAACATGAAAGCGTTCGAGCAGACGGCGCCGAAGACCGTGGCTGCGCTCGGGGGAAGCGACGCATTAGCACATGCGTCCGAGATGACGTGCATCGGTCCTATACCGAGACTCGACGTCAGCACTTGGGCGCGTCTGAGCGCCGAGTACGAGGACATGCGCAAGTACGGAGGGACGGGAAATCACGGCAGCTAACGACTTGCGGGCACGTCGAGAGATACCTGAGCCTGCAAAATGGCCTTTCGACGGCAGCATACGCCGCGCCAACAAGTTATGTAGACGGTCCCCAACCTTTCCAAAGTGCCTGATTTAGACCATCAACAAGGTTTTTTATATCGGAAATGCTGTAAGGGTGGGTACTCTGCAGTTCATAAGCATAGCGCGCGTGAACAAAGTAGTCTTTGCATTTATCAAGATCAGCAGCTAGGTCTTTACCCGTCACTTCACAGTACAAAGATGACAGCCTTTTCGCGATGTCCTGATCCATACGTTCAAACATCTTTTTCAAATCATGACCGCCACCCTTTAGATTTGAATATACTTCCGCATTCGAAAGCAATACATCCTTTTTGTACGACGGCACATCCACACCGGCATCAGCGCATTTTAGCAACAGCTCACAACACAGCGCCAAATTGCACACAACCGCCATTGAACATTCCTCAAGAACAGCATTGTCTTCAAAAGCTGGAGCTGCCATTTTATAGAACTGCATTGCATGGCGGTAGATGTGTCCAGATGGTTCTTTGCGCATTTTTCTTCCTTAATATTAACAATAACCCTATGAGAAGCGGACTTTAACACTGGTAAGTTTAGCGGAGTTTTGCATACGCATCACTCTGCCTGTGACCGGGCCATACGCCTGCTTCGCAGCCTGACTGTCAATGGCTCGCAATAGCAGGACACCAACGCTGGTTTTCTCGATATTGTCCGCACGACACTATGTTGTCAATCCGGTCGGCACTGGCGTCGACCCGCATCGAGGCATGATGCATTCGCTCGTAGCGGCCGGAGGTCCCCAAACCTCACAAGGAGCCAACGAGCATGAAGATTGAACTCACCCAAACCACACTGCTGTCCCCCGCACAGATCGGCGAACTGGCGTCCACCCTGGACGCCCTCCACTCCCGTGTCCTCAAAACTATCGAGCGCCTGAATCACGACGTCGCGATCCGCAAGGCCGAGATCGCCACGCGCTGGAAGAACGCTGCCAGCCTGAGTGCGTCCGACGTCGTCCGCATCGCCGAGAGCGAGACCGTGGCTGCCATCGGCCAGATCAAGGATAACTCCAGGGCAGAGCTCGACAGCTTGCTGAAGGCCGCCGCCCCAGCACATAACCAATTAGCCGACCAGCGCCCGTTCTACGACAGTCCCGTCAAGGTGCTTAGTCGCGCCGCCCTCGGTGAACCCAAGCGCACCGAGTACCTGCAGCAGCTTCAGTTCGCCGGACATGCCGAGATGGGCCACATGGCGCAAGTTGCAGTGAGCACGAAGAACTTCCCGCTGGCCGCCGCCGTACTGTCCCTGCTGGACCGCATGCCGACGAAAGAGCGCCCGGTCGGCCCGGTCGAGCTGGCCTCGGCGATGCGCCTGGACGATTACCTGAAGGTGCAGGAGTATTTGAAATTGGGCGATGCGCGCCTTCAGGGCATCGTTCTGGCCATCCGTGCCTGGAACGCCGGCAAAACTAATCCACTCAACACCGTATCTCTGGCAATGTACGAGCGGGACATCGACCATGATCTGATCGCTGAGGGCGACAATGGCTAGGCCGACCCTCACCGTCTTCTCAACGCCACCCGCTAGACCAGCTTTCGTCATCCTAGCGCGACGCCCGAGCACTCGAAGCGCTGTCGCCTCCCCCGCGAATTCGATAACTCGAAAGAGCGTCACCGTCGTACATGAGGCCTCACAGAGAGCTGCGGCTGTTGCGCAGAGAACGATGACACTCGCCGAGGAAGGTTATGGCTTGTTCGGCACGCTGGAAGCATGCGCTAGAGCAGCAGGCGTCAAGCCCGATTCGGAAGAGTTCGACGAAGCCGCTGCGCTGGTCGGGCTTCCCTACTGCAGGGTTCTCGATCTCTACGTGGACCCCGAGACCAAACGTAGGGCCGAGGAACTGTGCTTTGCGCAGGCCCATAGGGCACTGATCTGTTGAGTCAGCGTTACTTGGCCGTGCTTCGAGGGGATACCTTTTAGGTATCCCTTTTAGTTTCAAGGACCTACCAAACTCTACCCACTGATCAAGTATCAGAGGTTCGCCTCAGAAAGCAGGTCTGAGGCGTGCATACCTAATGCACCGGCTAGCTTTATTAACGTAAGGAGCGCGACATTGTTATCACCTCGCTCCACTCGTCCAACGTAGCTTCGGTCTAGCTCTGCCAACAAAGCGAGCCTCTCCTGAGATATACCTTTATCCAGCCGTACACGGCGGATCGCCTGACCAAGGGAGGTCAGCGCAGGGTCCTGCCGATTTTTCGAGAGATTTGGCACGCATGCATCATTCTCGATATGATGCACATAGATCCACGGTACATGTACCGCAAACGTTCACTGGGAGGCTTTATGAATGTCTCGATGCTGACACGGCTCAGATGGTCCTATTGGCGCCTGCCCTTGTACGGCCGGCTTGCAGTGCTGACAGTAGCAGGGGTAGGCATATCAGGACTGCTACGTCTTACAGAAGTCCCTGCGGAAGACAATAGACCACCAAATCCAGCTGGTCATGTAGACCAGCCCGCCTACGACCCGGTAGCAAAGTGGGGCCAGTCAAAGGCGGCCGCTGCTAAAGAAGTGATGGCGATGGTCCAGCAGGATTCAAAAATTTACGAGGAAGGGTCGCACCTAGTTGTCGAGATGAAGATATATATTGAAAGTCCAGACCAGCGTTTACAGTACATCCGAACCATCGCTGATACTGATATGATCCTACATGGCACCCCACGCAATATCTATTTTTATGACCCGGCAAATAGAAAAATTGGTCAGGCTGACACATTGAATGGCGTACGACTTATTGACTAATGTTATTACGCCGTGCTTACGATGATATAAGGGCATGAAATTCTTTTGAATTCATGCCCTTATCCTTTCTGGCATTCTGATCGACAGTTTGTACGCAATCACTTCAATGCTGATGCAACCTGCTCAAATGCCTCTTTACTCTTGGTGGTAATGTCGAGCGACAGCGATTTTTCGCCGGAGACTAATGCATCGGCATACTCAACAAATGTTTTAAGTTCTCTTCGGTCTTCGTCAAAAACGTCAGCAATGTCGTCAAGTGACATTTTTTGCTGGAGTTCCTTAACTCGAGCATAGTTCGTTACTAAGCGCGCCATACCAGTTGGGTTGGCCATAATACGGGAAAAAGTACTCATAAATTTCTCCATGAAAATTTATCGATACCGCCACCTGCGCAGGCGAAAACTGCACTTGAGGTCACCACCCATATTTTCAATAACAGAGCGCTCCCAAATCCAGCAAAACATGACCTAATGTTTTCACCCGTCAACCACAAGGGAGAGCATTATGAATCTGCAGGGGATGAGCACAAAGTCACTCTTGGCCCTACACAACTCAATTGCACAGACATCGGCCGGACCGAAGTCATTCGCCACTAAGGCTAAGCTAATCGCTCGGATAGAGGCCCTCGCCGCAGTCAGCAACATCGACCTCGCCGCGCTCTGTCCAGCCACAACGAACGATCTGGCCGAGCAAGATGTCCGGCAGCAGGTCAAGACCACCGAGACAATAGCCGAGCTATCGGAAGCCAAAAAGAAGCCAATTGGCAGGGGCATCGGACGCCTCGCACGCGAGCTTCTGCTTGATGCCGCGGGCTATCCATATGTTGTTATCGCCGAGATGGTCAATACCCAAATCTTAGGTGCGCAGACCACCCCTAAGTCAGTCAGATGGTATGCGTGCAAAATGCGTAAGGATGGGGCTCAGGTACCTGGGCGTCAGCGCCCGGTGACGGAACGTTCAGCAGCAACTCTAGTGTTCTCTAACAAAGACTAATCGTTTCCGAAGCGATTATGAAAAAGGCCACCGTTAAGGTGGCCCTTTTTTGCGCATTTGGCTCAATGTCCTTTGACAGCTATTTTGGGTACCTTACTCAACAGCTATAAGCTGTCGCTTATAGATGTCTTTCCTAGCAACGGAATCCCAATATTTAGCCGTCTCGACCTTAATACGTGCCATCGAGGTGATTGTCAGGCGCTGCACTTGGTCGGTTAAACTAAGCGGGAATCTGATAGAAATTTTACCATCATCAGTACGAATATCAAGCCGTCCAGTATCGGTGATGCTGGCGACACTACCCAACAAAATTTCTTCATACCGTTCTGGTTCACGAATAGTGTCCAACAATGAACGGATACGGGTTATTTCGTCTGGACAGCCCTCCCAAAATTGCCGTCCGCGGGAAGACTGCCAAGTAAACTGCGCAGCTAACCCTGCACCATCCAATACCCTCATAAACTCGCTAAGCTGATGAGCAGACTTTCCTCCAACTGCATCAACCGCGTCATAAAACTCGTCTTGATGCGAATTCAGAAGACGAAACGTCTGCGTGAGGGTGGCCTGAAGCAGACTTTCTCCCGTTAGGTCAGGTAACGCATTACCGGTGACGAAAATACGCGTGGACCCATAACTAAGCCCCGCAAGCTTTAAATTGAGGGCACTTACTACATCTTGGCCAACGCCGCGTCCAGCCTCGTTTCCATAACGCAATCTATGTGCAGCGAGCTTCCAGGCTTTGGATAAGGGCTCCATCGCTGCAATAAACCAATCGAGCGAGATGCTGCCGTTTGCTCGGGGACCAATGAGGCGAAGATCTACAAGTTCTCCGGCTTCGGCCGCTTCTTCGATTAGAAGCTCATGCTTTACGCTTTGAGCAAACTGATCCTGGTTTTTCGCGGCTAATTGAAGGAGAAAGTCATCAGGATTAGCACGAGCACGCTCTGCAGTTTGCTTCGCATGTTCAGACAGCGAGTCAGCGTGCTCACGCAGGAATTTGGTGCTCATATGTTCACCTCCGCGAAACCTTTCGCCGTAATTCTGTCATGACTAAACCCCAAAACACCCCGCCAGTATGCCTCACGATGAAAAACCTCATCTTGTGCCGGCATCTCAACATAAAGGTCAAGATTGAAGAGGCTCTCCGCTGCCGCGTGATCAAACAAATGCGATATCTGCTGTTGCACGGCTGGGTTAGTGTTCGCGTTGCCGTTCACCCAATACGGGCTCCAGAGTACGCAGTCAATGTCTCCCGGCCTAGGCTTCTGCGTCAGAAAAGACCCATCTAGCCATAGCGTACCACCTAAACCTAAACCTTGGAGTGCGCCAACCCAAGCGAGGAGACGCTCGTAGAGTTCATGGCGCCGCTGATCAGCTTCGAACGGTGCAACGGCTAACGCGTGTAACTCAGGGAGGGTCATGTTGTGCAAACCAGGCTGCAACAGAGCTGGAAAGTCGGGCTGAGCCATTTTTTTCTCGGTTACTGATCCTTCATAGGGCATTCATGAAAACACCCTTTCCGCTAGGATATTAGCAGTCTTTCATACAAAATTGCCAACAAATAAGCGTTCCATCAGCTCTTCGGAAGCAAAAAGGGCCACCCTGCTGGGTGGCCCTTCTCACTGTTTTGGTGCCGCTGACCGGAATCGAACTGGTGACCTTCGCATTACGAATGCGCTGCTCTACCGACTGAGCTACAGCGGCTAAACCTAGAAACTTGTTTAACCTGTGTCTGCACTACCTTGCCATCAGACTGCTGGCGGCCCTAAAGCCTTGTTCTGCTTACTGTTTTGCTCTGGATCCTTAAAGCAGCGCTCCGATTACGAATGCGCTGCTCTACCGACTGAGCTACAGCGGCTAAACCTGTACTACCGTTTAACCTGTGCCTGCATTACCTGCCATCAGACTGCTGGCGGCCCGAAGGCCATCGCTTGCTTGCTCATCCAGATGAGCTGCAGCGCGAAGGAGCCCGCATTCTAACAACAACTTCGCAAACTTGCTAGTCCGACTCGGCAATTTTATGCAGGACAGGCCAAAATCATTCCTGGTGGTAGCTCGTCACGCGCTCCACTTCGCTCTTCGAGCCCAGGAACACGGGCACGCGCTGGTGCAGCTTTTGCGGCGCGATGTCGAGGATGCGCTGGCGGCCGTCCGTCGCGGCGCCGCCCGCCTGCTCGACGATGAACGCCATCGGGTTCGCCTCGTACATCAGGCGCAGCTTGCCCGGCTGCGACGGGTCGCGCTGGTCGGCCGGGTACATGAAGATGCCGCCGCGGTTCAGGATGCGGTGCACGTCGGCCACCATCGACGCGATCCAGCGCATATTGAAATCCTTGCCGCGGGGACCGGTCTTGCCGGCCAACATTTCGTCGACGTAACGCGTGACGGGCGGATGCCAGTGGCGCTGGTTCGACATGTTGATGGCGAACTCCTTCGTCTCTTCCGGAATCTGCATGTCCTTCTGCGTCAGCACCCAGGAGCCCATCTCGCGGTCCAGGGTGAAGCAGTTGACGCCGTTGCCGGTGGTGAGCACGAGCATCGTCTGCGGGCCGTACACGGCATAGCCGGCCGCGACCTGCTGGCTGCCGGCCTGCATGAAGTCGGCTTCCGTCGGCTGCGTCATGCCTTCCGGCGCCTTCAGCACGGAGAAGATGGTGCCGATCGAGACGTTGACGTCGATGTTCGACGAGCCGTCCAGCGGGTCGAACAGCAGCATGTATTCGCCCATCGGGTAGCGATTCGGGATCGGATGGATCGATTCCATCTCTTCCGACGCCATCGCCGCCAAGTGG
This sequence comes from Massilia pinisoli, assembly GCF_024753285.1. GTDB lineage: Bacteria > Pseudomonadota > Gammaproteobacteria > Burkholderiales > Burkholderiaceae_D > Telluria > Telluria pinisoli. The sequence continues at coordinate 238,355 of NZ_JANUGW010000006.1, read as the reverse complement.
CCGCCCCATTCATTGGCCTCGAGCAGGATCTCGTTGGAAATCACGTCGAGTTTCTTCTGCACTTCGCCCTGGATGTTCTCCGTGTTCGCGCTGCCGAGGATGTCGCCGAGCGCGCCCTTGCCGACCGAGTGGGAAATGGTCTTGCAGGCGCGCGCCACCACCTCGATCAAGAGGCGCAGCGATGCGGGGATGTTGCTGTGGAGACGCTGTTCCTCGACGAGGTATTGCGTCAGGCTGACTCGTTTCATGGACTTCCTTCAGTTTGTGGGAATCGTTTAATTGGCAAGGGCCTTGCTCACCACCTCGCGCACGTCGTTCGACAGCTTTGCCTGCCCCGCCACCTGCTGCAGCGCCCGCTTCATCTGGGCTTGCAAATCGGGCGTGTAGCGGCGCCAGCGGTCCATCGCGCGGGCCAGGCGGCTGGCTACCTGCGGGTTCAGCGCGTCGAGCGCGATCACCTGCTCGGCCCAGAACGCGTAGCCGCTGCCGTCCGGCGCGTGGAAGCCCACCGGATTGCCAGCGCAGAACGTCGACACGAGGCTGCGCGCGCGGTTCGGATTGCGCAAGGTAAAGGCCTTGTGCGTCATGAGGTCGCGCACGCGGTTCACGTCCGTCGTCGGGGCGGACGCCTGCATCGCGAACCACTTGTCGACGACCAGCGGCTCGCCCTGGAATTCGTCGTAGAAGCGCTGCAGGGCATCGCCGGCCGCGGGCGCGCGCGCATGCACGAGCGCGGACAGCGCGGCCGCGCGGTCCGTCATGTTCGTGGCGCCGTCGAACTGGCGCCGCGCCAGGTCGAGACTGGCGTCGTCCGGCGCCGCGCACAGATAGGCCAGCGCCAGATTCTTCAGCGCGCGCTTGCCGATCGATGCCGCGTCCGGGCTGTACTCGCCCGGCGTCTGGTTGGCGTCGTACTGGGCCTCCAGTTCGCCGCGCAGCCGGGTGCCGATGGCGGCGCGAACGAACTGGCGCGCCGTGTGGATCGCGAGCGGATCGACGACGTCCAGCTGGTCCGCAATCATCGTTTCCGACGGCAACAGTAGCGCCTGTTCGCGGAAGGCCGGGTCGAGCGTGTCGTCGGCGAGGATCTTGCGCATGGCGTCGATGAACACGTCGTCCACGTCCAGCTTCGGATCGGCATTGCCGGCAGCCGCGACCTGGCCGGACAGTTTCAGCAGGCGGCTCATCGCGAGGCGCTGGCCCGCTTCCCAACGGTTGACGGGGTCGCTGTCGTGGCTGAACAGGTGGACCAGTTCGGCGTCGTTGTAGCCGTATTTCAGGATCACGGGCGCGGAAAAATCGCGCAGGATCGACGGCGTCGGCTGCTCCGCCACGTTCGTGAACGTGAATGTCTGGTCCGCTTCCGTCAGTTCCAGCACTGCCGTCGTGCCATGGTCTTTGCCGTCGACCGTCAGCGGCAGGTCGCGGCCGTCCCGGCCCAGCAGGCCCACGGCGACGGGAATGTGGAACGGCAGCTTCTCCGGCTGGCCCGGCGTCGGCGGGCAGCTCTGCACGAGGCGCAGCGTGTACGTGCGCGCCGCCTCGTCCCAGCGGGTCTCGGCCTGGACGACGGGCGTGCCGGCCTGGCTGTACCAGCGCTCGAACAAGGTCAGGTCGCGGCCGTTCGCATCGGCCATCGCGAGGCGGAAGTCGTCGCACGTGACGGCCTGGCCGTCGTGGCGCTCGAAGTACAGGTCCATGCCTTTGCGGAAGCCGTCGCGGCCCAGCAGGGTCTGGTACATGCGCACGACTTCGGCGCCCTTCTCGTACACGGTCACCGTATAAAAATTATTGATCTCGACGAAGGAGTCGGGACGAACCGGGTGCGCCATCGGGCCGGCGTCTTCCGGGAACTGGGCCTGGCGCAACGTGCGCACCTGGTCGATCCGGGTGACGGCGCGGCCCGTGTTCGTGCCGATCATGTCGGCCGAGAATTCCTGGTCGCGGAACACCGTGAGGCCTTCCTTCAGCGACAGCTGGAACCAGTCGCGGCAGGTGACGCGGTTGCCCGTCCAGTTGTGGAAGTATTCGTGGCCGACGACGGCCTCGATGCCCTGGAAATCGACGTCCGTCGCGACGCGCGGGTTCGCGAGCACGAACTTCGTGTTGAAGATGTTCAAGCCCTTGTTTTCCATCGCCCCCATGTTGAAGTCGCCCACGGCGACGATCATGAAGCGGTCGAGGTCGAGTTCCAGGTCCCAGCGCTCTTCGTCCCAGCGGATGCTGTGCTTCAGCGACTGCATCGCGTAGTCCGTCTTGTCGAGGTTGCCCTCTTCCACCCAGACCTGCAGCAGCGCCGTCCGGCCGTCGGCCAGTTCGAAATCCTCCTCCTGGCACACGATGCGCGCGGCGACGAGGGCGAACAGGTACGACGGCTTCTTGAACGGATCTTCCCACAGCGCGTAGCGGCGGCCGTCCGGGAGAATGCCTTCGTCGATCAGGTTGCCGTTCGACAGCAGCACCGGGTACTTGTCCTTGTCGGCGCGCAGCATCACGGTGTAGCGGGCCATCACGTCCGGGCGGTCGGGGAAATAGGTGATGCGGCGGAATCCTTCGGCCTCGCACTGCGTGTAGAAACTGCCGTTGGACGTGTACAGGCCGCTGAGTGTAGTATTGCTTTCCGGAACGCAAATGGTTTCGATTTCCAGCGTCGCCTCTTCCGGCGCGTTGGGGATGCGCAGCAGGGTGCCCTCGATGACGTAGTCGCCCTCGCCCAGCGTCCGGCCGTTCAGGCGCAGGCTCACCAGTTCGATGTCTTCGCCGTACAGCTCGATTTCACGCTGGGCGCTGGCGGGATTGCGGCGCACCGTCATCCGGTTCGCGACGACGGTACGGGCGGGGTCGAGGTCGAAGCCGAGTTCCACGGTATCGACCAGATAGCTGGGGGCGGTGTAATCCTTCCGGTAGATGGTCTGAGGCGTATCGGTGCGCATGGTCAGGTCCGCAAAGCCGTTGGTGGGATGCTTATTTTACCAACAGCTTCGCGTGCGCTCCGTCCACCTTTCTTTTGTATCGCCATGTACACGCCGTAACCGCGCGTAAATGTATCGACGAACATCACGCATCAGGAATAATATGGTCTCCTGAACAAGACCGATTACAGGATTGAAATCCGAAACGAGGGGAATACCGAACCGATGGAGTCCATCATGAAACGCACCTTGATCGCCGCGGTCGCATCGCTGAGCCTGTTGCTGGGCGGCTGTGCGACGACGATCCGCAGCGATGTCACGACCTTCAACCAATGGCCCGCCCAGCTGCCCGACAAGAGCTACGCGTTCGAGGCGCCGCCGCCGCAGGACAACACGCTGGAGCTGCAGAGCTACGAAAACCTCGTGCGCGCCCAGCTTGCCCGCCTCGGCTTTCACGAGTCGCAACAGGCGCCCGCGCTGAAGGTGTCGATGCGCTTCTCCACGATCGACGTGCCCACGCAGGTCATCTATCCCACGTTCGAGCCGATGTACTCGCCCCGCTTCGCCTACATGGGATGGCGCCGGCGCTACTGGGGCGGCTGGTACAGCCCGTTCTACGACCCGCTGTGGGGCCCGTTCCCCGCGTATGACGTGCAGGAGGAGCACCGCTACCACCGCCAGGTGCAGATCTCGATCGCATCGGCGGCGGACGGCAAGCGCCTGTTCGACGTCACCGTGCGCAACGTGAGCCGGCAGATGTCGACGCCGGTCGTGATGCCGGCGCTCGTGCAGAGCGCGTTCGAAGGGTTCCCGGGGCCGAATGGCGGCTCGCGCGTGATCGAGTTGAAGCAGGAGCCTCAGCAGCAAAATGGTTGATCAAACGCGTAGGGTGGACGGCTCGCCGTCCACGCGGTGATACGCGACACGGGATATGTCGCGTCGGTACCGACGGACATTGAACGCGTGGACGGGGAACCCGTCCACCCTACGAGAAATACGCCTCGGACAGGAACGTGATCCCCACGATCAGCAGGACGGCCAGCATCAGCACCACGAGCAATCGCCCGAAGCGCGGTTCCGTCGCCGGTTGCGGATCGACCGGCGGTTCATTGTCGTCGCTGAATTCTCTCATGGCAGCAATATCGTCTTCCCGGTCGTGCGGCGTCCTTCGAGGGCGGCGTGGGCCTGGGCCGCATCGGCCAGCGGGAAACGCTGGTGGATCTCGATGCTCACCTGCCCGCTCGACACCATCGCGAACAGATCGGCCGCCATCGCCTCGCGCTGCGCGCGCGTGGCCGCATACGATTGCAACGTGGGCCGCGTGAGGTACAGCGAGCCGCGCGCCGACAACTCGTTCAGCGAGAACGGCGGCACGGCCCCTGACGAATTGCCGAAGCTGACCATCAGCCCGCGCGGCCGCAGGCAATCCAGCGAGCGCATGAACATGTCCTTGCCGACCGAATCGTAGACGACGGGCACCTTCTCCCCGTTCGTGATCTCCAGCACGCGCTGCACGACGTCCTCCGTGTTGTAGTTGATGACGTGGGCCGCGCCATGCCGCTTGGCCAGCGCCGCTTTCTCGTCGGACCCCACGGTGCCGATCAGGTTCGCGCCCAGCGCCCGCGCCCACTGGCACGCGATCAGGCCGACGCCGCCGGCCGCCGCGTGGAACAAAATCGTCTCGCCCGGTTTCACTTCATACGTCTGCTTCAGCAGGTAGTGCACGGTCAGGCCCTGCAGCAGCATCGCGGCGCCCGTCTCGAACGAGATGGCATCGGGCAGCCGGACGAGCACGTCGGCCGGCATCACGCGCAGCTGGCTGTAGGCGCCGTTCGGACGCGCCGCGTACGCGACGCGGTCGCCCGGCCGCACGTGCGTGACACCCTCGCCCACGGCCTCGACGACACCAGCCGCCTCCTGGCCGAGACCGTTCGGCAGGTCGAGCGGGTACAGGCCGGAGCGGAAATACGTGTCGATGAAATTCACGCCGATCGCGTGGTTGCGCACGCGCGCCTCGCCCGGGCCGGGGTCGCCGACCTCGACGTCGACGTACTCCAGCACCTCGGGCCCGCCCGTGCGGGCGAAGCGGATCGCTTTTGCCGTGGTCATGGCCGCCTCCTGGCGTATCAGTCCGCCGTCGACTGCAGCTGTGACAGCACGAGGTGCGCGCTGGCGACGTTCGTCGCGCATGGGATGTTGTGCACGTCGCAGGCGCGCACGAGCGCGTTGATGTCCGGTTCGTGCGGCTGCGGGGTCATCGGGTCGCGCAGGAAGATCACGCAGTCGATCTCGCCGTTGACGAGGTGCGCGCCGATCTGCAGGTCGCCGCCGACGGGGCCGGAATGCATGCGCGTCACGTCCAGGCCCAGCTCGTTGATCAGGCGTCCGCCCGTCGTGCCCGTGGCCGACAGCGTGCAGCCGCGCAGGAAGTCGACGTATTCGGCGGCGAGCGCGATCATGTCGTCTTTTTTCTTGTCGTGGGCGATCAGGGCGATGCGAGGTTTCATGTTCCGTTCCGTTTCGGTTTGTCAGGTGGTTTTCTTCTTCGACAGCAGATAGATCCCGCCCAGCACCAGGCTCGTTCCGGCCAGTTGCACTGTCGTGATCGGCTCCCCCAGCATGGCCCAGCCCAGGAACAGCGTCGACACGGGACCGACCATGCCGGCCTGCGATGCCGTCGTCGCCCCGATGCGCTGGACCGCCGCCATCGTCATGAAGACAGGGAAGATGGTACAGAATATCCCATTCACGAGCGAGAGCTCGTAAACGGGCAGCGGCTGCACGAGCATGCTGACGGGCCGCAGCACGAAGAACTGCACGATGCACGCCACGCTCGACGCGGACATCGCGTACGCGACGAGGCGCAGCGAGCCGATGCGGCGCACCATCTCGCCCGTGCCCAGCAGATAGATAGCGTAGCAGACCGCCGAGCCCAGCACGAGCAGCGAGCCCGTCACCGTGCTGCCCTTGCCGCCCACGAGATCGTGCGCGAACACGAGCACGATGCCGCAGTACGACAGCCCCAGCGCCAGCCACTCCGCGCGGCCGATGCGGCGCTTGAAGACGAGCGCCGTGATCATGAGGACGAACGTGGGCGTGAGAAACAGGATCAGGCGCTCGAGCCCCACCGAAATGTACTGCAGGCCGCAGAAATCCAGATAGCTCGACAGGTAATAGCCGATCAGGCCCAGCCCTGCGAGGCGCCAGCGGTCGCGCGCGGCGATCGGCGGCTCGGTCCGCATCTTCCACAGCGCGACGGCCGCAAACACGGGAAACGCGACCAGCATCCTGAACCCGATCAATGTAACGGCGTCGATGTCGTAGCGGTACAGCAGTTTGGCGACGACGGCCTTCATGGAAAACAGAATGGCGCCGCCGATGGCGATCGTCAGGCCGCCCAGTATGGACGTGTGTGTGGTCGGTGCAACGGACACGTCGCTTGCAGTTTTACTCATCCAACGATTGTACGAGGAATCCGTTTTGCCGGCTGAGGGCGCCTCCGAACGCGGCCGGCCGCGCGCGCTGCGCACGCACGCAATGGCCTGCGCGACAGGGCTCCGATTCGTCGGAATGGGCACCGTGTTGTTGTTTCCCTGACAGCATTTAGATGGGGGGCCTATGCTAAAATGTCGAGGATTATCATACCCGGGGCCTCCATGATCGCAGTTTGCCGAGGTCCCCAGCTCAAGGAAGACTCGACATGGCTGGACACAGCAAATGGGCCAACATCAAGCACAAGAAAGCCGCAACTGATGCGAAGCGCGGCAAGATCTGGACCCGACTGATCAAGGAAATCACCGTGGCCGCCCGCATGGGTGGCGGCGACGCCAACACGAATCCGCGCCTGCGCCTCGCGATCGAGAAAGCGGCCGACGCGAACATGCCGAAGGATAACGTCAACCGCGCCGTGCAGCGCGGCTCCGGCGGCCTGGAAGGCGTCAACTACGAAGAAATCCGCTACGAAGGCTACGGCATCGGCGGCGCCGCCATCATCGTCGACTGCATGACCGACAACCGTGTGCGCACCGTGGCCGAAGTCCGCCACGCGTTCAGCAAGTTCGGCGGCAATATGGGCACGGAAGGCTCCGTGTCGTTCATGTTCAAGCACGTGGGCCAGTTCCTGTTCGCGCCGGGTGTCAACGAGGACAAGCTGATGGAAGCGGCACTGGAAGCCGGTGCCGACGACGTGATCCCCGACGACGAAGGCGGCTTCGAAGTGCTGTGCGACCCGAACGCGTTCGCCGGCGTCAAGGAAGCGCTGGAAAAGGCCGGCTTCAAGGCCGATTCCGCCGAAGTGATCATGAAGCCGGATACCGAGACCGTCTTCACCGGCGAGGACGCGCTCAAGATGCAGAAGCTGCTCGACGCCCTCGAAAACCTGGACGACGTCCAGGAGGTCTATACGAACGCCGTGGTCGAAGAGTAAGCAGCCCATTCAAGTTCAAGTTCAAGTTTAAGCAGGCATCGCCTGGCAGCGAAAGCAATCCATGAAAATCCTGGTAGTCGGCTCTGGCGGCCGTGAACATGCCCTGGCCTGGAAACTGGCCCAATCCGATCGCATCCAGATGGTCTATGTCGCACCGGGCAATGGCGGCACCGCGCGCGATGCGCGCCTGGTCAACATCGACATCACCGACCCGGCCGCGCTGGCCGACTTCGTCGTCGCCGAACACGTCAACCTGACGCTCGTCGGCCCGGAGCAGCCGCTGGCGGCCGGCATCGTCAACCTGTTCCGCGCGCGCGGCCTGAAGGTCTTCGGCCCCACGAAGGAAGCGGCCCAGCTGGAAAGCTCGAAGGACTTCGCCAAGGCCTTCATGCACCGCCACGGCATCCCGACGGCCGAGTACAAGACGTTCACGGACGTCGCGCAAGCCCACGCCTACATCGACGAGAAGGGCGCGCCCATCGTCATCAAGGCCGACGGCCTGGCGGCCGGCAAGGGTGTCGTCGTCGCCATGACCCTGGAAGAAGCGCACCAGGCTGCCGACGACATGTTGTCGGGCAACCGCTTCGGCGACGCCGGCGCGCGCATCGTCATCGAGGAATTCCTGGCCGGCGAGGAAGCGAGCTTCATCGTCATGTGCGACGGCAAGAACGTCGTCGCGCTGGCCACGTCGCAAGACCACAAGCGCCTGAAAGACCACGACCAGGGCCCGAACACGGGCGGCATGGGCGCGTATTCGCCGGCACCGGTCGTCACGCCGTCGATCCACGCGCGCGTGATGCGCGAGATCATCAACCCGACGATCCACGGCATGGCCAAGGACGGCATCCCGTACAGCGGCTTCCTGTACGCGGGCCTGATGATCGACGCGGCCGGTGTGCCGAAGGTCATCGAATTCAACTGCCGCATGGGCGACCCGGAAACGCAGCCGATCATGACGCGCCTGAAGAGCGACTTCGTGACGGTGCTGGAACACGCATGCAACGGCACGCTGGACAAGGTCGAACTCGAATGGGACCGCCGCACGGCGGTGGGCGTCGTGATGGCGGCCGCCGGCTATCCGGACGCGCCGGCCAAGGGCGACGTCATCGACGGCATCCCCGCCGAAACGCCGGAATGCGTCACCTTCCACGCGGGCACGCAGATCGTGGGCGGCACGTTGCAGACGTCGGGCGGCCGCGTGCTGTGCGTCGTCGGCCTCGGCGACAGCGTCAAGATGGCGCAGAAGCAGGCGTACGAGACGGTCGAGAAGATCCACTTCAACGGCGCACAGTACCGGCGCGACATCGGCTGGCGCGGCATCAAGCCGGCTTGATGGCGTAGCACGCGCGGCCTGCAAAACGGGACACGGTGAAAACCATGTCCCGTTTTTGTTATCGTTGAGTGTTTTAAATATATAGAATACAATCGCCGCCATCCTACCGTCGAACGGAGCGTTGACCTTGAAGACCACGATCCTGGCACTGGCCGCCATCCTCGCCACCGCCCTCCCCGCCCACGCCGCGCTGCCGGTGCTCGGTCCGATGCCGGCCGTGCCGGCGAAGCTTGCCCCCGACAGCGTCGCCATGGGCGACGCGCGCACCGCGCCCGTCGTGCACCTGGACTTGCCGGTCACGGCCGGCCCGTTCCAGCCGACGTGGGACTCGATCGCACAGCACTATCCGGGCACGCCGGCTTGGCTGCGCGACGCGAAGTTCGGCATCTGGGTCCATTTCGGTCCGCAGGCGGCGGGCATGAGCGGCGACTGGTATGCCCGCCGGCTGTACGTCCCGGGCACGACGGCCTACGCCAGCCACCTCAAGGATTACGGTCACCCTTCGCAGACCGGCTACAAGGAGGTGCTGCGGGACTGGAACCCGCGCAAGCTCGACCCGGCCAGGCTGACGGCGCTGTACAAGGAGGCCGGCGCGCGCTTCCTCCTCATCCAGGGTGTGCACCACGATAATTTCGACCTGTGGGATTCCCGTTATCAGCCGTGGAATGCGAAGCGGCTCGGCCCCAAACGCGACCTGCTCGGCGAGTGGGCGGCCGCGGCGAAGGCGAGCGGCCTGCGCTATGGCGTCGCGTTTCACCATGAATACACGTGGTGGTGGTGGCAGACCGCGTTCGGCAGCGACCCGACGGGCCCGTTCGCCGGCAAGCCGTACGACGGCGCATTGACCCTGGCCGACGGCAAGGGCAAGTGGTGGGAAGGACTCGATCCGCGCCTGCTGTACGGTCCGGACCTGCGCGAATACAAGGGCGTCACGGCGGCCGCGCATACGGACTGGCAACCGCCGCCCGCGGGCATCTTCAGCCGCCACAGCGCGTATGCCGAGTGGTACGCGAAACGCTGGGCGCTGCGCATGATGGACGTGGTGGAACACTACGATCCGGATTTCATCTACACGGACGGCACCAGCGACCAGCCGTTCAGCGGCAACGGGACCGGCACCGGCATGAAGTCCGATGCCATGCAGATCGTGATGGCGGATTTCTACAACCGCACGCTGAAGAAACGGGGCAAGGTCGACACGTTCAGCGTCGTCAAGTTCCACCCGAAATTCAACGGCACCGTCAGCACGGAAGAAGGCTCGATCCCGCGCGATATCCGGAACGATGCCGCGTGGATCGCGGAAACGGCCGTGGGCGACTGGTATTACGGCCCCGGGTTCACGTACGATTCCGGCGCCATGATCCGCTACCTGCTCGAACAGGTGGCGCGCGACGGCAACGTGGCGATCTGCGTCTCGCCGCTGCCGGACGGATCATTGGACGAGGGCAGCGTCCGCATGCTGAAGGAAGTCGGCGCGTGGATGCGCGTAAACGGCCAGGGCATCTATGGCAGCAAGGCCTGGGTGCGGCTGGGCGAAGGCGAGGACGGCAAGCTGCGCACCCTGCCCGCCGGCAAGCTCGGGAAGGAACAGGCCGACTTCACGTTCGGCCCCCACGATTTCCGCTTCACGGTCGGCCGCGACGGTTCCCTGTACGCGTTCACCATGATGGTGCCGAAGCCAGACACGACGCTCAAGATCACGTCGCTCGGGTCGCGCGAGAACCTGCTGGGCAAGCCGGTCACGTCGGTCTCCCTCGTCGGCCACGAGGGCGCGCCGCTCACCTGGCGCCAGGATGCCGATGGCCTGGTCATCACGACCCCATCCGAGATGCCGTTTGCCACGGCCGTCGCATTCAACATTCGCTGACACGGCATAAAAAAAACGGGACAGGGCCCACGGCCTTGTCCCGTTGTTGCCGGGGTACGTGACGCTTACTGCGGACGACCCGCCACGAGGCCGCGGCCCATCGTGCTCATGTACACGACACCGAACGTGTTCATGTCGCCGAACACGACGGAGCCGTCGGCACCGTACTGGTGGTTCCAGTCGTTGATCTGCACCCAGCTGTTGCCCGTGTCGGTCGAGCGGAACATGCCGCGTACGCCATTGACGACGCCCCACATGAAGATGGTCGGGTACGTGCTGCCAGCGGCCGCCTTGCCGAAGCCGATGCCGCGGCATTCGGTCACGCTGTTGATCTTGCTGAACGACGAGCCCGAATTGGTCGAGCGCATCAGGCCGTTACCGTACATCGGCAGCCAGATATCGCCCTGGATGCCGGGCGCCACGCGCATGCGCGGATTGCCCCAGGCGGACTGGGTGCTGGCGACCCAGAAGTTGACGCCGCCGTCATAACTCGTCCAGAACTTGCCGGTGCTGTTGTCGTAGGCGTAGAACAGATTGGAATTGACCGAATCGGCGACGACGGTGGCACCGTTGATGTTCAGGTTGTTCACCGCGGTCCAGCTGGCACCGTTGTTGACGGAGCGGTAGGTGACCGTGGAGTTCGACGGGCTGTGCAGCAGCGCGCCGCCGTTGGCCGACAGCGCCACTTGACCGTAGCTGCCGTTGATGCTGCCGGAGTCGAACCAGTTGACACCGCCGTTCAGCGATACCTGCACGCGGTTGCCGACGCGGGCCACCACGGACGCGTTGCCGCCGGCGATGGCCATGCCGCTGGCATTGCCCATGTACGGTTGCAGGCGCGCGCCATAGCCCCAGGTGTTGTAGTGGCGGAAGCCGTCGACGTCGCCGAGCGCGGTGAGCACGGGACCGCCCGGCACGCTGACGCCGCCGAGCACCACCGTTTCTTCCAGCCCGCTCACGTTGAAGGTCCAGCCCGTTTGCGCGGCGCCCACATTGGTCGACTTGAAGATGCCGTTGCCGGACGTGACCCACGCGTTCTGGCCGTTGAACGGATCGAACACTGCCGTGCTGGCCCAATGGATGCCCGCGTCGGCGATCCAGTCGACGCCACCGGTGGATTTGGTGCCGGTGGCAACCAGGTCCGTCCAGTTGCCGCCGCCATTGGTAGTCAGGAAGATGCGGTCGCCTTGCGTGGGTTTGCCGTTGGTACCGTTCCACTGATCCCAATAGAGATTGATGGTCGACACGAGCACACGGTTGGCATTGTTGGCATCGACACTGACGCCGCTGAACGGCACGTTGTAGCCGTTCGGGCTCACGTTGGCCCAGCTGCCGTTGTTGACGTTGTACTTCATCACGGCGCCCTGGTTCAGCGCCTGGTCCGCCATCTCATTCGCTGGAATGCCGCCCGGACCGACGCCGTTGCCGTAGGTGATGTAGAGGTTGCCCTGGCCGTCGAAGGCGCCGCGCTGCGGCATCAGGTTACCGGGTGCGCCGTTGATGGCGTAGAAGCTCTGGCCGCCGTTGTCGCTGCGGTAGAGGTTCGGGCCCGTATAGCTGTAGCGCGACACGCCGACGATGATGCGCTGCGCCGCGCCGTTGACGACGCTGGTCGGGTCGGGGAGGACGAGGTTGACGCCGTTGCCGTCCGGCGTGGTCGTCACGTTGATGCCGCCAAGGCGGGTCCAGGTCGCGCCGGAGTCCCAGCTCTTGAACAGGCCGTTGTAGCGGGTGCCGACGTAGAGGACGTTGCTGGAGCCCGGGTCGAACGCGAGGCGGTCGCCGCTCTGGCGGCCGTAGCCATTGCCATGGGTCTTGAACAGGGACGTCACGTCGGTCGTCGTCCAGCTCCCGCCATAGTTCGTGGAGCGCATGATGACGGTCTTGCCGTTGCTGTAGTAGCTGGTGCCCGCCAGGATCACGATGTTGCCCGCGTTCTTCGGGTCGACGGCCATCGAGTCGATGCCCATCAGGCCCTGGTCGTCCTGCGACGTCCAGTCCATCAGCGGCGTCCACCGGGATGCCGAGTTGTCCCAGCGGTAGACGCCGCCCACGTCGGTGCGGGCATACACGACGCCCTGCTGCGCCTTGGCCGGATACACGCCGGTGACGAAGCCGCCACCGCCCATCGGTACGTTATTCCACGTATAGCCGGCCGAATTCTGTGCCGTCGCGCCGCCCGCGGCCATGGCCGCTGCCAGCACGAGCGTTGTTTTCATCCATTTCATGCTTGATATCTCCTGATTATTTTTCCCCGATCGGATAGCGCGATGCGTGCCACGGGTTGGCGGCGCATCGAGGCCGGACCATGCCTGCCCGCGCGCCTCCCTTCTCGAGTCAAGTCAGGATGGCGCGCCCGCGCACACGGCGGACGCGCCAGGAACATCAAGCGCGGCGGCGACGCGCCAGGCCGCCGGCGGCCAGGCCACCGAGCATCAATGCCAGCGTGCCCGGCAGCGGCACAGCGCCCTGCGCCGCCGTCACGTCGATGTTGTCGACCTGGGCGAAGCCGTAGGCGTCGACGGTCAGGCGCAGTTCGCTGATGCCCGTCAGGCCCGTCGTCCACGTGGCCGGGCCGATGATGGCGCCGACCGACATGCCGTCGGCCGACACGTCGCTCGTGTCGTCGACGAAGTAGTCGAAGCCGTTCAGGTTGAACTTGCCCCCGCCCACGCGGGTCAGCGTCATGTAGGTGTCCGTGCCGTTGCTGATACCGTCGCGCCAGTTGAACGTCTGCGGCTCGAACGTGCCCTCGCCGATGTTTGCCGTGCCGGGCGCAGAGTTGGGCGCGTGCAGCGTCACCTGGAAGCCCGACTGCACATAGGTCAGGTTCGTGCCGTCATATGCCATGTTGCCGAGGAGCGGGAAGCCGTTGCCGTACTCCATGTCGGTCAGGTCGTCGAAGTTCAGGACGGTCGCGCTGGCGCTGCCCGCAGCCAGGAAGGCGATCGCGGCGAGGATGGATTTGAATTTCATGTAAGTCTCCGAAAATAATCTGGGGCGATGCCGCCGGCGCCCGTGCAGGCGCCGGCATGGTCATCAATAGCTGAACACGACGCCGCGGCCGTTGCCGCTGGCGAACACGCGTCCAGGTACGACCTGGTCCGCCGCCAGGTTGCCGATGCCGGCGTACTGGTGCTTGTCGTCGTTGATCCGGCGCCACGTCTTGCCGCCGTCATCCGAGCGATGCACGCCCCACGCGCCGTTGACGATGCCAACGATGTAGACCGAGGCCGAATACGTCGCACCGAAGGGTGCCTTGCCCAGCGCGATGGAGCTTGCGCCAGGTACTTCAGGCGTCATCCACGTCGGGTTGTTGCCCCAGTCCTGGGTCGTCACGTTCAGGTTGGTCCACGTCACACCCGAATCGGTGGAGTGCAGGACGTTGTAGCCGTCCGCCACCCAGATATCGCCTTCGGCATTCGGATTGACGGCGATCGACGACGACCCGAAGCTCGTCACGTGCGCGCCCGCGCCCACGAACGCGGCGCTCTCGGTAAAGGTGTGGCCGCCATCCGTCGAGTACCAGAAGTGCGACGTGTCCGCCCACTGGTTCCACCATGCGCCGCCCGAGTTGAAGGCATAGACCTTGTTCGGGTTCTTGCGGTCGGCCACGACGCGGTAACCGCGGTTGATACCCACGCCAGGCAGGCCCGGCAGGTTCGTGTACGTCCAGGTCGCGCCGTTGTCGGTCGTGTAGGCCGGACGCGAATTCGACGGTGCCCAGACGGCCTTGCCCGGCGCGGTCACGGCGATGCTCGCTTCGGCCCCGCCCGCTGCGCCGGTCGCCGCATCCGGGTGTTCGCTCGCGAAATTCGTCCAGGTCACGCCGGAGTCGGTCGAATAGATGCCGTGGACGCCGTTTTGAACATAGCCGGGGACGCCGATCGCCGCGATGTAGGCGGGATTCGACCAGGCCGTGTCGATGCCGACGCCGTTGGCGAACTTGCCCTGCGGTTCACGCGTGGTCTTCTTGAGCAGATCGGTCTGCACGTGCACGCCGATGTCGCCCGAGGCGTTCAGCAGCGTGTAGTTGGCGCCCTTGGGCGGCGTCATCAGGGTGAGCGTCGCGTTTTCCTCGATGCCGTTGTTGACCTCGTTCCACGACGGGGTCGGCGACGACGCGTTCTTCGTCTCCCACAGGCCGCCGCCGGTCACGTGCGTGATGTGGTCCGGATTGCTCGGGTCGATCTCGACGTCGTCGATCCAGCCGGAGAAGCCCACGTCCGGCGAGTGCGGCATCTGCGTGGCGATCTCGCGCCACGTCTTGCCGGCGTCGTCGGACAGCTGGACGATCGGCAGGCCCTGCCAGTTACCCCAGGTATTCGAGATGCCCAGCGCGATACGGGTCGTCGGGCCCGAACCGGAGACGGACAGGCCGCCGATGCCCCAGTTCGTCCATTGACCGGGCTCGTAGCTCTTCAGCAGCGTCCACGTGGTGCCGTCGAACTTGTACAACCTGCACGGACCGCCGGCGCCCGGGCCGATGTCCTTGGTGAACGCCACATAGATCATGCCGTCCTTGGCACGGACCATGTGCGGGATGTGGAAGCCCGTCTCCGGGGCGGTCACGCCGGTCCACGTCGCGCCGCCGTCGGTCGACTTGTACAGGCTGGCGCTCAGGCCCGCCGCGGCACCGTAATCCGGCCCCACCGACGCGTAGATGGTCTGGGTGGCCGTGCCCGAGCCCGTCGTCGACGTGTCGAACAGGACACCCTCGATGCCGCCCGACGTGCGTCCGGGCAGCGAGCCGATCTGGTCGCCGGGGTATTGGAACGACGTCAGCGACGTCACCTGGTTCCACGTCTGGCCGTAGTCCTCGCTCTTCCACAGGCCGGACGTGCGGGTGGCGTAGTACAGGACGGACGACTTGTTCGGGTCGACCATCAGGCGCTCGCCGATGGCGCGGCCCGGGTCGTTGGCGCCGGTGCGGAACGGCAGGTCGACGTGCGTCCAGGTGTCGCCACGGTCCGTGGAAATGTACAGGCGGCCGTTCTGACCACTCCAATCATACAGGCCGGTGCTCATGTACACGCGCTTGTCGTCGCTCGGGTCCAGGGCCAGGGTTTCGCTGCCCATGTAGAAACCCTCCTTGACGCCGAGGCCGTCCGTGATCGCGACCCAGGTCGACGTCGTGGGGTTCCAGCGGTAAACACCGCCGATGTCGGTACGCGCGTAGACCACGTTCGGAGTGGTCGGGTGATAGATCAGCCCGGGCACGTAACCGCCGCCGCCGTACTTCACGCTCTGCCATCGCGTACCGGTGACGTCGACGCTGCCGACCGTCGCGGCAAAGGAAGGCGATTGCGAGGTCGCGCTGGTGCCGCTGCCGCCACCGCAGCCTGCCGCGATGCCGGCCACTACACAGGCAAGGGCGAGAGTTTGCTTCTTCATGCTTGGACTCCGAGAAAAAAGTGAATCGTGACTACCGGGTTGGCGGATCAACCGCCCGTTTTGTTGCGATGCAGCAGTCCTCCGGGCACGGACAAAGCCGGCCGCGCCTGCGGAAGATAAAGATGGTGGGAGGGACGGCCGATGCCGTCCGGCGCGCGTCGACGCTAAGGTCGTGGCGAGTGAGTGAGTACTAGCTTCAAGGCGGGTCTCCGATCATTTTCGTTATCCGGTCTTTTCTTGCCGGGTGGTTCCAAGACCCGGATGCCGGCCGCTACGCGCCGACATGGAAAAGCCGTTGTTGTTGAGACTGAGACTATTAGCAAAGCGTATGTACCGCTTGCAATTGCAACTATGAAAGTTTCAACTATGCAGAAAATTGAAGAGTTTTATGCGGCAGTGCTAGTGGTCGTGCGACCGGAGAACCGGAGATGTGCTAGCAGTTTCCGAGTGGCAACTTATGTGATGACGTGTTGTCTATGACGATCTACCGCATCAGTGTACAATCTCCCGTTCGCTTATTTCTCTCACATTTCCACAGTTCAACATGAGCACCCCGAATCCCGCCGCCATCAAGACGTGGCTGCTCGACCTGCAGGCGCGCATCGTGCAGGCGCTGGAAGACGTCGACGGCAAGTCCTTCCTGCGCGATACGTGGGAGCGGGCCGAGGGCGGCGGCGGCGTATCGCGCCTCGTCGAGGGTGGCAATGTGATCGAACGGGGCGGCGTGAACTTCTCGCACGTGCGCGGCGCGAGCCTGCCGCCGTCGGCGATGGCCGCACGGCCGGAGCTCGCCGGCCGCGCCTGGGAAGCGATGGGCGTGTCGCTCGTGCTGCACCCGCACAATCCGTATGCGCCCACCGTGCACATGAACGTGCGGTTTTTCGAGGCGACGGCGGACGGCAAGGATCCGGTCTGGTGGTTCGGCGGCGGCATGGACCTCACCCCTTATTATGGTGACGAAGCCGACGCGCGCCATTTCCACCAGGTCTGCCACGACGCCGTGGCGCCGTTCGGCGCCGAGCTGCATCCGCGCTTCAAGCGCTGGTGCGACGATTATTTCTACCTGAAGCACCGCAAGGAAGCGCGTGGCGTCGGCGGCATCTTCTTCGACGACTTCAACGAACTGGGGTTCGACCGGTCGTACGCCATGATGCAAAGCGTGGGCAACGGCTTCCTCGACGCCTATCTGCCGATCCTGAGAGCGCGCAAGGACCAGCCGTACGGCGAGCGCGAACGCGATTTCCAGGCCTACCGGCGCGGACGCTACGTCGAGTTCAACCTCGTGTGGGACCGCGGCACGCTGTTCGGCCTGCAGTCGGGCGGACGCACGGAGGCGATCCTGATGTCGATGCCGCCGGTCGTCACCTGGCGCTACGACTGGCATCCGGAGCCGGGCAGCCCGGAAGCGAAGCTGTACGCCGACTTCCTGCCGCACCGGGACTGGCTCGCCACGTGACGTCCTGCATCGCCCTGCTGGGCGGCAGTTTCGATCCGCCGCACTACGGCCACGTCGCATTGGCCGAGCTGTTCGCGCGCCTGCTGCGGCCGGACGAGCTGCGCGTGCTGCCCGCCGGCCAGCCGTGGCAGAAAAAGAATGGCCTGGAAGCGGGCGACGCCGACCGCGTGGCCATGCTGAAGCTGGCCTTCGCGAACAGCACGGCGCCCGTGACGATCGATACCCGCGAGATCGACCGCCACGGCACCACGTACACGGTCGAGACCTTGCGCGACGTGCGCGCGGAAGCCGGGCCCGACGCGTCCATCGTGTTCGTGATGGGCGCGGACCAGTTGCAGAAGCTGGACACGTGGCGCGACTGGCGCGAGCTGTTCGCGCTCGCCAATTTCGGCGTCGCCGCCCGCCCCGGCTACCGGCTCGACGATGCCGCGCTGCCGCCGGCCGTGGCGGCCGAACTGGCGCTGCGGCGGGCGTCGTTCGACGACGTGCGCGCGAGCAGCGCCGGCAAAGTCTGCCTGGCACACACGCTGGCCGTCGACATCTCGGCCACGCAGGTACGTGCTGCGTTGCACGCGACGCCCCGTACTGACATAAGCGCGCGCCTTGCGCCGCAAGTGCTAGACTATATTCAACAACATAACTTGTACAAAAACTAATGGATATCAAGAAACTGCAAACGCTCGTCGTCGACGCCCTCGAAGACGTCAAGGGCCAGGAAATCGTCCTGTTCGACACGACGCACCTGACCAGCCTGTTCGACCGCATCGCGGTCGTGTCGGGCACGTCGAACCGCCAGACGAAGGCGCTGGCCGCCTCGGTGCGCGACAAGGTCAAGGAAGCAGGCGGCGACGTGGTCGGGCTGGAAGGCGAAGACACGGGTGAATGGGTCCTCGTCGACCTGGGCGACATGATCGTGCACATCATGCAGCCGGCCATCCGCCAGTACTACCGTCTCGAAGAAATCTGGGGCGACAAGCCCGTGAAGCTGGGCGCCGCCAAGCGCAAGTCGACGACGGAAGGCCAGGAAGCGGCCGCGCCGAAATCGAAGTCGAAGCACCTCGCCGCGAACCAGGAACAGGAAGACGCGAAGCCGGTGCGCGAGCGCAAGCCGGCGGCCAAGAAGTCGACCGATGCGAAACCGGCCGCCAAGAAGCCTGCGGCCAAGAAGATCCCGACGGGCGCCACCGTGAAGGTCGCCGTATCGAAGACGGCCGCCGCAGATGCGAAGGCCGCCAAGGCAGCGAAAGCCGCCGCCGCACCGAAGCGCGCGACGAAGGCCGCCGCCGAGGGCGCCGCACCGGCCAAGAAAGTCATCCGCCGCGTCAAGAAAGCCGAAGAATAAGCTGCGATGCAGTTGATCATCGCCGCGGTCGGTCACAAGATGCCGGCCTGGATCGAGACGGGCTTCGCGGAATACGCGAAGCGCATGCCGCCCGAGCTGCGCATCGTGCTCAAGGAGATCAAGCCCGTCGAACGGTCCGGCAGCAAGACGGCCGCCACCGCGATGGCGCTCGAGCGCGAGCGCATCGAGGCCGTGCTGCCCAAGGGCGCGCGCATCATCGCCCTGGACGAGCGCGGCAAGGATCTGACGAGCGTCGGCCTGTCGCAGCAACTGGAAGCGTGGCAGCAGGACGGGCGCGATTGCGCCTTCCTGATCGGCGGGGCCGATGGCCTCGATCCGGAACTCAAGGCCCGTGCCGACGGTCTGATCCGCATCTCCAGCATGACGCTTCCGCACGGTATCGTGCGCGTGATGCTGGCGGAACAGTTATATCGTGCATGGTCAATCACCCAGAATCATCCCTACCATCGAGTGTGACCCGATGAAAGCGCTCGACAAGAAAATCTACCTCGCCTCCAAGAGCCCGCGCCGCCGCGAACTGCTGCGCCAGGTCGGCATCGATTTCGACATCCTCAGTCTCCGCGCCGACCCGGTCCGCGGCATCGACGTCAGCGAAGACGCGTACGCGAACGAACCGGCACAGGCCTACGTCGCCCGCGTGGCGCGCGAAAAGGGCGCGTTCGCGTGGAACGTGCTGCACCTGCGCCGCATGCCGCTGCGTCCCGTGCTGTCGGCCGACACGACCGTCACCCTCGACGGCGAGATCCTCGGCAAGCCGAACGATCCCAAGGAAGCGTATGCGATGCTGGAACGCCTGTCGGGCCGCACGCACCAGGTGCTGACGTCGGTCGCGCTGCACTTCACGGACGTGTTCGAGCAGGTGACGCAGGTGTCGGACGTGCGCTTCGCCAAGCTGACCCCGGCCGCCATCCGCGCGTATTGCGCGACGCCCGAGCCTTACGACAAGGCCGGTGCCTACGGCATCCAGGGCCTGGCCGCGCTGTTCATCGAGCATATCGAGGGCAGCCATTCCGGCATCATGGGCTTGCCCGTGTACGAGACGGCGCAGCTGCTGCAAAAGGCCGGCGTCACCATCCTCTGATCTTCCGTGTGTTGAACGCGTGGACGGGAAACCCGTCCACCCTGCCGTAGGGTGGACCATGCGGCCACCCGCCATGCAAGCCGCCGTGTATGATGTGGTTCTGGACAACAACGAATACCCGGCCACATGACTGAAGACATCCTGATCAACATCACCCCCCAGGAAACGCGCGTCGCGCTGGTGGTTCAGGGTGCCGTCCAGGAACTGCACATCGAGCGCACGCTCACCCGTGGCCTCGCCGGCAACGTCTATTTGGGCAAGGTCGTGCGGGTACTCCCAGGCATGCAGTCGGCCTTCATCGACATCGGCCTCGAACGGGCCGCCTTCCTGCACGTGGCCGACATCTGGGAAGCGAGGCCGCACGACGGCGCCAACGGCAGCAGCAGCGCGCCGCCCACGCCCATCGAGAAAATCCTGTTCGACGGCCAGGTGCTGACGGTGCAGGTGATCAAGGACCCGATCGGCACGAAAGGCGCGCGCCTGTCCACGCAGATCTCCATCGCCGGGCGCATGCTCGTCTACCTGCCGCAGGACAAGCACATCGGCATCTCGCAGAAGATCGAGAAAGAGGCCGAGCGCGAAGCCTTGCGCGCGCGCGTCACGGGCCTGTTGCCGCCGGACGAGAACGGCGGCTACATCGTCCGTACGCAGGCCGAGGACTCTTCCGACGCCGACCTCGCCGCCGACATCGACTACCTGCGCAAGACGTGGGGCGCCATTACGAAGGGCGCACGCACGCGGCCCGCGACGAGCCTCTTGTACCAGGACCTGAGCCTCGCGCAACGCGTCCTGCGCGACTTCGTGCACGACGAGACGGCCGCGATCCTCGTCGACTCGCGCGAGAACTATGTCAAACTCGTCGAATTCGCGCAGGTGTACACGCCCAGCGTGCTGTCGCGCCTGCAGCACTACACGGGCGAGCGCCCGCTGTTCGATTTGTATGGCGTCGAAGAAGAGATCCTGCGCGCGCTGGGACGGCGCGTCGACCTGAAGTCCGGCGGCTACCTGATCGTCGACCAGACCGAGGCGATGACGACGATCGACGTGAACACGGGCGGCTTCGTCGGCGGGCGCAACTTCGCCGACACGATCTTCAAGACGAACCTGGAAGCGGCGCACGCCATCGCGCGCCAGCTGCGGCTGCGCAACCTGGGCGGCATCATCATCCTCGACTTCATCGACATGGAGAACAACGAGCACCGCAACGCCGTGCTGGCGGAGCTCAAGAAGACCCTGTCGCGCGACCGCACGAAGGTGTCCGTCAGCGGCTTCTCCGCGCTGGGCCTCGTCGAGATGACGAGGAAGCGCACGCGCGAATCGCTGGCCCACATCCTGTGCGAACCCTGCCCCGCCTGCGGCGGCAAGGGACAAGTCAAGACGAGCCGGACGATCTGCTACGAGATCCTGCGCGAACTGCTGCGCGAGGCCAAGCAGTTCAATCCGCGCGAATTCCGCATCGTCGCATCGCAGGAAGTGATCGACCTGTTCCTCGAGGAAGAGTCGCAGCACCTGGCCATGCTGGGCGACTTCATCGGCAAGAGGATTTCGCTGCAGGTCGAGCGCGGGTATCACCAGGAACAGTACGACGTGATCCTCATGTAACACCGCGTGCCGGTTACGGGAAATCGTAATCGGCATCGGCGGTTTTATGGTCGACAGGCGGCGCCGCACTTGATAGTGTGACGGCCATGCCTAACAGACGCAACTTCCTCAAGAGCGCCGGCGCGCTCGCCACGACCTCCATTTTCGGCCAATCCGCGGCGTACGCGTCCACTGCACGCGCACGCGCCGCGACCGTGCCCGGGCGCACGGTCGTCTCGCTCAACAAGGGCTGGCGCTTCCACGAAGGCGACATCGCCTTCCCCGTCATCCGCGGCCATGGCTGGACCTACGCCAATGCGAAGGCCGGCAGCGCCAGCGGCGCGGCCGCACCGGGCTTCGACGATTCCGAATGGACCAACGTCGTGCTTCCGCACGATTTCGCCAGCGCGCAGCTGCCCGAGCAGGACGCCAACGTGTCGCAGGGCTACCGCAAGCGCGGCATCGGCTGGTACCGCACCCTCATCCGGCTCGACGAGGCCGACCACGGCAAGCACATCGAACTGCAGCTGGACGGCATCTCGACCCTCGCCACCGTCTGGTTCAACGGCACGCAGGTCGCGCATGTGTGGAGCGGCTACAACTCCGTCTACATCGACCTGACGCCGTTCGCCACGTACGGCGACGCGCTCAACTCGCTCGTGATCCGCGCCGACGCGGACACGATGCAGGGCTGGTGGTACGAAGGCGCCGGCATCTACCGCAACACGTGGCTCGTCAAGCGCGAGCAGGTGCACATCGTCACGGACGGCGTGTTCGCCCATCCGGTCTTCGCCGACGGCCAGTGGACCATTCCGCTCGAAGTCACGCTGTACAACATCCGCAAGGGCTCGCAGCGCGTGCAGGTCGAGAGCGTGCTGATCGATGCGGACGGCAAGTCCGTCGCCGCGTTCACGTCCCCGGCCGACGTCGGCGTGCTGGCGCACCAGGTCGTCACCGGCACCTTGCGCGTGGCAACGCCCAAGCTGTGGAGCCTCGAAGAACGCAATCTGTACAGCGTGCGCACCCGCGTGCTCCAGGACGGCAAGCTGCTGGACGAAGTCACGACCCGCTGTGGTTTCCGCACCCAGCGCTTCGATCCGGAGCACGGTTTCTTCCTGAACGACCGCCACGTCAAGCTGCAAGGCGTGTGCATCCACCAGGACCATGCCGGCGTGGGCGTCGCGGTGCCGTACGGCCTGCTCGACTACCGCATGCGCCGGCTGAAGGAACTCGGCGTCAACGCCATCCGCTGCTCGCACAATGCCCAGGACAAGCGCTTCTACGAGCTGTGCGACGAGCTGGGCTTCCTCGTGATGGACGAGAACCGCGTGTTCAACCCGTCGCCGGAACACGTCGACGAGCTCACCTGGCTCGTGCGCTGCCACCGCAACCACCCGTCCATCATCCTGTGGTCGGTGTTCAACGAAGAGCCGATCCAGGGCACGGAACAGGGCTACGAGATGGTGCGGCGCATGGTCGCCGCCGTGCGCGCGCTCGATACGTCGCGCCCCACCACGGCCGCGATGAACACGGGCCAGTTCGAGCCCGCCAATGCCGGACAGGCCGTCGACGTCGTCGGCTTCAACTACCAATACCAGGCCTACGACGCGTTCCACCAGGCCTTCCCGACCGTACCGATCACGTCGTCCGAAGACACCTCGGCCTACCAGACGCGCGGCGAGTACGTGACCGTGCCCGAGAAGCACATCTTCGCCGGGTACGACGACGATGCGTCGTCCTGGGGCTCGACGCACCGGGTCGGCTGGAAAGCCATCGCCGAGCGCCCGTTCGTGGCCGGGGCATTCGTGTGGACCGGCTTCGACTACCACGGCGAACCCTCCCCGTATGAATGGCCGTCGAATTCCTCGTTCTTCGGCATCATGGACTTGTGCGGCTTCGCCAAGGACGCGTTCTGGCTGCACCAGGCGCAGTGGCGCAAGGAACCCGTGCTGCGCCTGGCGCCGCACTGGAACTGGGCCGGCAAGGAAGGCCAGGCGATCACTGTGATGGCGTTCCACAACATGGACGAAGTCGAGGTGTTCCTGAACGGCCGCTCGCAGGGCCGCCAGAAGGGCGACATCTACGAAATGAACCGCTGGCAGGTGCCGTACGCGCCCGGCACGCTCGCCGCGGTCGGCTACCGCGGCGGCAAGGTCGTCAAGCGGTTCGAGGTCGAGACCACCGGCGCGCCCGTCACGCTCAAGCTCACCCCGGACCGCGCGTTCCTGCGCGGCGACGGCCTCGATGCGCAACCCATCCAGGTCGAGGCGCTCGATGCGAAGGGCCGCCACGTGCCGCTGGCGCAGCACCAGCTCGTGTTCACGATCGAAGGCGGCGACATCATCGGCCTGGGCAACGGCAATCCGAACGACATCAGCAGCGAGAAGGGCAACACGCGCGCGCTGTTCAACGGGCTGGCCCAGGTGATCGTGCAGACCCGCGAACGCACGTCGGGCCGCCTCCGGCTCGGCGCCAGCGCGCCCGGCCTCAAGAGCGCCGTGCTCGACGTCGAGGTGCGTGCAGCCCAGCCGTGGGCCTACCAGGCCACGTCGGAACCGGTGCAGGGCCTCGACGGCTGGCGCTCCTCCCCGCTCAGCGCGGCCCCGATCGACCCGAATGTGCGCCCCGCCGGCACCGACATGAATTCCTGGGGCTGGGTCACGCCCGGCGCCGGTGCCAAACCGGCCGAACGGACCGGCTACGTGCTGTATGCCACCGACGCCTGGGCCTTCGCGCGCGTGCGCAAGCACGGCGGCACCCTGGAATTCGTCGAGGTGACGGGCCCGTGCCAGGTCTTCATCGACGGCAAGAAGGCCGGCGAAAAGACCACGGCCGCGCCGGCGCCGCTGCGCATCCCGTTCCCGGCCGGCGACAAGCGCTTCCACCTGAGCGTGCTGTGCCCCGTGACAGCGGGCCAGCCGCACGGCCTGAGCGGCGTCGTGCGCCTGTTGTCGGCGTGATCACGGCGGCCGGCGCTCCGGCGGCCGACGCTCCGGTCGGCGTGCATCAACGCCGGCATCATCCGGACGCCCGCCCGATCGCGTAAAATCCTGTCCTCAGTGCCGACAAGGCACCACGCCGATGTCACCGCCACGACTGGGCATGTCATCCTGTCCAGTTCTGTTGCTCGCGCAGGACAAAGCACCCGAAAATATGGCTTGGGGCAACGCTATCGCCCGGTTTGGACTACAATTCGAGACAATTTGTTGAAGATTTTCGAGAGTTGGCGGTAGCGCACACCGACACCAGGCCTCCGGTGCGCGGCCAGCCGACCGGTTAGCGCTGCTGATCGCAGACTCATCCACCGCTGGCGGCGTCGGACAACAACTGGCAGGCGACCCGTAAGAGACAATGAACCTACCCCTCATTCCTTCCAATCTCCTCAGGAAATCGGACAAGATCCTGTTCATCGCCCATCTGGCGTTGGGCGACTACACGTATTTGCAGAACTGCTTCGAGGCGTTCGCGCGCGCGTACCCGCACCTGAAGCTGCACCTGTGGGTGGACGAGGTCCGTCGCACGAGCGACGCCTCGCAGTGGCCGCACCTGAAGAAGAACGTCCTGTACGACTGGCTCGACGCCTGCGACTTCATCGACAAGGTCTACAAGCAGAACTACTCGCCCGAGCTGTTCCGCCAGTCGATCGGTGAAGCGCAGCGCGAGCATTATCCGATCGTCGTCTCGCTGGGCACCCTGCGTCCACACTTCTACGCCAATCTCGCGCGCGAGATCAGCCCGGACGGCTTCGTGTTCGGCCTGAAGAAGCCGCTGGGCCTGTTCGGCCTGCACCACTGGTTCAGCTACCGCAAGCTGGACGCGAGCCTCGACCCGGACGCCGCCGACCGCGCCACCGCGCCGCACATCAGCGACGTGCACGCGGACTGGTTCCGCCAGCTGGCCGGCGTCGACATCCCGCCCGCGGCGCGCATCCCGTTCGTGCACATCCCCGAGCAATTCGTCGAGGGTGCCAAGGCGCGCCTGCATGAATGGGGGTTCGACAACCGCCAGGGCAAGCTCGTGTTCATCAACCCGTTCGCCAAGACGCGCAAGCGCTGCTGGCCCGTCGAGCGCGTGGCCGAGCTGATCGAAACGATGCGCGCGCAGCCGGAATGGCGCGATGCCTGCTTCATCGTCAACGCGGTGCCGCAGGAAGTCGACAACGTGAAGGCGATGCTGGGCCGCCGCCAGCTCGACCGCACGGAACTGTTCAGCGCAAACGAAAACTTCTTCCAGCTGCCCGCGATGCTGGCCCAGTGCGACCTGATCGTGTCGGTGGAAACGGCCGTGATGCACCTGGCGAACGCCGTCGGCGTGCCGGTCGTCGCGCTGATGCGCCAGAAGACGCCGGAATGGGCGCCCGTCGACAAGGCCAACAGCACCGTCATCACGGCCGTGCAGCGCCATGATTGGGTCAACGCGATTCCCGTCGATGCGGTGATGCACGCGCTGGCGTGACCACGACCGGCGTGATCCGACAGGGGCCGCAATCGCGGCCCTTTGCTTTTCGTTGGACGCGTGGACGGGGAACCCGTCCACCCTACCGTAGGGTGGACGGCTCTGCCGTCCACGCGTTCAACCGGCGCATGGACGACCGCTCACTGCTTCACGTCCGGGAAGAAGAGCTGCTCCCCCGCCGGCTTGAACGACGCGATCCGCGCCTGCCCTTCCGGCGACGTGATCCAGTCGATCAGCGCCTTCGCGCCGCGGTAGTTGATGCCCTTGTGCTTCTCCGGATTCACCGCGATGATCCCGTACGGATTGAACATGCGCTTGTCGCCCTCGACGAGGATCGCGAGTCCCGTCTTGGCCTTGTACGCGCCGTACGTCGCGCGGTCCGTCAGCGTGTACGCGTTCAACTCCGCCGCCATGTTCAACACCTCGCCCATCCCGAGGCCGGCCGACACGTAGTTGCCGCCGGCCGGCTTGACGCCCGCTTGCTGCCAATAGCCCTTCTCCATCACGTCCGTGCCGGAGTTGTCGCCGCGCGAGATGAACTTCACGTTCGCCGCCGCGATCTTCTTAAAGGCCGCGATGACGTCGCGGCCGCCTTTCACGCCCGCCGGGTCGCTCGTGGGTCCCGCGACGATGAAGTCGTTGTACATGACGTCGTGGCGGTCGATGCCCCAGCCCTCCGCGACGAATTTATCCTCCAGCTTGCGCGCGTGGACGAGCGTGACGTCGACGTCGCCGTTCTTGCCCAACTCCAGCGCCTTGCCGGTGCCCACGGAGATCACGTCGACCTTGATGCCCGTCTTCGCCTCGAACGCGGGCAGCAGATAGCCCAGCAGGCCCGAGTTCTCCGTGCTCGTGGTAGTCGACAGGCGCAGCACCTTGTCGGACTGCGCGTGCGCGTACGGCGCAGCAAAGGCGAGCGTCGCGATGAGGGCGAGGATGGAACGACGGTGCATGGGTGTCTCCTTGTTGTGATCAGCGGTGTTCGAGGTGGCCGTCGCGCAGCTTCAGGCGCTGCACGCCGGGCAGGTTGATCAGGTCGCGGTCGTGGCAGGCGATGACGACGCTGCTGCCCGCATCGACCATCGTCGGGATCAGCGCGAGCACCTGTTCGCGCGCGGCGCCGTCGAGGTTCGCCGTCGGCTCGTCCAGCAGCAGCAGGCGCGGTTGCAGCACCCTCGCGCGCGCCAGCGCCACACGCTGCTTTTCGCCGCCGGACAGTTTGGCCGGATCGGTGTCGGCGAGGTGCGCCACCCCGGCCCAGGCCATCGCCTCCTCGACGATCGCTTCCACGGCTATCGGCGCGAAACCGCGCACGACGAGGCCGTACCCGATGTTGTCGGCGACGCTCGTCGAGAACAGGATCGGATGCTGGTGCACGTAGACGATGGCCCGGCGCAGCGCACGCGGGTACGGGTGCACGCGCAGGACGTCTTCGCCGGCGAAGCGCAGGCTGTCGATCTCGGCCCGTTCCAGCCCGCCCAGCACGCGCAGCAAGGTGCTCTTGCCGGCGCCGTTCATCCCCGTCAGCACGTAGGCGCTGTGCGTCGCGATCTCGAGCACGTCGATGTCGAAGAGCAGCCGGTCGCCGTGGCGCTTGCGCAGGCCGCGCACGCCCAGCAAGGCCTTGCGGCGCTCGTCGCGCTGCGGCGCGTCCGCGTTCTCGACCACGGCCGCCGTGATCTGCGAGTGGATGACTATGCTCATGCGCGCTCCCGCACTGTGTGCGCGTCGCCCTGCAGCAGCATCAGCGCGCCGTTCATCAGCAGGGCAACCGTGACGAGCACGATGCCGAGCGCGATGCCCTGCGCGAACTCGCCCTTGCTCGTCTCCAGCGCGATCGCCGTCGTGATCGTGCGCGTCTCCCCTTCGATATTCCCGCCCACCATCAGTGCGCAGCCCACTTCCGAGATCACGCGGCCGAAGCCGGACAAGACGGCCGCCATCACGCCGAAGCGCGCCTCGTGCAGCACGCGCACCATCACCTGCATGGGCGACGCGCCCAGCGCGATCGCCGTCTCCGCATAGCGCGGATCGAGACCCTGCACGGCGGCCAGCGTGAACGCGAGCAGCACCGGCAGCGCGACGATGCACTGCCCGAACACGATGCCGGACTGCGAGAACAGCCAGTGCAGTCCGCCCAGCGGCCCGTGGCGCGACAGCAGCAGGTACAGCAAAAGGCCGATCAGGACGGTCGGCAGCGACAGTGCCGCCTGCGCGAGCCAGATGACGATGCGCCGCCCGGCGAAGCGACGCATGGCGACGACGTAACCGATCAGGATCGCGGGCGGCGTGGCCAGCAGCAGGCCCACGATGCTCGTCTTCAGGGACACCCACACGATGCGCCACAGGTCCGGGTCGCCCGTGAACAGCAGCGCGAAGGCGCGCGCGACGGCATCCGCAATATCGCTCATGGGCTGACGTCAGGCGGTGCGCAGGGTGCGCGCCGTCTCCAGGGCGGCAAGCCACTCGGGCTCGAACACGAGGCGCTCCTCGCCGGACAGCAGCAGGAAGTGGTGGCCGCTGCAGCGCGCCAGCAGCGACATGCCGACCTGCTCCGCCACCGCATGCCCCATCTGCGTCGTGCCGGAGCGCGACAGCAGGAACGGGATGCCCATCTGCGCGCCCTTGATGACCATTTCGGACGTCAGCCGCCCCGTCGTATAAAACACCTTGTCGGCACCCTCGACGCCTTCCAGCCACA
The DNA here is from genome assembly GCF_024753285.1 of Massilia pinisoli. Classification (GTDB taxonomy): domain Bacteria; phylum Pseudomonadota; class Gammaproteobacteria; order Burkholderiales; family Burkholderiaceae_D; genus Telluria; species Telluria pinisoli. The sequence goes on along the minus strand of NZ_JANUGW010000006.1, from coordinate 209,786 downwards.
TCAGGCCCGCGATGGCGTCGACCGCGTTGTGGCGACCCACGTCCTCGATGAACCACAGCAGGTCGCCCTCGTTCGTGAACAGCGCGCAGCCGTGCACGGAGCCGGCCTGCTTGTAGACGGATTGCTGCGTGCGCACCGTCTCGACGATGCGGTGCACGACGGACTGGCGCAGGCGCGCGTCCGGCGGCAGCACGATGCGGTCGACCTCGTCCATCAACCCGCCGAACACGGAGCCTTGGCCGCATCCGGTCGTGACGACCTTCTTCGCCGTGCGCTCCTCGACGTCGGCGATGCCGCCGCGCGTGACAACGGCGACCGCATCGACGGACCAGTCGACCTGCACGGACACGATGTCCTCGAGCGAGCGCACGAGACGCTGGTTGCGCAGGTAGCCCAAGGTGAGCGCTTCCGGCGCCGCGCCCAGGGTCATCAGGGTGACGAGTTCGCGCTTGTCGACGTAGACCGTCAGCGGCCGCTCGGCCGGGATGTGCAAGGTCTCGCGGCGTCCGCGCTCGTCGATGGCCGTCACGGGATGCGTGAGGCCGGCGCTGGCCTGCGAGAGCGTTGGACGATAGGAAGAGGTCATGCCTGCGATTGTGCCACGGGGTCCAGAATCTGGCCGCCACCGTAGGAACCCTGGCCTGCGACGTGCCCGCCCACCTGCACGCGGACGGCGCAGTACTTGAATTCCGGGATCTTGCCGAACGGGTCCAGCGCCGCATTCGTCAGCCGGTTGATCGCCGCCTCGTAGTAGCAGAATGGGACGAACACGGCGCCGCGCGGCGTGCCGTCGTCGGCGCGGGCGTATAGCGCCACCTCGCCGCGGCGCGACGCGATCGTGATCACGTCGCCCGGCCGGCCACCCAGCGCTTCCAGGTCGAGCGGATGCACGAGCGCGACGGGGTCCGGCTCCAGCGCATCGAGCACGCCGGCGCGGCGCGTCATGCTGCCCGTGTGCCAGTGCTCGAGCTGGCGTCCCGTGATCAGCACGACGGGGTACTCGGCATCGGGCCGCTCGTCGGCCGGGATGATGTCGGCCGGGACGAAGCGCGCGCGGCCGCTTTCGCGCGGGAACGCCTGCGTGAAGACGACGGGCTCGCCCGGATCGCCCTCCGCGCGGCACGGATACGTGACGGCGCCGTCGCGCTCCAGGCGGTCCCACGTGATGCCGGCGATGCTGGGCATCAGCTTGCGCATCTCGTCGAACACGGCGGCCGGGCCGTCGTACTTCCACGGCAGCCCGAGCCGGCGCGCGACCTGCTGGATGATCCACAGGTCCTGGCGCGCGTCGCCCGGCGGGTTCAACGCCTGGCGGCCCAGCTGCACGACGCGGTCGGTGTTCGTGAAGCTCCCGGTCTTTTCGGCGAAGCTCGACGCGGGCAGGATCACGTCGGCCAGGTACGCCGTCTCGGTGAGGAAGATGTCCTGCACGACGAGGTGCTGGAGCGCTGCCAGCGCTTCGCGCGCGTGGTTCGCGTCCGGGTCGGACATCGCGGGGTTCTCGCCCATGATGTACATGCCCTTGATACCATCTGCCAGGATGTCGTCCATGATCTCGACGACCGTCAGGCCGGGCTTCCCGTCAAGCGCCCTGCCCCACGCTGCTTCGAACTTCGCCTGCGCCTCCGGTTCGTCGACGCGCCGGTAGTCCGGATACATCATGGGGATGAGGCCCGCGTCCGACGCGCCCTGCACGTTGTTCTGGCCCCGCAGCGGATGCAGGCCCGTGCCGGGACGGCCGATCTGGCCCGTCATCAGCGCGAGCGCGATCAGGCAGCGCGCATTGTCCGTGCCGTGCACGTGCTGCGAGATGCCCATGCCCCATAAAATCATCGCGCCCTTGGCCGTCGCATACAGCCGCGCCACGTAGCGGATCGTTTCGGCATCGATGCCGCAGATCGGCGCCATCGCTTCCGGGCTGTAGTTCGCCACGTTCGCGGCCAGCGCGTCGTAGCCGCTCGTGCGGTCGGCGATGAATGCGGGGTCGACGAGGCCTTCCTCGACGATCGTGTGCATCATCGCGTTCAGCAGCGCGACGTCCGTGTCGGGCTTGAACTGCAGGAAGCGGTGCGCGTGCCGCGCGAGGTCGGAGCGGCGCGGGTCCGCGACGATCAGCTTCACGCCGGTGCGCACCGCGTTCTTGATCCACGTGGCGGCGACGGGGTGGTTGACGGTCGGGTTGGCGCCGATGACGATGACGACCTCCGCCCGCGTCACGTCCATCACGGGGTTCGACACGGCGCCCGAGCCGATCCCTTCCAGCAGCGCGGCGACGGACGACGCGTGGCACAGCCGCGTGCAATGGTCGACGTTGTTGCTGCCGAAGCCCGTGCGCACGAGCTTCTGGAACAAGTAGGCCTCTTCGTTGCTGCCCTTCGCGGAACCGAAGCCCGCGAGCGCCCGCCCGCCGTGCGCGTCGCGGATGCGCGCGAGGCCGCCGCCGGCAGCTTCCAGCGCTTCCTCCCACGTCGCTTCGCGGAACACGTCCAGCACGCGCTCCGGGTCCATCGTGAAATCGCCCCGCTTCGGCACGCCTTCTCTTCGGATCAGCGGCACCGTCAGACGCTGCGGATGGTGTGCGTAGTCGTAGCCGTAGCGGCCCTTCACGCACAGGCGGCCGTGGTTCGCGGGACCGTCGCGGCCTTCCACACGGACGATACGGTTGTCCTTCACGTGGTACGTCAGCTGGCAGCCCACGCCGCAATACGGGCAGACGGAATCGACCTGCTTGTCCGGCACCGTGAGCGCCGCGCCGCGTGCCGGCGCCAGCGCGCCCGTCGGGCAGGCTTGCACGCATTCGCCGCAGGCCACGCACGTCGAGGCGCCCATCGGGTCGCCCTGGTCGAACACGATGCGCGCGTTCTCGCCGCGGCCCGCCAGGCCGATGACGTCGTTGACCTGCTCGTCGCGGCAGGCGCGCACGCAGCGCGTGCACTGGATGCAGGCGTCGAGGTTCACTTCGATGGCCGCATGGCTCGGGTCAGGCGCCGGCACCGCGCGCGTGGCGGGAAAGCGGGACGCGCCCACGCCGAGTTTTCCGGCCCACTGCGCGACCTCGTCGTCGCGCGTACGGGCCGTGGCAGGCAGGTCGGACAGCAGCAGTTCCAGCACCATCTTGCGGGCGGCGACGGCGCGCTCGCTGTCCGTGCGCACCTTCATGCCGGGCGCCGGATGGCGGCAGCACGACGGGGCCAACGTACGTTCGCCATCGACTTCGACGACGCACGCACGGCAGTTACCGGCCGGCTCCAGGCCATCCTTGTGGCACAGGTGCGGCAGGTCGATGCCGGCGCGCGCGGCCGCATCGAACAGCGTGTCGAACGGTTGGGCCTCGACGGCACGGCCGTCGATCTCGAAAGTCACGGTGGGCACGTTCGCATTCATGATGCCTCCAGCTCGTGCGGGAAATATTTGATGACGCAGTCGAACGGGTTCGGTGCGGCCTGGCCCAGTCCGCAGATCGACGCGTCGCGCATCACCTGCGACAGCTCGGCCAGCAGCGCCGTGTCCCACACGTCCCGTTCCATCAGCGCGACGGCCTTCGCGGTGCCGGCGCGGCACGGCGTGCACTGGCCGCACGATTCTTCGCGGAAGAAGCGCAAGGTGTTCAACGCGGCGGCGCGCGCGGTGTCGCGGTCGGACAGCACGACGACGGCGGCCGAGCCGATGAAGCAGCCGTAGCGCTGCAAGGTGTCGAAATCGAGCGGGACGTCGGCCAGCGACGCGGGCAGGATGCCGCCCGATGCGCCGCCCGGCAGGTAGGCGTAGAACGTGTGCCCGTCCTGCATGCCGCCGCAGTATTCGTCGAGGAGTTCGCGCATCGTGATGCCGGCCGGCGCCAGCTTCACGCCCGGCTCGCGCACGCGGCCGGACACGGAAAACGAATGGAACCCGCGCCGTCCGCGCCGGCCCCGGTTCGTGAACCATTCGGCGCCCCGCTCGAGGATGTCGCGCACCCAATGCAGGGTTTCCAGGTTGTGTTCCAAGGTGGGCCGGCCGAACAGGCCCACTTGCGCCAGGTACGGCGGGCGCAGGCGCGGCATGCCGCGCTTGCCCTCGATCGATTCGATCATCGCCGACTCTTCGCCGCAGATGTAGGCGCCGGCGCCGCGGCGCAGGACGATCTCAGGCATGTCCGACACCGGCGGATCGGCGCGCAGCCGGTCGAGTTCCGTCTGCAGCATCGCGCGCAGGCCGTGGTATTCGTCGCGCAGGTACAGGTAGATCGTCTCGATGCCCACGGCCCAGGCGGCGACGAGCGCGCCTTCCAGGAAGCGGTGAGGGTCGCGTTCGAGGTAGTGGCGGTCCTTGAACGTACCCGGTTCGCCTTCGTCGATGTTGACGGCCATGAGGCGTGGCCCCGGCTCGTGCTTGACGATGCGCCACTTGCGCCCGGCCGGAAAGCCCGCGCCGCCCAGGCCGCGCAGGCCTGATGCCATCAACGTGACGATCACGCTCTCCGGGTCGAAGCGCCCTGCCCTGCAGGCGCGCAGCAGGCGGTAGCCGCTGGCGGCGCGGTAGGCGTCGTAATCGATATGACCTTCGTGACGATCGGTCGTCGCACGCTCGACCACGGCGGCCCGCACCGTGTCCGCACTCGCTGCCGTGACGGGACGCTGGCCCACGAGTGCCGCGGGCGCCCCGTCGCAACGGCCGATGCACGGCGCGGCCAGCACGCGCACGTCGGCGCCGAGGATCGCGGGCAGCCGGTCCAGCAGGTCGCGCGCGCCGGCCAGCTCGCACGACAGGCCCGCGCACACGCGCACGGTGAGCGCGGGCGGGGCGTCCTCGCCGTCGCGCAATACGTCGAAGTGATGGTAGAACGTCGCGACCTCGTAGACTTCGGACTGCGCCAGCTTCAGCTCCTGGGCGAGCGCGGCCAGGTGCGCGGCGGACAGCGCGCCAAAGCGGTCCTGGATGGCGTGCAGGTGCTCGATGAGGAGGTCACGCCGACGGGGCGCGTCGCCAAGCGCGGCCTGCACGTCGGCGAGGGCCTGCGGGTCGACGCGCCTTCCCTTCGGCGCCTCGCGCTTGCGCTGGCGGCTCGGGCCTTGCGAGGCGATGGGGATGACGGGGTGGTTCATGGTCGATCCTCAATTACATAAATGACCGGTCATGCGTGTGCCGGTTGAACGCGTGGACACAGGGTGCGCACGCGTCCGCTGCACGTCACTGGAACAACACGATGGCCTTCTGCAGCGTGATCCACACACCGATCAGCAGCGGCACGCCGACGACGGCCCAGGCCAGCGCCGCGACGAGCGGATTCACGCTCGCCACCGGCACCGCCACGGCAGCGCCGCCGGCGATCCCGGCCACGCCCGGCACGCTCGCGGGCGCGCGTCCGGCCGCGCCGTCGCGCTCGTGCGCCAGGCGTTTTTCTTCCGCCAGTTCCTGCTCGCTCATGAAGTGGCGCGCGGCCACCGGGCGCACCACCAGGTTGCACAGGAAGCCCAGCACCAGCAGGCCCGCCAGCACGTACATCACCGTATCATACGCCTGCGCCTTCGGTACGCCATGGGCGATCTGGTACTCGCGGATGTAATTGATGAGGCTCGTACCGACCACGCCGGCTGCAGCCCACGCGGTCAGCAGGCGGCCGTGGATCGCGCCCACCATCTGCGTGCCGAACAGGTCGGCCAGGTAGGCGGGCACGGTCGAGAAACCGCCGCCGTACATCGACAGAACGATGCAGAAGAACGCGACGAACAGCGCGAGATGGCCGCCGTGCGCCAGCGTGGGAATCGATGCGTACAGCACGAAGCCCAGCACGAGGAACACGAAATACGTGGCCTTGCGCCCGATGTAGTCCGAGCACGACGCCCACGCGAAGCGGCCGCCGATATTGAAGAGCGACAGCAGGCCCGTGAAGCTCGCCGCGATGGTGGCGATCTGCGCCTTCTGCGCGGCCGTCAGCTCGTTGAACGATGCCGCCACGCCGATCAGGCGGCCGCCGAACACTTCCTGCAGCAGCGGCGACGCCATCGCCAGGATGCCGATGCCGGCCGACACGTTCAGGAACAGCACGAGCCACACGAGCCAGAATTGCGGAATGCCCCACACGCGCTTCACGTGCACGTGGCGGTCGGTGATCATCGCGTTCGCGCCCTTGGCGGCCGGCGGCGTCCAGCCTTCCGGCGTCCAGCCCGAGGCGGGCACGCGGTACGACAGCGCGCCGCCCATCATGAAGACGAAATAGATGGCGGCCAGCGCGAGAAACGTCTCCCACACGCCCACCGAGGTGGCGGTGGCGAAGTGCTTCATGAGGCGGTCGGCCAGCGGCGCGCCGATCATCGCGCCGCCGCCGAAGCCCATGATGGCCATGCCGGTCGCCATGCCGCGCCGGTCCGGGAACCATTTGATCAACGTGGACACGGGCGAGATATAGCCGAGCCCCAGGCCGATGCCGCCGATGACGCCCGAGCCGAGCCACATCAGCCAGATCTGGTGCGTGTAGATGCCCAGCGCGGAGATCACGAGGCCGCCGCACCAGCACAGCGCCGAGACGACGCCCGCCTTGCGCGGTCCGGCATGCTCGAGCCAGCCGCCGAACAGCGCGGTCGACAGGCCCAGGAACACGAAGAACAGGGTGAACATCCAGCCCAGCATCGAGATCTTCCAGTCGCACGTGGTCGCCGTGATTTCGGCCAGGAAATCCATGCCGGCCGGGCAGGCAAGCGATTCCTTGATGCCGATCGCCTTCGACAGCGGTAGCCAGAACACGGAGAAGCCGTAGGCCATCCCGATGCACAGGTGGATCGCGAGCGCGGCGGGCGGCACGAGCCAGCGATTGAAACCGGGCTGTGCCACGGTGTGTTCCTTGTCCAGCATATCGAGTAATGCCATGTTCCCTCCGTGTCGTTGGTTTTTTCAGAATGTATATTTCTGGAAACATTTACAGCAGCGCGAGCGTAACACGAGTGGACGAACGCATCCATATTTACAGCGGGTACGCGGCTGCCCGGTTATCATCGCGGCCATGATCGAACTCTCTTGCATCGACGCGATCGCGCGCACGGCGGCCGCGCGCACGCCCGACGCGCCGGCCCTCGTCGACGGCGGCCGCACGCTGACCTTCCGCGACCTGGCACACCTCGTCGACCGCCGCGCCGGCCAGCTACGCGCGCGCGGCGTGCGTCCGGGCGACCGCGTGCTGCTGGCCAGCGAGAATTGCGCGGACCAGATCGCCCTGATCTTCGCCGCGTCCACCATCGGCGCGTGGATCGTCAACGTGAACCCCCGGCTGACGGCGCCCGAGCTGGACGCGATCCGCGACCACGCCGGCGCCCGCATCGCGCTGTACACGGCGGCCGTGTCGGCGGAAGCGGAGGCGCACGCGGCCCGGGTCGGTGCAACGTTCGACGACGGCCTGATGGTGGGCCCGCTGAACGAGGCCTGCGAGCCGGAACGGGACGACGGCGTCGCGGCCCTCGTCTACACGACGGGCACGACGGGCAAGCCGAAAGGCGTGATGCTGAGCCACCGCAGCCTGCTGTTCGTGGCCGCCGTCTCGAGCCGGCTGCGGGGCCTGACCCCGGCCGACCGCGCGTGGGGCGTGCTGCCGATCTCGCACGTGTACGGTCTCACGTCCGTGATGCTGGGCACGCTCAGCGCGGGCGCCTGCCTGCACCTGGCGCCCCGCTTCACGCCCGAGGCCATGCTGGCGGCCATCCGCGACGACGGCCTGTCCATCGTGCAGGGCGTGCCCGCGATGTATGCGCGGCTGCTGGAGCACGTGGGCGACACGGCCCCGCTGGCGTCCCATCTGCGCTTCGCGTACGCGGGCGGCTCGCCGCTCGATCCCGCGCTGAAGGCGGCCGTCGAGCGCCTGCTGCAAGTGCCGCTGCACAACGGCTACGGCCTGTCGGAGGCGGCGCCCACCGTCAGCCAGACGCGGCTCGACGCGCCGCGCACCGACACGTCCGTCGGGCAACCGATTCCCGGCGTGGAAGCGCGCGTCGTCGACAACGACGGACGCGACGTGGCCGACGGCACACCGGGTGAGCTGTGGGTGCGCGGACCGAACCTGATGCGGGGCTATTACCGCGACCCGCAGGCGACGGCCGCGGCGCTGCGTCCCGGCGGCTGGCTGAACACGGGCGACATGGCGACCATCGGTCCTGACGGCGCGCTGTTCATCGTCGGCCGCACGAAGGAATTGATCCTCCGCTCGGGTTTCAACGTGTTCCCGCTGGAAGTGGAGACGGTGCTGAATGCGCACCCGGGCGTGACGCAGTCGGCCGTCGTGGGCCGTTTTGTCGCCGACGGCAACGAGGAAGTGATCGCCTACGTCCAGCCCGACCCGCGCCGTGCGCCGGCCGAGGCCGAACTGCGCGCGTGGACGGCCGCGCGGCTGGCGCCGTACAAGCGGCCGGCCCGCATCGTGATGTTGGACGCGCTGCCCGCCGCCGCGAACGGCAAGGTGCTCAAGCACGTACTCAAGGACATGGCCGCGCGGCTGTAGTCACCTGCGCCGCTTCTTCCAGTCGTAGCCCGGCCCCGTCACGTCGACGCCCGGATGCCCGACGACGTCCGGATGCTCGGAACACATCGTCACGAAGCGCACGCCCTCGCCTTCGCGCTGGCGCCGCCGCAGGTCTTCCATGAAGCGCATCGCGTCCACCATCGCCGTCGTCGCGAACGGCTGCGCATGCGGGGTATGACTGCCCGCCTCCTCCATCGTCCAGTACACCATGTACATGTCGGTTCCTCCTGGCCGCATCGTGTGGGCGCGCGCGTGGGCTGTCAAGCGCACGCGCCCGGCGTTATAGCGACCGACAGGACGTAGGACTTGTCCTAAATCCGGCCTATATGTTCGCCACCCCACACAGGAAGCCGGCCCCGCCGACTAGGCTTACGTCTTGGATCAACAGCAGGACACGCATATGAATCTTAACAGCCATATCCAGCCAGCAAGTTCGCCGCTCCAGCTCTGGGGCGGCCTCGAATGCACCGTCAACCGCGTACGCGATCAGTACTTCTCCCAAATGGAACGCAATGGACATGCAGAACGCCTGCAGGACCTGGAGCGCTTCGCGTCGCTCGGCATCCGCGCTATCCGCTACCCCGTGCTGTGGGAACGGACGGCGCCCGACGGCATCGAATCGGCGGATTGGTCATGGTCGGACGAGCGCCTGCCGGCACTGCAGCAGCTGGGCGTGACGCCCATCGTCGGCCTCGTCCACCACGGCAGCGGGCCGCGCCACACGAGCCTCGTCTCGCCCGACTTCGCCGAGAAGCTGGCCGAGTATGCGGGCGCCGTCGCGCGCCGCTACCCGTGGGTCGAGTACTGGACGCCCGTCAACGAGCCGTGCACGACGGCCCGCTTCTCCGGCCTGAACGGCGTCTGGTATCCACACGACACGAGCGAGGAAGGCTTCATCCGCGCCCTGATCAACCAGTGCCGCGCCGTCGTCCTGTCGATGCGCGCGATCCGCGCCGTGAACCCCGATGCGAAGCTCGTGCAGACGGACGACCTGTCGCGCACCTACGGCACGCCGGAGATGGCGGACATCGCGAATTTCTTCAACGAACGCCGCTGGCTGGCGTGGGACATGCTGTGCGGGAAGATCGACCCGGGCCACGCGCTGTGGGACTACCTGCTCGAGAACGGCGCGGGCGCCGACGAACTGCTATGGTTCAAGGACAATACCTGCCCGCCGGACGTCATCGGCGTCAACTACTACATCACGAGCGAGCGCTGGCTCGATCACCGCGCCGAGCGCTATCCGGAAAGCCACCGCACCCAGTACCGCGGCATCCCGCACGCCGACATCGAATGCTCGCGCGTGCTGGCGACGCCCACGCCGGGCATCGGCCCGCTTCTGCAGGAAACGTGGGACCGCTACGGCCTGCCGATCGCCGTCACGGAGGCGCACATCGACGCCAACCGCGAAGACCAGCTGCGCTGGCTCGTGGAGATCTGGAATGCCGCGCGCAAGGTCCAGCTGGGCGGCGCCGACATCCGCGCCGTCACCGTGTGGGCCCTGCTCGGCTCGTTCGACTGGAACTGCCTCGTCACCGCCTGCAACGGCTATTACGAACCGGGTCCATTCGACGTGCGCGGCCCGCAGCCGCGCCCCACCGCGGTCGCCACCCTGATGCGCGAACTGGCGAGCGGCCGCCCGCTGTCGCACCCCGTGCTGCAGGGCCAGGGCTGGTGGCGCCGGCCGGGACGGTTCCTCGCCAAGCCCGTGGCGACGCGCACGGCCGTCGCCGACATCGCCGTGCGCGGCGCGCTGCGCTCCACGTTCCCGCAACCGATCCTCATCACGGGCGCGACGGGCACCCTGGGCCGCGCCTTCGCCCGCATCTGCGAGCGCCGCAACCTCGCCTGTCACGTGCTGACGCGCCAGGAGATGGACATCGCCGATCCGGCGTCCGTCGAGGCGGCGATCGTGCGCTTCAAGCCCTGGGCCGTCATCAACGCGGGCGGCTATGTGCGCGTGGACGACGCCGAGGACGACGCGGCGCGCTGCATGCGCGACAACGCCCACGGCCCCACCGTGCTCGCGCTCGCCGCCATCCGCCACGCGTTGCGCTTCATGACCTTTTCCAGCGACCTCGTATTCGACGGCACGCTGGACCGTCCGTACGTCGAATCCGACAAGGTCGCCCCGCTGGGCGTGTACGGCCGCAGCAAGGCCGATGCGGAACGGCGCGTGCTCGATTCCGACCCGCAAGCCCTCATCATCCGCACGAGCGCCTTCTTCGGCCCGTGGGACGCGCACAACGTCGTCACGCAAGCCCTCGACGCGCTCGACGCCGGGCGGCCGTTCGTGGCCGCCTCGGACCAGGTCGTGTCGCCGACGTACGTGCCGGACCTCGTCAATGCCTGCCTCGACCTGCTGATCGACCGCGAATGCGGCGTCTGGCACCTGACCAATGGCGCGGCGATGAGCTGGGCAGACCTCGTGCGCCGGGCCTGCGCGGCGGCCAGCGTCGACGATGGCGGGCTGGAAGTGCGCACGACCGCCGAGCTCGGCCTGCGCGCCGCGCGGCCGCGCAACAGCGCCATGAGCAGCGAACGGGGCCTGCTGCTGCCGTCGTTCGACGATGCGCTGGCACGCTATCTGCGCGAACGCGAGACGGCGGAACAGCGCGCGGACCGGCTGGAATCGGCGCACTACGCCAGCTGACCCGGCGCGACCGGCAACGGCGATTTTCCCTGTGGAAACAACGGCTTCCCGCGCACGCGGGCGCCGTTGTTGTGTTTTCATAATTCTGTAAATACTATATTTACCGTCGGAATTTCTTTAGTTACACTACGTTACTTAGCGTTACTTTACGCCACCCTAGTGCGACTACCATGTCCGACTTCCCTCGCCAGCCGCTACCCGCGGCCTCCGGTATGTATGCAGGCTACGGCCTGATCCCCTCGTCAGCCGCGGCCGGACGGGCAACATGAAACTCTATCGGGAAGAACATGGCTGGACCGAGCGGCTGATCGCGTCGGCGGCGCCGTCCGTCACCTTGCGCTCGGCCGTGCCGCCACACCTGGCGGGCTTCAAGTCGGTGCGAGAGCTGGCCAAGATCCGGGTGCGGGCGGTCCTGCATCCGCGCCAGACGCCGCGCTGGCTCCATCTGCTGAACGCGCACCCGGCCTTCTCGGAATACGTGCGCAACTGCCCGCGCTTCCTGTACAAGGTCTACCGCCCGTACATCAGCCACGCGCTCGATGCCAATGAGCGGCTGGAAGCGATCCGCGCGCACTACGACTTCATGTTCCGGCGCGGCCTGCGCGAGACCCTGGCGCGCGCCAGCGTCGGTCCCGTCGTGCTTGCCGAGGCGGCCGGCAAGAGCGGCGTGCCTTACCAGATCCAGCTGCGCACGGTGAACATGTTCGACCGCGAGGGCGAGCTCGTGCTGCAGCTGACGCAGGACGACAAAGCGTTGTACACGGTGGCGTTCACGGTGGCGCCGCGCGACGGCCGGCTGGCCGTCAGCGTCGGCTGCATCCAGGGCGGCAAGACGGAGGACGCGCGCGAGGCGATCCGCACCGCGACGCGCGAGCTGCACGGCATCCGGCCGAAGCAGCTGATGGCCACGCTCGTGCGCCAGCTGGGCCATGAATACGGCTGCGAGCGGATGGTGCTCGTGTCGAACCGCAACCGCGTGATCTACAAGGCGATCCGCAACGGCCGCGTGCTGGCCGACTACGACCAGCTGTGGACGGAGCTGGGCGCGCAGCTGCGGCCCGACGGCGACTGGGAACTGGCGTGCGCGCCGGTGGCAGCGCCGGACCTGGACGGGATCCCGTCGAAGAAGCGGTCGGAGGCGCGCAAGCGGCACGAGCTCGTGAGCCGGCTGGCCGCGGACGTGTGCCAGGCTTTACGGTAGGGTGGACGGCTCGCCGTCCACGCGTTCAACCAGTGCCAGCACGGGCACGATCTATCCAACGCCGCGTATCACCGCGTGGACGGCGGAGCCGTCCACCCTACGGACTACCGCCGGTTATGCTCTGACCGCGCTGTTCCGCTCCGGCACCAGGATCGGTGCCAGCTCGCTCCACACGCTGTCGACGCTCATCCGGTTCATGCAATCGTGGTGCCCCAGCGGGCACTCGCGCTTGCGGCACGGCGAGCACGCCAGGCGCAGCGACACGGCGCGCGCCACGTCCGACAGCGGCGGCGCATAGTCCGGATCCGTCGAGCCGTACAAGGCCACGACGGGCCGGTTCAGCGCGGAAGCGATGTGCATCAGCCCCGAATCGTTCGACACGACGGCGCGCGCCGTCGCCAGCAGGACGATGGCGTCGTCCAGCGACGTCTGGCCGGCCAGGTTCAGCACGCTGGACGCGGCTGCGCCCGCATGGCGCTGCACCTGCTCGCACGTGGCGCGATCGTTCGGAGAACCGAGCAGCACCACCTGCACGCCCGGCAAGGCTTCCGCGACGCTGGCCGCCAGCGCGCCGTAGTAGGCGGGCGGCCAGCGCTTGGCGCTGCCGAATTCCGCACCCGGCGCGAACGCGACGAGCGGACGCGCCACATCGACGCCGAGGCGCTGCCCCACCTGCGCCATCTCGTCGCCCCCGACGGCGAGGCTCGGGCGCACCGCCTTGCCCGCCGGCCCGGGCGCGCGCGCGAGGGCCGCGTAGAACGGCACCATCGACCGGGGCGGGTGGTCGTCGTGGTGCATCACGTTGATCATCCCGTAGCGCATCTCGCCCTTGTAGCCGACGCGCCGGCCGATGCCCGCGAGCCACGGGATCAATGCGTATTTCAGCGTGTTCGGCAGCACATAGGCGTCGGCGTAGCCGCGCGCCGCGAGCATGCGCGCGCAGCGCCACCGTTCGCCCAGTTGCAGGGCGCGGTGGCGGAACGGCGTCACGAGGATCTCGTCGGCCTCCCGGATGCGGCGCCACACGGGCACCACTTGCGGCGGCGCCAGCACGTCGATCGCCCGATCCGGATGCGCCTGCTTGAGAAGGCGCAGCAGCGGCTGCGCCATCACGGCGTCGCCGATCCAGTTCGGCGAGACGACGAGCGTGCGCGCCTTCCCGTTCATGTCTCTTCCACCACCGTGGAAAACTGCAGCCGGTACAGGTTCGCGTACATGCCGCCCTTTGCCAGCAGCTGCTCGTGCGTGCCCTGCTCGACGATGCGGCCGTGCTCCATCACGACGATCAGGTCGGCGCCCTCGATGGTCGACAGGCGGTGCGCGATCACGAACGTGGTGCGACCGGCCATCAGCGTGTCGAGGGCGGCCTGCACGGCGCGTTCCGACTCGTTGTCCAGCGCCGACGTGGCCTCGTCCAGGATCAGGATCGGCGCATCCTTGTAGATGGCGCGCGCGATCGCCACGCGCTGGCGCTGGCCGCCGGACAGGCGCATGCCGTTCTCGCCGATGAGCGTGTCGACGCCTTCCGGCAGGCGCGCGACGACGTCGGTCAGGTGCGCGGCGCGGATGGCGGCCTGCAGGCGCGCCTCGTCGACGTGCTCGACGCCGTACGCGATGTTGGCCCGCAGCGTGTCGTCGAACAGCACCACGTTCTGGCTCACGAGCGCCAGTTGGGCGCGCAGCGACGCCATCTTGATGTCCTGGTACGGCACGCCGTCCAGCAGGATGCGGCCCGACTCCGGCTCGTAGAAGCGCGTCACGAGGCTCACGAACGTCGACTTGCCGCCGCCCGACATGCCGACGAGGGCGACGGTCTGGCCTGGCTTGACGTCCAGCGAGACGTCGTCGAGCGCCAGCGCCTGCGTGTTCGGATAGCGGAACTTGACGTGCTCGAAGCGCACGTGGCCCTGCGCGCGCTCGAGGGTGCGCGTGCCCGGGTCGTGCTCGACGGGCGCGTCGATCAGCTCGAACACGATTTCCGCCGCGGCGATGCCGCGCTGCATGGGGCCATTCACCTCGGCCAGTGCCTTCAGCGGCGTCAGCAGCATCAGCATCAACGTGACGAACTGGGTGAATTCGCCGACCGTCATGTCGGCCTTCAGCGCCAGCACGACGACGACGGACAGCGAGATCGACGTGGCGATCTGCGTGACAGGCGTCGTCGCCGCGAACGCGACCGTCATGCGCTGGGAAAAGCCGCGCAGCGCCTCGCTGCGCTGGAAGAAGCGGCGGCTCTCGTACCGTTCGCCCGAGAATACGCGGATCACCTGGTGGCCGCGCGCGGCTTCCTCGACGACCTGCGTCATCTCGCCCGTCACGCGCGTGTTCTCGCGGTTCAGCTGGCGCAGCCGCTTGCTCGTCGTGCGCACGATCACGGCCGTGAGCGGCACGACCACGATCGCGACGAGGGTCAGCATCCAGTTCAGCCACAGCAGCGAGCCGAGCAGGCCGATCACGACGAGCACGTCGCGCACGAACGAGATGAACACGGAGTTGATCATGTCCACGACCTGGCGCACGTCGCCGACGACGGTGTTGATCACCTTGCCCGTCGACTCTTCGTGGAAGCGCGCGACGGGCAGGCGCAGCAGGCGTTCGAACGCCTGGGCGCGCAAATCGTTCAGGACGCGCGAGAGCACCCAGTTGTTGTAGTAGGCGGTGGCGAACGTGCCTATGCCGCGCAGGACGAAGATCGACACGAGCACGCCCGGGATCCACCACAGGCTGAACGGCACCTTGTGCTTGAAGCCCTTGTCCATCAGCAGCTTCAGGGCCTCGCCCAGCAGCGGCTGCGTGGCGGCCGTCAACGCCATCGCGAGCAGCGACAGGAACGCGCGCCCGCGATACGGTTTCAGGATCGCCCACAGGCGCTTGATGATGACACTGTTATCCAATTTTTTCTTTCGCGTTCAAACAGAAGCCCATGAGGAGGAACACCATGAGCGCATAGAACAGACTTGCCTTCATCGACCAGAAGATCACTTCCGTCAGCCCGAAGCCGACGTAGCCGAGCACCACCATCGCCCCGCCCAGCGCGACGGCGAACTGCGGCGCGCGCGTGCCGTCGCCGATGGCGCGCAGGAAGAACAGCAGCGGCGCGGCCAACGTGGCCGCCCAGAACAAAAAGCCCACCGCACCGCCGGTCGTCAGCGCCTGCAACCCGTCATTATGCAGGTGCGGCAGCTGCAGCACCATCGGGTCGAGCCGGCCGGCGTGCGCATACTCGGCCAGCCGCGCGCGGCAGGCGTCGAAATCCATGCCCAGCAGCGGGTGTTCGCGGATCAACATGGCGGCACCTTTCCACAATTCAAGCCGGGTGCCGACGTTGGTCCACACGTTGCCGCCCTCGTACCAGATCCGCGCATCGCTGACGCCCTGGGCGAAACGCTGCTGCACCCCCAGCGCCGGCGCGAACCAGGCAGCCGCCAGCAAGGCGATGCCGCCGGCCAGCAGCGCGCGCACGCGTCGGCTGTCGATCCGGACCACGTGGCGCCCCAGCACGAGCGCCATCAGCACGAGCGCCGCCCAGCCGCCGCGGGTGCCCGTCAATACGGATGCAACAAGGCCCGCCAGCGCGGCCACGCCGGCCAGCAAGGCGTCGCGCGCGCGGTCGCGCATGTCGATCGCGCCGGCCAGCGCCAGCAGCGCCAGCACGAGCGCGAGGTCGCCGAACGTGATCGAATTGATGAGCCCGCCCGGCCGTTCGATGTGCAGCACGAAACGCTGCCAGGCGATGAACGGCAGCGCCGCCACCGCACCCGCGCTGGCGCCCCACCACAATGCCCGGCGGGGCGCGCGCACGGCCACGACGAGGCCCAGCGCGCCCGCCGCCAGCAGCATGCGCAGCGGTTTTTCCAGCACGCTCATCTTTTCGCCACGCAACAGCACGCACGCGAGGACAAACAGGAAGTACAGCAGGAAGGCTAGCACGACCCCGCGTACCTGTGCCCAATGGCGCACGAGCGCGTCACGGCACGGTTTGAACGACATCAAGGCGGTGGCCAGGAAGAGGAAACTTGCAGCGCTGACGCCGGGCGAGGTGACGAGGCTCGAAAACGGCAACAGGAAAGCCAGGGCGCCGACCCAGATCCGCATCGGCGGCCGCATGTGCGTCGGATTACTGTTCATCGATGTTCTTGTGGGATACTCACGCCCCTGAATACGGCAGTGTACACTGGACCTTATGCGTCACGCACAGACTATCTCGGTCGTGATCACCACCTACAACCGGCCGGACGCGCTGGAGGCGGTGGTACGGGCATGCTTCACGCAGAACGACAAGAATTTTGAAATCATTATCGCTGATGACGGCTCCACTGCCAACACGGTTGCCAGCGTCGAGCGGCTCGCGACGGACGCGCCCGTGCGCCTGCGCCACGTCTGGCAACCCGACGAGGGCTTTCGCGCCGCCATGGCGCGCAACCGCGGCACGCTGGCGGCCAGCGGCGAATACATCATCTTCCTGGACGGCGATTGCATTCCGCAGCGCGACTTCATCGCCCGCCACCGCGCGCTGTCGCAGGCTGGCTACCTCGTGTCGGGCAGCCGCATCCTGATGTCGGAAGCGCTGACGCGCCGGGTATTGCAAGACGGGATCGACGTCGGCGCCACGTCTGCGCTCACGCGGCTGCGGTGGCGCCTGCACGGCGACTTGAACAAGACTTTGCAGCCGCTGGGGTTGCGCTGGCCCGACGTGGGACGCACGTCGCGCAAATTTTCGTGGCGGCGGATCAAGAGTTGCAACCTCGCGGTCTGGCGCAGCGACCTGGACAGGGTCAACGGTTTCGACGAGAGCTTCACGGGCTGGGGCCACGAAGATTCCGACCTCGTCGTGCGCCTGTTCCATGCAGGGGTGATGCGCAAGGACGGCGCCTTCGCCACCGAGGTGTTCCACCTGTGGCACCGCGAAGCGCAGCGCGACCAGGAGACGAGCAACCGCAACGTCGTCCTGGAGCGCGCCGCGAGCAAGATTACGCAGGCAACGATCGGGTTGCGCGAGCACGCGCGGCCGGCAGCGTAGCGGCCGCGCGGGCCGGGGCTTGCGTCTCGATCCGGAACACGCTCACCACCTGGGCCAGCTTCGCGGCCTGTTCCTGCATGGCTTCCGACGCCGCCGCCGCTTCCTCGACGAGCGACGCGTTCTGCTGCGTCACCTGGTCCATCTGGGCGATGGCCTGGTTGACGTGCTCGATGCCCTCGCCCTGCTCCTGCGTGGCCGCGCTGATGGCGCCGATCATCGTGCTGACCTTGTTCACGCTGGCCACGATTTCCTGCATCGTGGCGCCCGCTTCCTCGACGAGCTTCGCACCGTCGTCGACGCGGGCGACGGAGTCGCCGATCAGTTCCTTGATTTCCTTCGCGGCCGCGGCGGAGCGTTGGGCCAAGGTGCGCACTTCGCCCGCGACGACGGCAAAACCGCGGCCCTGTTCGCCCGCACGCGCGGCCTCGACGGCGGCGTTCAGCGCCAGGATGTTCGTCTGGAATGCGATGCCGTCGATGACGGTGATGATGTCGACGATCTTCTTCGACGAATCGTTGATCGACCCCATCGTATCGACGACGCGTGCCACGACGGCACCGCCGCGCCCCGCCACCTCGGCGGCGGAATCGGCCAGGCGGCTCGCTTCGCGCGCGTTCTCGGCGCTGTTCTTCACGGTCGACGTCAGTTCTTCCATCGACGCGGCCGTCTCCTCGAGCGAGCTGGCCTGTTCTTCCGTGCGGCTCGACAAGTCGAGGTTGCCGCTGGCGATCTCGCGCGATGCCGTGGCGATCAGGTCCGTGCCGGCGCGCACGTCGCCGACGATGCCGGCCAGCGCGTCGCGCATGCGCTTCATGGCGGCCATCAGGCTGGCATCGAAGCCGGCGCGCACGGGAACGTCCATGCCGAGGTCGCCCGCGGCGATGCGCTGCGCCACGGCGACGGCCGCCTCCGGATCGCCGCCGATCGAGCGCTCCACGCTGCGCACGACGAACCACACGAGGGCCGTCAGCAGCGCGCCGATCACGGCCAGCCACGCGGCCGCACCGGCCAACTGGGCGTAGAACGCGTGATCGAGGTCGTCGATGTACAGCCCGTTCATGAAATACCAGCCCCATGGCTGGTACGCCTGCACGTGGGTGAGCTTGGGTTCCGGCTTGGCCGAGCCCGGCTTGGCCCACAGGTATTCGACGTAGCCGGCGCCGGCCGCGCGCGTCGCGGCGATGCCGTCCAGGTAGGGGTTATGGCCTTTCGGATCCACGATGTTGCCGATTGGCGAACCGACCAGTTCCGGCTTGATCGGGTGCATGAGCACGGTCTTGTCGTCGTACACCGTGAAGTAGCCGTTGGCCCCGTAACGCAGCGCGCGCAGGCGCGCCTGCGCCTGTTTTTTCGCTTCGTCGAGGGGCACCGTGCCGGCCGCGGCGAGGGCGGCGTAATCCTTGACGATCGACGCGGCCACGTCGCTGGCATTCGACAACTGGATCTTGCGCTCCTCGAGGCGCAGGGCACGGCTCTGCACGGCGTTTACCGTGAACACGGCGAGCAGGCAGACCCAACTGAGGAGTAAGGGAAGGAAAAGTTTTTGGCGAAATGTAATTTTCATAATGGTCAGCGCCGACGTCCTGGCTTTACAACGCGGAGAAATTTCCACTGACCAATATTTTTCGCCTGACGTGAGCAAACGCCAATGGCAGGAATGCAATTACACCTAAATAATTAGGATTCAGCAATGTGGGAGCGGCGGCGGCACAACACAGTTGGCAAAACGTCTTGCCTCGTGCATATGCTTTTATGCCGCCCGCATCCGGCCGCGCTCAATACTCGACCGCGACGTCCTTCGCGCCGAGCTGCAGCTCCAGCGCATACTTCAACTCGTCCGACGGCGCCACGCGCCACGCATCGCCCAGCTGCAAGATGCATGGGATGCCTTGCGGTGTCACGCGCAGGCTGACCGGGAGGCCGTTCTCGTGGCGGTACGGTTGCAGGATCTCGGCCAGCTTCGCCGGCGGGATCGTGCACGCGACGTCCATCTCCAGCTTGTGGCCATACTGGATGCGCGCGGTCGCGATGTCGAACACCTTCTCCGCCGTGATACGCAGGCCCCCGTTGAAGCGGTCTTCCGACACCTTGCCCACGACGAGCAGGAACTCGTCTTCGCGGAAGGTGTTCTTGTGCTGCTCGAACAGCTCGTTGTAGATCGTGACTTCGACGACGCCGGACTTGTCGTCCAGCGAGACGATCAGGATCTTGCCGCGCTGCGTGAGCTGCGTGCGCACGCCCGTGATGACGCCGCACAGCATGCGCGGGTCACGCGACGGTTCCAGGTCTTTCAGCTTAGTCTTCGCGAAGCGCCGCACCTCGGCCGCATACGAGTCGAACATATGGCCCGACAGGTAGTAGCCCAGCGCCGTCTTTTCCTCGGACAGCTTCTGGCGGTCCGTCCACGGCGTCGCCTTCACGTAGTCGGGCGGTGCGACGAGGTCGGAATCGTCGCCGCCGAACAGGCTGACCTGGTTCGCGGACGCGGCCGCCTGGTCGGCCACTTCGACCGCGAACGCGACGGACGCGAGCAGCACGGCGCGGTCGACGCCGAAGCAATCCATCGCGCCCGCGCGGATCAGCGATTCGATCGTGCGGCGGTTGATCTGCTTGCGGTCCACGCGCTTGCAGAAGTCGAACAAGTCCTTGAACTTGCCGCCCGATTCCCTCGCCGCGATGATCGCCTCGATGGCGCCCTGGCCCGCGCCTTTGACGCCGCCCAGGCCGTAGCGGATGTTGGACACCTGCTTGCCCGTGACGGAGGCCGGCGGACCTTCCGGCGTGAAGCGGAACTGCGATTCGTTGACGTCCGGCGGCAGGATCGTGAGCTTGCACATGTCGATCGAGTCCTCGACGAGGATCTTGATCTTGTCCGTGTCTTCCATGGCGAGCGACATGTTGGCTGCCATGAACGCGGCGGTGTGGTGGACCTTCAGGTACGCCGTGTGGTACGACAGCAGCGCATACGCGGCCGCGTGCGACTTGTTGAAGCCGTAGCCCGCGAACTTCTCCATCAAGTCGAAGATCTCGTCGGCCTTTTCCGTCGTCAGCCCGTCCTTCGCGGCGCCGGCGCGGAAGATCGCGCGGTGCTCGGCCATTTCCTCGGCCTTCTTCTTGCCCATCGCGCGGCGCAGCATGTCCGCGCCGCCCAGCGAGTAGCCGCCGACGATCTGCGCCATCTGCATCACCTGCTCCTGGTAGACCATGATGCCGTAGGTCTCCGAGAGAATGGACTCCGTGCGCGGGTCCGGGTAGTCGAACTTCTCGCCATGCTTACGCTTGCAGAAGTCCGGGATCAGGTCCATCGGGCCCGGACGGTACAGTGCCACGAGCGCGATGATGTCCTCGAAGCGGTCGGGCCGCGCATCCTTCAGCATGCCCTGCATGCCGCGGCTTTCAAGCTGGAACACGGCGACGGTCTTCGCATCCGTCAGCAATTTGTACGTGGGCCGGTCCGTCAGCGGCAGCTTGGACAGGTCGAAATCCTTGTCGGCCGGGTCGAGCGCGCGGATGTAGTTGACGGCGCGGTCGAGGATGGTCAAGGTGGTGAGGCCCAGGAAGTCGAACTTCACGAGGCCGGCGGCCTCCACGTCGTCCTTGTCGTACTGCGACACGACACCCGCATCGCCGCCCTGCGTGTACAGCGGGCAGAAGTCCGTCAGCTTGCCGGGTGCGATCAGCACGCCGCCCGCGTGCATGCCGATGTTGCGGGTGATGCCTTCGACCTGCTGCGCGAGCTCGATCAGCTGCTTCACCTCTTCCTCGTTCTCGAGGCGTTCCTTCAGCATCGGCTCTTCTTCGATCGCCTCGGCGATCGACACCTGCTTGCCCGGCTTGAACGGGATCAGCTTCGAGATGCCGTCGCAGAAGTTGTAGCCGAAGTCCAGCACGCGGCCCACGTCGCGGATCGCGCCCTTCGCGGCCATCGTACCGAACGTGGCGATCTGCGACACGGCGTCGCGGCCGTACAGATCCTTCACGTGCTGGATCACCAACTCTCGCTTTTCCTGGCAGAAGTCGATGTCGAAGTCGGGCATCGAGACGCGTTCCGGGTTCAGGAAGCGCTCGAACAGCAGGTTGTATTTCAGGGGATCGAGGTCGGTGATCTTCAGCGCGTACGCGACGAGCGAACCCGCGCCGGAGCCGCGGCCCGGGCCGATCGGCACGCCGTTGTTCTTGCCCCACTGGATGAACTCCGCCACGATGAGGAAGTAGCCCGGGAACTTCATCTTGATGATGGTGTTGTTCTCGAACTCCAGCCGGGCCTCGTAGCGCGGGCGCTCCTTCTCCCGCTGTTCTTCGTTCGGGTACAGCTCGATCAGGCGCTCTTCCAGGCCCTTCTTCGTTTCCGCGACGAGGAATTCGTCGATCGTCATGCCGGGCGTCGGGAAGTTCGGCAGCTGCGGCTTGCCGAGCGTCAGCGTGACGTTGCAGCGCTTGGCGATCTCCACGGAGTTGGCGAGCGCGCCAGGCAAGTCCTTGAACAGCTCGGCCATCTCGGCCTGCGACTTGAAGCACATGCCTTCGTTGAAGCGGCGCACACGCTTGGCGTTCGCGAGCATCTCGCCCTCGGCGATACAGACGCGCGCCTCGTGCGCGATGAATTCGTCCTTGCTGATGAACTGCACGGGGTGCGTCGCGACGACGGGCAGGCCCAGGCGGTTCGCCAGCGCCACGGAATGGCGCACCTGCTGTTCCTGGTTCGGCTGGCCGGCGCGCTGGATCTCGACATAGAAATGGCCGGGGAAGATCTGCGCCCAGCGGCGCGCGCATGCCTCGGCCTTGTCCAGGTCACCGTTGTCGATGGCCTGGCCGATGTCGCCGAACTGCGCGCCCGACAATACGATCAGGCCGTCCGACTGGGGCACGTCCGGCTCCAGGGTCGACACGGACGTGGCCAGCGCTTCCAGCCATTCGACGCGGATCTCGGCCCGGCCCTTGTACTGGTTCGTGAGCCACGCTTTCGACAGCAGTTCGCACAGCTGCAGATAGCCGGTCTTGTTCTTGCAGAGGAGGAGCAGGCGGAACGGCTTGTCGCGGTTCTCGTCGTTCGTGATCCATGCATCCACCCCGACGATCGGCTTGATGCCCTTGCCGCGCGCCGCTTTATAGAAGCGCACGAGGCAGAACGCGTTGGCCAGGTCGGTGACGCCCACCGCGGGCTGCTGGTCCTTGGCGGCGGCGGCCACCAGGTCGTCAATACGGACGAGGCCGTCGACGATCGAGTATTCGGTATGGACGCGGAGGTGGGTGAAGATCGGGGAAGTCATCTTGTCATTTTACCCCGGACGGCTCGAATTGAGGGTTGCATCCAGGCACGGTGCGAGGCTTGACAAGCGTCGCCGACATGCTCTTTACGCCGCTGCTGGCTTATAATAGTCGGCTTCTTCCCCGCTTCGCACCGTATCACGATCATGTACGTCAACATCGCCGCCTATAAATTCGTCTCCCTGGACAACCTCGACGACATGCGCCCGCAATACCAGGCGCTGTGCGACGAGCTGGGCCTGAAGGGCACCATCCTGCTGACGCCGGAAGGCATCAACATGTTCGTGTCCGGACCGCGCGAGGCGATCGACCAGTATCTGGCGTGGGTCCGCAGCGACGCGCGCCTGGCCGACCTGGAGTGGAAGGAAAGCCTGTCGACCGAACAGCCGCACCGCCGCATGCTCGTCCGCATCAAGAAGGAAATCATCACGATGCGCATGCCGCTGATCAAGCCGGAACTGGGCCGCGCGCCGTCCGTGGCGCCGAAGACGCTCAAGCGCTGGCTCGACCAGGGCCACGACGACGACGGCGTCCCCGTCGTCATGATGGAAACCCGCAACGCGTTCGAAGTCGACGTGGGCACGTTCGAGAACACGCTGGACTACCGCATCGACAAGTTCAGCGAGTTCCCCGACGTCGTCGCCAAGCACAAGGATGAACTCCAGGGCAAGACCGTCGTCACGTTCTGCACGGGCGGCATCCGCTGCGAAAAGGCGGCGATCCACATGCAGAACATCGGTTACGACCGCGTTTACCAGCTCGACGGCGGCATCCTGAAATATTTCGAGGAAGTGGGCGGCGACCACTACACGGGCGACTGCTTCGTGTTCGACTACCGCACCGCGCTCAACCCGAAGCTGGAGCCGACGGAAACCGTCCAATGCTTCGCCTGCCGCGCCGTCGTGACGCCGCGCCAGCAGCTGGCGCCGGAGTACGTCGTGGGCAAGTCGTGCCCGCATTGCGCGAAGACGGCGGCGGCCGCTGCCGAATACTGACCGCCATCGGCGCGCTCAGCGCCGCTGGATCGCGATGGCCCGCTTCAGGGCGCGGTGCATCCGGCGCCCTTGCGGCGACAGGTTCTTCTCGTCGCCGCTGATCCGGGACCGCGCCCGCACCGGCGCTTCGAACATCACGCGCATCGCCAGGCTGTGCAGGCGTGGCATGCGCGTCACCATGTCGCGCAAGCGCTTCTTCAGCGCCGGCCGTTGCAGCACATACCTGACCCCGACGCGCAGCGGCCCCGCGACGACCTGCTTGATGACGCCTTTCATGGCGTGATTTCCCTTTCCGTTGTCATGTGTACGCCGCGCAGCCGCAGGTCGATCAAGACGTCGTGACGGTCTCTACCGCCTTCGAGCGATAACGCGACGAACGTGTCGCCGTGATGGATGTCGGCGACCTCGTCGGCCAGCGCGTCCTCGGGGCAGCCCAGCGTCCGCAGCGCGAACCGGCGCGCGTAGCGGACCTGCCCTTCCTTGTCGACATAGACCGGCTCGATGCGCTCCTCTCCCTGCGGTTCGGCGAGCAGCCGGGCCAGTTCGGCGCTCGCCCCGTCGCGTCCGTCCGGATCGACCTCGATCAGCCGTTGCGGCCGGCGCAGCCGCGCGGGCAGGCACTGCGCCAGCGCCTGCGCGAACCGGACCAGGTCCTGCTCCGTCGGTCCCGCCGCGTCGATCCGCGCCACCGCATCGATCAGCACAGCCGGGCCGCGGCCGGCCTCGTGGTACGCCTGTTCGATTGCCTGCGCGTACAAGTCGGCGCAATGGCGCGGCGCATGCACGGTGCGGATGACGTCGCGGCCGCGCCGGCCGAGGCGCTGCCGTTCCACGGGATCGTCGCGCAGGCGCTGCAGTGCCGCCGCCAATTCGCCGTCCTCGAACCCGTCCGCCAGCTTGACGACGGCGTCATCCGGCAGGTCGACGAGGCTGCCGTGCGCATTGACGATGGTCGCCAGGCCGTAGTTCATGCAGTCCAGAACGGTGCCGGACGTCTCGCCGCGCGATTGCGTGCGCAATTGCACACCCACGTCGGCCGCCGCCAGGTATTGCCGATAACGTGCCGTGTCGGCCCAACCGGTGATCCTGATCCGGTCGCGGGCAGGCGAGGCCGCGATGGCGGCAAGGAGGTTCGCGCCGTATTCGCCGACCGCGTTCTCGCCGACGAAGACAAGCACGCAGTCCGGATCGCGCGCGAGCGTCGTCGCCAGCCACGCGGACAACAGCCTGTCGTTCAGCTTGGTCGGGCCCAGCAGGCCGAAGGTGCAGACGACGAAGCTGTCCGCGCCCACGCCGAGCGCCTGGCGCGCCTGCGCGCGCGGGACGTCCGGCACGGCGTTCCGCAAGTGCGGGATCACGTGCCAGCCGTCGGCGCCGCGGGGACCATGCCAGGCGCGGGCGAGCCTGCACGAATTCTCGCCATGGACGATCACGTTCAACGCGGCGCGCAACACGCGCAGGTTGCATGGATAGTCGGCGATGACTTGCTGCACGTCGCCGCGAAAACGCTGCGCCACGGCCGGATAGCCATGGCTGTCGTACAAGGCGCTCGTCCAGAAGGCCGGATCCGTGCCATTCCGCTCGATCGCGGACGCGACCCCGGACAGGAAGAAATCGTGCAGCACGACGACACCGGGGATCTCGTCCATCAGGTCGAACAGATGGCTGTGGAAGGTCGAATTGCCCATGTGGTACAGCACCCGGTCGTAACGTCCGGCATGCTCGCGGAACCACTCGACGTCGCGCACGCGGCAATTGGCCCGGATCCACGGGTCCGCGACCGACCCCTGCGGCGCCACCACGTCGATCTCGTAATGGCGGCCCAGTTCGGGGAGCAATTCGGCGCTGTAGTCGGCGATGCCGCTGCGCTCCGGCGGCAGCGGTGCGACATACGCGAGGCGTGGGCGGCGGATGGGCGCCACGAGGCCGGCCGCACGCGGATGGGCCGGCCGGGCCTGCTCGATCGCGGCCAGCGCGCGCCGCGCCGTCAGGTCCCAGGAAAAATGGCGGGCCTGGCGCAGGCCGTGTTCCTCGAGGTCGCGGCGGAAGTCGTCGTCGAGCAGCACCTGTTTCAGCTTGTCCGCAATCGACGCGACATCGTGCGGGTCGAACAATGCATCGGCGCGACCGATGACTTCGGGCAGGCTCGACGTGCCGGCCGCGATGACGGCGCGCCCGCACGACATCGCTTCCAGCGCGGGCAATCCGAAGCCTTCGTGCCATGACGGGAAGATGAATACCGTGCACAGGTTGTACAGCAGGACCAGGTCCTCGTCCGGCACGAACCCCGTCAGCACGAATTCATCGCGCGCAAGCCCGGCCTCCGCGGCCCGGCGCTCGAGGTCGGCGCGGTGATGCGGCTGGATCGAACAGACGATCGCCAGTTGCAAGCCATTGCGCACGGCCGCGGGCAGCGACGCGTAGGCCCGGATCAGGCCGTCGATATTCTTGCGGTGGTCGATGCCGCCCGTGTACATCACGTAGCGGCCACGCAGGCCGTAGCGCTCGCGCACGTCCCGTTCGCGCGCGGGCGCCGGCTCGAGCGGCACGAAATGGGCATCGGCGGCCGTCGAGATATTGACGCAGGCCGCGGCCTCGAACCCGAGGTGGCCGATCGCCTCCTGGCGCGACGATTCCGAAATCGACAGCAGCAGATCTGCGCGGCGCAGCGAATCGAGCTTCGATTCGTACCAGCTCTCCAGCATCGGATCGGCAAGATAGAGCTTGCGCTGGATGAACGGGATCAGGTCGTAGAGGATCACCGCGGTCGGAATCGACAGATCGAGCTTGGCGATGCTCGTCGCGGCATCGTCGCCGAAGCCTTCGAACAGGCTCGTCACCAAGACGTAGTCGGGTGCCAGGCTGGCGATGAACGCTTCGCGCAGCAACTCGGCACTCTCGCGGCGCCAGACATTGGCGGGCGCCAGGCCGTTGATCGGACCGGGCGCCTGCCACACGCGGATGTTTTCCGGCGGCAGCTGGTCGGCGAATTGCGTGTGCAGCCACTCGGCCGCGTCGGCGTAAGCACTGTTGAGCACGAGCACGATGTCGTGCGTGCCCCGTTGCCGGACGATCGCTTGCGTCAGCGAAAAGGTGTAACGCCCGATCCCGCGCGTCCGCGAGCCGGAGGTCTGGGCGCCCTGCATGTCGATGATGATGCGCATGTGAAGCGTCAGTCGAGGGCGTATTCGGATGCCGTGAACCGCGGGTGGACGATGCCCCACAGGTCGAGGTTGGCCGGGTGGTCGGGGAAGCGCACGCTGAACCTGGCGCCGCCGGCCACGTAGTCGATGATGAGCGACGTCACGTACTGCCCGTGGTTGCGCACGTTCGGCGTGAACGTGCCGATGCCGGCGATGAAACCGTACTCGCCGGGCGACAGCGGATTGTCGAAGCGGAATTCGACGACACGCAACATGTGGCCGCCGCTTTCCGGAAGATACGTCTGCGACAGGGCGGAATTGAAGTGCAGCAGTTGGCGGCCCGTGCTGTCGGTCACGCCCAATGTCAGCGCGCACTCCGGGGGCAGGTCGGCGGTCGTGCGATAAAACACCCGCACGAGGCATTTCGCGTCGAGCGGCAGGCTGTCCGTTTCGACGCCGTCTTCGCCGACGAGGGAAATATCGACGATGCGCGCCTCGCCGCTGCCGGTGCGCACGGGCGCGACCCGCTCCTCGAACGCCTGGTGGCGCGCATGGTCGATGCCCATGACGGGCGCGCCCTGCGCCGGCACGGGGTCCGGCGCCGCGTCAGTAGCGGCCTGGAGCGTTTCGGCGCGGCCCGCCCGCACGATGCGCTTGAAGACCTCGCTCTGGTAGGCGGCGCCGACGTCGGTCGACGATCCGATCAGCCGCGTGCGGCCCTTTTCCATCCACACGCCCCGGTTGCACAGCGAGCGGATCGAATCGGCCGCATGGGTCACATAGATGAAGCTCGTCCCGCCGTCGAGCAGCGCCTTGATCTTGTGCATGCACTTGTTCTGGAAATACGAGTCGCCCACGCTGAGCGCCTCATCCACGATCAGGATGTCGGGCTTGACGTAGACGGCGCAGGCAAAGCCGAGGCGCACGGCCATGCCGCTGCTGTACGTCTTGACGGGATGGTCGATCGCATCGCGCAGTTCGCTGAACTGGATGATTTCCGGCAGCGCTTCATCGATCTCTTCGCGCTGCATGCCGTGCAACATGGAGAACTGGCGGATGTTTTCCCGGCCCGGCAATTCCGGATTGAAGCCGGCCCCGAGTTCGAGCAACGCGGACACCCGGCCGTTGACCTGCACCGTCCCCGCATTCGGGACCAGCACACCGGCCAGCACCTTCAGCAGCGTGCTCTTGCCGCTGCCGTTTTCGCCGACGATACCGAGGCGGCCGCCCTGTTCCAGCGAAAACGTCACGTCGTCCAGCGCGCGGGTTTCGCGGGCGTATTGCTTGCGGCCACCCGACAGCAACTCGAACAGGCGGTGCTGCGGCGTCGAATAGGTGCGGTAGATCTTGGAGACATGCTCCAGCTTGAGCGCGAATGCGGAGTGGGAATCGGTCATGTGCTTGATCACAGTACGTCGGCAAAACCCGACTTCAGCTTGCGGAACACCAGCAGCCCGGCGCCCAGCACGAGCGCCGACAACACGGCCAATCCGGCCAGCGCGCCGAGCGCGACGGGCGCGGTCCCGAACACGCTCTGGCGCGACATCTCGACGATGTACGAGAACGGATTGAACTCCATGATGAGGCTGCGCACCCACAGCGCACCCTGGGCCTCGACCAGGGTGGCCGGGTACAGGATGGGCGTGAGCCAGAACAGGATGTTGACGCCGACGGGCACGATCTGGGCAAGGTCGGGCACGTACATCGCCACGGCCGACACGGCGAACGCGAGTCCGACGGTGAGCACCACGGCGATCGCCCACACGGCCACGAACAGGTAGGCCGACGACGCCGGACCGATGCCGTTCGCGACCATCAACACGGCGGCGATGACGAACAGGATCAGCTGGTTGAGGAATGCGGATGCGAGCGGCACGAGGGGCAGCACCCAGAACGGGAAGGCGATCTTGTTGATCAGGTAGCCGTATTCGCGCAGGATGTACGTGCTGCGTCCGATGACTTCGGCAAAGAACGACCACAGCGCAAACGGCACGAAATAAAACAGCGCGAACGGCAGGTTGCCGTAACGCTCGCCCATGCGGCCTTTCATCAGGATCGAAAACACGACGACGTTGATCAGCGCGTACAGCAGCGGCACGAGCACGTTCCACGCAATGCCCGCATAGTTCGTCGCGTAGCGGTTCTTCAGGTCGCGCCTGGCCAGCATCCAGGCCAGCGAGAGACTATGTTGGATTCCGGTGATTTGCATTATTCGTGTCGACGGCAATGGATGCGTTGTGCTCAAGGTTCATGGAAGACCGGCCGGTCTCGGGGATACCGCGTTCGTGGTCCATTTCCAGGCGTTGCAACCGGGCGTCGACCTGCTCGGCCAGCGCCAGGTTCTCGTTGCGCAGTTCTGCAGCCTCGCGCTTCAGCTTGCGCAATGCGATGGGCACCGAGCGCGCCAGGTTGTCGAGGACGTCCACCGGCGCGGCGGGCGCCACGTCGTGCCACGCTCTCAGCGCGGCCGCCACCGCGAGCGCCAGGCCGACCGTGAGCGCGACGGCGATGCCCCATGCCGCGACAAAGACCCCGGCCGACGCGGGCGGCGCCATGCCGGTTGCGATCGCGAGCACCGCGACGACGGCGAACAGCACCAGCTGGTTCAGCGCGGCCGCCGGCAGCGGCACGAGCGGTGCCACCCACAGCGGGAACGGGGTGCGCTTGGCGGGGTAGCCGTGT
This sequence comes from Massilia pinisoli, assembly GCF_024753285.1. Classification (GTDB taxonomy): domain Bacteria; phylum Pseudomonadota; class Gammaproteobacteria; order Burkholderiales; family Burkholderiaceae_D; genus Telluria; species Telluria pinisoli. The sequence continues at coordinate 180,339 of NZ_JANUGW010000006.1, read as the reverse complement.
TCGCGCAGCAGGATGGCGCCTCGCAGGACCACGTCGGCGACGAACGACCACAACGCGAACGGCACGACGACGAATTGCGCGACCGCCACGCCGGCGGATCCTCCACCGCGCAGCACGAGCGCGAACACGGCCGCGGCGACCAGTATGCATACCAGCGGCGGCAACGCAGTGCGGACGACGCGGGCGGCCCCGTTCGCATACTGGCGCGTCAGGTCGAGCCTGACCAGCTTCCAGCCCAGCGCGAGACGGTGTTTGACTTCCTTGATTCGCATATCTCCTCTAGCAGCGGTAACCGCTCTGTCGATGGATGAGGTCCAGGAACCGTTTGCGCACGACGGGAATCGAGAAATTGCGCAAGTGACGCTCCGCGGCAGCCGTCGCCGCGCGATAACCGCCGTCCGCGCGCCAGGCGTCGCTGGACACCGTCGCCGCCGCGTCGACCATCGCATCGCCGAGTGCGGCCGTGTCGCCGGTCGGCACGAGCCTCGCGAGGCCACCGGACACGGCGGGCGTATTGCTGTTGTCGTAGACGACGACCTGGCAACCGGACGCGAGCGCTTCGAGGATGGGGACGCAGAATCCCTCGTGACGAGTCGGCAGCACGAACAGGTCGGCGTCGGACAGCAGTTGTTGCTTCACGTCTTCCGTCGCGTTGCCGACCAGGCGCAGCGCCAGTCGCGAGGAAAACGCCCGGCCCAGTTCGCGCACGCGCGCCTCGACGGCGTCGACCAGCTCGCCGTCGCTGAACTGGAGGTTCGCGACGATATCCGATTCGACGGGCAGCCGCGGGTGCCGTCTCAACAAGGCTTCCAGTGCCTGCAGGAAGTCGAGCGGCCCCTTCGACTGCACGAGCCGGCCGATGAACAGTATCCGCAGCACGCCGTCGGCAAAGCTGGGCTTCGCTTCCGGTGCACGCAAATTCGTGTGGATCGCCAGCGGCAGCACAGTCGCCGGCGTCGTGACGCCGGCATCGCGCAACACGGCCAGGTTCGTGTCGCTGACGCAGATGACGTGGTCGGCAAACGCCATGTTGGACATCTGCGCGAACGATTTGTCGATCAGCGCATGCGACGACGCAGGCAGGAATGCCTTGGGCGTGACGTTGTGGAATTCCACGATCCGTCTGGCGCGCACCGGCACGACCGGCAGCAGGTTGAACAACGGGTAGAACACACCGAAATGGAACACGGCCAGATCGCAATCCTGGAAGAACGGATCGAACGCGACGTCAACCTCGCCGTTCACGCGGGTGTACGGCACGTCGTCGAAGTCGCACGAGTAGGCAAACAGCCGTACGTCATGCCCGTCCGCGCGCAGCCAGCCCATCTCGTCGCGGATGGCGTTCGAGATCGCATCGTAGCGATGGCAGATGCTGTTCACGTAGGCGATCTTCATGTCGACGCTCTAGTGTGCGTGCAGGCGGTTGAACGCGGCAATCACACCTTCGGCCATCGAGCGCGGCTGGAACTTGCTCAGGTAACGCGCCCTGCCCGCCTGGCCCAGCCGGGTACGCAGGTCGGCATCCTCGACGAGCCGCACGATCGCAGCGCGCAGCGAGGCGGCATCGCCGGGCTGCGCCAGCAAGCCCGTCTCGCCGGCGGCGATGACTTCTTCCATGCCGCCGATGGCACACCCGATGACGGGCTTGCCGAACATCATGCCCTCGAGATGCACAAGTCCGAACGACTCGAAGCGCGACGGCGCCACGATGAGGTCGGCAGCCTGGTAAAAACCACGCAACTGTTCGTCCGACACGCTGCCATGGAACACCACGCGGCCGCCGCGCGCCAGCGCGCCATGCCGTTTTTCGAAATCGGCGCGCATCGTGCTGCCGCCGGCCAGCTGGATCCGGTCGTTGCCGACGATATCGATATGAAGCTGCGGATAGGCCGCCAGCAGGTCGTCGACGAGCGACAGGAACACGTCGGCGCCCTTGCGGAACTCCATGCGTCCGACGAAGCACAGGCGGACGCCGCCTTCGGGCAGCGCTGGCGGCATCTCCGCGCGCAGCGACGACCAGTCGGCGAGCCCCAGCGGGATCATGTCGACGCGCGCTTGGTCGAACCGGAAATCGTACTGGCGTTCGATCTCGCCGACGATGGCGTGGCTGATGGCGTGGATGCGGTCGCTCTCGACCATCATGCGTTTCTCGAGCGCGAGCACTGGCCTGGCGAACGTCCGCATGAACTCGCTGTCGCGCCGCTTCTCTTCGTTCGCATCGAGATAGGATGCCATCGTCGTCTGCAGGCTCGTGACGAGCGGGAATGCCTTGGCGACGAGGAACGCGATGCCCTCGACGTCCCACACGGGCGCATAGACGGCATCGATGTGCCGGCGGGATGCGATCTCCTGCGCTTCCTCGAACATCGTGCGCGAGAAATTCCACAGATGCCGCGGCACCTCCACGCCGGCGGGCAACGGACGCTCGCGCTGGCAGATGCGGTGCACCCACACGCCCTCTTCGAAATCGACCCGGTCATGGTCGGTGCCGATCGTCAGCACGTGCACCTGGTGCCCCAGGCGCGCGACCTCGGTCGCCAGCTGGTGGATATAGCGCCCGACACCGCCCACGCTTTCGGGCGGATAGCTCTTGCTGACGAAGACGTAGCAGCGCTGGTCGGACGCTTCGAGCCACGGCGCGAAACGGGTGACGCCGGATACGCCCAGCATGGGTGCGCGCCCCGGGGTGCGGCGCACGCCTTCGAGACCGCGTTGCAGGCCGCGCTTGGACGCCCGGTCGACCTCGTCCTCGAAGCGCTCGCTGTAGTCGGCCGACAGCTTGTTCTCGCCGATCGCCCACCGTACGTTCGCGCGGAACTCGTCGATCATGCCGTGCACGACGGCGACGATCTCGTCGACGCTCGCGTGGTCTTTCGCGTTCAACAGCGAAAAATACGTCTTGTTCTTGATGACCGAATACCAGCTCGTGAGCACCTTTGCTTCGTTGCGGATATGGCTGGGCATGTACTTGTGATGCACGAACCCCTTGTCCAGCTGCGCGACCTTGAAGCCGGCATCGACGAAGCGGACGATCAGGTCGCTCTCGTCGAGGAAGTACTCGTACTCCTCGTCGAAGCCGCCCACTTCCGCGACCGCCGAGCGACGGAACACGCTGTTCGCCATCACGTGCGGATAATGGAAGCTGCCGGGGAAATTCAGGTGCGGCGCCGCTGTCTTCCAGGTGGTATCGGCACCACCGAAGCGGTCCACCGTGCCGAACGTCCACTGGTAACTCTTGCCCGTATGGTCGTGCAGGAACCCGCCCGCCACGGCGACGTCGGGGTCGTCGAACGCCGGCATGACGTCGTCGAGCCATTCCGGTTCGGGGACGGAATCGTCGTCGAGGAAGGCAAGGAATTCGCCGCCGGAGATGGCGATCGAAATATTGCGCGACTGTGAGAGATTGCGCTCCGGGCACACCGCGTAACGGATGCTGTCGCCATACGATTCGCACAGCTCGTGGGTGCCGTCGCGCGTGGGGCCCGCCACGACGACCACTTCGAAATTCGGATAACGCAGATAGCGCAGGCTCTCGAGGCAGGTCGCCAGGCTTTTGGCGCGCCCGTCGGTATTGATGATGACGGACACCGACGGGAAGTTAGTCTTGGAGCTCATGAGCATCGATCCGGTTATACATACGCAACGATCTCGAATTCCTTGCAGCCGCCGTTCTCGCGGTTTTCCGCCACCACCTCGACGGACTTGAAACCCGCCTCGGTCAGCAGCTTCGCCATCGAGTCGGTCGAAAACATGTTGAAGTGGAAGTCGCCGTCATAGTCCTGGCCGCCGAACGTCACCTGGCGGAAATTCTCGAAGTCGTATTCCTGCGCCACGAACGCGCGCGCCATCGCGGCGCCATCCGGCACGATCGCGCGGAACTTGCCTTCCGGTCCGAGCAGCGAGATCCAGTACGGCAGCAGTTCGCGACGCAATTGCTCGAGCGGGAAATGTTCCAGCAGATGCGCGGAACAGATCTCCGCGACCTCGCCCTCGTTGAACGGCAGCTTGTCGACGTCGGCGACGACGTCGACGCCCGGCAGCGCACGCCGGTCGACGTTGATGTAGCCATCGAGCGCGACATGACCGCACCCGAGGTTCAGGCGCAAGCCGGTGCGGCGCGCGGCCTCGACCTTGTCGGTGGCGATGATCTGCGGTTCGACCGCGTCCTTGTCGCCGGTGGCGGCACGGGCGCCGTAACGCATCTCGAACATCACTTCGCGCCGCACGAATTCCACCCTGCCGAGCAGGTAGCTGACGGATTCCGCCAGGCCGTTCACGCCGTTCTCCGCACTGCCCGCCCGCGCCGCGGCGTCGCGCGCTTCGTTGCCGATCTGCCCGAGCAGTTGATCGACGGCGTCGGCCCGTTTCGCCAGCGCGTCGACCTGCTCCGCGAGCGCCTGCTCCTGGCTGCGCAATTCAACCGTCTCGCGCGTCAGTTTGCGCAATGCCACCGGGACCGAGCGCACGAGGTTTTCGTGTCCGCCGATGTGCGCGATCTGGCGATGATTGATATCGGAAATTGCCTGCAGGAGCCCGGGCAATTGCTCGGCCTCGAACCTGCCTGCGCTTGCCGGCGCCTGCGCATCGCCGGACTGCGGCACGAGCAGGCTCAGGCCCATCTGGCGCTGACGCTGTGCTTCATCGTAGGCCGCGCGAAATTCCGGCAGGCGGATGACGGCCACGCCAATGCGGACCAGGCGTCCAATGCCCGGCCAGTCGGCCATCGTCCGTACGGTTTTACGAAGGAATGCTTTCATAATCGATCTGATCTAAAAGGACGTTACGTCGGTATGCCGCGTCACGTGACACAGCATGAACGCGAGAGATGCAGCCGTTCCTGATCTGCTTCGTGGTGTGATCGCGCACAGACTGGCGCGAGGCGATGCCGGCATCGCGTCACGTGGTTCGACAGCCTTGCATGTCGGGTACACGGCAGATCGTCACCGCACCAAGGTCACCCTGCCTTGCATGCCTCGCGGTGGAGGTCGCATTGAATCGTACTGCTGGGTTGCGATAGCATCACCGTTTCCGAGAACCTGCGGCCTTAGATTTTAATGGCAGAGCGCGGCGGAAACGTCTTTCAATTGTAACAAATAAACATCATTATCGAGACAATCGTGCGGGGCTGCCGCCGGCGGTTTGCCACCGCGCCGTCCTTCGTGCGCCGCCTAACGGTATGCCTGCCCGCGTTCCGCTAGCATCGACCCGTGGGCAGACATGGGCTGATCGAGGAGCACGATGACGACGGGGCGCGACAAGGACGAAGGCCGGCACCGGCAACTGGATGAACAAGGCGGCGGCCAGAGCTACGGCGTGCCCGCCGCCGGCGAGGTCGAGGGCAATGCGTACGAGCCAATGGGCACCCCCGGTGTCAACCACTGGCAGGCCAGCTACATCCGGCACGACGGCTTGAACGACCGCGGCAACATCTTCTTCGCCGCCGTCGAAATGACGCGCATGCCGATGACCGTCACCGACCCGCGCCGGCCGGACAACCCCATCGTGTTCTGCAACGGCGCCTTCCTCGACCTCACGCAGTACAAGGAACACGACGTCATCGGCCGCAACTGCCGCTTCCTGCAGGGCCCGGAAACGAACCGCCGCACGATCGACGAGGTGCGCAAGGCCGTCGCCGAGGCGCGCGCCGTGGCCGTCGACGTCCTGAATTACAAGGCCGACGGCACGCCGTTCTGGAACGCGCTGTTCATCGGTCCCATCTTCGACCAGGACGGCACGCTGCTGTATTTCTTCGCGTCGCAGATGGACATCACGGAGCGCCGCCTGAGCCAGGAATCGCACCTGCAGGCGCAGAAGATGGAAGCGATCGGCCAACTGACGGCCGGCATGGCGCACGACTTCAACAACCTGCTGCAGGTCATCAACGGCAACCTCGAAGTCGCCTTGATCAGCCTGGAGCGGCCGGACCTGGCGCGCGCCGCGCTGGAACGGGCGCAGCGCGCCGCCATGCGCGCCGGGAAGCTCACCCAGCAGTTGCTCACGTTCGCGCGCAAGCAGCGCCTGGAACCGCGGCCCGTCGACATCAACAACCTCGTCGTGGAATTCTCCGAGATGCTCGTGCGTACGCTGGGCGAGCGGGTCGACCTGCGCCTCGACCTGCGTCCCGGCCTGCCCGTCTGCCATCTCGACCCGACGCACCTGGAGATGGCGCTGCTGAACGTGCTGATCAACGCGCGCGACGCGCTGCCGGACGGCGGCGAGGTGACGGTCGAAACGTCGATCGTGCGCGGCGAAGACCGCCTCAAGGTGCACGGCCTGGCGCCCGGCACCTACGTCGCGCTGTGCGTGATCGACAAGGGCGTCGGCATGACGCCCGAGGTACTGCGCCGCGCGACCGAACCGTTCTTCACGACGAAAGGCCCCGGCACGGGCCTCGGCCTCGCGATGGTGCACGGCTTCGTGCAGCAGTCGCAGGGGCGGCTGGAAATCGACAGCACGCCGGGCGCGGGCACGATCGTGCGCATGATCTTCCCGGCAGCCTGCAGCGACGCCGACGGCAACGGTCCGGACCAGGGCGCGGCCGCGCCGGATGGCGACGACCTGGCCGGCAGCCGGCCCAGCGTGCTCGTCGTCGAGGACAACGACGACGTGCGCGAACTGGCGGAAAGCGTGCTGGGCATGGCCGGCTACGCGATGCTGGCCGCTCCCAGCGGCGAACAGGCGCTCGCGCTGCTGCGCCAGGGCGCGCGCGTGGACCTGTTGTTCACGGACGTGATCATGCCGGGCGGGATGAACGGGCTGCAGCTCGTCGACGAGGTGCACCGGCTGCGGCCGCGGCTGCCCGTGCTCGTCACGACGGGCTATATGGACGAACTGCCGGGACCGGGCCAGGCCCAGGGGCAGCGGCTGAACGTGCTGGCGAAGCCGTACAAGCACGGCGACCTGCTGGCGCGGGTGGAAGCGGCGCTGAAAGCGTAGGGTGGACGGCTACGCACGCTGCGGATGAACGGCCGCACGATGTGCGCCGTCCACGCGTTCACGCGGCATGTGCAGGCCGCGCATCGACTCGGAAATGATTTGGACGCGTGGAGTCCTTGAGTCCGGGGGACTCGAGGACGACCCGTCCACCTACTGCTTCGGCAATCCGCCCAGCAGCGCAGCCAGCTTGGGCTTCGGCTTGCCCGACCCGGCCGGTGCCGGCGCCGCGTCCTTGCGCGGAGCGACGGACGGCTCGTACGGCTTGAGGAACCACGGATCGACCTTCTCGCGGCGCGGCGCGCCCATGCTGCGCGGGCCCGGGCGCTCCGTGCGCTCGGGACGCTCGCCACGCGGGTGGTCCGTCTCGCGACGGCCGCCGCGGCGCTCGCCGGGCCGCTCCGCGCCGCGATCGTGGCCGCGCGACGGCGTGAAGCCGGTCAGCTCGCCGCGGGTGATTGTCTGCTTGATCAGCTTCTCGATGTCGGCCAGCAGGCGCTCGTCCTTGTCCGAAAACACGGACAGCGCATCGCCCGTCGCACCGGCGCGGCCCGTGCGGCCGATGCGGTGCACGTAATCCTCGGCGTTGTACGGCAGGTCGTAGTTGATCACGCACGGCAGGTCGGTGATGTCGAGGCCGCGCGCCGCGACGTCCGTCGCGACGAGCACGTCGATGTCGCCCTTCTTGAAGGCGTCGAGCGCCGCGATGCGCTCCTGCTGCGTCTTGTCGCCGTGGATGGCGGACGCCTTGATGCCGGCCTGCTCGAGGTAGCGCGCCAGGCGCGAGGCGCCGATCTTCGTGTTCGAGAACACGAGCACCTGCTTCAGGTCGCGCGCGCGGATCAGGTGCTCGACGACGTTGCGCTTCTGCTCTTCGTCGACCTTGTACAGCACCTGGGTGATCGAGGTGTTCGTGGCGTTGCTGCGTGCGACCTCGATCGTCAGCGGATCGTTCAGGAAGCTCCCCGCCAGCTTCTTGATCTCGGGCGAGAACGTGGCCGAGAACATCAGGTTCTGGCGCTTCTTCGGCAGCAGGTTGATGATGCGCTGCAGGTCGGGCAGGAAGCCCATGTCGAGCATGCGGTCGGCCTCGTCCATCACGAGCATCTGCACCTGGGCCAGGCTGATGTTCTTCTGCTCCACGTGGTCGAGCAGGCGGCCCGGCGTGGCGATGACGATCTCGACGCCGCGGCGCAGGATCTCGGTCTGCGGCTTCATGTCCATGCCGCCGAAGACGACGGTGGAGCGCAGCGGCGTGTGCTGGGCGTAGGCCTTGACGTTTTCCGCGACCTGGATCGCCAGCTCGCGCGTCGGCGTCAGCACGAGGGCGCGCACGGCATGGCGCGCCGGCGACATGCTCGTGTTGGCATGCGGGAGCAGCAGCTGGATGATCGGCAGCGAGAAGCTCGCCGTCTTGCCGGTGCCGGTCTGGGCCGCGCCCATGACGTCGCGGCCCTGCAGGACGATGGGGATCGCCTGGGCCTGGATCGGGGTCGGGTGGACATAGCCCTGGTCCGACAGCGCACGCTCAATCTCAGGCGCAAGGCCGAAATCGGCGAAGCGCACGGTCGGCGCGCCGCCAGCATCAATGGTGGTCGGTGTTTCAGACATGTTTTCTTTCGGGCAATGAATCGTTGCGTTCTACGGCCGGGCTGCTGCCCTGGCAGAGCCAACGCGGGAAAACCGGGATGACGGGACGCGCTTCGCGCGGCTTGGCCGGGAGCGGTGGTGGCTGCCTGGTCAGCGCCACACGGCGCCGCACGGACGTAGAGAGTCTAAATCGCGCTCAAGGTTACCTCAAATCGTACCCCCTGTATATGAAATCCGCGTTTTTGGGGGCAAATTACAATATTGTCATCTGCGCAGGCACCTGTGCCAATCCATGCACGCGTTACGTCGACGCATGGTGGGCGAAGGTTGCCCACTCTACGACGTGATGAGGCCGTGCTCGTCGAGCACGTCATGCAGCAGCTCCAGCCGGATCATGGGATTGTCGAGCATGAGCATGCTCTGTTTCTGGTCGTTGGGCAGCGGCAGCAGCTCGCACCAGCGGTTGGCCACCCAACCGCAATCGTCCAGGCGGAACGGCGGCTGCACGGGCCAGCGGCTCTGCGGCACGTCGTGCAGCGACGCGAGCACGCGGTCGAGCGCATCGGACGCGCCCTTCAGGTCGGACGGGATGCGCACGACGCGGTCGGCCTCCACCAGTTCGGCCTCGGCCATCCACAGGCCGTTCGTGCGACGCTCGCTGGCCACCACATTGAACCGGACACCGCCGCGGCAGACCACCTGCAAGAGGCCGGGCGTGGACGCCGTCGTGTCCTGCACGGACGCCAGCGTGCCCGCAAGCGCGAACCGCTCCTGCCCTTCCGGCGTGCGCACTTCCTGGCCATGGGTCAGCAGCACGACGCCGAACGGTTCGTCCTCGGTCAGGCAATGGCTGATCATGTCGAGGTAGCGCACCTCGAAGATCTGCAGCGGCAGCACGCCGTCCGGGAACAGCACCGTGCTGAGCGGGAACAGGGGTAACGTGATCGTGGCCATGCGCGCATGATGACAGATTCGCCGCGCGGGACGGAGCACGATTGCTCCCCTCTCAGTCGCCCGGCGCTTCGACTGGCAGGGTGCGGACGGCCTCGACGAACGCCCGCAGGCGCCAGCCCAGGCGCGCCCAGCCGGGGTCCGGGTGGTTCGCCACGCGCACCGTCACGGCCTGGCCGGGCGCCGCGTCGCACGCGTACACATAGTCGCCCGCCTGCTCGAACGGCAGGCGGAACACGTGGCCCGGCAGCACGAGCACCTGGCCGAACACGTGCGGCGCGGTGTCGCGGTTGTGCAGCAGCAGGACGTCGCGCACGCCCAGGGTCAGATGGACCTCGGCCGGCACCGGCGCGACGCTTCCTGCGCCGCGCGCGAACACAAGGGTCCGTTCGCGCGTCGGATAGCGCAGCGGCGCGAGCGCCGCCCACAGCAGGACGGCGACGAGCAGCAGGGCGGCGCCCCAGCGCACGCGGCGCAGCAGAGTCACGCGGACTCCCGGGACGCGGGCCGGCTGATGGGGACGGATCGGGATGGCATGGACATATCGTAAAACGCTCATTGTAGCCGGAGCGCGGCGGGTCGACTGGACGGCCTGTTGTGCGCCCATCCCGTCCATACGGGCGTATCCTGTGCGGGACGGCGCGCATTGTCATGCCGGCAACGGACCCATGGCCGTTGTTCCCTTGTCGAGTACAGCGTACCGCTTCCATGCAGCATCGAAACCCATTGCCCACATCGTCCAACAGTACGTCGCCGCGCAGTCCAGCCCACCTCCCCGTCCTCCTGGCCATGCTCGCGTTCCTGGCCGCGCTGATCGTGACCTACATGGTGGCCGGCAATGCGCAGCGGACGGCGGCGGATGAACTGGCCGGCAATTTCAATTTCCGCGCGCGCGACCTGGCCGGCAGCATCGACCGGCGCATGGACGTCTACGAAGAAGTGCTGCTCGCCACGAGCGGCTTCCTGCGCGGCTCGGTCGACGTCGGCCGCGCCGAATTCGCCGAGTACTACGCCCAGCTGCGCCTGAACGACCGCTTTCCCGGCATCGAGGCGCTGGGCATCACCACGCTCATCCCGTCCGGCCGCCTCGCCGCCCACGTCGCCGCGATGCGCGCCGCGGGCTTTCCCGACTACGCGGTCACCCCGCCCGGCCAGCGGCCCGTGCTCACGTCGGTCACCCGCATCGAACCTTTTTCGGGACGCAACCTGCGCGCGTTCGGCTACGACATGTTCAGCGAGCCGACCCGGCGCGCGGCGATGGAAGCAGCGCGCGACACGGGCCGCGCGGCATCCACGGGCAAGGTCGTGCTCGTGCAGGAAGGCGGCAAGGGCGAACAGGCCGGCTTCCTGATGTACGTCCCCGTGTACCGTGCGGGCCAGCCGCACGACACGGTCGCGGCCCGGCGCGCCGCCATCGTCGGCTGGGTCTACGCGCCGTTCCGCATGCTCGACCTGATGCGGGGCCTGGGCGGCGAGCACGCGGGCGACTTGCAGGTCGAGATCTACGACGGCCTCGCACCCACGCCCGAGGCCCTGCTCTACCGCTCGCCCGCCGCGCTCCCGGCCGGACGACATCCCCGGCTGCGCTACCAGACGACGGTCGACAACGCCGGCCGCGCGTGGACCGTCGTCGTGCATTCGACGCCCCGCCTGGAGGCGGCGCTCGACCGCCGCACCACGGTCGCGATCGCGCTGACGGGCGTCGGCCTCGGCGTGCTGCTGGCGCTCGTCGTGTGGCTGCTCGCGTCCGAGCGCCGCCGCGCGCTGCAGCTGGCGCAGGGGATGACGGTCGAGCTGCGCGCGTCGCGCGACCGCATCGACGCGGAGCGCGAGCGCGTGCGCCTGATCCTGCAGACCGCGTACGACGCCTTCATCGCGATCGCGCCGGACGGCCACATCACGGACTGGAACCTGCAGGCCTGCAAGCTGTTCGGCTGGCGCGAGGACGAAGCCGTCGGCCGCAACGCGCTCGACCTGCTGCTGCCGGAACCCGAGCGCGACGCATGGCGCGCCTGCCTCGACGAGTTCGCGCGCACGGGCGCGTGCGCGCGGCTGGCCGGCCCCACGGAAGCGGCGGCGCTGACGCGCGACGGCCACGCCATTCCGGTGGAGATCGCGATCACGGCGTTGACCACGACGCAGGGCTACGGCGTCACCGCATTCGTGCGCGACATCCGCCCGCGCAAGGAAGCGGCCGAGCGCGAACACCAGCGCCAGCAGCGCCTCGAAGAGGCGCGTGCCGCGCTGCTGCGCTCGCAGAAGCTGGAGGCCGTCGGCAAGCTGACGGGCGGCGTGGCACACGACTTCAACAACATCCTGCACATCATCAGCGCCAACGTGCAGCTGATGCTGCGCAGCGAGGACAACGGCCGCAAGCGCCTGTTGAACATCCTCGACGCCGTCGAACGCGGCAAGAAGCTGGCCGCCCAGCTGCTCGCGTTCGCGCGGCGCCAGCCGCTGCACCCGAGCGTCGTCAACCTGGCCCAGCTCATCGAGCGCATGGACACGCTGCTGCACCGCGCGGCCGGCGACAGCGTCGCGATCGACATGAAAATCCCGCCGGACCTGTGGAACGTCCTCGTCGACCCGAACCAGCTCGAGAACGTGCTGCTGAACCTCGTCATCAACGCGCGCGACGCGATGGACGGCGGCGGCAAGGTCACCATCCTGCTCGCCAACGTGACGGTCGATCCGGGCGACCAGCTGACCTACCCCGGCATCCGGCCCGGCGAATTCGTCACGCTCGCCGTCAGCGACACGGGCACCGGCATGCCGCCCGACGTGATGGAGCGCGCGTTCGAGCCGTTCTTCACCACGAAGCCCGAGGGCAAGGGCACTGGCCTGGGCCTGTCGATGGCGCATGGCTTCGTCAAGCAGAGCGGCGGCCACATCCGGCTGGCGAGCCAACCCGGCGAAGGCACGACCGTCACCATCTACCTGCCGCGCGCCCTGCAGGACACGCCCGATCCGGCCTTCGTGCCGGTGCCGCACTGATTACGACTTACCGCTGGAGACAGTTTGAGCAATACCGACCTCCCTCACCGCCACGCCGACGCCCTCGACGCCGCGCCGCAAGCGTCCGGCGCCGACAACACGTTCGCGTTCCTCGCCGAAGGCTATGACTTCATGCCGCGCCGCCATGCGGCCCTCGGCAGCGACACCTTCGCCACCCGGCTGATGCTGCGCCGCGCGCTGTGCGTGCGCGGCGAAGACGCGGCGCGCATGTTCTACCAGCCCGGCCGCTTCACGCGCCGCCACGCGCTGCCGGCGACGACGATGGCCCTGCTGCAGGACTTCGGCAGCGTGATGGCGCTGGACGGCGACGCGCACCGCAAGCGCAAGGCCATGCTGATGTCGTTGTTCGGGCCGCTGGAGCGGCAGCGCCTCGTGGGCCTGGCCGCGACGGAATGGCGCACGCAGTTCGCGCGCTGGCCGTCGGAAGCGCGGGTCGTCGTGCACGAGGCCGCGCAGGAAGTGCTGTGCCGGGCCGTCTGCCGCTGGGCCGGCATCCCCGTCAGCGCGGGCGAAGTGGCACAGCGCGCCCGCGAGTTCGGGCGCATGATCGACGGCGCCGGCTCGGCCGGTCCGCGCAACTGGCGCGGCCTGCTCGTGCGCACGCGCACGGAGCAGTGGGCGCGCGCCCTCGTCGACGCCGTCCGCGCGGGCCAGGTGCAGCCGGCATTCGACAGCCCGCTGAACGTGGTCGCGCGCCACCGCGACGCCGACGGCGAACTCATGAACCGCAAGCAGGCGGGCGTGGAACTCATCAACCTGCTGCGCCCGACGGTGGCCATCGCGCGCTATGTCGTGTTCGCGCTGCTGGCGCTGCACGAGCATCCGCACTGCCGCGCGCGCATCCTGGCCGGCGACGACGAGTACGCCAACTGGTTCGTGCAGGAAGTGCGCCGCTTCTATCCGTTCGTGCCGGCGATGGGCGGCCGCGCGCTGCACGGCTTCGACTGGCACGGGCTGCATGTCAAGAAGGGAACATGGGTGCTGTTCGACCTGTACGGCACGAACCGTCACCCGGCCTTGTGGGGTGACCCGGACGTGTTCCGCCCGGAGCGTTTCGAGCGCTGGCAGAGCAGCGGCTTCGACTACGTGCCGCACGGCGGCGGCGATCCGTATGCGGGCCACCGCTGCCCCGGCGAAGCCGTCACCGGCGAGCTGGTCCGGTCGGCCCTGCAGCTGTTTTCGGAAGAGATCGCCTACGACGTCCCGCCGCAGGACCTGACGGTCAGCCTGCGGCGGATTCCGGCGCTGCCGGCGAGCGGGTTCGTCATCGAGAACGTGCGCGCGCCGGATTCAACAGCTTAAGGGGCTCAGCGGACGAGACGGCCGTCCAGCACGCGCACGTGTTCGCCGTTGTGGAAGCGCGGTGCGCCCTTTTCCGTGAACGTGCGGTAGCCGCCCACGGCCATCTTGACGCGCACGTCGGTGTAGGTCTCGGCCTTCATGTTGCGCTCGATGCGGTTGCCGGCATAGGCGCCGCCCACCGCACCCGCCACTGTGGCGAGCGTGCGGCCGCGGCCGCTGCCGACCTGGTTGCCCAGCAGGCCGCCCACGACGGCGCCGCCCACGCCGCCCACGCCGCTGGCGCTCTGCGGTTCACGTTTGTACGTATGGGTCGACACGACGGTGCCGCAGTTGCGGCATTCCGCTTCGGCGCGCGCGTGGTGGTCGGGTGCGGCCTGGACTGCGAACGGCGCGGCGCTGGCGGCGGCAAATGCGGCGGCCAGGACGGCGCGCGAGATCAGGCGGGTGGAGGTGCGTTGCATGGTATTCCCCTTATCGTTGTAACAAACATATGCACAGATTAACTGCCGGGAATCAATCTGGAAATAGTGAAACAGTATCAATTGCAAGCGAGTGTAACTTCCCTCTTTTGGTGCATTATGGAATGATGCGCACCATAAACATTAGAATTCTGTCTTTTTGATGCAACTTTGGATGCCAGCGCGTCGAAGTTTCTTTATAGTACTTATAAGTGATTATTTGAAACAATCTGAAGGAGACGTGCCGTTACACGCGGCCCGCGTCATCCCATGTCCAAACGCCTTGCACCGCGCGCCACCGTACTCCCCATCCTCGCCTGCACGCTCCAGCTGACCTGCGCCCACGCGGCGCCGGGCCCGGCAGGCACGGATGCGTCCGCGTCCGACGACGGCGACATCCGCGCCCTCACCAGCATCCCGCTGGAAGACCTGATGCAGATGCGGGTCGTGACGGCCGCGTCGAAATTCGCCCAGCCGATCAGCGACGCGCCGTCGTCCGTGGTCGTGCTGACGGCCGCGGACATCCGCGACTTCGGCTGGCGCACGCTGGCCGACGCGCTGGCCACGCTGCCCGGCCTGTACGTGACGAACGACCGCAACTACGCCTACCTGGGCGCGCGCGGCTTCCTCCGGCCGGGCGACTACAACAGCCGCTTCCTGCTGCTCGTCGACGGCGTGCGCGTCAACGACGCCGTGTACGACCAGGCCCTCATCGGCACCGAAGGGCTGCTCGACATGGACATGGTCAAGCGCATCGAATTCGTGCCCGGTCCCGGCTCGGCCGTGTATGGGTCGAACGCGCTGTTCGGCGTGATCAACGTCGTCACCCGCGACGGCAGCGGCCTGTCCGGCGTGCGCGGCACCGTCGCCGCCGGTACGCAAGGCGAGCGCCGCGCGCGCACGAGCTACGGCTGGCACGGGCAGAATGGCGCCGACGTGCTGCTGTCCGCCAGCGCGTATCAGCGCGCGGGCCGCGACCTGTACTTTCCTGAATACGATTCACCCGACACCAACGGCGGCGTGGCACGTCACCTCGACTGGGACCGCGCACAGAACTTCCTCGTCAAGGGCAGCTTCGGCGGCGTGACCTTGTCGGCCAGCCACGTGGCGCGCACCAAGGGCGTGCCGACGGGCTCCTTCGACGCCGTGTTCGGCATGCCGAACCAGACGCGCGATACGCAGACGAGCATCGGTCTCACGTGGGACGCCCAGGTCGCGCCCGCGCTGGCGCTCGCGGCCCAGCTGCACTCGGGCCAGGCCGACTACGTAGGCCCCGGCTGGTATCCCGACGCCACCGGCGCGGCCCGCCTGAACATCGACGGCGCCCATGCGCGCTGGTTCGACGCGGGCGTGCACGCGACGCTGACCGGCCTCCCGCATCAGAAGATCGTGATCGGCGCCGAGCTGGGACGCGACGTGCACCGCGACCAGACCAACTACAACGAACTGCCGTACGAGCCGCTGCTGGACGACCGCCGCAGCGCGACGCGCCGCGCCGTCTTCGTGGAAGACGAGATCCGCCTGCCGGCCGGCTTCCTGGTCAACGCGGGCGTGCGTTACGACGACCGCAACGATCCGGACGTGCATCGCTTCAGCCCGCGCGTGGCCGTCGTGTACAAGGCGACGCAGGCCGACACCGTCAAGCTGATCGAGGGCAGCGCCTTCCGCGCGGCCAGCGCCTACGAGATGTATTACGCGCTGCCGGCCATGAACGCCATGCTCCCCAATCCGAATCTGCGGCCGGAACGGATCGCGACGCGCGAGCTGGTGCTCGAACACGCGCTCGCGGGCGGCGGCCATGCCACGCTGTCGTTGTTCCGCTACGTCATGGACGACCTGATCAGCCAGCAGGTCGATCCGGCCACGGGCATGCTCATCTTCAACAACATCGACCACGCCGACGCCCGCGGCCTCGAGGCCGCGCTCGACCGCGACTTCGGCCTCGTGCGCCTGCGCGCCAGCTATTCCTGGCAGCTTGCGCGCGGCACGGACGGCGCCTCCATGACCGATTCGCCGCGCCACCTGGCCAAGGCCAACCTCACGGTGCCGCTGGGCTGGCGCGGCGGCCGCGTGGGCGCCGAACTGCTGTGCAGCGGCAAGCGCCTCGCCGACACGGGCGTCGCGGGCGGCTACTGCGTGGCCAACGTCACCATCTCCGCGCTGGAGCTGCTGCCGCGCACCGAGCTGTCGCTGAGCGCGTACAACGCGACGGACAAGCGCTACGCCGACATCGCCGGCCCCGCCTTCATCCAGCCGACGCTCGCGCGCGAAGGCCGGACGCTGGCCGCCAAACTGGACTGGCGGTTCTGACCATGGTCCGCGCGCTCACCCTCCTCGCGCTGGCCGCCGGCCTCGGGCTGGCGGCAAACGCATGCCTGGCGCAGGTCGAGGGCGTGGACCTGAAGGCGGCATACATCTTCAACTTCGCCCTGTTCACGACCTGGCCGGACGGGAATGCGAAGGCGCCGCTCGTCGTGTGCGCGAGCCCCGACAATCCGCTGTGGCCCCGCCTGCAGGCGCTGAACGGCAAGCCCGTCAACGGCCGCCCCTGGACCCTGACCGACCTCGCGCACCCGAAGGCGCCGCGCTGCGACATCGCCGTGCTGGCGCGCACGGTGGAACGTCCCGCGCTGCCCGTGATGGGCATGCTCGTCGTGCGCGACGGCATCGGCAGCAAGGCGGCGATCACGCTCGTCGAGGACGACGAGCACATCCGCTTCGACATCGACACGCAGGAAGCGGCCAGGAACGGCCTGCGCTTTTCCTCGCACCTGCTGCGCCTCGCGAGGAACGTGCTATGAACCCGACGACCGCACGCCGCCCCGGGGAGCTGAGCCGCATGGCCGGCCTCGGCCAGCTGCTGGCCGCGGCGGCCGCGCTGGGCGTCGCCTGCTGCATCCTGCTCGCCTACCAGTTCGTCGCGCTGCGCCGCAGCCTCACGGACGACCTCACGGTGCAGGCCGCGATCATCGCCGACAACGTATCGGCCACGTTGATGTTCCGCGACCAGGACGCCGCGCACGAGATGCTGCGCTCGTTCCGCCACTCGTCGTTCCTCGCGGCCGCCACGGTATATGACCGCCAGGACGTGGAATTCGCCGCGTACCGCAACGGCGCCGTCGACGGGACGCCGCCGCTGCTGCGCGACTGGACGCTGTTCGCGCCGCTGTCGGTGGCGCGCCCGGTCCGCTACCGCGGCATGACGCTGGGCCGGGTCGTGCTGACGGCGGACACGGTCGGCATCCGCAACGGCCTGCTGCGCTACGGCGCCCTGCTCGCGCTGGCGTCGCTGGGCGCGCTGGTGACGACGTCGCTGCTCACGCGCCGCTCCAAGGCACGTATGCGCCAGGCCGAATCGCAGCTGAAGCACCTGGCCTATACCGACACCGTGACCGACCTGCCGAACCGCCGCTGCACGTACGAGTCGCTGGAACTGGAGATCGCGCTGCTGACCGAGGCGGGCGGCCGTGTCGGCCTGCTGCTGATCGACCTCGACAACTTCAAGGTCGTCAACGACACGGCCGGCCACGCGGCCGGCGACCACCTGCTGCGCCAGGTCGCGAGCCGGCTGCGTGC
This sequence comes from Massilia pinisoli, assembly GCF_024753285.1. Classification (GTDB taxonomy): domain Bacteria; phylum Pseudomonadota; class Gammaproteobacteria; order Burkholderiales; family Burkholderiaceae_D; genus Telluria; species Telluria pinisoli. The sequence continues at coordinate 162,514 of NZ_JANUGW010000006.1, read as the reverse complement.
GACGGCGCGCCCCAGCGACCGCATCGGCCGCATCGGCGGCGACGAATTCGCCGTGATCGTCGCGCCGCTGGACGATCCGGACGAACTGGAACGCGTGGGCCGTCGCATCGTCGCCGCGCTGCGCGAGCCGCTGCAGGTCGAGGGCATGGAAGTGCGGCCCACGGCCAGCATCGGCGCCTGCGTATTCCCGAACGATGCGCGTACGATGAGCGAGCTGCTCAGCAATGCCGACGCCGCGCTGTACCGCGCCAAGGCCAACGGCCGCGACACGGTGGCCGTGTTCGAGCGCGAGATGATCCTCGCCACGCAGCGCCGTGCGCGCCTGGAACGCGACCTGCGCCGCCACCTCGAGGCGGGCCTGCTGGAACTGTGCTACCAGCCGCAATTCGCATGCGGCTCGCGCAAGATGGTCGGCGTGGAGGCGCTGCTGCGCTGGCCGCATCCGGAGCAGGGCTATATCTCGCCGGCCGAATTCATCCCCGTCGCCGAGGAAACGGGCCTGATCGTCGAGATCGGCAAATGGGTGCTGGAGCGCGCCTGCATGGACGCCGTCGCCCTGCACCGCCAGACCGGCACCTGGCTCAGCATGGCGGTGAACGTCTCCGCGCGCCAGTTGCGCGACAAGGACTTCATCGGCGTCGTCGAGCGCGCGCTGCGCGCGACCGGCATGCCGGCCGACCGGCTGGAACTGGAGCTCACCGAGAGCATGCTGATGGAAGACCTGGACGGCGCCGTCGACTTCATGCACAACGTGCGCGCGCTGGGCGTGCGCCTGTCGATCGACGACTTCGGCACCGGCTACTCGTCGCTGGCCTACCTGCAGACCTTTCCGATCAACCACCTCAAGATCGACCGCAGCTTCGTCCGGCTGCTGCCCACGTCCGGCACGACGATCGCCGGCGCCGTGATCGCCCTCGCCCACGGCTTCAACCTGACCGTGGTCGCCGAAGGCGTCGAGGAGCCCGAGCAGTTCGACTGGCTGCGCCAGGCCGGCTGCGACTACGTGCAGGGCTACCTGCTGGCGCGCCCGCTGCCGCTGGCGGCACTGCGCGCGCGCGTGCTCGAGGAGCGGGTGCCGGCTGCCTGACCGGTCCGTCCCGGGCAACGAAGCGTGCCCAAAATCAAGCCTTACGAGCCCGCTGCGACGATGGTATCTTTGTCGAGTCATTCCGACACCCAGGGAACCTCGAAGGAGAACACGATGGCAGCGAAGAAGATCCTGTTGTTGACCGGCGATTTTGCGGAAGATTACGAGACCATGGTGCCGTTCCAGACGCTGCAGGCGGTGGGCCACACCGTGCATGCCGTCTGCCCCGGCAAGAAGAAGGGCGACAAGGTCAAGACCGCGATCCACGATTTCGAAGGCGACCAGACCTACACGGAAAAGCCCGGCCACCAGTTCGCGCTGAACGCCGATTTCACCGAGGCGAACGCCGACGACTACGACGCCCTCGTCATCGCGGGCGGCCGCGCCCCGGAATACCTGCGTCTCGACCCGCAGGTCATCGCGCTCGTCCGGGGCTTCGCGCATGCCGACAAGCCCATCGCCGCCGTCTGCCACGGCGCCCAGGTGCTGGCGGCGGCCGACGTCATCCGCGGCAAGCGCGTGTCCGCGTATCCCGCATGCGCGCCCGAGGTCCGGCTGGCGGGCGGCGACTATGCCGACATCCCGGTCGACGCGGCCGTCACGGACGGCAACCTCGTCACCGCCCCGGCCTGGCCCGCGCATCCGCAGTGGATGGCGCAATTCCTCAAGCGGCTCGGGACGGAGATCGCGTTGTAACGAGCGCGCCCGGCGCGGCGCTCAGTCCGCCGCGTGCGCCAGGTTCTTGTCGAGGAAGGCGTCGACGCGCTTCCAGAAGTCGATGCTGTCCTCCTCCTGGCGCCAGCCGTGCCCCTCTTCCGGATAGATGACGTAGTCGACGTTGGGATTCGTCGCCTTGACGGCGTCGCGCATCTTGGTCGCGTGCACGACGGGCACGCGGCGGTCGTGGGCGCCGTGGGCCATCAGCAGCGGCCGGCGGATACGGGCGGCCTGCGCCAGCGGCGACACGTCCTTGAACGCGTCCGGATCCTTGACCGGGTCGCCGATCAGCGTCTTCATGTCGTAGCGGAGCGCGTCCTGGGAGGCGTCGCTTTCGACGTCCGTGAACATCAGCTTGATGTCCGTCACGCCCGCCCACTCGACGCCGGCACGGAAGACGTCCGGATTGCGCACGAGGCCCATCAGCGTCGCGTAGCCGCCATAGCTGGCGCCCATGATGCCGATGCGCTTCGGGTCGGCCCAGCCCTGCTTGACGGCCCAGGCGGCGGCATCGGCGAGGTCGTCCTGCATCGTCCGGCCCCACTGCTGCCAGCCGGCCCGGAAATGCGCGATGCCGAACCCCGTGCTGCCGCGGAATTCCGGCTGCAGCACGACGTAGCCGCGCGACGCCAGGAACTGCGCCTCGGCGTCCCACTCCCACGATCCGCCGCGCAGGTACGGGCCGCCATGCACGAGGACGACGGCGGGACGCGGTCCGGTGGCCTTCTCGGGCGGCATCGTCACGTAGACCGGAATCTGCAGGCCGTCGCGCGCCGCGTAGTGCAGGAAGTCGCGCTTGCCCATCTGCTTGCGGTCGATGGCCTGGTGGGTACTGCCCAGCCCGATGATGTGGCCATCCGCAGGCGTGTACAGGTAGTAGGCAGGCGGCATGCGGTCGGACTTGGACGTGACGACGACGGCGGCCGGCTCGCGGCAGTCCCGTGGGCACGTGACGTGGTTGCCGGCGCCCGGCAACAAGGCGTCGACCTTCTTCTGGATCGCCTGCATGACCGGGTCGATCCAGGCCGTGGACGCGGCGTCGGACACGAAATGCACGCCGAGGATTTTCTTGTTGGCTAAATCCTGCTCGACGCTGCCCGTGAAATCGAAGCCGTCGATGTCGACGAAGGGTTCCTTGTCGAGGGTCTTTTTGTCCACGTCGAAGGTGAACAGGGCCGTGCGTCCCTTGTAGCCGGCGCGCACGTACAGCGTGTTCCGGTTGTCGAACAGCACCGGATCGAAGATCTCGTCCTTGAGGCAATCGCGGTTGCTGATCTCGCTCCACGGCCCTTGCTGGCCCTTCCGATAATAGACGATGCACCGCCCTTTGCCCCGGGTAACGGCCACGCGCGGCTGGTCGGCTGCGTCGAACAGCCAATCCCGGACGAGCTCCGGCTGCGGTCCCGTGAGCATGTCGGTCAGCACGCGCGTGCGCGTGTTGAGGCGGAACGGATGGATCGCCTGCGGTTGCTGGTCGATGTTGTTCCAACTGAGCTTGCCGACGATGATGTCGTCCGAACCGTCGTGCGTCACGCCCATGAACGTGTAGTCGGCCGTCAGTACCCGGTCCTTGATGAACGAACCCGTCGTTTCCTGTTCATGCATCCAGTTTCCCGAGATTAGGTGCGTCAGGTTGCTGCCGTCGCGGTCGACAGCGACTTGGTCATCGTTGCCTTCGAACTCGATTTGCGTGTTCTTCAACGTCAACGTGAGCCGGTTGTCGTTAACCCATGCAAGCTCGTGCAGGCGCAGGCTGTCGAATGTGGAAACAGTGGTGACCTTCTTCAGGTCCGCAGTCTCGCGGACGACGAGCGCCTGCTTGCCATCGCTCAAGCGATTCAACAGCGCGACGTAGCGCCCGCTGGGCGACAGGGTCACGAAACTGACGTCGGGATAGGCGAAGAAACTCTCGACGGGAGGACGGTCGGCGGCGTGCGCGCACCCTTGTGCGGCAAGCAGTGCCACGGCCGCGAACAGCGATAGCATGTGACGGTTCATTGGAAGAATTATTGGTTTGACAATCCTCCATGGTTGCCTCGCCAACAACTTTTGTCAATAGGAAATTTCTGATTCCGCGTGTGGTGCGGCGCGGTTATCAGGCGGCGCTGACGGTTACGGTCAGCTCGCCCGGGATGTGCGCGCACACGCGGTCGCGGCCGCTCCGCTTGGCGCGATACAGTTCCTCGTCGGCGTTCTTGATGACGACGCCCACTTCGTCGTGTTCGTGATGCTGGGCGACGCCGAACGAGGCCGTCACGTGCAACCCTGCGGGCCACATGTGGTGATGCAGCGCGTGGCGCAGGTTCTCCGCCAGGATCTTTCCTTGATACACATTGGTCATCGGGCAGACGATCAGGAATTCCTCGCCGCCCCAGCGCACGAGCCGGTCGGACGAGCGGATGCCGGACGCGATGACGTTGGCGAACTTGCGAAGCACGTCGTCGCCCACGTCATGCCCATGCGTGTCGTTGATGCACTTGAAATGGTCGATATCGATGAAGATCACGGCCATCGGATCGGCCAGCAGGCTCGACGTACTCATCAGTGCCGCGCGCAAGCCTTGCCGGTTCAGCACGCCGGTGAGCGGATCGATATACGCCTGCCCGGCCAGGTCGCGTGCCTCGAGTTCCAGGGCCTTGTTGACGGTACTGAGCAGTTCGATGGCCGCTTCGCTGTCCTTGAGCTGTCCCCGCAGCGAGAGCGTGAGTATGGCCAGCCAGCCGACGGCGCATGCGACCCACGCGCCCACCAGCCACAGCAGCAGGGTATCCCGGCTGATCAACTTGCCGTGCAGGCGCAGGCTGTGCACCGTCAGGATACGCTCGCCTTCGACGCCGCCGAAATTGGACACCATATCCAGGTACACGATGTTGTCGAGGTTGACGATGGAATGTTCGATCGGCGGTTTCGCCGTCTCCTTCCACCATTGCGCCACGACGAACCAGTTCATCGGAATCACCATGTTGCCGTTGGACGGCAGATCGAGCGATTCGACTTGCTCGACCTTGTAGGTTTGCCACGTGTCGAGCCGGGTGTACCCCTCCTCCACCTCGGACACGACGATTCCGAATTTCAGCGGACCCGGCCCGGAATAACTCGCATCCACGATCATGTAATCGAAGCGCGACATGTCGATGCCCTTGGCGCCCTTGAGGAAATCGAAACTCAGCTTGCAGTGAGGCCAGTCGATCTTCTTGCCGATGCGGCAATGCATGACGAGATCCTGCCCCTTGCGCTCGACCCATCCCTCCGAATTGCCGCCTTCGGCCTTGTCGTCGCTGACTTTCACGGGGAAATTACCGGCACCCAGCTCGAGCACTTCCACCATGCCGAAGTGCTGCCAGACGAGCAACGCGACCGTCAACAGCAGCAGGCCGCCGAACACATAGCGGGCGTGCCCCAGGAGACGGGCCACGGGCTGGAGCGAGGATTCAGCAAACGAGGCCGACATGATGATTTAGGTCAATATTCCTTGTGAAATAGCAAGATACCTCACCGTTTCGGTGAGTGCAAGACGACAGCCACCATTTGTTCCTGTTTTGTTGTCTTTTGGTATGGCAACCCGGCTACGGAGCGGAACGTTCATTAACAAGCGCGTAACCTGTGCGTTTCGACCACCTGCGTGCGGACGCGGGAATCATGCAACATGAGCCATTCGACATCGGCGTCGCGCTCGACCGCATCGAGGAGACCGTCCGGCCCTGGCTCAAGGCGGCCATGTTCCAGCTGTCCGACGAAGGGCATGTATCGACATTCGAACAAAGCCGACCTGCATCATCTCCCCGTGTCGCGCAAGCTGTTCGCGCGCGAGGTGGGACGGCGCTTCGGCGACGCGCTGCCCTGCGACCGGGACGTGCTGCTATCATTCGCGGACGTCGGTCCCGAGTGCGCGAACCCGGTGCTGGGTGTGGGGTGCGGGACGCCCGTGATCAGCGTCGACATCCACGTGCACCGGGTGACGGGACGCTGGGGGTACGTCAAGGCATCGACGCCCGAGAAAACGCTTGCCGCGCTGGAAACGACGCTGCGGCAACGCTACTGGATCGACATCAATCGCCTGCTCGTGCCGTTCGGGAAGCACGTCTGTACGGGGAACCGGCCGCGGTGCTCGACGTGTCCTGTGCTGGACATGTGTCAGCAGATCGGCGTGACGGATCATCGCTGAGTGAGAACTCCATGATCCAGTTCGTTTCCCACGTCGCACCGCCGTCCGCGGAAAACGCCTGCTGCCACCGGGCGCTCACGGCCGTGATGTCGGCCCATAGGAAGCGCACGCGGATCGGCATGCCGTTCAACGTATCGTCGGCGAAAAAGGTGCCGGTACCGTCCGCGAAGGCGCCGACGACGGGGGTGCCGAGGTCGTGCGGATGGCGGCTGTCGAGCCACCAGATGGACCAGCGCCGCGTGGCCGGATCGTAGGCGCGGATCGAGGACGCGCGATACGTCCCGGACGGCAGCGCCACCACGTTGTCGTCGACGTTCGCCTGGCCGTCCAGGATCGGTCGCATGGTACATGTTCCGTCAAACACATCCCACTCGGTGCAGCCGGCAAGCCGTTCCTTCAGGCGCCGGTGGTGGACGATCCAGTGGCCGACGAGGAAATCGAAATCGGACCTGCCGTCATGGTGGTCATGCATGTATTCGTTCATGATGTGCTCCTCAGGCGTGGATGGCCGAGCGGGCGGTCGGGGCAAGGCGCAGCGCATGCGGCTTGTTCGTCAGCCATTGCGATAACGCCGGCGCCACGTCGTCGCGCTGCCACGTGCCGCCGGCCAGGAACGCGTCGTGATGTGCCTGGTTCTTGAACACCGTCGCCCCGACGAGCACGTGTTCGCCTTCTCGCACGGGTAGCCTGGGGAAATTGTTCGGACTGGGTTCCGTGACGTACCAGCCTTGTGCCAGCGCTTGTGCGCGCCGGAGTGTCGGCGCCATATGCTCGTGGCAGAAGTCGAGAAGTGCCGGGGCCGCTTCCTCGCGCAGGCAGAAAACGGTGATGACGACGAGGCCTTTGGCCGCCGCCCTCCTTTCGGGGTCAACCGCGAGACCGGCACCGGGCCACGCTGGCCGCAGCAGCAGGACATCGTCGGAGTCGATCATGGTCGCGTTCGCGACGTCGCGGTGGGCCGCCCAGGTCGGACCGCCATAAAATCCCTGCAGGCCGCGCGCGCGCGAGGCCATGTCGGCAAAGCCGCGCAGCCAGACGAAGCGATCCGGGTCGTCCAGATCGCGGAACTGTCCCATTACGCGCATGCCTTCCCGTTCCTGCGATTCGATGAATTCGCGGTCGAACAACTCGACCAGCACATCGCGCTGCCGCGGGTGCAGCGTGTACTGGCGCAGTTCGACGACCTGCGGGTCGTTCGGCGGCGGATTGTCGTAAGCCATGGCACTCTCCTCGTTGTGTTCGGTGTCATCCAGTATCGAATAGAATATCTGCCATCTGATGTCATATATTCCACCCGACCATGCGTGCCAGCCGACTGCTTTCCATCCAGATGATGCTCGAGACGCGCGGCCCGATGAGCGCCACCGAGCTGGCCGATGCGCTGGAGATATCGGTCCGCACCCTGCACCGCGACATCGACCAGCTCACGGCCGCGGGCGTGCCGATCTACGCGGAACGCGGCCGCACGGGCGGCTTCCGCCTGCTCGACGGCTGGAACACGCGCCTGACGGGCCTGACACCCGCCGAAGCGCAAGTGGTCTTCCTCAGCGGTCTGGCCGGCCCCGCCGCCGATCTCGGCCTCGACAAGCCGCTGCAGGGCGCGCAATTGAAACTGCTGACGTCGCTGCCGGAATCGTCGCGCACGGAAGCGCAGAAGATGCAGTCGCGCTTTCATCTCGACCCCGTCGACTGGTATCGCGAGGCGGATGCGGTGCCTCATCTGGCAACCGTCGCCGACGCTGTCTGGTCGGAGCGGCAGTTGAGCATGTCGTATGAAAGTTGGCGCGATGAGGTCGAGCGGGTTGTGCATCCACTTGGCTTGGTGCTGAAAGCGGGCGCTTGGTATCTCGTTGCGGCAGCGGATGGGAAGCCGCGCACGTATCGGATCTCGAACATCAAACGTGCCGGCTCGCTGGAGGCGCGCGCGCGGCGGCCGGCGCGGTTCGATCTGGCGCGGTATTGGGGGGAATCGGTCGCGCGGTTCGAGTCGGAGCTTTATACGGATTATGCGGATGTGCTGGCAACGCCGGCTGGGCTCAAGGATCTGCGTTATCTGAATGCCGCGGCGGCGCGGGCCGTTGCGGAGGCGCGGCCTTCTCGGCGCAGGGATGGGCGGGTGGCGGTGCGGGTTCCTGTCGAGTCCGTCGAGCATGGCGCCGGGCAGTTGTTGCGGCTGGCGCCGGACGTGGAGGTGACGGGGCCCGCGAGGCTCAGGAAGGCGCTGGCTGCGCGCGTGAGGGTCGTTGCGGCGTTATATGCGTAAGCGATTTCAACGCTTCGTGTCCTTAAGCCAGCATCACCTGTCTCATTTCCTTTCTACGCCGTAGCCCACCGACAAATCAACTTTTGGCGTACATGCCAATGAGCAGCTAGTTGCGCCAACGCATGATGCGCTGTTGACTGCACGCTAACATTCCCGCTTTGACATGGAGCGCAACCACTAGCGGTACCGGCCGTCGCTATCCAGGCGGGAAATGCATGACTAACATGGCTTCGAGCGCCACTGAGTAAGTTCCCTTCTTGATAGCCGTGTGCCGCGCCGCAGCCGGTCCCAGCCCAACAGCAAAGGGAACTGATCATGGCAGACACCTCGACACGGGCGCTTGAATTGGCCCGGTACACGCTCGGAACACACGATCGTCCGCTTGGACTCAAGTTGGCGTGTGCCAACGGGATGCGCGACGACATTCTGCTACCCCAACGCTTGATCGGCAACGAAGCCATTTGTGGCGGCTTCGAACATCGCATTCTCTGCGTGGTTGGCGATGCTGAGCTAGCCCTGAAAGATTTCATTGGCCTACCCGCCGAACTGCACATCGTCACCGACACAGGGCAGCTCCGACGCATCTGCGGCATCGTGACGGAGGCAGCGTCTGGTCAAAGCGATGGTGCGCTGGCGACGTACGAGTTGGTGTTGCGCGATGCCTTGTCGATCATGGAGGCCCGAAAGAACACCCGTGTGTTTCGCAACAAAAGCGAACTGGATATCGTCAGGATCTTGGTGGCCGAATGGCGTCAACGCAATGGCGTGCTGCGCGAAACATTTGACCTGGAAGTGGCCGTGGGCCTCGACAACAGGTGCCCAGCGCGCGAACTCATCATGCAACACAACGAATCGGATGCCGCCTTCATTCGACGTCTGCTACAGCGCCGTGGTGTCGCCTGGTTTTTCCGCAGCGGATTGCCCGAGCTCGGCGGATATCGATCGCAGCGGGACACGATCGGCCACACGTTCATCCTGTTCGACGATTCGACGCAACTGGCACGGAATGCGGCGGGCACCGTCCGTTTCCATCGCGACGCCGCGACCGAGCAGCGCGATGCCATCACTGGATGGAGCGCCGTGCGCATCGTTCAGCCCAGCAGCATGTCGATTCATACCTGGAATTACAAGCAGCCGCGCATCGGCGAGTTCATGACGACATCGGCAAGCTCGCGTGCCGATCAAGGCAAGCGCGGCAACGTATTGGCGGCCACGCTGGACGATTACCACGTCGCCGCTCCACACATCGGAGACACGTCCGCTGACCTGGCCGACCTGGGCGAGGTGCAGATTGCCCATTACGAGTATGCGGCCAAGAGCTTTAACGGCGAAGGCGGCGTACGGGACCTGGCGGTGGGTGAATGGTTCAGCTTCAAAGGGCACCCGGAAATCGACAGCCATCCCGAGAACGAGCGCGATTTCGTCATCACCAGCCAGCGAATCGCAGCGCAAAACAATCTTCCGATCGAGATTAGCGCCAGGGTCGAGCGTCTATTCAATCGCAACGGCTGGAATGTCGGCGACTACGCCATGTTCGCCAACAGTGACAATCCCGACGAGCCAATCCGGTACAAGACGCGTTTTACCTGCGTCCGGCGCGGTATCCGTATCGTGCCGCCATCTCCCGTCCTGCCGCGTCCGGAACTGCAAACCGCAATCGTCGTCGGTCCGGTCAACGAAGAAGTCTGGTGCGACGAGCTTGGGCGCGTCAAGATTCGCTTCCCTGCTACGCGTCCAGAGGACCATGCTCACACAGGCGGCGCCGGGAGTTCCGATTCGGACACTGATTCCGCCTGGGTTCGCGTCGCATCCAGTTTGGCCGGCAGCGCACTCGGTGCACGCAATCAATGTGGCGCGCGCCTGTTGCCACCAGTCGGTAGTGAAGTGCTGGTCGCATTCGCAGGCGGCGCCCCGGATAAGCCGGCCATCATTGCCCAGGTATTCAACGGAGCGGCACCGCCGCCCGCGTTCCGCCATGAAGCCGGCGTGCCGAATACAAAATACCAGTCGGGCATCCGGTCGCGCGAAGTGCGGGGCCAGCGCGGCAACCAGCTGAGGCTGGACGACACACCGGGCCAGATCAGCGCGCAGTTGGCGAGCGATCATGCCGGCGCCGAGCTGAACCTTGGCTACTTGACCGAGTTGCGTCAGGGCGGACGCGCCGCTCCCCGGGGCGAGGGAGCGGAGTTGCGTAGTGACGAAGCGATCGCCCTGCGGGCCGCCAGAGGAATCTTGCTGAGCACGTGGAAGCTGCTCGGTGGCGCGGGTTTGAAAGGCAGGCAACTCGCGCGTGACGATTATCTCGAACTGCTGCGCGAGTGCGGCGAACTGTGCGCAGCGCTCGGCGACTACGCGGCCGAGCACAACGGGCTACCGATCGACACGAAGGAACAGAACGACCTGCTGGCCCGTTTCAAAACGTGGGAAGACGGCAGTAACACTGTCCCGGACGCGACCGAACGCGGCGAGCCAGTCATCGGCATCACCTCCCCTGCCGGCATCGGCTTCGCAAGCAGCAAGGCGATCGTCAGCTATTCGGCCCGAAACATCGACACCGTAGCGCAACAACACCTCCAGTTGACCGCAGGCCAGCGCTTCAACCTGAATGCCGGCAAAGGGATTTCGCTGTTCGCCCAGAACGGCGGCTTCACCGGCATCGCCCACACCGGCAAGCTGCTACTCCAAAGCCAGCATGACGACACCGACATCAACTCGGCAAAGAACCTGACGCTGACTGCCACCGAGGGCACGGCAACGATCTCGGCCAAGGTAATTCTGCTTGTCGCCGAGGACGGTTCCTTCCTCAAGCTGGGCGATGGACCGCCCGTCCTGGGCAGCAAACAGTCCCTCAAGTTTCACGCCCCGGATTTCCTCTACGACGAGCCCGAATTCCTGACGGCCCAGTTCCCGACCTTTGGCCAAGGCCGCGCGGACCAGAAGCTCATGGTGCGCTACGCGCCGGGCATCCCACTCGAGAACGGCGAGCGGCCGCCCGGCGCAGTCGTCAAGGACGCCAAATTGAAGATTGCGCTCAGCGATGGCACAGCCATGCAGGCGCGCAGCGGCGCCGATGGCAAATCCGATCTGATCGAGCGCGATGCCATGCACATGGCCGAAATAAGCCTGATGCGCGGTGCCGACCAATAAGTTCACTTGGAGGAGACATGGGCGGCAAATACCCGAAACCGGAATATGTGGCAAGCCAAACCCCTACGGTACTGAAACACAAGCGGGTTTCCGACAAGGTCATCGAACACCCGCGTGACCAGCCTGGCAACATCATCATCATCCACGGCGTGAACGATGTGGGCACCGGATTTGGCGAGGTGGAAGCGGGTCTGTGCGAAGGGTTGGAGCAGCGACTGTTCCGCCATTTCCAGCCCGCCGGCTACACGATGCCGACTAATAAAGACGAGGTGGTCGACGATCCGGACGCAACGTACTTCAAGCGCAGCACAACGAGCCAGACTCTCAGTCCGGTCATTCCGTTTTATTGGGGATTCAGGGAAGTCGGCAAAAAGACAAAGACTGTCAACGGCCAATTTACCGACCGGTATGGCAACCGGCTCGACAAGGATCTGTCGAAGGGAGGCGGACCATTCGGCAACGCCACCAGCAGCTTGCCCGACATGTGGAACCGAGGCGTCGGTGCCCCGATGGATCTCATGCATGACCCGTTGCGTCCGCTCAGAGATGGTGCCGGCCGCATGTACATGATATTGGCCGCGCAGCGGCTCGCGGCCTTGATCGCGATGATCCGCGACTACGAGGAACACGACACCGTCACAATCGTCGCCCACAGCCAGGGCTGCTTGATCAGTTTGCTCGCGCAGGCTTTCCTGTTGGAGCGCAAGGAGCGCCCTGCCGACACGCTGATCCTGACACATCCGCCATATAGTCTCGTGGACGATCCGGGCGCGGCGGCCTGCATCGCGAACTTCTTTTCCGGTGGTACCGATCCCGCGATGGCGGGCCATTACGACGGCATCAATGGCGTACAGACCCTGCACGGAAGGCTACAGACGCTGGTCAATATCGTGCAAGGCCTGGCGAAGACCAAGACCGCCGTACCGGTTTTTGAAAAGATCGATGAGGCCACATGTGGAGGCATGGTTGAGGGCCGGTGGAAACCTGGCGGCGATCGCGACAACCGGGGCAAAGTCTACCTGTATTTCAGCCCGGAAGACATGACGGTCGCCCTCGACAACATGCAGGGCATTGGATGGCAAGGCGTTCCGGACTATATCGATGGCAGGCGGATGACGGAAGCACCCGACGTCAGCGGCTATGCTGCCAGCAAGGGTTATTTTGGCGGCAGCCCGAAGTGGCGGACCGAAAAGATAACCAGGCAGCCTCTCGTGGAACTGGGGCAGAACTTCCGCCAGCGCGTGTTCACCGCGAAGCAGCGTCTGGATCCGCGCACCCGGAAAGTTGGATTCGTGCTGGTCGGCCAGCCACCGCACGATTTCCCTTTACGCGTCAAGGGCGAGGACGACCATGCACACGTCGAGTCGAGCGGGCGCAACCTGCGGGCGACGTTGCCGATCGCCAGATGGCCGATCCGTCCGGATGACAAACCCGAGCAACAGCGTAACGGCATCCGTACTATCAACGGCGAGCCTCTCGCGAAGCCCTGTCAGGCGGACATGCGGGGCAGCCAGATCGATGCCGACAAGATCCCGGCGAGTTCGGCGCACGCGAAATTAAAGCCGGATGACCGCGGGCCCTGCGAGGAAGTCGATCCGATCACGGCGGCCATCGCGGTCACTTCCAGTGGCGGATTACAAAGCCATCTTGAAGAACGGCCCGACCCGACAGGGCACGTTCAGCGTCCCGGTACGCCGCAGGATCTGCCCCCGTCAGAACTGGAACGGATGACGGACGCCTACAACCAGGAAAAGAACCCGAAAAGCGAAAACCCGAACGACAGGTTCAAAGTCGTTCGCGCAACGCGCCATCCAGACGGCAAAGTGATGGCGGTGATTCAGGAAAGCCCCAACGCGGCGCGAAGGCGGTGGCAGCACGAACTGGGCGCCAAGTCCTTTCACAGTGCGATCTTCGACAGCCGCAAGAATCACAGTCAGGTCACTGCCTACGACGTTGCCATTGGCAGCGGCAAAGCGTCCAGCGATCCGAAGTTCTATGCGTATTTGTGCGCGGTGGCGGATTGGCGGCTGAAAAAATTAACCCCGATCGATAACCCCCGGACCGGAATACTAGTGTGGGATAAGTTCGTAACTAAGTTCGGAACCTACCTCCAGTGCGAACCGCAGTGGCGGCGTGAACTCATTGAGGGTAATGCCGACTACTACAGCTCGGGTGTACTTCCGAGATGCCTGCCACTGTTGACGGGCAAGTTATCAGGCATGGTGGTGTCTGAGACGACGTCGGGCAAGCGTATTGCTCCAGCGAGCGCTGTGAAGGAAAAGTCATGAGCATCCCGGCGGTAACTGACATGGAAACTACCAAGCGGCCCAAGGCGTGGATTCACATTGTCGGCGCCTTGATCGCCTTTCCTGTTTTATTCCTGCTGTGGTTGATTTTCGATTTCCGGGTGCTGCATCCGGAACTGGCAAACGTAACTGTGGAGACGACGATGGACAGGCTGCGTTGGTTTGGCGTACCGCTGGTGGCGGTCATCCTGCTGTTCGGTGGCAAATGGATGTATTCCTCGTGGACCGCCAGCATGCGCGCTCGCGAGTGGCAGGAAAAGAACCTGCAGCTCAAGCAGCAGGAAGCCGCCGCACATTCCGAAAAATCGCACCGCGAATACGCCCTCGAAGTCATCGGCATGGGGGTCACCTACGAAAAATACAGGCAGGGCAAGCTATGGGATGCGCTCCAGGGGGGAACGCCCTTCACCAGTCTCCGCGAGCAGGACCCAAAAAAGTATGCGTGGAGCGATTTCGACAAGTTAGGCGTTAGCGGCAGCCGGGCCTGCGACGCACTGGAAAACGGTGCCAAGCTATCACCGATGTTCTGGGGCGTTCCTACCTTTTATGCCGGGAGCCCGATCGCCGACCCCGCCAAACGACCGAGCGCAATCCGCCCGATGGCGGGACTGGCCGCCAGCGCGGAAGGCACCGGGATGGCCTGGCACCTATTCGTCACTGGCCCTTGGCAGCTGAGCGAGCGTCCCGACCAGTTGCTGGAACAGGTATTCGCTTTCTTCGACGCGTATCCAGACCTGCCGTATATTGTCCTGCTGGCGGACGACAGCTCCGCCACACGCGACCTTGGCCTTCCTCCCGAAGCGCCGCAGCTCATCAGGGACGGCTACTACATTCCTGACATGCCCGACTCCACGACGGTGTTCGTACTGGCACGGCGCGAACGAGTCGAGCCGCTCCGGCCCTATGTCTGGGACGACCCGGACAACGACTACCTGCAGGAAAACCTGCGAATGATGTATTACGACGTCATGGAATCTGTACCGACTCCCGAGAAGCTGGCCAATCAAGAGAAATTCCACGGAGGCCGCCAGCCCTCGGTGGCAGAATGGCTGACGGCGGCTGCCGCCTTCGCCAAGCATCCCGTGTACGACGATAAGGAAGCCGGCATTTCCCTCGCAGCTTTCCGCCGCTGGCTGAACGACCCGCCGAAGGATTGGAAACCGACGCCCTGGTTCCCGCTGCCGTGGAACCGCAACCAGATGAGAGCCTTCGATGACCTCCCCTCGCTGGGGTACATCCACCGCCCGGTTTTCGTCAAATTCGAGGACGAACACGGCCGACCGGTCAACCGCCGAGACGCACGCCAGAAGATGTTGGAAGCAGGCTGGCAGCGGGCCCTGCAAACCCTGCCGGATACCGAGCGCGCTACAGGCCCGGTCCGCATCGTCGGCGCCTTCGGCAACCATGTCGAACAACAGCGCGCGTTGGAAGGCGTACTGCACACCTTTGCGACGCAGGGCGGCCTCGAGATCGACACCAGCAAGACCGCGCAGTTCATCAACACCGACCATCGACTCGGCAACACGGGCGCTGCAACCCTCTTCATGCAGATGGCGCTCGGCGTCATGGGCAGTTACATTGAAGGCGGCACTTCGGCCGCCATCAACCTGCGCGATCCAACTGGCGCGAGCATCGTCTTCATCAGCCCGCCGAGCGAGGCAAGCCGCAAGAAGCAGCACGGAATGAACGTGTTCAAGCACAACGTCAAGCCAGCCATCGATCCCGAGAACTACAAGCCGCCAACGGTGGGCGCGGTCCTTCAGCCCAGTAAGGCGTCGTCGGCACCCGAACCGAGTGCGTCACACGTTAACGCTCAACAATAGGACAAACGATCATGCGCAAGGTGATTCGGCTGGGCGATCCCACATCGCACGGGGGCAAAGTGATCAGTACGCGCGCCACCAACTTCAAGGTAGGCGGTATTCCGGTCGCCTGCGTCGGCGACGCCTGTAGCTGCCCGATACCGGGACACAGCGGCTGTACGATCGCCAGCGGCTCCAGTCGCCACCGCATCAATGGAATCTCGATTGCGTTCGAGGACGACGTGACCAGTTGCGGGGCCAAGCTAAAGTCGACCTTGCAGAACTTCCGAACGTCGTAGGAATTGTTAGTCGAGGATCGCCGGCAATAACCCGGTGTGGCAGGCAAAACGCGCGCTCACCAAAGACGAATCTTCGTGAGCGCGCCGGTCCCGATTGGCGAACATTGTTGTCACAATAAGTAAGCGGGATCGCCCGCCGAGCGAACGAAAATGCCTACATGGCGGTCCGCTAAAGTAGGGGGTCAAGGGCCAGATACAGCATAAGCTCTTGATTTATTGGTAGGCCTCCCCGGAGTCGAACCGGGCACCAACGGATTATGAGTCACTGCCGTAGGCCGTCATTAGGTTGGCATTGGCCGTTAAATCAACAACATGCGCCCTAGCCTGCCGCATTGGATACCCGTCACACAGCATTGCTGTTGACGATTTGTTGACACCGAACGCAGTGTCCGAAACCTTCGTTTGCTGCATCTTAAAGAAAGGCTGCAGGAAGTACTAATTCATAGCCATTTCCTTCAGCTACACGCCAACGTGGCCTTACCAGAACCTAGAAGCAAACTCAACCACGATATCGCGGTTTTGATCAAGTTGCTCCCTATCAACTTTAACACGTTGCCCCGCAACACTTAGCGATCCGGAGTGCATGGAAACAAATGGAGTCCCTCGTGCAAACGCAACTACCCCAGCAGTCTGAAAATCCTTTATTTCATACGTGCCTTCTGACACAGCAGAAAATGTGAAGTAATCAGGGTTATCTTTAACCATCGCATCCAAATCAAATGCAATCCCTGACAAAACTGCAGCATAACTTTTTGCGGTATTGATATATTGCGTTAGCCGATTCTTGGCAACCATATGAACCTTAGGAGACGGAAGGCCTGCTGCAGTCATACGAGAGTGGAAATTGTGCTGCGCATACACATCGGATGGAAGCTTCAGACCATAGATCAAACTCATTGCGTTCTGAATTCCTCGACGAGAAGAATCGTCCGCAGTTACTGGCAACACCAGCCGATCACATGCTGCCAAAGCAATTTGTGTGTACATAGAAAAGCTCGGATTCATATCGACAAAGCAGTAGTCAAAGTGATCAGAGCACGCCTCTAAAAAGTCTCTTAACCAGCAAACAACTTTTGCCCAACTATCGGTTCCAGGGATTTGGGTGTTCGCCAAGGTTGAAACAGCGTTTGCCTGGAGTTCCAACAGTGGATCGCCAGCTAAAAGCCTAATGTTCGAGGGAACGGCCGCGTTGTAGTGATGAGGAATCGAGATGAAACCGTTTGGACTAAGACCAGAGGTATCAAAAGGCTTGGGCAAACGGGTTTGAAAATAGCCACCGATAGAGCGCCGGCCGGCCTCACCATGTAACGTCAGTAAATTGACTCCCCCTTGATTCTCCTGACCGCCAAGCATCAACTCACTTAAGTTCGCTTGAGGACAAACGTCCACAACAAGAATACGCGCATCCGAATGTTGCGCTGCAAACGTACAAATTCCTTGAAAAGCTAAGCTCGTCTTCCCTGTACCGCCCTTGTTGTTCCAGAAACCCAACACTTTCATGAGACCCTCCGAAGTAGTTAACGTACTTCGAATTGTACTAAACTACTTTTTCAAAGTCAATTTTTTACTTGAATACGTCTTTTTTTTACATTGCAAGGGAGAGCTAAGAGGCCAGATCGCTGAAGCAATCAGTGATGTTTGCAAGTCTCCGACGGCCCTACCGGGGGTCCCTGCCGGGGGCCTCTCGCTTGCGAGGCGGCGGAGGCAAGGACAAGAACCCGTCCTTGCCCCTTTGCAAAGCGTGGGTCGCTTCAAGTGTGTCAAGGGCCCGTGTCCTCGCCCGCTGGGCTGCGGGCCGCGCCAAGCCCTTGACACCCTCTCCGCTCCATAAAGCACGCTGAAACACTCTTGCTTCATATCTTGACCGATCTTCTCAGCGGCCTTCCAGCCTGGCTAACAGATCGATTGGCTAAGACTCATCAAAGTCCGAAGCACAGTGAAATTTGCCTTGCATCGCACGAGACTTACCCTTACGCGCATCCATCCACGCCATCCATCCAGCCCGATGAGCATGGGCATCATGACGAGCATGATGCCATGGACCGTGTTGCTCATGGTAACGCACAACGGCACGGTGAAAAATTGACGAGTCGATAAGGCTACGTAAATCAAAGGGTTGACCGACCAGATTGTGAGGAGGGGCGTTGTTCATCGCATCTAGAAGCAGTATCCAGTCTGTTCGGCTGTCACAAGCGATAACGACTTTTCGTGGAAGTGTTGCAAACCAAGCTGTCAGACGGACCGCAAGCTCGGCACGCGTAACAGCCGGACCACAGCGGCCGAGTTGAGGCAGCACGGCCTCACGCACAAATTTGTTACACCAAGCGATCTGGTAGTCCGAACGCTCCAAGTAAACGACGCGTTGGCCGTCCTCAGACACCATCCCAATACTGATAAGGTCAGTATTAATTGGGTCCGTGTATTCGGTATCAAGGAAAACAATCATAGATTCACAACAAACCGAAGACGAGCTCGCGAAAACACCAACCTGCAGTGCCAGTGCCGGTGTGAGCGTTTCAGCGTACGTCGACTCAAAACTCGGGAAAGTGAAGAAATGCCAATGAACATGTTTTGCTAAATTGATTGTAGCCGTTTTGCTTCTTACTCAAATTGGAAGTCGCATATTATCAGCTGGTTCATATTTTCTTGAGCTGCAAAAAAAGCAAAATCTCCGACTCAGACTTGTCGCTGGCCTTGCTACCAAAGAACGGCAGGAATGGCACACGCGACGCCGCAGCGGTATCTTTGCTCTGGCGCAAACCACCGATCACTACGACGTCACCATCCGCTAGGGAAACGCTGGTCGTAAGCTGCCGCTTGGTCAGCGTAGGAGAATTGTTAACGCCGGTTGTGGTAGCGACAAATGACGACACCTGCTGGTCCACCTTGACCGCGATCGAAGAATCACGAACCACAGGCGAGATAGAAAACAGCACACCAGACGAGCGGTAATCGACCGACTGAACCGGAGCAGCACCATTGCCGGGATACGTAATCGCCCCGAGCACTGGAACGTCATCACCGACCGTCAGGGATGCCGTCTGCCCCGACGCGACACGAAGCGAGGGCGAGGACAACACCTTGAAGCGTGAATCGCTGTCTAGCGCCTGGATGATGGCGGTGACGGTCGAGGCCCGCACGCTGACGTAGTTGCCCGACTCCTGGGCCGCACCAAGCGAAAAGCGGAAACGATCGCCCAAGATCGAAGCGGCGAGCTGCAGGGCGGAAGCATGCTGCGTGCCGATGTTGACCTCATAGAGCGCGCCGGTAACCATAACCTGGCCCGGATCAACATCGAGCTGTGTGAACAGCTTGCGCAGCGCGGCTACCTCGTGAACCGGGCCGGCGAAGATGATTTCGCCGGCGTTCCTGTTCGCCAGATCAAGCAGCGAACCGGAAGGAGCGACCACAGCCTGCGAACCCGAAGCGGCGGCACCAAGTGAGGCGGCGGACGCGGCCGGTGCAGCGGGGGCGGTAATATTCATGCTGCGCTGACTGGTGAAATGGCCGCTGAACAGCGGGGCCACCATCTCCACCAGTTGCGAGCCGTCACGGAAGCGCGGCCGGTACACGAACACCTCTTGTCCTGCATCCTCGACCGTGGACAACCGACGCTCAGGCGGCGCAGGTCGAACGACATCGAGGCGGCCACGCGTCATCAGCTCATAACCGAGCCCATGCAGGAAGGCAGCGAACACCGTCCGGAAATCGCCATCGCCGGTATGGTAACGGAACGACACCGGCCGATGGTCCTGCAGCACGGCCGGATCGACGGTGTACGGCACGGACGCGAAGGCCTGAACGTACACGACCCGCACCAGATCGGCCAGAGGGATTGAATCGAAGTCGAACGACGCGCCAGGCAGCACGGCCGGAGCTGCAGACACGCGCCCCACCAAGACGAACAGGAATACGAACAACAACGCAAACTTTCTCACTTTTTTGCCTCGATAGAAGGAGCAGAAGCGCTGACCGACGCGCCGGTGAAGCGGGTGACTAGGTGACCATCCACGGTGCCCGATTGCGTGAACCCGGAGCCGCTGAACGACTTGGCCGACTCGACGCGCACGCCACCAGGTGTGCTTAGGATCACGAATTGGACGCCATCGCTGACCAAGTTGCCGACGATGCGCAGCTCGGTCGAAAGGTTAGAAGATGGGGCCGCTTGAGCCTTGCCGGAGCCGGCAGCTTGACCAGCTGAAGCAGGAGCTGCAGCAGCGGCCTGACGCTCGGCCGGTGCGTCGGGATGGGTCTTTGCCCACCACCAGTGGAAAAGCCGCCAGCAGATCAGCACGACCGCAAGGATGAAGAAAACGATCTTGAACATCGAGCGCCGGTCGGCAAAGATATTCATGCGGCTGTCGGCGTTCAGTTCCTTGCCCTGTTTGTTGCCGGCGTAGCTCTTGTAGAGCGGGAACACCTCGGGATCGTAAGTCTTCGTCCAGTCCTTCACGATGTGCTTGGCATGCTGCTTCCAGCCCTCCCACATCGTGATCGTGTAGACGTTGTTCAGACCGATACCCTTGGCCTTGTGAGTCTTGAAGCTGTTGCCGATCACGGCCTTGATGGAGCGATGCAAATCGCCGATGTCCTGCGTCATCAGCACCAGGTCGCAGGACACACCGGTGTCCGGATGCGTGTAGTGGCGATGCTCGCGGAAGAACACCTTGTGCTCATTCAGGATCTTCACGTCGTTGCCCCATATCTTGTACGCCTCGTCGATCGCAACTAGATCGCCCGGCATGACGATCGATTTGCACTCTCCCCCCTCGGCGGCGGCATGGTCCGGGAAGAAGTCGGCCGCGCGCACCTGATCATCGTTGACGTTGACGACGGCCCCCAGGTTGTCGTCGTCGAGCTGGTACTTGCGCGCGACATACTCGCGCACGAAGTCATTATTCAGGCCGGCGATGTTGGACACGACGCGGCGGCCTGCAGCGATGGCAGGAATGACCACCGAAGAGACGACCTCATACGTCTTACCCGAGCCCATCAAGCCGCTATAGCTGTTGATCGCCATGCATCACCCGAAGAAAGGAATGCGGCGGATCGCGAAGCGCAGGATGTACGCGGAGATCACACCAGGGAAAAACTGCGTCCACATGGTCAGATCGGCGAAATACCACATCGCCGGCGACCAGGACGCCAGCGCCGAGTTAAGGTCGCTCGGGCCGGGCAACTTCGACACCAAGTAGCCGCACACCGAGGACACGATCAGATACATCACTGTGAACAGCAAAAACTTGACGAGCACAGTCCGCACCAGGAAAGCGACGACGCTTGAGAGAAGTGCCCCCATATCAGGCCCCCATAACGATAAAGACAATCACGATGGCCCAGGCCACAGCGAAAGCAGCTTGCATCGCAACGCGAACGTTATTCGCTTCTAGGAAATCGCACATTTGCGTAAAACGCACCGTCTGACCATTCAGCACACCGCCAGGCAGCATGAACGACGGAGTAGGACACACCGACTGATGCTGCGGGAACGAAAACGACGCCCACGCCGGCCAGAGATTGAGTAGCGGGTCGACAATGCTGCTAACCGTGGGCGTCTCTTCCAGCTGAGGCGCGCTGAACGAGCCCCAGTCGATAGGCTTGGAATCCGTGTTCGAGCCCGTATTGCTCCCGGTGTCGTTACCCGTGCCGGTGCCAGTACTAGGCGAACCAGACGACGACGGGAGCGAGAATGGCGACAACGCGCCATCAGTGGAAACCTGCGGCGAGACGGTATCACCAACAGTCGGCCAACTCGCTGGGTTCGCTTGCTGTTGCATCTGCGCATCCGCCTGCGTAATCGGGTCGCTGGCGTCATATGGCAGTCCCGCGTAGCCAGGCTGAGACGCCGCCTGCTTCCAAGCAGTGTCAGCGATCGCCGCAACGATGGCCGGATTGACCGGCTTCGCCTTGTCACCGTCAGACACGTTCGCGGCAGCAGCACCAATGCCAGGTAGAACCAGAGGTGGAGTTGAAGCCGCAGGCGTCAGGCAACTCGTACCGTCGTAATATTGACCAACGGCGCAGGTCGCAGGAGCCGCCCGCGTGAACATAGCCACATCGATGCCGTAAACGGAGCCATCAGCGGACATAATATGGAAGTAGTAATCAGACGCACCGGGCGTGCCCACATACCACCCGTCGCCCAAGGTTTTCCCTGGAACGGTAGACAACGCTAGATTAGCCAGGATGACGGGATCGGCCGCGTACGTAGAACCTCTAACGTAAGCAACGCCACCCGCAACCATACCTGCGCCAGGTGAACTGATAGACGACATCGTTACAGACACGGAGCCATCACTGTTGAGAAGCCACTTAACGCCATCGATCGCCAGACTAATGCCGGCCGAGAACAACACACCGAGACCGACACTAATCGCAGCGGTGACCCATGCGGGAGCAGTTACACCGGCAGCAGTTACCACTGCAGCAGCAGCGGCATAACCGACGATGCCGGACCCGGCAGCCTGCAGAGTAGAACCAATGCGAGGATCATTCGCCGCAAATCCTCGTTTTATGGCCTTCGACTGAATCAAGCTCGACAGCGCAGTCTGCATCCTGGACGGCAGCGCCTGCGCAGAACACAGGCCTGGCGACACCATCAGCACCAGGAGCCAGCGCACAAGCAACAAGCGAAAAAATGACGATTTCATGCTCAACCTTTCAGGCCTTGCACACATGCATGACCGGAGAAAACACCGAGGAAAAAGAAAGCCAGATACCACCAGGACGCATCCATACCCACCACCGAAAAGAAACAAAAAAGGGTTGAACCGAAGTCCAACCCCGGCTGACGCCCAACCGCCAGCGAGCGGCGATTAGTGCGCGCCCTTGACCAGGCGACGCACCTTAAAATAGCCGAGCTGGGCGAGGTCGACACCGATCACCAGAGCACCGATACCGAAGATCGCCGAGGTCACATCAGCGAACGAAATCGACGCCCACAAATCGGCGACCGAAGTAACAGCAGCTTGCGACGCCAGCGGCAAAGCGAAAACGGCCAGCAAAGCCACCTTGAAAAACTTGTTCGTAAACTTCATAAACAAACTCCAACGAAACACCGGGGAAGCGCCCCGGAGACGCCCATCAGGAACCGCCCTGACGGATAGGCTTACGCACGGCCCATACAACGAAGCCGAGCAGGTAAGCGAATACAACGACACCAAAACCAAAGAAGAAGAACCCGCTTGCTTCCAAACTGTCAAAAGGCGAGCCACCAACCAGAGACAGCTCAGCCTGCACAGTCATCACACCTTGGCCGGATGGACAAGGCGGCTCAGGCACGGCAGAAGCATTAGTTGCAGCATCAACACAAACGACGACAGAGGACGCAGTCATAATCAAGCGGCTTTTGCGACTTTCACGTCCACGAGATCAACAGCGGACAAATATTCAAGCCCCACGACCACCAATTTCTCAACATCCTTTGATACGGTCTTATTCTCAATGGTCTTGTTTTCGACCGCCGAGACGCGTCGATAAGTAACCATGCATCGTGCCGGAAACGTTCGACCAGTCATCGACTCCCCGATAGACGCATTCGAGACCGCTTGTTCGATTGCAGTGTAGCCAGTCCAGTTTTTCGATGCAGGCGTCGAAACAATCATTATCTTGGTGGATTCGATTCCTTCCATCTTCGAACCTTTTTCGCCCTTAAAACCGGTCGAAACACCAAGAACGAACTCTTCCGATTTCAGCTCCGACACATGACGCGACAGCAAACTCATTCTCATCTCCTAAACAAAGTTCAACATTCCGCCCAACTCGGGCAAAGCACTATTACGGGCTGCCTCAAGCAAGCTCCCCAACCCGCACTCTCGAACTGCACGATCAAAATAATGATCTGAAACCTTTCCGATAACCTCACCGACCCCAACACTGTTCGCATCAATAAAATCGTCGAGTCGAGTTGGCATACCCAACTCTTTGAGCAACTTTGCTGCAGGCATCAAGCTGATCGCGGATTTCCCCTTCGTAGCTCGCAAATACTCGATCCACAACTTGGCTGTTGGGCTATCTTTTCCGCGAATAATTGCATCTTCCAACAACTCCCAAGGTGTAAGAGAATCTTGTACCCGACCTTGCTTCGAGCGCCCCTCTGTCATTTCCTTCGCCAACGACCAGTTACGCTCACGATCAAACTTGGTAAGGTATTCACTTGCATCCCATGCAGCACGAACATCCACGCCTATACGCCGGTTTTCTCCCGTACGTTTATCCCTATAAAACTGGACAGCAGACATTCCTTCCTTAGTCAAAGCGTTCAACCACGGATCAAAGAGTTCGTCAGCAAGTTTGTTGGGATCAGGTGCGGCTAAATCGAAGAACCACGCATCATGCTGGTGTGCATGCCACCCCTTTGAACCGTAAGTAATTTCTGTCGCACTGACAGAACCAGTGCGAGAAGCTGCGAGATGACGATAAGTCCGTGATTGAGTAAGATTCCGTTTAGCGGCCTTCAGGCCAACAAGCAGCTTTTCAAGCGGGTCGGAGATCGTATGGGCAGCGGTATAAGTCACCATCACAGCGCTTCCTCCACGTTCATGAACAGCGGTGAAGATTGCTCCAATTTGTTCTGCGCGTCGCCGCATGACTTTCGCGCAACAAATTGGACATCCCCATACATTCCCGCATCGCATGAGTCCAGAAAAACCCACAGTAGGACCATTACGGTAAATTCTGGCGACATCCTCAACTGGCTCACGACAGCAAATAGACACCCGGAATTCAGAACGAAGCTTAACTTCGCCGGTCTCTCTATCGACTCGCTCTCGCCAAAACGGGTATACAAGAGATTGACAGCCGGATAACAACAAATAACGACGGACACGCAAGGCTGCTGGATCGAGCGAAGGAACCGCGCGGTTGTCACCCAAGTGCCTGACGCCAACCGGCAACGTACGGACAAAATCAGCATCACGCACAAGTCCCCTTTTCAAACATCACAAACTCCGCCGACAACCTATTTGGTATAGATTTACCTAGAAGGTCGCTGCGCTCCCCGTGCTCCTGGCTGTCCTCGCTTGCGCTGCGGGCAGGCAGTCGCACGGCGAGACGCGTCGACCGCACTTCACTGCCTACAAAACGGCCCGCAGCAACAGCAGTTTTCAAATGTTCATAGACCCCCTTCCACACGGGGTCGGCGCGCATTTCTGCTCGGGCAGGAGCATCCCACCACCTCAATCGATCAACATTGCTGCTGCTTTTCGATTGATTAGCAAGAGGCGGCGTCTCTGCGAAAACGGCACCAAACATGTCAGGCGTGAACAAGTCGCTTGGCTGTTTCACAAAGAGAACTCCAGAGCACGCTCGGCGGCCTTAACGCGGATCGCCTCAACGTTCACGAAAACTCGCTTGCCCACCGTGATTTGAGGCCAATAGCCACGCTCGCACTGGCTGACGAATACGCCGAGTGGCAGGCCTACTGCTTGAGCGAAGGCCTCTCGAGTCATGATCGGAGTTGACATGTTGAAAACGTTAGTAGAATGATTGCTCATGTTTGAACTAATTTCAAAGTTTATCGAACCCAATGCGACGTAATGTACGCATAATTTCGAATTCCTGCAAGAAATTTTCGAACTGAGTTCAAAGAGATGTATGATTCTGTGCAAAGTCTCTAGGAGAACAGGTATGGACCGTGTGAAAGCACTTGATGAGCGGCTGCGTGAACTTGTGGATGCGAATGCAAAACGCACTCGACGCAACGCAGACCTTGAAGAACTTACAAGAATTCCTGCCAGCGCTTGGGCAAGCTGGTGGGCCGGACGTGCACGACCTTCAGCAGAGATGCTGTCAGCGGTGTGCTCGATTTGGCCGGAGTACTCCCTTTGGCTGATGACCGGAGCAACTGATCGAGTCGGTGGTCAAATCAGTCCGTCCACGCAAGAAGAGCAGAGACAAGAGACAACAAAGCGTTATCTTCGACGATTGACCGAACTTACCACATTGAAAATAGGCTGGCGGCAGGAAGGTGGCGGAGGCGATTTCAGTGACTGGGAAATCGAAGAACTCGGAGCATTAGAGAAAATCCGGAGCAACGACCTAAAACGCAGGCTGCAAAATGTCGATTAAACAAACAAGTGCTGGCTGGACAGTAGATATACAGCCAGGTGGCCGGGGCGGGAAGCGGCTTCGAAAATCGTTTAACACGAAAGCTGAAGCGAAAGCATATGAGGCATGGGTAAAAACTCAGGTCACGCAAGACAACGCATGGGAACCGAAGAAAAAGGACCCGCGCCGGCTCTCGGAACTTGTGAACCTCTGGTATGAACATCACGGCAAAGAATTGCGAGCAGGCGCGGACACACACAAGCGGCTTGTTGCGATGTGCGCGGCAATGGGCAATCCGTTGGCCGAAACGTTTAAGGCGAGCGACTTCGTAGAATATCGGACTCAACGACTCGCGGCAGGGATTTCTGCAAACAACATGAATCATGAGCATGCATACTTGCGGGCGGTCTTCAACGAGCTGGAACGCCTCGGCTTCTGGACTTTAGGGAATCCGCTGGGAAAACTACGTCAACTCAAGATTTTGCAGAACGAACTTTCTTACCTCACCTCGGAGCAAATCGAAACCTTACTGGACAGCCTTGCGGCCAGCCGGAACCCGCATGTTGCACTTGTGACGAAAATTTGTCTCAGCACCGGCGCACGGTGGAGCGAAGCGGAAGAGCTGCAAATCTCGCAAGTCAGAAACGGGCAAATTCAGTTCGCAAAAACGAAATCAGGCAAGGTCCGATCTGTGCCAATCTGCGACGACCTTGAACGTGCGATCAATGAACACTACACGAAACACGGCACTGGAGAACGAATCTTCGGTTATGCATTTTCAGCATTCAGAGAAGGACTCGAACGAACTGGCATCACACTTCCCGAGGGCCAACTCACCCACTCGCTTAGACATTCGTTCGCCAGCCACTTTATGATTAATGGCGGAAATATCATCGCATTGCAACGAATCCTAGGACACGCAAGCCTGACGATGACAATGCGTTACGCACACTTAGCTCCAGAACACTTGGAAGAAGCAAGAAGACTGAATCCACTGACACTTCGAACAGCCTAAATAACCGATCCTCAGTGAGAACTGGCCTTCCACCTCATGTAGAAATCGAGAGTACGCGCTCAATCGAGACCTACTGGCCCTCGACCGTACCAGTCTCCGTTGGCCCAAGCTATCCAGTCCCAAACAAAAGCACATTGACCTAGCGAATCACCAACGGGACATGCACTTCCAGTCAGTGCACGTTCAAACTGCGTCTTCCATGGCTCAGGAATACTGCCAAGTGCAATTTTATAGGGTCGCCCTTCACGCGTGTAGACAGGTACAGCTGCGATCAGTTCATCCTTTGTCATTTCTATCGCCCTTTGTGCTTTTCGATCATTCTACGCACATCACGGCCCAAAACCGCGTTGACGATTCGTTGACAAAGCCTTGGAGACGAGCACAAAGTCTTACCGAATTAACCATGAAAAAAGCCCTTGCGATTTCTCGTAAGGGCTTGATTTCAAAACAAAAGTTGATTGGTAGGCCTCCCCGGAGTCGAACCGGGCACCAACGGATTATGAGTCCGCTGCTCTAACCAGGCATGAGCTAGAGGCCCGAAACTGGTACATCCGAAGACGCTAAAAACTCGCCACTTGCGGTCGCGGTGCGCCCGAAGTGGCGAGAGGATATTGTTTTAGCGTAGGTACGTCAAGCCTCAGCCGCTGTTGTTCTCGAGGAAGCTCTTCAGCTTGTCGGAACGCGACGGGTGGCGCAGCTTGCGCAGTGCCTTCGCTTCGATCTGGCGGATGCGCTCGCGGGTGACGTCGAATTGCTTGCCGACTTCTTCCAGCGTGTGGTCCGTCGACATCTCGATGCCGAAGCGCATGCGCAGCACCTTGGCTTCGCGCGGCGTCAGCGAGTCGAGCACGTCCTTGACGACGCCACGCATCGAGGCATGCAGCGCGGCATCCGACGGCGCCAGCGTGTTGTTGTCCTCGATGAAGTCGCCCAGATGCGAATCGTCGTCGTCGCCGATCGGCGTTTCCATCGAGATCGGCTCTTTCGCGATCTTCATGATCTTCCGGATTTTGTCTTCCGGCATTTCCATCTTGATCGCGAGCGTCGCCGGATCGGGCTCGGCGCCCGTCTCCTGCAGGATCTGGCGCGAGATCCGGTTCATCTTGTTGATCGTTTCGATCATGTGCACCGGAATACGGATCGTGCGCGCCTGGTCCGCGATCGAACGGGTGATGGCCTGGCGGATCCACCACGTCGCATACGTCGAGAACTTGTAGCCGCGACGGTATTCGAACTTGTCCACCGCCTTCATCAGGCCGATGTTGCCTTCCTGGATCAGGTCGAGGAATTGCAGGCCGCGGTTCGTGTACTTCTTCGCGATCGAGATGACGAGACGCAAGTTCGCTTCCGTCATTTCGCGCTTGGCCTTGCGCGCCTTCATTTCACCGGCCGCCATCTGGCGGTTGATGTTGCGCAGGTCCGGCAGCGGCAGGACGACGCGGGCTTGCAGGTCGATCAGGCGTTGCTGCAGTTCTTTAATCGTCGGGATATTGCGGCCGAGGATCGCGCTGTAGGCGTGGCCGGCGTTCACTTCGCCGTCGACCCACTCGAGGTTCGTCTCGTTGCCCGGGAAGACCTTGATGAAGTGGGCGCGCGGCATGCCGCAGCGGTTCACGGCCACGTCCAGGATCTGCTTCTCGATGTGGCGCACTTCGTCGACCTGGCCGCGCAACGTATCGCACAGCTTTTCGACGACCTTCGCGGTGAAGCGGATGCCGAGCAGTTCGTTCGAGATCGCTTCCTGGGCCTTGATGTAGCCGTCGGAATTGTAGCCCTGCTTCTCGTAGGCCTTGCGCATCTTGTCGAACTGCTGTTCGATTTCGCGGAATTTATCGAGGGCCGAATTCTTCAGCTGCTCAAGTTGCTCGGCGGAATAGCCGGCGGCGCCGGAGCTCGCGCCCGCCTCTTCTTCCTCTTCCTCTTCTTCCTCTTCCTCGTCGTCTTCCTCGTCGTCGTCGGACTCGGTGGCGGCCGGGGCGACGGCGCTCGGCGACGTCGATTCGTCATCGTCCGCATCGACCATGCCGTCGACGATTTCGTCGATCTTGATCTCGTCGTTCTCGATGCGGCGGGCGGCGTCGATGATTTCGGCGATCGTCACCGGGCAGGCGGAGATCGCCTGGATCATGTCGCGCAGGCCATCCTCGATGCGCTTGGCGATCTCGATCTCGCCTTCGCGGGTCAGCAGCTCGACGGAGCCCATCTCGCGCATGTACATGCGGACGGGGTCGGTGGTGCGGCCGAAATCGGAGTCGACGGTCGACAGCGCCGCCTCGGCCGCGGCCTCGGCTTCGTCGTCGCTGGTGACGGTGGCGACGTTATCGGAGAGCAGCAGCGTTTCGGCATCGGGCGCGTGCTCGTAGACAGCGATGCCCATGTCGTTGAACGTGCCGATGATGCCTTCGATTGCTTCCGGATCGACGATGTTATCGGGCAGATGGTCGTTGATCTCGGAATACGTGAGGAAGCCGCGCTCCTTGCCCGACTTGATCAGGGCCTTGAGCTTCTGGCGGCGGATTTCCAGTTCCTCTTCGCTCGCTTCCGTGTCCGACGAGAACGCGTCTTTCAGCAGCGCTTTTTCCTTGGCCTTGCGGTCCTTGGCCTTGGCCTTGTCGACCGCTTTCAGCTCGGCGCGCTCGACCGCGTTCAGTGCGGCGACTTCATCGTTCTCGGGGGTAAATTCCTTGGGTTTGCGGCCACGCCGGCCTGGCACCTTGACGGCCGGCAGCACGTAACCCGACGTGTCGATCGCGGCGAGGGCTTCCGCGTCGGTCGTCTGGTTGACTGGGGCGACACCCGCAACGCGAGCTTCCGCCTTGTCTTGCGAATTGTCCACTTTTGCGGACATTCTGGTGGATTTAGTAGCCACTTTGGTTTCGGGTTTCTTGGTTGGCACAGGCGCTTTCGAAGTCACAACGACCACTTTACTATGGTTAAAGATAAAGTTTTGTTACCTTACATCACGCTGCAGCCACGCACTGTGGCCTAGCTAACTGAAACACCCAGCCCGAATTGTCACGAAAAATCGTTTCAATGCTTGCAATAGTTAGCGTTTTATTATAGCACGCGCCCCTGTTCTTTCCAGTCGAGAACGCCGCCCTGGCGCCGCTCCCCGTTCAGGCGAATTTCGCAGGGGTGTCGTTGGCTTCCTCGCGCTCCAAGAGCTGCTGCTGAGCTGTGATTTCGCGATAGCGGGCACTCACCTGATCTGGGGTCAATCCGGAAGAAAACAACTGGTTCAACTCCTGTTTGAGCACGTCCTTCTTGACTTGCCTCACAGCACTTACGAGCCAGATTCGATCGGCCTCGCTATCCGATTCGGGTTCCACTGCGATAGCCGCGATGAGGTTGTCGTAGTCCGAACTCGTCTCCTTCAATTGCTCCGACAATGCGGCGAACGTCCCGTTCGCGCCCAATGCCTGCGCCATGGCCACGAGCTGGCGCAAGCGCTCGGCTTGCTCGACGCCAAAATGGTCGAAGGCGCGCATTGCCGACTCGTCCAGCCCGAGCGCCAGCGCCGGATGCGCGACGAGGATGCGCGACATCTGCAATTCCAGGCCCACCGGCTCCGGCCGGCCCTGGCGCGGTGGCGCCTTGCGCGCGACGGCGACCGGCTTGGACAGCTCGAACAACGCTTCGATCTCCGCCGGCGTTGACTCCGTCAGGTTCGCGAGGCCACGCACGATCTGCAGGCGCAGCGCCGTCGGCGTCATCGATTGCAGCAGCGGTTTCGCATCGAACTGGACGCGTGCCCGGCCTTCCGGCGTGTCGAGGTCGTGTTCCGTCGTCACTTCGCGCAGCAGGAATTGTGACAAAGGCATCGCTTCGTTGATTTCCTGGGCGAATGCGTCTGCACCAAATTCGCGCACATAGCTGTCCGGATCATGTTCTTGCGGCAAGAACAGGAACCGGATCGTCTTGTTGTCCGTCACTTGTGGCAGGCAGGCTTCCAGCGCGCGGCGGGCGGCGCGGCGGCCGGCTTTGTCGCCGTCGAAGCTGAAGATGACGTTGTCCGTCTGACGCAGCAGCTTTTGCACGTGCGTGCTGGTGCACGCGGTGCCGAGCGTGGCGACGGCTTGCGGAAAGCCGAGCTGGGCCAGGGCGACGACGTCCATATAGCCTTCCGTCACCAGTACGTAGCCGGCGTCGCGGATCGCCTGGCGCGCCTCGAACAAGCCGTACAGCTCGTGCCCCTTCTGGAACAGCGGGGTTTCCGGCGAGTTCAGGTATTTTGGTTCGCCGCCGTCGAGCACGCGGCCGCCGAAACCGATCACCTGCCCTTTCGTGTTCCGGATCGGGAACATGATCCGTTCGCGGAAGCGGTCGTAGCGCTTTTTATTGTTGCCGTCCTCGTCCACCTTGTCGATGACGAGGCCGGACTCGACGAGCGCGACGGCGTCGTAATCGGCGAATACGGAGCGCAGGTTGTCCCAGCCGCCGGGCGCGTAGCCGAGACCGAAGCGAGCGGCCACTTCACCCGTCAGGCCGCGGCCCTTCAGGTAGGCGATGGCGTTCGGCGCGGCGCGCAACTGGGCGCGATAAAAATCGCAAGCCTGGGTCAACGCGTCCGACAGGGCCAGGGTCTGCGCCTGCTGGGCGGCGCGCTGGGCCGGCGGGATCTTGTCGTCGGCCTGGGGCACGATCATGCCCACGCTTTGCGCAAGGTCCTTGACGGCGTCGACGAACCCCATGCCCGAGTATTCGATCATGAAGCCGATGGCGGTGCCGTGCGCGCCGCAGCCGAAACAGTGATAGAACTGCTTGGTCGGGCTGACGGTAAAGCTGGGGGATTTTTCGTTGTGAAACGGACAGAGCCCCATGTAATTGGCGCCGCCCTTTTTCAGCTGCACGTAACGCCCTACCACGTCGACGATGTCGACGCGGTTGAGCAGATCGGTAATGAATGATTGCGGAATCACTTGATCTAACAGTATTTGTCTCAGGTCAGACTATACCGCAGGGCTCGTTACAAGTTGATTTGCAACAATGCAACATGGCGTTGCCGCTCCGGCGCATCAAAAACAGACACGGCCGTGGCGGCGATGCCGCAGCCGTGTCGTGGCGGGTCAGCCGCCTGCCAGCGCTTTCTTGACCTGGGCCGAGACGGCCGTCATGTCGGCACGACCGGCCAGTTTCGGCTTCAGGATGCCCATCACCTTGCCCATGTCCTGCGGACCCGCGGCGCCCGATGCGGCGACGGCGGCGGCCACTTCGGCGGCGACTTCCTCATCCGACAGTCCGGCCGGCATATAGGTCGACAGCACGGCCAGTTCCGACTTTTCCTTGTCGGCCAGGTCCTGACGGCCACCATTCTCGAACTGGGTGATCGAATCCTTGCGCTGCTTGATCATCTTTTCGACGATGGCCACCACCTGCGCATCGTCCACCTCGACGCGCTCATCCACTTCCTTGCGCTTGATCTCGGCGATCAACAGGCGGATGGTGGAGAGGCGCTCGCTGTCCTTCGCGCGCATGGCGGCTTTCATGTCGTCGGTGATTTGGTCTTTCAAGCTCATGGAAACTCCATTCGATAGGGGCAAAAGGCAAAACCCGCTGCGGCACAACCGGAGCGGGCTTCGTCGGATTCAGGCCTTGCATAACCGGGACTGGCAATCGGCCGTCACCGGATCAGGCGTGAATGTAAATCAGTACAGCTTCTTCGGCAGTTGCTGGCTGCGGATGCGCTTGTAGTGACGCTTCACGGCAGCGGCCAGCTTGCGCTTGCGCTCTGCAGTCGGCTTCTCGTAAAACTCGCGTGCGCGCAGTTCCGTCAGCAGACCGGTTTTTTCGATAGTGCGCTTGAAGCGACGCATAGCGACTTCGAACGGCTCGTTTTCTTTAAGGCGGATAGTGGTCATGTAAAAATGAAACCGTTGGATTTAGGGAAGAACGAAATTCTAACAGCTTTTCTGGCGTCGTGCGAAGTTTTTCATCAATGTGCAAAGTTGCTACATGCCACCGGTTTACTCGATCGCCCCGCCCGCCGCGACGCCGGAAGCCCATGCCCACTGGAAGTTGTAGCCGCCGAGCCGGCCCGTGACGTCGACCGTTTCGCCAATGAAATACAGGCCCGGGATATTGTTCGCCATCATCGTTTGCTGCGACAGCTCGCGCGTGTCCACGCCACCCAGGGTCACCTCGGCCTTTTTATAGCCTTCCGATCCTGTGGGCACGATCGCCCAGCGATTGATGGCATCGCCCAGTTTGCGCAATTTCGCGTCCGCCATGTCAGGCAGGCGTGCATCCAGTGCGAAACCGTTGCCGGTCAACAGGCCTTCCGCCAAGCGCGTGGGCAGCCACTGCGACAGGACATTCCCCAACTGCTTCTTGACCGTCGTCTTCATGCCGATCAGCTCTTCCGCCACGTCCATTTCCGGCAGCAGGTTCAGCGTGATGGGCGTGCCCGGCTGCCAAAAGCTGGAAATCTGCAGGATCGCGGGGCCGGACAGGCCGCGGTGCGTGAACAATAAATCTTCGCGGAAATAGCCATACTTCGCGTTCTTGCCCTTTTTGGTTCCCGTCGTCACGTCCACTTCGAGCGCGATGCCGGCCAGCGGCACGAACGGCTGCCAGCTGGGGCCGTCGAACGTCAGGGGCACGAGGCCGGGGCGCGTCTCGACGATCTTCAGGTCGAAGTGCTTCGCGATGCGGTAGCCCAGGTCGGTGGCGCCGATCTTCGGGATCGACAGGCCGCCCGTTGCGACGACGACATTGCTCGCGAAGATAGGCTCGCCGTCCGTGTCGATGCGGAATCCTTCGGCCGACTTGGTGACGGAGGCTACCTTGCATGGCATGCGCCACTGCACGCCGCCGGCGTCGCATTCGGCCTTCAGCATGGTGATGATCTGTTCGGACGAGTCGTCGCAGAACAGCTGGCCGCGGTGTTTTTCGTGATACGCGATGCGATGCTTTTTCACCAACGCGAGAAAATCGTATGGCGTGTAGCGCGACAAGGCGCTGCGGCAGAAATGCGGATTCTCGGACAGGAAGTTCTGCGGGCCGGCGTTGACGTTGGTGAAATTGCAGCGGCCGCCGCCCGAGATGCGGATCTTTTCGGCCAGCTTGGCCGCGTGGTCGATCAGCAGGACGCGCTTGCCGCGCTTCGCCGCTGTGGCGGCGCACATCATGCCGGCGGCGCCGGCGCCGATGATCGCCACGTCGTAGTGTTTTGCCATGCCTCTTCCGTTTATCGCGCGCAAAAGGCGAGATTGTACGGGTTATTTGAGGCGAGTTGAACGCGTGGGCGGCGTTGATGGCGCGGCGACCCGCTCGATCGCGGCGGAGCCGCCCACCCTACCGCAATGCTTTGGCGACTTTCATGCACTGCGCCACCTGCGCCGCGATCGGCGGCGGCACGGGCTGCTCGCCCCGCAGCGCGCGCGCGATCCAGTCGGCGGTGGCGGCCGCGTCGCGGCCGTCCGGCGCCGGGGCCAGTTCGTCGGTCGGGGCATCGCGTTCGACCAGCAGCGTCTTTTGTCCGGCGTGGAACCAGTTGATTTCCTGGGCGCGGTTGGCGTTCGCCACGGTCTCCCCTTCCGTGCCGCGCATGAGGAACGCGTCGCCGCGTGCGTGCGGGGCGGCCGTCCCGAAGTACTCGGTCAGCATCGCCAGGTATTCCGGGTGCGTGTACGACACGAGCCGCAGTGCCGGGCCCTCGAACGGCTGCAGGATCTTGACGAGCGTGTGCGTGGAATTGCGCACGCCGAGGATGCGGCGCAGCGACAGCTGGTGCGCCAGCTCCGGCGCCAGCAACTCGATCGGCATGAAGCACGGGCGACCGTTCGCGAAGGCGTCGAGCATGTCCGCCGTGGAGCCCACGGGGCCGATGCCCATCTCGGCGAAGATCTCGGCCGTCGTCACGCGGCCCGGGTCCTGCTGCACGCCGTGCACGAGCACGGGCACGCCCTCGCGCGCGAGCAGCAGCGCCAGTAAAGGTGTCAGATTGGCCAGCTTGCGCGCGCCGTTGTAGCTGGGGATGAGCACGGGCGCGAACTCGCCCGGCGGTGCGGGCAGCGGCGCGAACGAGCTTTCCGCCGCGTCCATGAAGCCGGCGATTTCTTCCACCGATTCGCCCTTGATGCGCATCGCGAGCAGGATGCCGCCCAGCTCCAGGTCGGACACGCGCCCGTCGAGCATCGCGCCGTACAGGAGCTTGGCATCGTCGCGCGACATGCTGCGCGCGCCTTTCACGCCGCGGCCGATCTCCTTGATGAAGCGGGCGGCCGGGAAGGATTCAGTGATGTTCGTCGTGTCCATACTGACAGCATACCATCGCCGCGCAGCGGCTCACAGATGCGACATTTTTGAGCAAGAGGATGCAGGGTGTAAGATTTCAGGCTAGACTCATTGATCCCTCCCGGAATAAATACGATTGCCATGCTGATCACGCCCGATATCGAAAACACCAACGTCACCTCGTTCGCGACCATGCCGACGCCCAGCGCGCTGCATAAAAAACTGCCGCTGACGGACAAGGCCTTCACCACCGTGATGAAGGGCCGCGAGACCCTGCGCAACATCCTCGACCGCAAGGACAAGCGCCTGTTCGTCGTCGTCGGCCCCTGCTCGATCCACGACCCCGTCGCGGGCCTCGACTATGCGCGTCGCCTGAAGGCGCTGCAGGCCGAAGTGGAAGACACGATGGTGCTCGTGATGCGCGTGTATTTCGAGAAGCCGCGCACGACGACGGGCTGGAAAGGCTATATCAACGACCCGTTCATGGACGACTCGTTCCGCGTCGAGGTCGGCATGGAGCGCGCGCGCCAGTTCCTGCTCGACGTGTGCGAGCTGGGCCTGCCGACCGCCACCGAAGCGCTCGACCCGATCTCGCCGCAATACCTGGGCGACCTGATCGCCTGGACCGCGATCGGCGCACGCACGACGGAATCGCAGACGCACCGCGAGATGTCGTCCGGCCTGTCCACGCCAGTCGGCTTCAAGAACGGCACCGACGGCGACGTGGGCATCGCCATCAACGCCGTGCTGTCGTCGTCCAGCCCGCACTCCTTCCTGGGCATCAACGACCAGGGCAGCGTGTCGATCGTGCGCACCCGCGGCAACGCCTACGGCCACGTCGTGCTGCGCGGCGGCGGCGGCCGTCCGAACTACGATTCCGTCTCCGTCGCGATCGCCGAGCAGGCTCTCAAGAAGGCCGGCCTGCCCGCCAACCTCGTCGTCGACTGCTCGCACGCGAACAGCTACAAAAAGCCGGAACTGCAGCCGCTCGTCATGTCCGACGTGATCCAGCAGATCAAGCACGGCAACCAGTCGCTCGTCGGCGTGATGATCGAATCGAACATCGTCGGCGGCAGCCAGCCGATTCCGAGCGACCTGTCGCAGCTGAAGTACGGCTGTTCCGTCACCGACGGCTGCATCGCCTGGGAAGATACGGAAGCCATGCTGCGCAGCGCGCACGCGGAGCTGCTGCAGCGGCCGTGATGCCTGCACGGCGCCCGTTCCGCGGCGGGCGTCGTGTGGTTGAACGCGTGGACGGCATCCACGCCGCCACAGCATCAATGTCGCGGTGTAGCCGCCCACCCTACGTTACAATGGCGGATTGCGCGCCGCCCCGGTGCGCCTGTCTTGTCTTCCTCATACTGTTCCTGCTTTCCCATGATTGTCCTCGGCGTCGAATCCTCCTGCGATGAAACCGGCCTGGCTCTGTACGACACGGAGCGCGGCCTGCTGGCCCACGCACTGCACTCGCAGGTCGCGATGCACGAGGAGTACGGCGGCGTCGTCCCTGAGCTGGCGTCGCGCGACCACATCCGGCGCGCACTGCCGCTGCTGGAACAGGTGCTCGCGAAGGCCGACCTGCCGATGGAACGCATCGACGCCATCGCCTACACGCAGGGCCCGGGCCTCGCGGGCGCGCTGCTCGTCGGGTCGTCAGTCGCGTGCAGCCTGGCGCTCGCGCTGGATAAACCCGTGCTGGGCGTGCACCATCTCGAAGGCCATCTGCTGTCGCCGCTGCTCGCGACCGAGCGGCCGGAATTCCCGTTCATCGCGTTGCTCGTGTCGGGCGGCCACACGCAGCTGATGCGCGTCGATGGCGTCGGCCGCTACACCTTGCTGGGCGAGACGCTGGACGACGCGGCCGGCGAAGCGTTCGACAAGTCGGCCAAGCTGCTGGGCCTCGGTTATCCGGGCGGCCCGGCGATCTCGCGTCTGGCGGAATTCGGCGATCCGGAAGCGTATAAGCTGCCGCGGCCGATGCTGCATTCGAAGGATTTCAACTTCAGCTTCTCGGGCCTAAAGACGGCCGTGCTGACGGTCGTGAGGAACAATGCTTCTGACATCGCCAACGTGTGCGAACAGGACAAGGCGAACATCGCGCGCGGCTTCGTCGATGCCATCGTCGACGTGCTGACGGCGAAGTGCGTGCTGGCGCTGAAGCACACCGGGCTGAAGCGCCTCGTGATCGCGGGCGGCGTGGGCGCGAACCGCCAGCTGCGCGCGTCGCTGAACGAGGCGGCGGCGAAGAAGCGCTTCAAGGTCTATTACCCGGAGCTGGAATTCTGCACGGATAACGGCGCGATGATCGCGTTCGCGGGCGCGCTGCGCCTGGAGCGCAACCCGGATGCGGCGCAGCGCGACTACGGGTTCAACGTGCGGCCGCGCTGGCCGCTGGACGAGATCGAGCCGGCTTGATTGACGGTCGGTGGGCACGGGGTGCACACCCTACGATCTGCACCCGACGATCTCGACGAGATCGAGCCGACTTAGAGCCTCTCAGGCCGCTTCCTTTGCCGGCCTTGCCTGCCGGTGATACAGGAACTCCAGCACGTGGGTCCGATACTCGTTGTAGAGCGCATCGTGCGCCAGCGCGACGCGCTCGCGCGGGCGCGCGAGGCGCACGTCCACGATCTCTCCGATGGTCGCGGCCGGACCGTTCGTCATCATCACGATGCGGTCCGACAGCAGCACCGCCTCGTCCACGTCGTGCGTGACCATCACCACCGTGGAACCGGTCTGGGCGACGATGCGCAGCAGCTCGTCCTGCAGATGGGCGCGGGTCAGCGCGTCGAGGGCGCCGAACGGTTCGTCCATCAACAGCACCTTGGGCTCCATCGACAGCGCGCGGGCGATGCCGACCCGCTGCTTCATGCCGCCCGAGATCTCGCTGGGCCGCTTCTGCGCCGCGTGCGCCAGGCCCACGAGAGCCAGCGCATCGGCAGTGCGCGCCCGCAGCTTGTCCTTCCCTTCGCGGTCGCCGAACACGCGTTCGACGGCGAGGTAGACGTTTTCGAAGCACGTCAGCCAGGGCAGCAGCGAATGGTTCTGGAAGACCACGGCACGCTCCGGCGCCGGTCCGGCGATCTCGCGGCCGGCGCAGATCAGGACGCCCTCCGTGGCGCGCGTCAGGCCCGCCAGCAGGTTCAGCAACGTGGACTTGCCGCAGCCCGAGTGCCCGATCAACGTGATGAACTCGCCGCGCGCCACTTTCAGGTTGACGTCGGTGAGGGCGTGGAAGCGGCCCTTGCGGGTGTCGAACAGCATCTCGACCTGTTGCACTTCGATGAATTTCGCTTCGCTCATGATCCACTCTCTTCGTAAGTGACGGCACGGGCCAGCGCGACCAGTGCCTGTTCCAGCACCAGCCCGACCACGCCGATGACGACGATGGCGACGAGGATGTGCGGCACGTTCAGGTTGTTCCACTCGTCCCACACCCAGAAGCCGATGCCCACGCCGCCCGTCAGCATC
Organism: Massilia pinisoli; assembly: GCF_024753285.1. GTDB lineage: Bacteria > Pseudomonadota > Gammaproteobacteria > Burkholderiales > Burkholderiaceae_D > Telluria > Telluria pinisoli. The sequence goes on along the minus strand of NZ_JANUGW010000006.1, from coordinate 123,960 downwards.
TCGGCCGCGACGATCACGAGCCACGCCGTGCCGATCGCCAGACGCACGCCGGTCAGCATGTACGGCAGCACGGCGGGCAGCAGGATCTTCGTGACGATCTTCCACTCGGACAGGTTCAGCACGCGCGCCACGTTCATGTAATCCTGCGGCACGCGCTGTACGCCGACGGCCGTGTTGATGACCATCGGCCAGATCGAGCAGATGAAGATGGTCCAGATGGCGGCCGGATTGGCGGCCTTGAACACGAGAAGGCCGATGGGCAGCCAGGCCAGCGGCGACACGGGGCGCAGCAGGCTGATGATGGGATTGAACATCGCGCCCAGGAAGCGCGAGCGGCCGATCAGGAAGCCCAGCGGGATGCCCACCGCCGCGGCGAGGCCGAAGCCCAGCGCCACGCGCTTGAGCGATGCGAGGATGTTCCAGCCGATGCCCTGGTCGTTCGGTCCGTTGCTGTAGAACGGATCGGCGAACAGTTTCACGGCGGCGTCCCACGTCACGGCGGGCGACGGGATGCTGCTGTTGTTCGCCGCGACGCCCTGCCAGATCAGCACCAGCAGCGCGAGGCCCAGCAGCGGCGGCAGCACCGCCAGCAGCACGGCGCGGCCGTTCGGCACGCGCAGCGCCAGGCCGCGCGGCAGGCGCACCGCCGGTTTGACGCGCGCGCCCGATCTCGAATTCACGACGGTATTCATGATGTCCTTTCCTTCAGACCTTGATCTTGAAAGCGGCGGCATACGCGGCCGGGTTCTTCCCGTCCCACACGACGCCGTCGAGCAGCTTCGCGGACCGCATGGGCGACTTCGGCACGGCGACCTTGGCCATCGCGGCCGCGTCGCGGTACACGCCGACCTGGTTGACGCTCGACGCCACCGCCAGGTAGTCGGGGTCGGACTTGAGCAGGCCCCAGCGGCGGTGCTGGGTCAGGAACCACATGCCGTCCGACAGGTATGGAAAATTGACGGCGCCGTCGTTGTAGAACTTCATGTAGTTCGGATCGTCCCACGTCTTGCCCAGGCCGTTCTGGTAGCGGCCCAGGATGCGCTGGTTGATCACGTCGACGGACGTGTTGACGTACGATTTGTCGGCGATGGTCTCGGCCATCTTGACCTTGTTCGACATGCTCGCATCGATCCAGCGGCTCGCTTCCAGCACGGCCGCGACGAGCGCGCGCGCCGTGTTCGGGTATTTCTTGACCCACTCGAGCGAAGTGCCCAGGGTCTTTTCCGGATGGTCCTTCCAGATGTCCTGCGTGGTCGCGGCGGTGATGCCCACGCCGTCCGCGATGGCGCGGTGGTTCCACGGTTCGCCCACGCAGAAGCCGTCCATGCTGCCGACCCGCATGGTCGCCACCATCTGCGGCGGCGGCACCGTGATCACCTTCGCGTCCTTCATCGGATTGATGCCGTAGCTCGCCAGCCAGTAGTACAACCACATCGCGTGGGTGCCGGTCGGGAAGGTCTGGGCGAAGCTGTATTCGCGCTTGTCCGTGCTCATCACTTTTGCCAGCGACGCGCCGTCCACGGCTTTAGCATCGGCCAGCTTCTTCGACAAAGTGATCGCCTGGCCGTTCTGGTTCAGGCCCATCAGCACCGCCATGTCCTTCTTCGGCCCGCCGATACCCATCTGCACGCCGTAGATCAGGCCGTACAGCACGTGCGCGGCATCCAGTTCGCCATTGACGAGCTTGTCGCGCACGCTGGCCCACGACGATTCCTTGCTGGGCACGATCTTGATGCCGTACTTCTTGTCGAAGCCCAGCACCGACGCCATCACCACGGACGCGCAGTCGGTCAGCGGAATGAAGCCCACCTTCACTTCCGTTTTCTCGGGTGCGTCGGAGCCGGCGGCGAACACCCCGCCGGAGACGAGTCCCGTGAGCGAAGCCGTGGCACCGGCGGCCAGCAGGCGGCGGCGGGTCTGATTGGTTGTATCGGTCATGTTGGTCCTTGTTGACTGCAAACGATAGAAGAGACAACGTCGGCGGGCGGAGTGGCCAGCTCCCGCGCCGTTACGGTCAATACAGCAAGTGCCATGCCAACAAGCAAAACAGTGCGCCGGCACCGTCGTTGTGCCGACGCACCAAGAAAGACGGGGGCTCACACCGATTGCGTGCGGCCAGGCGCACGGGCGTGCGAGACGGCGGCGCATCGACGTCCGGAACCGTGCAGCGTGCGTCGGCGTGGCGCACGCGGGGCACATGCGCGACTGTCACATCGTTGTCATCGAATCAAGATAGAGTGCGCCCGGTTTACTTCACAACCTCACAACGGACCCACGATCTTGAAACGTCACCACGTACTGCTCGCGGCCCTGGCCGCCGCCGGCCTCACCGGCTGCGGCGAGCCGTCCACGCCCGCCAACGTCATCCCCGAAGGCACGACCGTCAGCCTTGCCCTGCTCGAGACCACCGACATCCATTCGAACGTCCTGGGCTATAACTATTACTCGCTCGCCCCCGATGCCACCCTGGGCCTGGACCGCACGTCGACCCTGATCCAGCAGGCGCGCGCGGAGAACCCGAACAACCTGCTGTTCGACGACGGCGACGTCATCCAGGGCACGCTGTTGGGCGACCTGCAGGCCGTCACCTCGCCCGTGAAGTGCAGCGATACGCTCGCCGTGCACAAGGCGATGAACGCGCTGAAGTACGACGCGGGCGGCCTGGGCAACCACGAATTCAACTACGGCCTGCCGTTCCTCAGCCAGGTCACGAACACCGACTTCGGCATCCCCGGCGTGTCGAAACCGCCCGGCACCTGCGGCGGCCCGAACTTCCCGCTCGTGCTGTCGAACGTGACGGCGGTCGCCACCGGCAAGACGATCTACGATCCCTACCGCATCCTCGCGCGCACCTTCACGGCGACGAAGCCGAACGGCGAGACGATGCCCGTCACCGTCAACGTGGGCGTGATGAGCTTCGTTCCGCCGCAGATCCTCGACTGGGACCAGAAGAACCTGGCCGGCAAGGTCGCCGTCGGCGGCACCGTCGAAGCGGCGAAACAGTACGTGCCGGAGATGCGCGGCAAGGGGGCGGACCTCGTCGTCGCGCTGTCGCACGGCGGCCTCGACCCGAGCGCGTACAGCCCGAAGATGGAAAACCAGAGCTACCACCTGAGCACGACGGGCATCGACGCCCTGCTGATCGGCCACTCGCACCTCATCTTCCCGAAGGGGAAAGAAACGGGCGCCCCCGCGCTGGATCCGTCGTTCGCCGCGATCCCCGCCTCCGCCAACGTCGATGGAGTGAACGGCTTCGTCAACGGCGTGCCGACCGTGATGGCGCAGAGCTGGGGCCGGCGCCTCGGCATCGTCAGGATGACGCTCGCCTGGCAGGGCGGTAAATGGGTCGTGCAGCCGGCCCAGACGACCGTCGAGTCGCGCGGCTACAAATACAAGGACGGCACCACGAGCGTCGCCGCGGACCCGGCCATCGCGGCCGCCGTGCAAACGGAGCACGACGCCACGATCGCGTATGCGAAGCAGCCGCTGGGCGTGTCGACGGACTTCGAGATGTCCTCGTACTTCGCGCTTGTCGGCGACGTGTCCGCGATCCAGCTCGTGAACCAGGCGCAGATCGACTACGTGAAAAATGCCATCGCCACGAGCACGGACGCGACGCTGTCCAGCTACAAGAACATTCCCGTGATCTCGTGCAGCGCGCCGTTCAAGGCGGGACGCAACGGCGCGTCGGACTTCACGGACGTGGCGCCGGGCGCGACGCCGGCCTCCCCCGTCGGGCTGCAGGTGCGCAATCCGGGCGACCTCTACCTGTACAGCAACAACAACCTGCAAGCCGTCAAGATCAAGGGCTCGGACCTGAAGAACTGGCTGGAGACGGCCGCGAAACAGTTCGCGCAGATCAACCCGGCGGCGACCGGCGAGCAGGACCTCGTCCCGTCGTACGGCACGATCTATAACTACGACGTGTTCTATGCCGAGAACAACGCGTTGCAATACCAGATCGACGTGACGAAGCCCGCCGGCAGCCGCATCGTCAACCTCACGTACCAGGGCAAGCCGGTGGCGGACACGGACGACTTCATCGTCGCCACGAACGACTACCGCGCGGGCGGCGGCGGCAACTTTCCCGGCATCGACGGCAGCAAGACGATCATCAAGTCACCGGATGCGAATCAGGCCGTCGTCAGCAACTACCTGCAGAAGATCGGCGCGGCGACCGGCAAGGTCACCTTGGCCGCCAACGGCAGCGCGCGCAGCTGGAGCTTCGCGAAGACGGCGACGAACGGCCCCCTGGTCCTGCGCTCGGCGCCGGGCCACCTGGCACTCGCGCAGGCCGCAGGGCTTGGCGCCGTCACGGCCGAGGGTGCGCTCGACGCGAGCGGCTTCGCCAAGTACGCGATCGACCTGTCGAAATAAGCCGGCATGATGATCCCTCTCCACCGCGCACTGCTGCCGGCCGCGCTGCTTGCCGCGCTGCTTGCCGTGCTGCTCGCGGGCTGCGGGCGCGCCCCGCTGCCCGCCGAGATCGAAGCCGTCTCGATGGACGCTGTCCAGCGCGGCGACGAGGCCGCCGAGCGGCGCCTGCACGCCTGGGCCGACGACGGTATCCCCGTGGCCGAGCGCGAACTGGCCCTGCTGTACCGCGTGCGGCATCGGGAAGACCAGGCGCGCGGCCTGTTCCTGCGGGCCGCGCGCAACGGCGATGCGGACGCCGCATACCGGCTGGGCGACCTGGAACGCGAGCGCGCGCAGGACGACGGCACGAACGCGCGCGCCGCGCAGTGGTATCGCCAGGCCGCGCAGCAGGGTCACGCGAGGGCCGCGCTGGCACTTGCGCTGCTGCTCAAGAACGGTAGCGGCGTCCCTGTCGACAAGGCCGCGGCCGCGCACTGGCTGGGCGTGGCCGCGCGGGCGGGCGATGCACATGCGATGTTCCTGCTGTCGAACGCGTATGCGGATGGCGACGGCGTGGCGGCCGACCCGCGCCGCGCGCGCGACCTGCTGGAGCGCGCGGCCGACCACGACTACCCGGCCGCGCTCCAGCAGCTGGCCCTCGTCAAGCAGACGGGGGACGCGCTGACGCCGAAAGATCCGGCGGAGGCCGATCAGTTGCTGAAAGAGGCCGCGGAACACCGGCGAAGCAACGCACGCCGTTTCTGAAACGTGCCGTCCTGGACACGGTTCCAATGAACTTGTAAGCTTGACATCGATCCTACCGTGTGACCGCCATTCCGCAAAGAATGGCAAACTCTGGCAGTTGAGTTTTACGGAGGGCATCGAATGCGCGTGGTTAGCTGGAATATTCACTGGGGCTGTGGCAGGGACGGACGCATCCGCATCCACGCGATCATCGACGTGCTGCGCAAGCTGAATCCTGATGTGATCTGCCTGCAGGAAGTGGCTGCCAACCATCCGGAGCTGGAAGGCAGCGCCAGCGCCAGCCAGTTCAAGCAGCTTGCCGGCGCGTTTGGCGGCTACCACATGATCGAGCAGGCGCCGAGCGAAATCTATCGCAACAACCTGCCCCGCCAGTTCGGCAACATGCTGCTGTCCAAATTCCGCATCACGCAGGCGCAGCGGCATATGCTGCCGTGGCCCGTCGATCCGGAACACCCGGCCGGCATGCCGCGCGGGATCATCGAGACCGTGCTGGAAGCGCCCGGCGGCAAGCTGCGCGTGCTGACGACCCACCTCGAGTACTACTCGCCCGTGCAGCGCCGCGCGCAGGTGCGTCGCATCCGCGAGCTGCACGAGGAAGCGTGCGCCCGCGCGGCCGTGTACCAGCCCGATCCCGAGCTCGAGCCGCCGTGCCAGCTGGGCTTCCGGCCGGGCACCGCGATCTACTGCGGCGATTTCAATTTCGGCCCGGACTCGGAAGACTACCGGGCGCTGCTGGCGCCGCCGTCGGCCGGCTCGGTCGCCCTGCTGGACGCCTGGCGCGTGCGCCACGGCGACATGGCGCGCGCCCCGACGGCGGGCCTGCACGGCTTCAAATGGCCCGACAAGCCCGGCTGCTACGATTATTTCTTCGTCACCGAGGACCTGGCCGGGCGCGTCAACGACGTGAGCGTGCAGTCCGAGACGTCCGCCTCGGACCATCAGCCCATCGTTCTGGATATAACTTAAGCTGCGCTGGATCGGCCGGGCTTACGCGGCCGGTTCCTCGTCCTGCTCGAGTTCCTCGTCCTGCTGCGCGATCTGGCGCAGCGCCTGCTCGAACACCTCGGGCGGCTGGCCGCCGTTGATCAGGTGGCGCTGGTTGATGATGATCGCGGGTACCGAGTGGATGCCGGCGCGCTGCCAGTAGTATTCGAGCTGGCGCACCTCGTCGGCATACGCGTTCGATGCCAGCACGTGGCGCGCGGCCTCGACGTCGAGGCCCACCTCGCCCGCCGCGCGCAGCAGCACGTCGTGCGCGCCCGGGTTCTCCCCTTGCGTGAAATACGCCTCGAACAGCTTTTCCTTCAGCGCCTGCTGGCGGCCCTGGTCTTCCGCCCAGTGCAGCAGGCGGTGCGCGTCGAACGTGTTGTAGATGCGGCCGCGCAGGCCCATGTCGAACGTGAAGCCGACGGCCGCGCCGCGCTGGCGGATCATCTCGCGCGACTGTTCCTGCTGGGCGGGCGTGGCGCCGTATTTCTCGGTGAGGTGCTCGACGATGTCCTGGCCGGCGGGCCCCATGCCGGGGTTCAGCTCGAAAGGCTGGAAGTGCATGTCGACCGTAATCTCGTCGGACACCCGGTCCAGCGCCTGCTCGAGCGATTTCAATCCGATCACGCACCACGGACACGATACGTCCGACACAAAATCGATTCTCATCTGCTTGCTCACGTTTCACCGCCTTTCTCGTTACATTCACTGACGCCACATCGTCGTTGCAGCGGATGGCATATGGTGACACATCGAACGAAAGGCAGCAGCGCGCCAAACAAATTCGGCGAATCCAAAAGAAAAGGGGCCGACCGGCCCCTGTGTCATTTCTTCCGGGTCGCCGCCTTGGCAGGCACGGCGCCTTTCGATTTGCTGCCGATCTTCGATTCCTTGCCGGCCAGGAGGTTGCCGATGTTGCTGCTGTGGCGGTACAGCAGCAACAGGCTCATCGCGATGACGGCGAACAGTTTTTCGTCGGCACCGAACAGCAGGCCATAATAAAACGGTGCGAACACGGCGGCCACCAGCGCGGCCAGCGACGAGTAACGGAACGCGTACGCGACGACGAGCCACGTGACCAAGGTCGCGAGGCCCAGCCAGACGTTCAGGCCCAGCAGCACGCCCAGCGCCGTCGCCACGCCCTTGCCGCCGACGAAGCGGAAGAACACGGGCCACAGGTGCCCCAGGAACACGGCGATCGCCACGAGGGCCACGCCGCCGTCCTCGACGCCGAAGCGCTCGCCGAACTGGATGGCGAACCACACGGCCAGCCAGCCCTTGGCGCAGTCGCCGACGAGCGTGGCGATGGCGGCCTTCTTGCTGCCCGAGCGCAGCACGTTGGTGGCGCCCGGGTTTTTCGAGCCGTACGTACGCGGGTCGGCCAGGCCGAACAGGCGGCTCGCCACGACGGCGAAGGAAATCGAGCCGATCAGGTAGGCTGCGATGGTGAACAGAATTGTGTACATGAGTCTCTTTTCTTCATCCTGGCCGGGAATCCGGCGCGCGTGAAATATACACCACGGCCGAGCCCGGCGATAGTCAATCGGCCAGCGCGCACTGCACGGGGCGGGCCTTCAGCACGTCGACGAGCACGGCAGGGTCGATACCGACGAGGAAGCCGCGCCGTCCGCCGTTGATGTAGATCTTATCCAGTTGCAGGACGCTTTCCTCGACGTACACCGGCATCGCCTTGCGCACGCCGAACGGCGATGTGCCGCCCACCATATAGCCGGAATGGCGCTGGGCGACGTCCGGCTTGCACGGCTCGACGGCCTTGCACGGGATGGCGCGCGCCAGGTTCTTCGTCGACACCTTACAGTCGCCATGCATCAGCACGATCAGCGGCTTGGCCGCTTCGTCCTGCATGACGAGGGTCTTGACGACGGCGTGTTCGTCCACGCCCAGTTCGCGCGCCGACACGGTCGTGCCGCCATGTTCCTCGTAGTCGTACGGATGCTCCGAAAACGCGACCCCATGCTTGCGCAGGAACTGTGTTGCCGGGGTTTCGGAGATGTGCTCTTTCTTGGCCATGCGTGTTACGCTAAATGCAAACGGAGGAGTTGCTTATTATGCAGCAAGAGATTCGCTTTGCCACCTTCAACGTGTGTAACCTCGCCCCGCCGGGCGCCAGGCTGTACGACAACCTGGAACCCAGCACACCCGAGGAATACGAAGCGAAGATCGCCTGGACCGCGCACCAGGTCGACATGCTCGGCGCCGACGTCATCGGATTCCAGGAAGTGTTTTCCCAGGCCGCGCTGGCGGAGGCGCTGTCGCGCACGCGGCGCTTCCGCGATGCCGTCCACGTCGGCTTCGATCCCGACCCGGACGCCGACAAGCTGACCCCGAGCGTCGCCCTCGCCTCCCGCCTGCCGCTGGCCGACGCGCCCCGCCAACTGCCGTATTTTCCGCCCGGCATATCGATGCCTCCCGGCAATCGCGATCCCGAGCGCTTCACGCGCGCGCCGCTGCACGCTGCCATCCAGCTGGCACCCGACCTCGTCTCCGACGTCGTCGTTGTGCACCTGAAGTCGCGCCGCCCCGATTACCGCGCGGGTGACACGGGCGACGATCCGCAGCTGTATGCATTGGCGTCGCTGCGCTCGCTGATCCGGCGCGGCACGGAGGCGGCCGCGCTGCGCGTGCTGCTGACCGAGCTCGGCCGCGGACAGCGCCGGCCGCGCATCGTTCTGGGCGATTTCAACGACGTGGCCGACGCCGTCACGACCGGCATCGTGCTGGGCATCGGCGCACCGAGCGGCGACCGTTTATATGACGCCTGCCAGTTGCAGGGCCGCCAGGACCTGCTGCGCCATGTCGGCTTTTCCAACGTGCACGATGGTTATCACACGACCATCGACCACATCCTCGTGTCGGCGGAATTCAATCGCGACGTGCCGGGTGCGCTGGGCGAAGTCGTCGACGTCGTTTACCTGAACGATCACCTCGACCTAGGGCTGCCGGAGGCGTCCGATCACGGGCAGGTGCTGGCGCGGCTCCGCTTGTTCGATCAGCCCGGAACACTAACCGGCGACGGTTAACGTAGGGTGGACGGGTTCCCCGTCCACGCGTTCAACATCCGCCAGCACGGACACGACGTATCCAATGTCGCGTACCGCCGCGTGGGCAGCGCCAGCGTTTCGGCAACGCTGCCATTGCTGGTGGAGCTGCCCACCCTACGTCTATCCACCGCCCGTCCAACCGGACACGCGTCCGCCCCGGCTTTTACGCACTTCAGCGTCCCTTTTGCACCGCTCGTCGCATTCCGATAGCGGTTCGTCATGCCCAAACCTACCATGCTCTCATGCGCTGGGAGCTCCATCCTGCCCTGCAGGACGGAGCACTTGCGCTCCCGCTCCGCTCGCTCACCTCCACATAAAGAACAATCATGAAGATCGAGTCCCTGCCCCTGTCTGCCGAACAGGTCACCGCGAAAAAGACGCCGCGCCGCCGCACCAAGGTCGTCGCGCTGACGGTGCTCGCCGTCGCGCTCGGCGGTGCCGGCGCCTACGCGCTGAGCCACCGCGTCGCGCCCGCGCCGGCGGCCGCGCATGCCCCCGCCGCGAAGGACCCCGTGCATGAGCTGTCGCCGCGCGACATCGCCCGCGTCGAGGCGCGGTCGCTCGCCGTCACGCTACCCGTCACGGGCTCGCTGACACCGCTGTCGCAAGCGACCGTCAAGTCGAAGGTGTCGGGCATCGTGCTGTCGAGCGCCGTGCAGGAAGGCATGGACGTGAAGGCCGGCCAGGTGATCGCGCAACTCGACCCCGCCGAGGCGCGCGCCCGCGTGGCCCAGCAGCAGGCAATGCTCGCGGACGCGCAGGCGCGCCTTGCGCTCGCGAAGAAGAACCTGGCGAACAGCGCGTCGCTGCTCAAGCAGAACTTCATCGCACAGAACGCGTACGACACGTCCGCGAACGCCGTCGACCTCGCACAGGCCGCCGTCGATTCGACGCGCGCCCAGCTCGACCTCGCGCGTATCGCGCTGGCCGACACGACGATCCATGCGCCGCTGTCGGGCGTCGTCAGCAGGCGCCATGCGCAGGCCGGCGAGAAGCTGGCGCCGGACAGCCCAGTGTTCTCGATCGTCGACCTGAAGCACCTGACGCTCGACGCGCAGGTGCCGGCATCCGACATCCCGCGCGTGCGCGTCGGCCAGGACGTGCAGTTCAAGGTCGACGGCTTCGACGGCCGCACGTTCGCCGGCAAGGTCGCGCGCATCAACCCGGCTACGGAGACGGGCTCGCGCGCCATGATCGTGTACGTGGACGTGGCGAACCCGGACGGCGTCCTGCGCGCCGGCATGTTCGCGAAAGGGACGATCGTCACCGAGAAATCGGCACCGCACCCGCTGCTGCCGATCGGCGCCGTCCGCAAGGACAACGGCCGCGACGTCGTCTACCGCGTCGAGGCGGGCAAGGTCGTCGCGCAGCCCGTGACCCTGGGCCTGCGCAACCAGGACGAAGGCCTCGTCGAAGCGCTCGACGGTGCGCAGGCCGGCATGACGGTGCTCGCGGTGCCGCTGGACGGCGTCAAGCCGGGCAGCAAGGTGAAACTGCCCGATGCCGCCACCGCCGATACGGCCGCCCTGGCGAAGAAAGGCTGAGCCATGTGGATCACCCGCACCAGCATCAAGTATCCCGTCTTCGCCACGATGGTCATGGTCGGCCTGATGGTGCTCGGCCTGTTCGCGTACCGCGGCCTGGGCGTCGAGAGCATGCCGAACATCGAGATCCCGGCCGTCTTCATCGAGACGCAATATCCGGGCGCGTCGCCCGAACAGGTCGAGAATGACGTCACGCGTCCGCTCGAGGAAGCGGCCAACACGGTGGGCGGCATCAAGACGATCCGCGCCACGTCGTGGGAAGGCCGCTCCGGTGTCGGCATCGAATTCCAGCTGACCGTCGACATGAACCGCGCCGTGCAGGACCTGCGCGACCGCATCAGCACCGTCCGCGGCGGCTTCCCGCGCGAGGTGAAGGAACCCGTCGTGTTCCGCGAGGAAGGCGAAAACACGCAGCCCGTCGTGCTGCTGGCGCTGACGTCGAAGGAACGCAGCCTGCGCGACCTGTCGATGCTGACGGACCAGGTGATCGTCAAGCGCATCCAGGCCGTGGCCGGCGTGGGCCAGGTCCGCGTCAACGGCAAGCAGGACCGCCAGGTGCTGATCGACATCCGCCCCGACCAGCTGAAAAGCCTGGACGTGGGCATCGACGAGGTGATGAACGCCATCACGGCGACGAACGCCAACCTGCCCGCGGGCCGCATCAGCCACGGCGCGCGCGAGAACCTCGTGCGCATCGAAGGCAAGATGAAGGAAGCGGCCGACTTCAAGCGCATCGTCGTCGCCAACCGCACGGGCGGCCCGATCTACCTGAGCCAGGTGGCCGACATCTCGGACGGCGCCGCGGAAGAACAATCGATCTCGCGCGTGAACGGCGTGCGCGCCATCACGCTGGAGATCGCGAAAATCCAGGACGCCAACACGGTCGACGTGGGCAACGGCGTGCGGGCCGCCATCGCGGCGATGAAGGACACGCTGCCGAAGGACATCGAATTCCGCATCCTGGACGACAAGGCGAAGAACGTGCAGAGCCAGGTCGACAACGTCAAGGAAACGATCGTCGAGGGCGCCCTGCTGACCATGGTGATCGTGTTCTTCTTCCTGCATTCGTGGCGCAGCACGATCATCACGGGCCTCACCCTGCCGATCTCCGTGCTGGCCAGCTTCATCGCGATGAAATGGTTCGGCTTCACGCTGAACTTCCTCACGCTGATGGCGCTGTCGCTGTGCATCGGCCTCCTCATCGACGACGCCATCGTCGTGCGCGAGAACATCGTGCGCCACCTCGGCATGGGCAAGAACCACGTGCGCGCCGCGGAAGACGGCACCAACGAGATCGGCCTCGCTGTGATGGCGACGACGTTCGCCATCGTCGCCGTGTTCGTCCCGATCGCCTTCATGAAGGGCATCATCGGCCGCTTCTTCCTGCAGTTCGGGATCACGGTCGCCGTGGCCGTGCTGGTGTCGCTGTTCGTCAGCTTCACGCTCGACCCGATGCTGTCGTCCGTGTGGCCCGACCCCGCCAAGGACCGCTTCAAGTACGTGCCGTGGCTGGGACGCCTGATGGCACGCATCGAGCACGGCATCGAGTGGCTGCATCGCGTGTACGCGAAGGTGCTGGCGCTGGCGCTTAACTGGCGCAAATCGACGCTGCTGCTGGCCGTCGTGCTGTTCGCGGGCAGCCTGCTGCTGGTGCCGAAGATCGGCGGCGAGTTCGTGCCGCAGGTCGACGACGGCTTCATCCAGCTGCGCCTGAAGACGCCGATCGGCTCCAGCCTCGACTACTCGGACGCGAAGCTGCGCCAGGCCGAGGCCGCGCTGGCCGGGTTCAAGGAAATCGAGAGCGTCTCGACGATCGTCGGTTCGTGGGAAGGCCGCAACTACTCGCAGGTGAACCTGAAACTGACGAACGTGCACAAGACGCACCGCCGCTCGCAGCAGGAGATGGAAAAGGTCATCCGCGAACGCCTCGAGAAAATCGCCGGCATCTCGCTGACCGTGGGCCAGCGCCCGATCTACATCGCCATCCTCGGCAACGACGAGACGAAACTGGACGCCGTCGCCCACACGCTGATGGACAAGATGCGCAAGATCCGCGGCGTGGCCGACATCGAGTACAGCCAGGAAGGCGCGAACCCGGCCACCATCGTCAAGATCAATCACGAACTGGCGTCCGACCTCGGGCTCACCGTGCAGCAGATCGGCACGGCGCTGCGCCCGTTCGTCGCCGGCGACCAGACCAACCGCTGGCTCGCGCCGGATGGCCAGAACTACGAAGTCAACGTGCAGCTGCCGAAGTCGGGCCGCGAGAAGGTGGCCGACCTGGCCGACCTGTCGGTGGCGTCGAGCAAGCGCGACGCGATGGGCAACCCCGTGATGGTGCCGCTGCGCCAGGTCGTGCAATTTGTCCCGTCCACGAGCCCGCAGATGCTCAAGCGGCAGGCGCTGCAGCGCCGCGTCGCCGTGTTCGCGGGCCTCGACGGCCGTCCGCTGGGCGACGTCATGGGCGAAGTGAACAAGGCGATGAAGGCCATGCAGCTGCCGGACGGCGTGCGCTTCGACGTCGGCGGCGACGCCCAGCAGATGGACGAGACGATGGCCGGCTTCGGCGTCGCGCTGGGCATCGCCGTCATCTTCATCTACCTCGTGCTGGCGTCGCAGTTCGGCAGCTTCCTGCAGCCGATCGCGATCATGGTGTCGCTGCCGCTCTCGTTGATCGGCGTGCTCGTCGCCCTGCTCGTGACGAAGACCACGTTGAACATCTTTTCCGTCATCGGCGTCGTGATGCTGATGGGCCTCGTGACGAAGAACGCGATCCTGCTCGTGGACTTCGCGAACCACGGCCAGCGCGAAGGCCGCGGACAATTCGACGCGCTGATGGAAGCCGGACAGGTGCGCCTGCGCCCGATCCTCATGACGACCTTGGCGATGATCTTCGGCATGCTGCCGATGGCGATCGGCATGGGCGAAGGCGGCGAAACGCAGGCACCGATGGGGCGCGCGGTGATCGGCGGGGTGATCACGTCGACCTTGCTGACGCTTGTGGTCGTGCCGGTCGCTTACACCTATCTCGACAGCTTCGGCAAGCGCGTGGCCGCGTGGTTCAAGCGCGGGCACGACGAGAACGCTGCAGTAACGCCGTAGGGTGGACGGGTTGTCATTGGGTCCCCCGGACCCAATGACTCCACGCGGTGATACGCGCCGTGACAGCGGTCGAGCACGAGAGCGGAGCCGTTCGTTGAACGCGTGGACGGCAAAGCCGTCCACCCTACGATTGCCCGGCGATGGTCGGGCCACAAACAAGGTCAAGCCGGATCGTGCTCCTGCTGCGCTTCCTCGCCTGAATCTTCATCGAGCGCCGGCCCGTCTTCCCCGCCTTCGCCCTTGTGCTGTTTGGCTTCCTGCTTCTTGCGCGCCTTTTCTTCGGCCTTGCGCTTCTTCTCCAACTCCCGTTGCCGTTTTTCGTACTGGAAATTTGTCTTGGCCATGCTCACCTCGAGGCTGTCGTTGGAAATGTCGTACCGGGCCATTATGGACCAGTCATCCCGCGTCGTCTTGAGAATTAACCACGCGGGTGGTGCTGCGCGTGCAGGTGCTTCAGGCGCTCGCGCGCGACGTGGGTGTAGATCTGGGTCGTCGAAATGTCGGAATGGCCCAGCAGAAGTTGTACCACGCGCAGGTCGGCGCCGTGGTTCAGCAGATGCGTGGCGAACGCGTGGCGCAGGGTGTGCGGCGACAGCGGCGCCTTGATGCCCGCCTTCGCCGCATGCTTCTTGATGATCACCCAGAACATCTGGCGCGTCATCGCGCCGCCGCGGTTCGTGACGAACAGCGCGTCGTCGACCTGGCCGTCGAGGATGACGCCGCGCGCCTCCTTCATATAGCGCTCCAGCCAGTCGCGCGCCTGCTCGCCGAACGGCACGAGGCGTGTCTTGCTGCCCTTGCCCGTGATGCGCAGCACGCCGTCGTTCAGGCTCAGCTCGACCACCTTCAACGCGACGAGTTCCGACACGCGCAGGCCGCTCGCGTACATCAGCTCCAGCATCGTGCGCTCGCGCAGGCCCAGCGGCGTCGCCACGTCGGGCGCGGCCAGCAGCGCGTCGACCTGGGCTTCCGTCAGCGTGTGCACGAAGCGCTGCGGCTGTTTTGCCGACGCCATCTTCAGGCACGGGTCGGTGTCGATGCGGCGCTCGCGCAGCGCCAGTTGATAGAAGCGCTTCAGCACCGACAGCCGGCGGTTGGCCGAGCTGGGCTTCGTGTCTTCATGGCGTTCGGCGAAATAGGCGGCGATGTCGTGCGGTTCGACGGCGTACAGGTCGCGCCGGTCGGGGCGCTTGACTTCCAGCCAGCGCGCGAACAGGCGCAGGTCGCGCCGGTAGGCGTCGAGGGAATTCTTCGCGAGGCCGTGCTCGAGCCAGAGCGTGTCGCAGAACGCGTCGATCAGGGGAAGATTGACTGCTGCTGCCATGGCATCTCGAGCGCCAGCGCGCCTTCGTGGCGCAGCAGCCAGCGCTTGATCCCGAGCTGGAATCCGTGTTCGTCGTCGCTGCTGGAAAAGCCGCCCAGGCCGCCGGATGCCGTCACGCGGTGGCACGGGATCACGAGCGGGAACCAGTTGGCGCCGCAGGCCTGGCCGACGGCGCGCGGTGCGGATTCCAGCTGCTTGGCGATCTCGCCGTACGTGCGCACGCTGCCGCGCGGGATCGCGCAGATCGTGTCCCACACGCGCCGCTGGAACGCGCTGCCCGCTTCCTTCAGCGGCAGGTCGAAGCGGAAATCGGGATCGTCGAAATAGCGCGCCACCTGGACGGCGGCCTGCTCGGCGACGGCGTCCTGCGCCGATTTTTCCTGGTAATGCGCCGGCAGGTAGACCAGCTCGCGCAGCCGGCCATCCTCGGTGCGGATGCCCATCGCTCCAAACGGCGCCGCGATGATGGCGCTGAAGATGTCGCTGCCTTGTTGTGTGTTCATCGATGCAGTGTAAGACCCGGCACGCACGATCGCAAGTCCCGGCCCGGGCAAAAAAAAACGCACCCTCGGGTGCGCTTTTAATTTGGTCACGTTTTCGGCTGCCTGGTCAATGCCGGCGGCATCATATAAAACGTGTGTCTCCTCCTAACTGTTTTCCAGTAAATTTTGTATTTACCGGTTTCTTTTCCCTCTCCCCAAATCGTATTCGGTTCGCTTTCGCCGCACCAGGTTGGTGCCAAAAGGTGCCCCATCATAACGCAACCGCATAAGAAAAGCGTAGTTTTTTATATACATTCACGAAATATATTTCGGTCATAAGCCCCCGCGACATGTCATAAAACAGTCTACCCCCGTGTTTCATTGATTGCAGGTAACTAATATTCGGTGGAGACGCCTTTTGGTGCACCGGCTGCTGGCGTGGTCACCAGGCCTTCGCCGTCATGGGCGCCATGGTGCGCGACGTCGTCTGGTTGATCGCATCGATGAGGTCCTTGCCGATCCGCGCTTCCATCTGTTTTTGCACGGGCAGCAGCGCGCGGCGCCAGTCGGCCTGTTCCTGCGGCGTCAGTGTATAGACTTTCGTTTTGCCCGTCTTGCGGATCGCGTCCAGCGCCGCGTCGTTGTCGCGCTGGGCGATCGTCTTCTCGAAGGCGGTGGCTTCGCGCATGGCCTGTTCCAGTTCGTCGCGGATGTCGCGCGGCAGGCCGTCCCAGAACTTCTTGTTGACGATGACGGCGTAGCCGAGATAACCGTGGTTCGACACCGTCACGTACTTCTGCACCTCGTTCATCCGCTGCGTCAGCATGTTGGATGGCGGATTCTCCGTGCCGTCCACGACGTGCGCCTGCAGCGCCGGATAGACTTCGGAAAACGCCAGCACCTGCGGCACGGCGCCGAGCGCGCGCATCTGCGCGTCGAGCACCTTCGAGCCCTGGATACGCATGCGCAGGCCGTGGAAGTCGTCCGGGCTGTGCAGCGGGCGGTTGGCCGACATCACTTTGAAGCCGTTGTCCCAGTATGCCAGCCCCGTGATGCCCTTGGATTCCAGCTTCTGCAGCAGCCTCTTGCCGATCGGTCCTTCCGTCACGGCATACAGCGCCGATTTCGTGGGGAAGATGTACGGCAGGTCGAACGCCTCGAATTCCTTCAGGCCCAGCGGCGCGAACTTCGCGAGCGACGGCGCCAGCATCTGCACGGCGCCCAGTTGCAGCGCTTCCAGCTCTTCCTTGTCCTTGTACAGCTGGCTGTTCGGATAGACTTCGACTTTGACCCGCCCGTGCGTCAGCTGTTCCGCGAGCACGCGGAAGCGTTCGGCGGCTTGGCCCTTGGGCGCGTCCGGCGCGACGACGTGGCTGAACTTGATGATGATCGGAGCCTGGGCCTGCACGCCGCCGGCGGCGCCGAGTCCCGCCAGCACGGCGAGCGCGGCCAGCATGGCTTTGATGCGCATAAATTTCCTCTTACCGCGGTGTATATTCGGATACCGATTACCAGTGTGCCGGTTCGGCTGCCTGGCCGCTATCGTGGAAAACCACGACAGACGGTTGCTGGCAAAAGATGAAACGTTATCACATGAAAACATCCTTTACCTTGCCCCGCCCCGTTCCGGAAGGCCCATGGCGCTGGCTGGTGCCCGTGCTGCTCGTCCTGCTATTCCTGCTCGTCCTGCTGTGGCTGCCGTGGCAGGCACGCCAGATGGAGAGCAACGAGCGCCAGGAACAGCTGATCGCCGACACCTTGTGGGTCGAGCAGACGCTGCGCTTCGAACTCGCGCGCAGCGAGGAAGCGCTGGCAGCGCTGGGCGCCGACCTCGCCATCGAGACCCCGCCGCCGGCCGCCCTGCAGGCGCGCCTCGCGCAGATGTTCAAGAACGGCCACGAACTGCAGCGCATCATCTGGTACGACGCGAACGGCCAGGTCAAGGCGAGCCGCGGGCTGGAACTGCCGCCGGACGGCCTCACGCAGTCGTCGCGCGACGCCGCGGTGATGTCGCGCAGCACGCGCCTGGGCCGCTACAGCGAACCGTATGGCGCCAAGGGCCTCGTACACGGCCTGATCGACTTCCACCTGCCGCTGTACCACGCCGGCAAGTATATGGGGAGCCTCGTGGCCACCTACAACCTGCAGACGCTGCTGGACGAGAACGTGCCGTGGTGGTTCGCGCAGGACAACGCCCTCGCCCTGCTCGACCGCGACGACCACGTCGTGGCGCAGCGCGCCGCGGGCGGTCCGGGCCGCGGCGTCTACACGCACAAGCGCGCGCTCGACCTGCCGGGGTCGCAAATCGTGCTGTCCACCGACAGCGTCAAGGGCGCGCCGAAGCTGCTGCCGAATCTGCTCGTGGGGTCCGTGGTCGTGCTGGCGCTGGGCCTCGTGATCTCGCTCGTGGCGTTGTGGCGCCACATCGCGCGCACGATCGCGGCCGAGAACGCGCTGCGCCAGCAGATGGCGTTCCGCACGGCGATGGAAGATTCGCTGCTCACGGGCCTGCGCGCGCGCGACCTCGAAGGCCGCGTCACCTACGTCAACCCCGCGTTCTGCCGCATCGTCGGACTGCCGCCGGAAGAATTGCTGGGCAAGACGCCGCCGATGCCCTACTGGGCGCCGGAAGCGATGGCCGAATACGAGAGCCGCTTCCGCCAGGTGCTGTCCGGCCACGCGACGCCGCAGTTCGAGACGGTGTTCCAGCGCTCGGACGGGGTGCGGGTGCCCGTGCTCGTGTTCGAGGCGCCTCTCGTCGACGCCAACGGCCAGCACACGGGCTGGATGAGTTCCATCCTCGACATCACGGACCGCAAGCGCGCCGAGGAACTCAACCGCCAGCAGCAGGAAAAACTGGAAACGAGCGCACGTCTCGCCACGATGGGCGAGATCTCGTCGATGCTCGCGCACGAACTGAACCAGCCGCTGGCCGCCATCTCCAGCTACACGGCGGGCGCGCTGAACGTCCTCGCGCGCGCCGACGGCGCCGGCGCGGATGGGGCGAAAACGGCGCTCGACGCGGGCATGCTCAAGCGCGCGCTGGAACAGGCGAACACGCAGGCGCGCCGGGCCGGCCAGATCATCCGCAGCGTGCACGAATTCGTCAAGAAGCGCGAGCCGCGCCGCGAGACCGTCGCCATTCCCCACGTCGTCGACGGCATCCGCGCCCTCGTCGAACTGCAGGCGCGCCAGAGCTACGTCAGCCTGGTCGTCGACGTCCCGCCCGACCTGCCGCCCGTGCTGGCCGACCGCGTGCTGATCGAACAGGTACTGTTGAACCTCACGCGCAATGCGATCGAGGCCATGCAGGCCGTCGATCCGGAGCGGCGCGTGCTCCGCATCGCGGGGCATATGAGCGAACAGGGTCAGGTGGCCGTGTCCGTGATCGACAACGGCCACGGCATCGCGCCGGAAGTGGCCGAACGCCTGTTCTCGCCGTTCTTCTCGACGAAGGCGGAAGGCATGGGCATGGGCCTGTCGATCTGCCGCACGGCGATCGAATTCCACGGCGGTACCCTCACGCACGCCGCCAATCCGGGCGGCGGCACCGTCTTTACGTTTACGTTGCAGCAAGCGCAGGAAGCGCCCGTTACCTGAGCCTTCCCGTTACAATACGGCGAAAAAAAGGAGACACGCATGCTGCACATCGTCGACGACGAAGACGTCATCCGCGACGCCCTCGAATGGCTGGCGCACTCGCGCGGATTGCCGGCGCGCGGCCATGCGGGCGGCCAGGCCTTCCTCGACGCCCTGGGCGACCGCTTCACGGCCGACGCCGAGCATGGCGACTGCGTGCTGCTGGACGTGCGCATGCCGGGCATGAACGGCATCGCCGTGTTCGACCAGCTGGTGGCGCGCGGCCTGCTGGCGCGCCTGCCCGTGATCTTCCTGACCGGCCACGGCGACGTGCCGATGGCCGTCGATTCCCTCAAACGCGGCGCCTTCGACTTCTTCGAAAAACCGTTCAACGACAACCAGCTGATGGACCGCGTCGACGAAGCCCTCGCCGCCTCGCGCAAGGCCGCCTCCGGCGACGCCATCCGCGCGCGCCTCGCCACGTTGTCGGCACGGGAGCGCGAAGTCCTCGACCTCATCCTGGCCGGGAATATGAACAAGGTCGTGGCGGACAAGCTCGGCATCAGCATGCGCACGGTCGAAGTGCACCGGGCGCACATCTTCGACAAGATGCAGGTCAAGACGGCCGTCGAGCTGGCCGGATTGTTAAAGTAACACCTGCGCACGGCTGGCCGCGTGGCCTGTGCCGCACGGGGTTCGCTTGTAAAATCAACCTGAACATGGAGTGGTCGAACTCACCACGTCGAAACATTCTTTAGGGAACGCAGATGAGCGAGAAGACAATTGCCGACAAAATGTTCTTGAAAACCGCGAAATCGATGCTGATCCTGAACGGGAACGTTCACCCGGGCATGGTGTCGCAGATGCCGGCGAGTCTCATCAAGCCGGACCAGGACAAGGTCGACGTGGTATTGCTGTTCGCCATGAACCGCAAGGAACTCGAACAATACTTCCCGGTCGCCAAGCAACGTCTCGGCGACAAGGGCTCGCTGTGGGTCGCTTACCTGAAGCAGACGGCCTCCAAGGCCACCGACATCAACCGCGATTCGATCAATGCCTATGCCAAGGAAAACGGCATCACGGGCGTCGCCATGATTTCCATCGATGGCGACTGGTCGGGACTGCGCATGAAGCGCATCGAACCGTAACGCTCACCCCGCCGCGCCGTGGCGCGCGAGCGCCCACGCGACGTGCTCGCGCACGAGGGCCGACGGGTGGTCCACGCGGGCGCGCAGCGCGGCGACGATCTCGTTCGACGTTGCGGCCTCAATCGCCGCATTACCAAGACCGACAGCAAGGTTGCGCAGCCAGCGCTCGTGCCCGATGCGCCGGATCGGACTGCCTTCGAGGCGGCGGTTGAATTCGTCCTCGCTCCAGCCGAACAGCTCGACGAGCCCCGCCGCGCCGAGGCCGTTGCGCTCGTCGAAATCGGGCAGGCTCGAACGCTGCGCGAACTTGTTCCAAGGGCAGACCAGCTGGCAATCGTCGCAGCCGTAGATGCGGTTGCCGATCAGGGAACGCAAGTCTTCGGGAATCGCGCCCTTCAACTCGATGGTCAAATAAGAGATGCAGCGGCGCGCATCGAGCCGGCCAGGCCCAAGGATGGCGCCCGTCGGACAGGCGTCGATGCAGGCGCTGCACTGGCCGCAGTGGGCGCCAGTGGGCTCGTCGACAGGCAGCGGCAGGTCGACGAGGATCTCGCCGATGAAGAACGTGGAGCCGGCCTCCCGGCTCAGCAATAACGTGTGCTTGCCGCGCCAGCCGAGGCCCGCCTTCTGCGCCAGCGGCAGCTCCATCACGGGCGCGGAATCCGTGAACACGCGGTAGCCGTAGTCGCCGACGGCGGCGCGGATGCGGTCTGCCAGTTGCTGCAGCCGGTTGCGCAGCACCTTGTGGTAGTCGCGGCCGCGCGCATAGATCGACACCACGGCCGCCTGCGGATCGAGCTGGCGCAGGCGTTCGCGCGCGCGCCAGTCGGCGTCCGTATCCATCGGCAGGTAGTCCATGCGTGCGCTGATGACGCGCACCGTGCCCGGCACCAGCTCGGCCGGCCGGGCGCGCTTCATGCCGTGGCTTGCCATATAATCCATCTCGCCATGATGGCCGGCGTCCAGCCATGCCTGCAGGCCCGGCTCCTGGTCGGCCAGGTCGACGTCGGTGATGCGCACGTCGGCAAAGCCCAGTTCCGCGCCCCAGGTCTTGATGGCCTGGGCGAGTGCGGCAAGATCGGGCTCGACGGGAATCTGAACGGGAAGCTGGGCGGACATGGGCGGACCTACAAACCTCATATTTTATTCGATGCAGCAGCAACCGAAACGACAACTGAACGCTTATCTTCCCGACGAATCGGCCACGCAGGCCCTGGGCGCCGCCCTCGCGCGCGCGCTGCGCCCGGGCCTCGTCATGTATCTGCACGGCGACCTCGGCGCGGGCAAGACGGCGCTCACGCGCGCGCTGCTGCACGCGGCCGGCCACAAGGGCGCCGTCAAGAGCCCGACCTATACGCTGTCGGAACCGTACCGCGTCGAGCTGGATGGCCGGATGGTCAACGTGATCCACTACGACCTGTATCGTATGTCCAGCCCCGAGGAATTCCTGGACGCGGGCTTCCGTGAAGATTTCAACAACGACAACGTCTGCATCGTCGAGTGGCCGGAAAAAGGCGCGCCGGTGTTGCCGCCACCCGACGTTAAAGTGTTGCTTAAGGTCAGCGGTTCCGGGCGTGAGGTAGAATTGCAAGCGTTGTCCGACCTGGGCCTGCTATGCCTCGAATGCCTGCATTACCCCCCGACGCCCTGATTCCCGGCTCCCTGACGCGACGCACGATCCTGAAGGCCGGCGGCACGCTGCTGTTGTCCGTGATCGCCCCGCTGCCCGCGTCCGCCGCCCAGATCATGGCCGTGCGCGTATGGCCCGCCGACGAGTACACGCGCGTCACGTTGGAAAACGACGGCGAGCTGAAGACGACGCACTTCATGGTGCCGGACCCGCCGCGCCTCGTCGTCGATATCGAGGGCCTCGCACTGAATGACACGCTGAAAAGCCTCGTCGCCAAGATCGAATCGAACGACCCGTACATCAAGCAGGTGCGCGTGGGCCAGAACCGGCCGAGCGTCGTGCGCCTCGTGTTCGACCTGAAGGAAGACGTCAAGCCACAGGTCTTTACGCTCGCGCCCATCGCCGGCTACCACCACCGCCTGATTTTCGACCTGTATCCCGTCAAGGCCGTCGACCCGCTCGCGAGCATGATCGCCAAGGAAAACTGGTCCGCGGACGCCGCGCCCGCCACGCCGACCCCGGCCGTACAGCCGGGCGACACGACCGTCGGCCAGGCCGGTCCGGACGCCATCGCGAAGCTGGAAGCGGACGCGGCCCGCGCCGGGTCCACGCCCGCGCAGCCGCAGCCGACGACGCCGCAGCCGGCCAAGGCGGCGCCTGGTCAAAAGGTGATGCGCATGGTGACCATCGCACTCGACCCCGGCCACGGCGGCGAGGACCCCGGCGCGACGGGCGCCACCGGCGTGCACGAGAAGGACATCGTGCTGGAGGTGGCGAAGCGCCTGAAGGCCAAGCTGGAAGACATGCCGAACACGCGCGTGATGCTGACGCGCGACGCCGACTTCTTCGTCCCGCTCGGCCAGCGCGTGGAAAAGGCGAGGAAGGTGCAGGCCGACCTGTTCGTGTCGATCCACGCGGATGCCTTCGTGGAGCGGACGGCGCGCGGCTCCTCCGTGTTCGTGCTGTCGGAAAAAGGCGCCAGCTCGAGCGCCGCGCGCTGGCTCGCGAACGACCAGAACAAGGCCGACCTGATCGGCGGCGTCAATCTCGGCACGCACGACCGCGAACTGGCCAGCGTGCTGATCGACTTGTCGCAGACGGCCCAGATCAACGACAGCATGAAGCTCGGCAAGGCCGTGCTGACGGAGATCGGCGGCATCAACCGCCTGCACCGCGGCGTCGTCGAACAGGCCGGCTTCGCCGTGCTGAAGGCGCCGGACATTCCCTCGATCCTCGTCGAGACCGCGTTCATCTCCAACCCGGAGGAAGAGGCGCGGCTGAAGGACGACGCCTACCAGAACCAGCTGGCCGACGCGATCACGAAAGGCATCAAGCGCTACTTCGCGTACAATCCGCCGCTGGCGAAGAGCCGCATCACTTAATGGGCGCCCACGGGCGTCCCTGAGGAGGATTCTCGTGAACGCAACGACCACTCAATTCGGGCAATTGCCCGCCTTGCAACTTCGCGCGCCGGACGGCGCCGAGGCCACCATCACGTTGTACGGCGCCCACCTCGTGTCGTGGAAGCCCGTGCCGACGACCGGAGGAACGGCGCAGGAACGCCTGTTCCTCAGCAGCCTGTCGGCACTGGACGGACAAAAGGCGATCCGGGGCGGCGTCCCCGTCATCTTTCCCCAGTTCGCCGAACGCGGCAACGGCATGCGCCACGGCTTCGCGCGCGTGGCCACGTGGCGCGTCGTCGACCAGGGCGAGGCCGACGGCGCCGCGTTCGCCGTGCTCGTGCTGAACCAGGCCGACCTGCCGCAGCAGATGGCCACAGCATGGCCTTACGCCTTCGAATTGCAGCTGCGCGTGGCCGTCCGCGCCGCCGAGCTGGACATGATACTTGCCGTGCGCAACACGGGCACGCAAGCGTTTCCGTTCGCCGCCGCGCTTCACACGTACCACCTCGTCGACGACGTGGACGCCGTGCGCATCGACGGCGTGCAGTCGGAGACGCTCGCCCTCACCGACAAGCTCGACCAGGTGTTCGAACGCATCCCCGGCGCCATCACGTTCGACTCCGGCGCCGACAAGGTGGTGCTGGAGCAGACGGGCTTCACGGATGCCGTCGTATGGAACCCGGGCGCGGCCGACGCGGCGGCGCTGTCCGACATGGATGACGAGGAATACCGCCGCTTCGTCTGCATCGAACCCGCGCTGCTGGGACCGCAGCAGCTGGAACCGGGCGGGACGTGGCGCGGCACCTACCGGGCCGTCGTACAGGCGGGATGACGACGACGCCGGCGCTTGCCGGCGTTTCATTTTGTAGCAAAAAAGAACGGCAAACCTCGCGGGCCGGCCTAGACTACAGTCAGGCAACCAAACGGGGTGATGCAATGGATACGCGAACGACTGGCTGGGTGAAACGCCTGGCGCTGGTACTGGCGGCCGGCGGGGCCTTGTCGGGCTGTGCCGTCTACGCACCGCCCTACGCCTACGACGCACCTTATTCGCCGTACGGCTACGGCCCGGCCTATGTCGGGCCGCCCGTCTCGCTCGACTTCAGCTATCACGAGTACGATCGCGGTGGCCGCGGCTGGAACCGGGGTGGCCGGCGCTGGCACTGATGGCGTCGCCGCTCAGTTCGATTCCTTGATCATCCGGCCGGACGTCGCCTGCAGGGGGCGCGCGTTGAGCGGATACATGCGCGAGTACAAGGCCATCTGCGCCGGGGACGCCTGCATCGGCTGCTTGAACACCATCCACAGCACGCCTTCCGTGCACGGCGGTTCCGTCAGCGACCCCATATAGGTGAAATACTCGCGCCGTTCCGGCAACGCATCCGTCGGGTCGATGACGATCGACGGCGACACGACGTCGTGCTTTTCCAGCGGCAGGTTGTCCCAGATCGTCTGTATCAGGCGGTGCGGCTGACCGCGCTCGAGCAGCACGGCGATGATCGCGACCTTGCCTTCGGCGCTGCGGTGCACGAGATGCATCACCATTTCCGTGCCCTTGCCGTTGACCTTTTCTTCGGACGGACGGTGGAAATGGATTTCCTGCAATTCGTAGGCCATGTTACCCACGGTGATGAAGTTGCCGCCGCCCACCGTCACCTGGATCGTGTGACCATTGTTGACTTCGCTGAACGACGACGGGTGGTAGTCGAAGCTGATCTGTTCGAGGTTGACCTTGATGCCGTCGCGCAGGTCGATCGGGGATTGGCGGTTGCCCGTGCCGCACTTGGCCCAGTCGACATTGATCTTCGACCAATTGGCCGGGCCCGTCTCGCCTTCGTACGACCACACGGTGCCGTGCTTCGGCGCGGCAGCTGCAGCAGCGGCGGCGGCAAGCGCAGCCTGCTC
Organism: Massilia pinisoli; assembly: GCF_024753285.1. Lineage (GTDB taxonomy): Bacteria > Pseudomonadota > Gammaproteobacteria > Burkholderiales > Burkholderiaceae_D > Telluria > Telluria pinisoli. The sequence continues at coordinate 98,673 of NZ_JANUGW010000006.1, read as the reverse complement.
GTCCTGGCGGCGCTTGGCGTCCGCGAGTTTCTTCGCCCGCGCGGCGGCCGTGGCGCGCGCCTGCTGGCGCTCGCGCAAGGCGGCGAGGCGCTGGGCGATTTTCGCCGACAGTTCGACCTCGGCCTCCTCCTCGTTCGTCGCGGCCGGCTCGGCCTTCTTCTCGGCCGGCTCGGCCTTCTTCTCGACAGGCTCAGCCTTCTTCTCGACGGGCTCGGCCTTCTTCGCGACGGGCACCATGGCCGATGCAGGACGGGACACGGAAGCCGCCAGTTTGGCCGCTGCGGCGGCCGCGGGATCGTTCGCGGCGCTTGCGCAGAAGGTGACGCAGCTGCAGGCAAACAAGGCGATCAAGTTACGCATGGGAATCCAGTAGTGTTGCTCTCTCCTGCGTTATCGGCGTGACCGACAGTAAACTTGAGCCCAGGGAATAATTCCTTGTATCAAGAGAGCCGTAAACGCAAACGCGCCGGCTTGCGGCGCGCTGCGTGACCGGATGAACACCGTGCTCAGCGACTGATCATCCGGCGCCCCACCTTGTACAGGCCGCCCAGCGCGAGCGGCACGACGGCCGCGCCGACGCCGACCAGCACGATGACGGTCAGGTGGTCGCGTACGACAGGGATATTGCCGAAGAAGTAACCACCGGTCACCAGGCTGATGACCCAAGCGGCGGCGCCCGTCACGTTGTACATCTGGAAGCGGGCATGGGTCATGTCCGAAATGCCCGCGACAAACGGCGCGAACGTGCGCACGACGGGCACGAAGCGGGCGAGGATGATGGTCTTGCCGCCGTGGCGCTCGAAGAATTCGTGGGTACGGTGCAAGGCTTCCTTGTTGAGCCAGCGGTAATCGTGCGTGAACACGCGGTGGCCGATCGCCCCGCCGATGTAATAGTTCAACGTGTTGCCCGTGACCGCCGCGACGATCAAGAGGGTCGTCAGCAAGGCGTAACTCATCTCGCCGGTGGCGCAGAAGGCGCCCGCGATGAACAGCAGCGTATCGCCGGGGAAGAAGAACAGGACCACGAGACCGGTTTCGCAGAACACGATGGCGAACAGCACGGCATATACATACACCCCGTATTGGGCCAGCAGTGTGCCCAGGGTTTTATCGACATGGAGGATCATGTCGATGAATTGCATCAGATCCATAATTTTCCTAAATGGTAGCGCCGAATCATACCATCAGTCCGGCACCGCAAATGGCCGCAGGCCTGTCTGCGCCGCGATTTTTCTCGAGTGTCAAATGCTTTCCGTTTTGACCATTCTCCATATTACAATCGGCGGCACACCCACCCGACAGGGCCCGCCACAAGCGGCCAAGGAGACGAGATTGATGGCTTACCCGACCTTCCGGCGCACGTTCCTCGTCGCCGCCTGCGCCCTCTTCGCCGCGACCGCCGGCACCGCGCGGGAACTCCCGCCGAAACCCAGCGTCGCCGACATCGTCAAGGCATCGAAACCGTCCGACTGGCGCCCCCTCGATCCCGACAACACGCTGTACATGGACATGCCGTTCGGCCGCGTCGTCATCGAACTGGCGCCGGCATTCGCACCGAACCACGTGAAGAACATCAAGGCGCTCGTGCGCGAGCATTATTTCGACGGCCTGGCCATCGTGCGCGTGCAGGACAACTGGGTCGTGCAATGGGCTGACCCGAACGAGGACAACGACAAGGCCCGGCCCGTGAAGGGCGCGCAGAAGACGCTGAAAGCCGAATTCACCGTCCCCATCAAGAACGACACGCATTTCACGCGCCTGCCCGACGTCGACGGCTACGCGCCGCAGGTCGGCCACTCGAACGGCTTCCCCGTCGGACGCGATCCGAAGACGGGCGAGACGTGGCTCGCGCATTGCTACGGCATGGTCGGCGTGGGTCGCGACAACGATGCCGACAGCGGCGGCGGCACGGCGCTGTACGCCGTGATCGGCCCGGCGCGCCACCTCGACCGCAACATCACGGTGGTGGGCCGCGTGATCTCCGGCATGCCGCAACTGGCCGCGCTGCCGCGCGGACCGGCGCCGATGGGCTTCTACGACAAGCCGGAGATGAACGTGCCGATCACCAGCATCAAGGTCGCGGCCGACGTCCCGCCGGCCCAGCGCAGTCATGTCGAAGTGATGCGCACCGACAGCGCGACGTACCAGGCCGTGCTGGACGCCCAACGCAACCGCGGCGGGCCGTGGACCAAGGTCCCGGCCGGCCACCTCGACCTGTGCGCCGCGCCAATCCCGGTGCGCGAACAACCTTGACCTTCAGGAGGAAAGCATGGACAAGCCGATCATCAACATCGCCGACGTCACGCTGGACCCGCGCCCGCCGGCGATGGCACCGAAGGGCGAAGCCGCCGAGAAGTACGATGCGAAGATGGGTTTCATCGGGACGCGCATCGGCGCCCGCAAGCTGGGCTACAACCTGACGGCGGTACCGCCGGGCAAGCGCGCCTTTCCGCTGCACAATCACCAGGTCAACGAAGAAATGTTCTTCATCCTGCAGGGGAGCGGCGAACTGCGGATGGGCGACGCGGTGCACCCGATCCGCACGGGCGACGTCATCGCCTGCCCGCCGGGCGGCAAGGACGTGGCGCACCAGATCGTGAACACGGGCACCGAGGAAATGCGCTACCTGGCCGTCAGCACGAAGGAATCGCCGGAGCTGGTCGACTACCCGGATTCCGGCAAGTTCGGCATCCTGGCCGAGCGCCCCGGCTCGAACGACCGCTTCGCCTTCATCGGCCGCGCGGACCAGTCGCTCGATTATTGGGACGGCAACTGACGGGCGCAAACTACGGTTTGGCAAAAATCAAACAGCGGCGTTTCCGGGGTCGGTCGCGAGCTATAATCGGGGGATGAACGCCCCGGCCCCCACCCACCGCCCCATCCAGCAGCTTCCCGACCAGCTCATCTCGCAGATCGCCGCCGGCGAGGTCGTCGAGCGGCCGTCGGCCGTGGTCAAGGAGTTGCTGGAAAACGCGCTCGACGCCGGCGCTACGCAGGTCACGGTCCGGCTCGAGGAAGGCGGCGTCAAGCGCATCGCCATCACCGACAACGGCCGCGGCATCCCGCCCGAGGAATTGCCGCTCGCGCTGGCGCGCCATGCGACGTCGAAGATCGCATCGCTCACGGACCTCGAGAACGTCAACACGCTCGGCTTCCGCGGCGAGGCGCTCGCGTCGATCGCGTCCGTCGCCGCCGTCAAGATCACGTCGCGTACGCATGGCGCCGCGCACGCGTGGGAGATCGTCGGTTCGCACCAGGGCACGGTGTCGCCGTCGTCCGGGCCATTCGGCACGACGATCGACGTGCAGGACCTGTATTTCAATACGCCGGCGCGGCGCAAGTTTTTGAAATCGGAGCAGACCGAATACGGCCACTGCGCGGAAGTCGTGCGTCGCATCGCGCTGGCGCGGCCGGACGTATCGTTCAGTCTGACGCACAACGGCCGCACGATCGACCACTGGAACACGAGCGAGTCGGCCAAGCGCAGCGCGCAGATCCTCGGCGGCGACTTCGCCGAAGCGCGCCTGCAACTGGACGAGAGCGCCGGCCCGCTGCGCCTGCACGGCTACGTGGGCCTGCCGACGGCATCGAAGGCGCGCGCCGACAGCCAGTATTTCTACGTCAACGGCCGCTTCGTGCGCGACAAGCTGCTCGTCCATGCGGTGAAAGCCGCGTACGAGGACGTGCTGCACGGCGACCGCTTCCCGTCGTACGTGCTGGCGCTCGAACTCGACCCGGCGATGGTCGACGTGAACGTGCACCCGTCGAAGATCGAGGTGCGCTTCCGCGACAGCCGCGCCGTCCACCAGTTCGTGTTCCATGCCGTGCAGCGCGCGCTCGCACAGACGTCGGCGACCGCCCACGGCAACGCGCCCGCGCCCGTGAGCGCGGCCGAGATCACGCCATCGTCCACGTCGCTGGGCGATGCGGCATGGCGCCGCCCGCACGAGCAGACGACGTTCGGCTCACAGCTGGCATCGCCCGCATGGGCCTCGGGCAGCGGCACGGGCGGTGGCGGTGGTTCGCGCGCATCGTCGACGTTCTCGCCGTCGCCATTCCCGGCCGGCAGCCGCTGGGATGCGCCGACGTCCGCCGGCATCCCGCAGCGCACGGAGAGCTATGGCGCGCTGTTCACCGGCGCGCCGAAGACCACGCAGCCGCTCGGCGTGCAGGAAGCGCCGCTGCCGGAGACGACCAGGCCCGCGTCCGACGACGACTTCCCGCTCGGCTTCGCGCTGGCCCAGCTGCACGGCATCTACGTGCTGGCGCAGAACCGCAAGGGCCTCGTCCTCGTCGACATGCACGCGGCGCACGAACGCATCCTGTACGAGCAGTTGAAGAATGCGCTCGACGCCCAGGCCGGCGGCGAGCAGATGCAGGTCCAGCAGATGCTGATCCCCGTGACGTTCTTCGCCGGCGCCATCGAAGTGGGCACGGCGCAGGAAGAGCAGGAGACGCTGAAGGCGCTCGGCTTCGACATCGCCGCCGTGTCGCCCACGACGCTCGCCGTGCGCGCCGTCCCGACGCTCCTCAAGAACGCCGACGCGCAGACGCTCGCGCGCGACGTGCTGCGCGACGTGCGCGAATTCGGCGGCTCGCGCGTGCTGATCGAGCGCCGCAACGAACTGCTCGGCACCCTCGCCTGCCACACGGCGGTGCGCGCGAACCGCATCCTCTCGCAGCCCGAGATGAACGCCCTGCTGCGCCAGATGGAAGCGACGGAGCGCGCCGACCAGTGCAACCACGGCCGCCCCACCTGGGTCCAACTCGAAATCGCCGCCCTCGACAAGCTGTTCCTGCGCGGCCAGTAAAGCATCCCATGACATCGCAACACAAACCGCTGGCCGTGGCCATCATGGGCCCGACCGCGTCCGGCAAGACGGCGGCGGCCCTCGCCATCGCCAAAGAACTGCCCGTCGAGATCATCTCCGTCGACTCCGCCCTCGTCTACCGGGGCATGGACATCGGCACGGCCAAGCCGTCGCCTGCGGAACTGGCGAGCGCGCCGCACCACCTCATCGACATCATCGATCCGCTCGACGCCTACTCCGTCGCGCAATTCCGTGAAGACGCGATCCGGCTCGTGGCCGAGATCCAGGCGCGCGGCCGGCTGCCGCTGCTCGTCGGCGGCACGATGATGTACTTCAAAGGACTGAACGACGGCCTGGACGACCTGCCCACCGCGGACGCCGGCGTGCGCGCGCGCCTTGACGCGGAAGCCGCGCGCATCGGCTGGCCCGGCATGCATGCAAAGCTGCGCGACGTCGATCCGGTGACGGCCGACCGTCTCGCGCCGAACGACGCCCAGCGCATCAACCGCGCGCTGGAAATTTACGAACTGTCGGGCAAGCCGATGTCCGCGCTGCTCGCGCGCCGCGCGAAGCCCGAGCTGCCGTTCGACCTCGTGCCGTTCGCGCTGGAGCCGCTTGATCGCGCCGTGCTCCACGAACGCATCGCGCTGCGCTTCGACCAGATGCTGGGCAAGCGCGACGACGCGGGCATCGTGGCCGAGGTCGCGGGCCTGCGCGCGCGCGGCGACCTGCATCCGAACCTGCCGTCGATGCGCTGCGTCGGTTACCGCCAGGCGTGGGAATACCTCGACGGCACGATCGACCGCGCCCAGTTGCGCGAGACGGGCATCGTCGCCACGCGCCAACTGGCCAAGCGCCAGCTGACGTGGCTGCGGTCGATGCCGGAGCGGATCGTGATCGATTGCCTGGGCCCGGATCCGGCGCGGCGGATGCTTGACCATTTGGCCACGTTGCGGGGGTGAGACGATTCGAACGGGTCTGGACAGGGTGATCCGGAGCGGGTAGCCTTGACACTTCCGGGGCCGAACGGCATAATGCACCCCGTTCCGGTGATATAGCTCAGTTGGTTAGAGCATAGCATTCATAATGCTAGGGTCGGTGGTTCAAGTCCACCTATCACCACCACAGATTCAAGCGAGATGGCTTGGCGCGTAATGCTGAGCCATTTTGTTTTTAGCAACACCCACAGGTTTTGGTGATATAGCTCAGTTGGTTAGAGCATAGCATTCATAATGCTAGGGTCGGTGGTTCAAGTCCACCTATCACCACCAGATTCGGAAAGCCGCCGGTTCGCAAGGACCGGCGGCTTTTTCATTTGCGGTCGCGGCCCGCTGTGGGCCTGCCGCTGCCGAAGGGTCAGGCCGTCAAGGCTTGACCCAGTGGATCACGCCGCGCAGTGCCGGCGTCGCGGCGTCGCAATGCTGCTCGAAGCGCAGATCGAGCGCCGTCACGTCGTTCATCGTGTACGTCACCTTGTCCACGACGAACCAGCCCGTCACCGTATCGCAGCCACGTGCGTTGCCCGACCAGTCCATGCTGGCCTTGATGGGATTGTCCGCTGAGTAACGCACGACGCCGCCGTAATATCCGGGCTGCAATTGCGTCAGCGATGTCGGCGCGCCAAACCTGCCGCTCCAGTCGCCGACGTACATTTGCACGCCGGGCCCGATGGTGGCTGTGTAGACGTTGAACGGGGCACTGTCCGACGTGAGCAGTTGCGTGGCGCCGGCACCGATGAAGTCACCGGCGTCGCTGACCAGGTAGACGTAGTTACCGGCAGGCGGCACGAACGTCGCCGCCGGCGCCCACAAGCCTGTCGGCACACCCAGCGGTCCTGTCGCTACGGGCTGACTGGACGCATCCCAGTGCAGCTGACCGCGCGTCGGCACCGTGCTGCCTTCGCACAGCTGCTCGAAGCGCAGATCGATCGACGTCAGCGTCGTACCGCTGTACGCGACCTTGTCGACGATGAACCAGTCGTCCGACCTGTTGCAGTTGTCGCCGCTAGGGCCGGACCAATCGAGCCCGCCGAACAGCGGGTCATGGAAAGGGTAGCGATGCAACCCGGGGTAATAGCCGACGGCCAGTTGCGACAGGCCCAGCATGCCCGCGAAGTTACCGGTCCACAGTTGGTCGCCTGCCACGTCCACGGTCAGATGGGCGCCGGATTGCTGCGTCGTCAGCACCGCATTCGACGGCACGTACAAGTATTTGCCCCAGCGATTTTCCATGTACACGTAATTGCCGGTAGAGGGCACGACCGATGCCGGCGCTTTCCACGACGTGGCCGGGATGGTGGACGGGCCCGTCGGTACGTTGCTGGCGTCCGCCTGCGTCCAATGCATCTGCCCATGCAGAGCCGGGCCGGACCCGTTGCAACGCTGTTCGAAACGCATGTCGAGCGCAGTCATGACGCCTGCAGTCAGCGTGATCTTGTCGATCACGACCCACCCGCCGATTGTATTGCAGACTCCGCCCAGGGTCGTCCACTCGACGCCACCGACCGCCGGGTCCGCGCCCGAAGTCCGCGTCAATCCATTGAAATAACCGGCCTGCAGCATGCCGGCCGCCTTGGGCAGCAACACGTCGCCGGTCCAGTTGTTGATCCCTTTTGTATCGACATGGAGCGTGAGGGCGCCATTCGACAGCGTCATCACGCTGTCGGCATTCGTGTACAGGTAGGTGCGGCCCCCGCCGGCCGTGTCGCCGACGTCGCTTTGCAGGTAGAGATAATTGCCGCTTGCCGGCACCGCGGCGGCAGGTGCGGCCCACACGCCGGCCGGAATCGAATAAGCCGACACAACCGGCGTAGAAGCGGTATTTCCTCCGCCACCGCCGCCACCGCAGGCGACGAGAATGGCAGACATTGCGATTGCCGCGAGGAGACGCAGCGGCGACACCGATAGCATGGTGGTTTCCTGTTAGTAAATAGGCCACCATTGTAAAGATCGGCGCAGATCGGAATCTCTCCAAAACCCACTGCGGGTTCCAATCCATGCAGTTTATGTAAAAATTCCTGCACAGGACCTATGCCTGGGTTTGCCTGGCAACGAGAAAGCCTGTGAATGTCGTGTGCGCGGTTCAGCCACCGCTCACGTCCGCATCCTCCCCCAGCGCAAACTCGCCACGCGCGAACGCTTCCAGCACGGCCTGCGCCTGCTGCAGATGATCGTGCGGGACGAGGATGCGCACCCCGCCCAGCGCGGGCGCCAGCAGCAGGTCGGTCTGCACGAGGTGCGCGTCGGCCAGCACGGCCGGCACGCCCGACGCGGCGAGGCAGCCCTGCACGAGGTTCGCCTCCAGCGGGATCAGGTAGCGCGCCACCTCGACGAGGTCGCGGCCCGGCAGGCGCGCCAGGTCCGGTGCGCCGGTCAGCGCCGCGTTCAGCATGTCGCTCGATGCTTGCATGATGATTCTCCTTGTCAGCCCAGCCAGCCCGGCAGCGCGGACAGCAGGTACAGCGCGACGCCGATCAGCCCCCCGACGATGGTACCGTTGATGCGGATGTATTGCAGGTCCTTGCCGATGTTGATCTCGACCTGGTGCGACATCTCGCCGCTGTCCCAGTGCTTGACCGTGTCGGCGATGTGGCGCGTCAGGAACCCCGCGAATTCGGGCGCGGCGCCGCGCGCGGCCAGTTCCAGGTTCTCGTTCAGCGCCGCGCGCAGGACGGCGTCCTCGGCGAGCGTCTTGCCGATCCATGCGCCGGTGGCGACGATCCGGCGCCGCAGCACCGAGTCCTCCTGGTGCAGGTCGGCCTTGATCCAGCCTTTCAGATCGCCCCACAGCGAGCCGATGTAGCCGTTCACGGCGGCGTCGCCGATCAGGTGGCGCTTGATGTCCTCGCCCTTCTCGATGAACGAGGGATCGGTCTTCAGGCGCTCGATGAAGTCGTGCGTGAACACGTCGAAGCGCTGGCGCAGCGGGTGGTCCGGGTCGGCGCTGACGCGCGTCAGGATGCCGGCCGCGAGCCGCACGGCGATGTCCGCACCCTTGCGGCCGATGAGTTCCGTCGGCAGCATCTTTTCCATGAACGCGTACTCGTCGCGCAGCCAGTCGACGATGCCCTGGGCGACGAACGCCTGCGTGTCGGGGTTCGCCAGCAGGTGCGCCAGTTGATCGATGCCCTCGTCGAGGATCTGCTGGTGCCGGCCGTCGCGCGTGAGGCTTTCCAGGATGGTGCCCGCCGTCTGCGACAGGTCGATGCCTTTGATCGCCCCGTGCACCGCGCGGCGGATGAAATTCTGCACGGCCGCGTCCTCGATGACGTCGAGCGCGAAGCCGGCCACGCGCACGAGCGTGTCGCCCAGGCGGTCCGTGTTCTCCCGCTTCGTGAGCCAGTCCGCGACCTTCTGCGCGGGGTCGTGGCGCTGGATCAGCCGGACGATGGAATCCGTGTCGAGGAATTTGTCGCGCACGAACGCGGCCAGGTTGTCCGCGATGCGCTCCTTGTTGGCGGGGATGATCTCCGTGTGGCGCGACACGAGCGGAATCGGCACGCGCCGGAACAGCGCGACGACGGCGAACCAGTCGGCCAGCGCGCCCACCATCGCGGCCTCGGCGAACGCCTTCAGCAGGCCGATCCACCAATTGCCCGGCCAGCGGGTGGACATGAGCAGCGCGACGACGAACAGCACGGCGGCGCCCACGAAGAAGCCCAGCGCCAGGCGCTTGGACTGGCGCAGCTCGCGTTCCTTGTGAGGCATGGTCTCCATGCCGCCATGGTAGCCCAGCCTAGACGATATTGTCGCGCCGCAGCCTCGCGATGGCGTCCCCGGTCCAGCCCCAGTCGGCCAGCACGGCGGCCCCGTCCTGCCCCGGCGCGGCGGCCACGGGCCGCGCCTGGCCCGGCGTGCGCGAGAAACGCGGCGCGGGCGCCGGCTGCGTGACGCCGTCGACGTCGACGAACGTCTTGCGCGCGGCGTTGTGCGGGTGATGCGGCGCTTCGTCCATGTCGAGCACCGGCGCGAAGCACACGTCCGTCCCTTCCAGCAGCGCGCACCACGCGTCGCGCGTGCGCGTGGCGAACAGCGCCGCGAATCGCTCTTTCAGCGCCGGCCAGTCGTCCTGGTCCCACTGCCGCGCGAACGCCGGATCCGACGCCCCCGTCAACGCCAGCAGCCGCGCGTAGAACTGCGGTTCGATGGCACCCACGGCGATGAAGCGCCCGTCCGCGCAGGCGTAGGTCGCATAGAACGGCGCGCCGCCATCGAGCAGGTTGGCGCCGCGCGCGGCCGACCACGTGCCGTGCGCACGCAGGCCGTACGTCATGGCGCCCAGCAGCGCGGCGCCGTCCGTCATCGCGGCATCGACGACCTGCCCGCGGCCCGACGCGCGCGCCTCCAGCAGGGCGCAGACGACGCCGAACGCCAGCATCATGCCGCCGCCGCCGAAGTCGCCGACGAGGTTCAAAGGTGGAGTCGGCGGCCGGTCCGCGTCGCCCATCGCGTGCAGCATGCCGGACAGGGCCACATAGTTCAGGTCGTGCCCCGCCGCCTGCGCGAGCGGACCCGCCTGGCCCCAGCCGGTGACGCGGCCGTACACGAGCCTCGGGTTGCGGTCGCGGCACACGTCCGGGCCGAGGCCCAGTCGCTCCATCACGCCGGGCCGGAAGCCTTCGACGAGCGCATCGGCCTTGCCCACGAGGTCGAGCAGCAGCTGATGTGCGCGCGGCGACTTCAAGTCCAGCGCCAGCGAGCGCCGGCCCCGCGCCATCACGTCGTACTTCGTGCCCAACGTCGGGTACGGGTTCGGCGCATGCGGGTCCGGCTTGCGGTCGATGCGGATCACGTCGGCGCCCATATCGGCCAACATCATCGCGGCGAACGGGCACGGGCCGATGCCGACCATCTCGATGACGCGCAGGCCCTGCAAAGGTCCGCTCGTCATCACAGCGACCGCGCGATGATTTCTTTCATGATCTCGTTCGCCCCGCCGTAGATGCGCTGCACGCGCGCGTCCAGGTACATCTGCGTGATGGGGTACTCGAGCATGTAGCCGTAGCCGCCGAACAGCTGCAGGCACTGGTCGACGATCTTGCACTGCAAGTCCGTGATCCAGTACTTGGCCATCGACGCGCGCACCGTGTCCATGCGGCCGGCGATGAGGTCCTCGATGCAGCGGTCGATGAAGGCGCGTGCCACTGTCGCCTCGGTCTTGCACTCGGCCAGCACGAAGCGCGTGTTCTGCATGTCGATGAGGGCTTGACCGAACGCGCGGCGCTCCTTCGCATGCGTGACCGTGAGCTCGAGCGCCCGCTCGATGCAGGCGACGCCGGCCACGCCGACGATCGTGCGCTCGTACGGCAGCTCCGCCATCAGCTGGGCGAAGCCCTGGCCTTCCACGCCGCCCAGCACGTTCGCGAGGGGGACGGCGGCGTCGTCGAAGAACAGCTCGCACGTGTCCTGGCCTTTCTGCCCCATTTTCTCGAGGATGCGGCCGACGCGGAAGCCCGGATTGTCGCGCGTTTCCAGCAGCATCAGCGAGATGCCCTTGGCGCCGGCAGCAGGATCGGTCTTGGCGACGACGAGGATCAGGTCGGCGAGGTAGCCGTTCGAGATGAAGGTCTTGGAACCGTTCAGGCGATAGCCCCGGTCCGTGCGCACGGCCGTCGTGCGGATGCCCTTCAGGTCGGACCCGGCGCCCGGCTCCGACATCGCAATCGCGGCAATCATGTCGCCGCTCGCGAGGCGCGGCAGGTATTTGTATTTCTGGTCTTCCGTGCCGTGGTGCAGCAGATAGTGCGCGACGATCGCGTGCACGTGCAGGCCGAACGCCGTGTCGCCGGCCAGAGCCAGCTCCTCGAACACGACGGCCTGGTGGGCGAACGTGCCGCCCGAGCCGCCGAAATCGTCGGGGACGTCCGCGAGCAGCAGACCGAGTTCGCCGGCCTTGTTCCACAGCGCGCGGTCGACGTGCCGCTGCTCGCGCCAGCGCTGCTGGTGCGGCACGACTTCGTGCGCGACGAAGCGGCGTACGGCGTCGCGGAAGGTGTCCAGTTCCGGCGTCATCCAGGGAGATGTCATGGCCGCCTCCTCAAACCTGGTACAGCGTGACGACGCAGGCGCCGCCCAGCCCGAGATTGTGCTGCAGCGCCGTGCGCGCGCCCTCGACCTGGCGCGCACCCGCGCTGCCGCGCAGCTGGTGCGTGAGCTCGAAGCATTGGGCAAGCCCCGTCGCGCCGAGCGGGTGGCCCTTCGACAGCAGGCCGCCGGACGGATTCGTGACGACCTGGCCGCCATACGTGTTGCCGCCGTCGCGAATGAACTTGTCGGCGCCGCCTTCCGGGCACAGGCCCAGCGCCTCGTACGTGATCAATTCGTTGTGGGCGAAGCAGTCGTGCAGCTCGACGACGTCCAGATCGTCCGGCCCCACGCCGGCCTGCTCGTAGACCTTCTGCGCGGCCTCCCGGCTCATGTCGTAGCCGACGAGGCGCATCATGTCGTTCGCCTCGAACGTGCCGGGACGGTCCGTCGTCATCGCCTGCGCGGCGATGTGGACGTCGGCGCGCAGGCCGCGCTTCTTCGCGAAGTCCTCGGACACCAGCACGGCCGCGGCGGCGCCGCACGTGGGCGGGCAGGCCATCAGGCGCGTCATCACGCCGGGCCAGATCGCGGGCGCGTCCAGCACGTCCTGCACGCTGACCTCCTTGCGGAACAGCGCGAGCGGGTTGTTCACCGCATGCCGGCTCGCCTTGGCGCGGATGCGCGCGAACGCCTCGAGCGGCGTGCCGTATTTTTCCATGTGCGCGAGCCCGGCGCCGCCGAAGTAACGCAGCGCCAGCGGGATCTCCGGCTTGCCGACGAGGCGGTCGGTGACGGCGTCGAAGTCGTCGAACGGCGCGGGCCGGTCGGTGAACACGGACGCCAGCGCGCCGGGACTCATCTGCTCGAAGCCCAGCACGAGCACGCAGTCGGCCGCCCCGCCCTGCACGGCCTGGCGCGCGAGGTACAGCGCGGTGGAACCCGTGGAGCAGTTGTTGTTGACGTTGACGATCGGGATGCCCGTCATGCCGACGCCGTACAAGGCCTTCTGGCCGCACGTGGAATCGCCGTAGACGTAGCCCGCATAGGCCTGCTCGACGTCGTCCCAGGCGATGCCCGCGTCTTCCAGCGCGGCGCGCGCGGCCATCGCTCCCATCTCGTGGTACGGGGCGCTCGCCCCCGGTTTGGCGAATGGGATCATCCCGACTCCCGTCACATGGACTTTGCGGCTCATCGTCGTCTCCTCGTTTTTTATCAGGTCAGCCGACCTATCGAAACGATTATAGGTCAGTCGTACTGGTTTTGAAAGCATGCCGTGCGATAATGCGTCCATGCATCCGACGCTCGACCAGACCCTGCGCTACAAATCCTCCCTGACGACGGAAAAGGGCTGGGAGCGCGTGCACGCCATCCTGCAGGCCGCACGCCGGCTGCTGGCAGCGGACGGCTATGCCGGCCTGTCGATGCGTCGGGTGGCGGCCGAGGCCCGGATGAGCCTGTCGAACGTCCAGCATTACTACGGCAGCAAAGAGGTGTTGCTGGAAGCCGTGCTGCTGTCCACGATGGACGAGTTCCAGGCCAAGATGGACCGCATCTCCGCGGAGATGAGCGACCGGCCGCGCCTCGAGCAATTCGTGTCGACGACCGACATGTTCCTGGAAGAGATCACGAACCCCGTCACGCACGCGTTGTTCTTCGAGATCTGGGCGCTGGCATCGCGCAACGCGTTCGCCTCCAGCCTGATGGACCGCATGCTGGGCCGCGAGCGCAAGACCGTCTACAACCTGATCCGCGGGCTGAATCCCGCGATCCCCGACGAGGAATACATGCAGCGCGCGATCCTGATGGTGGCGCAGATCGAGGGCCTGATGCTGTTCCGCCTCGACCGCGAATCGCGCCGCGACCAGTTCCTCGCGGTGCGGGCGGCGCTGCGCAAGGCGTTGCTGAATCTCGCCACCGTACCGTAGGGTGGACGGCTCGGCCGTCCACGCGCTGATACGCGACGGCTCCGATATCGTAGACGAGCAAGGAGCCGCCAACAATCACCGCGTGGACGGGGAACCCGTCCACCCTACCCGTCGCTTATACTGACCCGGTTCATATGAAGGAGCGGGGATGCAGCACGACATCAGCCTGATCACCACCATCGCCGCCGCCCTCGGCCTCGGCCTGCTGTTCGGCATGCTCGCCGTGCGTCTGCGCCTGCCCGCATTGGTCGGTTATCTCGCCGCCGGTGTCATCATCGGCCCCGCCACGCCGGGCTTCGTCGCCGACGTGCACCTCGCGTCGCAGCTGGCCGAGATCGGCGTGATGCTGCTGATGTTCGGCGTCGGGCTGCATTTTTCGCTGGACGACCTGCTGGAAGTGAAAGGCATCGCCCTGCCCGGCGCCGTGCTGCAGATCGCGGTGGCGACGCTGCTCGGCATGGGCCTCACGCACCTGTGGGGCTGGGACCTCGGGGCCGGCCTCGTGTTCGGCCTTGCGCTGTCGGTCGCGAGCACCGTGGTGCTGCTGCGCGCGCTCGAAGACCGCGGCCAGCTCGATTCCTTCAACGGCCGCATCGCCGTCGGCTGGCTCGTCGTGGAAGACCTCGTGACGGTGCTCGTGCTCGTGCTGCTGCCCGCGCTGGCCGGACCGCTGGGCGGCAAGGGCGACGGCGGTTCGCTGTGGCTCTCGCTGGGCAAGACCCTGCTGCAGGTCGGCGCCTTCATCGCCTTCATGCTGCTCGTCGGACGCAAGCTGTTCCCGTGGTTCCTGTGGCGCGTCGCGAAGACCGGTTCGCGCGAGCTGTTCACGCTGGCCGTGATCGCGGCCGCCGTCGGCATCGCTTACGGCTCGTCGCATCTGTTCGGCGTGTCGTTCGCGCTGGGCGCCTTCTTCGCCGGCATGGTGCTGCGCGAGTCGGAGCTGAGCCACCGCGCGGCCGAAGAGACGCTGCCGCTGCGCGACGCGTTCTCCGTGCTGTTCTTCGTCTCGGTCGGCATGCTGTTCGATCCGCGCGTGCTCGTCGAGCGGCCGCTGGAAGTGCTGGGCGTCGTCGCCATCATCCTCGTCGGCAAATCGCTGGCCGCGTTCGTCCTCGTGCTGGCGCTGCGCTATCCGCTCAATACGGCGATCACGGTGTCCGCGAGCCTCGCGCAGATCGGCGAGTTCTCGTTCATCCTGGCTGCCCTCGGGATCTCGCTGGGCCTCTTGCCGGAGATGGGCCAGAACCTGATCCTCGCGGGGGCCATCATCTCGATCGCCGTGAATCCGCTGATGTTCAAGCTGGTCGGCCCGCTGCAGGAGCGGATGCTGTCGGCATCCGAACGCGCGCGCAGGCTGGCGCGCTCGCCCGACCCGCTGGCCGAGCTGCCGATGACGGTCGACCACGGGCGCCTGACGAACCAGGTCGTGCTGGTCGGCTACGGCCGCGTGGGCAAGCGCATCGCGCAGGAACTGGACGGCGCGGGCATCCATTACGTGGTGGCGGAACAGAACCGCGACATCGTCGACCAGCTGCGCCGGCGCGACCAGCCGGCCGTGGCGGGCAATGCGGCCGAGCCCGCGGTGCTGATCCAGGCGCACATCGCGCGCGCCGCCATGCTCGTGATCGCGACGCCGGACACCTTCCACGTGCGCGCGATGGTCGAAACGGCCAAGGCGCTGAATCCCGCCATTCGCTGCGTCGTGCGCACGCACAACGAGGAAGAGGCACGCCTGCTGCGCGCGGAGACGGGCGGCACGGTCCTCGTCGACGAACACGAACTGGCGCGCAGCATGACGCGCCACGTGCTGGACGGCCTAGCGCTCGCGCAGGCGCACTGATTCCACGGCCACGATGGCGATGGCGCAGGCCATCGTGCCCTTCTCCATGAAGCCGGCCGCCACCATCGCGACGGTCATGCCCGCGCAACGCCGCACGCAATGGCTGCCCAGCCGCGCGCCCTGCCGCAGCGCCGCGGCGACCAAGGGCCTCCCGCACGCGGCGTCAAACGCATGCGCCGGACGGCGGCACCACGACGCCGCATGCCAGCCGGCGCCTGCCATGCCGGCGACCAGCGCCAGCATGGGCACCATGCGCGCCAGCGCGGGCAGATTCAGCAGCGCCTGGGCCACGATTGTGCCGGCCACGTACAGCGGCACGGCCGGCGCCGTCCAGGCCAAGGCCCACGCGCATCCAGCCATCGCCGTGAGCAGGCGTGCCCGCCACCGTCCCGTCCCGACCAGCGCCGCGCGATAACGGCGCAACGGCGTCACGGCGAGCGGCAGCATCATCGGCACCATCATCGCCGCCCAGGTCCCGATGAAGCCGGCCATCGCGCCGAGCCGCGACTGGCCGCACATGGGCAACCACATCGCCGCCATGGCCCAGCCGCCGGACATCGGGATCTGTCCCATCACCGCACGGGATACTCGTCGTGGCGCCGCCACCAGACGCCGTCCTCGTTGCGGCCCTTCGGTGCGCGGTCCAGCCACTGGAACATGCCCCACAGGCCGTCGAGGCCGCGCGCGTAGGCCGAATACGTGTGGTAGACGACGCCGTCCTCCAGCACGAAGGCGCTCACGCCCGGACGGTCGCGCGTGTACGTGGAGAGGTCGGTGCCGGTCGCGGCGGCCTGCAGCGCGGCCGGGCTGCCGCTGTCCCGCATCGTCCAGTCGGTGCGGTCGGTGCGGTCGGGCTGCAGCATCGGCGGTTCGCGGCGGTAGTTGTACTCGATGCCGCCTTCGCGCTGCTGCGCTTCCGAGAACCAGACGTTGAAGTCGGCGTTGAAGTCTTCGCCCGGGAGCGCCTGCGCGGTCGCCCACGGGAAGCTCCAGCCCATGCGGTCCTTGTACGCCTGCAGCCTGGCCTGCGGGGCGCGCGACACGGCCATCAACGTGACGTCGTGGTTGCCGAGGTGCGTGACGATGCCGTCGAAGCCGTCCGCGATCGCCGAGCATGACGGGCAGCCGGCCTTGTAGTCGACGCCGAACATGAAGTGGTAGATGAGCAGTTGCAAGCGGCCCTGGAACAGGTCGGCCAGCGTGGCCGTGCCGGCCTCGGTGTCGAAGCGGTAGTCCTTGTCGATGCGGACCCAGGGCAAGGCCTGCCGCTGGCGCGCCAGCTCGTCGCCGCGGTGCGTGAGCTCGCGCTCCGCCTCCCACAGCCGCAGGCGCGCGGCCATCCATTCGTCCCGGGTTGCCGTCTGATGCGTGGTCATGGTCGTTCCTTTTGGTGGTTGAATGCGGTGCTATAGTAGGGACGGCACGGCACATGACGGGAGTGACAAGTTTGGCGCGATTCCGATGGACTCGATGATTACGGCGGCGGCCCTGTTGCTGGCACACGGCGACCCGCTCGGCGCCCTCTCCCGCGTCGCGCTGCGTGACGATGCACCCGCGCTGGCATTGCGCGGTATCGCGATGGCGCAGCTGGGCGACCTCGCGCGCGCGCGCCAGCTCGTGCGCCGCGCCGCCCGCGCGTTCGGTGCGAAAGAGGCCGTCGCACGCGCACGGTGCCAGCTCGCCGAGGCCGAGATCGCGCTCGCCGGGCGCGACCTCGACACGTGCGCGACCTTGCTCGCCGACGCCTGCCGCACGCTGGACGCGCACGGCGATCACGCCAACGCGGCGCATGCCCGCTACCTGGAGATCCGGCGCCTGCTGCTCACGGGTCGCCTCGACGATGCCGAGCAGCGCCTGGCCGCGCTGGACTCGTCCGGCCTGCCGCGCGCGCTGCGTGCCGCGCACGAGCTGACGGCGGCCGGCATCGCGGTGCGCCGCATGCGCGCGCAGGCGGCGCGCGCGGCGCTCGCCCGCGCGGACGCCCACGCGCGCGCCGCCGGCATCGCCGCCCTCGGCGCCGAAGTCGAGTGGGCCGCGCGGCTGCTCGATGCGCCGGCCGCGCGACTCGTCACGCCGGACGGCCAGCGCGACGTGCTGCTCGACGAAGTGGAACGCCTGATGGCCTCGACCGCGCTCGTGGTCGACGGCTGCATGCATGCCGTGCACCACCGCGCCGTGGAGATCCCGCTGGCGCGGCGCCCCGTCCTGTTCGCCCTCGTGCGTGCGCTGGCCGAGGCCTGGCCCCACGATGCGCCGCGCGACACACTGATCCTGGCCGCGTTCCGCACGCGCCACCCGGACGAGACGCACCGCGCCCGCCTGCGTGTGGAGATGGGCCGGCTGCGCACCGTGCTGCGCGACGCGGCCGGCGTGCGCGCGACGCCGCGCGGCTTCCAATTGGTACCGCATGACGGGCACGACGTCGCCGTGCTCGCCCGCCCCGTCGACGACGACCACGCACCGCTGCTGGCATTGCTGTCGGACGGCGAGGCGTGGTCCAGCTCAACGCTCGCGCAGGCGCTGGGCACGAGCCAGCGCACCGTCCAGCGCGCGCTGGAAGCGCTGGCGGCCGGCGGCAAGATCCAGGCGTTCGGCCAGGCTAGGGCGCGCCGCTGGGCGATGCTCCCGCTGCCCGGTTTCGCGACAAGCTTGTTACTCCCCTCGGCACCGGGCGTTCAATAGAATGACCATATGAAAACGACACCTGCCCATATCGTCCGCGAGTACGGACCCTTCGACGACCAGCCCGACGTGCATGGCGTCTCCTTCGACGGCTTCCGGCTGTGGTTCGCGTCCGGCGACCACTTGAACGCGGTCGATCCCGACAGTGGCCGGCTGCAGCGCTCCCTGCCCGTCCAGGCCCACGCGGGCACCGCGTTCGACGGCCGCTACCTGTACCAGATCGCGGACAGCCGCATCCAGAAGATCGACCCCGACACGGGCGCCATCCTGTCGAGCATCCCGACGCCGGACGGCGGCGGTGCCGGCCTCACGTGGGCCGAAGGCTCGCTGTGGATCGGCCAGCACCGCGCGCGCAAGATCCACCGTCTCGATCCGGCGACGGGCGCGATCCTGCAGACGATCGAATCGAAGCGCTTCGTCACCGGCGTGACGTGGTTGAACGGCGAGCTGTGGCACGCCACCTGGGAAAACGACAGCAGCGACTTGCGCCGCGTGGATCCGCGCACGGGCGACGTGCTGCAATGCGTCGAGATGCCGGCCGACGCGATGGTGTCGGGCCTCGAGTCCGACGGCGTCGACCGCTTCTTCTGCGGCGGTGGCCATAGCGGCAAGATCCGCGTCGTGCAGCTTCCGGAATAAAAAAAACGGCGGACATCGCTGTCCGCCGCATTCACCACCACCACCAAACTTTTACTTACGCCACCGCAGCCTCTTCGGCGCACAGCTTCAGGCTCGCGTGGCGCGGCGCGTTCAAGCCGGCCGTCAACGCTTCCTGGTGTTCTTCCAGCAGCTCGAACACGGCATCCTTCGACAGCACGTACTGGTCGAGCAGCGTGTCCTTGATCGACAGGATCACGTCCTTGTAGTCGCGGATCGAATTCAACGTGTAGTTGTACAGCTCGTCCGATTTCTCCTCGACCTGGCGCAAGGTGTGCTCGCCGGACGCATCGTTCTGCAACTGGCTGTAGTCGATCTTGGCGCGCGAATACATCGACAGGCGGTTGACCATCAGGTTCAGCATTTTCGTGATCTTTTCGATGTCGTTCTGGCTACCCACGGAAATGCCGCGTGCGCCGTAGAACAACTCTTCCGCCGCGACGCCGCCGTACAGGCCGATCACGTCGCGTTCCATTTCTTCCAAGGTGCGCAGCGACATGTCTTCGCCGGACTGCAGCACATAACCCAGCGCACCGATCTTGGACACCGCTTCCGTGCTGATCTTCAGCAGATGCGACTTTTCCTTGACCTCGGCCAAGCTCATGCCGGCGCGCAGATACGGGTCGATCTGCATGAAGAAGTGTCCCAGTTCGTGCACGGCGATGCGCTCGCGCTGCTTCAACTTCTCGGCCGTCGTGGCGCGGTCCGTGAGGCCGATCGTGGCGCGCTCGTAGGCGCGGAACAGCAGGTCGGTATTGATGATCGTCTTTTCCTGGATCGAGATCATCGACGCGCGCTCGACCACCGTTTCCAGCAGCGCCGGGCTCAGGTTCTGCGTGATTTCCGCGACTTGGTCCAGGTCGAGGTCGTTCCAGTCCACGAGGCCTTCCTTCTTGCGTGCCAGGAAGCTGCGCAGCAACTCCTTGCGCTCGCCCTTGTTCGGCAGGCGGAAATTGATCTTCACGGAGAAGCGGCGCAGCATCGCTTCGTCCATCTCCGTCGACGCATCGTCGAAGTTCGAGGCGACGACCCAGATCACGCCCTGGCCCTTGTCGCTCTTCACGCCGTCCAGCAGGCCCAGCAGGGTGTTCGCCGTATCGTCTTCCCATTTCTTTTCGCTGCGGCCGCGCGGCATGAACAGGCTTTGCGCTTCATCCAGGAAGATGATGCAGCGGCCCTTGCTCGACGCCTTGCGGTACAGCGCGTTCAACGCCTTCGAACCGCCGCCGACGTAGCCCGATTCCAGTGCCGAGCCGGATGCCTGGATCAGCGGAATGTCGAGGCGCTTGGCCAGGTAGCCCACCAGCTTGGTCTTACCAGTACCGGCCGGACCCGTCAGCATGACATTGAACGGCTTGTCGATGTTGTGCTCTTTGTACAACTCGCGGTTGCGGATCATGTCTTCCAGGTGCAGCACTTCCTGCTTGATGTCTTCCATGCCGATCAGGTCGTCCATGCTGCCCTTCAACTTGTCCGGGGTGATCAGCTGGCTGCTCATGCCCATGCCCGGGATGCCGAATTTCATGGCGTACAGGATCACCAGCAGCACGGTCAGGTCGAGCGCGTGACGTTTCATGAAGTCCAGGACGTCGGCGCCGACGCCTTCGCCTTCGTCCTGCATGACGGCCTTGTGCGACGCCAGGTATTCGTCCTTGGCGATGGAATACGGGATCGCATTCTTCAGCAGCACTTCGCGTTCCAGCGACAGGTGCGACGTGCTCGGCACTTTCACGACGTGCAATTCCGGCGTGCCTTTGAACTTATAGATATAGCGCGGCGAATCCGACAGCGGCTTTGCCACGATCAGATAGTCCAGGCGGTCTTTCTGAGATGCCAGTTGAGTGATCTCGGAAATGTTCTGGGAATAGACGACCGGCGACGGATCTTGCGGGATATCGGCCTTGTAGATTGCCCAGCCCGCCATAACGCCAAGCAATACGGCCGTCAGGATCCGGACATAAACATTCTTAAAGGCAATTTGAAGTCGGGCAAAATTGGGCATATCGGTACTCTACAAAGTCGAAGGTGCGTGATACGGCAGGGTGTTGCATGCCTTCCGAAGTGCCGAGTGGACGCGAAGGCGGCGGTGCGGGACCGCGGGGTATTCAAACGTGTGCGTTTGATATTGTTTTGATGCCCGAAGGCAATGGGGATATGGAGACTATACTCGCAAAGAAAAGCGTCGTGTATACCGTGCGCCGAAAAAATTTTGAATCGCAACACGGATGATCAAGTTGATATCGCCTTTTATTGCCAATCCCATCTATTTGATAAATAAATCGCAATCAATCACGGCGGATTTTAATAACTTATCAATAGCCATTTGAATAATGAATGTATTTGTCGCATGTAGAATTTATTAACTTTGCCATCTATTCATCGGCGCGAAATCGCCCCCCCTGATGGCTCAGGCCGGCAATTCCTGGCACAGCGCGCGCAGCTTGCTCAGGGTCGCCCAGTTGCGCGCCGTCGTCCCATCGCCCAGCTGCTTGCCCAGTGCCGCGGCCGCCCTACTGTCGAGGACGCCGTCGGGGCACCAGACATAGGCTGCGCGCTCGCCCAGCGCCACCGCGCCCGGCCGCCAGTCCTGGCCGCACAAGGGTTCGATGGCTGCGCGGGAATGGCCGGCGGTCAGAATGAAGGTCAGCAGGCGCGCGTGGTCGGTGGCCACGTCCAGCAAGGGATTCGAAGAAATGATCGCGTCCAGGTCAGCGCACCCGAGCACGATGGTACGCGACGCGACACCAAGCTTGAGCACGAGCGCGTCCTCGATCTCGGCCGCCACCGTGTCGTGCGGCTTGGCAGGACCGGTGAAGACGACGTTGCCGCTGTTGAGCAGGCTGCGCACATTGTCGTAGCCGAGATCGGCGATCAGTTTGCGCAAGTCGGCCATGGCAATGCGTTTTGCCCGTCCGACATTCACGCCTCTTAATAAAGCAATATAGCGTTGACTGGTCATCCGGCCATCGTACCGTGCCCGGATTAAGACTGCATTAAGCGGCTCACAGCCCCTGACCCGATGGTAATATCAGACATTGCCAAAAATAAACGAGGGAAGCATGAGCGGTCCTTTCCAGCTGACGCCGCTGGCCGAGACCCGTCCGGGAATGGTGTTGTCCGATGTCGTGCTCGACGGCAGGGGCAACGTCTTGCTGGCGCAGGGCGTGGTCTTGACGGAATCGATGCTTGCGTCGCTGGGGCGGCACGGCATCGACGTGCTGCCCATCCTGCAAGCCGCCCCGGCGCCCGTGCCCGTCGATCCGGCGGCAATCCAGGCGCGGCTCGACCATGTGTTCCGCATGCACGATCGCGACGACCTCGGCGACTGGGGCACCGGCATCCTGCGCCGCTACGTGGAAGATTATCGTTTGCAACGCGGGGAGGACGCATGAACCGCCTGTTACCCGAACAGCTCGCCGCCGGCGTGCAAGACTTGCCGTCGCTGCCCGCCGTCGTCATGGAATTGCTCAGCAGCATAGAGCAAGACGATATCGACATTTCCGTGCTGGCGAAAAAAGTGTCGTACGACCAGGCGCTGACGGCCAAGACGTTGCGCCTCGCCAATTCGTCGTCGTTCGGCCTGCAGGTCAAGGTCACGACGATCCAGCAAGCCATCACCTTCCTCGGCTTCCAGGCGACGCGCAACCTGATCACGGCGGCAGCCGTCACCGGCTGTTTCCCGAGCGGACGTTGCGCCGGGTTCCACGACAAGGCGTTCTGGCGCCACTCGATCGCCACGGCCGTGTGCGCACGCGCGCTCGCGCGCCGGATGCGCTTCAACCAGGACATCGCCTTCACGGCCGGCTTGCTGCACGACATCGGCAAGCTCGTGCTGGTGACGGGCCATCCCGACGCCTATGCCCAGGTCGTCGCGTGGCGCGCGCAGCATGGCGGCGACTGGCTGGACGCGGAACGCGCGGTGCTGGGCATCGATCACGTCGACGCCGGGGTCGCACTGGCCGACCACTGGAATTTCTCGGACACGATGCGCCACGCGATCGCCTGCCACCACGCGCCGGACCTGCACGGCGCAGGTTTCCTTGCGGCCATCGTGCACGTGGCCAATGCCATCGTCCACGCGCTCGACCTGGCGGGCGAAGACGACGAAGTGGTTCCGCGCGTCTCCAGCGTCGCGTGGGATGCGATGGGATTGAACGAGGAAGCCTATCTGCACCTGTTCCGCGAAACGGAAGTGCAGTTCGGCGAGATGTCGACCATCCTGATGGCTTGAACGAGGCCGTCCAGGCCCAGGATGGTCATGGTGACGGCAGCGACGACGTCTCGCTGCCGGGTCCAGCCGAAGGCATGACAGGACCGGCTGTCATGCCTGCGGCTTCAGTGCGCATAGTTGCCGGACGGCTTGGATGGCGAAGCGTCGTTCGGTTGCGACTGTTGGCCCTGCTGAACTTGCTGGCCCTGTTGCTGTTGCGCAGCTTGCTGGGCAGCTTGCTGTGCAGCTTTTTCTTCAGGCTTCGGACGGCCTTGCGCATCCGACAGGCGATATTTGGTGCGACGGTCGCCCATCAGGTCACGCAGATCGCGGATGCTCATGCCGGTCACTTCGTGCATGCGGATCAGCAATGAAGCGCCGACGGGCAGGCGGTGGTGACGGATCTTGCTGATCACCGGCGGAGCGACTTCCAGCATGCGCGACAGCGCCGCATCGTTCTTCAGCTGCATCTTGCCGAGCAAAATGTCCAGCAAGTGGTTAGGGTTGTAGCTTTCCTGTGATGACAAAGCATGATGTGCCATGATGACCTCGTGAATGGTTAAAATAGTTCTTTTACGAACCGTGTTAATGACTAAGTTTCGTCAACCTAAGTTCCCGGATCGCGTTGCCGACTGACCAGGCCTTCACCTGACCTCCCGGCGACGTTACCGGACCGCGTGCGCCCCCTCGGCGGGAAGCACCAAAAACCGATGCAGCGTCGGAACCTGTCCGTACCCCGCGCGCCGCCAGGCGGCTGCGTTGCCGGACGGGGCGCCGCGACAGAAAGCAGTCGCTGCTGCGGTTTTTGTACTTCCCGCTTCCCACATGCACTTGTTTTTCGGACAAATTATCAAACTCATATGCCGGGTTCACACTCGACCTGAGCACGAAAATCGTTGGCCGAAATCAAGCTAACCGGTGGAAAGCTTGTCACATAGTCATTTCAGCACATGGTGACAAATTGTGGCGCACGCAAGTGTTTTTTTAGACTAATTTTGCAATTGCCGAGCTACACGAACTGGTTGATTCACAACGGGAAACCTGTTCGAGTCGGATCGGCAACTTTAAAGATAACAGCTGGCAAGAAGAATACAAGATTTAACAATGTAACCTACTGTATATAGATTTATCACCGGAAATTCCTAATGCCGCGAAGCAGGCGGCGGCGGCGCGCACGGCCGCACGCACCCGCTTTGCCGGCCCGTATCCGATTTACGGTAAACTGGACCTCCACTTGTCAAAGCATCAGGTCCCCAACCGCACTCATAAGCATTCCATGCAGAAAAAAGTATTCATCAAGACCTTCGGTTGCCAAATGAACGAGTACGACTCGGACAAGATGGCGGACGTGCTGGGCGCGTCCGACGGGCTCGTACGCACCGACACGCCGGATGACGCCGACGTGATCCTGTTCAACACCTGCTCCGTGCGCGAAAAGGCGCAGGAAAAAGTGTTTTCCGACCTCGGCCGCCTGAAGGAACTCAAGCGCGCGAAGCCCGACCTGATCATCGGCGTGGGCGGCTGCGTGGCGTCGCAGGAAGGCGAAGCCATCGTCAAGCGTGCGCCGCACGTCGACATGGTGTTCGGCCCGCAGACCTTGCACCGCCTGCCGCAGATGATCCAGCTGCGCCGCCACACGGGCGCCGCGCAGGTCGACATCAGCTTCCCGGAAATCGAAAAATTCGACCACCTGCCGCCGGCCAAGGTCGACGGGCCCGTCGCGTACGTGTCGATCATGGAAGGCTGCAGTAAATATTGCAGCTATTGCGTCGTGCCGTACACGCGCGGCGAGGAAGTGTCGCGCCGCTTCGAGGACGTGTTGACGGAAGTCGCCGGCCTGGCCGCGCAAGGCGTCAAGGAAATCATGCTGCTGGGGCAGAACGTGAATGCCTACCGCGGCGCGATGGAAAGCGGAGAGATCGCGGACTTTGCCCTGCTGCTGGAATACGTGGCCGAGATCCCCGGCATCGAGCGCCTGCGCTTCGTCACGAGCCACCCGAAGGAATTCACCCAGCGCCTGATCGACGCGTACGCGAAGATCCCGCAGCTGGTCAATCACCTGTACCTGCCCGTGCAGCACGGTTCCGACCGCATCCTGCAGGCGATGAAGCGCGGCTACACGGGCCTGGAATACAAATCGATCATCCGCCGCATCAAGGCCGTGCGCCCCGACATCTCGATCTCGTCCGACTTCATCGTGGGCTTCCCGGGCGAGACGGACGCCGATTTCGAGGCGATGATGAAGCTCGTCGAAGACGTCGGCTTCGACAACAGCTTCTCGTTCATCTTCAGCAAGCGCCCCGGCACGCCGGCCGCGAACCTGGCGGACGACACGCCGCACGAGGTCAAGCTCGCGCGCCTGCAGCGCCTGCAGGCGCAAATCGATGCCAACACCCGCAAGACCAGTGCCGCGATGGTCGGCACCGTGCAGCGCATCCTGGTCGAAGGCCCGTCCAAGAAAGGTGGTGGCGAACTGCAGGGGCGCACCGAGAACAACCGCGTCGTCAACTTCTTCCCCGGCGCGTCCGGCGACGTGCTCGTCGGCCAGCTGGTCGACGTGCGCATCACGGAAAGCCTGGATTACACCCTGCGCGGCGACCTGGTCGCCAGCCTCGATACGATTGCCAAAGCCAGTTGAAAACGCCTACCCCGCCTTCGTACTTCATCCCCGAGCCGCTCGATAACACGCGGCTCGCCCACCTCTGCGGACCGCTCGACGAGAACCTGCGCCAGATCTCGGCCGCGCTCGACGTGACCATCTTCCGGCGCGGCGAGAAGTTCATCGTCAGCGGCACCAATGCGGAGCGCGCCGTCGAACTGCTGGAGCGCTTCTACGCCGTGGCCGACAAGGTCGTGCCGATCGAGGAGGTGCAACTGGCGCTCGTCGAACAGCGCGCGGGCCTGAAACCCAAGACGGCGGATGCCGAAACGCCTCCGAAGGAACCGGGCGCCGCCGTCACCGAGGAAGCCGACAAGGGCGATGGCGCGGCCGAGGACGACGAAGACCTCGTCAGCCCGATGCTCAAGACGCGCCGCCACGACCTGCGCGGCCGCACGCCGCACCAGATCCAGTACCTGAAGGCCGTGCTCGAACACGACATCAGCTTCGGCATCGGCCCGGCCGGCACGGGCAAGACGTATCTCGCCGTCGCCTGCGCCGTCGACGCGCTGGAGCGCGACGCCGTCAAGCGCATCATCCTGACGCGTCCCGCCGTGGAAGCGGGCGAACGCCTGGGCTTCCTCCCCGGCGACTTCGCGCAGAAAGTCGACCCGTATTTGCGCCCGCTGTACGACGCGCTGTACGACCTGCTCGGCTTCGACCGCACGCAGAAGCTGTTCGAGAAACAGGTGATCGAGATCGCGCCGCTCGCGTTCATGCGCGGCCGCACGCTGAATCACGCGTTCGTGATCCTGGACGAAGCGCAGAACACGACCGTCGAGCAGATGAAGATGTTCCTCACGCGGATCGGCTTCGGCAGCAAGGCCGTCGTCACGGGCGACGTCACGCAGGTCGACCTGCACAAGACGCAGCGGAGCGGCCTCGTGGACGCCATGCACGTGCTGAAGGACGTGCGCGGCATCGCCTTCACCCAGTTCTCCAGCGCCGACGTGGTGCGCCATCCGATGGTGGCCCGCATCGTCGACGCCTACGAAAAGGCCGCGTCGATGCAGGAACTCGGCGCGCTTCCGGGCACCTTGAACAAACCAGCCACCCGCCATGTCCGAAAAAAAGCATAACCTCGAACTGGACGTCCAGTATCCCGACACCCGCCTGGAAGCCGACCTCACGCCCGACCTCGTCGAGCGCTGGGTGCGCGCATCCCTCCTCGGCCCGGCCGAATTCGCGATCCGCTTCGTCGACGCCGAGGAAGGCCAGACCCTGAACCGCGAGTACCGCGGCAAGGACTACGCCACCAACGTGCTCACGTTCGCCTACAACGAGGGCGCGGAAATCGCCGACGACGAGCCGACGCAGGCCGACATCGTGCTGTGCACGGACGTGCTGCAGCGCGAAGCGGACGAACAGAAGAAGACCGTCGAGGAACACGCGGCGCACCTCGTCGTGCACGGCGTGCTGCACGCGCAGGGCTTCGACCACGAGACGGACGAGGAAGCGGAAGAGATGGAGCAGCTCGAGCGCGACATCATGGAAGTGCTCGGGTATCCGGATCCGTACGCGGACAACGACTGACCCGCCGTCCCCGCGCGCGCGGGGACGACATTCGCGTCACGCCTTTTTGAGCTGCTCCCCGATCGGCAACTTGCGCACCCGCTTGCCCGTCGCCGCAAACACGGCGTTCGCCAGCGCCGGCCCGATCCCCGCCGTCCCCGGCTCGCCGATGCCGCCCGGATCGTCGTGGCTGTTCACGATGTAGACCTCCACGACGGGCGACTCCGGCATGCGCATCACGCGGTAGTCGGAGAAGTTCGTCTGCTGCACGCGCCCCTTCTCCACCGTCACCTCGTCCCACAGCGCCGCGCTGGCGCCGAAGATGATGCCGCCTTCCATCTGCGCGACGATGGTGTCCGGGTTGACGTTCTGCCCGCAATCCACGGCGCACACGACGCGGTGCAGGCGCACGTCGCCGTCGGGGCCCACGGACACCTCCGCCACCTGCGCCATATAACTGCCGAACGCGAACTGCGTGGACACGCCGCGGCCCAGCTTGCGCCCCGCGACCGGCTTCAGCGGCTTGCCCCAGCCGGCCTTCTCGGCCGCCAGGTTCAGCACGGCCAGGGTGCGCGGCGATTTCTGCAACAGCGAGCGGCGGAACGCGACGGGATCGGCCTTGCTCGCATACGCCAGCTCGTCGATGAAGCTCTCGACGACGAACACGTTGTGCGTGGGCCCGACGCCGCGCCAGAACGCCGTCGCGAGGCCCGGCGGCTCGTGGCGCACGTACTCCACGCGGATGGCGGGAATCGAGTACTGCAGGTCGGCCGCCGCTTCCACCGCGTCCGGATCGACGCCATTCTTGACCATCGGCGGCGCGAAGCGCGCCATGATCGACGACCCGGTCACGCGGTGGAACCACGCCACCGGCATGCCCTTGTCGTCGATGCGGGCCGACATGCGGTCGACGTAGTACGGGCGGTACATGTCGTGCTGGATGTCTTCCTCGCGGGTCCAGATGATCTTGATCGGCCCCTTGGCCAGCTTGGCGAATTCCACGGCCTGGATCACGTTGTCCACTTCGAGCCGGCGACCGAAGCCCCCGCCGATATAGTGGTTGTGCACGCGGACCTTCTCCAGCGACAGCCCCGTGATCTTCGCGGCCGCGCCCTGCGCGAGCGCGGGCACCTGCGTGCCGACCCAGATGTCGCAGCCGTCCGGCTTCAAGTCGACCGTGCAATTCATCGGTTCCATCGTCGCGTGCGCGAGGAACGGCACTTCGTAGACGACGTCGATGCGCCGGCCGGGCCCCGCGTCCAGCGCCTTGAGCGCGTCGCCTTTATTGGTCGCGACGGCGCCCGCGTTCTGCGACACCTTCATCATGTCCGCGACGATGCCGGCGAGGCTGACGTTCGCATTGGGGCCGTCGTCGAAGCGCGGTGCGGCAGCAAGCAAGCCCTGCTTAGCGGCCCAGAAGTGGTCGGCCACGACCGCGACGGCGCCCTCGATGCGCAGCACCTG
Organism: Massilia pinisoli; assembly: GCF_024753285.1. Lineage (GTDB taxonomy): Bacteria > Pseudomonadota > Gammaproteobacteria > Burkholderiales > Burkholderiaceae_D > Telluria > Telluria pinisoli. Next base: position 69,888 of record NZ_JANUGW010000006.1, on the reverse strand, counting down.
GCGCACGCCTTTCACGGCCATCGCCTTCTGCTCGTCGACGGCCGCGACCTTGCCGCCCAGGACCGGCGATGCGGCGACGGCCGCGATCCCCATGTTCGGCAGGCGCGCGTCGATGCCGAATTGCGCGGAGCCGTTGACCTTCGCCAGCGAATCCAGGCGCTTGACCGGCTTGCCGACCAGCGCGAACTGCGACGCGTCCTTGAGCTTGACCTCGGCCGGAAACTTCAGCTGCGACGCCGCGTCGGCGACCTGGCCGAAATGGACGGACCGGTTCGATGCCTCGTGGCGGAGCGTCCCGGCCACGACGTTCACTTCGCCCGGGTCGACGTTCCAGCTCTTGGCCGCGGCCTGCACGAGCACCGTGCGCACCTTGGCGCCGGCCTCGCGCAGCGGCTTGAACGTGGACCGGATCGACGTCGAGCCGCCGGTCACCTGGCCGCCCAGCAGCGCGTCGGCGTACAGCGCATTGTTCGCGGGTGCCTGTTCCAGCTTCACTTTCGACAGGTCCGCACCGAGTTCCTCCGCGAGCAGCATCGGCAGCGACGTGAACGTGCCCTGCCCCATCTCGACCTTGTGGATGATGAGGGTGACGATGCCGTCGCGGTCGACGCGGATGAAGGCGTCGTGCGCGAGGCCCGGCGCCTCGTTCGTCATCGCCGTCGACGCCTGGCCGACCGCTTTTTCGGACGGCGGCTCCTTGCGGTCGCCGGCCGGCGCCTGGCCTTGTTTCGTACAGCCGAACAGCGAAAAGCCGAACAGCAGGCCGCCCCCACCGACGGCGCCCGCTTTCAGCAACTGGCGGCGCTTGTTCGACGCGGGTTCCTTCGTGGTCTGGTCCATGCGTTCGCTCCCTTTCATGCCTGGCCTGCCGCGATTTTTATGGCTTTGCGGATGCGGTTGTAGGTGCCGCAGCGGCAGATATTGCCGGCCATGGCGTTGTCGATGTCGGCATCGCTGGGCTTCGGCGTCGCGTGCAGCAGCGCGGTGGCGGACATGATCTGGCCCGACTGGCAGTACCCGCACTGGACGACGTCGATCTTGCGCCACGCATCCTGCACTTTCGCGCCGACGGGGTCGTTGGCGATCGCCTCGATCGTGGTGATCTTCTTGCCGGCGGCAGCCGACACGGGCGTCACACACGAGCGGATGGCCTGGCCGTCCAGGTGCACGGTGCACGCGCCGCACAGCGCGGCGCCGCAACCGAACTTGGTGCCGGTGAGGCCCAGCACATCGCGGATGGCCCACAGCAGGGGCATGTCGTCGGGGATGTCGAGGTCGGCGGACGTGCCGTTCACGTTCAAGGCGGGCATGGGGATTCCTTTCCGTAGCGTATTGCCAACTATAGGACGAATGGTCGGGTCAATGGCGCACGCGTGCATGGGGCCGCATGCTGCGTAAAAAACGGGCATTCCGGCTTTTGGTGTATCCTATGGCCCATCGCAACAACGGCTTCACGCCAACTATGCCAGAGCACCCTGCTGACGTCCGTTCGGACGGCAAAACCCACCGGTCGCTGTTCGAACGGTTGACCGCACTGATTTCCCCCGAGCCCGAAAACCGCGCCGAACTGCTGGAAGTTCTGCACGACGCCCACGAACGCAACCTCATCGACGCCGACGCCCTGTCCATGATCGAGGGCGTGTTCCAGGTGTCCGACCTGTCGGTGCGCGACATCATGATCCCGCGCTCCCAGATGGACGTGATCGACATCACGAAGCCCATCGAGGAATGGCTGCCGATCGTGCTGGAGACGGCTCACTCGCGCTTCCCCGCCATCGAGGGCGAGCGCGACAAGGTGGTCGGCATCCTGCTCGCCAAGGATTTGCTGCGCTACTACGCGGAAGAATCGTTCGATGTGCGCGACATGCTACGCCCGGCGATCTTCATCCCCGAATCGAAGCGCCTGAACGTCCTGCTGCGCGACTTCCGCGCGAACCACAACCACATGGCCATCGTCGTCGACGAGTACAGCGGCGTGGCCGGCCTGATCACCATCGAGGACGTGCTGGAACAGATCGTCGGCGACATCGAGGACGAATACGACTTCGACGAGGAAGAGGACAACATCCTCTCGATCAAGGAAGGCCAGATCGGCCCCCGCTGGCGCGTGAAGGCGCTGACGGAGATCGAGCAGTTCAACGAAGAAATCGGCGTCGACCTGCCCGAGGACGACGTCGACACCATCGGCGGCCTCGTCGCCAGCCACCTGGGCCGCATGCCGCACAAGGGCGAGGTGTTCGACCTCGAGAACCTGCGCTTCGAGGTGCTGCGCGCCGACGCGCGCCAGATCCACGTGCTGCTGGTCGAAAAACTCCCCGCCAACGACGACGATCACGACTGACGCAGGTCCCGCATTGCTCGACTCCAGCCTGAACCTGCGGCGCCGCCGCAAGCCCGCCGTGGCGCCCGATCCCGCGCTGCGCGGCACGCGGCCGAGTATCACCGGCCTCCTCGTCGCCGCCCTCGCGGGCGCTTGCAGCCTGTTTTCGTTCGAACCGTTCGGCTGGTGGCCGATCCAGTTCGTGGCGCTCGCCTACTTGTTCTATCAGGTCGGCATGGGCAGTTCCGTACGCCGCGCCGTGTTCCTCGGCTGGGCGTTCGGCTTCGGCTGGTCCGTGGCCGGCATGCACTGGCTGTACATCGCGTTGAACCGCTTCGGCGGCCTGCCGGCCGTGCTGTCCGCCATCGCCATCGCGCTGCTGGGCCTCTATATGGGCCTGTTCGGCGCGTTCGCGGCCGGCGTCGCCACGTGGCTGCGCAAGCGCTGGTCGCTGCCGGTCGCCGCCTTCCTGCTGCTCGTGTTCCCCGTCTGCTGGGGCGTGTCGGAATGGATGCGCGGTTGGGTGTTCACGGGCTTCCCGTGGGCCGCATCCGGTTATGCGCACGTGACGGCCCCGCTGGGCGGCTTCGCGCCGATCGTCGGCGTGTACGGCATCGGCGTGCTGGTGGCCGTGTGCGCAGCGTGCATCGCGATGCTCACGCAGCGGCGCAAGCTGCCGGCCGTCGGGCTGTTCGCCGCGCTGCTGCTGGCGGGCTGGGGCCTGACGCACGTCGCGTGGACGGCACCTGCCGGCAAACCCCTGACCGTGCGCCTCCTGCAGGGGAACATCCGCCAGGACGAGAAATTCAGCGCCGAACACCTGGGCGACATCCTCGCGCGCTACCGCACCATGATGACGGCCGCGCCGGCCGACCTGATCGCGGCGCCGGAGACGGCGATCCCCGTGTTCCCGAACCAGCTGCCGCCGGACTATTTGCAGACGTTCCGCGACTACGCTGCGCGCACGGGCAGCGCCTACCTGTTCGGTATTCCGCTCGCGGACAGCATGACGGTGTATGCGAACAGCGTGGCCGGCATCGGCCCGCAGGGACAGTCGTACCGCTACGACAAGCAGCACCTCGTGCCGTTCGGCGAATTCATCCCGACGGGCTTCCGCTGGTTCACGGACCTGATGAACATCCCGCTGGGCGATTTCACGCGCGGCCCCGCCGTGCAGGCGCCGTTCGCCGTGCGTGACCAGCTGGTGCTGCCGAACGTCTGCTACGAAGACGTGTTCGGCGAAGAGATCGCACGCAACCTGCGCGAGGAAGCGCGTCCCGCCACGGTGCTGCTGAACGTGTCGAACCTGGCCTGGTACGGCGAATCGGTCGCGATCCCGCAGCACCTGCAGATCTCGCGCATGCGCACGCTGGAGACGGGCCGCCCGATGCTGCGCGCGACGAACAACGGCGCCACCGCCGTCATCGACGGCCGCGGCAACGTCACGGCGCTGCTGCCGTTCTACAGCCAGGGCACCCTGGCCGCGACGGTGCAGGGCATGGCCGGCAGCACGCCGTACGTCCGCTTCGGCAACCTGCTGTTCCTGGGACTGGGTGCCCTGCTGCTGGCCGGCGCCTGGGCCTGGGGCCGGCGCCGCCGGCAGGGCGATGCATAAAATCGCGCCCGAGGTCTTCCACTCTGCCGTATTAATCAGTAAAGTCTGCCGAATCAAAACCGCCGGGCGGCCACCCAAACCGAGATTCGTTCGAACCGGCCCGCAAAAAACGCTAGAATTGGTGTTTTAGCAAACTCACCGTGTTCGCGCCCCGTGCGCGCGAAGCCTCGGCGCCAAGCCGCCAGCACACAGCCGATACTATGCTCACATTCCAACAAATCATCCTGACTCTGCAAACCTACTGGGACAAGCAGGGTTGCGCCCTGCTCCAGCCGTACGACATGGAAGTCGGCGCGGGTACCTTCCACACCGGCACCTTCCTGCGCGCGATCGGACCGGAGCCCTGGCGCGCCGCCTACGTGCAGCCATCGCGCCGCCCGAAGGATGGCCGCTACGGCGAGAACCCGAACCGCCTGCAGCACTACTACCAGTACCAGGTCGTGCTGAAGCCGGCGCCGGAAAACATCCTCGACCTGTACCTCGGTTCGCTGGAAGCGCTGGGCCTGGACCTCAAAAAGAACGACGTCCGCTTCGTCGAGGACGACTGGGAAAGCCCGACGCTGGGTGCCTGGGGTCTCGGCTGGGAAGTCTGGCTGAACGGCATGGAAGTCACCCAGTTCACGTACTTCCAGCAGGTCGGCGGCCTCGATTGCAAGCCGGTGCTGGGCGAGATCACGTACGGCATCGAGCGTCTCGCGATGTACCTGCAGGGCGTCGAGAACGTGTATGACCTCGTGTGGACGGAGTGGGAAGAGAACGGCGAAAAGAAGACGCTGAGCTACGGCGACGTCTTCCACCAGAACGAGGTCGAGCAGTCCACGTACAACTTCGAACACTCGAACACCGAGCTGCTGTTCCAGGCGTTCGCGAACCACGAGAGCGAAGCGAAGCGCCTGATCGAGCTGGCGCTCACCCTGCCCGCCTACGAGCAGATCATGAAGGCCTCGCACAGCTTCAACCTGCTGGATGCGCGCGGCACCATCTCCGTCACCGAGCGCGCCGCCTACATCGGCCGCGTGCGCACCCTGTCGCGCCTCGTCGCCCAGGCCTATTACGATTCGCGCGAGAAGCTGGGCTTCCCGATGCTGCCGCAAGCTGCCAACGCTGACCAGGCGGCGGCCTAAGAACAGAACAAGACCACTATGAATCAGACACTACTCGTCGAACTGCAGACCGAAGAACTGCCGCCGAAGGCACTCGTGAAACTGGGCGCCGCTTTCGCCGGCGGCATCGCGAACGGCCTGAAGGCCCGTGACTTCCTCGGCGCCGACAGCGTCGTCACGTCGTACGCGACGCCGCGCCGCCTGGCCGTCTCGATCACGAACGTGCGCGGCACGTCGCCGGACAAGACCATCCGCGAAAAAATCCTGCCGGTGACGGTCGCCCTCGACAAGGACGGCAATCCGACCGCGCCGCTGGCCAAGAAGCTGGCCGCCCTCGGCTTCCCCGACCTGCGGATCGCCGACCTGGAACGCGCGCCGGACGGCAAGGCCGACAGCTTCTTCTACACGTACACGGCGCCGGGCAGCGAGCTCGCAGCCGGCCTGCAACCCGTGCTGGAAGAGACGGTCGCCAAGCTGCCGATCCCGAAGGTGATGAGCTACCAGCGGCCGGACGGCGCCACCGTGCAGTTCGTACGCCCCGTGCATTCGCTGCTGGCGCTCTTCGGCGAATCCATCGTGCCGCTGTCGCTGCTGGGCCTCCACGCGGGCCGCACGACGCTGGGCCACCGCTTCCTGTCGAATGGCCATCCGTTCGACATCCCGCACGCCGACGTCTACAACGAATTGCTGAAGGTGTTCGGCAAGGTCGTCGCGAATGCCGACGAACGCAAGGAATCGATCCGCACCCAGCTGCTGGCCAAGGCCGGCGCCGACCAGGTGCTGATGCCGGAATCGCTGCTGGACGAAGTCGCCGCGCTCGTCGAATGGCCCGTCGTCTACGAATGCCAGTTCGAGGATGCCTTCCTCGCCGTGCCGCAGGAATGCCTGATCCTGACGATGCAGACGAACCAGAAGTACTTCGCGCTGACGGACTCGAACGGCAAGCTGCGCTCGCGCTTCCTGATCGTCTCCAACCTCGCGACCGACGACCCGTCCGCCATCATCGGCGGCAACGAGCGCGTCGTGCGCCCGCGCCTGTCGGACGCCAAGTTCTTCTTCGAGCAGGACAAGAAGAAGTCGCTGGAATCGCGTCTGCCGCTGCTGGCCAACGTCGTCTACCACAACAAGCTGGGCACGCAGGCAGAGCGCACGCAGCGCGTGACGCGCCTCGCGGGCGCCATCGCGCGCCGCCTCGGCTACGACGTGCTGCTGGCCGAGCGCGGTGCGCAGCTGGCGAAGGCCGACCTGCTGACCGACATGGTCGGCGAGTTCCCCGAACTGCAAGGCATCATGGGCACGTACTACGCCCGCAACGACGGCGAGCATGAAGAGGTTGCGCTGGCCGCGTCCGAGCACTACCAGCCGCGCTTCTCGGGCGATGCGCTGCCGTCGACGAACACGGGTCTCGCCGTCGCGCTGGCGGACAAGCTGGAAACGTTGGTCGGCATCTGGTCGATCGGCCTGCAGCCGACCGGGGAGAAGGACCCGTTCGCGCTGCGCCGCCACGCGCTGGGCGTGATGCGCATGCTGGTCGAGAAGCGCCTGCCGCTCGCGCTGTCCGACCTGCTGAAGGATGCCGCCGGCGTGTTCGACTACATGCCGACATTTAAAGATCCCACGGCCGACGTCACCGCGTTCATGCTGGACCGCCTGCGCGGCCTGCTGCGCGACCGCGGCTTCGCGCCGAACGAAGTGGAAGCCGTGCTGGCGCAGAACCCGGACCGCGTGGACGACGTCGTGCAGCGCCTGGAAGCCGTGCAGGCGTTCGCCGCGCTGCCGGAGTCCGCATCGCTGGCCGCCGCCAACAAGCGCATCTCCAACATCCTCAAGAAGAACGAGGAAGCGCTCGCACAAGCCGGGAACGTCGAGGCGGCGCTGCTGCAGGACGCCGCCGAGAAGGCGCTGTACGCGAGCGTGCAGCGCGTGCAGCCCGAGGTCGACACGGCATTCGACCGGGGCGACTTCACGGGCACCCTGAAGACGCTGGCGCAGCTGCGCGACGACGTCGACGCGTTCTTCAACGACGTGATGGTGATGGCCGACGACGTCGCGCTGCGTAACAACCGCCTGGCCCTGCTGGCCATCCTGCACCGCATGATGAACCGCGTGGCCGACATTTCGAAACTGGCAGCGTAATCGCAATGAAGCTGATCATCCTCGACAGGGACGGTGTCATCAACCATGACTCGTCCGAATTCATCAAGTCGCCCGCGGAGTGGATTCCGATCCCGGGCTCGCTGGAGGCGATCGCGCGCCTGAACCAGGCCGGCTACCGCGTCGTCATCGCGTCGAACCAGTCGGGCATCGCGCGCGAGCTGTTCGACATCGCCACCTTGAACGCGATCCACCAGAAGCTGCACGCGAGCGCGCAGCTGGTCGGCGCGGACATCGACGCGATCTTCTTCTGCCCGCACGCGGCCGTCGACAACTGCGACTGCCGCAAGCCGAAGGCCGGGATGTTCGAGGAAATCAGCAAGCGCTTCAAGATCAGCCTGAAGGGCGTGCCGACGGTAGGCGACTCGCTGCGTGACCTGCAGGCCGGCTTCATCTGCGGCTGCGTGCCCTACCTGGTCCTGACCGGCAAGGGCGAGAAGACGTATGCGACAGGCGGCCTGCCGCCCGGCACGCAAGTCTTCCCCGACCTCGCCGCGATGGTCGATGCCTTCCTGAAGACGACGACCGCGCCCAGCGCCACACCCGCGACGAGCGCGTGATCGCCGCCATTCCTGCCCTGGAGACCACGTCTTTGCGTACTGCTGCCCTGTTCCTGCGTTCCCTGCTCTTCACGATCGTCATGACGGTCGCCACCGTCGTCTGGGCCTGCGTCTGCTTCCTCGCGGCGCCGTTCCCGTACCGGACCCGTTTCTTCGTCACGTCGCGCTGGAACGTCTTCATCATCTGGTGCGCCCGCGTCATCTGCGGCATCCGCTACCAGGTGAAAGGCTACGAGAACCTGCCGCCCCAACCCGCGATCCTGCTGTCGAAGCACCAGTCGGCATGGGAGACGATCTTCATGCTGCCGAATATGAAGCGGCCGCTCGTGTACGTCTTCAAGAAGGAGATCCTGTACATCCCGTTCTTCGGCTGGGGCATGGCGCTGCTGCGCATGATTCCGATCGACCGCAGCAAGGGCAAGCGCGCGTTCGCGCATGTGGTCAAGGTCGGCAAGGCGCGCCTCGCGGACGGCATGTCGATCATCATGTTCCCCGAAGGGACACGCATCCCTGTTGGTCAGAAAGGACAGTACAAGAGCGGCGGTACGCGCCTGGCGATCGAGACAGGTGCGGCTGTCGTGCCGATCGCGCATAATTCAGGTGAGTGCTGGCCGAAGAACTCGTTCATCAAGCGGCCGGGTCTCATCACGGTCTCGATCGGCAAGCCGATTTCGCCGGAAAACCACACTCCCGACAGTCTGATGCAAGAGGTCGAAAATTGGATAGAATCGGAAATGCGCGTCATTTCGCCCCACGCCTATTCAGGTACTTGAATGAATTGGGCGCGCAGACCCCAGCATCATCGAAGCCGCCCACCATGACCTCCCCCACGACCGACGCGAACCAGCTGGAGCTCTTTGCGCTCAAGCCTGCGCCCACGCCGGCACCGGCACCGGCGGCCAAGCCCGTGCCGCCGGCGCCGCTGTTCAAGGCACCGCCGGTGCCGACCCGTACCCTGCCCATTCCCCCCGTCGGCCCGAACGACCCGCCGCTGCGGCGCATCCAGCTCGGATCGCACACCGTGCACTACGCGCTGCGCCGGTCGGCACGCCGCTCGCACGGCTTCATGGTCTGCGACGACGGCCTGTTCGTCACGTCGCCGAACCGCGCGCCGTTGGACGACATCGAACGCGCCATCCGCGCCAAGCAGCGCTGGATCCTCACCAAGCTGTTCGAGCGGGGCGAACGCAGCGCCCAGCGCGCGCAGCGCGCGCCCGTGGAATGGGTCGATGGCGCACAACTGCCCTACCTGGGTACCGACATCACGTTGCGCCTGGAACCGGCCGCGCGCAGCCACTGCGTCTACGATGCCGACGCGCGCACCTTGAGCCTCGGCGTGACGCCGGGACTCGAGACGTGGCAGATCCGCGCGCGCGTGAAGCTGTGGTTCCAGGACGAGGCGAAACGGATCTTCCGCGAACGTCTCGACCTGTACGCGCCGTGCGTGGGCGTCGCGTACAACGCGTTCGCGATCTCGTCGGCCGGCACGCGTTGGGGCTCGTGCACCGTGGCGGGGAACATCCGCCTGAACTGGAAACTGGTGCACTACCCGCTCGCGCTGCTGGACTACGTGGTCGTGCACGAACTGGCGCACCTGCGCGAGATGAACCACAGCCCTGCGTTCTGGGCCGTCGTCGGCGAGGTGTTTCCGGATTACGATGGCGCCAAGGCGGCGCTCAAGAAGCGGTCGGTGGAGATGCCGGTTCTCTTCCCGGACGAATGATGTGATGCTCGGTTGACGTGCCCCGCGAGGACTTTCGCGATCCGTTGGCGCGACGAATTACGAGGCGCGGAACTGAAGCTCACCCGCCGCGCGTGCCTCGACGATCCCGCGCATCGCGCTCACTTCATCCTTGTTCAGGCACCGAAACGGAATGGGCAGCGTCCCCCGCTTCAGGATCATCATGAAGCCGCTCGAATACGTGCGGATGCGCTGCACGTCGCTCCAGTCGATCAGGCTCACGCCCGTATCGCTCGTGCGCACGATGCCGTGCCGGTCGATCTGGAATTCGTACGTGCGCTTCCCCCGCTGCAGCAGCACGAAATGCGTGGCGGCCGACAGCGTGCTTTTCAGGCGCAGGTAGACACCCATCGGCCAGCGGATGTGGCGGCGGCGGATCAGGTAGCCGCCGTGCTCCCACATGAAGCCGACGTATTCCGCGAACGAGTAGCGCACCCAGAAGTGCAGGCTGTAGCGCTCCGCGGGCGGATGCACGACCGGGATGGTGGCCGCCGGCATCGCGTCGGCGCCAAGATCCTCGGTGTCCGGCTGGTCCAGCAATGCGGCCCCGCCATCCACGTTGCCGGCCGCTCGCGAGCGATTTGACCACAACATGTGCATCCCCTTTCGTTTTCTAATCTAAAGAGAATGGTAACAAAAGCTAGGCGATAATTTGTTGCAAGAGTTCAACAGTGCGCACTGTTGCGCCGCGATGGCGGGCGGCGAAGGCCAGCGCGTGCGCGCCCATCGCGGCGCGGCGCGCATCGTCGTCGAGCAGGCCGGCGGCCGTACGCACGAGCGCTGCGGCGTCGGCCACGCGCAGCGCGCCGCCCGCGACGACGGCTTCCTCGGTCGCCTGCAGGAAGTTGAAGGTGTGCTCGCCCACGAGCACGGGCTTGCCCAGCGCGCAGGCCTCGATCAGGTTCTGGCCGCCCAGCGGCAGCAGGCTGCCGCCGATGAACGCGCAGTCGCAGGCCGCGTAGTAGGCGAACATCTCGCCCATCGAATCGCCCAGCAGCGCGTCGGTATCCACGCGTTCCGGCAGCGCCGACCGGCGTGCCAGCGTCAGGCCGCGGTCCTCGACCATGCGCGCGACCTCGTCGAATCGCTGCGGATGGCGCGGCACCAGCACGAGCAGCATGCCGGCCGGACGCGCGTCCATGGCCCGGTACGCGTCGAGGATGAGCCCCTCCTCGCCTTCGCGCGTCGAGGCGCACAGCAGCACGGGACGGCCGCCGAAGCGCGCGCGCAGCATGGCCCCGGTGTCCAGCGCGGCCTGCGGCGGCACGACGTCGAACTTGATGCTGCCCGTGACGGCGACGTTGGGCGCGCCCAGCGACGCGATGCGCGTCGCATCCGCATCCGTCTGCGCAGCGACCAACGTAATGGCACGGGCAGCATCCGTCATCAAGGAACCGATCTTGCGGCCGCGGCGCAGCGACCGCTCCGACAGGCGCGCGTTGACGAGGGCCACCGGCACCTCGTACGCCGCGCAGCCGTGGATCAGGTTCGGCCACACTTCCGTCTCCATCAGGATGCAGACGGCAGGCCGGAAATGGCGCAGGAAACGGCCGACCATGAAGCCCGTGTCGTATGGCAGGAACGACTGGATCACTCGGTCGCCATGGTGCGCGAACAGCGAGCGCCCGGTGGCGCGGCCCGTCGGCGTCATGTGCGTGAGCAGGATGCGGCAGTCGGGCCGCGCGGCCAGCAGCGCTTCGACGAGGGGTTCCGCCGCGCGCGTCTCGCCGACGGAGACGGCGTGCACCATGATCGTCGGGCGCTCGTCGACCGCGTGTCCGTAAAAGCCCAGGCGCTCGCCCAGGTGCGTGCGGTAGCCGGGTTCGCGCCGGCCGCGCCACCACAGGCGGCCCAGTACGAGCGGGAGCGCGGCCCACCACATCAGCGAATACAGCACGCGCATCAACGCCGCTCCAGCAGGCGGCGGGCGGCCGTCACGACGTCGTCGACGGACGGCGGCGCGCCGGTGTCGCCCAGGTTGACGATGCGCGGCGACCAGTTGCCCTCGGTCTTCCAGCGCGGCGAATCGGCATAGATCTCGACCGTCGGCCGCACGAAGGCGGCGGCGATGTGCGTGAGGCCCGTGTCGACGCCGACGGCGAGCGCCGCGTGGCGCGCCAGCTCCACCGCGTCCATCATCGACAGCTTCGGCAGCACGCGCGCATGCGGCAGCGCGGCGGCGAGACGCTCGGCCTCTTCCTTCTCGCGCGGCGAGCCCCATGGCAGCAGGATCGTCATGGGCGCCAGCGCCTGGCCAAGTGCGATCCAGTGCGCCGCCGGCCATTTCTTGGCGTCGCGCGCCGTCCCGTGGAAGAACACGGCGTAGTCACCGGCCGGCATCCACGCGGGACGCGCGCCCGCGTCCGGCGCCGGCAGACCAAAATCGGGCGGCGTGTCGACGGCATAACCCAGCGCCGCGGCCACCACCTCGCGCCCGCGCGCCACCGCGTGCGTGCGCGGGGCGACGGGAATGCTGCGGCTGTGGAAGATGCGCGAGACGCCTTCGTAGCCCGAGTCCTCGGTACCGTTGGCCATGCCGATCTTCTGGCCGGCGCGGGCGCACGCCATCACGATGCCCGTCTTGATCAGGCCCTGCGTGTCGAACACGTAGTCGTACCGTTCGGCGCGCAAGTCGCGGAAGAAGCCGGAGAGTTCCGCGCGCACGGCCGCGTTGCCGAGGCCCTTGCGCCAGCGCCGCAGCGCAAACGGGATCACCTTGCGCACGTGCGGGTTGAGCTTCACGAGGCTCACGTAGCCCTCTTCCACCACCCAGTCGACCTGGGCATCCGGAAAGTGGCGCCGGATGTCGGCCACGATCGGGAGATTGTGCAGGACGTCGCCCAGCGACGACACCCGCACCAGCAGGATCTTCATCAGAACGGCAGCTTTGCGTCGGGCTTGGCGGCCAGGATCACGCGGGCGAACGCTTTCTGGATGCGGTCCAGCGCTTGCGGGTTCTCGCCCTCGAAGCGCAGCACGACGACCGGCGTCGTGTTGGAGCCGCGCGCCAGGCCGAAGCCGTCCGGGTATTCCACGCGCAGGCCGTCGATGTCGACGATCCGGTCCGCGCCGGGGAATTCCGCCTCGGCGCGCAGTTTGTCGATCAGGGCGAAGTTCTCGCCTTCCTTCAGGTGCAGGTGCAGCTCGGGCGTGCTCGACGCGATCGGCAGGCCGTTGAGCAGCGCCGACGGGTCGGCTTCGCGCGTGAGGATCTCGAGCAGGCGCGCACCCGTGTACAGGCCGTCGTCGAAGCCGTACCAGCGGTCCTTCCAGAAGATATGGCCGCTCATCTCGCCGCCCAGCGGCGCGCCCGTCTCTTTCAGCTTGGCCTTGACGAGCGAGTGGCCCGTCTTCCACATCAGCGGACGGCCGCCGTGCTGCTCGATCCACGGGCCCAGGTGGCGCGTGCATTTCACGTCGTACAGGATCTCGGCGCCCGGGTTGCGCGCCAGGACGTCTTGCGAGAACAGCATCATCTGGCGGTCCGGGAAGATGATCTGCCCATCCTTCGTGACGACGCCCAGGCGGTCGCCGTCGCCGTCGAACGCGAGGCCGATCTCGGCATCCGTCGTTTTCAGGCACTCAATCAGGTCCTGCAGGTTTTCCGGGTGCGCCGGGTCTGGATGGTGGTTCGGGAAGTGGCCGTCGACGTCGCAGAACAATTCGATGACGTCGCAGCCCATCGCGCGGAACAGATCGCCCGCGACCATGCCTGCCACGCCATTGCCGCAGTCGACGGCGATCTTGATGGGACGCGCGATCTTGACGTCTCCGACGATGCGCTCGACGTAGGCGGACTTGATGTCGTGGGTCGAATAGCCGCCCGGCTTGGCCGCGGCCTGGAAGTCGTCGCGTTCGATGGCCTGGTACAGCGCCTGGATGGCGTCGCCGTAGATCGCCTCGCCGGCGAGGACCATCTTGAAGCCGTTGTAATCCGGCGGGTTGTGGCTGCCCGTGACCATGATGCCCGAGCGCGCGTTCAGCACGTTGGTCGCGAAATAGACCATCGGCGTGGCGACCATGCCGAGATCGACGACGTCCACGCCGGCGGCCTGCAGGCCTTGTGCCAGCGCCCGCGCGAGGTCCGGGCCGGACAGGCGACCGTCGCGGCCGATGATCACGGTACGCTCTCCCTTGGCCAGCGCGGCGGCGCCGAAGGCCTGGCCGATGCGCCGCGCAATGCCCGCATCGAGCGTACTGCCGATCACGCCGCGGATGTCATAAGCCTTGAAGATCGTTTTCGAGAGAGGAACCATGGAGTATTTACCTTGCAGGACTGGGCGTTCGCATGCATGCGCGCGCATTGCGGCCGCCGCTGGGATCGGGTGAATGTCTAAAAAGGGATATTGTAACGGCAACGAGAGGCCGCGGGGCCCGATTGCCGGCGTTTGCGTGCCGCGGGCGCGGTGCGCAAAGCGAAGACGAAGGCGAGCCGCGAATGCGCGCCCGGAAACAGCATTACGCCGGGTGGCAGTCCGGTGCAATGGATATTCAAGGAGCCCCGCCCTGGCGCGAGCGCTCCCCGGTAAAACAAACTGCGCGAATACGCGGAATCAGACGCGCAGTTTGTCCAGCGATTTACCGCCTTCGACCCATTCCTTGACCCATTTCGGCTGGCGGCCACGGCCGGTCCACTGCTGCGACGCATTGTCCGGATTGCGATAACGGACGGCGACGGTGCCGGTATTCCCGCCCGCTTTGCCGCCACGGCCGCTGGCGCTGATCAGGTCTTTCAAAGGCATGCCCACGCTCTGCGCGATGGCCAGGATCTGCTCGCGTGCTTTTTGCACCTCCTGCACCTCACGTTTCTTCATCTCCTGCTTGATCTGCTCCTGCAGATTGCGCAAATCGCCCAAGGACATATTAGACAGATCCATCTTGGTTCCTTTATAAGTAGAGTCGGTGTAATGGGATTTTATCGAATAATCACCATTTATCGCAATATACTACAACTGAAATTTCTTCAGTGTTTTTTGTGCCAAATCAGCCAGCGCGGCGACTTGAATCTGACGATACGTGCGTACAACCACACGTAGCTGATAATGAACAGCAAGCAGAAGAATATCAAGACTCCGGTATTCCGCCAGAACACGGTTGCCGGGATAACGGCGGTGAGCGAAAACAACCACAGGTAAGGCGACGTCCGGGCATTCCTTTTCATCAGCGCACGGGCTTCCTTGCGACCGACGGCCCATTGGACGACGCGCCGGAAAATGAGGCTGTGCAGGTGGATTCCGTCCGGCATTGTAGGAGATTTCCCACGTACAAACATGCGGCGATAAACGGAGAAAATGGTTTCGAATGCCGGATAAATCAGCAGCAATACGGCATACCATGTGGAGACCTGCGGATTGCGCATCACGAGCAGCAGCGCCAGTTCCCCCAGCATGAATCCGATGAAATAGGCACCGCCGTCGCCGAGGAATATGAGGCCGGCGGGATAATTCCAGATCAGGAAACCGGCCGTCGCGCCGGCCACCGTCAGCGCGGACACGAGCACGAACATGTCCCCGACCTGCCAGCCCACGTACGCGAGCGAGACCAGCATGAAGATCGTCACGACACTGGCCAGGCCGTTGAAACCGTCGATGATGTTGACCGCATTCGCAATACCGGCGACGGCCAGCACGGTCAGTGGCAATACGAGCCACGGCGAATCCAGGTGCCAGGTGACGAAAGGCATATCGAGCCGAACGATTTGCGCGCGCAGTACCAGGTAGCCGAGCAGCGCCGCCACCATGGTCAATATCAGGCGGCGCGACGGACGAACGGTGCCCGTATAGTCTTCGACGATACCGCCGGCGAAAGCGATCGCCGAACAACCCAGCAGCGTCATCAGCCAAAAGCCGAGATCCGGCACCCGCCATACGGAAATGCAGGCGGTCAGCACGACGGCAAAAAAGATCGGCAATCCACCAATGCGCGGCACTGCATGCAGATGCACCTTCTGCACGCCGTTGAAATTATCGTCGAGTGCAGGACTGTGCAATTTCGAATGCTTGACGACGAGGAGCGTCAGCAATGCGGAGACGAAAAAACTTACGATGAAGGAAAACATCTTATTATTTTTAAAATGCAACATCCCGCTGGCGAATGTGCCTCGGTCCGGAAAAACCAGTACCGCGTGTCCGATTCCTGGCGATGAGGAAGGCAAACTGTGCCATTGTACCGGAATGGCATCCCGCAATCGCCCCCTCAGTTTACGTGTGCGCGCACGGTTCCGATTGAGGGAAATGAAACGTGCGACGCCGCGCAATTGGCAAGAAAATTTACAATCGGTAATAGACGTCGCCACAACGGCCTCGTGCACGAAACCCGCGCAAATCAATTAGTATCGATCCTGCAAAAACAGAATCCGGAAGATTCGCCGTTCCGTCCACGCCGCGCACGACGGCCTTTCGACGTATCACCATAAAACGAGTGAAATGAAAACATATGTCATTGGCGACCTCCAGGGGTGCGCCCACGAAGCCGGCCTGCTGCTGGATCGGATCCGGAGCCACGCCGGTCTTGACGCCCGCATCCTGTTCGTCGGCGACCTGATCAATCGCGGTCCCGATTCGCTGGGCGCGCTGCGCAACATGAAGGCGCTGTCGGAGGCGAGCGGCGGCCGCGTCGACGCGCTGCTCGGCAACCACGACCTGCACCTGCTCGCGGTCGCCGTCGGCGCCCAGAAGACGAGCCGCTCGGACACGCTGGACGCGATCCTCGCCGCACCCGACCGCGACGCATTGATCGACTGGCTGCGCCGGCGGCCGCTCGCGATGTTCGTCGACGCGCATTTGCTCGTGCATGCGGGCGTGCCGCCGCAGTGGACGGCGGCGCAGACGATGGCGCTGGCGGCCGAAGTCGAAGCGGTGCTGAGAAGCGACGGCTGGATCGACTTCCTCGGCCAGATGTACGGCAACGAACCCGACCGCTGGGACGAGGCCCTGGCGGGCATTCCCCGCCTGCGCTGCATCGTCAACGCGCTCACGCGCATGCGCCTGTGCTGGCCCGACGGCCGCATGGACTTCGCGCACAAGGAAAGCGACAAGGGCCCGGAAGGTTCCGACCTGCAGCCGTGGTTCGACCTGCCCGGCCGCCGCACGCTCGATGTCACGGTCGTGTTCGGGCACTGGTCGGCGTTGGGTCTCG
Source organism: Massilia pinisoli (assembly GCF_024753285.1). Taxonomy (GTDB): domain Bacteria; phylum Pseudomonadota; class Gammaproteobacteria; order Burkholderiales; family Burkholderiaceae_D; genus Telluria; species Telluria pinisoli. The sequence continues at coordinate 53,258 of NZ_JANUGW010000006.1, read as the reverse complement.
TATTGCGGCCGAATCTCGTGGGCCTGGACAGCGGTTGCGTATGGGGGGGCAAGCTCACGGCCGTGTGCCTGGACGACCGCACGCTGCTGCAGGTCGACTGCCCCGAGTACCGGGAGCACAGCGGCAAAAAATAGAGTCAAGACATAGCGTCAGCCGGCCGTGTGATGGGTGCGGTCGGACGCCGCGTGCTGCCCCAGCGCGGCGGCGATCGCGTCGTGCGCCGCCTGCGCCAGCTCGCGCCGGTGCGCGCCGGCCGCCGCCAGCGGTGGGAGGCAGGCCAGCCGCGCGACGACGGGCTCCCCCTGCATGATGCGCAGGACGCTGTCGACGAACGTCGTTTCGCCCGTGTAGTCGACGGCAGGATGCCAGGCGCCGCGCGTGTCGACATACGACAGCGCGACGGGCTGCACGGGCACGGCGGCGTCGATGGCGGCCTCGAACAGGTTGGCGTGGAACGGCAGCAGCGTGCCCTGGCTCGCCGTCGTCCCCTCCGGGAAGAACGCCACGCGCCGGCGCCCGGCCAGCGCGTCGACGAGGCCCTTGAAGATGTGGCGCAGGTCGCGGCGGTTGCCGCGCGCGATGAACACGGTGCCGGCCTGCGCGACGAGCCAGCCGACGACGGGCCAGGCGCGGATCTCGGCCTTGGCCACGAAGCGGCACGGATGCACGGCATTGATGACGAAGATGTCGAGCCACGAGATGTGGTTCGCCACGATCAGCGCATGCGCGAGGGAGTCTTCGCCCGGCACGCGCTCGAGGCGCACGCGGCAGATGCGCAGCAGGCGCGCCGACCAGCGCCGGATCAGGCGTTCACGCCACGCGTCGCTCGCCCACGGGAACACGAGGGCGCAGGTGGCCAGGCCCTGGACGAGGTGGAGGACGAGGCGCGCGAGGCGCCACGCAAGCTTGATTTTCACTGGGAACTCGACACGAAACGCCGCGCGGGCCGCGGCCGCAGCGATTGTACCGCCGCGGCCGGGTGCAAAGACAATCAGCGTTCGAACGCGACGTGGCCGGCGACGATCGTCGCTTTCACCTGGCCTGCCAGTTCGTAGCCGAGGAAAGGCGTATGCTTGCCCTGGCTCGCGAGGGCCGCGGCGTTGACGGTCCAGCGCACGTCCGGATCGAACAGCACCACGTCCGCGCTGGCGCCCTGCGCCAGCGTGCCGGCCGCGAGGCCCGCCGTGCGCGCGGCGTCGCTCGTGATCTTCGCCAGCGCCGTCGTCAGCGCCTTGCCGTCGTGCCCCTGCTCCGCCGCCCATTTCAGCATCAGCGCCAGCAGCAGTTCGAGGCCGGTGGCACCTGGCGACGCTTCGCCGAACGGCAGCAGCTTTTCGTCGTCGTCGACCGGCGTGTGGTCGGAGCAGACGGCATCCACGGTGCCGTCCAGGACAGCCGCGCGGATCGCGTCGCGGTCGCGCTGGCTGCGCAGCGGCGGCGTCAGGCGCGCGTTCGGATCGAAGAAGCCGATGTCGGCATCCGTCATGTGCAGGTGGTGCACGCCGACGTCGCACGTGACGGGCAGGCCTTCCTTCTTCGCGGCGCGGATCAGGTCCAGCGCGGCGGCGGACGAGATGCGGCACAGGTGCACGCGCGCCCCGCTTGCGCGCATCAGTTCGAAGATCGTGTGCAGCGCGATCGTCTCGGACATCACGGGCACGCCGGACAGGCCCAGGCGCGACGCCAGCGGGCCGCTGTGGGCGACGCCGCCGCGGCCGATGTGCGGGTCCTGCGGGCGCAGCCAGACGGTGTAGCCGAACGTCTTCGCGTACTGCATGGCGCGCAGCAGCACGGTCGTGTCCTCGACCGGTTCCTCGGCCTGCGCGAAGCCGATGCAGCCCGCTTCCGTGAGCTCGGCCATCTCCGTCAGCGCCTTGCCTTTGAGGCCGACGGTCAGCGCGCCCAGCGGATGCACGTGGGCCTGGTTCAACAGGCGCGCGCGGTGCTTCAGCATTTCGACGAGGCCCGGTTCGTCCAGCACGGGGTCGGTGTCGGGCGGGCACACGAGCGTCGTTACGCCGCCATGCATCGCCGCCTGCATTTCCGATTCCAGGGTGGCCTTGTATTCATAGCCCGGTTCGCGCAGGCGGGCCGACAGGTCGACGAAGCCCGGTGCGACGACGAGGCCGGCCGCGTCGATCGTGCGCGCGGCCGTGAAACCCTGCGGTGCGCTGCCGACGCCGGCAATTTTACCGTCGGCGATGTAGAGGTCCTGGACGGCGTCGATGCCGGCGGCCGGGTCGACCAGGCGCCCGTTCTTGATGTGCAAGTTCTTCATACGTGCGAATTTAAGTGTGGCTACCGGCCAAAATACTCATAACCGCCATGCGGACGGCGATACCGAAGGTGACCTGCGGGAGGATCACGGCCTGGGCGCCGTCGGCCACGGCCGAATCGATCTCCACGCCGCGGTTCATCGGGCCCGGGTGCATCACGATGGCGTCGGGTTTCGCGAGCGCCAGGCGCTCCGGCGTCAGGCCGTAGCTCTTGAAGTATTCGCCGGCCGACGGCAGCAGGGCGCCCGACATGCGTTCGTTCTGCAGGCGCAGCATGATGATGACGTCGACGTCCTTCAGGCCCTCTTCGATGTTCGTGAACACGCGCACGCCCATCTGTTCCAGGCCGCCCGGCAGCAAGGTGTGCGGGCCGATGGCGCGCACTTCCGGCACGCCCAGCGTCGTCAGCGCGTGGATGTCGGAACGCGCGACGCGGCTGTGCAGGATGTCGCCGACGATGGCCACGCGCAGGTTCGTGAAATCCTTCTTGTAGTGGCGGATCGTGTACATGTCGAGCAGGCCCTGCGTCGGGTGCGCATGGCGGCCGTCGCCCGCGTTCACGACGTGGACGTGGTTCTGCTTCGTGTCGTTCAGGTGCTTGGCGATCAGGTACGGCGCGCCCGACTGCGCGTGACGCACGACGAACATGTCGGCGTGCATGGCCGAGAGGTTGTCGATCGTGTCCAGCAGCGATTCGCCCTTGCTCGTCGACGAGGCGGCGATGTTCAGGTTGATGACGTCGGCCGACAGGCGCTTCGACGCGATCTCGAACGTCGTGCGCGTGCGCGTCGAGTTTTCGAAGAACAGGTTGAAGACGCTTTTCCCGCGCATCAGCGGCACCTTCTTGACCTCGCGGTCGGAGATGCTCACGAAGCTCGAGGCGGTGTCGAGGATGTGGTTGATGATGGCCTTGGGCAGTCCCTCGATGGTGAGGAGGTGCTGCAGTTCGCCGTTCTTGTTCAGTTGCGGGTTATGCATTGTCGTCTTCGATCGTGAGCGAAAGTTGGCCGTTCGTGTCGCGCGCGAGCGCGAGCGAGCGGCCCGGTGCCAGCTGGGCGTGGGCGCCGACGAAATCGGCGGCCACCGGCAGTTCGCGACCGCCGCGGTCCGCCAGCGCGGCCAGCATGATGCGTTGCGGACGGCCGTAGTCGAACAGCACGTTGATCGCGGCGCGCACCGTGCGGCCGGTGTACAGCACGTCGTCGACGAGCACGATGGTCGCGCCGTCGACGTTGAATTCGATCCGGGTGGGCTTCACGTCCGGATGCAGGCCCTTGCGGGCAAAGTCGTCGCGGTAGAACGAGACGTCGATGAAGCCCAGCCGCGCCGGCAGTCCGAGGTCGTGCGCGAGGCGCTCGGCGAGCCAGGCGCCGCCCGAGTGGATGCCGACGATGGCGGCATCCTGCACGCCGTCGATGCCGGCGCGTACCTGTGCGAGCAGCTTGCCGTACAAAGCTTCGGCGTCGAAGCTGGCCGGCTCCGCGTCGTTAATAAGAGTTGGCATGATCGTCAAAGTATTGTTGCAAAATGATGGCGGCGGCCTTGGCGTCGATGATCTCGCCCCGCTTGGCGGGAATGACGGCGGACGAATAGCGTTCGTCGACGAGTTCGACCGGGAGGTTGAAGCGACCGTGAAGCTGGTTGGCGAAGCGGCGCGCGCGCAAGGTCATGTCGTGCTCCGCGCCGTCCGGATGGCGCGGCTCGCCCACGACGAGGCGCGCGGGGCGCCATTGTTCGATCAGGTCGCCGATGACCTTGAAGCGGGTCGTGTTGTCGACCGCATTGATGACGGACAGCGGCTGCGCCTGTCCCGTCAAGGTGTTCCCCATGGCGATGCCGATGCGCTTGATGCCGAAGTCGAAGCCTAGAACGATGTCGACCATTACCTGCGCCGACTCCGGATGAATACGCGGCCACGAGCCAGTAGGGTGGGCACCCCGTGCCCACGCGGGACGCCTGCGTTACGCCGGCGTTCGCGTGGGCACAGGGGTGCCCACCCTACGATTTCGGATGTGCGACCGTCAGGCATGACCCGCCTCGGTGGCGAGCATCAGAGGATCGATGCCCAGCAGCTTGATGGCGGCGTTGTAGCGCTCCTCGATCGGCAGATCGAACAGCACGCGCGCGTCGGCGCCGACCGTGAGCCAGCCGTTGCGGGCGATTTCTTCTTCCAGCTGACCGGGGCTCCAACCGGCATAGCCGATGGAAACGAGCATGCGGCGCGGGCCCGAACCGTTGGCGACGGCTTCCAGCACGTCGATCGACGTGGTGAACGCGACGTCGTCCGTGACGGAGAGCGACGACGAATAGCGACCGCCCGGCGTATGCAGCACGAATCCGCGGTCGTCCTGGACGGGACCGCCGAACATGATCGGCTCGTTGACGACGCTGGCGCGCAAGCCTTCGGCCACCTGCAGGTCGATGCGGTCGAACAGGACGTCCATCGTCATGTCCGTCGGCTTGTTGATGACGACGCCGAGCACGCCCTTGTCGTTGTGCTCGCAGATGTACACGACGGTGCCGCCGAAGATCGGATCATTCATCGACGGCATTGCAATAAGGAAATGATTAGCCAGGTTCAGCTGCGAGACGGGCGCGCTCGCCTGCCCCAGGTTGAGAATCTCTTCCTGGGGCATCCCGGGCATGGTTAGAGGCTTGCCGACCTTACTTTTTTTCATGCTCATACTCTCTGTTGGCTCACTCTCTCGGTTACCGCGGCATTGCTAGACTGAAAAAGACTTTTCGCTAGTTTACACCGAATTGCCCGACGAGCCACGGGAGGCGCTTGACCGGGCAAACCTGAGAGATGGTAGACAGTAAAATTCTGGACCGCATTGACTCCGCACACAGAAGATGACTTTGAGAAACTCATTGGTCTGGTTCCGGCGCGATTTGCGCGTGGACGACCATGCCGCATTGCATCACGCCCTGCTCTCGTCACGCCGTGTGTTCGGCGTGTTCGTGTTCGACACCGACATCCTGGCCGGCCTGCCGCCGGACGACCGCCGCGTCCAGTTTCTGCTGGACAGCGTGCGCGAGCTGGATGCGCGCTTGCGTTCCTTGGGAGGTTACCTCATCGTGCGGCACGGGCGCGCCGCGCAGGTGATTCCCGCGCTGGCTGCCGAGCTCGATGCGGAATCCGTCTTCGCGAACCGCGACTACGAACCGCAGGCGGTCGCGCGCGACCGCGCCGTGCTGGCGACGCTGCGCGCGGCCGGCCGCAGCCTGCAGACGTTCAAGGACCAGGTGATCTTCGAGCACGACGAGGTGCTTACCTTGGCCGGCGGCCCCTATTCCGTCTTTACACCCTATAAGAACGCGTGGCTGAAACGCCTCGCGCGCGAGCCCGAGGCCGTGCGCCCGTTCGAGACGGCGCCGCACGCGTCCGCGCTCGCGCCGGTGCCCGCGGACCACGCACTGCCGTCGCTGACGGACCTCGGTTTCGCGCCGAACGCCGCCCCCATCGCGCATCCCGGCATGACGGGCGCGGAATACCTCCTGGCGCAGTTCGAGGAACGCCTCGCGCGCTACGACCACGACCGCGATTATCCGGCGCTGGACGCGACGTCACGCCTGTCGATCCACCTGCGCTTCGGTACGGTGAGCGTGCGCCGGCTCGTCGCCATGCTGCACGCACGCATCGCCGACGGCAGCGGCGGTCCGGGCGCGCCCGTGTGGCTGGCGGAACTCGTCTGGCGCGAGTTCTACATGATGATCCTCGCACGCCATCCGCGCGTCGTCACGCAATCGTTCAAGCAGGCGTTCGACGCCGTCGCGTGGGACGAAGGGCCGGATGCGGATGCGCTGTACGCCGCCTGGTGCGCGGGCCGCACGGGCTACCCGCTCGTCGACGCCGCCATGCTGCAGCTCGAGCGGACGGGCTTCATGCACAACCGCCTGCGCATGGTGACGGCGAGCTTCCTCACGAAAGACCTGGGCATCGACTGGCGCCGCGGCGAGCGCTGGTTCGCGCTGAAGCTGAACGATTACGAACTGGCGTCGAACAACGGCGGCTGGCAGTGGGCGGCGTCGACGGGTTGCGACGCGCAGCCCTGGTTCCGCATCTTCAATCCGGTGACGCAATCGAAGCGCTTCGATCCGGACGGGGACTTCATCCGGCAGTACCTGCCGCAGCTGGCGCGGCTGAGCGGGACGGCTATACACGCGCCGTGGCTGGCGCGGCCGGACGTGCTGGAAAAGGCAGGCGTCGTGCTTGGGCAGGATTATCCGCGACCGGTCGTTGACCACGACGCCGCGCGGGAGAGGACGCTGGCGCGGTTCAAGGCGATCCGCGCCGCGTAGTCAGCGTGACCGCGCGTCGAGCAGGCCCGTGATCGCCGCCAGCAGCGCGTCTTCCTGGAACGGCTTGCCGAAATAGGCGTCGACGCCGAGGCCCAGCGCGACGTTGCGGTGCTTGTCGGCCGTGCGCGACGTGATCATGATGATCGGCAGCGCCGCCGTCGCCTCGTTGCCGCGCACGTTGCGCGTGAGGTCAAAGCCGTCCATGCGGGGCATCTCGATATCGACCAGCATCAGGTCGGGCCTCGTCTCCTGCATTTGCTCGAGCGCGTCGACGCCGTCCTTGGCCAGCAGGACGCGATAGCCTTCGCGCTCCAGCAGGCGCTGGGTGACCTTGCGCACGGTGAGCGAATCGTCCACGACCATGATCGTCGCGATGCGCGCGGGCGCCGGCGCCGGCTCGGCCGGCGCGGCGGCGACGCGGCCGGGACGCGCGCCCTGCCCCGCCAGTTGCACGGGGTCGAGGATCAGCACGATCTCGCCCGAACCAAGCACGGTGGCGCCGGCGATGCCAGGCATGCGCGCCAGCTGCGGCCCGATGTTCTTGATGACGACCTCACGGTTGCCCAGCACCTCGTCCACGCGCACGGCGATGCGCGTATTGCCGCTCCTGAGCACGAGCACCGGCGCCGAGCGCTGCCCGCCCCGCTTTTCCCATGCTTCACCCGGCTCGTGCAGCATTGCGGGCAGGTAGTGCAGCGGGATGGTCTCGCCGTGCACGCTGATCGCGCCGGCACTTTCCGCCGCCTGCAGGTCGGCTTCGCGTACCTGCAGTACCTGCTCGACCAGCACGGCCGGCAGCGCATGCGTGCGTGCACCGCTGGCGACGAGCACGACCTGCGTGACGGCCAGGGTGAGCGGCAGGTGGATGGCGAAGGCGGCGCCACGGCCCGGCGTCGTGTCGACGTCGACGCGGCCACCCAGTGCGCGCGCTTCCGAGCGCACGACGTCCATGCCGACGCCGCGGCCGGCCAGTTCCGTCAGCGTGTCCGCCGTCGAGAAGCCCGGCTCGAACACCAGCTCGGCGGCATCCGCATCGGACACCTCCTCGCCGTCGGCCAGCAGGCCGAGCGACGCCGCCTTGGCGCGGATGCGCGCGAGATCGAGGCCCGCGCCATCGTCGGCGAAGCGGATCTCGACTTCGTTGCCCTGCTGGCTCACCTGCACGAGCAGCTCGCCCGTCTCCGGCTTGCCGCCCGCGACACGCTGCTCGCGCGGCTCGATGCCGTGCACGATGGCGTTGCGCAGCAGGTGTTCGAACGGCGCGGCCATGCGTTCCAGCACGCTGCGGTCGATCTCGACGCCGCCGCCGCGGATGTCCAGGTTCACGCGTTTATCCGTTTCCTTCGCGGTCTGGCGCGCCACGCGGAACAGGCGTTCGGACAGGCTCGCGAACGGCACCATGCGCACGCGCATCAGGTCGCGCTGCAGCTCGCGCGTGAGGCGCGACTGCGCGGTCAGGTCGTCGGCCGCCGCTTCCACCGTGCGCGCGAGGCCGTCGTGGAACGAGCCGACGTCGTTCACGCTTTCGGCCATCATGCGCGTGAGTTCCTGCAGGCGCGTGAAGCGGTCGAATTCGAGCGGGTCGAATTCGCGCTCGCCGGCAATCGACAGCCGGGACGCGATCTGCGACTCGGCCTGCACCTCGACCTCGCGCAACTGGCGGCGCAGGTTGGCGAGGTTGTCGGCGAAGTCGGACAGCATGCCCTTCAGCGCACCGACCTGCGTTTCCAGTTTCGAGCGCGTGATCGACACTTCGCCGGCCTGGTTGACGAGGCGGTCGAGGATGTCGGCGCGCACACGCACGAGCGGCGCGCGCGCGGCCTCGTCCGTGGGTGCGGCGGCCGGCGGCTCCGGTGCGACGGTGTCCGCGGCGGGTGCCGGCACCGGTGCCGCGGGCTGCTGCAACTGTTCGAACAGCAGCTGCGCCTGGTCGTAGTTGGCGAGCAGTTCGTCGAACGCGGCCGGATTCGTCGTCCCGGCGTGCAGCATGTTCTCGATCTGCGTTTCCAGCGCGTGCGTGTGCTGGCCGAGGCGCATCGCACCGGCCATGCGCGCGCTGCCCTTCACAGTGTGCAGGGCGCGCAGCAGGCCTTGCGCCACCGCCGCGTCGGCCGGGTTCTGCTGCCAATGGCGCAGGCCGTTGCCGATCTGCGGCAGCAGGTCGGACGCTTCTTCCATGAACACGGGCAGCAGGTCCGGGTCGAGTTCGTCGACGAACACGGGCTCGGCGGCGAGGACGCCTTCCGGTTCAGGCTGCGGTTCGGGTGCCGGTTGCGGCGCGGGTGCCGGCTCGGCTTCGGCGACGGGCGGCGGCTCGGGCTGGGCTTCGGCCACGGGCTGCGGCTCCATCACCGGCTCTGGCTCGGGCTGCGCGTTGGCTGCCGCCAGCGGCTCGGCTTCCGGCGCAGCCTCCTCGGCCGGCATGTCGAACAACGCGTCGAAATCGATGGCAGCGCCGTCATCGGCCTCCGGCTGCGCCGCTGGCGACGGCGCGGGCTCGGCCTGCTCCAGCGAGGGCGCGGCGAACGGCTCGCCGAAATACGAATCGAACAGGTCGTCAACGGCGCTCACGGCCGGATCGTCCTGGCGCGGCGTGGGCGCGCGCGGCGCCAGCTCCGTGCTGGCCGGCAGGGACGGCGCGCTGCCCGTCAGCGGCGGATCGGCCAGGATGCTGGCATACGTGGCGGCGAACAACTCGTCCAGGCGCTCGGCCAGTTCGGCATCGGCGTCGTCGAACACGGCGTCGGCGCGCTGGCGCCCCAGGTCGTCGCGCAGCGCACCGAGGCGCGCCAGCAGTTCCGGCTGCGCGGGCGGCAGCTCGCCCAGCGCGAACACCTGCAGCATCACGCGGATGCGCTCGACGGTCTCGTCCAGCAGGTCGAACTGGTCGCCCTGCAGCGGTGGCACGGCCACCTGCAGCGCTTCTTCCAGCGCCACGGACAGGTCGCGCAGCGCCTCGAAGCCGACGGTGGCCGACGTGCCGCCCAGCGTGTGCGCGGCCTTCAGCGCCTGCGGCGTCACGGCGTGCAGCGGTTCCGCGCGCCAGGCGGCGAAGTCCGCGGCGAGCGCGCGCACCAGTTCCTCCGTCTCGCCGAGGTAGATGTTATACAGCGGCAGCGGGATCTCGAGGTTGCCCACGCGCTTGAGGTTCGCTTCCGAGACGGGGAACGCCACCACATTGTCGGCCGGCGCGAACGACATCGCCTCGTCCGCAGGCACGGCGGCGGCATCGGGTTCGTCCGCGGTCGCGGGCGTTTCCGGCGCGGCCTCGGACGCCACGAACGGACCACCGTCCTGCACGTGCTGCGCGGCCTCGACCAGCGCCGTACCGTCGCGCCGCGATCCGCCCGCCGCCAGCTCGTCGACCCACGCCGCCAGCGCCGCGTGCGCGTGCGCGAGCAGCGCCAGCACGTCGGGCGTCGCGGCGCGCGCTTCCGCCAGCCACAGGTTCAGCACTTTCTCGATGGCGGCGGCGACGGTGGCGAACTGCTCCAGGCCCACCATGCGGCTGCTGCCCTTGAGCGTATGGAAGCCGCGGCGCAGGCGCGTCAGCGTGTCCTGGTCGGCAGGATTCGATTGCGCGGCCGGCAGCGCGGCGGCGACGACGTCGAGCACTTCGCGCGCCTCGCCGATGAAGATCTCCAGCAGTTCGGCCTCGACGGCATCCGCTTCCGGCACGGGTGCAGGTACGGGGGCCGGCGTCGACGCGGCCGCCGGCTCGGCCGGCTCCGCGGGCGCGGCGGCCTGGCCGTCGAACGGCAGTTCGCGGAACAGGCCCTCGCCCGCGTCGAAGCGGAAGCGCCTGCGCGCGCCCTCGACGTTCTGCGCCAGCGCGTCCGTGAAGAAGCCGAGCGCGCCGATGTTGCGGGCGATGTTGTCCAGCACGGCGCCGCGCGTGGCCGCATCCGGTTGCTCGTCCACGAGCGCGCGCACCTTGGCGCGCACGTGCGCGACGGCCTGCGTGGCCTGGTCCTGGTCGAGGATGTCCAGCGCACCGTGCAACTGGTGCAGCAGCGGGTCGACCTGTTCCAGCGAGGCGACGCGCGCCGGGTGTTCGTAGTATTCGTCGACGAGCTTCTCGACCTGGCGCAGGCCAGTGCGGATCTCGCCCGCCAGCACGGCCACCGTCTGGCCCTGCTGCAGCTCGCGCGCCATCTCGCCGTGCCATGCCGGGGCGTCCGGCGGCGTCTCGCCGTGCGCCAGCGCGAGCAGGCGCTGGCCGACGGCTTCCGCATGCTGGCCGAAGTCGTCGGGGAGCTGGCGCACCTGATCCAGCCCGTGCTCGACGAACAGCATTGCCTCGGCCATCTCGAGGCTGAACTGGTCGCTGCGGTCGCCCGTCATCGATTCGCTGGCCGCCTGGCCCAGTTCGCGCAGCAGGTTCGCCAGCGCGGGCGCGCCCAGCTTCTCGCTGGCGCCCGCGAGTTTCGACAGGGCGTCGTTGAAGCCGCCGTCCAGCACGTCGTGGCCTTCCGCGGCGACGCGGTCCCAGCCCTGCTTCGTCTCGACCAGGGCTTCCTTTGCGTCCTTCAGCACGTCCGGATCGACGCGGCCGTAGCGGCGCTCCAGGTAGTCCGACGGTACCTGGCCGCCGACGCGGTAGGCGTCGCGCAGCCGGCGTGCGTCGGGCGTGGGTTCGGGCGCGGCGGCGATGAAGAACAGCGCGTCGCGCAGCAGCGCTTCCGGCAGTTCCGTATGGCCTTGTGCCTGGCGGCGCAGTTGCAGGTTGATCTGGCCGAACAGCTGTTTCACGTACAGGTCGGGTGCGACCTGGCCCGTCGCGACGAGGTCGGCGGCGGCGTGCAGCGCCAGCCAGAACGCGTGCGCCTCCGCCTGCGGCTGGCCCTCCACGACAGGGGCCAGCGCGTCGCGCATGGCGCCTGCCTGGGCGCGCTGGGCATCGACGTCCTGGCTGCGCAGGAACGTGAGCAGCGCTTTTTCGAATGCGCCGCGGGTCGCCGCGTAGTCCGGCATCTGACCGGCACCGCCGCCCGGCAGCAATGCCGGCGCGAGGTCGAGCACGAGCATCTGGCCGGGATGCACCCGTTCCACGCCCAGCAATTCCTGCAGCGCGCGATAGTAGGGGAACAGCCGCACGGACTGCGGCGCGGCGCCGTCCAGCAATTCTTCCAGGTATTCGACGAGTGCCCGGTAGGCCTCATCCACCGCACCTGCGCGGTCGGCGTCAAGGGCCAGCGTGGCGGCCTTGAACCGGTCGATGACCTGTTCGGCCGCCTCGCTCAGCCGTTCCACGCCGGCGACGTCGACCAGCTGCAGCGCGCCGTGCGCCTGGTGCAGGTGCGACTTGGCGTGCAGCAGCAGCGTGGGCCGGGCTTCCGCCGTGCGGCCGACCGCATCGCGCAGCGCCTTGGCCGAGCGCCCGAGCGCATCGCGGATTTCAGCGATGACCCAGGACAGGGGGCCGGTATCGAAAGGCGGTGCGGCGGACGCGTGCGAATGCTGGGTCATGTGGGCAAATAGGCGTTACTCAAGCGGTGCTCAGGCGGCGACGCGGAAGCGCGACACCGAATTCTTCAACTCCTGCGCGAGCTCCGCCAGCTGCCGGATCGACTGCGCCGTCTGCTGCGTGCCGCCCTGCGCCTGCTCGGTGATCGCGAGGATGTGCTGCATATTATGCGCCACACCGTTCGCGGACGTCGCCTGCAGGCCCGCGGCGACGGCCATTCCCTGGATCAGTTCAGCGAGCCGGTTCGACACGCGCGAGATGTCCGCGAGTGCCGCACCCGCCGCGTCGGTCACGCGCGCGCCCTCGACGACGCCCTGCGTCGACTTTTCCATTGCCGCGACGGCGTCGTGCGTGTCGGTCTGGATGGTGCGCACGAGCGCGCCGATCTGCTTGGCCGCGTCGCCCGAGCGTTCCGCCAGCCGCTGCACCTCTTCCGCCACGACGGAGAAGCCGCGTCCCGCCTCGCCGGCCGACGCGGCCTGGATCGCCGCGTTCAGCGCCAGCACGTTGGTCTGTTCCGTGATGTCGGAAATGAGCTCGGTGATCTCGCCGATCTCCTGCGACGATTCGCCCAGGCGCTTGATGCGCTTCGACGTTTCCTGGATCTGCTCGCGGATCTCGCCCATGCCGCGGATCGCGTTCTGCACCGCCGTCGCGCCCTGCTCGGCGGCCGCCACCGACTGGCGCGCCACCTCGGCCGATTCCTTCGCGGAGCTGGACACGTCCGTGATCTCGCCGGCCATCCGCAGCATCGTGGACGACGTGTCCTGGATTTCGCGCGCCTGCTGGCCCGCCGCGACGAGCAGGCTGCTCGACACCTGCTGGGCATCGTTCGACGCCTGCGTCACCTTTTCCGCCGTGTCGATCACGCGCACGACGAGGCCGCGCAGCTCTTCCACCGTGTAGTTCACGGAGTCGGCGATGGCGCCCGTGATGTCTTCCGACACGGTCGCGTACACCGTCAAGTCGCCGTCCGCCACTTCCTGCAGCTCGTTCATCAGGCGCAAAATCGCGGCCTGGTTCTGGTCATTCGTTGCCTTCGCTTCCTCTTCCTTGGCCTGGGCCAGCAGGCGCATCGCTTCCGCTTCCTGGCGGCGCGCGTCGGCGCCGCGGGTGCGGTTGCGCGAATCCTGCAGCATCACGCGCGAGATACTGCCTGCCGTCGCGAGGCTGAAGATCGACGCGGCCACGAGCAGCCAGAACCAGCCGCTCGTGCTGCCTTCGCCGGCGCGGTACGACGCCTGCAGTGCCGTCAGCTGGGAACGCAGCGCCTCGTTGTCGCCGAAGATCTTCTGCTCGGCGGCCTTCGCGGCCGTCATGTCCGACAGCTTGTCGAGGAAGGTCGAGATCAGCCGCTGGCAGATGTCGAACTTCGACTGCACTTCCGACAGCTTGGCACGCAGGTCGGGGTCGCGCAGCGGCGCGAGGCCGAGCGCCGTGCTGCCGTTCAGCAGGCCGTCGACGGTGGCGCGGAACGTGGTCGTGTCGCGGCCCATCTGGAATGCCGTTTCCGGCCGGATGCCGCCCGAGGTCAGGAATTCGCTGGCGCTGCGCGAGATGCGCTGCGTCAGCATCATCATGCGGCCCAGCGCCGCCAGTTCGCGCGGGCTGCCGCCGCGGGCCGTGCGCTCGCCCAGGATCTCTTCCGTCGTCGCCAGCATTTCCGGCGTCAGCACGTCGAGCTGCTGGAGGTTCTTGTCGAAGGCGACGAGCTCCGGCTTCATCTTGAGGATGCTGGCGGCGGCCGCGTCGGACACGTTCCACTTCTTGCGCACCTTGGCCAGCTGCGCCGCCAGGTCACCGCTCGACGCGGGAATCGTATTGCCGTTGAATTCACCGCCCTTGGCGAGCAGGTCGAGGTCGCGCGACAGGGCGATGCGGCTGTCCTGCAGCTGGGTGAAGGCGTCCGGCACGCCCTGCATCGCGTTCGGCGCCGCCTTGCCGACGCGCTGCGAGTGCATCAGCGCCTCGCTGGCGATCTGGGTCTGGCCGCTGGCGATGGCGCCGCTGCCCGCATTGCGCCACAGCGACAGCAGCGTGACCAGGATGCCGACGACGAACGCGGCGAGCAGGATGCGCAGCTGGCGCGGCAGCGACAGGTGGCCGATGAGCGGCAGGCGCAGGTCTTCCTCTGCACCGGCGGCCGCGGCGGCGGCGTTGTCGACGGTGCGCTGCTTGCGCCGGCCGAGCAGGCCCAGACGCAGCGCCGCATCGTCCGCGGAACCGGTCGGCGCGGTGCCGCTGACGGGGCCGGACGGCACCGGTGCCGGTGCCGGCAGCGTGCCGGTGCCGAACTGCGTGTCCGGCGAGGCCAGCACGGTGCCCGCATCGCCTTCGCGCGCCGGCGCGGCGCCGCCCTCGTTTTTAGGGAAGAAATTCATCGACAGTTTGGATGCGAATCCCATTCCAGCTCCAGTGCAGAACCCGTTGTGATTGATTTAGCGTGCGACTTGCAGAAACCGTTCCTCGCGCGCGAGGGCCGCCAGCGACAGCGGTGTCCATTCGCGCCCGTCCGCGTCGAGCAGGCCCCCGTCCGCGGACGTCATGTCGGCCGCGTGGCGCAGGCCGACGACTCTTCCGACCAGCAAGGCGCACGGAAACGCCAGGCCGGGTGCGAACGTGACGAGGCGCGCGCCCGCGGCCGGCGCGGCACTCGGCGCCGCATCCGGATCGAGGTAGCGCGCTAGGTCGACGACACCCACCAGGCTGCCGCGCACGTTCGCCAGGCCGAGATACCACGGCTGCGTCAGGGGCACCGCGGCCAGCGGCGGCAGCGGCACGATCTCGCCGGCTTCGACGAGGTCGAACAGATAGCGCGCGCCGCCGATCTCGACGCCCAGCTGGTGCGCGCGCGCGCCGCTGCTCGTGCGCGCGGCCTGCATGCGCTCGAGCAGCTGTTCCTGGTACTGGCGCAGGCGCGCGCGCCTGGCCGCGCCCTTCTGTCCGCCGGCGTCGCTGGCGTCCATCTCAGGCGCCGAGCGTGGCGATGGTGGCCAGCAGCCTGGCCGCGTCGACCGGCTTGACGAAATAATCCTTCGCGCCCTGGCGCATGCCCCAGATGCGGTCCGTTTCCTGGTTCTTGCTGCTGCAGATGATGACGGGGACGGACGCGAGCTCCGGGTCGCGCGCGATCGAACGCGTCACCTGGAAGCCGTTCGCGCCGGGCATCACGACGTCCATCAAAATCAGCTCCGGACGCTCGGCGCGGATCTTGGCCAGCGCCTCCTCGCCGTTGTCGGCCGTGGTCACGGTGAAGCCGTTGCGCACGAGGATGTCGGTCAGGTAGTAACGTTCGGTCGGGGAATCGTCGACGATCAGGATCTTTTGTATGGCCACGGTGGGCTCCGCATCGTTGGTCAGGCAGCAGCGGCTTGGCCCTGCGCATGATCGCGCACGGCCGCCAGCAGGCTGTCCTTGGAAAAAGGTTTGGTCAGGTAGGCGCTCGAGCCCACCATCGCGCCGCGCGCACGGTCGAACAGGCCGTCCTTGGACGACAGCATGATCACGGGCGTGGCATGGAATTTCGCGCTCTTCTTGATCAGGGCGCAGGTCTGGTAGCCGTCGAGCCGCGGCATCAGGATGTCGCAGAACACCAGCGCGGGCTGGTGGTCGTTGATCTTGGCCAGCGCGTCGAAGCCGTCTTCGGCCAGCACCACCCGGTAGCCGGCCTGTGTCAGGAAAATCTCGGCGGACCGACGGATCGTGCTGCTGTCGTCGATCACCATGATCGTCAAGCCTGTCGGTTGCGTCGTCATATTCGTTTCACTTCAGCATGAACACGCAAGATAGCATAGCGTGTGGGGCTTGTGCATGAAGTGTTGCGATACGTCAACTCACTGATGCAGATGGCGTTGAGAGGATGACATCGAGCGTTGGCGGGACGTCATCGTTCATTGACCGGGCGGCAAGGAAACCGCTCAGATCGCGGTCATTTCGAAGTCGTCCTTGCGCGCGCCGCATTCCGGGCACGTCCAGTTCATCGGGACGTCGGCCCAGCGGGTGCCCGGCGCGATGCCGTCGTCCGGGGCGCCGGCGGCTTCGTCGTAGACCCAGCCGCAGATCAGGCACATCCAGGTCTGATACACCTGTGTTTCAGTACTCACGTTCAATTCCTCTTTTCAGTTCAGTGTTAGCCTAACGGTCCCCATCAGATAAAATGAGGGAAAGGTATATTATTCTACCCGCTGTGCAAAACCAATCGTCTCCACTCATCCTCACGTTCGGCCCCGCCGATCCGGTCGGGGCACTGGGCATCCAGTCCGACGTGACCGTCTTCGCCATGCATGGCTGCCACGCCCTGTCGGTCGTGACGGGCCTGCTCGTGGCCGACTCCGCGCGCGTCGACGACATCCAGCCGACCGACCACGCGTTCGTCGTCGAACAGGCGCGCATGCTCCTCGAGGACATGCCGGTGTCCGCCATCAAGGTGGGGACGATGGCCAGCCTGGAACAGATCGCCGCGATCGCGGAAATCGTGTCCGACTATGCGGACGTGCCCCTCATCCTCGATCCGTTCACGTCGTCCCTGCCCGATTGCGGCACGCGCGACGATGACATGATGACGCTCATTCACCAATTGCTCGTGCCGCAGGCCAGCGTGTTCCTGCTGTCGCAACCCGAGCTGGCGCGCTTCGCCGACTGCTGGCGCGATCCGGCCAGCCTGGCCACCGTCGCCGAGGACGCGGCCGAGCTCACGGGCCTCGGCTGCGGCCACGTGCTCGTGACGGGCATCGGCGGCGGCGACGGCACCCGCTGCAACGAGTTGTACGACGCGGACGGCCTCGCCACCGCCCTGCCCTGGTCGCAACACCTGCCCGGCCCGTTCGTCGGCGCCGGCAGCACGCTGTCGGCCGCGCTGGCGGCCGTCATGGCGCGCGGCGCCGGCGCCCAGGATGCGCTGCCGCCGGCCCAGGAATACGTCACCGGCGCCCTCGCCAACGCCTGCCGCTTCGGCATGGGCCGGCTCATCCCGAACAAGATCTTCCGCGCCCCCGGCGCGGCCTGCTAACCAGACGGCGCCAGCGCCCGTCGCGGGCACGGCGCCGGATTCACCGAGACACCATGACCGCTACCTCAAGCACCACCTCCCGGAACGACATCCTGTTCGCCCGCGCCCAGCAGACCACGCCGGGCGGCGTCAACTCGCCCGTGCGCGCCTTCCGCTCCGTCGGCGGCACGCCGCGCTTCATCACCCGCGCCGAAGGGCCGTATTTCTGGGACGCGGACGGCAAGCGCTACATCGACTACATCGGCTCCTGGGGCCCGGCCATCGTCGGCCATGCGCACCCGCAAGTGGTGAAGGCCGTGCAGGATGCCGCCGCGCGCGGCCTGTCGTTCGGCGCGCCGACCGAGGGCGAGATCGAGATCGCCGAGGAAATCTGCCGCCTCGTGCCGTCGATCGAGCAGGTGCGCCTCGTCTCGTCCGGCACGGAAGCGACGATGAGCGCGCTGCGCCTGGCACGCGGCGCCACGGGCCGCGACAAGATCGTCAAGTTCGAAGGCTGCTACCACGGCCACGCCGATTCCCTGCTGGTGAAGGCCGGTTCGGGCCTGCTCACGTTCGGCAACCCGACGTCGGCCGGCGTGCCGGAGGACTTCGTCAAGCACACCATCGTCCTCGACTACAACGACATCCCGCAGCTGGAAGACGCGTTCGCGTCGATGGGCGACACCATCGCCTGCGTGATCGTGGAAGCCGTGGCCGGCAACATGAACCTGATCCGCGCGACGCCGGAATTCCTGCACCGCATGCGCGAACTGTGCACGGAGTACGGCACCGTCCTGATCTTCGACGAGGTGATGTCGGGCTTCCGCGTCGGCATTGGCGGTGCGCAGGCGCTGTACGGCATCGTGCCGGACTTGACGGCGCTGGGTAAGGTCATCGGCGGCGGCATGCCCGTTGCCGCGTTCGGCGGCCGCGCCGACCTGATGCAGAAAATGGCGCCCATCGGCCCCGTCTACCAGGCGGGCACGCTGTCCGGCAACCCGGTCGCCGTCGCCGCCGGCATGACGACCTTGAAGCTGATCCAGCAGCCGGGCTTCTACGAGCACCTGACGGCGCAGACGAAGAAGCTGGTCGATGGCCTGACGGCGGCCGCGAAGGACGCCGGCATCGCGTTCTGCGCGGACAGCGTCGGCGGCATGTTCGGCCTGTATTTCGCCGACACGGTGCCGACCGGCTACGCGCAGATGATGGCCGGTGACAAGGAACGCTTCAACCGCTTCTTCCACGGCATGCTGGACGAGGGCGTGTATTTTGCGCCGGCCATGTTCGAAGCGGGCTTCGTGTCCGCCGCGCACGACGATGCCGTGATCGCGGCCACCGTGGACGCGGCGCGACGCGTCTTCGGCCGCCTGGCTTAAACGGGGCTTATTTCTCGCTTGTGTTACCGAGGGGACACGTTGGAACCGTGTCCCCCGTGCTACACTGCGCGCCAATCATGGACCTTCCCTCTACCAACCCGATCGCCCTGGCGCGCTGATCCTTCCGGCCGCGCGCCTGTGTTCCTTCGCGCGAGCCCGACATGCCGTTCAAGCTTTTCCGCCGTCTCACCGACAACGCCACCCTGAAATCGCTGGGACCGGGCCTGATCACGGGCGCCGCGGACGACGACCCTTCCGGCATCGCCACCTATTCGCAGGCGGGCGCGCAATTCGGCTTCAATACGCTGTGGACGCTCGTACTCACGTATCCGTTCATGGTCGGCATCCAGCTCGTGTCGGCCCGCATTGGCCGCGTGACGGGACGCGGACTCGCTGCCAACATCCGCCGCGCATATTCTCCCTGGCTGCTGTACGTCATCGTCGCCCTGCTGCTGGTGGCCAACGTGATCAACATCGCGGCCGACATCGCCGCCATGGGCGAGGCGCTGTATCTCGTGACGGGCACCGGGTCGAGCCACTTGTACGCGCTCGGCTTCGGCGTGCTGTGCCTGCTGCTCCAGGTATTCCTGCCGTACGCGACCTATGTGCGCTACCTGAAATGGCTCACCTTGGGCCTGCTGGCCTATGTCGCGACGGCGTTCGCCGTGCACATGCCGTGGACGGAAGTGTTCGCGCGCACCGTCTGGCCCCATTTCGCGTTCACGAAGGAATCCGTCGCGCTGGTCGTCGCCGTGTTCGGCACGACCATCAGCCCTTACCTGTTCTTCTGGCAGGCGTCGCAGGAAGTCGAGGAGATCCGCAACGACCATCACACGCGCGCCCTGCGCACGCGCCCGCGCGACGCGGCCGCGCAGCTTCGCCGCATCAAGTCCGACACCTTGATCGGCATGGGCTTTTCCAACATCGTCGCGTTCTTCATCATGCTGACGACGGCCGTTACGCTTGGCGCGCACGGGATCACGGACATCCAGTCGTCCGCCCAGGCGGCCGAAGCGCTGCGTCCGGTGGCGGGCGAGTTCGCGTTCCTCGCGTTCGCGCTGGGCATCATCGGGACGGGCATGCTGGCCGTGCCGGTGCTGGCCGGCTCGGCCGCGTACGCCGTCACCGAGAGCTTCCGCTGGCGCAACGGCATGGACCTGAAAGTGGTCGAGGCGCGCGAGTTCTACGGCATCATCGCCCTCGCCACGCTGGGCGGGGTGCTGCTCGACTTCGCCCCTGTCGACCCGATCGCGGCCCTCGTGCTGTCCGCGCAGATCAACGGCGTGATCGCCGTGCCCATCATGGCCGTCATGATGATGCTCGCGCACAACCGCAAGATCATGGGCGCGTACACGCTCTCCACGCGCCATACGCTCATCGGCTGGGCTGGCGTGGCCGTGATGATGGTGGCCGTGGTGGCGATGTTCGCGACCTTGTGACCGCGTCAATCACCCCCACGCGTGGGGCTGCACCCGCGCGGGCGGACAGCTTACGATGCGCTCCTCTCATGTACACACCCACTGGAGCCGCATCATGCAAACCACCACCGTTTCCCCGATCCCGCAACCGCAATTCTCGCGCGCCGGGATCATCTGGCTGAAGCTGGCCGTCCTCTACCTGATCCTCGGCATTTCGCTGGGCATCGCGATGGGCGCCAGCCAGAATTTCACGTTGCGACCCGTCCACGCGCACATCAACCTGCTGGGCTGGACGACGATGGCGCTTGCGGGCCTGATCTACAGCGTGTTCCCGCAGGCGGGCGAAAGCCGCTTGGCGCGCCTGCATTTCTGGCTGCTGAACCTGGCCCTGCCCGTCATGATGGGTGCGCTCACCTTGCTGCTGCTGGGCCATATGAGCATCGCGCCCGTGCTCGCGATCGGGGAAATCGTCGCCGCGCTGGCCATCCTCACGTTCGCCGCCAACCTGTTCCTGAACCTGAAGCACTAATGGTGCCCGGTTGGTTATACTCGCGGATCACTTCGCAGGAACCGGCATGGACAAGCAAACCGTAACACTCGACACCATCAAGCGCCAGGAAGAGGCGTTGCAGTTCACCTCGTTCGACAACGACGCCGCGCTCGCGATCGGCAACAAGATCGTCGAGATGGCCAAGGCCGACAAGGTCGGCGTCACGGTCGACGTCGCCGTCAACCGCAATCCGCTGTTCTTCCACGCGATGGCGGGCACGAGCCCGAACAACATCGACTGGATCCGGCGCAAGAGCAACCTCGTGAACCGCACGGGCCGCGCGTCGTTCTTCACGCATCTGCAGGCCATCGAACGCGGCCAGGACTACGACAACCTGCCGACGTTCGACCGCAAGGATTTCGCCGCGCACGGCGGCTCGTTCCCCATCGTCGTCAAGGGCACGGGCCAGGTCGGCACGATCACCGTGTCCGGGCTTGCGGGCGTGGACGACCATGCGCTGGTCGTGCGGGCGCTGACGTGGTATCTGAAGGTGGACGACGTGCCGCTCTGATTATTTCAGCCAGCCGCGGTGCCGGAAGTACAGGAACGGCGCGATGGCGCTGACCACCATCAGCGCCAGCGACCAGCCATAGCCGAGGTGCCAGTGCAGCTCGGGCATGAATTCGAAGTTCATGCCGTAGATGCTGGCGATCAGCGTCGGCGGCAGGAACGCGACGGACGCCACCGAGAATATCTTGATGATCTTGTTCTGGTTGATGTTGATGAAGCCGACCGTGGCGTCCATCAGGAAGTTGATCTTGTCGAACAGGAACGAGGTGTGGCCGTCCAGCGATTCGATGTCGCGCAGGATCTGGCGTGCTTCTTCGAACTGGTCCGTGTTGAGCAGGCGGCCGCGCATCAGGAAGCTCACGGCGCGGCGCGTATCCATCATGTTGCGGCGGATGCGGCCGTTCAAGTCTTCCTCGTGCGCGATCGCATTCAGCGCGGCGGCCGCGTCCTGGTCGGTGAATTCCTTCTGCAGCACGCGCTGGCTGACGTCTTCCAGGCTCTCGTAGATGCCTTCCAGCGCGTCGGCCGAATATTCGGCGTCCGTCGCGTACAGGTCGAGCAGCACGTCCATGTAGTCCTCGATCGAGCCGGGCCGCGAGCGCGCGCGCAGGCGCACGAGGCGGAACACGGGCAGGTCGTCCGTGTGGACCGAGAACAGGATCTTCTTCGCGAGGATGAACGCAACCGTCACGATGCGCGACGGGCCGTCCTCTTCCTCGCGCAGGAAGTCGGTGCGCAGGTGCAGGTCGCCGTTTTCCGCCTCGTAGTAGCGGGCCGATGCCTCGATGTCCTGGACTTCGTCCTCGCCCGGCAGGATCACGTCATAGGTCGCCTTGACCCAGGCGCGCTCCTCGTCCGTGGGATCGGTGAGGTCGACCCAGACGGCAGGCACGTTCTCCAGATCGGTCCGCGAGGCGATCGGTACCTGGTTCAGTCGGCCATTTTGTAGGACAAATACGTTGATCATGCGCTGCTTTCTCGGCCGGATTCGGAAACAGCGCAAGTGTACCTTTAAGCCCTGGGCCCGGCCAGCCCGAACGCGTGTTTTGCGGTAAATACTCGCCCCCTGGGCCGGCGGCGGCATTCGTCCCGTCGTCCCGTGCGTTCATCCCACCGCTGTTCCGCAACCGGGGCGGCCACCGAATAATCCCGCCATGCACACTTTCCGATCCCGCGGCGCCGGTGCGCTGCTGCTGGCCGTCCAGGCCTGCGCCCATGCCCAGACCGCGCCCGAGCCCATGCAACAAGTCGTCGTCAGCGCCGACGCGCGGCACGCGTCATCGACCACCTCGTCGATCGTCGTCGGCCGCGACGACATCCTGCGCCTCGGCGACGCCACGCTGTCCGACGTCTTGAAGCGGCAATCCGGCATCACGGTCGACACGAACCCGGGCAAGCCCGCCACGATCCGCATGCGCGGCATGGGCGGCGGCTACGTGGCGCTGCTGCTCAACGGCGTGCCGGCGCCGGCGGGCTTCGCGCTCGAGTCGCTCGGCCCGGACGTCATCGAGCGCATCGAGATCCAGCGCACCGCCACCGCCGAGACGTCCAGCCAGGCCGTGGCCGGCACCATCAACGTGATCCTGCGCCGCGCCGGTCCCACCCGGGGCGCCCCCGCGACGGAGGTCAAGGCGGGCAGCGCCGTCGTCGACGGCTATCTCGCGCCGCAGTTCGTCGCCCAGCACAGCGGCCGCGCGGGCGCGCTGGCCTATACGGTCGTCGCCACGCTGAAGCACGACGAGAAGCCGGTCACGGCCGTCACCACGGAGACGGGCACGCAGCCCGACCTGAGGCGCAGCATCGCGTGGACCGACCACCAGACCGAGGCGGTGGCGGAGCTGGCGCCGCGCCTGTCGTGGCAGCCGGACACTAGCGACACCGTCACGGCGCAAGCCTATGTGCGCACGCGCCGCCTGGACAATACCAAGCGCGAGGTGGAAACCACGGCAATCGGCAGCCCGACCGCGTTTCCGCACGCCGTCCAACGCTTCGCGGCGGACCCGCTGCACGCCTATGCCGACGCCGCCTGGATCCGCAAGCTGGCCGGCGGCGCGCGCGTGACGGCCAAGCTGTCCGCGTACACCACGACCCGCGATGCCGACTTCGTGTACCGCGGCATGGACGTGCGCGACGCCCTGCTCGAGACCCATCGCGTGGCGTCCGGCCCGACCGAGCGCGAATGGACGTTCAACGGCAGCTGGCGCCGCCCCATGTGGCGCGGCCACCTGCTCGCGGCCGGGTGGGAACTGGGCCGCAAGCGGCGCAGCGAATACCGGCGCGAACGCCAGACCGACGCGGACGATGCGCTGCTGCTCGCGAGCGACGAGGACTACCGCGCCAGCGTCGCGCGCGCGGCGTTCTTCGTGCAGGACGAGTGGGACATCGACGATGCGTGGTCGGCCTACGTCGGCCTGCGCCGCGAAGACCTGCGCACGACGGGAGCGGGCAACGCGCATGCCGCCGTCGACGTCGATGCCGGCGCCTGGAGCCCGATCCTGCAGGCGCTGTTCAAGCCGGCGCACCCGGACGGCGGCACGGGACCGCGCGACCAGTTCCGCCTCGCCGTCAGCCGCACGTACAAGGCACCGAACATCGTCCAGCTGATGCCGCGCCGCTACACGGTCGACAACAACAACAGCGCCACGTATCCCGACGAGCAGGGCAATCCGAACCTGCGCCCGGAACTGGCGCTCGCCATCGACCTGGCCTGGGAACGCACGCTCGGCAACGAGGGCATGGTGGGCATGAGCGCCTTCCACAAGCGCATCCGCGACGTCACGCTGTACCGCACGTTCCTGGCCGACGGCGTGTGGACCTCGATGCCGGACAACCTGGGCGGCGCGACCGTGCGCGGCATCGAATTCGAGGGCAAGGTGACGCGCGGCCCGCTGACGGCGCGCGTGAACGCGGCGCGCAACTGGTCGAACGTGGACAGCGTGCCAGGGCCGGGTAACCGGATCGAGGGGCAGCCGGCCTACAGCGGCAACGTCGGCCTCGACTACGCCGCCGCCCGCATCGACGTCGGCGGCAGCTACGGCTACCGCGGCCGGGTGGCCGGCCGCACGAGCGCCCTGCTGTCCAGCGACGACGGCATCAAGCGCCAGCTCGACCTGTATGCGGTGTGGAAGCGCGACGCGACGACGCGGCTGCGCTTGTCCGTCGCGGACCTGCTGCATCCGGACTATCGCGAACGGATCGCATGGGACGGCGCGAGCCCGCGCGCACGCACGACGGTCTACCGCGTGCGCACGACCTGGCGCCTCGTGTGGGAGCAGGCGTTGTGAATCAGGGCAGCTCGGCGGCGTTCATGCGGCGCTGGATGACGGCCGTGCGGCGCGCCAGGTAGCTCGTGTCGCGGTGGCGGTCGTAGTAGCGCGGGTTCGGCAGCATCACGGCCAGGCGCGCGGCCTGGGCCGGGCTCAGGTTCGCGGCCGCTGTGTGGAAGTAGTGGCGCGCCGCCGCTTCCGCGCCGAACACGCCGCGGCCGAATTCGACGACGTTCAGGTAGATCTCCAGGATGCGTTCCTTGTCCATCACCGCTTCCAGCATGTAGGCGATGACGAGTTCCTGGCCCTTGCGCAGGTAGTTGCGCGAGCCGGACAGGAACAGGTTCTTCGCGAGCTGCTGCGTGATCGTCGACCCGCCGCCCACGACCCGGTGCTTCTTGTTGTTGCGCTCGTAGGCCTTTTCCAGCGCATCCCAGTCGACGCCGTCGTGGTCGACGAAATTGGCGTCCTCGGACGCGATCACGGCGCGCTTGAGGTGGTCCGAAATGCGCGCGTACGGCACCCACATGTGCTCCAGCTTTGCGTTCGGATTCTGTTCGCGCAGCGCCGCAAGCTGCTGGCGCATCATGCTCGAGGACGACGGATTGAACTGCGTCCACCAGCACACCATCGCGAAGAAATACAGCTGCAGCAGGACGGCGAGCAGCAGCGGCCCGAGGATGATCCATTTCAGCCAGCGCCGCCCGCCGGACTTCGTGCGGGGGACGGCGCCCGCCTTCAGGGTGCCGACGCCGCTCATGACGCTGCGCGCATGCGGGCCAGCACGGACGCCGTGTCCGGCCGGACGCCGCGCCAGATGGCGAACGCTTCGGCCGCCTGCTCGACGAGCATGCCGAGGCCGTCGCGCACGGTCGCGCCGTGCTTTGCTGCGAATGCCATGAACGGTGTCGGCTTCTTCCCGTACATCATGTCCAACGCGAGCGCTCCCTGGCGGAACGCGCTCGCCGGCACGGGCGGCAAGTCGGCCGACAGGCTCGCCGACGTGGCGTTGACGACGACGTCGAACGAGCCCCTTATGTCCGTGAAGCCGCAAGCAGCGATCTGGCCGGGATACGCGACGTGGTCCGCGAAATGGGCCACGAGCGCATCGGCCGTCGCGCGCGTGCGGTTGGCGATGACGATCGCCTCCGGTTTCTCGCGCAGGAACGGCAGGATCACGCCGCGCGCCGCGCCGCCCGCGCCCAGCAGCAGGATGCGCTTGCCGGCCAGCGGCACGCCCGCATTCCTGACGATGTCGGCGACGAGGCCCGGGCCGTCCGTGTTGTCGCCGACGATCTCGCCGCCGTCGAAGCGCAAGGTGTTGACGGCGCCCGCCAGGCGCGCCCGCTCTTCCAGCCGCGTCGCGAGCGCGGCCGCTTCCAGCTTGAACGGCACGGTGACGTTGGCGCCGCGATAGCCTTGCGCGACGAGGTCCCGCACGGTGTCCGCAAAACCGTCCAGCGGCGCCAGCTGGCGCTTGTAAGCGATGTCCTGCCCGGTCGCGGCCGCGAAGGCGGCGTGGATGTCCGGCGATTTACTGTGGGCGATCGGGTTGCCGATCACGCAATACTTGTCCGTCATTCGATCTCCTGTTAACCGTCGCCGCGCAATTCCGCCTGCAGTTTTTCTTCGCGCGTGAATTTGAAGCGGGTGACGACGATCCACAAATCGTCCTTGTCGCTCGACCGCATATTCGCCGGGAACTTGCCGAACGGCGCCGCGCGCCGGACGATCGCCAGCGCGGCCTTGTCCAGCGCCGCGTTGCCGGAGCTGCGCTCGATGCGCGGTCCGCCCTCTTTCTCGTACAGGGTGCCGTCCTGGAAGATCGGGATGTAGACGACCAGCTCGCCGTACAGCTTGTGCCCGTTCTGCTGCGGGAAATTCAGGGTGCCAACTTCCTCCACGCGCTTCTGCATCGCCTTGTAGTACATCGCGTAGCCGACTTCGCGCGTGCTGGGGCTGATGAACGTCTTCTTGGGGCGCTTGTTCTCGTCGGAGATGCGCTGGGTGATCTCGGCCGTCATGCGCGCGATGGCCTTGGTGGAATCGAGGTTGTCGACACCAGTCCGGCTCGGGTCCGGCTTGGCCTGGTCGGCGACGGGCGCCCTGTTGAATTGCGACTGGCGGACTTTCGTCAGGACGCTTTTCTGTTGCTGTTCCAATTCGGCGATGCGGCGCTGCAGGGCCTGGATGCTGTCGCCGTTCTCGACCTTGCGCAGGTCCGGCAGCGGCGACTGGGCGCGCCCGGCGTCGGCACTGCCGCCGCCGTCCAGGTTGGCCTGGGCCAGCGCGTCGGCCTTCACGGGCGCACGCGCATGCTTGGCGTTGACGAGGATGACTTCCAGGCCCGGGTCGGCCGGCTGCAGCCGGAACGCGTCGGGCGCGGCGAAGCGGACCGCCAGCAGGGAGGCGTGCGCCAGCACCGAACAGGTGATGGCGATCATCAGGGGGCGGTTGTGTCGGAGGGTGTTCACGCGCTGCGGGGTGGGACGGTTGGGGTCATCGAACTGCCCATTCTACCGTGCGGGCCGGGCGATTTGCGAGCCTTGTGGAAACTCCGCACTCGGTAAATAACAACACGTTGTCATCGTTTCAACGCATCAATTTAGCGATTACGCCGCCCGCGGCGTCTCCGGATCGGCCTGCTCGCCCGCCACATCGGTCTGCGTCTCCGGATCGGTGACGGCCACCGCCCCTTCGGCCTCGGCCGCTTCGGCTGCCGCCGCCTCGCCCGTGTCCGCGCCTTCCTCTTCCTCGTCCAGCCCCAGCTCCTCGGCTGCCTCCGGAGCCACGGCAGCCACCTCGAGCAGGCGCGCCTCCAGCGCCAGGTCGACCTCGTCCCAGCGCACGATGTCCAGCCGGACCTGCGCGCCGCGCGCCACTTGCTGCATGCCCGGCAGGCGGATCACGAGCGGAATCTCGACGAGGCGCAGCACCTCATCCTTCAGCACGACGGCATCGACCTGCTTCGCATGCTCCTGCGCCAGCCAGCGCAGGCACCAGTAGCGCTCCATGTTCTGCTGGAAGTCGTTATACGCGGCGTACGCGGCGTCGAACGCGGACACGATCGAGAACAAGGTGGCGTCGCGGTGCTTGAACGGCGCGACCAGCGGCGCCGTCACGCCGTTGCTGGCGCACGCGAGGATCTGCCACTGGTTCACGAGGTCCGTGTAGCGGCGCAGCGGCGACGTCGACCACGCATATTGATCGACGCCCAGGCCCTGGTGCGGCGCCGCGTGCGTGACCATGCGCACCTGCATCTTGGCGGCCCAGCCGCCGGCGCCCGGGCCCTGCGAGCGGTAGATGCCCGGCACGCCACTGTCGTGCAGCAGCTTGCCCCACGTGCAGTTCGCGAAGATCATCAGTTCGGCGACGATCTTGTCCAGCGGCGCCCCGCGCTTGCGGCGCACGATCGTGACGACGTCGTCCTCGACGTAGAAATTGAAGTCGACGCGGTTGGCCTGCTCGGGTTTCAAACCGAACGCCTCGCGCTTCTTCATGCGGCCCGCTTCCAGCTGCAGCGCCCATTGCCACAGCAGGCCCAGCTCCGTCTTGTGCGGATAATCGCCTTCGCCGCTGTTCAGCGTCTCTTCGTTGACGACTTCATCGAGGTCGTTGTGGCGCAGGTTGTTCTTGATGGGCACGCGTTCGGCGCGCGTGGTCGTCGACAGCACGGTCCACGTGGCCGGGTCGAGCACGGCGTACAGCGACAGCGCCGGGCAGTCGCTGCCTTCGGCCAGCGTGTACGCATTGACGACCTCGTCCGGCAGCATCGTGATCTTATCGCCCGGCATGTACACGGTCGACATGCGCGCGCGGGCGATCTTGTCGATGGCGTCGTCGGGGCGGATGCCGAGGCCCGGCGCCGCGATGTGGATGCCGACGCGCACGGTGCCGTCGTCCAGCTTCTCGACGGAGAACGCGTCGTCGATCTCGGTCGTCGTCACGTCGTCGATCGAGAACGCGGCCACGTTCGCCAGCGGCAGGTCCGACGGAGGAACCGGCACTGCGACCGGCGGGAAGCCGGCGCCGCGCGGGAAGTGCTCGAACAGGAAGCGCCCCATGTGCAAGTCCTTCGCCGACGCGATGCCGCCCGTGGACAGCATCAGGCGCGGCGCCGTCGTCTGCAATTCGTCGGCCGCGGTCTCGAGGGCCTTGTATTCGATGCTGTTCTTGTCCGGCTTGAACAGCAGTTGCTGGACGAGCGGCTGCATCGCCTGCGGCAGCGTGCCGGCCTTCAGTTCCTCGACGTACGCGGCCTGCACGATGGCCTGCTGTTTCTTCTTTTCGATGCCGGCCAGCGCCGCGCGCAGCGACTGTTCCGGCGCGGCCTTGTAGCGGCCGCGGCCCTTTTTATAGAAATAGATTGGGGCGCCATGCAGCGCGAGCACGAGGCCGGCCGCCTCGAACGGCAGCGGCGCATGGCCGAAGTATTCGGCGCCCAGTTCCGCGAAGCCGAATTCGTCCTGGCCCGCGACTTCCCACAGGAATTCCAGGTCGACGTCCGCCGCGACGGCCTTCGCCTGTTCCAGCAAGGTGCCCGGGTCCGGCTTGTCGAACTGCAGCAGCACGTCGCGCGCCTTGACCTTGGTGCGCTTCCCGCTCGGCATCTCGACCTGGTAGGCCTCGCCCGCCTGCGACAACACGGTGCCGACCTTGAAATCACCGGACTCTTCGAAAAATAAGTTCATTTTGTATTCGTATTCATGTGGGTTGCGGGCGCTGCGAGGTCGAGTACCGCCGGCAGGAAGACCTCGGTGACGAGCAGTACGCCCTGGCGGCGGCGATACAGGCAACGCCGCGCAAAATAAGTTTCGTGCAGCGGGCCGTCGATGCCGAGCACGTCGTGCACGCGGGCCAGCAGCGGATGGCCGGGGCGCAGCCGCGCGAATTCGAGCTCGCCGCGCGTGACCTTCGGATCGTAGAACAGCGTGGTGCCGAGCGAACGCTCGCCCAGCGCCGAAAACAGCGGCCAGTCGCTCGCGCTCGCGCTCATCGGCACGACCGTGTGACCGTACACGACGGGGCGGTCATCGCAACGCAACAGCACTTCGCGTTCCCACACGCGTTGGGGCCGCGCGAGGCCGATCGCGGCCGCTTCGTCCGCCAGGCACATATTGCCGGCCTGGCGCAGTTTCTGTACCCGGAAATGCCCACTATGCGCGATGAGGCGCGCCGTCAGCGAGCCCGGGGTCGTGAGCCAGTCGCGCATGGCGGCCGGGGCGCCGACCCCGTCCGGATGCGCCAGCCAGCGGGCCCGGCGCAGCGACGCCGGCCTCACCTTGCCGTGTCCGATCCGGCCGAGCCTTGTACTTCCCCCGTCAGGCAGAATGCCAGCACCTCGTCGACATACTGCTCGAATTCCGAGATGGCGTGGTCGCTGCCCTCGATGACGTGCTGGTGCGCCCCTGCGTAATGCGCAACCATGTCGCGGTAGTCCAACACCTCGTCGCCGGTGGCGGCCAGCAGGAAATAGCGCTCCGGCCGCGTGATCTGTCCGACCTTCAGCGCCGCCAGCTCGGCGATGTAGTCGCGCTTGAATTCGAACGGCTCGCCCGTGTGCCACTCCGTCGTGATGCCGACGTGCTTGTCGAGGTCTTGCAACGGGTCGACGGCCGGGTTGATCAGCGCGGCGCGGCAGCCGAAGCGTTCCGCCAGCCACGTCGCGTAGAAACCGCCCAGCGACGAGCCGACGATGGCGAGTTCGTCCGGGCCCTTTGCAGCATAGCGCTCGACGAGGGTGAGCACGAGCGCCATCGCGGCCTGCGGCGACGGCGGCAGTTGCGGGCAGATCAGGAGGTCGGCGCGGCCGGCCGCGGCCATCCGCTGCTGCACGACGCGCGCCTTGAACGAACGCGGCGACGAGCGGAAGCCGTGCAAATAAAGCAGATGCGGGATCCCGCTCATGCCGCCAATGCCTCCAGCAACTTCTGGTGCACGCCGCCAAAGCCGCCGTTGCTCATCACGAGGATGTGATCGCCCGGCTGCGCGGCCTGGACGACGGCCTGCACGAGGTAGTCGATCTGGTCGAAGCTGTGCGCGTTGGCGCCCAGCGGTTTCAGCGCGTCCGCCAGCGACCACCCGAGTGCCTGCTGGCTGCCGAAGCCGAACACGAGGTCGGCATCCTTCAGGCTGCCCGGCAGCGCATCCTTCATCGCGCCCAGCTTCATCGTGTTCGAACGGGGTTCCAGCACGGCGAGAATCCTGCCGCTTGTGCCGAGTTTCTGGCGCAGGCCGCCCACGGTCATCGCGATGGCCGTCGGATGGTGCGCGAAGTCGTCGTACACGGTCACGCCGTTGACGGCGCCGCGCACTTCCATGCGACGCTTGACGCTCTGGAAGCGGGCCAGCGCCTCGATCGCCTGCGCGGGCGGCACGCCCACGTGACGCGCGGCCGCGATGGCGGCCAGCGCATTGCTGCGGTTGTGGTGGCCGGTCAGGTCCCAGTGGACGGTGCCCTGCTGCACGCCGTCGAACAGCACGTCGAAGCTGGAACCGCCCGGATGCTCGACGAGGCTCCAGTTGACACCTTCGGAACTGCCGAAGCTTTCCTTTTCGCTCCAGCAGCCGCGCTTCAGCACGCGCGCCAACGACGCCTCGTCGCCGTTGACGACGATGCGGCCGACGCCGGGTACCGTGCGCACGAGGTGGTGGAACTGCGTCTCGATGGCGCCGATGTCGGGGAAGATGTCGGCGTGGTCGTATTCGAGGTTGTTCAGCACCGCCGTCCGCGCATGGTAGTGCACGAACTTCGAACGCTTGTCGAAGAACGCCGTGTCGTACTCGTCCGCCTCGATCACGAAGAAGTCGGAGTCGGTTTCGCCGGATAGGCGCGCGGACACGCCGAAGTTCAGCGGCACGCCGCCGATCAGGAAGCCGGGCGAATAGCCCGCGTCTTCCAGGATCCACGCGAGCATCGACGACGTCGTCGTCTTGCCGTGCGTGCCCGCGACGGCGAGCACCCATTTGTGACGCAGAATATGGTCGCCAATCCATTGCGGCCCGGACACATACGGCAGGCCGCGGTTCAGAATCTCCTCGATGAGCGGATTGCCGCGCGTCATCACGTTGCCGACGACATACAGGTCCGGGTTCAAGTTCACCTGGTCGGGCCCGTACCCCTGGATCAGCTCGATGCCCTGGGCTTCGAGCTGGGTGCTCATCGGAGGGTAGACGTTGGCGTCGCACCCGGTGACGCGGTGGCCGGCCTCTTTGGCCAGCACCGCGAGGCCGCCCATGAAGGTGCCGCAGATGCCGAGGATATGGATGTGCATGACGTGCCGAAGGGATCGTTGAAATAGCGAATACGCGATTCTACCAAACACCTCATCCCCCGCAGCGGCCGTTTCGACACGGCGGCAACGAGCCCACCTATACAGATTGATGAACTATATAATCGTTTGGTGTGCTTCGGATGCTGAGATGACTACCTTTCACGGGAAACGCGTCGACGTCCTCGGGCAGGATGGTGAACTGGCCTGCTACCGGGGTTTTGCCGGCGACGCGACGTCCTTCCTGATGCAGACCGCCCTGGACGAGCACCCGGCACCCGCGACGCTGGCGCGTCTGGAACACGAGTACGCGCTCAGGGCCGAGCTGGATCCGGCCTGGGCGGTGCGCCCCCGTGCCCTGATGCACGAGGCGGGCCGGCTCGTGCTGCTGCTGGACGATCCCGGCGGCGACCTGCTGGACAGCCGCCTCGGCGCCCCGCTCGCCGTGGACACCGCCCTCGCACTCGGCATCTCCCTCGCCGACGCGCTCGGCCATGTGCATGCCAGCGGCCTCATCCATCAGGATCTCGCGCCGGCCCACGTCCTCGTGCAGGGCGAACAGGTACGCCTCCTCGGCTTCGGGCGCGCATCGCGACTGCCCAGCGAGCGCCACGACCTGGAACCGTCCGAGATCATCACCGGTTCCCTGCCCTACCTGGCGCCGGAGCAGACGGGCCGCATGAACCGTTCCGTCGACGCGCGCTGCGACTTCTACGCCCTGGGCATCATCCTGTACCGCATGCTCACCGGCGAACTGCCGTTCGCCACCGCGGACCCGCTGGAACTCATCCACTGCCACATCGCCCGCGAGCCCGTGCCGCCCGCCGTACGCAGTCCCGGCGTACCGGAACCCGTCTCGGCCATCGTCATGAAGCTGCTCGCGAAAATGCCCGAGGCGCGCTACCAGTCCGCGGCCGGCGTCGTGGCGGACTTGCGCCGCTGCCGGGAGCAATGGGCCGCCCACGGCGCCATCCGGCCCTTCCGCCTCGGCCGGCAGGACATCCCGGACCGGCTGCGCGTGCCGGAACACCTGTACGGCCGCGAAGCCCAGGTGCGCACTTTAATGGACGCGTTCGAACACGTGGTCGCGACGGGCGACAGCCGGATGGCCCTCGTGTCCGGCTATGCGGGCATCGGCAAGTCGGCCGTCGTCAACGAATTGCAGCGGGAAATCGTGGGGCCCCGCGCGTTTTTCGCGTCCGGCAAGTTCGACCAGTTCAAACGGGACGTTCCCTACGCACCGCTCGCGCAAGCGTTGCAGATGCTCGTGCACCGCCTGCTGGGGACGAGCGAAGCGGAACTGGGCCGGTGGCGCGCGGCGCTGCTGGACGCCGTCCATCCGTGCGGCCAGCTGATGATCGACCTGGTGCCGGAGCTGGAACTCGTCATCGGCGCACAGCCGCCGGTACCGGAATTGGCGCCGCTGGAAGCCCAGAACCGTTTCCAGCGGGTGTTCCGGCGCTTCCTGTGCGTGTTCGCCCAGCCGGCGCACCCGCTCGTGCTGTTCCTCGACGACTTGCAATGGCTGGATGCGGCGACGCAGCGCATCTTGAACGGCCTGATCGCCGAGGGCGAGGTGCGTTATTTGCTGCTGGTCGGCGCCTATCGGGACAACGAAGTCGGTCCCGACCACCCCCTGATGCTGCGCCTGGACGCGCTGCGGCGGGCTGGCATCGACGTCACGGAAATCGTCCTGGCCCCGCTGTCGGTCGACGACGTGGCCCACCTGCTGGCCGATTCCCTGCACCGGACGCGCCGCGCCATCGCGCCGCTGGCGGCGCTCGTGCACGAGAAAACGGCCGGCAATCCGTTCTTCGCGATCCAGTTCGTCATGGCACTGCACGACGAGGGACTGCTCGCCTTCGACGCGCACAAGGCGGCCTGGATGTGGGACGTCGAGCGCATCCACGCCAAGGGCTACACGGACAACGTCGTCGAACTGCTGGTCGCGAAGCTGGCCCGCCTGCCCGACATGACCCGCGACGCCGTGCGCCAGCTCGCGTGCCTCGGCAACGCGGGCGACGCCGCCACGCTGGCGCTCGTGCGCGGAGAACCGGAAGACGCCAGCCACCGCGCGCTGTGGGAAGCGCACCGTGCCGGGCTCGTGTGGCGCAAGCGCGGTACGTATGTGTTCCTGCACGATCGCGTCCAGGAAGCCGCGTATTCCCTGATCCCCGCCGCCGAACGGCCGGCCGCGCACCTGCGCATCGGCCGGCTGCTGCTGGCCCGTACACGACCGGACGCGCTGGCGGACGCCGTGTTCGACGTCGTGAGCCAGCTGAACCGGGGCGCCGCGCTGATGACGGCGGACGCCGAACGGACGCGCCTGGCCGAACTGAACCTGATGGCGGGCAGGCGCGCCGCGACGGCCACCGCGTACGCATCGGCGCTGGGCTTCTTCACGACCGGCTGCGGCCTGCTCGCGCCGGACTGCTGGGACAGCCGGTATGCGCTGGCCTTCGCCCTCGAACTCGGGCAGGCCGAATGCGAATCGCTGACCGGCGCAACGTCCGCGGCGGAAGAACGGCTGGCACGGCTGGCGCAGCGCGCGTCCGGCCTCGTGGACGCGGCCGCCGTCGCCTGCGCCCAGACCGCGCTGTACGCGATGCTGGACCGGCCGGACCTGAGCGTGCTGGCGGTGATCGACTACCTGCGCCGCCTCGGCATCGCGTGGTCGCCGCATCCGACCGACGCCGACGTCAGGCGCGAGTTCGACGCGATGTGGCAGCGGATCGGCAACCGCGCCATCGAAGACCTCATCGACCTGCCTCCGATGACGGACGCTGCGTGGCGCGGCACCCTGGAAGTCCTCATGTGGGGCCAGGCGCCGGCGCTGCACACGGATGCGAACCTGCTCGCGCTGATCGCCGCGCACATGGCAAACATCAGCATGGAGCACGGCAACAGCGACGCCTCGTGCCTCGCGTATGTCGCGCTGGGCACGGTCCTCGGTCCGCACTTCGGCGACTACCGGGCCGGCTATCGCTTCGGCAAGCTCGGCTTCGACCTGCTCGAGCAGCGCGGCCTGCAGCGTTTCAAGGCCCAGACCTATCTCGGGTTCGGCTTCCTGATCAGCCCATGGTCGCGCCATGTCAGCGCGGGCATCGACGCCGTGCGGCGCGCGTTCGACGCCGCCCGCGAGAGCGGCAACCTCGTCTACGCCTCGTATTGCTGCAACTGCCTGATCACGCTGCGGCTGGCGGAGGGTACATCCCTCGGCGACGTGCAACGCGAAGCGGAACAATTGTCCGCTTTTGTGCACAAGACCCGGCTCGGCCTCGTCATCGCCACGATGAACGGGCAGCTGATGCTGATGCGCGCGCTGCGCGGGCTGCCGCAGCGATTCGAGCTGGCCCCCGGCACGACATGCAGCGAAGACGATTTCCGGCGGCACCTGGAACAGGATCCGCACCTGGCGGTGTCCACCTGCTCGTACTGGATCCGCAAGCTGCAGATCCGCTTCTTCGACGGCGATGCGCGCGGCGCCATCGATGCCGCTACGCGCGCATGCACGCTGCTGTGGACGCTCCCGTCGTTCTTCGAGCTGGCCGAGTATCACTTCTACGACGCGCTGGCGAGCGCGGCCCACTACGACACGGCGCCGGCCGACGCCAGACCGGTGCTCAGGCAAACGCTCGCCGCCCACCACCAGCAGATCGCGACGTGGGCGGAGAACTGCCCGGACAATTTTCGCACGCGCGCCGCGCTCGTTGCCGCCGAGATCGCCCGCATCGAGCAGCGCGACATGGAGGCAATGCGGCATTACGAAGAAGCGATCGCGGCCGCGCGCGAGCAAGGCATGGTGCAGAACGAAGCGCTGGCCTACGAACTGGCGGCGAACTTCTACCGGGCGCGTGGCTTCGCGGAGATCGCGGCGACCTATCTGCGCCAGGCCCGTGCCGGCTATGCGCGCTACGGGGCGGACGGCAAGGTGGCGCAGCTCGACCGGCACCATGCCCGGCCCGCCGGCAACCTGGCGCCGGCGCAGGGCCTGGCCGGCGACACGTCGAACCGGCAGCTGGACATCGCCACGGTCGTCAAGGCGTCGCAGGCCGTGTCGCGCGAGATCGTGCTGCCCGCGCTGATCGAAACCCTGATGCGGATCGCCGTCGAACATGCGGGCGCCGACCGGGGCCTGCTGATCCTGCCGGCGCCGGACGGGTTCAAGGTCGAAGCCGAGGCACTGGGCACGCATGCGGGGATCGACGTCATCCTCCGGGGGACCGCCGTCAGCGCCGCGGCGCTGCCCGAGTCGCTGCTGCGCTACGTGGCGCGCGTGCGCGAGAACGTGCTGCTGGACGACGTCGCCGCGCCGCACCCGTTCGCCGACGACCCGTATTTCCGAGTCCAGCAGCCGCCGCCGCGCTCGGTGCTGTGCATCCCCCTCGCGAAACAGGCAAACCTCGTCGGCATCCTGTACCTGGAAAACCGCCTCGCGCCGCGCGCGTTCACGCGCAACCACCTGGCCGTGCTGGAATTGCTCGCGTCGCAGGCGGCCATTTCGCTGGAAAACGCCACCTTGTACGCCAGCCTGCAGGCGCGCGAAGCCCGCATCCGGCGCCTGGTGGAGTCCAGCATCATCGGCATCTTCTTCTGGGACGTCGACGGCAGCATCAGCGACGCCAACGATGCGTTCCTGCACATGATCGGCTATTCGCGTGCGGACCTGCTCGCGGGGAACGTGCGCTGGGAAACCATGACGCTGCCGGAATTCAAGGCCATCGACGCGCAAAAAATGGAGGAGGTGCGCACGACGCGGACGTGCACACCGTACGAGAAAGCGTTCCGGCGCAAGGACGGCAGCCACGTGCCCGTGTTGATCGGCGCCGTCCTGTTCGACGACGCGCCCGACCAGGGCGTCGCCTTCGTGCTGGACCTGTCCGCGCACAAGCAGGCCGAGGCGGAGCGGCAGGCACGCGAGGCGGCCGAAACGGCCAGCCGCGCCAAGAGTGCCTTCGTGGCCAATATGAGTCACGAATTGCGCACGCCCCTGAACAGCATCCTCGGCTACGCCCAGATCCTGGAACGCGACCCGACGCTGACCGAGCGCCAACTGGCCGGCGTCAACGTCGTCCGCAAGAGCGGCGAGCACCTGCTCACCCTCATCAACGACATCCTCGACATGGCCAAGATCGAGGCCGGCAAGATGGAACTGTACGCCACCGACATCCCCCTCGCCCGCTTCGTGCAGACCATCGCGGACATCGTGGGCGTGAAAGCGGCGCAAAAACAGTTGCACCTCGTATGCGACCTCGCGCCCGACCTGCCGGCCTGGGTCCGGGTCGACGAGAAGCGGCTGCGCCAGGTCCTGCTGAACCTGCTGTCCAACGCCGTCAAGTTCACCGACGCCGGCCAGGTCACGCTGCAGGTGCGCTTCGTGCCGCCCGACCGGCTCGCGTTCGAGGTGCGCGACACCGGCATCGGCATCGCGGCCGACCAGCTGGACACGATCTTCGAGCCGTTCGAGCAGGCCGGCGACGTGCGGCGGCACCTGGGCGGCACGGGCCTGGGCCTGACGATCAGCCGCCAGTACGTGCGCCTGATGGCTGGCGACATCCGGGTCGACAGCGACCTCGGCCGGGGCAGCACGTTCCGCTTCGACGTGCGGGCGCCGCCGGTGCAGGCGTTGACGGCCGCGGCCGTCTCTCGCACCGTGACCGGCTATACGGGCCCGCGCCGGACCGTGCTGGTCGTCGACGACGTCGCCGAGAACCGGGCGGTGGCGACCGACCTGCTGACGTCGCTCGGCTTCGAGGTCGCCGAGGCGGCCGACGGCGAGGCCGCGCTGGCCCAGGTGCAACGCCTGCGGCCCGACCTCGTGCTGCTGGACGTCGCCATGCCGCGGCTGGACGGCCTGGAAGTCGTGCGCCGGTTGCGCCGGCAGGAGGCGTTCCGCGGCTTGCCGGTCATCGCGCTGTCGGCCAGCGTGTCGACGAGCGACAGCGAGGAATGCCTGGCGGCCGGGATGGATGCCTTCCTGCCGAAGCCGCTCGACACGGACCGGTTGCTGGAGCACATCGCCCGGCTGCTGCAGCT
The DNA here is from genome assembly GCF_024753285.1 of Massilia pinisoli. Lineage (GTDB taxonomy): Bacteria > Pseudomonadota > Gammaproteobacteria > Burkholderiales > Burkholderiaceae_D > Telluria > Telluria pinisoli. The sequence goes on along the minus strand of NZ_JANUGW010000006.1, from coordinate 15,799 downwards.
GGAATGGACGTATGGCGCGGAAAAGCCGGCCGCACTGCCGGCCGAGGGGCCCATCGTGGCGCCGCCCGCCGCCGAGATGGAAGTGCTGCTCCAGCTCGCACGCTCGGGCCACATGCAGGACATCGTCGCGCAAGCCGAGCGGCTGGCTGCGCTGGACGGACGCTACCGGCCGTTCGCCAACCGGTTGAGCGCGCTGGCCAGGGGCTACCAATCGAAGGCCGTGCTGCGCCTGGTGGAAGACTATAGTCAAGGCGGGGCACGCCAGTGACGCGATGCCATTTCGCGTTCAAGGGTATGATTTGGACATGATGCCCAATTCAAACGACGACCTTCTGCAGGTGCGCGCACGCATCGCCGCGACGGCCGCCCGCATGATCGCCCAGGACGGCGCCGACTATTCCACGGCAAAGACGAAGGCGGCGCGCCAGGTGCTCGGCGTCGATCGCCCGTCCCCGAATTATCTGCCGGACAATATACAAGTCGAAGACGAGGTACGCCGCTACCAGAGCCTGTTCCAGGGCCCGTCCCAGGCGGCGCGTGTAAAACACATGCGCAGCGCGGCCCTCGAAGTGATGGAGCTGTTGGCCGATTTCCGCCCCTATATCACGGGCCCCGTGCTGAACGGCACGGCGGGCGAATACGACGACATCCACTTACAATTGTTCGCCGACAGCGCCAAGGACGTCGAGATCTGGCTCCTGAACCGCAACGTCAATATCGAGATCTCGGAAACGCCGCACTTCAAGGGCGGCCGCCACGATCCCGTCGAAACGGTGAGCTTCATGTGGCAAAAAGAAATGGTGCATGCCGAGCTGTATGAAATGAACGACCTGCGGGGCGCCCTGAAACCCCGTGCGGACGGCCGCCTGCAGCGCGCCGACGCCGCCGCGCTCCGCACCCTGATGAACAATGACTCTTCCGAACAAGATGAATAAAAAACACCTGGCCGGCTACGTGGCGCTGGCTGCCGCCTTCACCGTGCTCGGCGCCATCGCCGGCGTCAAGCAGGACGCCAAGGGCCCGCTGACGACGACATATGACAAGACGGATGGCCGGCCGCAAACGCCCGTTACGAACCTGTATGCATCCTCGCTGAACGACCTCGCCGGCAAGCCGCAGGCGCTCGGCCAGTGGAAGGGCAAGCCCCTGCTCGTGAATTTCTGGGCGTCGTGGTGCGCACCCTGCGTGTCGGAGATGCCGGAACTGTCGGAACTGGCGGCCAAGGACGGCGGCAAGCATTTCAACGTGATCGGCATCGGCATCGATTCGCCGTCGAACCTCGCCGAGTTTGCCCGCAAAATCAAGATTTCCTACCCATTGTACGTAGGCGGCATGGGTGGCACCGACCTCGCGCGCAACCTCGGCAACGCGAATGGCGGGCTGCCATTTACGGTGCTGATCGGCGCAGATGGGCAGGTTCGCAAGACGTACCTGGGCCGTTTGAAGTTCGACCAGGTGCGCGCCGACCTGGCCAAGCTGTAGGGCCCGGCGGGCGACCGGCGAACGGTCGTTCACTTATTTTCCGGGTGATTTATATCGCTTGCCAACACGTAACGTTGGCGGCAAAATGCCTGTCTTTCGGGCAAACTGACGGTTCAACATGGCGAAAAAGCTACTGCTGCTCAATGGCCCCAATTTGAATTTGCTGGGGACGCGTGAGCCTGCGGTGTACGGCGCGACGACGCTGGCCGACATCGAGCGGGCCGCCACCGCCCAGGCACAGGAGGCCGGGGCGGAAATTGCCTGTTTCCAGAGTAACCATGAAGGAGCGCTGATCGACCGTATCCACGCTGCCCGCCAGGAGGGTGTGGACGCGATCGTGATCAACCCGGGCGGACTGACCCATACCAGCGTGGCGCTGCGCGACGCGCTTGCCGGCGTGGACATTCCGTTCGTGGAAGTGCACATCTCTAATATTTACAAGCGCGAAGAATTCCGGCACCACTCTTTTTTGTCGGCGATCGCGCAAGGCACGATCTGCGGGCTCGGTGCTGATGGATATCGGTTTGCCATCGACTTCGCGCTGAAACAGCGTTAATCTACGTCAACTTCACGCATTCCGCGCGAAAGTGCGCACCACCCGACGCGCCGTATGCTCTTAAACAAATAATTCCAAGGGGTTTCACATGGATCTAAGAAAACTCAAAACACTGATCGACCTCGTCGCCGAGTCGGATATCGCCGAACTCGAAGTCACGGAAGGCGAAAGCAAGGTCCGCATCGTCAAGTCCTCCGCAATCCCGCAGAATCAGATGGTCATGGTGCCGCAGCAAGGCGTGCAGCAATTCTCGGCACCGGCCATGCATGCGCCGGCCGCCGCGCCAGTCGCCAGCGCCCCGGCCGCACCGGCCGAACCGACCGGCCACGTCGTCAAGTCGCCGATGGTCGGTACGTTCTACCGCTCGTCGGCACCTGGTGCCGCGGCATTCGTCGACGTCGGTTCGACCGTGAAGGAAGGCGATACCCTGTGCATCATCGAAGCGATGAAGCTCCTGAATGAAATCGATGCCGATATCTCCGGCACCGTCACCAAGATCCTGGTGGAAAACGGCCAGCCTGTCGAATTCGGGCAGCCGCTGTTCGTAATCGGTTAAAGTCTCCCGGCGCGGTCGCTCGACCGCGCCCTCCCGGCAAACCGCCGGCACTCAAAGAAACACCGAACTTACCATGTTTGAAAAAATTCTTATCGCCAACCGTGGTGAAATCGCGTTGCGCATCCAGCGTGCCTGCCGCGAGATGGGCATCAAGACCGTCGTCGTGCACTCCGAGGCCGACAAGGACGCCAAGTACGTGAAACTGGCCGACGAGTCCGTTTGCATCGGCCCGGCACCGTCCGCGCAAAGCTATCTGAGCATGCCGGCGATCATCAGCGCGGCCGAAGTCACGGACGCGGAAGCGATCCACCCCGGCTATGGCTTCCTGTCGGAAAACGCCGACTTCGCGGAACGCGTCGAAAAATCGGGCTTCGTGTTCATCGGCCCCCGTCCGGAATCGATCCGCCTGATGGGCGACAAGGTGTCGGCCAAGCAGGCGATGATCCGCGCCGGCGTGCCGTGCGTGCCGGGCTCCGATGGCGCCCTGCCCGATGATCCGAAAGAGATCATCCAGACCGCGCGCCGCGTGGGCTATCCGGTCATCATCAAGGCCGCCGGTGGCGGTGGTGGCCGCGGCATGCGCGTCGTGCACACGGAAGCCGCGCTGCTGAACGCCGTCGCGATGACCAAGACGGAAGCGGGCACCGCGTTCGGCAATCCGGAAGTCTATATGGAGAAATACCTGGAGAATCCGCGCCACGTGGAAATCCAGGTTCTCGCCGACGAGCACAAGCAAGCCGTCTGGCTCGGCGAGCGCGACTGCTCGATGCAGCGCCGCCACCAGAAAGTGATCGAGGAAGCGCCGGCACCGGGCATCCCGCGCAAGCTGATCGAGAAGATCGGCGACCGCTGCGCCGAGGCCTGCCGCAAGATCGGCTACCGCGGTGCGGGCACGTTCGAATTCCTGTACGAGAACGGCGAGTTCTACTTCATCGAGATGAACACCCGCGTGCAGGTCGAACACCCGGTCACGGAAATGATCACCGGCATCGACATCGTGCAGGAACAGATCCGCATCGCCTGCGGCGAGCGCCTGCGCTTCCGCCAGCGCGACATCATGCTGTCGGGCCACGCGATCGAGTGCCGCATCAACGCGGAAGACCCGTTCAAGTTCACGCCGTCGCCGGGCCGTATCACGGGCTGGCATCCGCCGGGCGGCCCCGGCATCCGCGTCGATTCGCATTCGTACGCCGGCTACTACGTGCCGCCGCACTACGACTCGATGATCGGCAAGGTCATCGCCTACGGCGCCACGCGCGACCAGGCAATCCGCCGCATGCAGATCGCGTTGTCGGAAATGGTGGTCGAGGGTATCCTGACCAACATCCCGCTGCACCGCGAACTGATGGTCGACGCCCGCTTCATCGAAGGCGGCACCAACATCCACTACCTGGAGCAGAAGCTGGCCCACAAGCCGGACCTGCCGAAGGATGGCGCGATCGGCGCCAAATCCGAGGCTGAATGATGGGCTGGACTGAAGTCGTCATCGAGATCGCACGCGAGCACGCCGAGGGCCTGTCCGATGCCCTGATGGAAGCGGGCGCACTGTCGGTCTCGGTGGAAGACGCGGACGAAGGCACGGAGGACGAGAAGCCCCTGTTCGGCGAGCCGGGCATGGTGCCGAAGGAAGCCGCCTGGGACCACAGCCGCGTCGTCGCGCTGACGGACGAGGATGCCGACCAGGCCGCCATCGTCGCGGAGGCAGCCGCCGCCATCGGCCTCGCGCAGGCACCTGGCTTCACGACGCGCGCCGTCGCCGACGCCGACTGGGTGCGCCTCACGCAATCGCAGTTCGAACCGATCCACATCGGCAAGAACATCTGGGTCGTGCCGAGCTGGCACGAAGCCCCCGATCCCACCGCGCTGATCCTGGAAGTCGATCCGGGCCTCGCATTCGGCACCGGGAGCCATCCGACGACGCGCCTGTGCATGGAATGGCTGGAAGCCCATCCGGCACCGGGGAAGTCCGTGCTGGACTACGGCTGCGGCTCGGGCATCCTCGCGATGGTCGCCAAGAAGCTCGGCGCGGCTGGAGTCTCTGGCGTCGACATCGACGAGCAGGCCATCGAATCCGCGAAGCTCAACGCGGAACGCAACCGCTGCGAGATCGACTTCTACGTGCCGGACGACTTCGTCGCGTCGAAGCACGGCGAAGAGCGCTTCGACATCGTCGTGGCGAACATCCTGTCGAGCCCATTGAAGCTGATGGCGCCGATGCTGTCCGGCCGCGTGGCCGACGGCGGTTCGCTGATCCTGTCCGGCGTGCTGGCGCGCCAGGCCGACGAAGTGGCTGCCGCGTACGCACCGTTCATCAAGCTGGGTGTCTGGGCCGAGTTGGACGGCTGGGTCGCCTTGCACGGGCAGCTCGGCGCAGCAAATGCACCGGAGCCGCGCCGGGTGACCGAACTGCGTGCCGACGGCAGCAAATAAGGCATGGCGCTCGCCACCCAGTGCCCGCATTGCCACACCACGTTCCGCGTCGCCGCGGACCAGCTCAAGCTCCGCGGCGGCATCGTCCGCTGCGGAGCCTGCCAGAGCATCTTTGACGGCAACGCCCACCTGATCGACCTGGCCAAGCCGGCCGCGCCTGCGCCCACCGAGACGCCGCCGACAGTGCCCGCACCGTCCGACCAGGACGACGCCCTGCCCGTCTACACCCTCGACTTCGGCCACACGTTCGATCCGCTCGGCATCCTGCCGAACGTGGATGAACGGGACGAGGCGCAAGCGCCCGCGCCCGCGGCGCCGCGCGCGCACGTGTGGCGCACGGGTGGCGCGCGCGCGCCCGAGGACGCAGAGACGACGCCGGCGCACCCGGACGAGGCAGCTGCCGCTGAGGGTCCCGACGACGATGCTGCGCCTGCAGAGGCGCCGGTGATCGATGCTGCGCCTGCAGATGCGCCGGTGATCGATGCTGCGCCGGTCGATGCCGAGCGTGCCGACGCCGCGCCAGCCGACGAGCCGTTGGTCGCCGCCGCACCGGCCGATACCGAGCGCGCCGATGTTGCACCGGCAAGCGAATCCCCCGACGTCGCGCTCGCCGAAGAACACCCGGTCTCCGTCCCGCCCTCCGCCTACGCGCCCGCAGGTCGCGTCGAGCCGCGCCTGGAACCCGTGTTCGATGCGGCGCACGACGCGGCTGCCGTCCCGCCATCCGAACCGCCCGAAGATACCGCCGCGGCCACGCACGCGGACGCGGCACCTGCCAGCGCGTACGCGCCCGCCGGCCGCGTCGAACCGAACTTCGGCCTGCCGGTGGACGAGGAGATCGTCGCGCAGCCGCTGCCCGACTACGAACCGGAACCGGAACCGGAACCGGCACCGCAGCACGAACCCGATCCGACGGCGGCACCGGCCGCGCCGGCCGGCCCCACGTCCGCCGCCGACATCCCGTCCGCCGCACTGCCCTTGCGCGCATCGGCCGCGAGCGAACCGCCCGCGCCGACACCGGCGATGATCCCGCCCGTCGTGGCGTCCGCGCGCAGCAAGGCCGCGCGCGCATCCGACGCACGGGCACGCCGCTCGAAGCTGACGCCGACGAAGATCGAGCCGCCGAGGCTGCGCATCGCGGCCGACAGCGACGCGGACGAGCCGGAATTCGTCAAGCGCAGCCGCCGCCAGGAACGCATGGGCCGCACGCAGCGCCTGTGGATGGTGGCAGGCAGCGTCGCGCTGCTGCTCGCGCTGCTGGCCCAGGCGGTGCTGGCCTATCGCAACGTGCTGGCCGCGCAGCATCCGGGCCTGAGGCCCGTGCTGCAGGGCGCCTGCGCCGTGCTGGGCTGCCGCGTGGAGCTGCCTGCGCAGGCCGAGAACCTCGTCATCGAGACGGGCGAGCTGACGACCTTGGGCCCCGGCACGTACGCGCTCAATACGGTGCTGCGCAACCAGGGTAGCCTCGTGCTGGCCTGGCCCAGCATCGAACTGGAACTGACCGACGCCAGCGACAAGCCGGTGCTGCGCCGCGTGCTGGCGCCCGCCGACTACCTGCCGCCCGGCACGCCGGCGGCCAACGGTTTCGCGCCGCACTCGGAGCAGCCGGTCGCACTGCATTTCACGCTGGCCGGCCTGCAGCCGTCCGGCTATCACACTTTCGTTTTCTATCCTTGAGGCTCCAATGACCAAGACCTCGCTGATCTGCGGCTCGATCGCCTTCGACAAGATCATGCAATACCACGGCCGTTTCGGCGAAACGCTGTTGGCCGACCAGCTGCACCGCGTGAACGTCTCGTTCCTCGTGCCCACCTTGCGCACGGAATACGGCGGCTGCGCCGTCAACATCGCCTACAACTTGAAACTGCTGGGCGGCGATCCCCTGATCATGGGCACCATCGGCCAGGACGGCGGCGAGTACCTCGACCGCATGGAGCAGCAAGGCCTCGCGACCAACGCGATCCGCACGATCGCCCACGCGTACACGGCCCAGTGCTTCGTCACCGCGGACCTGGACAACAACCAGATCAACGCGTTCCACCCGGGCGCGATGCAGTTCTCGCACGAGAACAGCCTGGCCGACTACCTGCCGCTGCGCGTCGCGATCATCGCGCCGGACGGCCGCGACGGCATGATCAAGCACGCGCGCGACTGCGCGGAACAGGGCGTGCCCTTCATCTTCGACCCGGGCCAGCAGCTGCCGATGTTCAGCGGCCAGGAACTGCTGACGTTCATCGACCAGGCCGCGTACCTGGCCTGCAACGACTACGAATTCGAGATGGTGATGGACCGCACGGGCCTGCCCCTGCAGGACGTCGCGGCGCGCCTGGGTGCGCTCATCGTCACGCGCGGCGAAGCCGGTTCCGACATCTATGCGGGCGGCGAGCACCACAAGATCCCGGCCGTGCCGGCAGCTGCCACCATCGATCCAACGGGCTGCGGCGACGCGTATCGCGCCGGCCTGCTGTACGGTATCGCCAACGACCTCGATTGGCCCACGACGGGCCGCCTGGCCAGCCTGCTGGGCTCCATCAAGATCGCGCACCAGGGCGGCCAGAACCACAGCTTCACGCAGCAGGAGATCGCGGACCGCTTCGAGGCGGCCTTCGGCTACCGCTTCTGACGCGCACGGCAATAAAAAAGCGCGCCGTCCCTCGCGGGACCGGCGCGCTTTTTTCATGACGCCTGGCGTCAGATGTAGAAAACCTGGCGCAGCAGGAATTGCGCGATCTGGATCAGGATGAATGCCACGAGCACCGACAGGTCGAGACCGCCGACCGGCGGGATCACGCGGCGCAGCGGGCGCAGCAGCGGGTCGTTGAGCGCGTGGATGAACGGCGCCAGCGGCGCATGCGGATTGACCCAGCTGAAGATCACCTCGATGATCAGGAGGCCCATGAAGCCGTACAGGATCCAGTCGAGCAGGCGCACGAGCGCGATCAGCACGACGGCCTGGCCGCTCGTCCCGACCAGCAGCAGGATCGACGTCGCGGCCAGCACGACGAGGAAGGCGCCCAGCAGGCTGGCCCAATCGTAGCCGCCCATGCCCGGCACGATGCGGCGCAGCGGACGCACGAGCCAGTCGGACAGCGTGAACGTGAATTGCGCAACGGACGACGGCGGACGCACGCGGATCAGTTGCATCCAGAAACGCAGCAGCAACACCCCACCGAGCACACCGGCCGCGGTATCGACGATCAACTTCAGAATGGACAGCACGAGGACTCCTTAAAAAAAAACCGCTGTGTGAAAGCTCACACAGCGGTATTTTGCCTGAACCAGGCAGGAATGGCTTACGGACGGCTGCTCGTCGGGAACGGCCATGCTGCCGGTGCGATGACGGACTTGGCTGCCGGCGCCGGGCTTGCGGCCTGGGTGGCGGTGTCCTTGCTGTCGGTCTTGGCTTCGGTCTTCGCTTCGGCCTTGGCTTCAGGCTTGGCTTCCGGCTTCGCTTCCGGCTTGGCTTCGGTCTTGGCCGGAGCGGCCTTCTTGGCGGCCGGCTTGGCGGCAGCTTTCTTCACGGCCGGCTTGGACTCGGCGCTTTTGGCGGCGGGAGCGGCGGCCTTGGTGGCGGTCGACTTGGTCGCAGCCGGCTTGGCGGCGGTCTTGGTCGCAGCAGCCTTCGTTGCCGTCGACTTGGTCGCGGCCGGCTTGGCAGCAGGCTTGGCTGCAGCCTTGGTCGCGGTCGACTTGGCAGCGGTCTTCTTCGCAGCCGGCTTGGCGGCGGTCGACTTGGCGGCGGTCGACTTGGCGGCAGTCTTCTTCGCAGCAGGCTTGGCGGCGGTCGACTTGGCGGCAGTCTTCTTGGCAGCAGGCTTGGCAGCGGTCGACTTGGCGGCAGTCTTCTTCGCAGCAGGCTTGGCCGCGGTCGACTTGGCGGCGGTCTTGCTTGCAGCTTTGGCGGTCGACTTGGCAGCAGTCTTCTTCGCAGCCGGTTTAGCGGACGACTTGGCAGCAGCCTTCTTGGCAGCCGGTTTGGCGGCGGTCTTGGTTGCTGCTTTTGCCGTCGACTTGGCGGCAGTCTTTTTCGCTGCCGGCTTGGCGGCGGCCTTGCTTGCCGACTTGGACGCGGTCGACTTGGCGGCGGTCTTGGTTGCTGCGGCTTTCTTGGCTACCGGTTTGGCGGCGGTCTTGCTTGCTGCGGCTTTCTTGGCTGCCGGTTTGGCGGCGGTCTTGGTTGCTGCGGCTTTCTTGGCTGCCGGCTTGGCGGCGGTCTTGGTTGCTGCGGCTTTCTTGGCTGCCGGTTTGGCGGCCGTCTTGGTTGCTGCAGCTTTCTTGGCTGCCGGTTTGGCGGCGGTCTTGGTTGCTGCGGCTTTCTTGGTTGCCGGTTTGGCGGCGGCTTTGGTTGCGGCCGATTTGGCGGCCGGGGCCTTGGTTGCAGCGGCTTTTTTCGCTGCCGGCTTGGCGGCGGCTTTGGTGGCTGCGGTTTTGCTTGCCGGTTTATCTGCTGCTGCCTTTGCGGCCGGTTTGGTGGCGGCTTTTGCGGCCGGTTTTGCTGCTGGTTTCTTCGCGGCGGTTGCCATTTTGTGTTCTCCTTCTCTGCGATGAGAAATTTACGCTACATGATTTGAACCCGTCCAACCCAGTCTGCTTGGTCGGGCGAATTATTCATCGGCGCAAACGCGGCGTTTGCGTCAATGAATCCGGCACCAGCCGAACTACCGCGGCGATTCGATAAAACCCGTAAAACCCGGGCATGCATTCTCGAATTGCGATATACTGTATTTTCATACAGCAGAACTACTCCACGGCACTTCGGCTATCGTCGTCGCCGACGACCTGATCGACTAAAGTCCGATGGTTCACTGCGCTGTCCACATCACAGCCCGCAGGGCCGCGAAAAGAAAAAGCCGCCATACCCGACGTTTATCAGGCAATGCGGCTTGTTCTTTTCGCTAAGCTTTACGTGCATACTGAATGAATCAGCGTCCCTTTTTTGATCGGTTTGTTTCCCGTTTGACGCTACCAAAATCAGCGTCTTCACGTTTTGACAAATTCAATCACGTAAAGTACACGAAAACCTTGTCAGTGCGCAACCCGCACACAATATTTTTCGTATCTTTTAAGGCGCGAACCCGCGATAGCATCAATCGAAACGATCGCTGCGATAACGGTTGATTCCTTCCTCGTTCTGCTTGGTCTCCAAAAACAAGCGCGCAAATCGATGCGCATTACCGTACTTCCATTTCGTATAAAGCCTTTATCTAAAGGCGATATTCAATATTCACGCTTGACCCGCGGCAATCCGGAGCAAGTCCATCTTGCACAACCACGCGAGTCCGCGCAGCAATGTCGCCCGATCGCACGGTCCGAGCGCGTCAAGCAACTCGTCGACCTGCATCGGACGTGATTCGATCGATCCGAAGATCTGTCCAAACTCTTCCAGCGTCGGCAGCGCCGCGTGCGCGAAGCGGTTGATCGCGAGTTCGCGATACCGCCGCAACAGCGCGAGCGATGCATCGGGCGCGAGTTCGACCATCGACGCCGGCGTGATCTGCATCGTGGGATACGTGGCGAACAGTTCGAACGGATCGAGCCGGTCGGGCACGGCCGCGGGCAGCGCGGGGCCGAGTACCGCATCGGCACGGCGCCGCTCGTCGAGCTCGCGCCACAATGCGCGGTGGCGTCCGAACACGACGGCCCAGTCGAACTCCGCGCGCACGCGCCGGCGTGCGTTGTCGCCCAGTTGCCGCCGCAGCGACGCGTCGTCGGCGAGTCGTGCGCACGCCCGCGCGAGGGCCGCGCCGTCCAGTGCGACCGCCTGGCTCGTGTGACCGCGATACGTGTCGTGGCTGTCGACGCCATCGTCGTAACGCTGCGCGAGATCGAGTCCGGCACCCGCGCCCGGCATCACGGTCGGGATGAGATAGCCATCGACGCCGTCGCGCACGATGTCGCGATGGCCGTCCCAGTCGCTGACGATGCACGGCAGGCCCGCCGCCATCGCGGCCAGCGGCGCCTGGCCGAATGTTTCCTGCACGGTGTCGGCGAGGGAGATGAAGACGTCGGCGGCGGCCCACACATCAGCCTCATCATCGTGCTCCGGTACGGACAGGCGCACCGACGGGCACAGTTGCGCGGCGGCTTCATGAAAGGCCTTGTCGACGGCGTCGCCGGCGAACGAACCGCACAGCACGAGATGCACACGCGCGCCGTTCTGCGCCGCCCGTTCGAGCGCGAGGAACATCTGTTGCGGATGCGCCTTCGTGCAAAACGACAGCCGCCCGGCGAACAGGAAGACGACGGCGCCGCCGGCGATGCCGAGGCGCTCGCGGGCGGCGTCGCGGCGGGACGGATCGGCATCGAAGTCAGCCGCATGCACGCCGAGCGGGATCAGCGGCAGTTGCGGCAACTCGAAACGCTGTGCGCCGAGGCGCGCGCTGAGGTACTCGGCCTGGCGCTCCAGCACGCGGCGCACGCTGTCGCGCACGGTGCGCGACGTGCAGATCACGGCATCCCAGCTGCGCACGGGCGCCACGAGGAGGTTCGCGAGGCTCGACATCACGGCATGGCCCGCCGGCGCGTGCGTGACGCCGCACAGGCTGTAGCGGCGCTCGCCGATGCCGAGACGGCGCCACGCGAGCCGTTCGATGCCGGGTGCGGGATGGTACAGCGTGCCGTAGCGCTCGAGGTCTTGCGGGCGGCCCTGGGCGATCCATTCCACCTGGCCCGCGTAACCATATTCGCGCAGCAGTCGCTCGCCCTCGGCCGCGTGGGCCTGACCGCCGGCGAAGCAGCCGACCGCTTCCAGATCGGGCGCGGCCGCAATGGCGCGCAGCAGTCCGGCGCCCGCGGCCTGGCGGCCCATCAGCCGCGCACCCGAGGTCGAATAGCCGTCGGGCGTGTAGTGAAAAGCGAAGCGGTCCGTCATGCGACCTCCCCCGCGTTCACGTGCGCGACGTCTGCGCCGCTGCGCGTCCGCACATGCCGCATCGACCGGCGCGACCGGCACTGCGGATTCTGGCGGATGACGAGGACTCGGACCATGGCGCGATCGACGATGACGACATCGATAAGATGGAATTGAGCGCATGATAGCCTCAGTGAGAAGCTTGTGGCGCGAGACACGCATAAAAATCGTGATGAAGACGCCGCATGATCGATGCAGCGTGTTCTTTGCGCGACTCCAAGGCCCTTGCAAACGCGGTGCGCGCGCCGCGATGACGGGCGCATCCACGTGCCGATGTCGTGCGCCGGCGCCGCGTCGCGCGGCCTGTCTAGCGGTCGGCGATCGCGATCGCGGACCAGTGCACGTCGACCACGGGCGTGCGCGTTGCGCGGTCGCGGCGGTAGCTGTGGAAGGTGTGGCTGCCGTCGCCGCAGCGATGGCACATCGTGCATTCGGCGTGCGACGCGACGCGGACGATGCCCGCACGCTCGAGCTGGCGACGCACGATGGCGGGCAGGTCGAGCATGCGCCCATGCGGCGCGACGAAGCGCGGCGCGAAGTCCCAGCGCGCGACGAAGCCGTCGATCACGTCCTGCCCGACCTCGTAACAGCAGGCATGTGCCGCGGGTCCCGCGACCGCGATCCACTCGGCCGGATCGCCGCCGCGCGCGCGCACGAGCGCCGCGAACGCATCGACCATGCCGTCCATGGCGCCGCGCCATCCGACGTGCAGCGCCGCCACTTCGCGCGTGTCCTGCCGCGCGAGCAGCACGGGCACGCAGTCGGCGGTGGAGATCGCGAGCAGCAGGCCGGGACGATCCGTCAGCATGCCGTCGACTTCCCCGCAATCCTCGTTCGGCCGCGTCGCGATGGCAATGCGGGTGCCGTGGCGTTCGCGCTGGAAGGGGCGGCGCGGCCAGTAGCCGGGCAGCAGCGCGGCCATGTCGTCATCGCGCGTGCCGAAGCCGTGCACGATGGCGGGGTCGTCGAGGAGCGGGTTGGTGAGCATGACGGATGCGGGGACAAGTGCCGAAAGGGCGGCAGCATAGCATGGTGACGGCCGTCGATCTGCAACGGCGCGATCTTCCACTCAGGACACACCGAGCACTAGACGTAAGCGCTGCACTCGGTCTCCCAATACGGTGGATTGCCGAACGCTTCCCTCAGCCATGCGCCCAGCGCACGCAGCTTCGCGGATGGATTCTGGCCGTCCGCGTGCGTCAGATAGATGTACTCCTGTTCGGCCTCGATGCCGACGTCGATGACGCGCAGCGTCCCCGCGCGGAGCGCACCGCCGACGATGAAGATCGGCAGCAAGGCGACACCGAGTCCGGCGACCGCCGCGTCGCGCATCATGTCGCCGTTGTTCAGGACCATGCCGGGCCGTCCACGCACGATGCGCGCCCCGCCCTGCTGCGCGAAGCGCCAGTCGGCGCCGCCGCGGTGCATGTAGAAGATGCCGCGATGGCCTTCGAGTTCTTCCGGCGAGCGGGGCGCGCCGTACCGGTCCAGGTAGGCGGGTGCGGCGACGAGCACGCGCCGGCTCGTTGCCAGCTGCCACGCGACGAGGTAGGTATCCGCGATCGGACCGTGGCGGAGGACGGCATCGAATCCGTCCGACGCCGCGTCGACCCGGCGGTCGTTCAGCTCGAGCGTCAGCTGGATGTCGGGGTATCGCGCGAGGAAGGGATACAGCGCGGGCCCCAGGTGCATGCGGCCGAACGTGACCGGCGCGGAGATGCGCAGCGGACCGCTCAGCTGCCCGCGCCGCTCGGCCAGGTCGGCCGCGGCCTCCTGCACGTCGCGCACGATGCGCGCGGCGCGCGCGAGGAAGGCGGCGCCGTCCTCGGTGAGCGAGACCTTGCGCGTCGACCGCTGCAGCAGGCTCGCGCCGAGCGAGCGCTCCAGTTCGACGAGGCGCTCGCTGACGACGGAGCGCGACACGCGCAGCCGGCGCGCCGCTTCGCTCAACGAACCGCTTTCGGCCACCGTGACGAACGTGGCGAGGCCTTCCAGTTTCATGTCGGTGCACTCCGTTGTTCGGCGTTTCCGAATTGCTGTTGCGGTATTTGGCGACTAGTCCGGCTGCTCATCCTAAACCATACTGGCCGTCACCCCAAGGGCAATCAGCGATGGCCACGTGGCCTCCCCCGCCGGGTAGGAGATCGTCCATGTTCCCACGTATCGCTGCCATCCTTTCACTGTCCGTGGCGCTGAGCCAGCCCGCCGGCGCCGCCGTCCAGCCCTTCCCGCCCGCGTTCAAGGCGCAGACCATCCAGGCCGGTGACGCCGCGCTGCACGTGGTCACGGGTGGCCACGGTCCCGCCGTCGTGCTGTTGCACGGCTTCGGCGACACGGGCGCAATGTGGTCGCCGCTGGCCGCGCGCCTGGCCGCCAACCACACGGTCATCGTGCCGGACCTGCGCGGCATGGGGCTGTCGTCGCACCCGGCGGGCGGCTACGACAAATGGACGCAGGCCGGCGACGTCCGCGCCGTCCTCGACAAGCTGGGCATCGACCATGCCGTCGTCGTCGGCCACGACATCGGCACGATGGTGGCCTTCGCCTATGCAGCTCGCTATCCGGACAAGACGGACCGCCTCGTCGTCATGGATGCACCCGTGCCCGGGGTGCCGCCGTGGGAACAGATCGTCCGCAGTCCGCAGCTGTGGCATTTCTCGTTCGGCGGCCCGGACGCCGAGCGGCTCGTCGCCGGCCGCGAGCGCATTTACCTGGACCGTTTCTGGAACGAGTTCGCCGGCGACCCGAAGAAGGTCGACGAAGCGACCCGTACTTATTATGCGAAGCTGTACGCCCGCCCGGGCGCCATGCACTCGGCCTTCGCGCAATTCCTCAGCATTCCCAAGGATGCGGAAGACAACCAGAAAGTCCTCGCCCACAAGCTGACGATGCCCGTCCTCGCCATCGGCGGCGCCAAGTCGTTCGGCGCCAACGAGGCGGTCGTGATGCGCAATGCGGCGGCCAACGTCACGGAAGTGGTCATTCCGGATGCGGGGCACTGGCTGATGGAGGAGGCGCCCGAGGCGACGATGAAGGCGATTCTGGAGTTTGTCGACTGACGGGCGCTCATCGACGATGCCCACGCAGACCGGCGCAGGAAGGCTTGCTAGACTATCGGTTTGTTTCCCGATGAGACGCGATGACGACCGATCCTGATCTGCCCTGCCTGCCCCTCGACAGTCCGCGCTGGCATGAACTCGAGCATGCGTATGGCAAGGCCACCGACATGCCGGCGCTGTTGCGCCAGCTCGCCCCCCTCCCGCCGACGGGTCCCGACGACGAGCCCTGGTTCTCGCTGTGGAGCGCGCTGGCACATCAGGGAGACGTGTACCCGGCATCATTCGCGGCCGTGCCGCACGTCGTGCGTGCGTTGGCGTTGGCGCCCGACCGGGCCAGTGCCGGCTACCTGCAGTTTCCAGCGTGGATCGAAATCTGCCGCAAGCGGCACGACATCACCGCGCCTTCCGACCTGCGCGAGGCCTACTTCACGGCATTGGCCGCCCTTCCCCGCTTGATTGCTGCCGCCGCCGTGCGTCAGTGGGATGACGAATTCCTCGCGTGCGCGATGGCGGCGCTGGCGGCAGTCAAAGGGACGGGCGACGTGGCGGAAGCGGCACTGGAACTGACGCCGGAAGTGGCCGGCGATTTCCTCGCCTGGCTCGACGACCGTTGAGCCGAGCGGCCCTGCAAATAAAAAAGCCCGCCGGGCGGCGGGCTTCGTCATGGCGCTCCGGGATCAATCCCAGTTCAGCGCACCACCGGTCTGGTACTCGGTCACACGCGTCTCGAAGAAGTTGCGCTCCTTCTTCAGGTCGATCATCTCGCTCATCCACGGGAACGGGTTTTCCTCGTTCGGGAACAGCGC
>NZ_JANUGW010000059.1 GCF_024753285.1 Massilia pinisoli | reverse complement strand
ACCGGAATTTTGTTGCTCTTGAGGGAGCCGCCTGCCGCAGCGCTGACCACGCCGGTCGAGTCAAGTCCGTCGATCTGGTTGAGGATGATCTGCGTATGGAAATGATCGAATACCTTGGTCTCCGTGGGCGTCTTGGTGAAATCGTAGCCCGCGGGGCTGGCGAGGCCGCGCGCGGTATTGAAATCCGAGTTGATCTCCGTGCGGGCCAGGTCCATCACGCCCGTGCCCGACGGGCCATTGACCCAATCGGTCCCCCACGCATGCTTGTCCGCCCAGGCCGTGTATGCCCCGGCAATATTCTGGCGGACGACTTCGAAGATGGTGTTGGTCTGGATAAAATTGTGCGGATAGACGGGTACGCAGCTGCCCGCAGCGTTCTTCATCCGTGGAATTTGTTGGGGATTGAAATCACCGCCGCCGTCGAGGTGGGCGAGAGCACCGCCGTTGAAGGCATCTTCACCCGCCTGCTCTTGCAGCAACACCTCTACGCCCTGCGCGCCCGTGCAGGTGGCGTCCGTACCGGCGTACAGATGTCGATCGTAGATGTCGTCGTAAAACAGGCCCGTGCTCTTCGGGCTGCCGCCCGTCACGAGGGCGGCAAGTCCCGGAACGGAGTCGGACAGGCCGGGCGTGTTCGCGCCCGTGTAGGTCACGCCCGTATTCGCCAGGCTGGCAATGTTCGGACACGTGCCGGCCGCGATGCAGGCAGCGAGATCCTGCTGGTGCAAGCCGTCGATGCT
>NZ_JANUGW010000058.1 GCF_024753285.1 Massilia pinisoli | reverse complement strand
TGCAGGGGCCAACGTTATAGGGACAAGTGAATAAGTGCACATGGTGGATGCCTTGGCGATTACAGGCGATGAAGGACGTAGTAGCTTGCGATAAGCTGCGGGGAGTGAGCAAACACACTTTGATCCGCAGATTTCCGAATGGGGAAACCCGGCCTTTTAGGTCATCGCATACTGAATACATAGGTATGCGAAGCGAACGCGGCGAACTGAAACATCTAAGTAGCTGCAGGAAAAGAAATCAACCGAGATTCCCAAAGTAGTGGCGAGCGAAATGGGAAGAGCCTTGTACGTGATAGTCGACTGGATAGTGGAACGCCTTGGAAACGGCGGCCATAGCGGGTGATAGCCCCGTACACGAAATCCGGACGGTGGTACTAAGCGTACGACAAGTAGGGCGGGACACGAGAAATCCTGTCTGAAGATGGGGGGACCATCCTCCAAGGCTAAATACTCGTAATCGACCGATAGTGAACCAGTACCGTGAGGGAAAGGCGAAAAGAACCCCGGGAGGGGAGTGAAATAGATCCTGAAACCGTGTGCATACAAACAGTCGGAGCCTCTTCGTGGGGTGACGGCGTACCTTTTGTATAATGGGTCAGCGACTTACATTCAGTGGCGAGGTTAACCAGATCGGGGAGCCGTAGAGAAATCGAGTCCGAATAGGGCGACAGTCGCTGGGTGTAGACCCGAAACCAGGTGATCTACCCATGGCCAGGATGAAGGTGCGGTAACACGCCCTGGAGGTCCGAACCCACTAATGTTGAAAAATTAGGGGATGAGCTGTGGGTAGGGGTGAAAGGCTAAACAAACCTGGAAATAGCTGGTTCTCTCCGAAAACTATTTAGGTAGTGCCTCAAGTATCACCATCGGGGGTAGAGCACTGTTATGGCTAGGGGGTCATTGCGACTTACCAAACCATTGCAAACTCCGAATACCGGTGAGTGCGAGCTTGGGAGACAGACGTCGGGTGCTAACGTCCGGCGTCAAGAGGGAAACAACCCAGACCGCCAGCTAAGGTCCCAAAGATTGGCTAAGTGGAAAACGAAGTGGGAAGGCTAAAACAGTCAGGATGTTGGCTTAGAAGCAGCCATCATTTAAAGAAAGCGTAATAGCTCACTGATCGAGTCGTCCTGCGCGGAAGATGTAACGGGGCTAAGCCAGTCACCGAAGCTGCGGATATG
>NZ_JANUGW010000057.1 GCF_024753285.1 Massilia pinisoli | reverse complement strand
TGAATCGCCACGAGTTTTCTAGACACTCGACAGCCGCTGAAAATACTGCTTTTCGTACTCCATCGGCGACAAGTCATTGCTGAAGCTGTGCCGGCGCTTCGGATTGTAGAACATCTCGATATAGTCAAAGACATCCTGCCTTGCCTGGTCGCGGGTGCCATAGGTCTTCCGTCGAATCCGCTCCCGCTTGAGCAATTGAAAAAAGCTCTCGACAACAGCGTTGTCGTGGCAGTTTCCTCGGCGGCTCATGCTCTGTTGCAGGTTATGCTCGCCCAGGAAATCGCGCCAGTCATAACTGCTGAACTGGCTGCCCTGATCCGAATGCACCATCACCGTATTGGTGGGTTGCCGGCGCCAGACAGCCATCAATAGCGCGTTCATGGCCAGTTCGCGATCGATGCGCGAACTCATCGACCAACCGACCACCTGACGCGAGAACAGGTCGAGTACCACGGCCAAATACAACCAACCTTCATGCGTGCGGATATACGTGATGTCCGTCGCCCAGACACGGTTGGGCTCCTGCACGTCAAACTGACGCTGCAAGTGATTTGGCGCCACTAGCGCAGGTGCGCCGCCCCGTTTGTACTTGCGCTTGGCGTAGCCGGTTTGAGAACGGATTCCAGCCAATTTCATTAGTCGATGAACGCGATTGATGCCGCATTGCTCGCCGAGTTCCCGCAGATCATTGCTGACCTTGCGATAGCCGTACACACTGCCGCTTTCCAACCACGACTCCTTGATGGGAATCAGCAGGCGCTTGTCTTCCTTGGCGCGCGTGCTTTCGGGGTTTAGACGCCAGGCGTAAAAACCGCTGGGATGCACACCGAGCACTTTGCACAGCCGCCGTACGGGAAATTGGTCCTGTAACTCAACAATGAAGGTGTACCTTACCCGGACGTCTTGGCAAAGTACACCGCGGCCTTTTTCAAGATGTCGCGCTCCTCCGTGACGCGCTTCAATTCGGCCTTCAGGCGCCGCAATTCCTCTGCCTGGGAATCCACCGCCTTGCGCTCCTCTTCAGGCACGCCGTAGCGCTTCATCCAGGTGTAGAGGCTGTGCATGCTCACCCCGAGGCGTTCTGCCACCTCGCTCGCCGGGTGACCGCGTTCTGCCACTTGCTTGACCGCCGCGATCTTGAATTCCTCCGTGTACCGCTTTCCACTCATATCTTCTCCTTGACCCAGAATTATGGCTCAGGAGTGTCTACAATTGTCGTGGCGATTC
>NZ_JANUGW010000056.1 GCF_024753285.1 Massilia pinisoli | reverse complement strand
TATGATCATTGCACAGCTAACAATCGGAGCGTGCAATGCCTTGGAAGGAGAGTTCCCGGATGTCTTCTCGTCTCGAATTTGCTCGCTTGGCGACCGCACCTGATGTGAACATGCAGGCCCTTTGCCAGTCTTTCGGCGTCAGCCGTAAGACTGGCTACAAGTGGCGTGATTTGTACCTTAAACACGGCGAAGAAGGATTGGAAGACCGGTCCCGCCGTCCGCATTCATCGCCCAAGCGCAGCACGGACGAATTGGAGGCGGCGGTTGTAACGCTGCACGATGAGCACCCATGCTGGGGCGCACGCAAGCTCAAGGCGCTGCTGCCCGAAAAATTCGGCGCCCCGCACCCGAATACGATCTCAGCCATTTTACGTCGCCACGGCAGGCAGTTAGTGCCTCTTGCAGATGTGACGAATCTGGCCAAAGGTCGTTTCGAACACCCTGCACCAAACCAGCTCTGGCAGATGGATTTCAAGGGGCATTTTGCCCTGACCGACGAGAAGGCAGGACGCTGCCACCCGCTGACGATTCTGGACGATCACTCGCGATACTCAGTCTGCTTGACCGCTTGCAAAGGAGAAGATGGCCAGACGGTAAAGGACGTGCTGACGCAGACGTTTCGCACCTATGGCATGCCCGAGCGGATCACTTGTGACAACGGCACGCCTTGGGGAACGGGTGGTCACGGCACGTTATCACGGCTGGAAGTCTGGCTTATTCGCCTGGGAATTCGTGTCGGCCATAGCACGCCATATCATCCGCAAACCCAAGGCAAAGCCGAACGGTTTCATCGAACGCTCAAGCGCGAACTACTCAACCGCTTTGGCTTCAGTTCGATCAGTGCGTGCCAGGAGGCCTTCGACCGCTGGCGCGACCAATACAACCTGATTCGGCCGCATGAAGCGTTAGAGCAAAAGACACCGTCGACCCGCTACGCCCAAAGTGCTCGTCTCTTCCCCGCCGAACTGCCGCCCGTTGAGTACGACGAAGGCGAAACCGTGCGCACCGTACGCCGCCACGGCCAAATCAGCTACAAAGGCGGAGTGTATTTCGTCGGAGAGGGACTGTACGAACAGAACGTCGCCATTCGACCAACAGAAAACGATGGCGTCCTAAGCATCGTTTTCTGTCACAAAGAAGTCGGCAGAATCGACCTCACTCGACGCTAAAATGACGGCTAGGTAGTGTCACCCATGTCTCTAGACATGTGTTACCTATGTCCCTGTGCTATACA
>NZ_JANUGW010000055.1 GCF_024753285.1 Massilia pinisoli | reverse complement strand
ATAGTGGACCCCGAATTTGAGACGGTGGTTTAAGCTGTCGTCCGCGAAAGGATGACAGCGAATGAGTGAAGGTAAAAAACGCAGGGTGCACAGCGCCGAGTTCAAGGCCAAGGTCGGGCTGGAAGCGGTGCGCGGGGTGAAGACGATCAACGAGATCGCGCAGGAGCACGACGTGCATCCGCAGTTGGTGACGCAGTGGAAGAAGGAGATTCTGGAGAACGCCGGGGCGTTGTTCGACGTCAAGCGCGGGCCGAAGCCGGTGGACGAAAGCAGTCCCGAGGACAAGCTGTACAGCGAGATCGGCAAGCTGAAAATGCAGGTGGATTGGCTCAAAAAAAAGCTTGGGGAATGAGCCCTGCCGAGAGGGCACGGTGGATTGCGCGGGAAGACAAGATGCCGCTGACGATGCAGTGCGAGCTGGCCGGCGTGCCGCGTTCGACGGTGTATCGGCGGCTGGAAGCGGTAACACGCCAGGCATGCATGAACGAGGAAGACGACCGACTGCGCGCCCTGATCGACGAGGAGTACACCAGCCGGCCGTTCTACGGTAGCCGGCGCATGGCGGTGTTCCTGCGGGGTCGAGGACGCCGGGTCAATCGCAAGCGCGTGCAGCGCCTGATGCGGGAAATGGGACTGGCGGGCATGGCGCCGGGCCCTGCAACCAGCAAGCCGCATCCGCGGCACAAGGTCTATCCCTACCTGTTGCGAGGGGTAGCGGTCACGCGGCCGAATCAGGTGTGGAGTACGGATCTGACCTATATCCGCCTGGCGCGTGGCTTTGCCTACCTGGTGGCGATCATCGACTGGTACTCGCGCCGGGTGCTGGCCTGGCGCATCAGCAACAGCATGGACGCGTCGTTCTGCGTGGACTGCCTGGAAGACGCGCTGCGCCACCACGGGAGGCCCAAGGTATTCAACAGCGACCAGGGCTCGCAGTTCACCGGCGATGCCTTCACCGGCATGCTCAAGCGCGAAGGCGTGGCGATCAGCATGGACGGGCGCGGACGGGCGCTGGACAACATCTTCGTCGAGCGCTTGTGGCGCAACGTAAAGTACGAGGACGTGTACCTGAAGGGCTACGCCAACATGGCCGAACTGACAGTCGGCCTGGCGCAGTACTTTGCGTTCTACAACGCCGAGCGACCGCATCAGGCGTTGGGCTACGAGACGCCGGATCATGTCTACCGCGCCGGTGTCGGAGGCGGTGCGCTGATCGTCGACAAGTTCGGCGACGCGGACCTGGAGCAAGAAAAAATCGGCAGTACGGGGCAGCGCCGGGCAGCTGCTGAAGTGGAAACGGACACAGCTTAAACTAGCCGGCTGAGTGTCTTGACTGATGGGTCCACTTTA
>NZ_JANUGW010000054.1 GCF_024753285.1 Massilia pinisoli | reverse complement strand
TATAGTGGACCCCGAATTTGAGACAGTGGTTTAAGCTGTCGTCCGCGAAAGGATGATGGCGAATGAGTGAAGGTAAAAAGCGCAGGGTGCACACGGCGGAATTCAAGGCCAAGGTCGGGCTGGAAGCAGTGCGCGGATTGAAGACGGTGACGGAGATCGCGCAGGAATACGGCGTGCATCCGGTGCTGGTGGGCCAGTGGAAGAAGGAGATCCTGGAAAACGCGGGCGCCCTGTTCGACGTCAAGCGCGGCCCGAAGCCGGTGGACGAAAGCAGTCCGGAGGACAAGCTGTACAGCGAGATCGGCAAGCTGAAGATGCAGGTGGATTGGCTCAAAAAAAAGCTTGGGGAATGAACCCGGCCGAGCGGGCGCGCTGGATCGGACGGGAGGACGACATGCCGCTGACGATGCAGTGCGAACTGGCCGGCGTGCCCCGCTCGACGGTGTATCGTCGGCTGGAAGCGGCGACGCGCATGGAGTTCCCGTGCGAGGAAGAAGACCGGCTCCGCGCCCTGATCGACGAGGAATATACCCACCGGCCGTTCTACGGCAGCCGGCGCATGGCGGTCTTCCTGCGCGGGCGGGGCCACCGCGTCAACCGCAAGCGCGTGCAGCGGCTGATGCGGGAGATGGGGCTGGCGGGCATGGCGCCGGGACCGACGACGAGCAAGGCGCATCCGCGGCACAAGGTCTATCCCTACCTGCTGCGCGGGGTGGAGGTCGCGCGGCCGAATCAGGTGTGGAGCACGGACCTGACGTACATCCGTCTGGCACGCGGCTTCGCCTATCTGGTGGCGATCATCGACTGGTACTCGCGCCGCGTGTTGGCCTGGCGCGTCAGCAACAGCATGGACGCGTCGTTCTGCGTGGATTGCCTGGAGGACGCTCTGCGCCACCACGGCCGGCCGGAGGTGTTCAACAGCGACCAGGGTTCGCAGTTCACCAGCGACGCGTTCACCGGCGTGCTCAAGCGCGAAGGCGTGGCGATCAGCATGGACGGGCGCGGGCGGGCGCTGGACAACATCTTCGTCGAGCGTCTGTGGCGCAACGTGAAGTACGAGGACGTGTACCTGAAGGGCTACGCCAACATGGCCGAGCTGACGGTCGGCCTGGCGCAGTACTTCGCGTTCTACAACGCCGGGCGGCCGCACCAAGCGTTGCGCTACGAGACGCCGGATCATGTCTACCGGGCCGGCGTCGGAGGCGGCGCGCTGATCGTCGACAGGTTCGACGGCGCGGACCAGGAACGGGGGGAAGACGGCAGTACGGGGCAGCGCCGGGCAGCTGCTGGAGTGGAAATGGACACAGCTTAAACTAGCCGGCTGAGTGTCTTGACTGATGGGTCCACTTTAG
>NZ_JANUGW010000053.1 GCF_024753285.1 Massilia pinisoli | reverse complement strand
AATGTCCGTATATGGACTCCGCCTCGTTTGCAAACAATCCGTCGTCAGGCCGCGAGGTACGACTGCTCACGTATATCCGGTCTCATACTACTGCACCTGTGCCAGGTGCTGGACCCTGATGGGCTATTCGCGCGCCGACTCCCTATCGCTTCTACGGGCTTGAAAGCCGCGGACATTCTCGGGTTTTGCCAGCGCCGGTTCGACCTGTTGGCCATCATGCGGCTTGTCATGCAATCGTGGTTCGGTTACTCCTACGTCGTGCAAAAAGTTTTACTGTTGAGATCATGCGGGCTCAGGATGATAATCGGTCCCTCTACTCATCATCGCCCACGCGATACGTGCCGTTTTGTTCGCCAACGCTACCGCGGCAATGTTCGGGTGGCGCGTAATCGCAATACGCGTAACCCAAGTACTTAATCGGTCCGTCTTGGCCTGAGCAGTGCGGAGTACCGCTCGCGCCCCGTGTATCAGCAAGCAGCGCAAGTAAGTATCGCCTTTCTTGCTGATGCCCAGCAAACGCTCTTTTCCTCCTGAACTGTTTTGTCTGGGCGTCAGTCCTACAGAAGCCGCCATCTGTCGACCGCTGGCAAACTGGCTAGCATCGCCTATTGTCGCTACCAAAGCGGTAGCAGTGATAGGACCGATGCCACGCAACTGCTGCAAGCGAACCGCTACCGGATCGTGCCGCCCAATTTCTTCGATTTCCCGTTCGAGCTCAGTCACGCGCCGATCCAATGCCAGGATGTCCTCCCAGAGCCCACGCAAGAGGCGGCGAAACCGCTCGCTAAGGCCGTTGTCGAGGTCTTCCAGCCAGCGCGGGATCGCTGCGCGCAAGTGGACCAACTCTTTCGGGGCGGTCAATCCGTATTCCGATGTCAAGCCACGAATCTGATTGGCTGTGGCTTTACGTTGATCGACGAGGCTGGTCCGCACTCGGTGCACAGCTTGGATATCCTGCTGCGCGACCGTCTTGACCGTTACGAACCGCATACTCGGCCGGCTCATCGCCTCGCAGATCGCTTCAGCATCGTTCGCATCGTTCTTGTTGCTCTTGACGTAGGGCTTAACGAACTGCGGAGCAATCAGCTTGACTCTGTAACCGTGTGCCTGCAGTACTCGGGCCCAGTGATGTGCACCGCTGCACGCTTCCATGCCGATTTCACAGCCTGGCTCGATCTGGGCGAGTAGCGCCTTGATCCAATCAGCTCGGACGAGCTTGCTCCACCAGACCGCCTTTTCAGACTGGTCCACGCCGTGCACTTGAAACACGTTCTTTGCCAAATCGACCCCAACGCGAATAAGCTTCATGGTGGACTCCTTCTTTCCAAACCGGTTGTGTGGAAACTCCAGTTTGGCACTTACGTGCCCTCAGGGGAGGAGGAGTCCATCCCATTGCTTCT
>NZ_JANUGW010000052.1 GCF_024753285.1 Massilia pinisoli | reverse complement strand
CTGAGAGTTCGAAACGCAGACTTAGGAGATCAACATGCAACCGGCTCACATTCAGGATATTACGCTCGATGACCAGACGCTGACAGTGTCGTTTGAACTTGCGAGCAAGAATTGGAAAGTTGCGCTGCAGGACGGGTGGCATCGAAGCCCATCGGTACACACGACTGAGGAGCAAGGGGCCGCGGATCGGTTGGCGGAAGCGGTCACGTTGATAGAGACGATTCGCCAGGAATGGCGGTTGGCGCCATCGTCCCGGGTCGTGATCGTGTACGAGGCTGGGCAGGATGGCTTCTGGATCTGTCGTGCATTACAAAAACGAGGATACGAGGTCGTGATCGTCGATCCGGCCAGCATCCCTGTGGAGCGTCAGGCAAGGCGTGCGAAGACCGACCGGCTTGATGCGATACGCCTGTTGTGCTGTTTGCGGGGATGGTTGCGGGGTGAGCGCGACCGGTTGCACGCAGTCCGGGTACCAGAGGCGGAGGCGGAAGAGATACGCCATCTGGTACGTGACCGGGGCCAGCTGCAGAAGGAAGTCGGCCAGCACCGGGACCGGATTCGCAAGCTGTTGCGTACGGTCGGTTGCTGGGCACAGGTTGGGCCGGCGTTTGCCACGCAGCTCGAACGTGGCGAAGTCGTTTGTCATGATGGCGCTGCGCTGCCCGGGTGCCTGCGACAGCGTCTCATGCGCGAATGCGAACGGTTGGCTCTGGTGGCCAGGCAATTGCAAGAACTCGAGGCAACGCTAACCGAGCAATTGCCTGAAACGACGGCACAATCGGTGGCGGCACTCAGGAGGCTGCGCGGCATCGGGCAGGTTGGTGCGCATCGACTGGTTTTGGAACTGTTCTGGCGACGCTTCAATAACGCGCGCCAAGTCGGCAGTTGTGTGGGTTTGGTGCCACAGCCTTACGATAGCGGACAAAGCCGGGTCGACCAGGGCATCAGCAAGCAGGGGAACCGGCGGGTACGCGCACTGCTCATCGAAATGGCATGGATGTGGCTGCGTTACCAGCCCGATAGCGCGCTGACGCATTGGTTCATGCGAAGAACGGCAACGGGCACCAGCGCCCCCTCGGCGGGCAAGCGAGGCAAGCGTGTGGCGATCGTTGCCGTGGCGCGTAAGCTGATCATTGCCCTGTGGCGCTACCTGAAGGATGGGATCGTTCCGGACGGTGCTGAACTGAAACACGGATGAACTGAATTCGATGTGGTGAGAGGTAGCGTGAAGTTTGCAAGCTCGTCGTCCACCCGGGCTGTCGATAGCAGCCGACCATAGTAGATGGGGCTTGTTTAACGAGGTCAACTGAGCGCAGCGCGCATGCAGGATTCAGTTGGGTTAGCAGACCCAACGGATAGAAGGTGGTGGGACGCCAGCGTCTCACTGACAGATGACCAAGGACTTCGACGCAGCAG
>NZ_JANUGW010000051.1 GCF_024753285.1 Massilia pinisoli | reverse complement strand
CTGGCCGAAGGCTCGCTCACGTGGTGGGCCATCGGCGCATCGCTGATCGCCTCGAACATCTCCGCCGAGCAGTTCATCGGCATGAGCGGCTCGGGCTTCCGCATCGGCATGGCCATCGCCGTGTACGAACTGATGGCCGCCGCCACGCTCGTCATCGTCGCCGTGTTCTTCATGCCGGTGTACCTGAAGAACCACATCTACACGATGCCCCAGTTCCTCGAACAGCGCTACGGCAAGGCCGTCGCCACGACGATGGCGCTGTTCTGGCTCGGCCTGTACGTCGTCGTCAACCTGACGTCGATCCTGTACCTGGGCGCGCTGGCGATCGGCAGCGTCACCGGCATCGGCGTGTTCCCCTGCATGCTGTTCCTGGCCGTCTTCGCCGCGATCATCACGCTGGGCGGCATGAAAGTCATCGGCTACACGGACGTCATCCAGGTCACCTGCCTCGTCATCGGCGGCCTCGTGACCACGTGGCTGGCGCTGGACCTCGTCGCGAAACTGGGCAACGGCCACGGCGCGATGCAGGGCTTCACGAACCTGTACGACTCGACGCGCGACCACTTCCAGATGGTGCTGGGCCGCGACAACAAGAACTACATGGACCTGCCGGGCCTGTCGACCCTCATCGGCGGCATGTGGATCGTGAACCTGAACTATTGGGGCTGCAACCAGTACATCACGCAGCGCGCCCTCGGCGCCGACCTGCCGACCGCCCGCAAAGGCCTGCTGTTCGCCGCGTTCCTGAAACTGCTGATGCCGATGATCGTCGTGATGCCCGGTATCGCCGCGTTCGCGCTGGACCGTGCCGGCGTGCTGGGCGACGCCATGCGCGTCGGCGGCGAACTGAATCCCGACCGCGCCTATCCGACTCTGCTGGCCATGCTGCCGTCGGGCCTGAAAGGTATCGCGTTCGCCGCGCTGACGGCCGCCGTCGTCGCCTCGCTGGCCGGCAAGGCCAACTCCATCGCCACCATCTTCACGCTCGACATCTACCAGAAGCGCCTGCATCCGGACGTCACCGAGAAGAAGATGGTGTGGATCGGCCGCGTCACCGTCGTCGTGTCGATGCTGCTGGCCGTCGTGATCGCCCCGCTGATGGGCATCGACAAGAAAGGCGGCTTCCAGTACATCCAGGAATACACGGGCTTCGTCTCGCCGGGCATCCTCGCCATGTTCCTGCTGGGCTTCTTCTGGAAAAAGACCACGTCCAGCGCGGCGATGTTCGCCACGATCGGCGGCCTCGTGTTCTCGATCATCCTGAAATTCCTGCCGACGATGATGGACCTGTCGTTCCTGGCGCCGATCGGTTTCGCCCACGATAACGGCTCGGGTGTCTACGAGATCCCGTTCCTGGACCGCATGTTCATCGTGTTCTGGCTCGTCGTTGCCGGCATGGTGCTGCTGTCCACCGTGTTCGCCCGCGG